>CAZCSF010000020.1:0-3281 GCA_964501295.1 uncultured Candidatus Bathyarchaeia archaeon | reverse complement strand
CTGCAACTAACAGAATTTTTCAGTCTGTGGTATTAAAGAATGTTGCATAAAAAATAAATATGATTTTTTGAAAAAGAATCTGATTTATGTATCGGTGTGTTAGGTGATGATAAGTTGTGTAGGAAAGTGTGGTTGGTTGATTTTGCGCCTTTTAGAAGGGCGTATGACGGATCTTTTGAAGTTTGCGGAATTCCCCTGAAGAGGAAACCGTTGCTTAGGTTGATGAGGTTGGCGCGGCGCAGTGGAGTTCTACTTAGATGTTTAAATGCGGCCGAATATATGTTTGTAAAGCTTGTTGTTAAACTGAAGGAAGAGGTTCGCAGCTTTATTCTGGCTAGGGCTCTTTCACCTATAATAAAGAAGCTTTTAGAAGCCATTAAGAGCTCTTCTTCTAAGTTCATGATAGAAGTTTTGGGGAAGGTGGGGTACTGGATGATGGTTAAGGGCTGGGAGAAGGCTGAGGAAATAAGCCGCTTAGCCCAAAGATGGGGTAACAGAGCAGCTTGCAAATGGGCTGCGGATCCAGGGTTTGCAAGATACCTAACTATAATGAACATGTCTCTTTGGGAGAGCGAAGCCGCCTGTAAAGCATCCTGAAATTAAAGCGCATGTTCTGTTCAAAAACTGAATGAATAGTGGTAATGGGTTGAATCCTCTTTCCATTTTAGTTATAAGTGTGCTTTTAGCTGTTTATTGTTGGATATTTTACCAGATACCAGTTTTGGCTGTTGGCGTGCGGCGTTTGCAGCGTTCAAGCAGAAGGGCGGGGACTTTTCCGTCTATAGGAGGACGGTTGCCTATGGTTTCAATTATTATTCCTGTAAAGAATGAGGAAAAGGTTGTAGATAGGCTTTTGAGGGCTTTGTTGAGGCTTGATTATCCGGCTGAAAAGAGGAGAATTCTAATCGTTGAGGATGGCTCCACAGACAATACTGTTGAAATATGTAGAGAGTATGTTAGGCGGTATCCACGTCAGATAAGGCTATTACATAAATCGGCGTCAAATGGCAAGCCATCCGCCCTAAATTATGCTCTTAAACATGTTAAAGGCGAAATTGTGGCTATTTTCGATGCTGATAACGTCCCTGAACGTGACGTGTTGACGAGGGCTGTTGCATATTTCAGCGATCCTTCTGTAGCTGCTGTGCAAGGAAGGCTTTGCAGCATAAACGCAGATGAGAACATGCTGACAAAATTTGTCTCTTACGAGGAGGCTGTCTGGTGTGACGTTTACTTGAGGGGGAAAGATGCATTAGGATTGTTTGTCCATTTGAAGGGAAGCTGCCAATTTATAAGACGGGATATTTTAGCGAAACTGAACGGCTTTGATGAAAAAACATTGTCTGAAGATATGGAGTTATCTGCAAGGCTCGTCGAAGAGGGTTATAATATTAGGTACGCTTCTGACGTGTGTTCTTGGCAGGAAACCCCATCCAGAGTGAGGCAGCTTTTCAGACAGAGAACAAGATGGTTTAGGGGAACAATGCAAGTAGCCTTCAAATATGGCAGGCTTATGGCTAAGCCGAACAAGAAGAGCGTTGACGCCGAGTTAACATTACTTGGACCTTTCATTCTTGTCGTTTCAATAATTAGCTATTTATTATCGCTTTGCGCATCTCTTGCAGCTTTCAACATTGACTTTGCCCTTCAGTTTTTGATGCAAATTTCAGCCATCGGCACAAGCATTACACTTGTTATTTGTGGTTTGGCATTAGTTCACATGTCAAAACCTAGAAGGCTTACTAATCTGCTTTGGCTTCCGTTTGTATACTTCTATTGGATCTTGCAAGCTTTCATAGCGCTTTACTCCGTTATGCTTATTCTTCTTCGCAAGCCTGGAAAATGGGTTAAAACCGAAAAGACGGGTGTAGTTAAGGCGCAAGTTTTAAGTTTATGATGGTTATGACGCGTTTTCTGAAGTTTCCGTCAACTTATGTTGGCTGTGTTAGCTCTAGGGGTTGTTCTATGTTTGCATTTCTTGCACCGTTGGTTGTCCGGGTTTTGCCTGAATTGCTTATGGGTGCATACGTTGCTGGTTTTGATACGATAAGTTATTATGTTCCGGTTACATGGAAATGGGTGCATTATGGCGTTAGCTTTTGGGAATTTTTTGGCACGGCTCCGATTTTTTATCTTTTGCTTTCAGGTCTAGCTTTGGCGGGTGTTCCGTTGGTTGTCTCGCTTAAAGTTTTGCCCTCAATATTGCATGGTCTGCTTGGGTTCACCATATTTCAGTACGCAACCAAGAGTCTAGCATGGTCTCCCAAGAAAGGCTTGTTTGCCTCCTTGCTTGCCACATTATACTTTGTTGGCTTGAGGATTTCTTGGGATATGCTTCGAAGTGAGTTAGGCCTCATCTTTCTCTTCGTTTTTCTCATAGTGTTACAGAGGTGCTTATCCAGTTTTAACTGGCAGCTGTTCAGCCTTTTGGCGTTTTCCGCGGTGCTTGTGGTTTTGACGCATCAGCTTGTGGGCGTAATAATGTTTGTAATCATCTTTACCATGGCTTTGGAAAGGCTGTTAAGGCGAGACGGCTCTTTTGTCAAGCATGTTTTTGTTGCCTGCCTTCCCGCAATTGCACTTTTCCTCTTAACTGCTTATGCTGAGTTTGTGATTTTACCCGCCTATGCTGATGAGGTTATTGCTGGCGGGCGAGATGGTTGGCTTAACCTTATGGGCTACTCGTCGACTATTAATGGAATAGCGTATACTTTAGGCTTCTTATTTTTCTGTTACTTTCCGTTTTTGCCCTTTGTTGCTTTGGGAATTCGAGAATTTAGAGGCTTAGAGCTTAAGGCATGGGCTTTCTGGTATTTAATTGGAGGTTCGCTGCCGTTTCTTTTCGCTTCAGCGCCACTAAGTTATCGATGGACTTTGTTGCTTGCCTTTCCTTTAGCCTTTTTCGCTGTAAATGGGTTTGAAAAATTGAATTCCCGTCTGCTCAAGGGAGTGCTAACCGGTTTTATGGTTTTATTGAGTTTTAGCTTTGTTTTCTTGCCTGCTGAAGCGGCTTTTCCATATTTCAGTCTCTATTCTTATTATGTTCCTTCTTCTATGCTGCAGAACAGTGTACCTTTAAGCGACTGTGAAGACGTGGCACGGGCTTTAAAGTGGGTGGAAAACAATGTTGAGGATGGTGACACACTGCTTGTTCACGATGCTTTTAACGGTTGGGCTTTATTGTATGCGGATGGCGTTAAAATTGTCCGTTATGGATATTCTTCTCCAGAGAATGCCGCGTTAGCTTTTTCTCAGCAAGGTTATAGGCGTGTTTACCTGAT
>CAZCSF010000019.1:0-6067 GCA_964501295.1 uncultured Candidatus Bathyarchaeia archaeon | reverse complement strand
CTGCAACTAACCGAAATCGCTTCAATTCTGTGTAGAAGCACCGTGCATAAAGGCAGTCATTGGCGCTTCGCTTCTTTAGATGAAAAATTCCAAAATCTCTTTTGCCATGCTTATCCTCTCAACATCTTTCTTGTTGACTAGCGTTGCTATTTTGGCGTTGAGCTGCCTTATCTGTTCTTCAAGTCTGTTTATGTTTTCTAGGCACATTTTCAGTTCGATGATTTCTGCTTCTTTGAGTACTCCAAGTATGGATTCTTTAACTTCTTCCTTCTTCTTTTTCAGCCTTTTAGAGCCGTACTTTTCTATGACTTTCTCTATGCTTTCGCCTTTCATTAACGCGTTTAGGAGTGTTTGTCCATCTTTTCCGAAGATGTTGGATAGTTTTGACGCTAGTCTTATGTTGCATAATTGCAGTATTTTGTGGACGCGGTTTTTGAATGCTGTTTGTGTTTCTAGAAGCGAAACTCTAAGCCTTGTTAGGCTTCTGAGCTCCATAATCTTCTTTTCCGGTATGATGATGGTTTGACTAAACCTGTCCTGAACACTCTTGCTAGCCATTGTGAGTCTAGCTCGTCTGTTTTTCTGCCCGGTACGGCTTTAACTTGATGGGCGTTGGCTACTGTCACTTGGAATCCATTGTCTGTCAGAGTTACGTATATTGGAACCCAGTATATGCCTGAAGACTCCATTACGCCTTTAAGGCACTTTTTCCCTTTAAGCCATTCCATTAGGCTTTTTAGGTCTCCAGCTCCTACTCCGCTCCATCTTGTTTCCTCGCCTTCCTCTGTTATTAGTGTTGTTACGAGTACATCTTTGTGTACGTCTATTCCGAATACGCGTTCCATCAACGTTCACCTCTTTACGAGTTTGGAGGGCGCTCCTTCAATTTGCATCTTGCTACTCGGGCTTTAGGGCCCACTCATCTTGAAGCGCCGGGGAGCACCGGCCGGCTTTTATTGCGGGTTTTGTTGCCCAGGTGGGAGTTCGGCCTTTTTCCTCCTTGTTTATTTTTTATGTGTTTGTTGCAAAAGAGATTTTGGCAGCAAGGTGGGGGTAGTAAAGTTTAAATTTTTATGTTCATTCAAATTAAATGTGAAAGGCATCATGATCTTCGTGTTACTATTGTCCCTTCTCCTAGTGTTTTTGTCATTTATGTCTGCTGTTTGGGCTACAGGATCTAATCGCGCCAGCATGATTTATAGTTCGGTGTGGCTTACGCCGGATGGCGCGGCGGAGCTTTACATAGAGTGGGCATGCAACGATATATACAGGCTTTTTACAGGCGAAAATACTATTGCTGAGTACTACTATGATCACGTGGAGAAGTTCCATGCTCAAGCTTATTGGAACGTGATGAGCGGGAAAATAGAGCATTGTGAGCAGAGCCACACGTTCGCCACAGTCCTCTACATAGGGCATGGCGGATTCGTAAACATGGGCAATTACTATAGATACAGCATCTTCGAGCATCGCGGCGATGATAACTGGAGTAATCCGCCGCCAGCCATCAACGACATCCAAATATACGGAAAGACTGTAAACGGGAAACACCGCTTCATTTTCCTCTGGGCATGTAGACAAGGAAACGAGCCGGGAAGCAGTACCCCGGCTATTCATGGAATGGCCTACTGCTGTACACGTCAACCAAACCTAAGCGATGACGGTTACGATAGGCCGGCCAGTAGACCGTACTGTTTTATAAGTTTCCAAAACGCGTCCCAATGGCTTAACGCGTCGATAAGCGCAAACAGCAACCATAAGCACTGGCTGGTATTCTTCTACTATTACGCCTTGAACGGATATTCGATAAATCGCGCTTTGGATAGGGCTTGCCAGGCTGTTGGATATAGCGGATGGAAAGACTCCCCACTCTATAAAGGCTTCAAAATGCATTGGCCATTTCAAGGCCCTGAACCTCCCGGATATTACGCCGGAAAGATGCGCATATTTGGAAATGGAAACATCTATCTAGTAGGGTGATTTTTGATGGTTAAGCCTGCATTCCTCATCGTCTTCCTTTGTCTCCTGTCTTGCGCCTTAATTTCGCCTGCAGCGTGTGCGGATGTTTCAGAGCTTAGGCAGGTCGGATGGGCTTTCATTAAGGACGTGCTCATGCTTGACTTGACAAAATGTAATGTTTCGGTGTGGACGCTAGAGGCGCCCGTAACATTCGGCGCCCCGTCAGAATGGATTGACGTGACTTATGAATTGAGTGGTGCTGAAAGCAATGTGACGGTAGGCCTGCTGTTTAAGGACGGGCGGCTGGCAATCTGTAGCATCTACTTTGAACAGGGCTCGCCCCTTTTGATAGGAGGGGTGCCACGTAGTCCCATTGAGTGGGCGGGAGTTCTCCTGGAAAGGTACTGGTGTGCCTTCGGGAAGGACTATGTTAAGCAAATGCTGGACATGCTGTCTAACATTAGAATGGAGGATCTGGGTAATGTTAAGGCAAGCGATTTTTATCCTTCATACTCAGCTGCGTATGAGAGCAGGAAAGAGTTGAAAGGCATCATAAAAACAATTGGGAACATTAAGATGTCTATTGTCATTGAGCCTAACAACTACTATCCGGAGCTGAACACAACATACATTGAATTCAAGTATGTGGAGAACGGCGTGGTGTTCAGGCAGAAAGAAGTCAGCTTTACCTTTAGCCCAACAAACATGCATTTCGTCGACCAGTGGGACATTTACAGGGTTGGAAGCTCAATGCTTAAGGTTTCAACAGAGGAGGAGGCTGTGCGTGTGGCCAGGGAAGCCGTTAGGGACCTGACCTACGTATCTGATGGTAAGCCTGTGGGGAACCTAAGGGTCCTTGAGAAACCCCTATACGTCTACTTGGACACAGACTATAGAGGCGGCGACATTTATACGCTCTACCCATACTGGGAGGTATACTTATGCCTAGACAAAGTATACCCGGCCGGCACAACAGGTATAAAGGTCTTCATATGGGCAGACACAGGCAACGTCTTTAAGAGGGAGCTCTCAGGAGGGTATGGAGGGGGAGAGCCAGCTCCACCCACACAAGAAACAAATCCACAAACCAACCAAGAGGCAATGATAATAGGCACTGCAACAGCCGTAATATTCATAGCAACAGCCACAATAACCATAAAAAGGAGACTCAAACATAAAACAACAAAATAAACTAAAATAATGACGTTTTTCTGTTAGTAACTCTAAAAGAACAGCAATATCTGCGCTTATCAGCGACTAAAAGAATTTTTGGATATGGATTTAGGGGTTTTTGTTTAAAGCTTAGTAAGTTCTTGTGTAAATTTTTACATTTGGTTGAAGTATGAGGCTGTTGTCAGCTAAGTTGGTTGCTTTTGTTGGGTTTTTGCGGCGTTGCATGTGGTTTTGTATTTTTGTCTTTTGGTTTGTAGCGTAATTGGGCCGTATATTGAGCCAATAGAGGGGTTGTTTTGGGTCCATGGGCGGGTTTTAACCGCTTTTATGGTTGCTATCAGCTCCTACATTGAAGACGTGCTATTAACAATAACATCCCTTTTGGCCTGTATTCCACTGCTCACCACCTTAAAACGATTGTTAAACTTGAAGAACCCTTTAAGTTGAACGTTGCGCCATGAAAAACAAGGCTTTGAAGTTGAAGGTTCTACTTTAGGGAGGGCGATGATTTTACGCACTTTTTAGTTTTGGGCCGAAGGTTGAAGCTGCAAATTTCGTTTAACCCTTTCCTCGGCGGAGGTTTTGGTTTTTCATCAGCGTATCCCATTATGATCATTGCTTGAGGCTCAGTTTTCCATGGCAGTCCGAGAGCCTTTCTCACGGCGTTTTGGCAGAATAGGGGTGCGCAAACCCAGCATGCTCCAAGCCCATGGTGATGTGCTAGAAGTAGCAAGTTTTGAATGTATGTTGCCACACTTTGAACCCCCATCAAATATTCTGCCTTTTGTCTCCTCCCGTCCGGATATTTATGCATGTCCTCCATTGTTAGGCATACAATAATCACTATTGGGCTTTTGGTGATTCTCTCCCAGCTTTCAATCTTCACGATTTCCTCAGCCTTGTCTTTGGGAACATTATCCTTAAGCATGTCTGAGAGCCAAGCCTTCCCCATTTCTCGGGCAAGTTTTGCCTTAACCTCTTCATTGTCGATTACTATGCAGCGCCAAGGCTGAGCGTTATGCGCTGAAGGAGCCCAGCTGGCTAAATCTAGAATGGAGCATATAACCTCACGTGAAACCCTGTCAGGCTTAAACTTCCTTATGCTCCTTCGAGATTTTATCAACTCAACTATATCCAATGGACTGCCTCGCATTATTTAATTGGCATAATCTTTATTAGAATGTTTGGAAAATTCATTTGGCTTGGTGTTTGCTTGGAGAGGCTCTCGAGAGGGCTGGTTGCGTTAATTGCAATTTTAAGCGCTCTTGGAAACGTTTTGGGTTATCTCTCGATAAGGCTGCCTTCAGCGCCCGGCACAACCGTTGAGTTTCATTTATCAGCTTTGCCTTCTCTGCTTCTCGCGGTGTCGGTCGGTCCCCTTTCAGGAGCTTTAACTGGCTTCCTAAGTGTGATAATGGCTACCGTGAAAATAGGGAATGTTTTCATACCTTTTGGGAACGCGTTGTTTGCCGCTGTAGCTGGCCTCTTCGCCCAAAAGCTTAAGTTTTCTCCTCCAGTCAGCGGAGCCTTAGCAATGATCCCATACGCGCCTTATATTTGGCTTGCATGCATGGTCTACAATGTTCCTCAAGCCGTTATAGCCTTCATAGTTGTGAAAGCATTCATAGAAGTTTTGATTTCAGGCACCCTTGTAGAGCTTATATTAAGCAGGCATGAAGTTAAGAATTTCCTCGCTGGATTTAAATCTCAACAGAAAAACGATAAAAAAATGATGGTAACGAAATAACTTTAGAGAATTATCGGAGGGTAAGGGTGAGTTTATGGAGAGAGTTGTTGCTCTGGCTGGCGGTGTTGGAGCAGCAAAATTTTTGCGTGGGCTTGTAGAGGTTGTTCCTCCGGGAAAAATTGTAATAGTGGGTAATGTTGGCGACGATGTTGAGCTTTACGGTCTGCATATAAGCCCAGACCTAGATATAATCATGTACACTCTGGCCGGGATTGTTGACGAATCGAAGGGTTGGGGTGTTGCAGGCGACACCTTCCACTGCCTTGAAATGCTTGGAAGACTTGGGTTTGAAACATGGTTCAAGCTTGGCGACAGAGACCTGGCCATACACATCATAAGGACAAAAATGTTGAGGGAAGGCTACACGCTTTCACAAGCCACAGATAAACTATGTAGAATGCTGGGGGTTGAAGCTAAGCTTATACCCATGAGCGACGAAGCAGTGCGGACGAAAGTCCAGTCAGGCGGGCTTCTCCTCGACTTTCAAGAGTACTTTGTAAAAAGGGGAACCATGGATAATGTGACAAGCGTGGTTTTTGAGGGAGCGGAAAAGGCTAAGCCTGCACCAGGCATCACCGAAGCCATAGATGAGGCTGAGCGCATCATCATATGCCCAAGCAATCCAATATTGAGTATAGCACCCATACTTTCAATTTCAGCCATAAGAAAGGCTTTGATGTCGTCGAAAGCACTCATAATAGGCGTCAGCCCAATAGTTGGAGGAAAAGCGCTCAAGGGCCCGGCTGACAGGGTTATGGCAAGCATGGGCTTTGAACCCTCTGCATACGGAGTAGCCAAATTTTATGGGAAACTCCTAAAACACATCGTAATCGATGAAGTTGACATTGCCCATAAAAAACGCATAGAAAACCTTGAAATAAAAGTCACCGTAACTAACACTTTGATGAAAAGCCTTGAAGACGCTGTTCGCCTGGCCAAAGTCGTTATGGAAACAGAATAGAATTTAAGGTTATGTTTCGCGGATTTCCAGCGAACAATATTCTAAACCCAATAATGAAGCCTAAACGCCATATAGGTTTTGAGGCGCTCTTGAAAGGACGGTGTGGAGAGCAGTAGTTCACCAGCCTTAAGCGAAAACCATGCCTTTTCAACTATGCGTGGAAACCTCTTCTGTTAACGATGATTAACAGAACGTTTTAGGTCTTGTTGGCTTTGTCAAGTTTAATG
>CAZCSF010000018.1:0-9633 GCA_964501295.1 uncultured Candidatus Bathyarchaeia archaeon | reverse complement strand
CTGCAACTAATAGAATATCTTCTTAATTTAATGGAATGTTCTGTTATCAATGATTAATGGAAATTCTAAAATATTTAAACTGACAGCATAATAAAAGTCAAACATTTCAAGAGGTAGCGATAATTAAGTTCTTTAATCGGCATTAGATTTTGGAAAATATCGCCTGGAAAACAGGCATACTTATGGGAAGAGTTTAAAACTTAAAAATACATCGCGATAGGCTGGAATGACATTGGCGACTTAAGAAAGTTTGCTAATGGGATAGCCTCCCATACCGAGTGTTGGAGTTTTCTGTGATATGAAAAAGGGTGATAAGGTGATGATTTATGGAAATAAGAGCATTTTTTATGCGATAGGTGAAATTTTAGGCGATTATTATTACAAAGAGGAAGAGAGCGAGGTATATTATCTCTCTACAAGCATAGAAGAGATGTGAAATGGCTTGAAATACCAGACCCGCCCTTATCCATAGAATTTTTGCCTGAGGAGCTACAGAAAAAACTTCGGATTTTTCTAGTTATGCGGGTTGCAAATCGCTATCAACAAATTGCATAACAAGAAATTTTTGCTAACGTCTAAAAACTTTGGTTCAACACAATAGAGTTAGCCACTTTAAGCATTTCGGCTTCATGCTGCATCATGGCGCGGTCAGCATCCGCCCGCCTAACTTTTAGGGCAACAGCTTCCACCGTTTGCCTTATAGGCTTTCACCACCAAGCCTAAGCCGCAAGCCTTCTAACGTCCCATCCATCGTGCAGTTCCTCTTTATAAGTGGCGCTGTGCTGAAAAAGTGAACCAAAAGCTTGACGAAAGAGAGACAGAAACGCCACAATAGAGACTTTGAGGCAGTATAAAGCTGAAGGAAGCCGTCAAAAATTTTTGAAGAAATCCTAAAGGCTTGTGGTGTCTAAACCACGTTAGCCTTAGCGTTATCGCCTTTTTCTTTTGTTCCACAGTCGGCGAATTCAAGTTTTAGTTTGTTTAGAAGCTGGGTTAAATCCAGCCAAGTTTCTAATTGAAGTTGCTTGGTAACGCGTTTTTTCTCGTAGGGTAATGGGATAAAGTCTATAAACAGCCGGCCGTAGGATTCAGCCTAACAAGGATCCTCTTTTCTCCCATCCAGAACTAGAACTGTTTAGTTTATAACTGTATGGAAGAATAGAATACAATTCTAGCAGTATCTTACGCCATTATGTCTTGTATTCGCCCTTGTCTTAAGGCTTCTTTTATTTCTAGAGCTATTCTTCTGCCGGCGTACATTTTTTCGCCATATTTGAGGTAGGCGTATGGCGAAGTGCCAATGCCAACGTTTGTGCCAGCAACAATCCGCGCTGAAATTTCAAAAGTGTAAATCTCCAGGCTATCTGTAACCACCGTTTCTAGACAGAAGGGTCCAATTATGCCGGGTGGAGCCAGTTCCTTGGCGGTTTTCTGTACATTGTCGCCCATTCTTAAGAGTTCGGGTAACAGCGACTCGCGGAGGGTTAGGGGAAGGTTTCCCACAATGGTGTAGGTGGGGCTTATATCTATTTCCAACTGTTCGGTTGCTGGCACGCGTCCAATGGCGTCCACGGTGGACTCGTAGCGTTTGTCCACGCCTAAAAACTCTACATCCTCATGGATTATGGATGAGAAATAGTGTGGATAAACGTTCACTCCTAAAACGTATTCTTGCAAGTGTATGTTGTCTATGTCCTCTTTTTTGAGTAAGCCGCGGCGAACCATTTCCTTGACTTTTTTGCGGAAGGTTTCCGGTGAATTCGCTAGAAAATAGCCTTTCCCACCCTTCGCGCCGGGAAGTTTGGCGATGGCTAAGCCGCTTATATCTTCTGGTTTTTTGAAGATTTTTGGAAGCCTAAGCCCAGCTCTTCGAAGCCACTCTGCCTGTTTCTCACGATCTGCCTCCCATCGGAGTAGCTGACGGTTTCCAAACATCGGCACGTAAAATTGGTTCATGAGCTCTTCAACACTCAAGTAGGCGGTGAAAGAGCCGTGGGGCACCATTACCGTGTTAAATCTTCTAAGCTCTTCTTGCACTTTCTCGTCTAACAACTCTGTGAAATCGCCCACTATTATGAACTCGTCCGCCAAAGGGAATTTTTTGTAAACGATTACGTCGCTTTCTTTGCATACGCAGACTGTTCGGAAGCCCTCTTCTTTAGCGCCCTTGAAAATGTTAAGCGCAGAATGGGAGCCAATGGTGCCTATCGCCAACTTTTTCTGGTCGTATTTGGCTACTAGTTGGCTTATTTCTTCGCGGGTTATCATGTGATGATATCCTCAAATCTGCCTTCTTTAACAGCGCGTTTTATTTCCATGGCAACCCTTCTGCCGGGTCCAATCTCCACACCGTACTTGTACTTCATGTAGGGCGAGGTTGGTTCTACACATGGGCATCCGGGGACCCTTGGGCTTACGTCGAAAATGTAGAATTCAAGGTTTTTGGTAACTGCTCCTTGCAGCGCGAAAAGTCCTATTATTCCAGGCGGATACTCTTTTTTGCATGCTTCTACGAAGTGTTCTCCGGCTTCAAACACTTTTTCCAGCTGGCTTTCCCGCATAGTTACACCCATGTGTCCAATTTCAATGTTTTGGGTGGCTATTCCAAGCTCTAACTGCTCTTGGGCGGGAAGGTCTAGAACGCCGTCCAGGTCTGTTTGGATACGTTTATCAAAACCTAAAAGGTCAAGCTCGTCGGTTAGGGGCGACCAGAAAAAGTTTGCGTTAAACTTGGCGCCTATCACGTATTCCTCTATAACGGCTTTTTCAAGGGCTTCTCGGCTGATGATGCCTTTCGCTATACGTTCCTTCGCTTTCCGTTTAAACTCTTCCGGCGAAGAGGCATAGAAGAAGGCTCTTTCGATGGCGCGTTCTTTCTCTGGAACCTTGACTATGACGAGGCGGTCTATCTCGTCTGGCGATTTGAAAATTTTGGGTGTCGGGATTCCCGCTTTTTCCAAGAGATAGTACTGGTTTTTAGGAACGTTGCGCTCCTCAGTTTTGAGCATAAAACGGTTTCCCATGATGGGTATTGTAAAACGATTTTCAATGTTTTCGTATCCCACGTAAACCGAAAAAGAGCGGTTAGGCACGAAAATGGTGTTTAGAGCTCGAAGCTTTTCAATGTTTTCCTCATGCACCACATCTGCAAACTTATCCAGCAAAAGCACATGATTGAAAAGGTTTCGATAGTATTTTGTGTAGGTTTTCTCACGTCCTTTTTGGCAGACAACAACTGTTTCAAATCCTTCTTGTTTGGCGCCGTGAGCTATTTCCAAAGCTGAATGGGAACCTAAAACCCCTATCCGGATGTGACGTTCGTCATATTCACTCGCTATTTTGCTAATTATCTTCTTGTTAATCACGTTCTCCCGCTCATATAATTCTTATATTTTTTCATTGTTTCAGCGAGGCTTGGCACATCAAAAAGCTTGCGGTGAGTTATTGCGTTCACCGTTGCCATATACATCTCGCTTATCAAGGTTTTCAGTTTTTGCTCTAGTTTTGGCGGTTTCGTTTTCACAAGTGTCCTCCACTCTTTCACGCCTTGTTCTTTTGCTTTTTGTTTTGCATGTTCCACTTCTTTAGCCCACTCCGTCTGCCTGTAGTATGTGCGGGCTATTTCCTTGCTTACATGTAAACCTTGATAGGCGAATCTGCATTCGTCCAGCGTGCCAGCCACGTCTGCCACCATAAGCCTCCGCTTGTCGTCGAAGGCTAACTCTATCTTGCCATCCTCATTTACTAAGCCGGCTTTGGCTGCAATCTCCGTTATTGTCTCGTCAACTTTTAGGAGTATCGCCTTCACCTCTTCCAGTTCGCTATCTGTTAAGCCTGTCAGTTGCTGGGACTCCCTCCATGTTAAGAGCGGTCGCTCTCCTCAAACTTCGTGCTAACATCAAATATTGGTTTTGCAAGCCTCTCGCCAGGCTTTGGGTAATGGTCCAATCCTAAATCTTCCAGCTTCACTAAGCCCTGCTCAAGTCTTTTGAAAATTGATGAGCCTTCTGGCAAGCCGTTTCGGTAAATAACCTCCAATGGTATTAGGAAGTTCTTAAGCTTGGGCGTGTAGGCGCTATGATCATATTTTAGTTTGCCGCCTTCCACGTAGGCTTTTGGCTTGTAAACGTTCACCAGGTGAAATTCCATGATGTTTGTTGGCTTTTCCAACTCGTCAAAGTGGACAACTTTCCCCTTCTCGTTCACAAGTCCTCGATAGTGGGTTTTAACGTCTTTCTCCCCAAGTTTTTCAAAGCAGTAGGCTCCCTTAAGGCATAGGGTTGCGTCCTTCCCTTCAATGTGGTCTGGCATCTCACCCCAGTCAAAAACCGAATAACGATCTGAAAAATGGAACCGCCCAACGCCCATAGCATCTTTTGTAGGTTTTTTAATGATCTTCATATCTTTTACGCTGCCCATATGTATTTCCTCTAAGTGCTTGTCCGCATTCATTTATTTTTAATTTTGCCCTTTTTTCACCCTAAGCACTTTCTTATTTTTGCTGCTTCCAATAAGGAGGCTGAGGCACCGACCTCATCACCCTCAATGCAGGATATTAAGAAATTGTTTACAAAGTTTTCATGTTTCCTTTGAATGGAGCTTTTAGGCCCAAGTTTAATGCCTAAAGTATCTTCTATTACTTTGAGATTGCTTAAAACTTCGTTGATGGCGCCCTTAAGCCTTTCCACGTTCATATTCACCTTTTTAGCCACCGATTCGCATGCGTTTTTAAGCATGTCTATGTTTCGCCATGAAAGATAGCCGCATGCCACATCTAGATCATGCCTTAAATTGACATAGTATTTTTGGACAAGTTTCCATTCGTTCTCTTTTAATTCCGCGAAAATTCCGCTACCTAAAAGTTCTGGAGGTATGCCTAAAGAGTAAAGTGCCGCCGCGAAGGGAATGGCCCTGGGAAGGCTTATGCCTTCAACTCTTCTACTGTAGCCAAAAAGCCCTATGTGAAGCTTTCTAGCCCTTCGTGCGGGGACATAGGAGGCTACGCTATTAATTAGGGGAGCCAGTTCTTCAACAATTCTTTCATAGAACCGCCTACCGTTGTTGAGTATCATAATAAGTCTTTTCTCTTCTGAAGGCTCTATAATTGGCGGCTCTCCGTTCGGTAGCCTCTTGTTTAGGATGTTTACACATTCTTTTATCTGCCCAATGGGGTAATCGTACTTTAGGGCTGACTGAATTGTAACCGTCGACAAGCCTTCATATTCGCGTAGAAATGCCTCAACGTTTTCAGGTGAGAGATGTCCTCTGAAGGGCATAGATCCAACCCCCAAAATTAGGTGGATGCTTACATTTAGTTTCTTTCCAAGGGAATTAAGTTTTGAAAAGGCCAGTTTAGAGAGTAACACCGCACATAAAAGCCCGTAGTTAAGGGCTGGATCTGACCTTGCAATGAAAACCCTCAAGTATTTTGGCTTTACAGCCCTTAAGTACGGCTCCACTATTTTATCGGCACTTAGAATGGAGTCATAGTCTTCTATGAGTGGAACTACTTCAATACTTTTAGGTTGGAAATCTCCGACCCAATCTTTAACTCTTAAACTATCATCTAGAAATACTTCCCCAGCTTCAGCTATCACCTTCTTATAATAGTTATAAAGCCAAAGGAGTTCTTTTGAATCCGTTGTGAATGGAAGTATAACCTCGAATATTGGTGTAATTTCCTGTCTTTTATAAAAGACAGAGGCAACATCACATGCCACCGCAATATTATAAAGAGTTTCAACAAACACCTTTCTTTCTACACCTTCAATTTTTGGATTGGGAATTCTGTAGGTGAGGAAAACATCTTTTCCAAGTTGGTGCTCCCTGAAGAAGTCGGGATATTTATCTAAGAGTTTCCTTACAACGCGTGTATCAACGTCCTTTCCTTCAGAATCCCACATAACTTCATGGCAGCCAAGTTGGCTATATGCAAAGTAAGCCTCATAGATTTCCACATCTCCTTCAATGATGGGGTCTTTACACCAGTTAGGAAGATTTGCGTTATCAGGGTGCTGAGTCGACATGGTTGCAGGTATTTTTCTTTCGTAAACCAAAGGCTACACGCTCTGAAAACCCTTACATTTTGTCCTTTTAAGCCTTTTTGTCGCTATTGTGCATATTGCCTAACCTAGGTTGGTGCCTCATCCTTGGCTTGATGATTTATTATCTTCGTCAAATTATGCAGACTTCATAACAATGTTAATCAACGTTACTTTTTTAGCTTTTTAATGATCTCTGCTTTTTCTACTGCTTTCTTTTCACAAACTGATATTCTAGAATACGTTCTGCAATTTTTTCGTCTCAAAAAGCGAAGATTTTGTTGCAGCTACGGCCGCACCTCCTGCTCTAAGGTTGAGACAGAGCCTATTCCGCTTGGAACCTTGAGGGAAGAGTAGATGTCGGCTCCACTAAACTTTTCAGAGTAAAGTGAACGGGCAATGATGGGGTTGGTGTGTGTTTACGTCGACGAAAGGGCTGAGCGTATTGGTTCCTCCTGATTGCGCGCGCAATCTCTCATCGCATCTTTTTCTCCGTCGACTCTGCTTACCTTCATATCGCTTCCAGCCCTTTAATTAACGACGGTTCAATCGTCTTTTAACTCATGTGAGCCTCAACTTTCTCATGAGGATTTTGGCTCCCTCCATGCTAGCTAGCGTTATTAGCGACATGGTTGCTGCCAACCATAAGGCGTAGAGGTCTAACTTGGCAACCTCAAGTGCGTGGCGGGTTGCCGGAAAACTCAGCAGCACTATTAAAAGGAGAGCTCCCCCGAGAACCGCTAATAGCAGGAACTTATGTGGTTTAGCCTCAGCAATAGTATATCTCAGTGACCTACAAGTTATTGCCAAAACAAGCTCAAAGAAGACAAAAACTATGAAGACCCTTGCACGCGCCAAGTTTATGCCGAGCGGCATAGATGATAGGAAAAGCCAGAATATTGATGGTGCCCCTACCAGCAGCGTGCACAAAATAAAGAACTTAACATCTCGAGTGAATATTGTCTCTTCCGGGTCTCTAGGCGGTCTATCCATAATGTCCGGGTCTGGTGGGCTCACACCCAGCGCGATTGCTGGAAGCCCGTCTGTAGCCAAATTAACATATAAGATTTGAACTGGTAATAGTGGCGGTGGATGGCCGGTTAAGACCGCTAGGGATAAAACTATTACCTCAACGAGATTCGCCTGTAGGAGATAGGCGAGATACTTCTTTATGTTATCGTATATCCATCTTCCCAACTCTATCGCATTTACAATCGTGGCGAAATTATCGTCTAAAAGAACCATGTCAGCTGCCTCCTTGGTCACCTCCGTCCCCGTTATCCCCATAGCTATGCCAATATCAGCATGTTTCAGGGCTGGCGCATCATTAACCCCATCACCAGTCATTGCGACTATTTCACCCCTTTTCTTCCATGCACGGACAATCTTAGGCTTGTGCTCTGGGGAGACACGTGCATAAACGGTCACCTTATCAACGATCTTCTCAAGATCATTCTCACTCATCCTCTCCAGATCTTCGCCGGTGAGAACTATGTCTCCATCCCTATAAATTCCAAGTTCTCTGGCTACTGCTAAGGCAGTAAGCTTATGATCACCAGTTATCATAATGGGTTTTATGCCAACACGCTTACACACCTCAACAGCATTGATGGCTTCTTCTCTAGGTGGATCCATCATGCCAACTAAGCCGAGAAAGATCATTCCGCTCTCAATATCTTCATCGCTCAAATCAATATGATCCGCTATTCTTTTGTAAGCTACACCTAAAACCCTGAAAGCATCCCTAGCCATCTCATCATTGACTTTTAGAATTTTTTCCCTGATCCTTTTATTTAGCCTTTTAACGCCTGAGTTGGTATAGATATGGGAGCATTTTTCTAAAACCCTCTCCGGAGCACCCTTCATGCAGACTATCCTATCGCCTTCAGGCGTTAAGTGAACCGTTGTCATAAGTTTTCTTTCAGAGCTAAACGGGACTTCACTCACTCGCGGGTAGAGTCTTCTAACCTCATCCTGCCGTAGACCAGCCTTCCAAGCAACCACCACAAGGGCTCCCTCAGTTGGGTCACCTCTAATCCTCCAACCTCTGTTTTCATGCAGTAGCTCAGCGTCATTACAGAGAAGCGATGATAACATTAAGAGCTTAAGGCCATCGCTTCCCAAAATATTTGTTTCAGCATCGTTTATAATTTGGAAATCTCCCTTCGGCTCATAACCTATACCGGAAACGTGAATCATATGGTTGAGGGTGTAGATTCTGCGAACCGTCATTTCACCCTTAGTTAATGTGCCAGTCTTATCTGAGCATATAACCGTCACAGAGCCGAGCGTTTCAACAGCCGGCATCCTCCTCACAAGGGCGTTTCTTTTAGCCATCCTATGCATTCCAATCGCGAGGCTCCCGGTGACAACCGCTGGCAAAGCCTCCGGAACCGCCGCCACTGCTAAAGCCACGCTGAAGAGGAAGATCTCCATGAGTGGCATCCCCCTAAAGACCCCGGCGATTATGAGCATGAGCGCTACAGATAGGGCCATTATCCCAAGCCACTTCCCAATCTCCCTAGCCCTCTTCTCAAGTGGAGTTTCCTCCTTCTTGGCTGCAGTCACGAATTTCGCTATCTCACCAAACTCGGTATTCATACCGGTGGCAACGACAACCGCTTTGCCTTTACCGCTAATGACCTCGGTTCCAGAAAAGACCATGTTTCCCCTGTCTGGTAGAGGTGTATCTCTGGGAAGAGGTGAAACATCCTTTAGAACTGGCGTAGATTCACCCGTTAAAGGAGCCTCATTAACCTGAAGGTTTATTACCTCGATTAGCCTAGCGTCAGCTGGGACTTTATCACCCTCCTTTAGAACAATTATGTCTCCGGGTACAACTTCCCTTATCGGTATAGTGGTTTCCTTAGAATCTCTAATAACTGTGACTGTTGGGCTGAGCATCCTTTTAAGCGCCTCCAGCGCCTTCTCCGCACGATACTCCTGTGTAAAGCCGAACGCGGAGGAGACTAAAACTATGGCGAAGATAACTATAGCATCAATCTCCTCACCCATAATGAGAGAAATAATTGTGGCGCCTATTAGAATCCAGATCAGAATGCTCTTAAATTGACCGAAGAAGATCTTTAATGGTGAAAACTTTCTCACGGCCACCAGCTCATTAGGTCCAAACTTAGATAACCTAGCCTTGGCTTCAGCATCACTCAGCCCCTTTACATCGCTTTTCAGCGCTTTTATCACATCATCTACACTAAGCGAATGCCAATCTACTTTGGCTCGCGTTTCAGCCTCCATGTTTGACATCACCCAAAAGATGCTAACAAAATAAAGTCCTCTTTGGAAGGATCACGCCAAATATTTAAATCTTATCTCCATATTTTTGGCAAAGATTCGACGATTTTTAAGCAACAAAGCCTACTCACAGAATTAGTCTACGAAGGTGTATGCCGAATTTAAAGGGACAAACGAATCGACATACATATTGCAATTTGGAAAATCTTGATTATCTATCTCTTGATTATTAGCACTCTCAATCTATCAAAACTATCAAAAGAAAGAATATCCAAAAATGTTCCATTAACGATGACTAATGGAAAGCGCTGAAATGACTTTAAGTTCACCATTCATTTCT
>CAZCSF010000017.1:0-10739 GCA_964501295.1 uncultured Candidatus Bathyarchaeia archaeon | reverse complement strand
AAGGGCCCGTTCTAGCTTGGATAGGAAAAATCCTATCCGAACTTACATAAATTAAACTTTAAAGTCTACTTATAGTTTTCTTATTTTTCCTGGTTGTGGTTGGTATATTTGGCCTTGTTGTGTTAGGCGCCATATGGCTGTTTCAACAGCCGCCTTTTCTAGTCCTTCCTCTTCGTAGGCGCGTTGGACGACTTCTTCTATTGTTATTGTTTGGTTTGGGAGGTTTTCCAATAGCCATTTTATGGCTTGGCTTAAGCCTTTTGTCTGTATTGTTTGGGGTTTCCAAAGCTCTTTTCTTGGCGGAGCGGCTTGTGCTTGAAGCGTTTGGGCGCTTATTGCGGTTTGCCGTATTTGCGGCTGGTAGTCCATTAGGGTTATGGTTGGCGTGGCTTTCTCCTTCAGCAGTTCTGGCAGCTTCCTGTTCAGCTGGCTTATTATGCGCTTCATTTTTCTGGCTCTTGAGATGCTTGACCAGTAGAAGGCTTCGTCAACAGTGCCTTCAGCTATTAGGATTGTTACTTTTCCTGCTACGCGTCTTCCTGTTCTGCCCCTGCGCTGTATGTAGCGTATCTCGCTTGGAACAGGCTCATAGAAAACGACATGGTCCACTTCAGGAATGTCTAAGCCTTCCTCAGCAATGCTTGTGGCTATCAGCGCATTCGTTTCGCCGCTTCTAAGTTTTTCAAGGGCTAACCGCTGCTGTTCTTGGTTCATGCCGGGATCGCCCTCCTTTTCATAAGTGCTTCAAAGGGTTCTCCAAATTCCCTTTCGAAGTCTTTGATGTTTAGCTTTAAGGCGCTAAGCCTTTCAGCAATATATCTCACTGCTCTTTCCTCTTTCGCAACATTTCTTCCTCCAGCTATTGGCAGCCTACCCCTTTCTATGGACTTAATGTATTCCTTAACCGAGCAAGTGTTGATGTACTCGTATCCTCCGGTGAAGCTGATCGCCCCGCTGCCAAAGCCTAATAGTGGTCCGACCATTTCAAGCTCCACTGTGGAGTACTCCTCACCCTTTCTGCTGAATGAGTAGTACCGTATAGGCGCATAGCTTTCATGGGTTAATGTGTGGACCGCCGCATAGTACATTCGTTTAAACTCCTTCGTATCGGGTTGTTCCTGAACCCTGCGTTCTTTAATCATTTTGTAAAATGGCGTGTAATGGGGAACCAGCAGAGGATAACATGTTATTTGATCTGCATCCAGCTCTGAAGCCAACTTTAAATCATGAACCCATAAATTAGTCGACTGTTCCGGAAGCATATACATCATGTCAACGTTTATCAGCTTAAACCCCGCATCCCTGCAATTTTCAACAGCCTCCAAGGATTCCTCAACTCCATGTCTCCTGCCAAGCATTCTAAGATTAGTTTTAAACAAGGACTGGACGCCTATGCTTATTTCATCAACTCCACTCTCCCTCAACTGGAAAGCCTTATCCTCCGTCAAATCGTCAGGGTTAGCCTCAATCCCAAACCTGCAATCCTGCGTTACGTCAAAGCATTCCCTAACAGTCCGTATGACCTCCCCCCCACTCCCTATCAATTAAGCTTGGAGTCCCACCACCAGCATGTATATCAACAACCCTCAATCCTAAATCCTTAAAAGCTTCACCAACCAACCCAATCTCCATCTTCAAAGCTGAAACATAAGCCTTCACCACCCTCTCCTGCCATAAATCCCTCACATAAGGACACGCCGGACACAAACTTTTACAAAACGGAAAGTGAATGTAGACCCCTACAGAATTTTTTGAAACACTTTTTGAAATACACTCTTTAAATTTAACCTCATCCTCACGTCTAAAGATGGCTGAGAAAACCCTCACAATCCTCTTACCCAAAGCACCGAAGGCGTATTGATCCAGCAACATAGCAAACCCCGTAATACTTTTTAACAATTTAGTATTACGCAAATATAAAAATTGCCCAAATTAGACGAAAGCATTTTACTATTAAACGTTACTAATAGTACGACTTGAAAAAATTATATGTTGCGCCGATAAGTGCCCGAATTAAAGATGATTGTTAATTTTGGTTCTACATAAAACATAACGCATTTCTTTTTTATGCCGTAGGTGAGTATTAATAATGGGGAAAGCAGAAGCGAATTATTAAAGGAAGCTACGATATGTCGAAGCCCACATCGTCCAAAAACTGGAGAACCTAGTTCCATCGCATATTCTAAAAGTTTCAGTTCCCTGTAAAGGCGCATTTTTGTGCATGTAAGCAGGAAGCATCTTAAAAATGTGATTGCATTCTTAAAGGATAAAGGGTTCACGCATTTGGCTGGCATTACAGCGCTTGAAACAAATGATGCATATGAACTTCTCTACCATCTAAGCATGGAGGGACTTTGTTAACTCTGAGTGGAAGGCTAACAGCCGACATAGTCTTGAAAGCCGAAGGGTTGGCATACCAATAGTTGCCTCAATAGCCGCGGCACTCGGCACTAGATTCCGGCATTGAAATTGTCAGGAAGGCAAAACCTAAAGCTGATAGGTTTTGTTCGTGGAAGGCGAATGAACGTTTATAATGCTCCTGAAAGAGTGCTACTTTCCTAAACCTCTGGCACACTCAGCGCAAATCCCGTGGTGAAAACAGCAGTCTCTGCAAACTCGTTTGCCACATCTTCTGCAAGTATAATTTGCAACCCTTCTTTTGCAGATACTGCAAAAGTTCATGAAGATTTAGACGCCCTTGCCTTAAACTTATCTATAACCAGCTGTGCAACTTTGACGCCGCTGAGGAGCATGCCGCCAAATATTGGACCCATACGTGGCGCTTGATCTATGGCGGCCACAGCCATTCCCGCGGCAAAAAGTCCAGGGCAAACTTCTCTGGTGTTTTTGACCGTTAACTCTTCGGCGCGGGATGACCACATAGACTTTTCGCCTTGAATGGTTATTCTCAACTCCGGAATTTTTCTAGAGGCTACCGCGAGAACCTCCGCATCGTGGCCTGTGCAGTCAATAACAGCCTTAGCCTTAACAGCCAAGGGGTCAACGTGGATGCCGGCCATGATTACAGATGTCCACTGTACAACAACGCCAACAACCCTTGGGGGGGAATCGCGGTATATTAAATCGTCAACAGTTACGCCCAAAATTATTTTTGCTCCGGCATCTATGGCTCCGCAGGCCAGTTTAGCCATCATATCAGCCGTATCCACTATGAAAAGTCCCTTCTCTAAGGGTTCAAGCTTGCAGCCTACATCCTTGAGAATCTTGTCCGCCGGCGTTTGCACAACAATCTTGTGAAGCTGCATTCCCCCACCGCCTATTCCGCCGCCGAAGGAGAGTTTCCTCTCAAAAACAACTGTTTTCAGTCCGGCCTTTGCCAAGTGTCTGGCCGCTGTCAAGCCAGAGGGTCCGGCTCCAACGACGACAACGTCTGTTTCAGCTATGTTTATCCAGTCTTCCATAGCTTTCTGAATTATCGCCCTTGTTATAACTTCCTCCTCAACCTCACTAATCTTTTCAGCCATCGACTATTCCTCTAACCCTTAGTAAGAGCTTTATACCGCTTAAAACCATTTCCTCGTTAGGTAGCCGAATATGCGATGCCAAGTCTGCGGAAAAGTTATAACTGGAAAACCAGTCGTGCGGAAAACATGTTGTGTTAATAAACTTTATGTTTTTGTTTTTGCTGTGAAGAGTGCTTGCGGAAATGGGCTAGAAACTGGCTTAAACGCCAAATATAACCTACACATCATCCTTCTTCTCCCCAGCAATTTCTATGAGCAGATTCGCCAATGACACCGCATCCTTTCCAAAAATAACTATCATAGGCTCCTTTCCAACATCGCCTCTATGATAAATGACATCCGGCACTCTTCCAACATTTTTTATCGCCTCCCTCACGCCCCAAGGTATGCTCATACTCTCAACTCTCTTGATTTCTTCAGGCTCCTTTGCACGGTCATAGAAAGATATGATTAAACCCCGCTTCTCCAAGAGCTTGAGAGTTTCCTCTGAAAAACTCAAGTTTATCGCCGCCCTCTTATCCTCATTATGTCTGACAACTTCAACCAGATACTTGGCTAAGTGGCGGGAGCACCCAAATCTCGAGTTTCCAGTAGCCCTAACACCGCTCAATGTTCTAACAATCCTCCCGTCTATGGCAGCAACATCATAGACGCTTTCGGCATACACGGCGGCCATGGCAACATTCATGCCCACTTCTGGCACGAACTCTGCAACTTCTGGACGTCTTTCCAAAAGGTTTTTAGCTTCTTCCAAATTGAGCAAAACCTGATACTTGGAGGCTTCGCGATAAAGATAAGCCATGGGATTAACTGGGCCGTAGCCCTTCCCAATTTTTAAGCCGAACCTTATGCTTAAAGTCACAAAATTCTTGGCATTTTCAACAGCTTCCGGAACCTCCAATTTTTGGGCGAGTCCAGCCGCTATGGCCGCTGAAAAGCTACATCCAGTTCCATGCGTAGTTTTTGTGTCCAGTCTAAAAGATGTGAACTTCCAAAACCTTCCCTTATAATAGAGGATGTCTGTTACTTCTACGCCTTCCATATGCCCGCCCTTAACCACAACAGCCTCTGGCCCCATCTTTGAGATTTTCTCAGCGGCAGCCTCAGCCTCCCCTAGGCTTTTTATCTTCATACCTGAAAGCATCTCAGCCTCGAACTTATTAGGAGTAACAACAGTTGCCAAAGGAAGCAGATGCTCTTTCAGGGCGTTGATGGCTTTAGACTTTAGCAGAGGCGCGCCAGACTTCGCCACCATCACTGGGTCTACAACCAGTGGAAAATTATACCGGAAAACTTCAGAAGCCACAGCTTTTAGGATTTCCTCTGTGTGGAGCATGCCTGTTTTTCCAGCGTCAATGCCGAAATCTTCGGCGACAGCCCTTATCTGCTCGCTGACGATTTCTGGTTTCAAGTCTTGGACAGCCCTTACTGAATAAGTGTTCTGGGCTGTGACGGATGTGATGGCGGTTGTTCCATGAACGCCTAAAGCCGCAAAAGTTTTTAGGTCCGCTTGGATTCCAGCGCCGCCTCCGGAGTCGCTTCCAGCGATTGTTATTGCCACTGGAATTCGGCTTTTCATAGGCATCGCTCCTCCACCTTTAAAGCTTCCTTCAAAATTTTTATGGCACAGTATTCTGAGCACATGGAGCACGTTTCCGGACTTTTAGGCCTTACCCTTCCATGAACCCTTTTTGCTTTTCCCGGGTCTATGGCGTTTTCAAACTGCTCCTTCCAGTCAAGGTTTGCCCTAGCCCTCGCCATGGCTAAATCTTGTGCCGCGGCTTTTGCTCCAAGCTTCGCAATGTCCGCGGCGTGAGCTGCAATTTTTGTGGCTATTACACCTTCTTTAACGTCTTCCAGGCTTGGCAAGCCTAGGTGTTCTGCGAGCGTCAAGCAGCATAGAAAGTCGGCGCCCGCAAGACCGGCCAACGCTCCACCTATTGCTCCAACAATATGGTCGTATCCAGGCGCTATCTCGGTGACAACAGGACCAAGCACATAGAAAGGGGCGTCTTTACAAATGGATTTTTCAAGCTGGACATTTGCAGCTACATCGTTTAGTGGCAGGTGGCCGGGTCCCTCAACCATAACTTGCACATTGGCTGCTCTAGCCCTCTCAACAAGTTCTCCAATCGTGAGCAGTTCTTGGATTTGAGCCCAATCTGTGGAGTCGAATATGCAGCCAGGCCTTAAACCGTCTCCTAGGCTTAAGGCGAAATCGTATTTTTTGGCTATTTCCAGAAGATAGTCATAGTTGGCGTACAATGGGTTTTCCCTGTTATGGTGGAGTATCCATGCGGCTAGGAATGTTCCACCACGGCTCACAACTCCCATAAGCCTAGGATGCTTCGCCAGTCTTTTTACAATTTGCTGCGTGACACCACAGTGCACAGTCATGAAGTCAACGCCGTCCTTGGCGTGTCTCTCTACGGTGTTGAATATGTCGTCTTCCGTTATGTGGATTATTGCGCCTTTCTTTTTCGCGGCTTCTATGGCTGCTTGGTAAATTGGCACTGTTCCGATGGGCGCATTTACAGCCCTAATTATGGCTCTTCTTATTTCATCCAAGTCGCCAGCAGTGCTTAAATCCATAATGGTGTCGGCGCCATATCTGACGGCAACTTTAGCCTTCCTAATCTCTAACTTTAGGTCGCACAAGTCTAGACTTGTGCCGACATTGGCGTTAACCTTCGTACGCAAACCTTTGCCAATCCCGATCGGATGAACTTTTTCCCTTTGAATGTTGCGGGTTATTATAACAGTGCCTTGGGCTATGCGCTGACAAAGGGCTTGGGGTGATTCGCCTTCATCCTTGGCGACTATTCGCATCTCCTCTGTTATCTGCCCCCTTTTAGCTGCCTCAATCTGTGTTGCCAATTAAAACCCTCCAAAAACCTGAATAGACTATTATTATCTGCTTAAAGAAGTCTGAAAACACTTCTGTTCAACTCCGTTTTCCCTCCGCCGGCATTACCCGGATCAGGTTCTAAGGGTCGACGGCGCTCAGCCGTCCTCTCAGCCGGGTCACCGCCCAGCCCCCCAAACCCTTGAGTGGAGTAACTGCTATGTACTTGTATATTTATCTTTCCTAAAGTCGAAGTTTGTTAGGATGTCTGGCATGAAGCCTTTGCCCAAAGAGTTTAACGTATTGGCTGTTGAGCGGAAGTTGCAGAAGCTTTGGAAAGATTGGGACATATATTCTACTGCCGAGACGCAAACCTCCCTGTGAAGTATCTTCGCCCTATGCTTAGGACTTTTGGCAATCGTTCCTCGCCGACATCATACACCATTATCACGAACATGTGTGCCTACCATTGTGCGACAAATGGCTCGTATTCTTTTTCTCCGATAAGGTGCTTTTCAAGTTTGTATAGCTCAAGCCTTATTATCCTCTGATAAGAGGCCCTCATTCTTTTTCCATAACTTATGGTTTGCTTGAGCTTGTTTTCATATTGCTCTACAAAGATCTTTCTTCCGTTTTCGTTAAGGTATACACCACCCAATTCTTCCATGTAGCATGAGGAGCTAAGCATTCTCTTGTTTGTCGATGTGAATATACCTCTGTCGACTATTATTGGCTTAAATACTTCCGCAACGTCTAAGTTTAACGAAAATTTTCTAAAATTAGAGCATGGAAAAAGCCTATTATGGGATCTAGATGCGTCTTATAAATTTCGCCGAACACGGTAGTGTACAGAAGGCTGTTGCCGAAGCTCAACAAAGCGTCTAACCGGCTTTTAGGCGGTCTCCGTTCCCTCTTTTCATAGTGGTACTCCGCATTGTCAATTGCAGTATTGAAGGAAATATATTTACGAGGCAGACGGGGGAAAAGGCGGCTCAAACCCTCAAGCATGAACTGGCAGACTACCCGATAACATCAAGGATAGTAAAGCCTCTCGTCAACCTTCGGGAAGAATAGGGTGCGACTGCAGCAGTACAATCCCAAAGATGCTGAGGATGAGTCCAGCTAGGGCGACGCTTTTATTCATAACTTTTATATTTTTGTATATTATATAATTTATTTCTGTCTGTCTGCAAATGTCATATAAAAAGAAAAAAGGTTATTGGAGTACTCGAGGTGAATTACGTTTAGGAAAAGGCTCGTCAGAACTTGCAGAGAAAGACAAAAAGGGGGTATTAAGACGGTGAGCCAAGATTCATCCATTTTATGCCTTTCTGCTGCAGAAACTCGTTCACTATTACTTCTAGTTGGGCCCCATTTACTGGCTGAGGCATATGAATGATTACCCTGACTCCACTGGTTGAGACGCCTATCGGGTTTATCCCCAGTTTCTCTTCGATGAATTCTTCCAACGCGTGCGCATCGATAGTGGGATACTTGCGCTTCTCCTTAACGTATATGCCCCAGTAGTCATGTTCGCTAGCAGATAGAGTGTACTCGCCAGAAATTACTTTCTCCACAACATTCTTCAGCAGTGCTTCATTTACCTCTTCCGGCATATGAATCGTAATCCTGGTGTACTGTCCATCCACTTCTTTGCCACTGAACGCTGTCCATCCGAATGCCACGCTTATTCCGACAGGCTCAACACCAGTTTCATGAGTTATAAAGTAGTCCAACGACGTTGCATCCACATTTACCTTCTTATCATATTCAAAGACATATATGGCTGCCCCAGATAACTGGAATTCATAGTCGTAAGATTTGTGGCTTGGAGGTTCTCTCAGACCAATGTAAACTCCTCCTACCGCTCCAACTACTATCAGAAACGCTGACAATCCAATTGCAACAATTCCTTTACCAATCATGCTTTATCACTCCCTTGATTTATATAACGGATGAAAATGCAGTTAAGAATTCCGTGCAAAAAATCGCAAAATAGTTTCAGACAATAATTTCCAGTATTTTCTCTGAGTCAAAATTTAGGAAGACCATGTTGGTCATACCATATCTTTTGCGTGTTATTAACCTCAACCTCTCTAATCTATTGAGAATTCTTGTGACCTTATAACTGGGTAAGCTGGTTATCGTCGCCAATTCCCTTTGAAGCATTTTGCCTTCGCTTCTGGCGATGGCCAAAATTACAAGCTTTTCCTCATCTTTCAACAGCTTTAAGCTCCCTAAACTTTCTTCTACAACTGGGCGCTCCTTTCCCTTTTGAACGAGCATGATGGTCCTCCCAGGCTTCCAACAAATATACATTATCGCTATTGCCAATGCTAATAGGAGGGGAGCGAACATGAGCAGGGTTCTCAGGCCGAATATTCGCGAAAGGCCAGTTACACCTTCTTCGGTAGGCGCAGTTGGCTCAATTTGCACATACAAAAACTCGTTGAAGACAAGCCACAAAGAAGTGAAACATAGTAAGCATATTACAGCCAACACAGCAAATTTTTTGATCTTAGTTTTCTCCCACCTATCCTTACTCATTTTTATAAGCCTGCGCATATTTACCTTTAAATATTAACGTGAAAACAGTTAAGGATTTCGTGCAAAAAGTTGCAACACTTTGGGCTAGGATGCTGCTAAATTCAGACTAAAATGGACAAAACGAGGTTCTATATTGGTTTTACGATTAACCTGGCTTGCACGCTTAGAGAAACACGCTCTAACACCGCAAAGGCTACAATAACAACCACAATATCCAACAAGCATCAATAAATCTTCAGACAATGTAACCTTTAATCAAAAATTTACAAAACAACTATAACTTTTGGCTTTCGAGTTCTTTTAGTCGCTGTTAACAGAAGGAAAAACAAATTTTACTCATAAAAACCATCTAAACAATTTTCCAATTTTAATGGCTATGCTTTAAGGCGTTAAAGAAAAGCTTTAATAATTTAAGGCAGAATGCTTCAATTCTTTTATGGAGATGCCATTTGGAGAAGGGGCATGAGTTAGAAAGTAGGATTGAAAAGTTCTTTCAGCTTAATGGTTATAAAACTCAAAGAAATGTTGTTGTTGAGGGTAAGTCTGGAGGAAAACATGAAATAGACGTTTTAGCCGAAAAGTCGGATGGAGTGACAACCTTTAGATTAATGGTTGAATGTAAAGCTTGGGATAAGCCTATAGAGAAGGATGTTGTTTCAAAAGTATCTTATGTTCTGAGGGATCTTGGCTTAAACAAGGCGATCATTGTTAGTCTTAAAGGGTGGAGGGTAGGGGCTGAGAGGTCCGCAAACGAGCTGGGAATTGAGCTTTGGGGGCGAGATGAAATTGAGGAGAAATTAGGAAAAATCGCTATAGCCGAGTTGGAAACAATTGAATTCAAAAAAGTTGTGAGAGAATTTCCACAATTGATAAAGGGAGAACAGGTCAAATCTCAAATAGAAACCGAAAGTAAAGGCCTTCTTGGATTTGGAAAAGAAGAAACAGTATGGACTAAGATAATTTGGTTGCCTAGTTACTTATTCGAGATAAGTTGTTCAAAAGAAGAGGGCATCATAAGGAAAAGCATCAAAACAACGAAAGTTTGGAACTTATACGAAGCAGTTATGGGAAGCTGGTTTGCCAGCTTTGAAAAAGAACCGTCCTTAATAGATGTGGAAGTTGAAAGCATTATACAACCCAAAGTAAAGCCTACAAAAATAAAGAACAGCATCATAAAATCTTAGAAAAATATTTGGAAGTTATAACTCCTAGGGCCAGACAGAGGTATGCTGGAATGCTTGAAAATATGGGAATACTCCTGCCTCTTACAAGCATCAACATTGATCGCATCACTGAAATATTTTACCCCTTCTACATATCCTTGTTAAGAAAAGGAGAAAAGGAAAGAATTATCGCAATTGATGGTGTAAATGGAGACATAAACAAAACAGTAGGAAATGCCCTTACGAATAATTTAAGCTATGTAAAAGAATCGTTAAAATAAAAGTTGACAGGAGCCTTCTTTCGTTTTTCTTTTAGTTGCAGTAAATAGAAGAATTTTATAGATGTGGGTTAATAGAAGGGTTTAGGCTGGGTTGGGTGTGCCAGTAAAGAGGCTGGTTTGTCGTATGTGTGGCAAGGAGCTTTCAGAGGCTGAGGCTGTTCCCGTTTACAAGAATGTTTTAGATCGTGAAAGAGGAGAGTTAAAGCGTGTTTTAGATTATTATCCATGCAAGTCATGTGATGCCCTCATGAAGAAAAGGCCAAAAACTTCCTAAACTGCTAATATTTTTTGATTAGGATTTTTTGTGATGGTAGTACGCTTACGAATTGCCATCCTTCCGCCAAATATTTCTCAAGCTCTTTTTCGTGGATTATTCTTTGTGGGTTGTGTTTTCCTTCCCTAAGCTTTTTCAGTTCCT
>CAZCSF010000016.1:0-13696 GCA_964501295.1 uncultured Candidatus Bathyarchaeia archaeon | reverse complement strand
TGCTTGTGGCTATCAGCGCATTCGTTTCGCCGCTTCTAAGTTTTTCAAGGGCTTCTTTCTGCTGTTCTTGAGTCATTCCGGGATCGCCTTCACGTTCGCCTTGGCCTACAAAACGTTCAACCCTAAGCCCAGAGTTTTTGTTTAGGGCTTTGATTAGGGCGTTTACTGTATCGCGGTACTGCGTGAAAACTATTAGCCTCGATTCTGGTTTGGCTTGAAGCTGAGCCTCCAAAACTCTGCCCTTCCTGCCCATGCTACCCATACAGATACTGCTCAACAATTTGCTCTATGACTTTTCGCAGTCAACAATACCCACAGACGAGGTTGACCAAGAATACATTGAAAAGCCTAAACGGTGGGACATACACTTCATTAGACGGTTCATGCTATGCCTTGGACCTGTCAGCTCCATCTTCGACTTTCTAACATTCTTTATAATGCTTTTCATCTTTAACGCTTCTGAGTCTTTGTTCCAAACCACGTGGTTCATCGAATCACTAACTTCACAGACTCTTGTAATCTTTGCCATTAGAACAAAGAAGTCGCCCTTTTGGAAAAGCAAGCCAAGCCGACTCTTACTCATAGGCAACATAGCAATAATAACATTCGCGTTAATAATTCCCTACACGCCTTTGGGAGAAATTTTCAGATTCGTCAAGCCACCAGCAACCTTCTTCATAGCCCCTAGCCGCGATTCTCAGCACCTATGTAGCGCTGGCTGAAACCATCAAAAGCTGGTTTTACAGAAGGTATGGCTACCGCTTAGAACAAACTCTTATTCCACCTAAAAAGATTGGGATATACCTCACCAAGACTGCGAAGCTCATTCAAAATATCATAGCTACCATATGTCTACACCCAGAAGATGAAATAACAGTTGACTCTCTCCTAAAAGACTTAGAAAAAATTATGGAATACCCACTTGATTACGATCAAATAGGCCACACAATTGTATACCTAAAACGCGCAAGGCTCATAAACTTCGAGTGGCACCAAAGAAAAATTAAACGAGAAAAACCACTAAAAGAATACGTGACAAAACAGCTAATGACCAGCGAGCTATGGCCGAAAATAGCCCAAGACTGGCATAAAATCAGCAGAACCATCAAAGAAAAATACGGAAAAGTAAACTCGGAATACCAAGAACTCCTACTTCGAAAAAGCCCCCGGAATAGCCCTTAAAACGTGCAAACCCTTATTCTTTTAGTCATGTTAACACAACATTTAAGTTGTGCATAGCTTATTCCACCGGTTTTTTAAGCCTTAACTGAGCTGGAAAGTTATATTTAACAAAAATAAGCGCGAAGCTTGCAGGATTATTTTATATTTAAGAATCGCCTTTAATAGTTTTGTCGGGGTTTCTTTTTTAGCATTTTGTAGTCTGCTGTCTATCTACGTGGTTTCAATTAATCTTATGAAGTTGCCTAATTTATATAGGTCCAATATCTTGCCTTTATATTATGTGTGATTCATTATAACTTCTGGGTAAAAATTTTATATCCAAAAGTAATTTAAACGGTGATTTGGTGGTTGGTTGAGCCCTTTTCGCAAAGCCTTATTGGCTACTTTTATGCTGTTTTTTACCCTTAATTGGATGAGTGTTGCGCTTGTAAATGCATTCTTCGTTAACGATGTGGTTCTCTTGGATTCAGATGAGAGGAGCGGACGATTTACTCGTGTTGGCGTGGCTTTGTCAAGGAAGAGCGATAGTTATCCGTACGCTGATTTTTATAGGCTTGATGTAAGTGTGGCATGTTTATCGACAGTCCATTCAACCGATGGCCCTTTACAAGTTGAAGTCAACGTCTTTTTTCCACTGTATGTTGAAGATATCGAATTATCTTGCGGTCAAATTCAAGCGTATAATCCAATGGAAATACGCCCTGAAATTGAGAAACTTCAAAATTCATGTTTAGTTAGGTGGAGCGTTTCAAGTGTAAAATTGTGTGTTGCGGCTGATTGGCTCTTCGCAGACTATGCTTGCTTCTATTTTGATTTTGAAGTTCCAGAAAACGAGCCTGTAACAGCCTACGTGGCTGTCGCCACAGCCTACTATTCATTCAACATTTTAAGTTATCATAAAATCTCTGATGAAAGGATCCAATGGCTTCAAGTCAAAAGCCACGAAGGAGAACGCTTTGAACCAGAAACACCCAAACTGACGGAAACCCTAACACTCCTTCCGACGCCAATAGGCTTAAACGCCATCTTAGGAGCATATATAGCTGTCGTTGCCATGTTGCATTACACCATTAACAAGGAAAAACCCAAAAAACCCAACGCCAAACCCACAATCATCCAAAGATTTACAGAAACCCAAGAAACCGCTAGGCGTTATAATTATCGCTATATTTAACCTTCTTTTAGCAGCGCCGCTATGCTCGGTATTAGGCCTTGCGAACGTGAACTGGAGGCCCACACTCGCCACAAACCTTATCACATTCGGCATCCTCGGCATCATAACCGGATTTGGTCTATTAACACTAAAAACATGGTCATGGCATTCCAAATACCATAATATGTTCCGTTAGTCGCTGTTAACAGAAAAAGTAAACCCTAAGATATTTAAAAATTGAAAGGGATTGTGTGTTTTCGTTATTTTTGGAAAATAACCTTTGCGTGCATCTAAACCGTTTATTCGGCTTAAGTTCTTGTCAAGCGATGAGACGCAAGTTTTTTAAATAAGATTAGTATTACATTGGTTTATGGTTGATATGTCGTTAAGGTTAAAATTGCTTGGCTTATCAATGGCAGCGATACTGCTTGCGTCATCTGTTGCCTTTACTGTGAAAGCTCAACCGAGATATGGAGGAACGCTTATTATTGGATTAAGTTCCGAACCACCACACTTAGTGCTATGTGGGCCTCCAACATGGGCTTTTTATCAAGTTTGTAATCAGATAGGCAATTCGTTGGTAGAGTTTGATCCCGAGACGCTTGAATGGAAACCAGGCTTGGCAGAATCTTGGCAAATAACTTCTACTGCCGAAAATATGACAATCCAATTTAACTTGGTTAAAAATGCGACTTGGCACGATGGACGTCCCTTCACGTCCGCAGATGTAAAATTCACATATGAGAACATTTCTAGGATGTATAACAGCTTCATTGACAGCATGATGAAGAACTATGTAAGTTCCATTGAGACACCTGATAATTACACTGTAATTTTCAAGTTTAAAACTCCATGGGCACCAGCCTTATATCCTGGATATTTTGGCGGTTCTGGCATATGTATTATGCCAAAACACCTTTACGAGGGCACAGACATCCCAAATAACCCCTACAACACTAAACCAGTGGGGACAGGACCATTCAAATTCAAAGAATGGAAGAGAGGCGAATACATAATTCTCGAAAGGAACGAAAACTACTGGAAGGGAGGACTGCCATACCTAGACAAAATAATATTCAAAATCATACCAAGCGCAACAGCCATGGCGCTTGCCTTCGAAACAGGTCAAATAGATTACGTTTGGACTTATGGCTTGGCAATGGCTGAAGCTGTTAGACTTCAGGAAAAAATAGGGTTGGGAGAATTGCCGGGAAAAAGGGTGTGGTTCTTCCCAAGTCCAGGCGCTTCCTTGGATGTTGTTGGATTCAACTTACATGAAGAAGGACCAGAACCCTTCAAAGATGTTAGAGTTAGAAAGGCAATCGCAGCTGCGATAAATCGGACAACAATAGCTGAAGTTGTTTATTATGGTAGGGTTGAGGCTTTAGAAACTTGCGTATCCCGCGCCCCGGCAACGCTTATGTACTATCCAGACAGGAAACAACCAGATTATAATACTGCCGAAGCTGAACGGCTTCTGGACGAGGCGGGATATCCACGCGGCGCAGATGGTGTCAGATTCAACTGTAGGATAACAGTTGATTCTGTGGCTTATCCTTGGTACCTTAAGCAAGCAGAACTTATACGGGATTTCCTTAGAGAGGTCGGCATATCTGTTACTGTAGTTGCCTTAGAAACAGCTGCATGGCATGAAACTGTATTCAAAAATTGGGACTTTGATATAAGCATATTCCCCTTCGTTCACGGTCCAGGTCCAACCTACCTCATCCGTTACTATACCGCTAGAGGAATTGCTAGAGCGTCATGGTCAAACGCTATGGGATACAGCAACCCAGCATATGAAGCGCTGGTTTACGCAGCTGAAAAAGAAATCAACAGAACAAGAGAAATTGAATTAATGAGACAAGCTCTTAACATTTTAGTAGATGATCAACCAGCTGTATGGACATGTTCAAGAACTTTTGCAGCCGCTCTTAACTTAGATTTCTCTGATGAATATCAACCGGGTGTATGGGAAAACGGATTCGGCACCGGTTACATGAGAGTAGAGAAAGTTTACTGGACAAAGGCCCCAATACAGCAACCAGGCGAAACCATTAAAGTACCATATATTCCAGATTGGGTCTACGCCATCGTAGCAGCATGTGTCATCATAACCATAGGCGCAGTAATCTACGCCGTTCGAAAAGGCAGAAAAAAATAAAATGCTTTTTCTCTCTTTTCCCTTTAAAATTTAATCCTCAAGCTTCTAGAATTGTTACTAAAGCAACTTTAGGGGAACAGCGGCAATAATGGTCGGCAGCTCCACATTTATTTCACAACACATCTAGACAGTGTTGTTAAGGCTGTAAAATTTAATTGAAGTGGTACGCTGTTTTTAATTCAGGATAAGATGAAACTAGGCTTTGCCTAGTTTTTTGGCAAGCTCTGCAAGTTCCGGATCTACAGGTTTTCCTCGATCCCAAATCTGCTTTCTGTCAAGCCACACAGAAGTGTTTAAGCATACTCCATCCGAGTGAGACGGGGCATCTATTGGTTTGCCACCAGGCACAAAGGCTCTGTAGTAGCCAATTCCCCATTCTGTGCAGCCCCAAATTCTCTCATCCTCAACAACATTGCCCGTCAATTTAGCGCCTGGATGGCACCCATAACAGACATGAACAACCCTCAACATGCCAGGATGATTAAAACTTTTAAGCCACATCTCATAAGCTCTTGCTTCATGTCCTCCTTCAATTTTTTCTATTTTACCATCTTTGATGTGCAACTTCACTGGTTCTTTAAGGATACCTAAGGGAGGATTAATTGAACCATCAAAAACTATTACGCCATTTATAGTTTCGTGAACTGGAGCCCAGCCTATTTGACCCCCAAGCATGAAGGACTGCCCAGGCGTATCCGCATATCCAGCTGATTTTCTATATATCCTGTTTGGGTTATTGTCAAATTCCACGTTTCCGCCAGCAGGTGTTGTCATTTTCACATGTTTAGCTTCTTTAGTAATGGTGTATAGCCTGTTAATATACTTGTCAAGCGTTAGCAAGTCAACCCTGCCTATAAGCCTAACCATCATATCAACGGTCATTCCAACATAACAACAATGTCTTAGCTTTTTGTTTGCTTCCATAACCTTCTCATACACTGTGGAATAATATATCCACTGACTGTTATATTCAACCCACGCATCAGCTTTGCTTAACGCTGCTTCTAAGGCTTCAGGAAGCATGGGATCAGCGGCTTTACCCACACCTAAAGGCGAGGCAATCCACACCACCATAGGTTTAGCTCCAATAGCGAAGGCAGCCGCAGCTGTGGCGTCAACAACCTTTGGGTCTGATCCTGTGTCCGCAGTCACAACAAGTGTTTCATCCGGTTTAAGTTTAAGCATTTCTGAAACAAGTTTATGTGAAGCTTTGACAAGCTCATATTCATAATATTCCGGCATTTTATCACCTCCCAACAATCTTCTTTTAATTCTTATAAAAATTTCTAAGCAACAACAATGTTTTCCAAGCTGTGTTCTCATCAAAATCGTTAACTTTCTGAGCAGCACTTAAGATGAAAAAGGTTAAATTCTCATCTATCATACGTTGCTTCAGGTTTTCATATGAAAATAAAAGTTATAGTACCTGTTTCAACTGACCAGTGGAATAATTTAATACGAGAAACATATGAAAAATATAAGGATCCCGACACTGAGATTACAATAGTTAATATTGAAAGGGGCCCTGAATCCATAGAGCAGAGATACGATGAAACGTGGGCATCTCTGCCGACCTTACTTGAAGCAGAAAGGGCTGAAAAAGAAGGGTATGATGCTGTTATAGATTACTGTTTTGGGGATCCAGCCCTTGAATCAATAAAGGAAGCCTTAAACATTCTAGTGGTTGGATTAAATGAGCCTAGCATCCACATAGCATCAATTTTAGGAAGGAGATTCTCGATAATTGGGGTTGGCGGGAAAAAAATCGAAGCCTCAGGAAGAACGGTGGATAAAGTGGCACATTATGGACTGGGTAATAGATTGGCTTCGGTTAGAAGGGTTGAGGTGCGGGTTCTAGACATAAAGAAAGAATTTGAAAAGGTTGTCGAGGCCTTAACTGAAGAAGGAAGAAAAGCCATTAAAGAGGACGGAGCCGACGTGTTAATACTTGGATGTGGAAGTCTCCTTAACATTGCCGAAATACTACAACAAAGACTCGGCGTGCCAGTTATCGATCCTGGTTTAGTGGCTCTAAAAGTGGCTGAAGATCTGGTTAAGCTTAAACTGGTGCAAAGCAAAAAGGCTTATCCTAAGCCTTATGAAAAAAAGAGGCTACCATAAATGGGGTTGTGAAATTGCGCTTAACTTTGTTTAATGTTTAAAAGGTAGTGTTCTTTAGAAGAATAATGTGTAGTAGGCATATAACCCCGCTGCGATGACCGGGTCAATCACCATTTTGTTAAATTTTTTCTTAAGCTCACTTGCTATATTAAGTGTTGAGTAACCAGTGCATCCAAGAGCCAAAATATCAATGTTTTGGTTGAAGAGCCTTTCAGCCGCTTCAAAAATAGCATCCTTGTTGCTGGCTAAATCAGCAGTCGTGCTTACGCGACTAGGTTTTTCATAAGCCACCAATCTTTCACCTAACACTTTAGTCATTGCTGTTGGTGGGAAATCCGTTATACCGAGAACTCCCACACGAATGCCATATATGGATGCCAATGAAGCGCAAGCCGTACCTGCTCCAATGACTGGAACTTTAACCTCCTGCCTTAGTACGCTAACTCCTGGATCATCGGCACAACTAATTATGATGGCTCGGACATTCTCCTTCTCTAATATTTCACCCATAGAAACAATTTTTGGAATCGATTTCCTCTCAGATTCGAAATCATATACTCCTTTAGGTTGATTCTCAATACATCTAGAAATTACTTTCAAGTTTGGAAATTTTTCTTCTATGATTTTCCCGTGTGCATTGAGGAGATGCTCGTCAGTTATCGTTAAAACTCTAATAAGCCCGATTAGTTTTCTCTCACCTTTAATTTGCTTCTTTAACAATTCAACAATAACCTCCTCTTTCATAGAGAGAATAGTAAGAGTTTAGAATTTAGTGAGTTTGCTTAAAATTTCTTCTACTGGAATATAGGGAATGTCATAGCCGAAATGGGCTGGTCCAAAAAGTTTTAGTCCCTTTTCTGTTCTCCATATCGGGTGGGCAGGCACTCCTACAACAACCACATTTCTACCCTTAGTGAAGTCATTTTTCCAATTAGATAAACCAAAGGCGGTCTCAGCGTCGACAATGCAGATGGGGTCAGGGCATGTAACGAAAGGCTTTCCGTCGAGCCAGCTAATAAGGTGCTCATTTTTAAAGAATACTTTTAATGTATGACCCTTATGTTTCTCTTTTCCCTTAATTAGTATTTCCCCCCACATAAAGGAGCCTCTCTCTTCACGTTTGAAGCTGGAGACTTCACCAGCAAAGACTTCGAAGCCATTCACTGCTTTGATGAAAGCTTCAACAGGATCTTTTCCTTTTTCTTGTGCCTCTCTAATTTGGCGGCCTATTAAGATAGTTCGAGTAATACTGTTGGGCACTATTGCTTTGCGCATGTCTTTTCCTAGCATCGGGCAACGACAAACTCCAACCATACCTCCTGAAGATGTAGCTACGCTTCTGCATATTTGCTCGGCTCTAACGTCGTCAACCGTCTTAGCAACGAATAGTGTATCACCAAAACGGGTAACTACACAAAGGGGTGCAGTCGGAATGCCCGCAATATTTGTTGTAGAAATGGAGATTTCGGGTTTAGCTCTGCCACAAGCGTCTCCATCAATAGTAACTTTATCGAGCATTGCAGCCACATACATTGGCGCTAGGGTGTTTCCCGCACCAATTTCAGACGGAATAAGCGCATATGGAGATTTGCCTAAGTAACGGCCAAGCTCCTTAACAGCTATTAATTCAGGTCTTTCATATACCGCTTTATATCCTTCTACAGACTTCGCTTCTTCAGCGGTTATGCCTCCTCCAACACGTCCAGCTATGACAATAATTCCCTCGTCTGGGGCTTCTTTTGGATCAACAAGTACAAACTCTTTGCCTTTATCGAAAACCTCTTGAATTAGTGGTCTAACCCATTCGATTTCTCCGCCGCCGCCTGTTCCTAAAATTTTAGCTCCTACCAAGAGGTCTTCAATTTGTTGCTTATCAAGTTTTAACATGTGCGACCCATTTCAAGTTCGTGAAATTGCTTTAAAAAGATTGCCCCCGACATTATTCTAACAATTCGTTCAAAAATCTAATTAAGGCGCTGCGTGAGGAAACCACCGGAAGATTTGCACTCTCTTTAAGAGTGCTTTTTTGGTCAAATGAGTACCCCATACAGTCCATTATAATTAGTCTTGCTCCTGACTCTTTAAACTTCTTAGCAACCATGCAAAAGTCATTTTTTGTTGATGTGTAAGGAGAAGCGTGGAAAATTGTGGGGTTTTCAAAGTAGCCTTTCCACTTTTCTTGCGTGTAACTGATTTGCTCTGCAAGTGGAACCAAAATACCTACATTTCCTTCATATTTAAAACCGGAAAATAATCCTTTTAGAACTTCGCTTGCGTATATTACTGGGACTTTTGCTTTAAAGTTGGGAAATTCTCCAGTACAAAGGATTACTATGAGGTTTACCCCTTTCTTCTCCAGTTGGTTTATTCTTTTCTGCATAATTGGAATTATCTTGCTTTTAGCAAGCTTAACTTGACTACCATCTGCCATTTTCGAAACATATACAACATCCCCTTCGCTTGGGCGCATCTTTTCCTTCACATATTCACGTGACAAACCATCCAAAACGCCAGCTTCGATCAGAGCAACTTTCTTAGGAAGATGTTGCCTTATGTCGGAGGTTATGTCCAAACGGGGGGATTGACCAATAGTGATAACTCCTATTTTCTCCAAAGCGTACGCACCATGGTCACCATGCTTATGAATTCAAATATATATGAATTTTATGGCTTAAGCCAAACTTCGATTCTTGAAATGTCAGTTTCAGAAAAATAAATAAAAGAGAACAATGTCTTGTAAATTACAATTTAGCAAAGTTTATGGAGCAACATCCTTGAACTTGCTAGAGATTTCAAACCTCGTAGTTCACTATTTCACTTCGGATGGGGTAGTCAAGGCAGTAGATGGTGTTACAATCCATGTTAAAGAGAAAGAGGCATTAGGTATTGTAGGTGAATCTGGCAGTGGGAAAAGCACATTGGCTTATTCGATTGTTAGGCTGCTTCCTGAAAATGGGCGAATTTTAAACGGTAATATATGGTTGTACCCGGAGAAGCTAGACTTAATAAGAATGCCTGAAGATGAAATAAGAAAAATTAGGGGATGCAAAATAGGGATGGTTTTTCAAGACCCAATGACTTTTCTCAATCCTGTAATGAAAGTTGGCGACCAAATTGCTGAAGCCATAATATATCATCAAAAGTGCTCGACAAGCGAAGCTAAAAAGAAGGCTGTCGAATTATTGGAGAAATTAAAAATCCCAGAAGCTGCTGTTGTAAAATCAAACTATCCCCATCAACTTAGCGGAGGAATGAAACAGAGGGTTATGATTGCTATAGCTATCTCTTGTAATCCTCGGTTGCTTATTGCAGATGAACCAACAACGGCTTTAGATGTTACCGTCCAAGCAGAAGTTCTAGAATTACTAAAGAAGCTTCAGCGGGAATTAGGTATGTCCTTAATATTGGTAACTCACGATTTGGGAGTTGTTGCTGAAGTTTGTGATAGAGTGGTAATAATGTATGCTGGAAAAGTTGCAGAAATTAGCGATATTTACACGCTTTATAAAAATCCGAAGCATCCGTATACAATTGGTTTACTTAGCGCCACGCCAACAATTCAAGAATCAAAGAATATAGCGGTTATAAGAGGGGGCATACCTAATCTTATCAACCCTCCATCAGGATGTAGGTTCCATCCAAGATGTTTGCATGCCACCAAGAAATGTGAGGTAGAGGAACCTCCACTTATAGAGATTGAAGAAGGGAAATATGTAGCTTGCTGGCTGATTCGGTGAGTTCATGGAAAATCAAGCGTTAGTATGCGTAAAAAATGTCAAGAAATACTTCCCCGTAAGTAGAGGTTTTTTTGTTAAAAGCCAAAAATATGTTAGAGCTGTGGATGGAGTAAGCTTTGATGTTCCTAACGGAGGAATCTTCGGCATCGTGGGTGAAAGCGGGTCTGGAAAAACCACCTTGGCACGCGTCATCTTAAGGCTCATAGAGCCTACTTCGGGAGCTGTATACTTTAATAAACAAAATCTCTTCACGTTAAACAAGAACCAGATGAGAAGACTTAGGTCGCAGATGCAAATGATTTTTCAAGATCCGATGGCTTCCCTTAACCCTCGGAGGACAGTTAAGCAAACACTCGAGCAAGTATTTAAGTTACATACTTCACTTGATAGTAAAGAAATTTCTGATCGAATAATAAGACTATTAGAGACTGTTGACTTAACCCCTCCTGAATTATTTCTCAAGAGGCACCCACATGAACTTAGTGGTGGACAAAGACAACGTGTATGTATAGCAAGGGCTATAGCGCTTCATCCTACACTTTTGGTAGCGGATGAACCCGTCTCAGCTCTTGACGTGTCTATAAGAGGTCAAATAGTCAACTTGCTCATGAAAATTCATAGGGAACATGCTGGGAAAATGGCTTATATTATTATTTCGCATGATATTGCCCTCATTAACAGCATGTGTAAAAATATCTTAGTGATGTATGTGGGAAGAGTTGTAGAAATGGGCGATGTCCAAGAAGTAATTAAATCGCCACTTCACCCTTATACTCAAATGCTTATCTCGGCTGTCCCAGTGCCCGACCCTAAAGTTACAAGAACTCGCAAACGCATGGCTATAACTGGCGAAATACCCTCTCCAATTAATCCTCCAAGTGGTTGTCACTTCCACCCCAGATGTCCATACGCCACCGGTAAATGTAAAGAGAAAATACCTTCAGAAACTAAAGTTGGCAAAAGATCAGTTTATTGTCATCTTTATGCTTAACATCATTCAAGCTTGCCTTATTTCCCCCCAGTAGTTCCAGCATCAAAAGTTTTACGTTAGATTTATTAGTTCCAATTATAATTCACTTAAGTGATTAAAATGGAGTGAATCCTTTAAATGTCTTCATATAAAATTTTTATAACTAAGCGAATATTGCAGTATATACCTCTGATTTTCGTTATAGTGATCGTTACTTTTCTTCTAGTGCATATGGCGCCTGGGGATCCAACATATATACTGGTTGGTGAGATTAGCGATGAGGAATTTATTCGTGCTGCAAGGGCAAGACTTGGACTTGACAAGCCCATCCACGAGCAACTTCTCATATATATTTGCAATGTTTTAAGAGGAGATCTTGGTTATTCCTATTTAAGGTCAGAAACTGTTTCAAATTTGGTGCTTAGTCGTATACCAGCCACCTTGTTATTGGTTTTCACTGCAATGTTCATATCCGTTACAATCGGGGTCATCCTTGGTACAATAGCAGCAGCACGCAGGGGCGCCATCGATATCTCCTTATCTACACTCTCGCTAGTCGGCATCTCGATACCATACTTTTGGCTTGGGCAAATTATTCTAATATTGTTTGCTGTTATGTTAAAACTGTTTCCTACTGGCGGCATGATTTCACTTGGAGCGAATTATCAAGGAATATATTACGTCCTAGATTTATTGCGCCATTTAGCACTTCCTGCAACGACTTTAGCAGTTTTTAATATAGCATATATAACAAAAATAACCAGAGGCAGCGTGCTTGAGGCATTAACCCAAGACTACATAATTACGGCCCGCTCAAAAGGTATTCCCGAAAGAAGAGTTATCTTTAAGCATGCTCTTAGAAACGCCTTAATTCCTGTAGTTACATATACGGGACTAAATGTTGGAGCCCTACTGGTTGGTGCTATTTTAACAGAAACAATTTTTTCATGGCCTGGCATGGGCTCACTGTTATATGACTCGATTAGGCTGAGGGACTATCCAGTAGTACTCGGCATTTTTATTTATGGTTCGATAATGGTTATCACAGCCAACTTGATTGTTGATATTTTATATGGCATTTTAGATCCAAGAATACGTCTGCGGTGATGTATTATGAGCGATAAGGGAGAAGACAGTACCAAACCTCCAAAAAACGTTGAGCGGCTTTACACAATTTTTAAACGAATTAGACGTGCTCAACTTAATCTACGATTGATTTTTGGTTTTTGGCTTATTCTTTTCATAATAGTAGTAGGATTGGCTGCACCGTTTATAACATGGTACCCTCCCCTTAAAACGTTGGTTGGTGGACCATTTAAACCGCCTAACTCACAACATCCGTTTGGAACGGATGATTTAGGCAGAGATATTTACACCAACGTCATCTATGGCGTTAGAACATCGTTATTCATAGGTGTAAGTTCAGTGGTCATCGCAGTAATAGTTGGAAGTTTAATAGGTATTATGGCTGGGTATTATGGTGGACTGCTGGGAGATTTCTTAATGAGAATAACAGACATGACACTTGTTATACCGCGATTCTTATTGGCTTTAGTTATAGCTGCCATATTTGGTCAGAAATTTCAAAACATAATTCTAGCTATAGGAATTGTCAGTTGGCCAGGCATAGCCCGTATGATAAGAGCTGAATTTCTTTCAGTAAAGGAACGCCCATTTGTTGAAGCGGCAAGAGCTGTTGGATTGACGGATAGACATATAATTTTTGTTGAAATTTTACCAAACGTAATTCCAACAGTCATTCCATACGTGGTTCTCGAGATAAGCAGCGCTATATTAACTGAAGCAGGATTAAGCTTTTTAGGTCTCGGAGATCCAAACATGCCCAGTTTAGGATTACTATTAAACAATGCCCAACAATTTCTTAGAACAGCGTGGTGGATGGCTGTTTTTCCAGGTTTAATGTTATCCATACTTACAGTGGGACTAAACCTATTTGGCGATGGTTTAATCGAGTACATGAACCCACGCCTAAGAAAAAGATAGAGATGCTACGTATCAAAATCTTTTAACAACAAGCTTTATCATAACAACTTCGTCAACTATTAGAGTGAGCACACAAGCGTCGACAAGAAAAGCAGTCCAACCAAGATATGCTTGGAAGTGGTATTGGTGACAAGAACCCTTCCAACATTTTCTAAAATTTTAATGATCCGCGCTTTCTTAGAAGCTGGCATGCTTATGGATTAAAGGTTAGAGGGCAAAGTACACGAACAACAGGGAGAACGGGCAAGGCCGTTGGGGTAAGAAGAAGGCTGCCGCAAAGCCGGGAGGCGGTGGCGAGTAGCCATGGCTCGTTACTCCGTATCCTGCTGTTTTGTTTCCTCCTATGTTTGAGTATTCCGCATATT
>CAZCSF010000015.1:0-19736 GCA_964501295.1 uncultured Candidatus Bathyarchaeia archaeon | reverse complement strand
CCGGCCCACTTTGTATAGAGATAAAAGCTAAATTCTAATTAAGTGATTTTATGCCCTACTACATTTTGTTGTCCACGTTGACGGATGAGGGACGGAAGACCGTTAAAGAGAAGCCACAAACAACGAGACAGTGGCTAAGGTTTCTCTTGAGTTGGGTTCGAGGGGAATTGTTAGAATTTTGACGATGGCTGCAATTCCAATAGACAATTTCATAGCTTCAATAAAGAAAAGCCAAAAGTAAAACGCTAAGCTTATTCACCACCCCATTTTTCTACGAGAGCAAACGCTTATCGGATGATGCTTCATTTAGATTTTCTTTTAATTTGGTTATCTTGGGTAATCAACAATACTCACAGTAAAACACACAAGAAGGTTCATCTTCCATTCCTCTAAATATCACCTTAACCGTGTTAAGAAGCGCAAAATGGCCATCGTAACAGCGATTGCGATGAGTAGAAGCCCCCACCTTCCAGCCAGTTTGAGTAAGCCAGAAATGAGGATGACAAATGAAATTAGTAGCCCGATAAACGATGCAAACACCAAATACGGCATGTATGGGATTTCAGGATTTTGAGCTGATATGAGAAAGAGTGCAATCAGAATCACAAGCATGACGGTGTTAGATATTTGTCCATACCTAAAAAGCAGTCCACTCCTTCCCTGAACCTTGGAACGATATTTCGTCAAAAGTTCACGAAACCGATCCCTATATTTCTGGCGTGAAGCCAAAATGGCAAACAAAAAAAGGAAGATTAGAGGAGCAAGTGCTAATTGAAGCATGTATTGAGGGAAAAGCTCAAGGAACCAGAGTGTAAAAAAGGTGACTATGGTGACTGCGCTTACAGTTATGAGGATAATGACCCGCCACCAATTCGCCGGATTCATCTTCTGACACTCTCTGGGCTCATAGGCTAGAGGCACCCACAATCAAACATTGCCCATATAGCACATAATATAAGTTGCGTTGTAATTTGTATTCCGCAAACTGTCCAACAAGATGCCAAACAAATACCATAGGCTCCCGGTCCAAATATCATGCAAGGCAGAGAGGCAAACATGCATTCCCACATACACAGTAGTGCATCAATACCTGCTTGCCACCCTGGATAGCACGCCTGAACTTTCTCGGCCCAGCACTGCAAATTACAAGTTGTATATGTTACGGATACATCGTCTATGTAGCACCATGTCTTGTAATTGGCGTCAATGGTGTTGGCGACTTCGAAGTATATGTATATGCTTTGTCCAGCGTAGGCATTAAGGTCTATTACCACTTGTTCCCAGCCGAACACTTCTAAGCCACTACGAGTAACACCTCCCTTCTTGAACTTTAGGACCGGGTCACCACCTACCGGAGCTACGTATACTGCGAACCAATCATAATTGACAGAGTCCTCTGTGAACAAATGATAGTAAAATGAAAGCTGCACACTTGTCGCGAACGATGGAAGATTGATGGCTTGATAAGCATAATCTCGACCGTTCACCGCATTAGCACTATACTTATACCCTAACCGCAGAGAATATGAACCACTATAACGGTCCTCGCTTGTAACGCTGTGGTCGCCAGGTCCGCCAACTGTCCAATACGACGTATTTCCAGTTTCAAAACCACCATTACTTATTGCTTCAGGATCAACCCCCAAAATTGCATAGCTCTTTAGGATTTCCTTGTTGTATTCTTGTAGTTGTTTTCCCACCAGCCTAGATAGATATTTGGCTTCTTCTTTTATGGTGTAATAGCACTGCGCAAGGTTCACGAGCATTTCAGCTTCCGTTTTTTCGTAAACTTTGGCTATTTTCTCGGCAACTTCACCTAATATAACATAGTGTTGCGAAAGTGTAACATGCGTGTTGAACTCAACGAATTCTAACGATCTGAGTTCAGATTTATATGTAGACGCATAGTTTATGATTGTGTAGGAGCTGTCATAGGCTTCTGAGTTTGATGGCGTTAGCGTTGTTAGTAGAGTCATTCTATATTCATCATTATGAACACTGTAGTTTAGGCTGTAGACTTGCATTGAGATACCTTGTGCGGTTACTTCCGCTGAAAGGAGTTTTACTGTTCTCTTCATTTTGTCGGTTGTCTTATTGTAGCTCCACAGCAAAGTTTGGGCTATTGTTATTTCATAAAGTGTGCCGTTAACTTCGTATGTTACAAGTGTTACTGTGTGGGTTTCGTTTTGTTCCAGCCCGATGGTCGTAATATTTGATGGCATGTTACTGTTTGGACATGTTTGATTTTGAATGCATGATTGGCAACTGCAGGATGCACAACTGATCTGATGGAGTAACCAAGGCTCTATCTTTAACGAGATTTCTCCATCAATCGCGTTTACCGTAACAAAGTGGGTAAGTTGTGTATATTGGGTAGCCTGCTTCTATCCATGCGGTTATTCCGCCGAGCATGTTGTAGACTTTTGTGAAGCCGTTGCTGGCGAGAATTTGGCATGCTATCTGGCTTCTTGAACCAGCCTTACAGTAAACTATTATTGGATCGTTCATATGCTCTTGCAGTTCGCCTATTCTATCCTCAAGCTCGTAAACGGGTATAAGAACAGCACTATATAAATGCCCGAGATTGTATTCGCTCTGGTTTCTAACATCCAATATGACAAGGTTTCTGCGCGCTTTCTTTATCATTTTGTAAGCTGCATCAACGCTTATGTCCTCGTAAGCTCCAGCCCCAGGCGCTTCAGCAAAAGCTACAGGTACTGCAACAAAAGCAAGCAAAAGCGCAGCGGCAAGACCAACAGCAATCAACCTCTGATTACGCATTTCCAAAACAGAATAGGCCTTCACCAATACACCTCCATTAAGAGGTGCAACCCTCCGGCCCTAAAATTCTGTTCTTTTTTTAGTATATAAAACTTTTGTAACCAAAATTTAAACAAAACAGCCTACTTCACGCTTTAACATAAATTTTGGATTGGATTCACTTAATTTTTTAATTGCATACGGCCCGGCCCACTAGATATAGAGTATACTTTCCAAGGGTTTCTTTTGCTTTTCGTGTGCTTGAGAACAAGTGTTGGGAATTTAGGGCGATTGTGGGCGGTCAATTATGGTTTGCTGGTTTGGTTGGGGTATGCTTTGCGGCGCATCTTTTTTGCAGCTAGTAGGCTTATGGCGGTGGCTGTTGTTAGGGCTGCGGCGATGATGACTGTTTGGCTTGGCTGTGGAGGCCGTTCCTTTGATGTCTCCTCCCCGGCTGTTTCTTGGGGTGGTGTTGGGTATCCTGAGGCTACAAGTGGTTTTATGTAGTGTGTTTCGCCTGTGTCAGCCCATATGCCGACCATTATTCCGGTTACAAAGCCCGGGTAGGTCTTGTCTAAGTATAACGTTACATGCCAGTGTGGATACAGCATAAGCGGCTCCCTCTCCCAGAGGCTTAGGCTGGCCTGAACAGGCTCTTCGAGGATCTTAAACTCTCTAACAACAGTCACATTCGGCTCAACACCAACCCTCCACGAGAAATTACCAGCAAGCCTACGCGCCATCCCTATAGCCTCCGCTCTTGAAACTTTAACTTCTAGGCTGCCAACTTTGCATAGTACATATGGTTCAAAGAACATTCTAAACTCTCCATTTTCGAACTGTATTGCAGGCCCATCTAACTCAAAGTCGCCATATAAGAGACGCCAACGAAAGCCAGCGTCTCTATCCCCGATACTAAACTCTAACCTCATATTTCCCATGGCTATGTTCCCCGTCTCGGCTTTTGGAATCTTCTCCAACATTTTGCTAAGCATTACATACTTCTGATCTCCAGTCCACTCTGCATATTTCTCTAAGAAAGCTTTCGCCATCTCAACATACCCTGTAGGCTGCGGTTGGGAGTAGTGAATAGCACCCTCCTTGTTGAATATGTCGAAGGAGCGCACAAAATCCTTCCTAAAAATAAATAGGGCGCTGAACTTGCTGTCTTTGGATTCAAGCCTATAAGCAACCTCCATACAGTCCATCTCCTTCCCATAAGTGGGGTCACAGCAACCTAAAACCGTCAAGTTATACTTTGACAGGTCTACTTGAAGCACGTCATTCAAGAACGATAAACCCTTATCTAAATAATACTGCTCCATTGATCCAACACTATTTGATCGAGCATTTAAAATCAGACCCGAAAGAAGTATCAAACATATCGGGAGAAATCCTAAAATGTATTTTCTCATGGCAAAGTCATGCCTCCATCTCCCCATACTCTAACTTTACAATAAAGCGTAACATTTTGCTCTGGGAAATACTGCCACCAGCCTTGATAGATGGTGGATGCCTCAAAAGGTTTACCAATATGTTGTCTGGAAGATGCGTTAAGAGCCTCTCTCACGTTGTAATTGTAAACTAGCATGTAGCGATAAAACGTCTTAACGAAGTCCGCGTATGTATATGTTCCGTATCCCGTTGCGTTGCTTAGCGGCATGGAGTAGTATTGCCATCCTATGAAGCATCTTCCGCTTCCGTCTGGACTAGCGTATCCGTCTAGGCTTAGGCCCTGCTGTCTCGTCCTCTTAATCCATGACGTAGCCATCCCCCATGTGTGGCCCGTTGTTACAGACACGTAGTCTATGTAGCACCACGTTCTATGGTTTGCGTCCCCTCCGTTGATCACTCTGAAGTATAAGTATGTGCTTTGACCAGCATACGCGCTCAAGTCTATTATAACCTGGTCCTCAAGCCACTTAAACTCTGTCAAGCTGCCTCGGGCAGTTCCTCCCTTGTAGAACACCCTCGTTGGGTTGCCCCCAACCGGTGCGATGTAGACCTCGAACCTATCATAATCGGCTCTGTCGTAGGTGTATAGGTGGTACCAGAAGGTTAGCCATATTTGGACCCCTGCTGGTAGGCTTATGAGCTGGTAGGCGTAGGCGCTCTTATCCTTGCCTAAGGTGGCTCTTTTGAAGCCAAGCAATAGCGAGTACGAGCCAAAAAGCCTATCCTCATTCGTGACCGCGTAGTCGCCGTCACCTCCAAGAACCCAGTAGCTGCTTCCGCTTTCAAATCCCCCGTTCTTAACAAGCTGCGCTATCGAGCCTATCACCTCCCCAGTTTGATCCTCGTTCGCTGTTCCACAGCTCCATAGGAACACAAACTTATGCCTGGCATTTAGCGTCCTGGCCCCAATCTGCGCGTCATATATCCTGTCGCAGTGTCTAAGCCCGCCATCGTTGTCATAGAGGAACGTGTGGTTGTGGTGGTAATATGGATCTTGATTGGGTTTCCTATATACTGAGTGCCCCCTATAATAGATGGCTATAAAGTCATATTGATATGTTTCAAAATATTCCGCAATATAGTAGACGTAGCAGTTCTGCGTGTACGCACCGCATAGATTGCCTACATAAGCGTACCTGCCAGTCTGAGAGAAAAGCTGGGCAATGTAGCTGCAAACCTCAATAGCCAGCTGGGCCTCAGAGCCTTCAAGCTGAGTAGGAATGCCGTAAATTGCAGACGCATTGAGCCCGGCGCAGACATTTACAGAACCAGCAACAGCCAACAGTAACGAAAATAATAAGCCTATATAATACATGAGCCCCGGTCGGCGCATAGCCTTCCACTATAAATTAATTTAACATTGATTTAAAAACCTTACTGCATTTTCGCGGCTTGATGAAGAGATCAGGCCACGACCATGGTTCATGTCGTGGTGATGACGGAACCTGAAGTTATAGTGTAGGATTCACTTAATTTTTTAATTGCATACGGCCCGGCCCATTTGCAATAAATTTGCAAAAGCTTAAGCATTAGTTTCTATAATTATCTTGTTTGTGCACACATATGTTGGGCATTGTATCTGTTGAAGAAGCGACGGCAACTGCATTGCTTTTTCTCTGGGTTATTTTTGTGGCAGAGGTTTTGACAAGGAAGCTTTATGGGTATATGGCCAGAAACGGTGTGGGGCACAACGTTGCAGTCTATTATAATAGAAAGATTATCCACATTTTGACTGGTGGTTTGGTTGCTTTGCTTGTGCCATACATTTTTGGAACACCTATTTTCCCCTTTGCTATGGCTTTTGTTTTGGCGGTTTTCCTCTACATACCCCATAAAAGAGGGAAGCTCATGTACTGGTTTCAGACGGAGGAAAACGCTTATGAGGTTTCTTTCTGTGTTATGTGGGGCGTCATAATTACGTTGGGCTGGATTGTTTCCGATGGAAACTTCTGGTTTGGAGTTTTGCCGGTGATTTTCATGTCCGTTGGAGACGCCGTAACGGGAATCGTTAGGAACATGCTTTACAGGAGGAGGACTAAGTCTTGGTGGGGTAACCTTGCAATGGCTTCCTTTTCAATACCAATGGGAGTTGCGGTTTTAGGCATAGCCGGTGCAGCCGCTGGGACTGCAGCTTCTCTTATAGAGCATTTCGAGTCAAACCCCATAGACGACAACATCACTGTGCCGCTTTTCTCCTTCCTAATTCTGGTTTTGGCAAAGTTTCTGGCGCCTTGGTTACTGCCCACCTAAAGCCTCTTTATCATTAAGTAGCTAGTTGACTAATGCTGTTTTTAACCAGGTTTGGGTCGTGGCGGCTTATTCCAAGAACAACCTTAACCCACTCGTCTAAATATTCTTGCGGAGGCTCCCAACCCAGCTACACGTCGCAAAGTTTCTTCAATTCTTTTAACTTTCGAATATCTTCTTCAACAAAGTTTTTATTTCTATTTCAGCCATTTTAAAATCCCTAAATTTACTAAACCATTAAATTGCTACGCCTAGAATAATTTCGTTTTCTAAAATTTTGTATTTAACTTGCTTCGTCGCTGATGTAATGTTGCCTCTGTTTAGTTCTTGAGGATTCTTGGATGTTGCTTAACTTGGCTTCCACAAAAACCTTTCTTATTCCTAGGTAAATGACGAGGCAGCCAAATACGATGAGTCCCGTCAGAAGGGATAGTGCAGCGAGGGTTACAAACTGTCTTTTCAACGTGTCGTCAATAGCTTGGAAAGATAAAAGTGAAAAGTAGAAGGCTAGGAAAATGCAAACTGAAACAGCCACTAATATTGCGGACTCCACCTTCAAATATGGAGCACCACGCCTCAGTCATGCTAAATTAAGCTGCGATTCAAAAAGGCTTTATGAATTAGAAATCCGAACAGAAACTAAACAATCGATGATTAGCGAATTTACATGGAGGAAACAGCTAAATTGCTGCCTTCACATTATTGAATGGTTTTAGAAATGAATGCAAAGCTCAAGGGAAGAAATCGTATAGCACGGTTCAGACGAGCTGCAGAAGAACTTGCCTCAAAAATAGCCGTCCACAACGAAGTGGCAGGAATAATTTTTATCGGCGGATTGGTTAGGGGTTTCGCGGATGAATTTTCAGACATAGATATTGTGGTACTTCTAAAAAGGAAAAATGAAAATTTGAGGAAGAAGCTTGTTAAACTTTGGTTGTATAAAGAACGCCTTTCAAACATTGAAATAGACTTTGAAATTCACTCCATTGAAGATTTCAAAAAACAAACATGGAATTAAGCCAACCGATGGGAGTTTTCAAAAGCAAAATAGTCTTCGACCCAGACGGAGAAGCGAAGAAAGTTTTGGAAGAGAAGCTGAAGGTTTCGAAACTTTTTTGGATAAAACGGATTGTGCTGTGCACCGAATATCTGAAATTGTGCGGTTTGTGGGTTTGGGCGGTGCAGTTTTGTAGGCTATGTTGATTGTGAATTTGCCTGTTTGTTTGTCGAATCTTCGTTTTGTTTGGAGTATGTGGAAAAGTTCTTGTCTTTTCATTTTGTTATTACCCATAGGTTTGGTTGTGGGGTTTGGGTTCTTGTGGCGTATGTGGCTAGGGCGAGGCTCCAGAAGCGGTCGTCGTGGGTTCCTTCTGGGTGGGTTAGGCGGATTTTGCCTTCTTTTGTTAGTTGGTAGCGTTCTATGTTTAGTTCTGCTATGAGTTCTGGGTCGTAGGGGATTTTTAGGCGTTTTCTGTCATGTATTGTTTTAGCCAGTTGGCGATTTGCTCTTTGGTTTCTTGAGTGAATTTTACGCCTTCAGCCGCTTGTATGCCTATGTTTTGCATGTCTTCGACGATGTATTCGCCTATGCTTGTCATGTCTACGAGGATTTTGTGGATGGTTTGCCATCTTCCGCATAGGGTTTTCACGTAGCCTATTACTGTGGCGTATGGTGTTTTTAGTGGGAAGCGGTGGAGGTGGATGAGTTTAAGCGTGTTTTCTTCCTTTTTGATGATGGTTAGGACGGTGGGGTCTTGGTGTTTGCCCAGGTCTAGTCCTGCGTAGAGTTCGCCTTGGATGGTTTCGTTGAAGCTTGCGTATTCTAGGGCGGGGTCTATGCAGCTTGTTATTAGGGCTTGGGAGAGCCATGTGTTTTGGTCTTCTGCCCATTCTGCTTGCATTTCGCGTTGCCATCGCCACTGGTCGCCTTCTAGTTGGCGTTTTATTTTTTGTAGGATTTCCTTTTTTAGGGGACCGTGGGGTTCTGTGGCCTGTTGGTGGGTTATGTGGCTTTTTGCGTATGTGAAATAACCACTCCTGTTGCCTATCGCCTTAATAAACTTCTACGAAAAATGGGAAAGATTGAAAAATTAGATATTTTACTAGAATCCGGCGGTGGAAATATAGATGTTACGGCAAAAATAGTAAATATTCTAAGGAGCCATTGTAATAAATTAAGTGTAATGGTTCCTTTTTACGCAAAAAGTGCTGCTACATTAATAGCATTGCATGCTGATGAGCTTATCATGTGTAAATCTGGTGAACTTGGTCCTCTCGATCCAATTGTTCAAGATCCAGCCTCAAAAGTATGGATTCCTGCTCATTCAATAAAAGAAGCCGTCGCTTTTATTGAAGAAACCAAAGACCCGCTTGTTAAATTGTCGATGGCGGACAAAATACCACCACTTTTACTAGGGGCTTATCGAGACGCACAAAATGCGTCAAAACAATATCTCCAAGAAGCCCTAGAAAAAAAGATAGCAGACCCTTCAGCTAGAGAAGATAGCATTCATTACTTAACAGAAAAATTTGTTTCTCATGGATATCCAATCGAAAGGGAAATGTGTAAAAAATCGGATTTTCCAATTTTCTAGTCTTACCGGATGATGAATTAGAAAATTTGATTCATGAACTCCATGAAGTTTATTGTGATCTAATGATCGATCTGAAAACTGATGATATCTTGATAATTCAGAATAAGTCAAAGAAATGCGTGGTTGTAGAAGGAGAAGACTTATCCGCATACCTTTGACCTCGCAATTAAATATAAAGATATTAAAAAAATTACTGCTACACTCTTTGGTCTTTACATGATTCTGATGTTTACCACATCAGAACATTTTTGAAAGGTCATTGTATATTCTTTTCCTATGCCCAACAAACAAAACTATCACTCTACTATTAGTTTTGTCAATTTCGTATATGGCTCTGTAATCGCCAACGCGCAAACTCCAAAAATCCGAAAGCTTTAGCCGTTTTCCCGCCATTTCTGGACTGGTTTTAACGTTTTAAGTGCTTCAACAATGCGCCTTCTTACATTCTCTTCAAGTTTAGCAAGCTCCTTAGCCGCCTTTGGATGCAAGAAAAACCTTAAAATCAACTATAAATCCTCTAATGGAATAAGCTTCTCTGGATGCCGCTTGGCTTCTTCACTACGCTTAACAAGCATCCTGAAAAACTCGCGGGTCTTCTCCCGCTCATGATAAAGGCCTATAATAGCCTTAATAGCGTCGCTTCTACTCTTAAAGCGGCCCTCAGCAACCCAACGGTCAATCTCCTCAACCACTTTTTCAGGCAGTCTAAGCTGAACTTGAGTCATAACGCTTCACGCAAACAAAAACGTTTACAAAACATTAAACATTTCGCCACTTACTCCATCACCAAGTCTTCAAAAATCTGGAGGGTTCCTTCTTTTCGGGCTTGCCGCTTAACCGCTTCCAAGTTCACTTTTGTAAACTTTAAAACAGCCTTCACGTCTTCCACGTCTTTTACGGCTCTTTCGCGGGGCACCGTCGCCCTAATCATTCGCAGTTTTGCCAAAACAAGGTCTTCCGGCTTTTGGTAGTATGTTGGTAAGCCCAATATTTTGCCCCGCTTTTTTACAAGCTTTCGCCGCGATAGAATCACGTCCAAGGTTAGGGGTGATTTACTATCCTTAAATGTGGCTATGTTGTAGCCGCCTTTCAAAGCATCGTCTAAGCTTTTCTCTTCGACCACCAAGCCAGCCACCCGCAAGGCTGAAATAAGCTTTTCCCGCCAGTCGCTGCCCACAGCAGCAACAATAATGTCAACATCTACTGTTGTACGCGCCCTACCATAGTAGCTGACAGCCAAGGCGCCGGTAAACATGTAATCCAAACCAGAAGTGTTAAGACTTTCAACAACCCGCCTCAAAAACCCTTCAAAACTATCCAAGGTTTAGGCTTCTCCCTCTAAGGTTTTTATCGTACATTAGGCGTTCCCTAACAAGCTCCACAAGTTCTTCTTCACTTACCTCTGGACGCTGACTTCTAACGCCCTCAGCACAAACCCTAATACAAACATCACTCATACCAACAGCCAAGCCAACCATTTCATCAGGCTTTAGCTTACTCAAGTCTCGCACCGCCAACCACACCAAACAATTTTATGCCCACAACCACCTAATCTACTTTTACACATCAACCCAAACAAACAACATTATAAACATGAAAATAACATAACACTCCTTCCAACTAAAAGAGGCGAAACTATAACCATGAAAAGCCGAAAGTTTGAAGGCATAATTGTGCCCCACATCACGCCTTTCACGGAAAAGGGCAAAATAAACCTTGAGGCACTGCGCACATGCGTACGGTTCTGGATTGAAAACGGCATAAACGGGCTTATGCCATGCGGCAGTAACGGCGAAGCCCCATATTTAGCCAAAGAAGAGCGTCGAAAAATCATAGCCACAGTCCTAGAAGAAGCCAAAGGCGGCATAACGGTTTTGGCTGGAACCGGCGCGCCTAGCACATGGGAAACCATAAGCCTTACAAAAGACGCCGCGGATTTAGGCGTAGACGCCGCCGTGGTGGTTACACCCTACTATTTTAGGCTTTCAAACCGCGAAATAATAGCCCATTACAAGGCGGTCTTAGAGGCTGTTGACTTGCCCATAATCCTATACAGCGTTCCAAAATTCACCGGCTACGCCTTGGAACCGCCAGTAATCGCAGAATTAGCCAACGAATACTCACATGTTGTAGGCGTAAAAGACAGTAGCGGAAGCCCAGCCGCCATAACTGAGACCATCCGCTTGGTAGGCGATAAGATTGCGGTTTTGGCTGGAACCGCCGACGTTGCTCTGCCAACCCTCGCCCTTGGCGGAAAAGGCGCCGTCATCGCCGTAGCCAACGCCTTCCCAAAACTGTGCGTAAGCCTATACGAAGCCTTCAAAAAGGGCGATTATCAAAAGGCTGCAGAACTCCAACACGCCATAACCCACATCAACGAAGTGCTAGTCAAAAAGTATAATCAGCTTTCAGCCATAAAAGAAGCCATGCAAATTCTGGGTTTGCCAGCGGGCTACCCACGTAAACCAGCCTTACCACTGGAAGAGAAGGAAAAAGCTGAAATAAAAAAGCTAGTGGACTGGGCTTCCAGCTTGAAGCTTTAACCTTTTAATGAGGGCTTTCACCCGCTCTTCGTCCTTTAGGCAGTCTTCTATTATGGCGTTTGCCAAAACATATATGCGCAAATCGTTAAGCAAAGCCAACTTTCGAATTTCACGGTGTAGGTCTTCGCGAACTTCTATGACGGTTCGCCTAGAACTTTTGGTTATACCCAAACCCCTTAAACCCCCACAGAAGCCTTGTAACGGCTTAAATGCTCTGTTTTGCTTTTCAAAGCGTAGAGATAATCAGCCAAAAGCGGAGCCTCTTTGCCTAACTCAAGCGTTACTTCCAAAGTTTGGGTTTTGGCGTCCACATGGTATTCCACGCTTTCAACACGGTAATACCCGCTTACGCCTTCGTTTGGTAAACTAACATAGATTTTGTCGCCTGCCAAAATTGGAGTGCTGCCAAAGTCTAAAACCGTGGTTTTAACGGTTATCTGCTCAACCGGGTTTTTCAAATGGTTAAGCAATGCGTTGGCTCGGTAACCTAAACCACCCACGCTGTCGTTTCTTCCTTTCGCCTCCGTCTTCGGTTTATCCACGCCCTAATGAATTCTTCCATTTCATGTTTGTTGTAGGGGTCTTGCCATGCGTTTTCTAGGGCTTGGCATTCGTTGGTGGCGCCTACAAGTCCGAAGTAGGCTAATAGTTCATTGTGTAGTTGTTGGGTTTCTGTTGTGTTTAGCCATATGCCCATTTAGGCTAGGATGGCGTTTAGGACTAGGCGGCTCATGTTTTCCGCCTCTGTTTCTCCTTTTCTTTTAGCCACTGCTCATATTGTTCTAACACGTTTTGTATTTGTCCATAGATGAAGTCTTCTGCGTTGGCATAGGGTGTGTTCATTTCTTTTACGGCTTTGTTTAGCTTTTCATAGTCTTCTCTTGGGATTTCCACAAACTCGTAATCGCTTGTTTCCCATTTGAGCATGAAGCGTACTGCTTGGCGGATAAACTCCTCTTTTGTGGTGTAGCCTCTTCCTTTGTGAGTTTGGATGAAGTGTTCCACTTCGTTTAGGAGTTCTGGCGGCATTATGACTGACTGGTATAGCATTGCCTCTATGGCGTCTTGGTAGGTTTGCATTTTGCTTGTTTGCGCCATGAGTTCGCCTAATAAAGCGGTTAGTTTCTGGTGGATGTCGTCTGATATGCGTAAAGTTTTCATTTTGCCTCTACTCTCTGTGTATTATTTGTGGCGTAAGTTTTTTTAAGTGTTTCTGATATACAAAATATACAAGATGTAAAGAGTGCACAAAAGCTGAGGCGGAAAATTGCCAAGAAAGCGCATAGTCAAAGTGGTCCTAAGCAAAGAACAAAAGGAACTCCTAGAGGAACTGGCAAGAATGCTGGGAACCAGCGAAAGCGAAACCTTGAGAATGGCGCTTATGGACTACGCAAAAGAGTTAAGCCTAATGAAAGAGCGGGTGCGAAGACAAGCCGCAAAAAGCCTCTAATTTTAGCCGAATTTGGATTCGAAATCGGTTAATTCAGAAACTTAAAATTAAAAGGTCTAGCAACTTCTATAACGTAAAAATTCATAAACTGTCACTTAATCTAGAAGAGGAACAGGAGTTGGCTAAGAAAACCTTCAACGAGCTATTGTTAGAAGCCATAGACGAAGCCTTCGCCTCCCTTGGAGAGTCTGCAAAACAATCCATCTACTACCACCTCGAAGACAAGTGCAAAATAACTAAAAACGAAATCCCAAACCATTTAAAAGAGTTCGCTGAAGGTTTGGAGAAAATTTTCGGTGTTGGAGCCCGATTTCTGGAAATTCTAATAATGAAGAAGCTTTACGCGCGTTTAGGGACTCCGCTTGAATGGAACGAGAGCAAAGAGCTTGTGTTCGTGGATTATGTTGAAGCAGCGAGGCAGTGTTTCCAGAAGGGAAAGGCTAAACGCTGAAGTTTTCGCTTTGTGCGTTTAGGATTTTGGTTCGTGGTATGGATTTTGGATTCATAAGGATTTAATTTTGGTTTTCGAAAAGGTTTAATGCATCGTAAGATTTAATACATATTATCGAAAAGGGATAGAGTTGCCTCCAAAATACTTCCAAAAAACCTTTCTAGAAGCAGTTGAAGAGGGGCTATCCTCACTGGGCGAATCTCCAAAACAAGCCATCTTATTCCACCTAGAAAACTCCTTCAAAATAAAAAGGGAGGAAATCCCAGAAAACCTAACAGAATTCAAAAAAGCCCTAGAAAAAATCTTTGGACCAGGCACTCCATACCTTGAAAAGCTCATCTTGAAAAAGCTTTATAACAAGCTGAACTTGGAGTTTGAAAACTCCGAAATTGAACATTCAGACTTCTTAAACAACGTAGAAAACTTGAAAAAACGTCTGCTTTCCTTTGGGTGATAGCTAAAAATGGATGTAGGCGAAGAATTAACTCACGTTTTGGAAAGGCTTTACGCGTTATTCGACGGTTTAGAAGACTTGGTTCATGTGGCAGACCCGGATACGTATGAAATACTTTTTGCCAATGACAAGTTTAGAGAATTTTTTGGCGGGGAAGTTTTAGGTAAAAGATGTTATGAGGTTATCCACGGTTTTAAAAGCCCATGCAAATTCTGCACCAACAAATACATCTTCGGAGAAAACATTGGAAAAACCCACATTTGGGAGTACTACTGCAGAAAGAAAGGAAGATGGTACAAATGCATAGATAAAGCCATCAGCTGGCCCGGAAACAAGCATGTGCGGTTTCAAATTGCAGTGGACATAACTGAGCATAAAAAAATGGAAAATGCTTTGATGAAAAGTGAGAGGCAGTACCGCACCCTTGTGGAAGCCGCTCCAGACGTGATTTACAGTATTTCAGCAGATGGAAAGCTCGTTTCGCTTAACCCAGCTTTCGAGAAAATCACCGGCTGGAAACAGGAAGAATGGATTGGTAAACCCTTCACGGAGCTCATACATCCAGAAGACGTTGGCAAGGCTTTCGTATCCTTCCAAAAAACGTTGGAGGGAAGACCAGAGCTTGTGGAGCTGCGGGTTCGCGCCAAATCCGGCGAATATCTGGTCGGCGAGTTTACAAGTGTACCCTTAATCGAAGATGGACGGATAGTTGGCGAGTTGGGGATAGCCCGCGACATAACAAGCCGCAAGGCATATGAGGATAATCTCCAAAGGATTAGCACAACACTGCAAACACTGTTTCAAGCAATTCCAGACATAGTTTATTTCAAGGACACTGAAAGGCGGAACCTCCTTGTCAACAGCCCCTTTGAAAGGCTTGTAGGCTTAAAACGCGAAGAAATCATCGGGGAAAAAGATGAAGAGTTTTTCCCGCCAGACTTAGCTGAGCAATGCAGAAAAAGCGACGATGAAGTGCTTCGGAAAGGCGTTGCTGTGCGCGTAGAAGAATGCGCAGCAGACAAGAAATTTGGGAGAAGATTTTTCGAAACAATAAAAGTTCCAGTATATGATAGACAAGGGAAGGTTGCAGGCTTAATTGGCGTAAGCCGCGACATAACAGAACGCAAACTCATAGAGGAAAAGCTTAAGGAAAAGGAGGAACTTTTCCGCTCCATAGTGGAGAACTCCCACGATGGCATAGCAATAATAGACGAAAACTATAGAATTACTTATGCAAACGATGAGCTAACCAAAATTTTTGGATATTCAAAAGAAGAAATAGTTCAGCAAGACTTCAGAAAATTCCTTGCAGACGAAAGCAAAGCCCTTTTCACGGATAGAAAAATGCGCAAAATGGCAGAACAGCATAAAGAAGGGCGCGCTTTATCAAGGTATGAACTGAAAATTGTTAGGAAAAATGGTGAAGAAAGAGAGGTTGAGGTTAAGTCTGTTTCAATACGAGACGCTCAAGCTCGAATACGGACAATAGCTCATGTGCTTGACATAACTGAACGCAAAAAGCTGGAAGAGGAAAGGAATCTCTTCGAGGAGAGGCTTACTGAGTTAAATGATTACGCTCAAAAATTGAACAAAGCCAAAAGCATCAACGAAATTTATAGGCTGACTTTAGACGCCATGGAGAAAACCTTAGGGTTTGAATATGCATCCATCCTTATGATGGAGGAAAAAATCCTCCGCTTGGTGGCCCATAGGGGATACTCAAAAATTTTCTCCCTTAGGCTTCCCATAGATAAAGAGAAAGGCATAACCGTCAAAGCAGCCAGAACAGGAAAGCCTGTAATTGTTCCAGATGTAAGAAAAGAAAAAGCCTATGTCAAAGGTGGAGAGGGCATCCTCTCGGAGTTGGCAGCTCCAATAAAGTTTGGCAGAAAAGTTTTAGGCGTATTAAATGTTGAAAGCAAAAAGCTAGCAGCCTTCGACGAAGAAGACAAAAAACTCTTGGAGATATTGGCTTCTCATGCAGCCATAGCCATAAACAACCTTAAGCGACAAGAAAAACTAGCTGCATTAAATGCTTACGGAAGAAGCCTAAACAAGGCAAAAAACGTGGAAAAAGTTTGCAAACAAACTTTAAACGCTATGCGGAAAATTTTAGGCTTCAAATATGTTGACGTATTCCTTGTTGAAGGGAAAAAACTGCGTTTAGTGGCTTCGCTTGGGTTAAAGCGTACGCCTAAACTAACGCTTCCTTTAGACGAAGAAAAAGGCATAACTGTCAAAGCAGCAAAAAAGGGCGAAGCCGTTTATGTTCCAGACGTAAGGAAAGATAAAGCCTACATCGGAGCAGGAGTAAGAGGCGTACTTTCCGAGCTTGCGGTGCCAATAAAACTGGGAAACAAGATTTTAGGAGTTTTAAATGTTGAAAGCAAAAAGCTAGCAGCCTTCGACAAGGAAGACAAGAGACTTCTTGAAATATTGGCATCCCACATGGCCATAGCCCTAAGCAACATAGAAAGAACAGAAAGCCTTGCATCCCTATCCAAAAAACTTGAACACTTAATAAAGAGCTCCACAAAAATAATGGCAACTAAAGACACCCGTAAAAGGCTTAAGGAAATAGCTAAAACCCTTCAGAAGTTCGGCTGGAGAAGAGTTGTAATAGGCCGTGTAGACGAAAACCTTGAACGAAGGGAACTAGTTACAGTTGGCTTAACAAAAGAGGAAATTAAGCTTTTAAAGGAAAGGAGAGCTCCCGGACACGTTTGGAAAGAGCGGTTGGGGCCGAAATTTGAGAAGTATAAGATTGGCGAATTCTACTACATACCGTGGAGAGACCCCTGGATTAGGGAGCACTTCTTCCACGTTCCACCCGAAGCACCACTAGACGAAGCCGTAAAACAGATGCAAGCTGTTCCAAGCAAGCTATCTGAAGAGAACATGGTGGACTGGCATCCGCAAGACATGCTTTACGCTCCGCTGCGCACGCCTGAAGGCAGAATCGTCGGCATACTCAGCATGGACGACCCAGTAGAGGGACGCAAACCCACAAGAGAATCCTTAATACCCCTAGAGCTTTTCCTCCACCAAGCAGCAATAACCATCGAAAACACAGAACTTATGGAAAGCCTCGAAAAGGCTAGAAAAGAACTACAGCTTTACGCAGACCAACTTGAACAAAAAGTGGAAGAAAGAACCCGCGAATTAAGGGAAATCCAGGAAAGACTGCTTAGGTCTCAGAGGCTAGCGATTATAGGCGAGTTGGCGGGTATGGTTGGACACGACCTCCGCAACCCCTTGACAAGCATTTCCGGCGCCACCTACTACATTAAAAAGAGGTTGAACCAAACCATCGACGGTAAAATTATGGAAATGATAGAGCTTATTGAGAAGAACATTGCATATTCGAATAAGATAATAAACGACCTTCTGGACTACTCAAGAGAAGTAAAACTTGACATAACCGAAACAAGCCCAGCTGAACTGGTGAAAGAAGCGCTGGCATCTGTTGAAATTCCAAACAACATACAAGTGGCAAACCTAACAAAGAAAAAGCCTAGAATAAAGGCAGATTTTGAAAAAGTGAAAAGGGTTTTTGTAAACCTAATAAGAAACGCTGTTGAAGCCATGCCGAAAGGTGGAACCCTAACAATTAAGAGCAGAAAGAAAGGCGACAAAATCGAGCTTATCTTTTCAGACACAGGGATAGGCATGTCGGCAGAAACCTTGGAAAAAGTTTGGACGCCACTGTTCACAACTAAAGCAAAAGGAATGGGCTTCGGCTTAGCCATATGCAAACGTTTTGTTGAAGCCCACGGAGGCTCCATAACCGTGAAAAGCGCCTTAAGAAAGGGAACAACCTTCACGGTAATCCTTCCAATCGAACCCAAAAAAGAAGAAGAAGGAGGTGAAAAAATATGGTTGAAAACGCCAGAATCCTCGTTGTTGACGACGACGAAAACATAAGAAAAGTGCTAACAATGATAATGGAAGACGAAGGCTACGCTGTGGACACGGCGGAAACAGCCAAAAAAGCCATAGAAAAAACAAGGAAAAACTTCTACAACCTAGCGCTAATAGACATACGACTGCCAGACATGGAAGGCATAGAACTCCTAACAAAAATGAAGGACACAACGCCAAAAATGCGGAAAATAATCATAACGGGTTATCCAACACTTCAAAACGCCATAGAAGCTGTAAACCGCGGAGCCGACGCCTACATACTGAAACCCTTCGACGTCAACAAGGTCTTAGCCACCATCAAAGAACAGCTTAGAAAACAGGAAGAAGAGAGACACTACAGCCAAGAAAAAGTCGCAGAATTCATCGAAACCCGTGTCAAAGAATTAGAGGTTGAAAAAGTAGCCCAAAAAAGCCCATAATTTTTCAACACCCCCATTTCCAAAATTCACTCTTACTTATTTTCAAAATTTTGCCAAAAATAATAATTTACTCCTTTTTATGAAGGGTTTTGCGCATAAACTTCCATTGATGCCCAACCTCAAATCCAAGCTTTCTCAAAAGCATCACTGACGGCGTATTTTGCTCAGCAGTGTAAAGCCCCACCGAATCCATTCCCTTCTCATAAAGGAAGTTCATTGCACGACGAGTCAAAGCTGAAGCCAAATTCTTACTCCTATAATCTGGCAGTGTTGCCGCTGGTCCCAAATATCCCCTTTTAGCCCTAAAAAACTCGTTATATTCTGTGTCAGGTCTGGAAACAACAGCTGAAACTATTTTTCCGCCTATTTCAGCCACATGAACCCACTCTTCGTTAAAGGGAGGATGCTCGGTTTTCCACCTTGCAACAGAGCCATCTCGCATCCTCTCCCAACCATACGCAGAATTGACAACTTCGATAAGCCTTTTCTCCTCGCCAAGCTTAAGGCTTCGAATAACAGTGCCAGCTGGAATTTCTGGAAGGGGTTTTACGCCATCAATCCTTGCAACCATGTGATAGAGCCCTCCCTCCGCCTTATAGCCATGTCTAACCCAAAAGTTCATCATGGGATCCCCAACGGCAACGGCGGTGAAAACTTCGCCATCAACGTTTTTCTCAACCTCTTCAACCAACGCATCTCTGATGTTTTCTTCAGAAGCCGCCAGCCACTCAATCTCCATACCCCACGGACTTCGGCCATAAGCAACACAGCCCAAAACGGCGCCTTTCTCTTCAGCCACCAAAACCGCAAGCTTCCGCTCTACAATCTCTAGGCGAAGCTTCCCCTCATTAAAGGGAATAAACTCATATGAACCCCTATAAACGTCATTAAGCAACTCAACCAGCCCAGACAAATCTCCATCGCGAAAACCCCGAATACGGAACTCCAAACACTCCACCAAAAAGAACGAACGAAACAAAGCAAAATAAACTTTTAAAACTGTAAAGCCACGCATAGGCTTACACACCGCAACAACAGAGGATTTTCATAGCATATCGCCCAGACACCACCTGTACCCGACATCTCGGGCGGTTGGGGGCCGCAGGCTGAACTGGTCGGCCGAAGCCTTCCAGCTTACACCCCGGCTCCATCAAACCCATCTTCTATGGGAGCCCTCGTCCCCGTAAGCCAGACTGTTGCCAGCCCAGCCTTTAAAAGGGGAATGGCTGCCTATTTTCGGGAGGGGCTTCGGGCTTAGATGCTTTCAGCCCTTATCCCCAACGGCGTGGCTGCCCGGCGTCTGCCCTATCGGACAACCGGTTAACTAGAGGCCACAGCGTCCCGTTCCTCTCGTACTAGGGACCCTTTCCCCTCAGGCAGCCAACACTCCCAGCAGATAAAGTCCGACCTGTCTCACGACGGTCTAAACCCAGCTCACG
>CAZCSF010000014.1:0-26473 GCA_964501295.1 uncultured Candidatus Bathyarchaeia archaeon | reverse complement strand
AGAATTGCTGAGAGCATTCTCCTTTTTTGTTCCAATTTTCTACCTCCTTTTCACCTTTCCTTTGCTAGTTTAAGAAGTTTCCTTATGATTTCATCGTATGTTTCGCCCTTTTTCCCAAGTTCCTTCAACTGGTCTCTCGTTTCCTTCGACAGTTCTATTGTGGTTCTTTCTCTACTCATGTGTATCACTTAATCAATATTGACATTATTCCTTTTTAAGTCTTTCTATGGCAACCATAATACTTAAATACCATAACAGTCCTTATGGAGAGCATCTTTGTCGGTATTTGTATTCAAAGAGTTACTTGAAGAGAAGGAGAAAGAAGAAGTCTCCTCGAGTATTAATTCCCAACCGGATATTTATTGATAAAAGACCGAAGATAGTTAATCTGAGATTAGAATTTGGCCATTATGAGGGAGATACTGTGGGAAGACCAAGGTCTGTTTCTCCGGAAACTCTGGTGGTAGAGAGAATATTCGTTATCAAGGGCTGGGAATTTCAACCTATTTTTGTCATCCCTATTCTGCCTGGGAAAAAGGCTCAGTAGAGCAAGGCATTAAGCTCCTTCATAGATACATTCCCAAGAAAGCAGATTTAAAAGACTATTCTTTAGAAGATATTTCTGCTATCTTAGAAAGAATCAACAATACTCCTTTGAAATGTCTTGGTTGGAAAACACCTAATGAAGTTTTTGAAGAACAAAGTCAGGGTTTGGGTTTGGGGTTAAATTTTTACAAATTCGTGGGAAGTGTTAAAAGCAAAAGTGGCAGTTATGGAGTCAAATGGAAGACCAGATGAACGATGTAATGGTTGTTGCTGGTACGAGACCCGAAATAATAAAGATGGCATTATTAATTAGGGCATTACAGAAAAACAAAATTCCATTCACTTTTGTTCACTGCGGACAACACTACGACTATGAAATGTCCCAACAGTTCATCGAAGAGCTTGAGCTTCCAAAACCGGATTACAGCTCTAAAGTTAGGGCATATTCCCAAGGAGAACAAACCGCACGTATAATCGCCAACATGGAACGCCTATTTAAAAAGAAAAACCAACATTAGTCCTCGTCGAAGGAGACACAAACGGGGTTCTTGCAACAGCCTTAGCCACAATTAAGCTTGGAATACCCGTGGGACACGTGGAAGCCGGATTGCGAAGCTTCGACTTACGCATGCCAGAAGAACACAACAGACGCCTAACAGACCATCTGTCCACCTATCTGTTCGCACCTACAAAAAACGCTGAAAATAATCTAAAAAAGGAATCCGTTTGGGGGAAAATCTATGTCACGGGAAACACCGTCATAGACGCTGTAATCCAGCATATCCCATTGGCTGAAAGAAAATCAAAAATAATGGAGAAAATACGCTTCGAAAAATTCACTTTATCAACCGCCCACAGAGCAGAAAACGTAGACAACCCAGCAGTTCTCAAAAACTTCATAGAAGCCTTCACAGAAGCCCCCATTCCAGTGGTTTATCCCATGCATCCCCGAACAAGAAAAAGACTAAAGCAAAATAGAGTCTACACAAAAATCAAGGAGTCAAAAAACCTGCAAATCCTCCCACCCGTAGGCTATTTAGACTTCCTCACCATCATGAAGAAATGCGAAATAATACTTACAGACTCTGGAGGCATACAGGAAGAAGCCACAGCTCCACAGATAAGAAAACCAGTTCTAGTTTTACGCCTATCAACCGAAAGACCAGAAGCTGTTGAAGCAGGATTCGCAAAAGTTGTTGGCACCGAAAAACAACGCATATTGGAAGCCCTAGAGGAATCCTTGGAAAACAAAGAACGATTGCCTACACATTCTCCATACGGAAATGGAGACGCTGCCGAAAAAAATTGTTGAAATAATTGAATGTGAACTTTCTTTATGAAATATACGTGATTTTCTTATCCTCTTCTCTGCGTATTTCCTCCGCTTGCAAAGCCCTTTTCTCTTCAATCTTCTGTAAGCGGGCAACCATGCTATCTGCTTTGGCTATCTCCTCATCCAACCCAGACAAATCAACATTAACACCCAAAATTTTAAGCAATACTTCTAAAACGCTTTTTGCTGCTTTGGGGTCTGGCAGATAACCCCTTGTCTCTCCTAGAAGGCATAGGGCATCGATTTTTCTGAAAGGTGCCAAGCCAAGAATTAGCCCAGCTGTGCCGACAATGGGGCTGCCCATAGGGCTTATCACAGCCTCAGCGCGTAAAGCGCGGTCTAGGAGACTTTGGTTTGTGGCTGCAGCTACAACTTTAGGCTTATCTTTCGCTTCGACTCTGTAACCGCCTATTGTAATAATAAGCTTCACGTTATACCTTTGAGCAAAGTCCAATATGCGGCTTGAAATTTCATACTGCCCTTCAATTGTTTGGGCTTGACTGTCTCCAGTGAAGAGAATTAAGTCGTTTTCTCCCTTTTCGTTTTTCCAGAAATAGAAGGCGCCCCGCAAAAGCCGAACACTTCCTTTCTTGCTTACAAGCACAAAGTAGGGAAAGTGCGGCGAGTATAGATGCGCAAATTTTTGAGCTTTCAACTGTTTAATCAGGTAGCGGGTGGCAATCTTTCCAACAAGCCCAAGTCCTGGAAGCCCTTCAATCATTATGGGGTTCTTCAACTCAGCCTTCAAGAGTTCCTTAATAAAAGTCTCCTTCAACTTGGCATCTCCCTCTTTAAAGCCATTCTATACTTGAGGTATTTGTCGTCTGGCGAAAACTTTGGAGGATGCGGCACGTGAACTGTTCCTCCGCAGTATGGGCATTTGTCCTCTTTCAGCGTGTATTTTCCACATTTTTCACATTTCCTCAAGAGCCAAACCATTACTTCTCCCTTCTGAAGACTCCTTGCCCGCCAGCTTTAACAACGTTTGAAACAACGTTTTCAGCAACCCTTTGCAGAACTGCTTCTGCATGTTTATAGTTGTCGGCTAGAACTTCAATACAGTATTTTGGCGCTGCCACAACATAAAAGCGAACTTTCGCATCCCTTGTTTTCTCAGACTTCTTAGCATTCAAAAAAGCCTCTTTAATGATTTTAACCCCGTTAGGTTTTAGACAGCGAAGCTCAACAACCCCTTTAATCTTAACCATTGGCAAGCGTATCCTTTCTCTTGCAACTTCAACAAAAACCCCTGCAAGCTCTTTCGGCACACCTATCTTCGTTAAAACCTCTACGCCGTCTTTTGCAGCCTTTTCAAAGCCCTCGTACAACCCATACTCTTTGTCAATGAAGGCTCCAGCCTTTTCATAAACTTCTTCAACGGACAAACCCACTTTTTCAGCCACACTGCGAAGCAGCGCTTCCGCCTTCCGCTGCCTCTTCCAAGAAAGCATCTTCTCTATTTTCTCCCTTTTAGTAACCCGTCTAAGAGATAGGTCTATGTGCCCCTTTTCCACATCAACCCGCAAAACCTTCAAAACAACCTTTTGTCCTTCCCTAACAAAATCGCGGATATTCCTAATCCAAGATGAAGAAACCTCGGAAATGTGCAGAAGACCCCTCTTATCAAACTCGTCAAGCCTCACATAAGCACCATAATCAGTAACAGTCTCCACAGTGCCAATAACCAAGTCGCCCACTTCAGGCCATTCCTGCCTTCTTAAAGCCATATCTTTACCCTTCCCTCACTCAAAAACCGCGACAACCTCGCCTTTGATTATCGCCTTTCCACCAGAAGGTTCGGCAAGTTCAGCTCCACACACGTTGCAGTTAACCTTGTTCACAGCATGGCTAAATATCAGTTGCTCATTGCCACATTTTAAACATTTAACCCTCAAAAAGGCGCTTCTAGGTCTTGGAATAAGCTTCTCCCACTCAGCCATAAACATCACCCCTCTCCATTTAGGCGATCACAAGCTTCCTCAAACGAATGCCCACTTTATGCCTAGTGTAACCGCAAACCTTACACTTCAACTTCAAAGTCTGCTTCTTAGTAGTTTTCGCGAATTTCCGCTGAAGAGGATACTTCTGCCCACCATAACCCTTCTTTTCACGCTCGTGATGGCGCTCACCCTTAGCCAAAGCCCTACGCTTACCAGCCTTATAAAGCGAAACCGTATGCAATTGATGAGCTTTACACCTCGGACAGTAAGTCCTAATTTCTTTAGGAACATTCATATGAAACCACTTTCCTTAAAGAAAACACACATACACTTATACCTTTTTCTAATCTAAACTATAACAGTTGAGATTTCAATGAGACCTTTTTACTTCCAGCAATTTCACACAAACCAACACAAGAGCAACAGTAAGCATTCCCATCAAGAAACCAAACAAAAACATTGTGAAAAGAGCAACAGAATCAAGTTTTAAACTTACAAAGTCTATCGCTAACATGCCAGCTAAGAGACCAGCAATGAAGATTACAAAACTCAACACTAGGAAACCTCCAATAAAACCTTCATTAGCTTTCACAGTAAATTCCTCCTACAATCTCAAGACAAACTCAAACCATATACATATATTTAAGCTTAAGTTTCAAATAATTGAAGCATACAAAAGAACGCCGTTGTTTAACAAAAAGGAGTTGGAGAAAACTAATGAAAACAATCAGATGGTCCAATGTAGTCTTAGCTATTCGGAAGTTAACACCCGTAATCGCATTTGCCATACCCATCTTAATATTATATCACCTTTACCCATCATCCTTTAACATGACATGGAAAGGAAGAACATATCACCTATTCCTTATTTGGCTTCTTACCCTTGAGACTATACTGAGTTGGGAAACGCTGGAAATAGGTAGATGGAAGGTGAAGTCTCTCAAAACCTTATTCGTTCCGCTGGTTTCAATCCTTCCCACAATTTATGTTGCCATATCAAACTATGCTGATTTGAATACTTCCATCTCAAATTTCGCCCTTGCACATGCGGTGAATCGTCCCTTCGCCGATATGATGCCGTTAGCCATGGAGTACCTTGTTTTCTCAATCTTGCTGACGTTAATAATTATAGTGAAAAACGGTGTCGGAACTTTACCTAAATATTCAATTTCGGTGCTCTTCGCGGGAATTATCGGATTAGTGTATCTAGTGGATAATCTGTACCCATACGGTAAATTCACTCCCTTCCAAATGATTGTACCAACAACAGCTCAACTCGCTGCAAACATTCTTAACATCATAGGATTCAGAACCGTTATATCCAGCGTTGTAAATTCAACTTATGGCTCAATAACGGTTTTAAGTGTAAGCAATGCTGAAGGGAAAATTTTAGCCAGTTTTGGTGTAGGCTGGCCTTGTGCTGGAGTGGACAGCTTATTACTATACTCCATAACTCTCTTGTTGTTTTTAAAGAAAAGCGCCTTCTCACTTAGAGCATCAGTTACCTATTATATAGTAGGTGCAGTGATCACGTATTTCATTAACGTTTTGAGAATTGTTTCAATTTTCCTCGTCGCTATCAATGGTGGAGACTGGGGGAGATTTCATGATTATTATGGACCGCTGTATTCCATGACGTGGATCGTGGTTTATCCGTTAGTAATATTGGGAAGCCAGCTGTTATGGAGGAAAATTAAAAACCGTAAAGGGTTTAACTCACCTCAACCTCCACAGCTAATCCCTGTTTAACAAGGATTTTAGCATTTCCAAAAGGTAATATTGCTATGTCTTCAGCTTTAAATGGGCCATAAGTTTTCATATCAGACCCTATTATTTGAGGAACATCTTTCAATATGCGCAAGATAGAAAATTTGAATTCACTTTTTACTTTTCCATAACGTCCTTGCAGTATTTCTTTGGTGAAGGTCTGATAGGTTTCTAAAGATGACACCAGTTTCGAGTAAACATCCTTCTCGAAGGAAAGAAGCCCTTGTATTTTTTCGTCCTCTTTAGCCTTCCTAATCAACTTGTTACATCGAACTTTCATTATGTCATTGAGCATACGTTTAACATTGCGTTGCTCAATTCTTAGAAGAATTGCTTTCATAGTTTTTTTATCAAGCATTTTATGTTCCTTTGCTATTTCTTTAAGGTATTCTGCGATTCTTTGAACAAAATCGCCTGAAAGTTTCTCAAGTTCTTTGTTTCTCAACTCGTTTTTCCATTTTTCAAATAAATCATTATACAATTAGCCTAACACCTCGGCCTTGTTCTTGCAAATCAGCAGAACAGCAGCCGATGTTGGCAGTTCCACTTTCTGTTTTTTATAAGGGCCAAATATTTCGCCTCCAAGCCTAAATTTAGGAGTATCTGACACAAATAAGGACACTGTGCCTTTATTAAAGGCTATGGATCTATCAAATGGGTTGAAAATTTCAATTTCATTTGCTGGGAAACATGTTTTTTTAAGTCCAGTTTTGCCGTGTAATGTTTCAGGTAATCTGATTAAACGGTGTATATCAGCGGTCACAACAGTATCAATTTTTGCAGCTTGCATGTTTGTAGCATGCTTCATTATTCGTTTAATCGTTTCTGGACCTACCCCTTTAATGTTTCGCCACATCCCGTTGGCCCAATTTTCACGAAGAACATTTTTATTCTGCACTATTGCTTTAGCAACGTTCCCTTTTATTCCGATTTTTCTAAGGTCACCCTCATCCGCTTTGCGAATGAATTCCAAAATGCCCTGGTGAGCGCGTTTTCTCCAACTTTGAAAAATTTGCTTAGTTTCTAATAATTCTGTATTAAAACCCAGACCAGTTACGTAGTCAACAATTTCTTTTCTTGCAGTGGCATCTAATGACAATATTGTTTCGCTTTCAATTTGGATGTGGTAACCGCGATGTCCTGAGAAAAACACTTTGATTTCTTTATCAGAGAAACCGAAGTCATTCATCAACATATCTAAAAGTTTTATCGTCTCTGCTTTTGCCGATTCAAGGCACATTTCACAAGGCCATGTAGTTACATTAAACTTTTCGCCATTGCAGATGGGACATCTTTCTGGTGTTGTTCCCTTTCCGACAAAGCCGCATGTGTTACAAATCCACTCGTCATGGACTTTGTCGCAGTCTGTCGATATATGGTCGGCGTCCACGTCAAAGATCAAGTCTGCGCCCAACCACCCTTTCCGATCCATTTCCGCTGTCGGATTTTCGTAGTATGCGCAAGAATAATAAGCGTCCATTGGAACGAAAGATTTCAGAAAGTTCCGCAACTCTTCAAAATTGTTTAAACTCTTGTGACGAAGCATAAAACCTTCAAATAAGAGGAAGCCGAACTCCCGTTTTTCTATTTTTGACGGCTCTTTTGAAAAGTAATTTTCTCTATAATATTCGCTGAATAAACTTCGAACAAAGTTACATGATTTCTGATTCAATTTTCTTCATTTTTTAATATGTCTAGGAAACCTAAAACAATATCGCTGAAGTTAACGCAGAGTTCATGTTAGTATTTTGTGGGGGAGACTTTAGAAAGAATTTTATACTTATACTGCTTCATTAAGAAGCTATTTCAAGACTAGGAGGGCTGGAATGAGTCGTGTTTTAGTTGCTGGTGGTGGAGGCTTTATAGGAAGCCATTTAGCAAGAGAGCTTCTCCGTCAAGGTCACTTTGTACGCGTTGTGGACATAAAGTTCGATGACTACATAGAGGAGAAATATTACAACGAGAGGCTTCAACTGGACCTAAGAAGCTTTGAAAACTGTCTTACAGCTACTAAGGGTATGGATTACGTGTATAATTTAGCAGCCAACATGGGCGGTATTGGATATATAACATCAATGGGCGCAGAAATAATGCGGGATAATACTTTAATAAACGTTAACATGCTCGAAGCCTCAAGGCAAAACAAGGTTAAGCGTTATTTATTCAGCAGTTCAGCCTGTGTCTATCCAGTGTTTCTGCAAGAAGATGCAAACGTAAAGGGTCTTAAAGAAGAAGATGCTTATCCAGCCGCACCTGACACTTTTTACGGTTGGGAGAAGCTTTATGCAGAAAAACTTTGTGAAGCTTACCAGCGAGAGTATAAAATGGCTATAAGGATAGTGCGATACCATAACATTTACGGCCCTGGGGGCGCCTATAAAGGTGGAAGGGAGAAATCTGTCGCCGCACTTTGTCGGAAAGTGGCGGAAGCCTCGGATCATGGAACGATAGTTATATGGGGTGATGGAAAACAAACTAGGAGTTATTGTTATATTGACGATGCGGTACGAGGGACTATTATGCTTATGGAGTCGGATTACGATAAACCAGTAAACATAGGATCAGATCATCTAGTGACGATAGACGAGCTTGCGGACTTAATTATAAAAGTTTCTGGGAAGAAGATAACGAAAACATATGACCTTTCTGCTTCTCAAGGGGTAAGGGGCAGAAACGCTGATATAACTGTTGCAAGGAAAGTCTTAGGATGGGAGCCTAAAGTTTCTTTGGAAGAAGGTGTGGCCAGAACCTATAAGTGGATAGAAATAATGTGTAAAAGAGAGCAGGCGTTAGTTAGTGCTTAGAGTTTTCATGCAGTTTCCGATGTTTTCTCCTAGAATGGATTTTTATGTTTTTAAGCAGTTTAAAGTTTGATAAGCCGAAAAGAAAGTTTTCCAGGACATACAAGTAATGCTTGTTAAAATTTAAAAAACCCATTTTCTTCATACGACGCGCGGAAAGATGGAAGTACGTTTTTAAAGAAAATTTAACTTTCCCCATGCTCAACAAAGCTCTGCCCATAAGTCCATCAGCATTTATATCGTTTTCAACAAAGCCTCCAGTCTTCTCAAAAAAATCTTTACGTACAACCAGAAAATTGGTGCTCGTGGAAAACCTTTTCATTGGTTTCGGCAGTTTCGCAAAAATAAAGCGAACAATGTTGTAAGCAGCGTATTCTATTTTTCCGAACGGTGGGGCGTCATAAGGGTAACCTGGACCTGACAACGCGATAAGCGCGGGATCATTCTGGAATTCGTTCAACACTTTCTTAAACAAATCTTTTGGGAATATTATATCGGAGCACGTGAACAATAAGTACTTGCCTTTGGCTTTTTTCACACCGATGTTTCTGGATGCAAATTCCCCTAGGCCTGGGAAAACGAAGATTTTCGCGTTATATTCTTTGGCAATGTCTATGGTTTTGTCTTGGCTGCCTCCATCAATCACCAAAACTTCAGAATCTATCCATTCTTGTTGGTCGATGGATTCTAATAATAGTTTTATGCAGTTTTCCTCGTTTAATGTCGGAACAATTATAGATATTATGGGAACATCTGCGTTTTCCATGACTGCCCACTTAGCGTCTTCTTAGTTATCGGTGAGAATTTAAGAGTTATCAAGTATGCCCAATTTATATTTGTCTCGGCGTTTCAGTGTAAAGACGCGACTATTGCGTTTAATTGCCTTTCAAAAATTTCCGTGTCATAATTCATGGCCCTTTTTCTGGCGTTGTCTGAAATTTTTTTGCGGAGACTTTCCTTACACATTAAAAGATCAATTATTTGTGCTGCTTCTTCTATACTCTCGTATGAAAAACCGTTTTCGCCTTGTTGCTCGTTAAGTATGTCGAGCCAAGGTCCCCCTGATCTATGAACCACTGGGACGCATCCCGCAGCCATAGCTTCAATGATGGATATGCCGAAATGTTCGAAAGGCATGGTGTGTAAGTACGCTTTTGCCGTACCAAGCAAACCAATTAATTTTGAACGAGAAACATTTGGCGATAGCAAAACGCGGTCTTTAACGTTACAAGCGTTTATGGTTTCACGGAGTTTGCGCAGAGTTTCAGTTGAATATTCATCCGCCACACCAACTACAATGAATTTTGCATTTTTCGTTTTACTGGCTATCAACGGAATTTTGTGGAGATGTCTTTTAGGGGTAAATTTTGAAACCGTTACGACATAGTTTTTCCGTCGCATCTTTTTATTTAGATAACCATCAACTTCAACTGGCGGATGTAGTATAATTGCCTTTTTTTTCAAATATTTTTCAATGACTTGATGGGTGAATCTTGAGTTTGTTAGAAGAATGCTAGGCCTCACTTTGTCTATGACAAAACTAAAAATTTTATAGACTTGTAAATATGCCGCCCATTTAAATGGGGAGGTAAAGGCCGGAATTTGGTGATAGTCAAACGTTGCTTCTATAGGGAAATGGAGGTAGGATAAATCTGCAATGGACGTGAACATATCGCCGTACGTGTTTATTACAACATCATACTTTCTTTGAGAAACAAGTTTCACCAACCCTCTTAGGTAGTTTACATAGGAAAACATTGGAACAAAATCTTTTGAAAATTTGCTGTGGATTGGTGACGAAGTCATAAATATTTCCTTATCCGGCATTGCAACGTCACCAAAAAACTGCCTAATTGTTTTCCAGTCGGTTTTTTCAACTGTAAAAAGAGTGACATTATGACCGCCTTTTTTTAAAGCGTTGACGAATGATAGACAAAGCTTTTCCTCGCCGCCTAAAAAATTCACAGATAAGTGCGCAACAGCGACGTGCATACTAACACACATCTAGTTGTCGTTTATCTACTTTATTAAGTTAAGCTTTAAATGAAGGGTTTAATGCGGATGCTTCCGTTGATAAAGCAATATTGTGCTGTTATCCTCTGAAACTGCAAGGATGAACTCTTGTTTTGCATTCAACAGTGAAACGACCAGTGACGCTGAAACAGGGTCGGTTCTGTTGTCCAAAAGGACATATTCAACTCTCCCTATCGTCTGGTTAACAAAATCTATAACAAGATCTCGAATAGATGTGCTCAAAAATCTCTTCGGCACAACATATGCTTCTAGGCGATGGGACACGTGCGTGAAAATGTTATCTTGAGTTAAAATTGAGGCGTTAGGTGGTATTGCCAAAATAATATCTCTTAAAATTCTTTCACGTTCCGTTACGACTACGGCTTTTTCTGGAAACAAACTGAAGACTAAGGGAGACAAGGGACTGGCGACAACAAAAATGATTAGGCTACATATTACAATTTTTTTCAACGTCCTTTTAATCTCTTGCATTCGAGTATTTTGGCAAGTATTTCTCACGCCGAAAATCGCGGCAATAAAAATGAACGCTGTAATAAAAGCTGGATATTGATTGCCAAGAGCGTAGTGATCTAAGGTCTGCGACATAAAAGCGAACATAAACCAAGGAATTGAAGGAATCAAAGCAGAAAGGTCTCTAAAAGAATAAAAAGCCAAGGGGGCGAAAGTCAAAAACAAAAACAATAATTTGAAGTGGCCGTTGTACGTTAAAGCTCGAAAAGCGTTTATCGGTCTTAGTACGATCAACAGTGGTATTTCTAATGGACTCTTTGCTCCTAGAATTGTAAAATTAGGTGAACCTAGAAATTCTTCAAGGGTGGCTGGATTAATCGGAAAGAAAGTGTCTCGCTGCCATAAAGTGAAATAGTACCATACAATACTCAATAGAACTGTTAGTGTTGGAACAAACACTTCACCTGCGAAGATATTTTTATGTTTAACATTCAAGATAAAACTTCTTCTAAATTTCCATGCAATATATAGGCCAATAAAAGATGTAAAAAATGCAACATGTTCAATACACATTAATGACAAAATTAGGAATACAAAATATCGGCGCCAGTTCTTTTTTGTTGCATAATAAATGGTAAAAGAGAAAAACAGAGGTAAAAATGCTTGAACATGGAAGTCATACCAGTTCACCCACTGAATTGCAGGATACATTAAGTATGTTAGAGCGAATGTCAAACTTGTCAGTCTGCTGTTAAGTTGTTCTTTTGCAAGTTTGTAGATGGGCACCGCTGCTGAGGCTATAGCAACAGATTGAATTACAAGTAATGTTTCCGGAGCAGCATAAACCAAGTAAAAGGGCAATATAAAGAACAAAATTGGACTAAAATGAACCCCGAAAAAGCTTCCGCTTGGGTTGATGAAAAGTTCACATGTGTGATAGAGAAATTTACCGGCATACAACGTGGTCCAGAGGGATTGTGTGAAAATGCCAAGATCCCACGTGCATGTCTTAAACGCGTAATGTCTGTTTATGGTCAAATAGGAGAAAAATAGGCAGTATATCATTATGTAGAATATTAAAAGGAGGAAACCACGGTCTATGCCGCCAACTTTAGTACTTAACCACGTTTCCATTTCTTCCATAGCGAACCTATGAGTTTTCATGACACCATCCGTCTATTGCTACCAGCTGAGATAGCGTTTAAAGCTAATGCTTACTTGCGAAGCATTTATAGATATAAAAAGCAAAGTTGCATATTTCCTGTACTGAAAGTTTTGATTTTTCTCTTTCCCTATTGACAAAGGTGATGGGTACTTCGATTATTTTGAATCCCTGTGTATGTGCTTTTTTTATTGTTTCTATTTGTATTTCATAGGTTTGACTGTGCAACTCGTGGATTATGCTTCTAACAAACTTTGTTGAGTAACAGCGCATTCCACTCGTGTAATCTGATATACCAGCACCTACTACGATTTTCGCAAGGGAATTCGCGGTTTTGCTTACGACCCTTCTTAGGAGGTTCCAGTTTTTGACAACCCCTCTTTGGCAGTAACGGCTTCCAATACATAAGTCGTATCCACCATTTTTGACGGGGGCCAGTAGCCTTGGGATTTCAGCTGGGTCGTGAGATTTGTCTGCATCCATGGTTATGATGAAGTTCGGCGGGTTTCTAAGGGATAGAAAAAGTTTAAAGCCGTCCACTATTGCTGTGCCAAGCCCCATCTTTCTAGGCCTCGTCAAAAGCAGAATGTTTTCGTATTTTTTCTGCATACTGCGCACAATGTCCGCTGTTCCATCCGGACTTGAGTCATCCACAACGAGAATGGAAAGGTTTAGGTTTAACTTTTCAATTTGGTGTATTATTTCCTCAATGTTTTTAGCTTCACGATATGTTGGGAGGATCACCCCGACTTCTGAAATCAAATCTAGATTTCCCTCAATAACTCCACCAAGACTGTTATGCACCTTAACGCTACCCAAGTCACGTTGACAGAAAACTTCAGCAACTTTCATTCCTGGATCACACATAAAGCTTATTTTTTAGCCGTTTCTTTATTTAAACTATACTGCTTTTAACGTCGAAAATAGTCTAGAAAAACTAGGATCACCGCGCTTATGCAAGATTTCTGGTCAGAGCGCTATGCTTCTTATAGAATCCTAAGGGATGTCTCACTGCCCTGCAAAATTCATCTGGATTCGTGCATACTCCGTGGGTTTGTAGGGTTTGGCATTTTGGTGGTTTGTAGCGGGTTCTTGAACCTCTTTCGCCGGCTATGTGTTCCACTTGGTATCGGGTTAGGCGTTCGTTGAAGTCTGATGATGCTCTGAATAGTTCGATTATGTTTTCTGTGGGCATGCCTATGTTTACTAGGAAGGTTGTTAGGGTGAATCGGGCTATGTGGGATAGGTGGCGTCCTTTTGATGCTGCTTCGTATAAAGCGGTTATGCACGGTGGGAAGACTTCTTTGTTTACTGTTTTTGGGATGCCTTCTATTTCGGCTTTGCCTATTTTTTCAAGGGTTAGACTTTTCAGTGTTTCCGCGATTTCGGCTATTTTTTGGGGCAGTTTTGGCAGCTCTCTTATTTCCAAGCGTTTTTCTATGTGCCGTCTAACTTCTTCGCTTAGGAGCCTTGCGGTTTCGTTTTTTGTTAGGTAGACGTTTCCATGTGTGAGTAGACGGTTGACGAGTTTCCATTTTTTCTCTCGGAGGTTTGTTGTGTTTTTTAGGTAGTTTGTGAAGTGGAGTTTGAATTCATAGGGTGCGGCTTCTTCAGCGTTTGCTGTTTCGATTTTCCATTGAAAGTTTTCTGCTATGGCTAAAATTTTCTCTCTAGGCTCGAATCTTAGGTCGTTGTAGGTTTGTTTTGCTTCTGCTAGGGCGTACCGCCTTTTTATGAAGGGGTTTTCTGTGGCTGCGGCGAGCATTGTTGCTGTTGGGAAAGATAGGATTTCCACTTCCTCGTTTTGGAGTTTACGGCTTACTATGGTGTATAATATGGCTTCTTCTACTCTTTCTTTTGCGCGTTCCAGAATTTGGGAATACTCCGGGGCTGCAAGATCTTCGATTTTAAGGTCTAGGGTTTTTACGTAGTCTGCTGCTTCTTTTAGGAAGGGGTATTTCGCCAAGTCGTTTTTTGTGAATTTGACTGTTGCGGTTTGCATTTTTCCACTAGGCTGTTTCTATTCTTGGCGCTAGGTAAAAGACTAGTTTTCCCTCTTTTGCTTGTTGAAAGTCAAGTTTTATTGGCATGTCTGTGGAGAATTCGAGGGTTGCAATGTCTGATGTGGCGGATGCGGCCTTAATTATTTCTGAGAGATAGCTTAGGCTGAAGGTTGCCTTTGAAGGTTCTTTTGCTTCCAAGTCTAGCAGGGCGTCGCTGCCTTTTTTGATTTCTATTGTGGCGCCCATGAGGTCTCCTGTTGCTTGAAAAACGAGTTTTTCGTTGTCTGCTTCTATGCGGACGTGGTCGCTTACGAGTTCGGCGTCTTCTATGGCTTGGCGCAGTCCATCCGTTGTGGCTTTAGCCCTAACGTTGAAAGTTATTTTTGGCGTGGGCACCTCTTCCTCTGAGGCTTCAAGGGTTGGCATGGTGAAGTTTCGCGCATATTTACCGGTTATTTTCAATTGTAGGCGTCCAGTTTTCTCGTCAAGGGCTAGTTCTACAACTTCGTCTTTGCCCGCCCTCTTCAACAGTTTAAGCAGTTCGCCTATGTTTATGCACATTTTTGTTGGTTCCGTGCAGGTGTATTCTTCGAAAACTGTTTTGGGCCATTCGAAGTCTATCATGGCGACGCGGGACGGGTCCATTGCCCTAAACTTTAGAGCATCCGGTGTAATTTGGAAGGTGGCTTCGTCTACGAGGATGGATATGGCTGACGCCATGTCTCTTAAAAGTTTGGCGTCTGCGACTTTGAGTTTGAACATGTTTCTCCCTTTCTAATGGATGATGCTTAGTGTTATAAAACTTTACACACTTAAGTGTGACGCTAAATTAAGCAGTTTATGCAAAATTTGGATGCTGGTTTTAGCTGTATTCTCTGAATGTGTAGCCGCATTTGGTGCAGCGCAAAAACTGGGTGGAGGATTCGTCAGCGCCTCTTGTTTGCACTTGCCAGACGTAGGCTGTGTTGTTTCCACATTTTGGGCATTCAATCCGCACTGTTGGCAGCGTTCGAAGTTTCTGTTCTTCCTTGCTTATAACTGCCACAAGCTGTTGGGGATTGTGCTGTATAACCTTTGCAACTTTTGGTGTTACCTTCTCGCTCACTATGCGTCTTTTATATCCACATTTTGGACAGCTAAGGGTTAGGGATTCCTTTTTCTCAGATTTTCCTTTCTTCGGCACGAGGCGGGTTCCACATTTTGGGCAAAATTCCATTATTTTTTGCTCCGGTCTTCGTTTGTTTTCCCATATCACGGTGTCTTTTAAACTTTTTCTTACAGCAATAAAGATTGGGGCTATAGGGCGCTGATTCCGGAAGCGATTAAATGTGCCACGCGCAGTGCTTCGGGTATGTTGCTCCGTGTGGAAGTTAACTGCAAAATTTTTCTGGCGTCTTCATTGCATATTCCAGCAGTTTGCATGTAAACCTTCTCTTTTTCGCCTCTAACTGGCACCTCAACTGGTTCTCCAGCGTTAAGTATGGCTTTCCATCGTTCTTCGCTTTTTGGAAGATTCTCCAATGCGCTGCGAATCTCCTCAAAATTTGGCTTTTCACGTGTTACAGCTATAACTGAAAGCCGTGTTTCAGCATTAAGCTTTTTAATGTCGACCACATTGAAACCTGCAAAAGTTATGCCGTCAAGAATTACAACCCGTAATTGCTCATAGTGCGGGGAATTTGTAATCATTGACGCTATTTTTCTAGTGGCGTCAACCCCGTCAACCTTGATTTTTGTGTGCATAACGCCATCGAGCCAGTATCCTCCGCGAAAAACAACGCCTACAACCGGCACAAACCGCTTTGTGCAGGGCTTGAATATGCCGTCGTCAACTCCTAAAACGCGGATTTCAGGCTTGATTACCCGAAATTTTTTGTAAGTCAAAACTTTTCCCTCACAGCACAGCAGAACATAACGTGGCGACTTGTTATAAGTTTAGCGAAAAGCTGTTTTAGCCTTTAAAGGAAAGCTTAAAAGTTTTGTGCCGCGTCAAATAACAGATAAACTATGCGTGAGAAAACATGGATAAAGCAAAAGTTTTTGGCTTTTTCCTAATCGCCTTGGCAATTGCTCTCATAATTCATCACGTACTATTCTGGCAGAGACCCTTCGACATAGCCGACATTATGCATCACGAATTCTTCGAAGCCATATTCTTCACCGCAGGCGTGACATTGCTAATTGCTTTGCGTTCAAAACGTGGAAAAGAGGCTAAAGAATGAACTTTGTAATTTACGGCGGAACCATAATTACAATGCAGAACGGCAAAATAATCAAGGATGGCGCGGTGGTCGTCGAAAACGAGGTTATAGTTGATGTTGGAAAAACCCGTGAAATGCTGAGAAAATATCCAATAGGCTATGAGCGATTAGATGCGAAAGGCAAGGTGGTGATTCCGGGGCTTATAAACACTCACCAGCATGCGGCCATGAGCCTCTTAAGGGGATACGCCGATGATTTGCCTCTTCAAGAATGGCTTGAGAATTGGATATGGCCTATTGAAAAGCATATGACCGCCAACGACATTTACATCGGGGCTTTACTAACAGCCGTGGAATCCATCCTCGGCGGAACAACAACCGTCAACACCATGTACCATTATATGCCGAATGAGAATGAGGCGAAAGCCTTCGCTGACGCTGGTTTAAGGGGGGTTGTAGGCCACGTATGTTTTTCATGGCGGAAAAAGGAGGACAAAAATGCGTTAGAAGATTTGGCTAAAAGCTGGCATAACAAGGCAGATGGACGGATTCGCGTAAGTGTAGACCCCCACGCGCCTTATACGGTTGACCCTGAATATATGAAGGAACTTAAAGGGTTATGCGCTGAGCTTAATGAGAAATATGGTTCGGAAAAGGCGACATTAATGTGGCATATTCACGTTGCAGAAACAAGCGACGAGAAAGAGAAAATTCGAAAAGCCTTTAATGTAGAACTGAAGGGAGGCGTTATGGAGTATTTGGATTCTTTAGGCGTTTTGGATGAGCATGTTATAGCGGCGCACTGCGTCGCATTAACCGAGGGTGACATAACAGTTATGAAACGCAGAGGAGTGAAGGCTTCTCATAACCCGATTTCGAACCTTAAACTTGCTTCTGGCGTAAGCCCTGTTCCGAAAATGCTGAAACAAGGGGTAACAGTTTCTTTAGGCACCGATAGTCCCTGCTCCAATAACACGGCAGACATGTTTGAAGTTATGAAAACAACGGCTATACTTCATAAGGGTTTGAACAAAAATCCCACTGTGATGGCTGCCTCTCAAGTTTTGGATATGGCTACTTTAGGTGGAGCGAAAGCCCTTTGCTGGGACAGCGAAATAGGTTCAATAGAAGTGGGCAAAAAGGCGGATTTAGCCATAGTTAATTTTGCCAAGCCACATCTCTGTCCAATCTATAACGAAGTGAGCCATTTGGTTTATGCGGCGAAATCGGCGGACGTTGAAACCGTCCTAATAAACGGTAGAATGGTGATGGAAAATAGGCGGTTGACAACTTTAAAAATTGAAAAAGTTATGGAAATGGCAGAGAAAGCTAAAACCCGCCTTTTAGAAAGGCTTAAGCGTAACGTTAAATAGTTGAGCTTCAAAAATGGCATGGGGAAACGCTTCGATGAAGGAGTTTAAGGTTAAGGATGAAAGTTTAGCTTCGAAAGGTTTTCTGCAGATAGAGTGGGCTTCAAAACACATGCCAGTGCTGAATCAACTCAAAAGAAGATTCGGCGAAGAAAAACCCTTTAAGGGCGTGGTGCTTGGCGCCTGTTTGCATGTAACAAAGGAAACTGCTGTTTTGGTCGACGCTTTCATGGCTGGCGGAGCAACCGTTGCATTGTGCGGTTCAAACCCCCTTTCCACACAGGACGAGGTGGCAGCAGCCTTAGCTGAAATGGGCGTCCATGTCTTTGCATGGCGGAGACAAACAACAGAGGAATATTACTGGTGTATTGAAAGAGTCTTAGAGCATAAACCACTCATAACGTTGGATGATGGGGCGGACCTTGTAAGCACACTCCACAGCAAAAAAACCGACTTTTTGCCAAACGTTAAGGGCGGCACGGAAGAAACAACAACCGGCGTTTTGAGGCTTAAAGCCATGGAAAAAACTGGCGCCTTAAAATATGCAATAATAGCCGTCAACGATGCTTACACGAAATACCTTTTTGACAATCGATATGGAACTGGACAGAGCACTATAGACGGCATCTTAAGAGCCACAAACACCTTGTTAGCTGGAAAAAACTTTGTTGTGTGTGGTTATGGATGGTGTGGAAGGGGCATAGCATTGCGGGCAAGAGGAATGGGTGCAAACGTGATAATCACAGAGACCAATCCTTTAAGGGCTCTCGAAGCGGTTATGGACGGGTTCCGCGTAATGCCAATAAGCGAAGCCGCAGAAATAGGCGAAATCTTCGTAACAGCAACAGGCGACATAAACGTGTTAAGAAGAGAACACATGCAAAAAATGAAGGATGGAGCAATACTCGCCAACAGCGGACATTTCAACGTGGAAATAAGCCTAAAAGACTTGGAAGAACTTGCCCTTTCAAAAAGGATAATGAGGCAAAATCTGGAAGAATATACGTTAAAGGACGGAAAGAAGCTTTATCTCCTCGCCGAAGGAAGACTTGTAAACCTTGCAGCTGCTGAGGGGCATCCTTCAGAAGTTATGGACATGTCGTTTGCAAACCAAGCCTTAAATGTTGAGCACCTTGTTAAGGCTGAAAGGATGCCGCCGAAAGTTTATCCAGTGCCAAGAGAAATCGACGAAACAGTGGCAAAGTTAAAGCTTGAAGCCATGGGGATAAAGATAGACAGGCTGACGGACGAGCAGAAAAAGTATTTGGCAACTTGGGACATGGGAACAATCTAGCATCAGCTTAAAAATCACGGTAAACTTTAAAAGGAGATGCTCACAACAATGGCTTTATGTGTGGTGATGTATAAATGGTTAGTAAAGATCAATCTATAGGCGGAATAATATTTGTTGTCTGTGTTGTAATCGCCATTCTCTACGTAGTAACACTGTTCTATCCTCAGTGGATTGTAGGGATAGGATTGGCAAAAGACACAAGTGCCATACAGTTCTGGATTGTTGCTATTCCAGTGTTTATAGCGTTTGTGGCTGTTATGTTTATTGGCGCTTGGATTGGATGGACTATGGCTACTACTCCTCCACCGAAACCCATAGAGGAAATCACAAGCGAAATTGAAGAAGAAAAGCCAGAGGAAACCGCCGAAGAGGCTGCAGAAGAGAAAAAGTCTGAAAAGAAAACGAAAAGTGAAAAGTAGCCTCTTTATAAACCCAGAAACTTGAAGGCGAAATGCAACGCAGCATTCACTGTCACTATCATAACCACTATAACCATAATTGCTTTTGGAGAAAACGAGATGAAGGAGGTTTCTTCCCCTTTAGGCTGAATCTCATATGCGATGATTTCTTGGTTTTCAGCGTCGATACGAATGAGGGCATTAAGCTTCTTTATTTCCACTTCAACCGTATAGATTCCCTCCTCCAAAGAAACTCTTTTTGGTTTTAATCCACCTTTATGCCCTATTCTTTTAAGGAAGCCAGTGGCGATAACTGTAACAGTTTCCGCGTTTAACTTTTTAACTTGATGAGTCGCTGAAGCTATAACGCCTGGTGGTTTTTTCTGCAAAACCGCCGACAATTATGCTGTCTCCTATCCATGTTTTAATGGACGCTGCACCCTTTTAAAAGGGGATGTGTGTATCATGGGCAACCGACCTATCCTGATACGCTTTTAAGCATGCATTGCACTATTTTGGGGCAGACTATGCATTCTTCTGGAAGCGCTTCGCTTTTTGAGCGTTCGCTTAAATATCCAAAATGATGTCTACAGCCAACTGCCTCTATTGAGAGTTGCTGAACAACTTTTTTCGGCTGTATTTCCAGTTCCGTTTCAACAGCCTCTTTCTTTTTCGCCATCGTCGGTTTTTGCTCGTCGGAGATTGGAATTGGTTTTTCTATGGTTATTTCTGTTAGGCAGTAGGGACATGCCTCGTAGACTATGGGGTTTCCAGAGCTTACGTTTTCAACTTTTATCGGTTTTGTGAAGGCTTTTCCACAGATTGGATTTGGGCATGTATGGTTTTGGCTGTCTGCAGAGTCTTCCCTTTTCTTTTTCGTAAAGGTTCCTCCTTAAGCATTAGATTTAGATTCCGACTTATAGTGTTAATGAATCCAAAATACGTATCAAAACTAATCTCAAAACAGATAATGCTATGGAGCCGCCAGCCTTTTCAAGTCTTCCTCTCCTTCAGCATAACCAGAAGCAATCAAAATGTCGCCTACTTGAATTTTTGAATCAGGTTTTGGTCGTATGCATTTGTCTCCTCTTTTTATGGCGAGAATCCACATGCCAGTTTCCTCTGGGATTTTAGCATCTTTTAAGGTTTTGTTCGCAAGTGGAGAATTTTCAGCCACAGCGGCGTAGGTTATTGTTTCTTCAGCTTCTTCTATGGCTAGTTTAAGCACAGGGTGAGGCTCTATTCCTCTTAGAACAACCTCGGCTATTTGGGCGGCGGCGTCGGCTATTTTTTCTGTTACAACGCCAAGTCTTATTAAGCCCAAAAAGCCTTTCGCCTCTTCTTTTTTGAACTTGCTAGATAGAACTAGCAGCTCGAACTCTGTGTGAAGTTTATCCATATATTCTTCAAGCTTTTCCACCTCTTCGGCTAGTTCCTTGCTGTTTAGGAGAAGCGATGAATAAGCCAAATCAATCATTAGCTCTGAAGTGTCCTTAAGCTCAACGAAGCGTTCAACTATTTCTTCAAATTGCTTCTGGCTCACCTTAGCCATGTCTAATCCTCCAGAGTGGTCGGTTTCCCGCCGCAGAGCTCTTTAAGTTCCTTTAAACCTTCGTGGGTGCCGCGGGCGATTAGGGTGTCTCCAGCCTTGATTTTCTCCTCTTTTTTGGGGTTGATTATCCAGTCTTTTTCTCTGAGGATGGCGATGATGTCTATGCCCATTCTTGGAGCAAGTTCAAGTTCGCCTATTTCCTTCCCAACAAGAATTGATTCTTCACGCACTACGGCTTTCGCTAGGCGTTCTTCAACCCTTTCAAAGATTTCGCTTACTATTGGGTGCACTCCAATATTTTGTGTCACTATTGCCGCTATGTCTGCAGCCGCGTCTGAAATTTTGTCGGTTGCTGAAGCAACTTTGGAAACGCCGACTAAGGCTTCAGCGTCTTCAGCGTCCCTTGCGGCAATCATGGTTATCATTTCCAAATGGTAAGCCAACGTGTCAATGCGCTTTTCAAGCTCCAAAACATCCTCTGCCAGCTCTTTATCGTTGAACAGGGCTGCGGAATAAGCTAAATCAATCATAAGCTCAGAGAGGTCTTTCATTTCTCGGAGAAGTTCTCTGACGGGTATGGGTTTGTACTCTATTTTCTCAAACGAAGGCGACATATATTGGACTCCACGCTTGAAATATTAACAAAGGATATTTTAACCCTTATCCTAAGCAGCGACTCCAACCCACAGAAACAGTGCAATAAGCAGCGAAATTGTTGTAAGACTATCAGCCATGGAGCTTTCAATGGGAATTTCAAAGTTATCTGGGTCTAAACCTTTTTGGTAGGTTATAACCGCGATGGAATAAGAGATTAAAATGATAAATGATGCTGCAATAAGGTTGACTGTGAATAAGAAAAATGTAAATTTTAGAAGGTTTAGAGGTGTAAAAATTCCCGTTATTATTAAAGCTAAAACGGAATAGGCAAAATACATTATTAATGATGCCATCCAAGCGCCGAAAATTTCCGCTGCGTGACGTTTTATTGAGGAAATAGATGACTTGAGCGTGCCAAGGGCAAGTTTTGTTGTGGCAGTTGAACCAACAACAGCTCCAACATCGCCAACAGTGTCAATTAGGGCTGGATAAACAACATAAACTGGGTAATTCTTGTAAAGCTCTTTTCTTTCACGTAGGATTTCGTCCACCCTGCCTAAAGTGGCTCCAGCAACATTAATTATAAACGAAACAAGAATCAACGTGAAAAAGGATTCCCTCAAAGTTTTGACAAAATCGCTTTCCCGTGAATCCTTAATCAAAAAGTACGCGGTTGCTAATAGTAGAGTTAGGCTTATTAAAGCAAAGATGCTCCGCCAGAAAAGGCTTTGCGTTAGAAAAAGGCTTAGTGTTAGAATATAAATTGTGGTTATAAGAAGGTCAGCTACTGTGGATTCTATAGGGTATAATATAATGTCTGGGTCCAGACCATGCTTAAAAGAAAGGAAAGATACAATTAAAGTTAGTGGCGAGATAACAAGCAGCGCCAAAGCCATGGTTGCTGTGCATAAGCTTATTATGTTGATTATATCTCCCAAGGTTACGCCTAGATAAACTCCCCTGAAAAGCGCTGCCACAATGCTCATCATGAGACTTGCTTCGAAGGTCATAACAACAACAGCATGGAAAAGCAAATAGAAACTTCTAGTGTTTTTAAACAAACGAGGCTGGACTGTTCCTAAATGCAGCGCCGTACTCAAGCGTCCACAGAACAAGCCGCCTATAACGCCTCTTGCGCTGAGAATGGGAGGATAAATTGCAATCGCCCACGGAGCCTTTTCAAAAAGCCCAGAATTATAAGCGATTATGGTCCCGGCAGCTATTCCAAATATGTTAAACGCATAAGCCATCACAGACTCCTTAAGGGTTTTGCCAAACTTAGAACCCCTAATCTGAACCATACCTAAGTCCTCCGTAAAATGTCAGAAAACATCTCAAAAAGGCGGCGAATTTTGGAGAAAACAGAACTTAGCGGTGATTTCTGTTTAAACTGAGTTGTGACTAGTCTGTAAACGTTTAAGCTAAAACTTTTGGAGGCACGTCTGAGTAATTGATGGTGCATGCGTTTTCTGTGCACGCTGTTGGCTAGCCTCATTATCTTCGCCTTCTTGGTTTTTTCCCATTTTCCATAGGCACTCCTTCAATAGGGCGTTTTTCGGCGTGCCTTCAAACTCCACCTTTTATATCGCTCCTAAACCTACAATTGGTGGAGAACGCCCTTAATTAATTTTTCACAAAGCAAAAATACATATTCAAAATTCATAACGGTTTTAATTACTAGAATTCTAAATTCCAGTGCATGGCAGTGGTGAATAGGATTGTACGCTGTTTGGGTAATGATTGACGAAACCTTGCCGTGGATTGAATTGAAGGGAACCTACCAAACAAAAGGAAGCCCGAGAAGCAGCGAAGGAGTTTCTAAGCAAAATTAAAGTTAGAATCGTTAAGGCTGAGAAGGAACGTAAACAGGTGAAGGCTGTAGTAACAATGAAGCGGTGAGAAATGCAAAATCTTTAGCTTATCCGTTTTTGGTTTTGGGTGGTGGATAACAAATGACGCATTTGCATTCTTTAAGGGTTGGCAAGTCCTCTTGGTGAAGTTTACAAATCACCTTTTCATGTCTTATTGCAGCGCATATTTCGCATAGTTTCTCTATAATGCTTTCTGGTGTGGCATCTTCGCTGGTTATGGTTTCAGCCAACTTTGAAATCATTTCCATGGCTTCTTTGGATTGCGCTATTTCGTTTGCGAGCATTCCTCCCCTTTCGCCTTTAAAGTATTGGGTTATGGCTGCTGGTGTTAGCTCCATTTTTTCAGAGGCATCTATTTTGCGCATGTTATGTCTTTCTATGAGTTCTTTGGTTACAAGCATTCTTATTGCCGGTAGAAGGTATTTTACAACCGTTACGCATGGTGGTTTCAATTTGTTTCCCTAGTTATTTCTAGCGGTAAGCTTATATATTTTTAACGGCTTTAAATGTTTGATTTAACGGTGTTAAAATGACAGAACCCCACCTAATCGAACTGGATAAACTGCGCCAACATGAGGAGGCAGACCCAGAACACCTAAAAGAGCTAACACAAGAAATCGCCTCAGACAAAATCCTCAAATACACGATAGTGGTCGACGAAAAAACAAATATTATCCTCGACGGGGAACACCGCTACAACGCCCTTAAAAACCTCGGATGCAAAAGAATCCCAGTAATCTACGTGGACTACAGTTCGCCAAACATTGAAGTTCAAACATGGAGAAACAACCATCACCTAACAAAGCGGGACATAATCGAAGCTGCCTTGACAGGCAAAAGGTTTCCGCCTAAAACTTCGCGCCACATGATTAGGAACAGCAACGTTTTATCCCACATATCAACAATTGAAAAGAGGGTTGACATCCCGCTTGAAGTGTTAAGAAGCGAACTTGAATTCACAGCTTTAAAAGACATAAAAACAGCCATGCATGTCAAGCTTACCGATGCATTATCATTTTATACAAAATTCTTAGCAACAGAAAATGTCGACACTCCATTAATAGTTGAAGAGAAAAATAATGTTTTGTTGGATGGTTATGAAGCTTATCAGGCGTTGGAACTGCTATCAGCAGAAAAAGCACCAGTCTTCAAAGTCAACCTTGACAAAATAGAAATCAAAACATTGAACCCACAACTTGGAAATCTAAAAAAGGAGACAGTGATGGAAGCCGGACTTAAGGGACCGAAACTGCCGCCGAAAAGCTTCAGAATCCTCGCCGAACCCGTTAAGATAAACGTTCCATTAAAAGAGTTGAGGCCACCAAAAGAACAGAACAGAAAAATGGTTAAAGTTTACAACAGCCCTTTAGAGCTGCTTTACGAAGGCTGGCCAACCCCCATGGTCAAATTAACCTCTTTATCAACGGATAAGAGAAGCGTTTGGGGTAAACTTGAGTTTTACAACCCCTTCAGCAACAGCGTCAAAGACAGAATTGGATGGGCCATGATTAATGAAGCTTTGGAAAACGGAGCCCTTAAGGAAGTTTTGTATGAGGCAACTTCCACAAACACTGGAATAGCCCTAACGTCTATAGCGAACACCCTCGGAGTAAAAGCGAGACTTTACATTCCGGAGACTATACAAAAGGTAAGCGACATATACTTGGAGGTTCTAGGAGCTGAAGTTGTAAGGCTACCAGTGGGCTTAACAGTAGAGGCTATAAGCCAGGTGGACTCAGAAGCAAAAGCCAACCATGCAACACACCTAAACCAGTTTGAAAACGACGCCAACTTCAAAGTTCACCTTAAACATACAGCCAAGGAAATCGACGAACAACTTGGAAGTTTAGGCTTAAAGCCCTCATGCATAATTGGCGGTTTGGGAACATCGGGGCATATGAGCGCCATATCCCACTACTTCAAAAGCAAATACAAAAACGGCGTAAAAATTGTCGGCGTTCAACCAACACCAAACGAGGTAATACCAGGCATAAGAAGAATAGAAACAGGCATGAAATGGTTTCACTGGGCAAAATTCGACAAAATAATAGATGTGAAACAGTCAGAAGCCATAGAAGCCGCAATAAAAATTGCACGAAAAGAAGGCCTACTAATAGGGTTAAGCGCTGGCGCTGTTGTCCACGCCTTTCAAAAAATAGCCAAAGATAAAGGCGTATATGTCCTAGTCCTCCCAGACAGCGGCTACAAATACGCAGAACAATTCCAAAAACACTTCGCAAACATAAAACCAAAAATAGAAGGGACCCATCAAATTTAACAGCTTGAAAACCCGTAAAATTTACATCAAACATAAATACCCAAACGTCTTTTGAAAAGGGCGGATTACAATGAAAAAGTTAACCACAGCCAATGTTAAAGTTAGCAGAGTCATGACAAAAAATCTGATTACCGTTTCTTTAGGAAGCAGTGTAGAAGAAGCTGTTAAAAAGATGATTGACTTTGATGTTGAATGCCTCCCCGTGGTTGATTCAAAAGGAAAGCTGCAAGGCTTACTCACCTTCAGAGACATAGTCATAAAGGTGGTTTATTCTCAAGCCGACGTGAAAAAACTTAAAGTTGAAGACATCATGACAAAGGATTTAGTAACATGCAATCTCAAATGCACAGTTCTCGACGTCGTAAAAACAATGAAAAATAAACATCTTAGACGAATCCCGGTGGTAAACGCCAAAAACAAGCTGATGGGATTAATCACAGATTTTGACCTAGCACTGTTTGGATGGGACTTCAAATAATCACGATAATAAAACGCCTTCACCATCAAAACAGCGAAAACTAGAGGATAGGCTCACTATTGGAGAACTTTCAAACCAATAAAACATGAAAACCAAAATTTAAAATCACACCTATTTAACTGTGCTAAAAAGGCGCCGGGAGTGGGATTCGAACCCACGCGGCCCAAACGGGCCACAGGCTCTCAAGGCCTGCGCGTTATCCACTCCGCCACCCCGGCATAACCGCTATTCTTAACATGTTTTGAACCTTAAATCTTTATCCAACTCATCGACAAGCTAAACGAAGTGGCTATATATGGGAAATGCAAGTAGACTATTTTGGCGGGCCGGTAGTCTAGCTCGGCCAGGACATCCGCTTGACGTGCGGAAGGTCACCGGTTCAAATCCGGTCCGGCCCA
>CAZCSF010000013.1:0-36048 GCA_964501295.1 uncultured Candidatus Bathyarchaeia archaeon | reverse complement strand
ACAATACATGACAAAAATAAAACGCAAAATATTAATTACGTTCTGTTAATTGCAGTTAACAGATGAGCTTTTAAATGGTTGTTATGTTTAGGATTTCTATTGCGGCTATTTCGCCTTTTTCGTCGTAGTGTATGATTGCTTTTCCGTCTTTTGTTGGTTCTCCATGTGTTGTTTTTGCGTGTTTAAACCTTATGAATAGGTCTCCAACGTCGTCTCCATAATCTATTGTGATAACTTTTCTAGGCAACTTTATTCTATATTTCTTCTCGAGCTTCTCTAACACTTCTCTGGGGTTGATGTCTAAGAGGGTTTCAACTTTTTGAATTGTCTATACCTCCGGGCTTTCCTTCTATTATTTGTATAGAAGGCGGTTCTTATATAGCCTTCCCCGTTCTCCTTGCAGTAAATCACTACGATATAGTCGGAAACTTCGCCATGCAACCTTTTTAGGGCGTGAAAGGCTCCTGAAGGGTCAATGTATACTTCATCTGGATTTGTTACTGCGTCGAGAATAAGGGATAATTTGTTTTCCAGTTCCGGGTGTCTTAAAACTATGTGCTTCCATCTTTCCTCCGTGAGGAAAACCTTGGTGCCGTTAAGTGCTCTTGTGTCCATTATAGCGACCTTGAAACCCAGAGATAGCATTTAGAATTTAAAATTTGCCAAGCTTGGGTTGAAAACGACTATTTCACCGCTTTTTGTCAAATGATTTTACACTGTTTTTCTTATTATTATTTTGCCTGAGGGTAAGATTGTTTGCACGTCCCATCCTTGGTTTAAGTATTGTTCAAGTTCATTTTCGTTTATCACCTTCTTTGGGTCGCTTTATGCCTAAACATGTGACCCTCAAGGCTTAGCTTTCTAATTTCCTCCATTGCCTCGTCTACTGTTGCATATTTGGCTAGGGCTTCCTCGACACGCTTTATTTTGTCTTCCGAAAAGCCGAGAATTTTAACCATGTCAAGTATCTGCCTTTTCCTAAGCTCTTCAGCTGAAGTTGTTTGTGGGAAGAATATTATTTGTGCATATTTGCCTCTGAGGTTTTCAACTTTAGTGTGGTCGTAGTATGGGTCTTGTGTTCCAGGCAGTATATGGCCCATTAAGAATTCCTGGTCCTTCGGATCAAGCCTATTGTTTCTTAAGGCTGCTTCAAAAGCCTTCCTAATGGAGTGGCATGTGACATCTGCCCAACGCTCTATACCGGCGTTTTCAGCTGCCGCCTTAACCATGCGCTCCAATCCGTTCTTAGACACTGGTGTGAACCTCCGCTTTTCGAAGGGAACTTGGTTGCTGTCCGAGCAGAAAAGCGGCTCGCCATCTGAAATAGAGCCGAACTCATTTATTCTCTCCCTCAAATATTCCTTTAAGGCCTTAGTTGTTTCACGATCTATGAAAGTGTAGTAGGGGATGTTGCCTTTACAAGCCGCCGGATCAACATCCTTCATCTCGGGGTAGACGGGTATTCTAATAACTTCATAACCAGCCTCCAACTCTTTCCTTACATCGCCGTATCGCAGTGCACGTAATGTTGAGTTGCGTAGCCCAGAAGTGTAAAGCATGAAGATCATAGCTCTGTTCTTAGCTGAGCCGGCGGCGTATCCCATTCTATAAATTTCCTCAGGCGTGGGAACATACTCAGGCTTCTTCCTATACCTTGAGGGTTGATGGTAACGCTCCACCTTAAGCGCCCTATCCCCATCAAAACCATTAACCCTAAAGAAAGTTTTCAAATAAGCCTGACACACGTTCAAGTAACGAACACTATAACCCTTACCCCTCAAGGAGTCAGTAAAGTCTTGGCAAAGCCTAGAAGCCTCCATAGGACTCAAAGCCACAAGCTGGTCTGGATTCAAACCCGCAAATTTACAAAACAACATCAAGGCAATGCAGACGCTCTCCCTGGTCTTCTCGCTCAAAACTTTCCTAGAATAATGCCTCAAACACCCATCAACACTAGCATATTCACTTCTCCAACCACCGACCTTAAGAAACTCCTCCCAAACCTTCATAGCCATCAAAAGTAAATGTGCAAAAACGCTATTTAAATGTTAGGGGATAATTGATAAGTTACTCTACTAGGCTAGGGCAACCCGCGGTAAACCTACCTCAATTTTCAGGAGCTTCCTCTCTTACAGAGTGACTGATATATATTATTTATCACTATGCTAATTTTGTATTTTGCGTTATATCTAAGTGTTGCTTATCAAGGCTTGTTGAAAGCGTCGTGCTTGTACTGTTTCTCACCGATTTTGTCTCTTACTTGGAACGTGGAGGGCAAGGCAGGGACTAAAATACCGTCACGTAGGATAAAGCATTTTGTGGAAAACGCAACTGAACTAGCCAGCAAAATAGAAAATCTGAAGTTGAGAAAAGCCTTCATGGAAGGAATTGAAAATATAAGAGAAATATTCAACAACCAAAGGGGCATTTTTTCTCAACGATATATTCTGCATGCCGAGAAATAAGACGGAGCAGGGTTTGCTAAACCGCCTTGGCGACTATGTTTAGGCTTGTTAGCGGTGTCATGGGCTGTAAAGTGGATAGACTTCCGTAATGGGCGATTGTTTCCCATCCAGCCTTTTCCAGAAGCCCCACAAGCTCGCTTAGGCTGTATATGTGGAGTTGAAAGTCTACCTTGTCTACGAATTTTAAGTCGTTTCCATGTTTCTCGTAGAATGTCCATGTTGTGTTTATCTGGGCTTTTCGCGGGTCAAAACTTCTGTCCTCCAAAATTACGAAGTTGTCTATTTCTGAATAGGATGTTGGCGTAAACTTTAGGGAAAAGAATTCTGTGTGGGCTGTTTCGACGATGAAGAGTATTGCGCTCGTCTTTGAGGGTTCTCTTGCTTGTTTGAAAATGCTTAACTCTTCTTCTTGAGAGAAATAGCCTAGGAAGTCCAAGCGTTGACAACCACGTCGAAGGGTTCGGAGACTCCCTTCAGAACCTCTTTTAGCCGCCGTACATCTCCATAAACCTTGTTTTGTCTGATACGCCATGTTCCGCCGCTTTTTTGTTGGCGTCTTCTATAAAAGCCCTAGAAATGTCTACTCCTACGGCTTTGCTATTTGTAGATTTTGAGTGGTTTTCCAAGTTTTGTGGTGTCCAGTTCTCTTATGCCTAGTCCATGGCTTTTTGGGAATATGCGCATGGAGTTTTTGACTTTTGTTCCGCCTTTTTTGGCTAATTTGTCTTTTAGCAGCAAGTCGGAGTCTAGGTCTGCGTATTGGATGTTTTTGATTGCTGCTGCTAGGTGGGCGCCGGCGGCTATGCCTACTTCTGATTCGCCCATGCAGCCTATCATGCAAGGTATGCCTGCGGCTTCAGCTATGGCGGCTATTTTCTTGGCTTTGTGGATTCCTCCGCTTTTCATGAGTTTAATGTTGATGAGGTCTACGGCTTCTGCCTTTATCAAGCGTAGGGCGTCTTCAGGCGAGTGGACACTTTCATCTGCCATTACTGGTATGGGTGAGTTCCGCTTGACTTGGGTTAAGCCTTTTAAGTCTTCGGCTGGGACGGGTTGTTCCGCAAATTGAATGTTGCATTTTTCCATTTTGTTTAAGGCTTCTATGGCTTGTTTCGGGGTCCAGCCTTGGTTAGCGTCGATTCTGATTTGGATTTTTTCGCCTACTGCCTCGCGGATAAGCCTTATCCGTTCAACATCTTCTTCTGGGTTTACGCCAACCTTAACTTTTAGGGCTTTGAATCCGCGTTTTACGGCTTTTACGGCGTCTCTTGCCATTTCCTTTGGAGACTTTATGCCCAACGTAATGTCGGTTAAGACTTCTGTTCTATAGCCGCCTAGAACACGGAAAAGCTCTTTTCGAACAGTTTTGCCAAAAATGTCGTGGAGGGCGATGTCTATGGCCGCCTTCGCCGCTGGGTTTCCAGCCGCAAGGTTGTCCATAAGCTCGACATTTTGTTCGATGCATAATGGACACATGCCAATTAGTTTTGGCGCAATCTTATCGATTATTTTGATGACTGTTTCCACAGTTTCGCCGGTAACCCGCTCAGACGGGGAGGCTTCACCCAAGCCGTAAACGCCGTAATCCGTGGTTATTTTGACTACTACGTTTTTGCTTTCAGTGCTTGCACCCGGCGCAATTCGGAAAGGTTCACGGTAAGCCAGCGTTACCGGATAAACTTCAATCTGCTGAATCCCCAAACAGACACGCCCAGCAAATAGTATACACGCGTTTACTGGAAAAACTTTTACCCTAGTTTGAAATTTAAAGCAGAAAGCTATGCTAAAAGCTGCTGAAACAAGGTTGGCAGTCAACCAGCGAAAACTATTAAATTTCTTCGGCGGGCTTTGCTTCCCGTCTCTTCAATCCTTTGAGTTTTAGTTTTGCTGTCAGGATTTTCTCTGTTGCGAAAAGCTTTGAGGCTGCGTACATGACGACCAGTGTGAAGGCTGAAACGTAGACTATGCCGAACACAACTGTCCAGTAGTCGCCCATTATAACGGCTTTTGAGGCTATAACTGGGTGGCTGAAGGGAATGGCGAATAAAACAAGCCTCAAGACGAAAGGCAAGGTGCTAATATCCAAGTATATTAAGGCGATGGATGGAATGAAAATCAGCGGGTAAATGTAGCTGACAAGGGACTGGGCGCCCCTAACGTCTTCAGCGAAAGCAGACATTATAACAGCCAAAGCCAAAGCCGAAAGCATAGTAACGAAAAGCGTCAAACCCAAAAGCAAATAGCCGAAAACCGACGGCGCCAGTCCCAAAGCAGCCAAATCCAAGTCTAAGCCTGCTGGAATTCCAGCCATGACAGAGCCCAGCACGTAGCTGTAGCCAGCCATGTAGGCGATGGCGCCAACAGCTGCAACAATAATGGAGCTGGAAAGCTTTCCCCAGAGAATTGCAAGGCGATCCATAGGCAGAGTCAAAAGCGTTTCAAGGGTTTTCTCTTCCTTTTCCATAGCCACCGAAGTAGCGGCAATCTGAACAGCATACATAAGCAAAATAAGTATCGTGATTGGCAAAGCTATGGACTGCGACATCAAAAGTCCAGAAATAGTGGCTGGGTCAACACCATGCTTAATTTCACCCTTAATCACCGTTGCCTTTTCAGAGTACAAAACGTCCGGGGCTACAGCCCTATTAAACTGGTTTACTAAGGCGTCGACCACGGAGGAACCGACACTTTCAAAGACGCTTGTTCCAAGAAGGACGCCGTAAAACCTTAAAGAAGCCTTCACGCTGGAATTGCTAAAGTGGGCTGTTACATTTTGGCTGAAGCCTTCTGGAATCTCCAGAATCTGCGTAGTGTTGTATCTGGATAAAAGCTCCAAGACCTTTTCATTATCCAATTTTGTGTTGTTTTCAACGTAAACCGTGACATTTAAGCCTTTTAAGAAGCCAATAAACATGCTGGACCAGTATTCACAGTCCTTGTCCACCACAATCAATGAAGCCTTTATGGCTTGTTCTTGGGCTGTTTGCACTGCATAACTCATTATCCCGCCTAGGACTGGAAACATGATAAGGGGCACAACTATCATCCCCAATAGGATTTTTGGGTCTCTTGCCAATTCTTTAAGCTCTTTTAAAAGGAAGTTTCCAAACCCTTTAAGCAATTTTAACCACCTTGGCGAAAACCTCTTCTAAGTTTGTGCATCCGAACTTTTCCTTAAGCTCATTTGGGGTGCCTTCGGCTACAAGCTTGCCCTTGTTTATTAGGGCAACTCTGTCGCAGAGATATTCCACTTCCAACATGTTGTGGCTTGAAAGAAGCACTGTTACACCGTGCATCCTAACATACCTCTTTATGATTTCCCTAACGTGATAGGAGTGGATGACGTCCAAACCGCTGGTGGGCTCGTCTAAAATCGCCAGTTTAGGCTTAAGCATCAGCGCCCTTGCAACTAAAAGCCTTCGCTTCATCCCTTTACTGTAGGCTTTAGTCTTATCCTTCAAGCGGTCGCCCAAACCTGATATTTCAGCCGCTTCCCTAACCATCGCACGGGCTTCTTCCCTATTTTTGGCGTTAAACTTCGCCATAAACTCCAGATACTCCCATCCTGAAAGATGCCGATAAGCACCAGCTTCTTCTGGAAGATAGGAGATTATCTCGCGAACTTCAGCAGCCTTCTGAACAACATCCAACCCGAAAACTTTCACACTGCCAGAAGTGGGCAAAAGCAGTGTTGAAACTATCCTTAGGGCAGTGGTTTTCCCAGCACCGTTGGGACCAATAAACCCATAAACCTCTCCAGGCTTAACTGTGAAGCTTAAACCGTCTAAAACGCGGATGCTGCCAAAAACCTTAGTGACTTCTGAAGCTTCTATAGCCCAACTCATTGACAACCAGCCTCCAACCAGCCCAAGCAAGCCGCGACAGTTTATTTAACATTTTCGAAGATTAAACCTTCCAGTCTAACTTATGGTTTGAAGATAGAAAAGCCTGTATTATGCCAACCAAAAGTACGAGGGCAGATACTGGTTGATAAACAAAATAGTATATTAGGAATTCTGCAATGTTGAAGCGGAAATTCAGCCTCTTTGAAACCGCATAAAAAATGGCTGCAAAAGCTATGAAACCCAAAAAGAAGTTACTCAAACCTGTGAAAATAATGGACAAAACCGAAACAGAAATCACAGGTGGAAGCGAAAAACTCAACTGTGCCGCCAAAACCGGCGGGACAAAATTAAGAATTTGAAAATTTAGAAAGACAGAACAAATGTAATTGAACAGCAATGGAACAATTGTTGGAAAAAGGATTAAGGCGCATGGAAGCGCTACGTGAGGGTATTTTGCTATATATCTCACCAGCCTTCTCCAGTGTTCCTTAATCCATAAACCGGTGCCTATCCCCCACCTCTTCCTCTGGTTAAACCAGCTTTTCCAATTTGAAGGCGCCTTTGTATAAACTTCAATTTTCTCCGCGTATTTGAACTGTTTATTCTTTAGAAGGGTCTTAAGGGCTAGGTCTAGGTCTTCGGAAACAACTTTTGAAAAGCCTCCAACTTCTTCGAAGGCTTCCCTTCTAATTGCGAAGGCTGTTCCACCAACGCAGAAGCATTTTCGCACAAGTTTTGAGTAGAGGTAACTCGCAAAGTTTGAGCCAACATATTCATAATTCACCATTCTTGAAATGAAAGAGTCTGGGATGATCTTCTTCTTTAAATCAAGAATGTCGGTTTCCGCCATCTCCCTTCTTATGGCTTCCAAAAAATCTTTAGAGTCGCCGATTTTCACATCAGCATCCAGAAAAACGAGGATTTCTCCACGGGACATTTTCACAGCACTGTTTAAGGCTTCCACTTTGCCTCTTCTTTGATTGCTTAAAAGAAAATGCACTTTGCCATGATAACGCTTCGAAACCTTTACAGATTCCTCATTAGGCTTGTCTATAGCAACAAAAATCTCCTTATCCTCGCAACAGCCGCTTGTCAGCTTCTCCAGCAGAGGCTCCAACAATTCTGAACCTTCATAAACTGGTATGAAAACGCTAATCTTTACCTTTCCAACATCCGCCGAACTGTGCTGCAAGCCTAAACTCTTAAACATTGAATAGACAGCTCTCCGAAGCATCATTTAACCAATTTTGGTCTTCGCAAATGATTGTATGCTAACTAATTTAGGAGCATGCAAATAAGCTTTGTTTATCAAGGGGAAGCTTTCACGGGAGTTTAACCATAATAAATGCTGAAGAACCTTTGCTAACAAAGTCCCAATTATTATAAAATTAACATGGAATCACAAAAACTAGAGCAAATCCCGAAATTTTCATCTTAAATTATGAGGCGAACACTTTCAGATATGGTGTCTATCCGCTTTAAATTGTTAATCAAAAGATTAAAGCGATAAGAGCTTGCCAGCATTCTGGCTCCCTGCGTCAGAATATAGCTTGGGCGAAGGAGAAAATGCCGGTAATTTTCACGAATCATTCTTTCAATTTCACTACATGGAACAGTGTCAGGATGAAGATTGGGCACCAAGACGCCAGTCTCCCAGTGCTGGTCTTCGTTTAGAAAGCCCTTCATTTTAAGTTCTTCCCATATGTCGGTTCCTGGAAAGGCCGCAAGAATGTTGAACTGTGGAATGTCCACCTTCAGTTTTTCTGCAAACTTTAATGTGTTTTGAATTTCTCGTCTAGTTTCGTTGGGAGCGCCTAAAATAAAGGAGCCAACTATAACGTCTACTCCGGCTTTTCTGGCATTTTTAACCGCGACTTCTGCTTGTTCTGGGGTTGTTTGTTTATTGTAGTAGTCTAAAACCTTCTGGTTGGCGCTTTCTATCCCAAAATATATCATTTTGCAGTTGGCTTTCACCATTTCCCGCATCATTTCATAGGAGCATCGGTCAACTCTTCCTTCACAAATCCATTCTATGTCCACCTTTTCCTTCCGCATCCTTTGGCATAGCTTAATCACCCTTTTAGGGTTCAACGTGAAGTTGTCATCTACAAACATTATCTGCCTATAACCTTCACCGGCTAAAAAGTGCAACTCTTCAAGTATGTTCTCCACAGACCTTGGCCTCCACAGGTTATGGGCTAACCTTCGACACCCGCAGAAACGACATTGAAAGACACATCCGCGGGAAGAAACAAAGCTTGTGAACTTTTTAGGAGCTACATTTATTCCAGCAGTAGTATTGTGATATTCCACTTTTAGAAGGCTGCGGTCTGGAAACGGTATAGCGTCAAGATCCTTAATTAAAGGTCTATCCGCAGTGGAAACCACATGGTTTTTCCACTTAAACGTTATTCCAGAAACCTCTTTGAAGCGTCCCCCCTTTTCTAAACATTTAACAAGTTCTAAGGCTGTGTATTCTCCTTCCCCTCGAACAATCACATCCACCGAAGGATACTTTTCAAGAATTCTCTCCGCATTGAAAGTTGCATAAAAATTACCAAAAACTATAATCAAATCGGGATTTTCCCTCTTCACCGCCTCCGCAATTAACGCTGCAGTGCGGCCTGAAACATTCAATGTAGAGAAGCCAAGGATGTCCGGATCCTCTTTTTTCACCCAGTTAACAACACCCTTTATCGAAAACCCCATAGCCGACTGGTCTAAAAGTGAAACCTCAACCCCCTCATTTTCGAGGACGGCAGCTATGTATAACAAGCCAAGAGGAGGAGCCGCCCCCATCATTTTCTTTGCTTCTTTCATTGAAACTTCTGGGTTTGGACCTGGATTTATGAATGAAAACTTCATTTTCCATCTTTCACATATCTTATTCTTTAATGCGGATGTTTAAAAGGTTTGACGAAACACGGTAAAAGATGGTTTCTCCAGCGCCCTTGACAACGGTAGTGGTGGGGTAGCTGGGATTTGAACCCAGGACCGCCAGCGCCCCAGGCTGGTATCCTTGACCAAGCTAGACGACTACCCCATATTCTGGACCAGTACCCTTTGGCTTATTTGCGTTTTCTGAATAACTTAATGTTGCCTAATATCTGTTGCGTGTTTAAAAGTAATCGGCGTTTTGTTTCAGGATAGTTGATATGATCAGAGTTGTGTAGATAAATATCTAGTGATAAAGATGTTTGCTTTAAGTGCGATGGAGGCGTTTATTTTCCGGCGATTGTTACTTTGGATAATTTTACAGTTGGCGAGTAGTTTTGCATGCTATTCCTTAAATCGTTACCTATGAGTTCGATTCCACTCTTTAAAAGTTCATAGAAGTTTCCGGAGATCACAACACCTTTTATCGGTTTAGACAGTTCGCCGTTTTCGATAAAGTATCCGTGGGTTACTGTGGCGTTAAGGTTTCCGCTTACGGGATTTGAAAGCCACTCACCGATCGTTTCTTCTATGTAAATCCCCTTTTTTGTTTCTCTCACTATTTCTTCTGGGCTTGCTTTTCCCGGAGTCAGGACAAGGTTCGATGGTGATGATTGAGGAGGCATCCAATATTGAAATCTGTAAGCATTTCCGGTTGATTGCACATTATCCTTTAACGCTGTGTAAGTGTCGTAAAGATAGTTTCTAAGGACGCCTTTTTCTATTAAAACCGTTTTCTGGGTGGGGTGTCCTTCGTCGTCAAAGGGTCTTGTCCGCCATCCGCCGTATAATATTCCATCATCTGTTAAACTTATATTTGCAGATGCCACCTGCGTTCCAATCTTCCTGGATAGTGGAGACCTTCCCTTTTGAACCCAATCTGCAGTTAGAGGCCCGCTGAGAATTACTCCAATTATGTTTGCAAAAACCTTATTTCGGATTATAACTGGCATTTCTCCGCTTTCAATGGGTTCAGCCTTCAAGAACTTTACAGCTTTTTCTGCTGCTTTTTCAGCCATCTCCTCTAATTTCAACTCTTTATAGAATTTGGTTTCGCAGTCTTCTGTTCCCGTGCTTTTTTCTCCACCCTCCTCAGCTTTTGCCCTTAACCAAGCGGCTAGATGCGTTTCTTTTCTTTCACTTTTCTCGCCGTAATTGTTTGCAATGAAAACACTGGTTATGGATGCTGTTAACAATCCTCGAGTTGGTTTAACTCTTTTGTCGTAATCCTCTATCTTTTCAACGGCGAACATTAACCTTTCAACAATTTCGCTGCAATCAAGTTTTTCTAATTGGTAATCAAAAAATCCTTCAGCAGAGGATTTTCCAAAATTCTTGTTTAGATTTTTCCAGTCTGGGTCTTCCGGCGCCACTTTTGCAATTTTCACAGTTTTCTCTGCTGCTTTTTCCACTTCCCTCTTGTCTAGAATTGACGTGGAATGCATAGCTACTTTTTTGCCTACAGCTACGCGTAGCCCTAACCCTGCGGACTCTATTGTTTTTACGTTCTCAATTTTTTCTGCAAACTCTATCCACAATGTCTTCGCCTTTTGCACATAGGCTTCTGCTTCAGCTGCTCCAAAACCTAACGCCTTTATCACGGCTAATTCGGCAATTTCCATTTCACCTACCTCCCACAGTCATTTTTCGAACCCTAACATGGGGACCGCCATATCCCACTCTAACCGTTTGATTCATTTTTCCACATCCACCGAAAATACTGGTTCTAATTTGATGGTCTTTGCCGACGGCATCTATTGTCTTTAAAGTTTCAAGAATGAAGCCGCTGATTACCACGCCTTTTACGGTTTCAGCCAACTCCCCATTTCTTATAATTTTTGAAGGCCCAACACCGAAGGTGAACGTTCCCATGCCAACCTCAACCTGTCCACCTGTGGAGCCTTTTCCTCTTATGTATACACCGAAGTCTATGTCTTCAATTAACTCATCGAACTCGTAGTCTCCGGGTTGCATATAATAATTTGTTTGTCTAACTATTGGAACATTTTCAAAATCTTGAGCCCTACCATTTCCGGTGGATTTAATATTAAACCTCGCCGCGGATGTTGTGTTTTGCAGATACCCCTTTAAAACACCGTTTTTAACGATTACTGTCTTGCTCTTTTTTGTTCCCTCGTCGTCGAAAGGATAAAAGTATCCGCCTTTAACGGTTCCCTCGTCTATTATGGTTACAAGGCTACTTGCAACCTGAGAACCTACATTACCGTAAAGCACGGATTCTTGCGTATATACAAGATCTCCTTCAGAGGCATGTCCAAAAGCTTCATGGAGAAGCAGCCCCACAACTTCTGAATCAACCACAACCATGTATGTGCCGGCTGGAGGAGTTTTGCTTTTAACAGCTTCAACAGCAAGGTCTGAAATTTCTGAGGTAAACGCGTTCCAGTCTCTCGACTTTATAAATTCGAAACCTCCGCACATTGATTCGTGATAGGGGACTCTTTCCATAACACCGTTGGCTTTCGCCACGCTTTCATGTGCAAGTCCAGTCATGACTGTTTCAACGCTGACCTTTCCACCTTCAGAAGACAAGAAAAGCCTATAGTCCTTAGATATGCCGAGTCTAGTCACCGCGCTCTTAATCCCGTCATCAGTCCAAGCGGCTTTATTCGCATCCAAGGCTACGGAAACCTTCTCTTCTGGAGAAACCTCTAATGGGTCGATTTTCACTGGAAACTTAGCGTTAGCTTGGTTAGATTCTCTTTCAAATGTCGTTGTTTCTTTCACTTTGAAAGATTTAGCCGACCTAACAGCATTTTCCAACGCTTTTTCCAATCCAATTTTGGTTAAGTCGCTTGTGGAAGCATAGCCTACTCCTCCATTCATTTCTACACTTATGCCTACTCCCACGAATCTTCGCGAAGAGTAGCTTTTTAAAGTCTTATTTTCCACGGTTATAAGCTCATAATCGTATTGTTGGTAGCGGGCATCCGCATATGTGGCTCCGAAATCCACAGCTTTTTTAAGAAGGATTTCCAATTCTGCTTCCATTTCCATCAGTTCCCCTTTTATTGCATGTGTAAAATGCTATATTTTTAAAATTAAATTATATAATAATTATCGTTTCGTCATAGCGAGAAATCAACTGCTTCGTCAATCACCGTTAGCTTTTTCTTCCTCCTTTATGGGTTTTGTTGATATTTCCTTTATTAGGGGTTCTTGTTTGCCGCCTTCTATCTCTATTTTTGCATTTGGACATTGCCTTTCAAGCTGTTTTCTAAGAGCGTTCACATCTGTGTCTTTGTCGACTTTGGCTTTTACTTTTGTGCCTTCTGGGGTTTGGATTATGCTTATGGAGTAGCCGCTTGTGAAGGTTTCTTCTGGAAAATCTTTGAAAAAGTCTTCTATATCGCTGAAAACGGAGCCTTCGAAAAACTCGTCTAGGGGACTGCGTCTCCGTCTCTTTTCTGTTGGCAAGGCGCATCACCATTAAAATGAAAGGCAAGGGGCGTGCTTAAAAACTTAACCGGTGAAGGCGTTATGCTAAAGGTTTATAAAGGCTTTGGTTAAATGTCTAATCCGTGAAGCTGGATGGTTGGAAAAGTCGTCATCTTGATGGGTTCTGAGAAAGACTTGGAGTTTGCAGGGGGAATCGGCAAGCATTTGGAGGCTTTCGGCTTAGTCTACGAGTTCCGAGTGGCTTCAGCCCACAAAACGCCAGAAAAAGTTCTTAAAATTTTAAGGGAATATGAGGGCGAAAATGTTGTTTACATTACTGTGGCTGGGAGGTCTAATGCTTTAAGTGCTTTTGTCGACGCCAACACCGCCAAGCCTGTTATCGCTTGTCCGCCGTATTCAGAAAGGTTTGCGGGCGCCGACATTTTCTCGTCGCTTCGGGTTCCCAGCGGCATAGGCTCTGTTGTGATTCTTGAGCCTGAAGGCGCCGCCATAGCCGCTGCAAAGATTTTCGCTTTGCAGGACAAGCGGTTAGCGGAGCATATAGGCAAGTATCAGCTGGAAAAGAAAGGTGAAATTGAAAAGGCGGATGAGGCTGCAAGAAAGCTTAAGAGGTGAAGCCTCCCCATGGGCAGTGTTAAAGACTTAGAAGTTGTTAAGAAGACTACGAAGACTCGGATGGGTGTGGGGCGTTTTCATTTTTCAGACCGCTACTCCGTTTTTGACTGGGGTGAAATGCCAGACCACATCGATGGGAAAGGGGCAGCCCTATGCCTAATGGGGGCTTACTGCTTCGAGAGGCTAGAGGAGAAAGGTATAAAAACACATTATCGTGGACTGGTTGACAAGAAGGGACGAGTTTTGCGTTTTGACGAGTTGAAAGAACCTACAAATGTTATGGAGTTCAACCTCGTCAACGTTTACAAGCCTAAAGTATATGTAGAAGGGGGCAAACTCAAATATGATTATAGCCTTTTCACGCCGCAGCTTAAGAATTTCTTGATTCCCCTTGAGATAATTTATCGTAATGGTTTGCCAGAAGGCTCATCGGTTTTTAAAAGGCTTGAAAAGGGTTTGGTTACACTTGAAGATTTAGGGTTAGACCACTATCCAAAACCAGGCGAAAGACTAACAAAACCAATTTTCGATGTGAGCACAAAGCTTGAGGAGGGTGACCGCTACATAACGTGGCGGGAAGCCCAGCAGATGGCGGGTTTAACAGACAGCGAACTAGAAGAGGTTAAAGCTATGCTTTTAAAAGTTGATGAGACGATTACTGAGGTTGCCTCAAAAGCGGGTTTGGTGAACGAAGACGGCAAAATAGAGTTGGCTTTTGACCCACAAAGACAGCTTATGGTTGTTGATGTTGTCGGCACATTGGACGAATGCCGCTTCACCTATAAAGGATTGCACGTTAGCAAGGAAATAGCACGCATATACTATAGGCGAACGGAATGGGCGAAAGAAGTTGAAAAAGCAAAAAAACAAGGCGTAAAAGACTGGAAAGGGCTTGTGAAAATAGAACCGCCAAAACTAGACCCAAAACTTAAAGCGTTAATAAGCCAAATGTATATGGCAACAACAAACGAGATAACCAGAAAAAGAATGTTTAATGTTCCAAAACTCGCAAACATAATCAAGGAATATAAAAATATTTTAAACTAAAAACAGGTGATTCAAATATACTCACCGAAAGTTTCGTTTCCACAATTGCTCAAATAAGTATCACAGGAGCAGGATTAATTTTGGCTATTTATGTCTTAGTTGCACCATTATCAAGAAGGATATTCCAAGAAAGAGCAAAAATATTGAAAAGGAAGTAAATCTAGATTTTTATAGATTTGATTTATTGGTTGGTTATTTTCTTTTTCGGTATTCTGTTAGGAATGCCTAAAAATTCTTTAACAGTCTTCCTAAACTCTTTCAATTCTTTCGATATATCCCCCATACTTTTCAGCCATATCCCTAAAATTCCTGTTTGTATCCTCCCTAAACCCCTTCATTATTATTTTCTCCAGCAGTTTCAAAAACTCTTCCTTCGTTAGTTTCAAAACAACATGACTGCCACGTCTTCTAACAACCTTAAAACCTAAAAAATACAAAACCTTCATAACTTTTCTAGCAGGCAAAGGCTTTAAACTCACTTGACATGAACCTCGACAAACTGTAAACCAATAAGCTCGACGCCCTCGCTTGGTTTACCTTCAGCCTCCAAGTAAGCTTCAATAGCCTCCTTAATCCTCACCATCAACTCGTCAAGCGTCTTGGCTTGAGTATGACAGCCGGGCAATTCTGGAACCGAAGCCCCATAATACCCATCCTCATCCCGTTCAACAACAACCGCGAATTTCAACCAAATCATCCCATAAAATTCATAGACAAACTATTACTAAAAGTTTCCCAACGCAAACCTAAGTTACTATTTCGTGGAGTTGTTTTGTTTTCCATGCGCGTCTGATTTCTAGGGCTATGCGGTCTCCAGTGCTCATGGGCTTCTCGTATTTAGCATTGGCGTATTGGGAGCCTATTCCCATGTGGACGTTGGTTCCTCCTCCGTGGCGTAGGGCTACGTCCTGCGTTACTGGTATGTGCATGTATGGGTCTCGGGCTTCTGGCACATCATATAAGCCGTAGTCTGCTGCGGTTTTTGCTTCTACGCCGCTTGTGAAGTCCAACTTAACCGTTGGTTTTAATTCATATTTGCTAACACGGTCCCATGTGATAAGCGTCTGCAAGCACCATGCGCCTATTATGCCTGGGTAGGCATGTTCTCTGCACGCCAGTAGGAAGCGGTCGGCATAGCGTTGCACATCTTTCAGCAGGGATTCTCTTAGGCTTAGAATGGCGTGGGCTGTAACCTCGAAGGAGGAAATCTTTTTGATTTTCTGTTGGACATCTGCTGGAAGCCTTTTCAAGCCGTCTAGGATGGTTTCTCTCCGCTCGTCTATGGACAGAAATTGGTTTGCCAAGCAAATTCTGGCTTCTTCAAGGCTTACGTTATACAATTTTGCAAACCAGTCGTCCACGTCTCCCCAATCGTTTTTAGCGTCTAATGGCGAGAAGAAGAAGTTAAAGTTGGCGTGGGGACCCAAAACAATCTGTTCCACCCGCGCGTTTTTCAGCGACTCTTCGTTGAGGTTTCCAGCTTTGACTTCCCTTGCAACTTTTTCCTCCAAGTCCCGCGAGTCTGCAGCGAAAATAAACTCTCTTTCAAACACTCTGTGGGCGTGTTCAGCCTTCAAAAGCATAGGCTCTTCAATGAACTCTTTAAACCTTATCCCGTCCTTGCGAACCTCATACTCGTGGGATTTTGGATATGGAATGCCTGCTTGCTCCGCAAACCAGTAATAGTCCTTTTCAATTTCGCCACGGTTCTCGATTTTTAGAAGGGTTCTGGAGCCGACAATTAGCACGGCAAACTCGTTTTCAATCACACTGCAATTTTCGTCTCCGCCCACATAAACGGAGAAAGCCCTGTTCGGAATCTGCAAACACTCAAGTTCGACAAGTTCGTCAACATACTTGACAATGTCTGAATACTTGTCAAGGATTAAAATTACGCTTTTCCAGTCGCTGTCCTTCTTTATATCCTTCAAGTCATTTACAACACATAAGTCTCGCCTAACAAAGCTCGGCAAGTCTTCAATAAGCTCGTCGGGTTTTCCCACCATAGGGTTTTGAAGGTATATGTGTGCTCTTCCAGGTGTCGTTTAAATTATGCTTCTTAAGCCGTAGTTGCGTTGTCCTTGCCAAGCATCCAAAGCCGAATGGGAGCCAAGGTTAAGCCCAATAGGCTATTTGTATTTTTTGGCTATTTCCTGCATTTCCTCTCTGCTTATGACCATTTAAACCACGTAGCTAAATTCAAAAAAGTGGGTTTTAAACCTTTTTGACAAGAGCTTGTATAGTCAATAGAAGTTTTTTCCATATACAATTATAAGGAGCGAGTGGGTTTTTCCTTTCGGGGAGAGGGGAGAGAAACTCTTTGACAGAAGCTTACGGTTGGCTTTTTGTCGATTTCATTCCATTGCTTTATGAAAAGCGTAGGGTTGCAAGGCAGCTTCAAGTGGAAACTTGGCTGGATTTAACCCAGCTTCTGAAGGAGTTGAAGCTTGAATTGGCAGATGGAGGAACAAGCGCACAAGACAATGGAGCTAAGGTCAGCTACATCGTTTAGAGTTCGCAGACTTTTAGCAGTTTTTCAAAGTTTTGGCGGTTTCCATCAGCCTTATAACGCCTTAAAGCTTCTATAACGGCTTTTTTGTCTTTGCCACCGAGTTTTTTGGCTATTTTCTCTGCAACGGAGCCACTGATGAAGAGAAACTGGGTAATGGATGTGACGTTGGAAGGTTTTCGGTTTAAGCTTGCAGTTTCAAAGTCCACTAGGAAAGGTTTGCCTTCGCCATCAACTATAATGTGTTTTGGAGCATGGCTTAATTCGCCATGGTCTAACCCCGCCTTATCTAAGCGCCAACACTGCTCTAATACCTCTCTTAAAACCTTTTTCAAAAGAGTCTTTTTTCTACACTTTTCCAGCCACTGCGGAAGCAAAATGCCATCTATAAACTGCATTAAAAGAAAGTTGTGGCTAACGCCTAAAAGTCTTGGTCCAACGCCTACTGAATTAGCCACTTTAAGCATTTCTGCTTCCCGCCGCATCCCAGCGCGGTCAGCGTCAACCCTTCGAATTTTTAAGGCTAACTTCTCATTTTTTCGGTAAGCTTTTACAACAACGCCCACACAGCCTTTCCCCAAAACATGCACATTAAAAGCCTGTTTTTCTCCACTGAATTCTAGGGCTGAAACGCCAAGCCTCTTCAATTCCTTCAGGCGTTTTCGCAGTTCAGCCTTACTGGGTTTTGGATAGCATATTATAGAAGCATATGGCTCTTCGCAGAGCCTTTCAAGAGAAACCGATAAGCTTCCAGTGCTCATCTCATTCTAAATGCTACGCTACAGCATTTAAAAGGATATGGCAGATAAAAGGTGAAATTAAAGCGTTAAATGGTTATTCTTCTTCGTAGAATTCTTCTGCTTTTGGCGGTGTTGGCGGTAAGCCTTTACGCTCGCGGATTTGCCTTATCACGTCTGCTTGCATGGATTCTGGCACTGGCGCCCATCGGCTGAACTGCGTCGCCCAGAAGGCTCTTCCCTGCGTTGAGGAGCGCAGTTCGTCGGCTATTCCGAAGGATTCTGCCACTGGAAGTTCCGCCTTCACTATAACCATGTCTTCTTCGTTCACCATGTCGAGGATTCTGCCACGGCGTTTCTGCAGAAGCGAAATCACTGGGCTTACGAAATCGTTAGGAACCTTACATTCAAAACTCATTATGGGTTCGAGAAGTTTAGGCTCGCTTAAAAGGAAGACGCACCAAATGGGACGCCAAGTCATAGGCAAGATTTGGGCTGGTCCGCGGTGCACTGGGTCCTCATGAATCATGATGTCTCCAAGGTTAACCTTAAGCCCGTACATGGGTTCTTTAGCCAAAACGCCTGTAATGACGGCGTCGCGGAACCCAGACTTCACATGGTCCAAAACTTCTTCCACATACTGTCTTCCCTTTATTCTGTTGACAAGCACGTTGGTTCCTTCTATGGCGATTAGGTTTCTGGCGTCGTCTGTGATCCAGCCGAACTCCTTTGTTAGAATTTTCTGCCTTTCGTCGCGGGTTTGCATTTCAGAAATTTTTCCGGCTTTTATGGCTTCTATAACTTCTTCTGAAAGTCTTTCAACGGTTACCCAAATCCTGTTATGTTTGTTGGGGCTTTTACCCATTATGGCTGGTCCCTTATAGTCGCGGCTTATGGTTTCCCGATAAATCACAATAGGCTTGCTAATCCTAACTTTTAAGCCGGCTTCCTGCATTCGGTAAGCCGTAACCTCAAGGTGAAGCTCGCCCATTCCGCTGAGCAAGTATTGTCCGCTTTCCTTGTCTATTCTAAAATGAAGGTTCGGGTCCTCAAGCGTAAGCTTATGGATAACTTTGTCGAAGAGAGGCAGGTCCTTAACGTCTTCGGGTTCAACAGCCACCGTAACCACGGGGTCTGAAACATACTTCAAACCTTCAAAAGGCTGGGTTTCAACACCTTCCTCGGCTAGGGTTTCGCCAACATGAAGCGAAGGAAGCCCCGAAAGCGCTGCAATGTTTCCGGCTGGAATCCGGTCAACGATTACCCTGTCAGCAGCCATGCTCATGTAAACCTGCTGTATGGTGCCCTTCTGGCGGCTGGTTACAAGGCGAACTGTTTTGCCCCGTTCAACTGTACCGCTGAAAACCCTACCAATGGCAACTACACCGCTGTGGGGGTCAACCTCTATGGTGGTTATACACATTAAAAGCGGGCCGTTTGGGTCAACTTTAGCCATGGCTTGGCCTACACGACTGTTGGGGTCTCCAGGCCAGATTTGGCTTTGCCTATATGGTTGGGCCTGCAGTGGATTGGGCAAGTGCTCGCAGAACATGTCCAGTATGGGCTCGTATAATGGGGCTTTCTTGCTTAACTCTTCAACTTTTCGGCCAATGTCTTCTGGCGCTCCAGTGTACGCGTCAATTATGTCCTTGAAGCTTATGCCCTTCGCTTTCATATGGGGGAGATTTAAACCCCACTTGTGGAGAGCCGAGCCGAAGGCTACCCGTCCATCTTCAACGGTTACTTGCCAGTCTTTTTTATGTTCTGGAGGCGCATACTTTTCTATGAGGCTGTTTATCCTCACGATTATTTTTGCGAATTTCCGCTGTATTTCTTCTGGAGTGAGTTTCAATTCTTTAATGAGGCGGTCAACCTTGTTGATGTAGAGGATGGGCTTTACTCTTTCGCGGAGAGCCTGCATCAAGACAGTTTCTGTCTGGGTCATGGGTCCTTCAACAGCGTCCACCACCACCAAGGCGCCATCCACAGCGCGGAGGCTTCTGGTTACGGCTCCACTGAAGTCTATGTGGCCTGGCGTGTCGATGAGGTTTATGAGGTATTCTACGCCTTTAAACTCGTGGGCTAAGCTTATGTTAGAGGCGAAAACTGTCATCTGCCTCTTCTGTTCGAGTTCCCAAGAGTCTAGGAAAAGCTTTTGTCCAGCTACTTGTTCGCTTATAATGCCGGCCGCAGCTAAAAGGCTGTCGGAAAGCGTTGTTTTTCCATGGTCAACATGGGCGATTATGCTGGTGTTCCTTATCCTTTCAGGATTATTCATCAGTTTAACTATTTCTTCAACTTGCCTATAACGTCCCATAGCTGAACATGCCCCACACTAACAAAAACACTTGAAGCAGCAAAGGCTTATGTGATTTCCTCGAAATCATCGCAGTTTCACTTTCTGGATTAGGCTACATGGAAGTGAAAAATGAATCATATTAACTTTTTGCATAAACTCCACAAGACTTTTAAGATTTAGGAAGACCTTGTTCTCTTGACTTATGCTCTAAACAACAGATTGGTGTCAAAAGGGGTTCTAGCCTTGCCTAAGTTTAGGCAAACTGCTGAAATTCTCAAATTGATGGGGAAAAAGGAGGATATTCGCAATATTGGCATAATAGCCCACATAGACCATGGAAAAACGACAATGACGGATTCTCTTTTAGCTGAAGCTGGTTTGCTTTCGCCTAAAATAGCTGGCGAAGCCAGAGCGCTGGATTATTTAGAAGAGGAGCAAAAACGTGGAATCACCATTAAAACTGCGAACATTTCACTTCTACACGAGATTGGTGGACGCTCCTATGTGATAAACTTGATTGACACGCCGGGACACGTGGATTTCACGGGCAAAGTTACTAGGGCTTTGAGGGCTATTGACGGTGCAGTGGTTGTGGTGGACGCGGTTGAAGAGGTTATGGTTCAAACAGAAACCGTGACAAGGCAAGCCCTAGAAGAAAGGGTTAGACCCGTCCTCTTCATTAACAAGGTTGACCGTTTGATAAAAGAGTTGAAACTTACTTCAAACGAGATTCAGAACAAGCTAATCCGCATAATCCGCGACTTTAACAACTTAATCGAAATCTACGGCGAACCAAATTTTAAAGTCCGTTGGAAGGTTGACCCGCAAAACGAAACAGTGGCTTTCGGTTCCGCCCTGCACCGATGGGGTTTCACCCTAAAAATAGCTCAAGAAAAAGGCGTCAAATTCAGCGACATTATAGAGGCTTATGCGAAAGACGAATACCAAAACCTTGCGCGTTTGATTCCGCTTCACAACGCCATCCTCGACATGGTTGTCAAAAACGTTCCAAACCCCATTGAAGCCCAAAAATATAGAGTGCCAAGAATATGGAAAGGCGAAATGGACTCCGAAATTGGTCGGGCTATGCTGAACTGCGACGACAACGGCCCCACAGTAATGTGTATAACAATGGCTCAGATGGACCCCCACGCTGGACTAGTAGCAACTGGCAGACTTTTTTCAGGCTCTGTGAAAGAAGGCGACCAAGTTTATCTTGTGGGCGCACGGAAAGACTACCGCGTTCAACAGGTTTCCATGTATATGGGTGCCTTCAGAGAAGTTGTGGACCGCATAGCTGCTGGAAACATTGCGGCGCTTTTAGGCTTGGATTTGGCTAGGGCTGGTGAAACCCTTGTGGACGTAGCCCACAAAGACGTTATGATTCCTTTTGAACGGATAAAATACGTTTCAGAACCCGTCATAACCATAGCCCTCGAGCCGAAACATCCGAAGGATTTGCCGCGTCTAGTGGACGCCATGAACAAGCTTTCAATAGAAGACCCCAACCTTGTAACCACAATAAACAAGGAGACAGGCGAATACTTGCTCAGCGGAATGGGAGAACTCCACCTGGAAATCGCCGTGAAATTCCTAAAGGATTATGGTGGCGGACTGGAAATCTTAACTTCAAAACCCATAGTGGTTTACAGAGAAAGCGTCTCTGGAAAGGGCATAATAGCCATGGCTAAAAGCCCCAACAAACACAACAGATTCTGGATTCAAGTGGAGCCCCTAGAAGAGAAGGTTATAAACATGATAGAGAAGGGCGAAATCGCCGAGGAAATGGGAAGAAAACAGATAGGAAACATACTTTTCAAAGAGGCGGAATGGCCAACAGAAGAAGCTCGAAACGTTTGGGCAATAGACGAGCATAGAAACATACTCATAGACTTGACAAAGGGCATCCAATACCTTCGCGAAGCTAGAGAAATGATAATTGCTGGTTTCAGATGGGCGTGCAGAGCTGGACCCCTATGCGAAGAGCCATTACGCGGAGTGAAAGTCAAGCTTATGGATGCGCAACTTCACGAGGACCCAGTGCACCGCGGACCAGCCCAAATAATGCCAGCCACACGCCGCGCCATATTAGGGTCGTTTTTAACAGCTAAGCCTGCGCTTTTAGAGCCTGTCTACAAAATCGGCGTGTCTGTTCCAGCCCAATGGGTTGGTGAATGCTCCAGCATAATAACTAGAAAGCGGGGTAGAATATTGTCTTCGGAGATGAAAGGCGCCCTAACCATGATAGCGGGATATATTCCAGTGGCGGAAACCTTCGGATTGTCTGCTGAAATGCGTTCAGCCACTTCTGGACATGCTTTTTGGCAGTGCACCTTTGACCACTGGGAGAAAGTCCCAGAAAACATTGCATCAGAAGTTGTTAAGCAAATCCGCGAGCGTAAAGGCTTACCGCCTGAAATACCAACACCTAACATGTTCATAGACGAGGCTTAAAGGCTATAGATGTGAAAGTCATGAAATTGATGTTGAAGCCTTCTCAACCCTTCAATTTGGATTTGACGCTATGCTGTGGTCAAGCCTTTAGATGGGAAAAAGTTGGCGGGTGGTGGTATGGCATGGTTAAAGATAAGCCATTAAAAGTGAGGCAGAAGGGCAATGTGCTTGAATTTGAAGGCGTCAGCCAAGAATTTGTAGAAGGCTATTTCAGACTTGGGGATGACTTGCCAATGGTTCTAACTCAAATTGCAAAGGATAAGCATATGGAAAAAGCTGTTAAAACCCTTAAAGGTTTGCGCATCCTCCGCCAAGACCCATGGGAATGCCTCATCGCCTATATATGCGCCACCTACAAGAACATACCAGCCATAAAAAAGATGCTCTTCAACACAGCCAAAAAGTTTGGAGAAAAAACGGTGTTAGATGGCTATACGTTTTACACTTTTCCAACAGCTGAAAAACTGGCAAAAGCAAGCCTAAAAGAACTGGCAGAATGCGGGTTAGGCTACAGAGCCAAATACGTTTCTGAAACCGCCAAAAAAGTTGCCGACGGCGAACTTGAAATTGAAAGCTTGAAAGAGAAAAGCTATGAGAGAGCCAGAGAAACGTTGTTTACACTTCGCGGAGTAGGCTTAAAAGTGGCTGACTGTGTTTCGCTTTTCGCCCTTGAAAAACTTGAAGCTTTTCCAGTGGATGTTTGGGTAAAACGCGCAATCCTAAAGCATTATGCAAACCATTTTGAAAAAGGATTCGTTAGAAAAATTTCGCTTAACAAGTCGCTGACAAAAGCGGATTATGAAAGGCTTAGCTTTTTTGGGAGAAGTTATTTTGGCGTTTATGCGGGATACGCCCAGGAATATCTCTTTCACTTTGAAAGGACATTGTCGAATCAGCTTTAAATTAAGTCTTTCTCCTTAAGCACTTGCGCCGCCCAGTTGCCATTTGTGGTTGCCATGGATATGGCTACTGTTACATCCCTTTTACCCTCTGAGAATGCCGAGCGCCCCTTTCACTATTCACTTTTATTAAAGCCATATTTGGACATTTCAGGTTTTTCCAGCAACTATTTTCTGAACTCTAAAGCCTTAAACGCTTATTTTAATGTTAATCGATAAGATAATTAATTGTAGAACTAAGCATTAGAGAAAGGGCTCAAGGCATGTTTGGGAAGGTTCTGATCGCTAATAGGGGAGAGGTTGCTATAAGAGTGATTAGGGCATGCAGAGAACTTGGCGTTAAAACTGTTGCCGTCTATTCAGAGGCTGACGTTGAATCTTTGCATGTGCGGTATGCTGATGAATGCTATTTTATAGGCGAAGCTGAGCTGAGCAAAAGCTATCTAAACATAGAAAAAATAATTGAAACTGCTAAAAAATCTGGGTGTGAAGCCATCCATCCGGGCTACGGTTTTCTGTCGCAAATCCCAGCCTTCGCTGAGGCATGCACAGAAAACAACTTAGAGTTCATCGGTCCACCAGCTGATGTTTTAAGAAGGATGGGCAACAAGGTTGAAGCCCGTAAGGCTGCAGCAGACGCTGGAGTGCCAGTAATCCCTGGAAGCCTCGAACCCGCCAGAAACGGTGAAGAAGCCCTAGCGATAGCGGAGAAGGTTGGGTTTCCAGTTTTGGTTAAGGCTGTCTACGGAGGCGGTGGGAAAGGCATGCGGCTAGTTCAAAACGGGGAGGAAATGCATAGAATTTTAGAAACTGCAGCTTTAGAAGCCGAATCCTCTTTTGGAAGCCCAGAAATCTACATTGAAAAGTTCATTCCAAAAGCAAGGCATGTGGAGTTTCAGATACTCGCCGACAAGAAAGGCAAGATTATCCACTTAGGAGAAAGGGAATGCTCAATCCAAAGAAGATATCAAAAGCTCATTGAAGAAACACCATCACCGTTCATGACCAGCGAAATGCGAAAAGAAATGGGAGAAGCAGCCATAAAAATTGCAAAAGCTATAAACTATGTTAACGCCGGAACCGTAGAGTTCCTCGTAGACCAGAACGGTGACCACTATTTTTTGGAGATGAACACGAGGCTTCAGGTTGAACACTTAATCACTGAAATGGTGACAGGCATAGACATAGTTAAGGAACAAATAAAAATCGCAGCTGGCGAAAAGCTTGCCTATAGGCAGAGGGACATAAAAATTCGAGGACACGCCATAAACTGTCGGATAAACGCTGAAGATCCTTACAACAATTTCGCTCCATCTCCGGGAACCGTTACAAACCTTCATCTGCCCGGCGGTTTAGGAGTTAGGGTTGATACCCATCTTTATAATGGCTATACCATATCAGTTTTCTATGACCCTTTAATTGCGAAGCTTGCTGTTTGGGGTTCAAACCGCGAAGAGGCTATTAAGCGTATGCGCAACGCTCTGCAAGAGTTCATAATAGAGGGCGTAAAAACAACAATCCCCTTCCACGAAAAGATAATGGAAGATGAAGACTTTTTGAAGGGAGAAATCCACATAAACTTTGTCGATGAGAGGATGAAGAAACTTCTTCCGGAGAAAACTTTAACGGACGAGGAAACAGCCGCCATTATAGCTGTTTTAGCCAATCAAACCGGCGGAGAAAGGGTTAGGGCGCTTATCTCAAAACGTGAAAAAAGGGCTGTTTCCCTTTGGAAGATTGCGGGCAGAGAAAGGAGGCTGAGGCGAACTTTTTGAAAACCTACGAGGTCTTAGTAAACAAGAAGGCGCATTATGTTAAGGTTTTGAAAAGCGATAAGAATTCTTTCCATGTTGACGTTGACGGGAAGACTGTTGAAGTTAAATTGGCGAATTTTATTGAAGGAGAAAGGATGTTTTTAGAGGTAAACGGCAGCAAGATTCAAGCAGAGCTTATGAAGACTTTTGGAAACGTCTTACATGTTAGAATCGGCGGAAAAATTTTTGAAGTTCAATATCCAACGCCAACCGCTAAGAAGGAAACTGTGAAAATTGAATCAGCCTCTATGTTTCCTAAAAAGTCTGCGACAAGTTCAGCCGTTGGAAAGGATGCTGTTTTAGCTCCGATAGCTGGAAGAATTGTAGCTTTGAAAGTTGATGTTGGTCAAAAAGTCTCCAAAGGAGACTGCATCTGCATTTTAGAAGCTATGAAAATGGCTAATGAGGTTGCCGCGCCAAAAGACGGGATTGTCAAGGAAATCCTTGTTTCAAATGGAGCCATTGTAAACAAAGGCGATATTTTAGCGGTCATAGCCTAGAAACTTTTTTATAACAAATGACAATTGCTTTTACATTCCAAGCTGAGGAGTGTATGTAAATGTTTATGGGTGTTGACCATGTTGGCGTAGCCGTCAAAAACCTAGACGAAGCCGTTGGCGTTTACCGCGACATACTCGGCTTTAAGCTTGTAGGGGTCCACGTTTTAACGGAGCGAAAGGTTAAGGTGGCTTTTCTTTCTACGGGCGGAGAAACCCAAATTGAACTTTTAGAGCCCATTGGCAGCGACAGTCCAGTTGCAAAATTTCTTGAGAATCGCGGTGAAGGCATACATCATGTCGCTGTTAAGGTGGACAATATCGAATACGTTTTAGAAGAGCTTAAAGAGAAGGGCGTTATGCTGGTTGACGAAAAACCGAGAACAGGTGTTGAAGGAAAGAAAATTGCCTTTGTGCATCCTAAAAGCACTAAGGGTGTGCTCCTTGAACTTGTGATGGAGTGAAAAGCCATTTTCAGTTTCTCCTTTACATGGGTTGATGCTGTTTGCGTTCCGTAAAAACCATCTTACTAATTCAAGTCTTCCACTCTTTCGCAAGCGGTGTTCTCGGAGTTGTCATACCCTTAATGATGAAGGAAAGACGCATAGACGTGGTCTTAATAGGGTTTGTTTTTGCATCCATGCCCCTAATAATGCAGTTTGGAAGAATCTTCTTCGCAACCCTTTCAGACTTTTTTGGAAGAAAACCTTTCTTCGTAGCCAACGGAGTTTTAGGCACAATTTCAAGCCTAGTCTACTATTTCGCCCACACACCGATGGAGTTTCTTTTCGGAAAAATCGCTGAAGGAACAAAGGAGGGCGCCATATGGGCTGTGAATAGGGCTTTTCTTCTAGAGCAAAGCGAAGGCAAATGGAGAATTCTGGTTTACCTTAGAACAGTTGTTTACATCGCCTACGCCGTTGGCAGTCTCTTAGCTGGGTTCATGGCGGCTTTACTCCTATATGAAGGAACAATGCTTTTCTGCGCTTTTCTAGGCATTTTAACAATTTTGTTTGCGTTAGCGCTTACAGAAGCGAGAAAAGGAGAATTCAGCGTGGAACAAGCCCTACGTCTTCTCGATTTTAGAAAGAAAAGTCGAAAGTTCAAAATTTTCCTAGTTCTCTTCTTCACAATAGGTTTGGCTTTCGGCTTCCGCTCCGGATATGTCATCCCATATTTCCTAAGCAGTGTGGGCTTCAACCCTGAAGAGGTTGGACTGATTTTTGGCGCTATAATCTTGCTGGCAGGGTTGTCTTCGTATCTTTTCTCCAGATGTTCTCGTATAAAGGAGCTTATACTGCTAAGCGGAGTCCTCTACTCAATTCTCCTAGTTTCTTTAGGGTTTTCCTTTCCAGCTCTCGCTGGAGCCCTTGTAATTGCGGTGGGCTTTACTGAAGGGATGAACAGTATTGGACAAGAAGGAATTCTTTCAAAGATATGTGAAAAAGAATCCTACGGAACAGATATTGGTTTGCTCATGATGGGACTTCACATAGGCGAATCCGCAAGCCTAGCATTAAGCGGCATACTAATCGCCAACTGGGGTTTCACCATCCCTTTTGTTTTGGCAGCGGCAATCTACGCGGTTTTCTACTTTGGCGCCTTCATGTTCTACGGAGAGAAATAAAGTGTCCACAAAAATAAGCGTGGAAAAACTTCAAGAAGGACTAAAAACCAAACTTTTAGGCAAATACCTTTTCTTCAGCCGCGAAGCTGGCTCAACCAACGACTGGGCTAAGGAACTAGCAGAACTCGGCGCGCCAGAAGGAACCGTCGCCATAGCAGAAACCCAAACCTCTGGACGCGGAAGACTTGACAGAAAATGGCACTCGCCGAAAGGCGGCTTATGGTTTTCAATAATCCTTAAACCCAAACTTAAGCCCATGGAAACGGTGAAACTAGTGTTTTTGGCTGGTTTAGCTGTGGCAGAGACGCTCCGCAGTTTATACGCCTTAAAAGTTGAAACCAAATGGCCCAACGATGTTTTGGTTGATGGACTGAAGGTTTGCGGCATACTTTCTGAAATGAAAACCCTTGGCGAAAAAGTGGCTTACGTAATAGTAGGCGTCGGCGTCAACGCAAATTTTGAAGCAGATAAAATGTTTCCATCAGAGCTTAGGAATACTGCAACTTCACTTGAAACCCTGTTAGGAAGGAAAGTTGTTTTAGAAGAGCTTTTTAGGACTTTGCTGGAGAAAATGGAAAGCCTTTATGAACTCTTTCTTAATGATGGATTCAACCAAATATTGGAAAAGTGGAAAGGTTTCGCCTCCTTCTTAGGCCGCGAGGTTGAGGTTTTAACTGAAAGCGAAAAAATAGATGGCTTCGCTGTGGACGTTGACGACGACGGAGCACTAGTTCTAAAGCTTAAAGACGGTTCTTTAAAACGCGTTTTTGTAGGAGACTTCTCCCTAAAAATAAAGCGTAAATAAGCTTAAGGTTTCTGTCTCTTTTTTATCACTCTTTTGCTCTTTGTTATGTGAAATCCCCGTTTTTCCAGCTGTTCGAGCAACACTTTTAGGTCTGGATACCATTGCCCCCATTTTCTGCAAATGTGCTCCGTCCAACTGTAGTTTTCGTAGGTGTAGGGATCTGGACGCCCATCTTCCAGAGGGATTTTCGCGTTCAACCGCCTATAATAGTCTTGAGCTAGGTAACCCTCATCCATGGCCTTCATAGCCTTCAAAACCATTTCATCGGTTAGCTTAGGATATTTGCCCTCAAAAAGCGTGAACTCCAGTGGGTATCGTGGTCTAGGCGGCGGGTCTTCAGCCGGATACCCCATAGTCAACTGTACAAGCGGGAAAACCTTTTTCGGCAACTGGTATTCTTGGGCTATTTTGTCGGCGTGGAACATGGCGCTTCCTAGGAAGCAACTTCCAAGTCCAAGGCTTCGGGCGGCTATGACCATGTTTTCCGCCATCAAAGCAGCGTCTTGAATTCCGAAGAATAGAAGTACCAAATCGTTTGTAACCAGCTTCCAGCCTCTTTTCTCCATAATCCTTTCAAACTTGTGGTAGTCAACGCATATGGTGAAGAGTAACGGAGCCTTGTAGGGGTGGCGCTCCCTATTCCGCGACAGCAAAACGCTGTAGGCTTGCGAGGCGAAAGGCGCCTGTTGCCCAGCCCTAACAATGGTTTTGATAACTTCTTCAGGAGGCATTTCATCTCTATACTTGCGGATGGACTTGTGGCTAAGTAATGTATCAATAACTAAATTGGATTCCATCGTGACGCAACACCCTTTTTAGGTCATGTCATATTAAAACTGTGAAGATGCATATAATTTTCTCCGAAAAAGCTGCATATATTCTAAATACTGATTGCCCCTAAATATCTTAGCAAACTGAAGGTGCTCGAACATGGTGGAGGTTAAAGAGCCAACAGTTGAAGAGAAAGTTAAGCGTTTACGTGAAATGCGGGAACAAGCAAAACTAGGCGGCGGAATTAAACGCATCGAAGAACAACATGCTAAAGGAAAGTTGACCGCCAGAGAGCGCATAGACCTCCTGTTGGACCCCGGAAGTTTTAACGAGCTTGACCAGTTTGTGGTTCACCAGTGCACGGATTTCGGCATGGCTGAACGCAAATACCTAGGCGACGGCGTTGTAACAGGCTATGGCACAATAGACGGAAGACTCGTCTATGTTTTCTCGCAAGACTTCACGGTTTTCGGCGGTTCACTGGGCGAAATGTTCGCCAGAAAAGTCTGCAAACTCATGGACCTAGCCATGAAAACAGGCGCGCCAGTCATAGGCTTAAACGATTCGGGCGGAGCCCGCATCCAAGAAGGCGTCGCAAGCCTCGCTGGTTACGGCGACATATTCTTCCGCAACGTGATGGCTTCCGGCGTAATCCCCCAAATATCAGCCATCATGGGACCTTGCGCCGGAGGCGCCGTCTATTCGCCTGCCCTAACAGACTTCATCATCATGGTGGACAAGACAAGCTACATGTTTATAACAGGACCAGATGTGGTTAAGACTGTTTTGGGGCAGGAAGTAACCTTCGAAGAGCTTGGCGGAGCCATGGTTCACAGCCAAACCAGCGGCGTAGCCCACTTCATAGCCAAAGACGAGGAACAATGTATCCAAATAATAAAGAAGCTTTTGAGCTATTTGCCCAGCAACTATCTTGAAGACCCGCCTTATATGGAGACTGGCGACGACCCGAATAGGACTGATGAGGAGTTGGCGCGGATAATGCCCGACGACCCAGACAAGCCTTACGACGTTAAAGAGGTAATCCACCGCGTGGTCGACAACAGCGAATTCTTCGAAGTCCAGCCCTTATGGGCGCCAAACATAGTCATAGGCTTCGCGAGGCTGAACGGGCATACAGTGGGCATAGTGGCAAACCAACCCGCCTACTACGCCGGAGCCCTAGACATAAGCTCATCTACAAAGGCTGGACGATTCGTGCGTTTCTGCGACTGCTTCAACATACCAATAATAACCTTCGTTGACGTGCCAGGCTTCTTGCCAGGCATAGAGCAGGAACACGGCGGCATAATCCGCCACGGCTCAAAACTTCTTTATGCTTACTGCGAGGCCACGGTGCCAAAAATAACAGTTATACTGCGCAAAGCCTACGGCGGAGCCTACGACGTCATGGGCTCAAAACATTCAGGCGGAGACATAAACTACGCTTGGCCCACAGCTGAAATCGCCGTCATGGGACCCCAAGGAGCCATAAACATAATCTTTAGGAAGGAGATTGCGGAAGCACCAGACCCCGAGCAGAAGCGTTTGGGACTTGTAAGTGATTATAGGCGGAAATTCGCTAACCCATATGTGGCGGCGCAGAAAGGCTACATTGACGAAGTTATAGAGCCAGCGGAAACACGTCCAAAACTGATAAGCGCCCTTGAAATGCTGAGCACAAAACGCGAAACTAGGCCATCTAAAAAGCACGCCAACATCCCATTATAGATATATAACGCTTTTCCAAAGCTTCACTCTTAATGTGCATCAAAAGTGAAGAGGCGTGAACTCAAAATCTGTTAAGATTACGGACACGACGTTTCGCGATGCCCATCAAAGCCTTATGGCAACCAGAATGCGCACAGAATCCATGCTTCCCATAGCTGAGAAAATGGACCAAGTAAGCTTTTTCTCCATGGAGGTTTGGGGCGGCGCCACCTTCGACGTTTGCATACGCTATCTAGCTGAAGACCCGTGGGAGAGAATCCGCCAATTAAAACGCCACATTAAACGTACACCATTGCAGATGCTGTTACGGGGACAGAACATTGTTGGCTACCGCAACTATCCAGATGATGTTGTCATAAAATTTGTTGAAAAAGCAGCGGAAAACGGCATAGACATTTTCCGTGTTTTCGACGCATTGAATGATGTTCGTAACATGGAAATCGCCATAAAAACCGTTAAAAAAGTGGGCAGGCACGCGCAGGGCACCATATGCTACACCATAAGCCCCGTCCACACAATAGACTATTACGTGGGAGTAGCAAAAAAACTGGCGGAGCTTGGCTGCGACTCCATATGCATAAAAGACATGGCTGGAATGTTGGCGCCGCAACCAGCCTACGAGCTTATAACAGCCCTTAAAAGGGAAGTAGGCTTGCCAGTGCACTTGCATTGCCACTGCACCAGCGGCATGGCTATGATGACCTATCTGCGGGCATGTGAAGCGGGAGTGGACATTTTAGACACGGCTTTTTCGCCGCTGGCGTGGGGCACATCGCAGCCGCCAGTTGAGTCCATGGTTGCAGCTTTAAAAGGGACGCCTTACGACCCAGGCTTTGACATGGAGCTTCTCCAAGAAATTGCAGAGTATTTCCGAGAGCTTAGAGAGAAATATTATGACCCTTTGGGGCTTATAGATCCTAAAGCTGAAAAGGTTGACGCATCAATAATCGTTCACCAGATTCCAGGCGGCATGTTCTCTAATCTTCTTGAGCAGTTGAGGGAGCAGAACGCCCTTCATAGGCTTAAAGAGGTTCTGGAAGAGGTTCCAAAGGTTAGGAGGGAGCTTGGTTATCCGCCCTTGGTTACGCCTACAAGCCAGCTTGTGGGCATCCAAGCTGTGTTTAACGTTTTGTCTGGAAAACGTTACAGCATAGTGCCAAAAGAGATAAAGGATTACGTTAAAGGTTTTTATGGAAAGCCTCCAGCCCCCATAGACGAGGAGGTTAAAAGGCTTATCATTGGAGAGGAAGAGCCTATAACATGCCGACCAGCAGACCTCCTTGAACCCGCCTTGGACAAGATTCCAGAAGAAGCGAAGCCCTACATTGAAAGCGAAGAAGACATGTTGACTTACGCCCTGTTTCCGGCAACAGCCATAGAGTTCTTTAAGAAGAGAAAAGCCAAAAGAGAAGAAGCCAAAACTGGCATTTCGGCGAGAAGACTAGCTGAACTGGAGCGTGTTGCCGTTGTGTCTACAGCCGTTGCCGCCTACCTAACAAGCACAAGTGAAGTTAAGGCTTTAACTCTGCCAAAGGCTAAACGAGGAATTTCGGCTTGGGTTTTGGCTGGAAGACAGAGCTTAGCTGAGCATGGTGTGTAAAAATGCCTACATACGAGGTCTTCATAAATGGCAAACCGAGAACAGTTGAAATAGCAAAAACTGGAGAAAAAACCTTCACCGCAAAGCTGGAAGAGAAAACTTTCAACACGGAAATTCCAGAGGGCAAAGTTGAGTTTGGAAAAAGTTTTCAAGTAAAAGTAAACGGCAAAGTTTATGCTGTAGCGCTGGAGGAAGTCAGCAAAGCGAAACCTTTCACAGTGAAAGTTGAAGAAGCCTCCTTCAAAGTAGAGTTAAAGGCTCCAGCATGGAAACCGGTTTTGACTGCCACGGAACAGCCCCGTCTTGTTCCAACATTGAAAGGGGCAAAACCAAAACCGACTGTTTCGGGAACCGTTACGGCTCCTATGACGGGAAAAATTCTAGCCATAAAAGTGAAAAAGGGTGAACAGGTTCAGGCTGGACAAGTTTTATGCATCCTCGAAGCCATGAAAATGGAGAACGAGATTACTGCGCCAACGGCTGGAACAATTCGCGAAGTTCTTGTTTCTGAAGGAGCTTCAGTAAACGATGGCGACCCGTTATTCGTTATAGGCTAGAATATGGATGGCGGCTTATACTCGCCGAAAACCTCGCGGAGAAGGTCGCATATTTCGCCTAAGGTTGCATATTCCTTTACCGCTTGGATTATGAAGGGCATGAGGTTCACGTTTTCGTTTTCGGCGGCTTTCCGCAGATTGTTTAGCGCTTCCTTCACCCTTGCTTGGTTTCTCTGCCTCTTTATCTCTTTAAGGCGTTTGATAAGTTTCTTCTCGATTTCTGGGTTTATGCGCAAAATCTTTATGGGCGTTTTCTCCTCAGCCATGAACTCGTTTACTCCTACAACTATTTGCTTTTTGCTTTCCACCTCTTTCTGATAGCGGTAGGCGCTTTCCATTATTTCCCGCTGCATAAAACCCTTCTCTATTGCTGCCACCGCCCCACCCATCTCGTCTATTTGCTCAATGTATTTTGCTGTTCTCTCTTCAATTTGATTTGTCAAATACTCCACGTAATATGAGCCGGCAAGGGGGTCCACAGTGTCGGCAACGCCGCTTTCGTAGGCGATTATCTGTTGGGTTCTAAGCGCTACTGTTACGGCTTGTTCGCTGGGTAAGGCGTAAGCCTCGTCGTAAGAGTTGGTGTGCAGCGACTGGGTTCCGCCGAGAACAGCTGCTAGGGCTTGTAGGGTTACGCGGATAATGTTGTTGTAAGGCTGTTGAGCTGTAAGGGATACGCCGGAAGTCTGCGTGTGGAAACGCAGCATCCAAGAGGCTGGTTTTTCAGCTTTAAAACGTTCCCTCATGATTCGCGCCCACAACCTTCTCGCAGCCCTAAACTTGGCTATTTCCTCAAACAAGTTGTTATGCGCTGCAAAAAAGAAAGAAAGCCTACCGGCAAACTTGTCCACGTCTAAGCCGCGGTCTATGGCTGCTTGCACATAGGCTATGGCATTTGCAAAAGTAAAGGCTAACTCTTGGACTGCTGTGGCGCCTGTTTCGCGGATGTGGTAGCCGCTAATGCTTATAGTGTTCCATTTAGGCACGTTTTTGGCGCAGTATTCAAAAATGTCTGTGACTAGGCGCATGGAAGGCTTCGGCGGGAAAATATACATCCCTCTGGCGACATATTCTTTTAAAACATCGTTTTGAACAGTGCCGTCAAGCTGGTTTTGCGGTACGCCTTGCTTTTCTCCTACAACAATATACATGGCGAGGAGAACAGCGGCTGGAGCGTTAATAGTCATGGAAGTTGTTATCTTATCCAATGGAATCCCATCGAAAACGGTTTCCATATCCCGCAAAGTGCTTACGTTGACACCAGCCTTTCCAACTTCGCCATTCGCCATTGGATGGTCGCAGTCATAACCCACCTGTGTTGGAAAATCAAAAGCCACGCTTAACCCAGTCTGCCCTTGGCTTAACAAGTATTTGAAACGCTGGTTTGTCTGTTCAGCCGTGCCAAAACCCGCATACTGCCTCATAGTCCACAATCTGGCACGGTACATGGTGGGATAAACACCACGCGTAAAAGGATACTCGCCTGGAAAACCCAAATCCTCCAAATAGTCAAGGTTGGCAATGTCAGCCGGTGTGTAGAGACGGCTTACTGGTATGTCTGAACTTGTTAAGAATTCGCCCCTTTCTGGGAGTCTTTCAAGGCTTTTGGCAACAGTCTCCCTTTCCCAACGCTCTTTTTCGCGTTGAATTTTTTCCAGTTCTTTTCTGTCAAGCAAAGCGGATGCACCCAAAACTACATTGATGGAAAGCATATAAATGGTTATTCAGAGAGCTTCCAAGAAACAAATATAAGAAAATTTCAACATTATTTATCCTAGAAGTAGGGGCTGTCGAAATTGAAGGTTAAAGTTGAATACATCGGTCACATTAAAGAGATAATCCGCAGCGGGAGAGAAGAAGAGTTGGAAATCTCCGAAGGCGCCTCTCTTGCAGACTTACTTTCTATGCTTGCGGAAAAATATGGCGAGTCTTTTCGGAAGGCTGTCTACGAACCCGGAGGCGCAGATGTCAAACAAAGCTTCATAATAACCGTGAATGGGCTTCTCCTAAACCAGTTGAGCGGTGTTGATACAAGGCTGAAACATGGAGACCATGTAATTTTAATGTCGGTTGTAAGCGGCGGCTAAAACTCGCTCTTTTAACTTAACGCAGAAAACAGAACATTTTATTAGGCTGAAGCCATAGCTCATATTTTCTTTAAAAGGTGAAAACCTTTGAACAGAATAAACGCCCTAAAACAGAAAGCCTTTGAACAGAAAGATTTTGACGGTTTCCTAATAGCAAACGAGGCGAACATGCTTTATTTTGCTGGTTTTCCCGGAGCAGCATGTCTCTTAATTCCGCGAAACGGCGAAAACACGCTTTACGTTTACGGCGTCAATTATGAACAAGCTAAGGCTGAGGGAAAAGGCTTTCGTGTTGAACTTGTGAAACGCGACGAGAACCTCGCGGCGAAGGTTGCCGCCCAAGTGAAGAATTACGGAATCAAAAAACTAGCCTTTGATATGTTAACTTTTGAGAACTATCGCAGCTTTGCGAAAGAGTTGCGGGGCAAGGCAAGGCTTAAACCTCAAAACAAGCTTGTCTGGGAGCTCCGCAAAGTCAAAGATGCCGAAGAGCTTGAATTCATGCGTAAAGCAGGGCAATTAACATGCGAAGGAATGAAAGCCGCCTGCGAATTCCTAAGACCCAGCGTGAAAGAGTACGAGATTGCAGCCGAAATAGAATATGCCATGCGAAGGAAAGGTTCATGGGGCACAGCCTTCGACACCATAGTGGCTTCTGGCGTGCGTTCAGCTTTTCCCCATGGAGGCTGCACAGACAGGGAAATCTGCGAAGGCGACTTGGTGGTAATCGACATAGGTGCCTCTTACCGCTATTACCGGTCAGACATGACTCGGACACTAGTGGCTGGAAAACCCTCAGAAAAGCAAAAACGGCTGTACGAAATTGTGAAGACAGCTCAGCAAAAGGCGGTTCAAGCAATGAAAGCGAAGGCGAGGGCAAAAGCTGTAGACACCATGGCAAGAAAAGTCATCGAAGAAGCAGGATACGGCGAAAACTTTGTCCACAGCCTAGGACACGGCGTAGGCTTAGAAGTACACGAACCACCAACATTAAGCCAGCAAAGCAAGGAAAGGCTAGCAGCTGGCAACGTTGTAACCATCGAGCCAGGCATATACCTTATAGGTTTCGGCGGCATCCGCATAGAAGATACAGTGCTTGTAAAAGAACGCGGTACGGAAAAGTTCACAAATGGATTCTACAACATTGAAGCATTAGGGTGAAGTTTTAACGAAATACGTATATACGCTCTAAAAGCGAACTATTTAACGGTGACGAAATAATGAACTATGCGGTTATAATAATTGACACGCTTACTCCATGGAGATTTCTCCCGCGCATCCCCCTTTTTCTATTTTTGACAATATTCGCTGCCTTATTTTCGCTTATCTGCAACTAAT
>CAZCSF010000012.1:0-36988 GCA_964501295.1 uncultured Candidatus Bathyarchaeia archaeon | reverse complement strand
AGACTCTCCAACTGTGCAATTGAACAGCTACATGGCGATTTATATGGTTTTCCATTAGCTAAAACAGTTTTTAGACCGTTTTACATTTTAAAAACAACAAAACCGCATAACTTTAAGGTTAACGTCACCACATCATTTTGCAAATTCAAGTATAGAGTCTTTCCAACTCTGGGGCGATATAAGGGATGCGCCGTACAGAAAGTTTCACCGTCTAAAAGTTTTTGCCAATCCATCGTTGGCATTTCTGCGTTCTGTCTTTTTGGCATCCACATTAAGTGTATTGCGAAAGACTGCTCGGGATGTTTGCTTTTATGTTTCACCTTGATAGAGTTTATTGCCTTAAAGCCCAACAGCTCTATTTGCCATTTTATAAACCATGGGCTCCAATGGTTTTCTAGGGCTATGGTAGCAAAGCCCGAAGCATTCTCTTCGCTTTTTACCATATCATCCATGAGCAGCCTCCCGAAGCTGTTGCCCTTTACTTTTCTCAAAACTCAAATGCAATTCATAACGATTATATTAACACCTTTTATTGGATATCCAGAAGCCCCGACAGGAGCATACTCAACAGTGCCAACAACTTCACCGTTAACAATTAATAGTTTTTGCAGAATCCCTTTGGAACCGCTTCTTGTAAGTATTTCTGTCTTGCGGCATACCGCCTAAAGGGCATAGGCGCAAAACACCGGTAAAGATATTTCTCATATTCCACTTTTCCCGTAATATCCACTATTTTAATTCTAGAGTTTAACTTCATTTCAGTCAACCTCAGCTTATTGTAATTTAACATACAAGAAACTGCCGCTGCAGAGTCTTGCAGAAAACTAGAGGGGGAGAGGTCGTATTGGCTTGATTTCACACCAAAATATGTTGCGATTTGTTTATGTTTAACCATCACGTTAGTATCCAGAGTTAAAAGAATGGTGAAGCAGATTGAACGCCAACAAGGGTAACATAACCATGTTGCATGGCGCTGGCGGAACCGTCATGCACGACCTTGTTAAAAATTATATCGTGAAATATTTTGGCGGTGTGGGTAACGCTGAGGTTCCGCTTGAGGCTCTGGACGATGCGGCAGTTGTCGGCGACATTGTTTTGAAAAGCGACTCCCACGCCGTTAAGCCAATCTTCTTTCCAGGCGGAGACATTGGACGCTTGGCGGTTTCAGGCACGGTTAACGACATTGCGGTTTTGGGAGCTGAACCTTACGCCTTAGCATGTGGCTTAGTTTTAGAGGAGGGACTAGCCATAGCGGATTTTGAAAAGATTTTAGCAAGCATGAAGCAAACATGTCAAGAAGCAGGCGTGGGCATAGTCACCGGAGACACAAAAGTCGTGGAAAAGGGGAGCCTAGGCGGCTGTGTGATAAATGTTTCCGGAGTTGGCAGAAGAACTGAAGCCCTAGAAAGGAACTTAAAAGTTGTGAGACAGTTTAGAAGCGACTTTAATGCGCAATGGATTTTGGATTCGAACCTTAAACCCGGAGACAAAATAGTGTTGTCGGGCACCATTGGCGATCATGGATTGGCAGTTTTATCAGCCCAGGAAGGATTGAGTTTTGGAAGCAGCATAAAATCTGATGTTAAACCCTTAAACCGCTTAATTCAACGTTTACTAGGCGATGTCGGTGGCATAACAGCAATGAAAGACCCTACGCGAGGAGGTTTGGCAGATGCCCTCAACGAGTTCAGTGAAAAATCCCACGTGGGCATACTGGTCTACGAGGATAAAATTCCCATAAGAAAAGATGTGAAGGCGGCATGTGAAATGCTTGGTTTAGACCCGCTTGAAGTTGGAAACGAAGGAAAAATAATCATAGGCGTTGTAAAAGGAAAAGCTGCGGAAGTTTTAAAATTTCTGAAAGCCACTGAAGAGGGAAAGGAAGCGGAAATCATAGGTGAAGCAACAAATATGTTTAGCGGAGTAGCCATGCAAACAGTTGTCGGCGGGAAAAGGATAATACCGCGACCTGTTGGAGACCCTGTTCCGAGAATTTGTTAAAGCTATTTGGGTTTTCTCCACAAGTCTGAAACCCTTCCAGCCTTAACAAGTTTCCATTTGCCGAAAAAATCTTTCTTATAGAAATGGTATAAGCCACACCGAGTGCACTGCATAACCCGCCTATTCTTTTTAAAATCCATTTCATACAAAACTAAAGGTGAACCGCAGTCAACACACTTACCAGTGTATGCCCTGTTACTCTCGCTGCCCATCTATGCAAGCCTCTATACTAAATTGCTTTTTCAACGTTTAAGCTTAACCAACAGAATTAAAGAAAAATGGGCTTAGTTTTTAAATTATTACGGCGGTTGCGGTGGAGGTGGTGGCGCGGGTTGGACTGGCACGGGTTGCGCTGGTGCTGCTTTGATGGAGAAAAATCCAACTGCAACCAGTATCCAAGAAATCCAAACCACTATAAAGCCTATTAAAATTATTGAGAGCACCGCGCCGATAAGCCAAAGCAAGCCCGCAGTTCCAAAAATTTTCTCGCCCGACTTCTCAGATAGAATAGTCAAAGATTTTCTCACCAATACTGCTGAAATAATCATAAAAATGAAGAACACAACCCAAGCTCCAATGGCTCCAGCAGCAAGAGACCAAACTGCGTTTAGATTACTCATAAAGTATTGTTGAACAGCTGTAGGGTTGGTCCAGTCTATTTCTATGGAAGCCAGCGTCTGCAGAATCCACATCATAAATATTGCCACAGTTGCCACTGCGCCAACAATTACTGCGATAAACCCGTAGAGGGCGTTATTGAAGATGCCCCCTTCCTGATAGTGATCAGCAAACCCCTTTAACGCAATTAAAACTAGGATTGCACCCACAAGCACCAAAAATCCCACATACGCCGACCCAAATAACCCGAGAAAACCAATAACCATTAGTATTGCACCTATGCCGCCTAAAGTTTTGTTTGATTCTAAACTCATTTTATTAACCTCGCTGAAACGGATTTCTGTCATTCTTTAAATAAAAGCTTTGTCTATTTGGCGGCTTTTGCCCAGATTCGGCATGTTCCTTCCATGCTGACCATGCATGCGCCTTTTGGCTTTTGCGGAGTGCAAGCCTTCATAAACAGCGGACATTCCGTTGGCTTAATTTTCCCAATTATTACAAGGTGGCATTGGCATCCGGGCAACAAGTCCCTCCCATGTTTAACGTGTACACCAAATTTTTCACGGGCGTCAAAGCTGACATATTGCGTTTTAAGCTTAAATGCCGAGGACGGTAGTCTTCCCAAACCTCGCCATTCCCCATCTACAACTTCAAATGTTTGCTGCATTACCTCTTGAGCTTTAATGTTTCCCTCCCAGCTTACAGCGCGAATATACTCGTTTTCCAGTCGTGCAGTGCCTTCTTTAAGCTGTTTCAAAATCATGTAAACGGCGAATAGGGCATCTAAAGGCTCAAAGCCAGCCACTACAGTGGGCATGCGGTAGGCTTTTGGAAAAATCTCGTAGGCTTTCAAACCTATAACTGTGCTTACATGTCCCGGCGCTATAAAACCGTCTATGTGAAGGTCGCCTATTCCAAGCAGAAGCTCCATGGCAGGCGGAATAAGCCTATGCGAAACTAGAAAACTTAGGTTTCTCGGCGGTTTTTTCAAAACTTCTATGGCTGTTGAAGGCGCGGTGGTTTCAAAGCCTATGGCGAAGAAGGCGAACTCCTTGGCAGGTTCCCTTTCAGCCATTTTAACAACGTCTGAAGCGCTGTAGACCACTCTGACATCGGCGCCTTCAGCTTTAGCATCTAAAAGCGACATTTGCGAGCCTGGAACACGAAGGACATCTCCAAAACACGTGACCACTACGCCTTTCTTTGCTAGCTGAACAGCCTCATCTATTTCCGAAGCGGGTGTTATGCAGACGGGACAGCCTGGTCCCGCTATAACTTCAACATTGGATGGCAATAAGCTTCGGAGACCGAAATGGGTTATTGTCCACTCGTGGGTGCCGCAAACATGGCAGATTTTGACAACATCACTTTTAGGAGCAACTTCACGGATTTTCTCAGATATGCGTTTAGCTAGCTCTGGGTCTCTAAACTTTAGGTGTTCAAACATTTCGGCTCAACAGCATATTTCATTTTATTTCGTTTTCAGTTGGCTTTCAGCCTCTAAGATTTCGCTCCACAAACGCAGAGTTTCCTCAGCCTCTTCTCTGCTTAAGACTTGGATGGCGTAACCAGCGTGAACCAAAACGTAATCGCCAACCTTAACATTCACGAGAGTTATGTCAACTTCTCTTAGTACGCCTTCTCCGAAATCAACTTGAGCTTTGCCATCTTGAACTTTCATGACTTTTGCTGGAATAGCTAAACACATCGCTATCACTCAATAGCAAAACATGCAACAATAAATCGGTTATGGTTCAAGACTGGAAAAAACCTCCAAAAACTGCTTGTCCGAAGGATACGCCACCGTCGCCTGGTGGAACAACTTCATGGACGAGAAAACGTAAACCAGCAGCCTCAACAATTTCTCGCATAATCCTAGTGAATATTTCATTGCTGGCAACCCCTCCGGAAAAGCCCACCACTTTTACATCGTTTTCTAAAGCTTTTTCGATGGCTAACGTTGCCAAGCCCTTAGCGAGATAAACATGCGCAGAGAAAGCCAAATCAACCACTGTATGCTTTTCTCTGTTTTCAAATATTTGCAAAACCATTTCCGTCGTGTTTAAAATGTCCCCCTTAATTATGGGATTCAATTTTAAAACATCTTTGCCTCCCAACGCGGCGGACTCCAATTTCATGGCTGGTTCGCCTTCATATGTGCGTTCATAGCACACGCCTAAAACAGCAGCCGCCGCGTCCAAAACTCTCCCACAACTTGACGTTTCAAGGCTTCGCCCTCTATTCAATTGTTGGAGTATAAGCTGAATCTCATTTTCGCCGTGGGGAAAGCGCTGTTTGTTTTGCATAAGCCATTCTTCCACATTCACATTTTTATGGAGGATCCCAGCAGCCATTCTCAGTGGATAAATTGCAGCCAAATCCCCGCCTATTAGAGGTTGCTTCTCAAGGTGAGCAATCCGTTTAAATTCTGAGGAGTTTCTTGAGCCCAGTATTATTTCTCCGCCCCATGCTTCGCCGTCGATGCCGTAGCCGTAGCCGTCGCAGCACACGCCAACCATTTCAGCAATGTTATGTTCAGCCATCAACGTTGCAACATGGGCATAATGATGTTGCACTTGGACTAGTTGCCAACAATTTTGCTCTGCCAATTCATGCGCAAGCCTTGTTGTTGTAAATTTCGGATGCAAATCACATGCAACAGCGTCGACTTTACTGTTTGTTAAGTGAATCAGGTGCTTAGCTGAGTTTTCAAGAAAATCCCGAGTTTCAATGTTTTCCACGTCTCCTATGTGCTGGGATATAAAGGCTTTGTTGCCAAGTAAAATGCATGCAGTGTTATTCAGTTCGCCGCCCAAGGCTAAAACGCATTTTCCGGCTTTTTCCTTCAAAATTATCGGCGCTGGAGCATAACCCCTTGAACGTCTAATAAAAACCTGTTTTTCACCATGCAGACGCATGACCGAGTCGTCGCATCGGTGGGCAATTCGCCTATTATGGAAAAGAAAATAATCGACGATGTTGCCGAGGGTTTTTAGGGCTTCACCGTCATCTTTAATTATTGGCTGATTAGGCGGATTAGCACTGGTCATTACGAAGGCTGGTTCGTTTACATTGTCAAAAAGCATGTAATGCAACCCCGTGTAGGGAAGCATGACGCCGACGTTGTGCAAACCCGGAGCCACCAAATCTGAAAGGTAATAATCTGCGCTTTTTTCCAGAAGCACTATAGGACGCGTGTAAGAGGTTAAAAGCTCAGTCTCTTTGGGGCTCACCTCTGCAAAGGATTTTATAGTTTCTAAGTCCCGTGCCATGATGGCAAACGGTTTTTGCCTCCTATGCTTTACTTGCCTAAGCCTTACTAGAGGTTCATCCCTAGTGGTGGCTGCAGCTACATGAAAACCTCCATATCCTTTAACAGCCACAATAAAGCCCTCTGCGATAAGCTTACCAGCTTCCCGTACCGGGTCCTTGCTTGGGATTAGTTCACCTTCACATGTTGTCAAATACACTTTAGGACCACAACTCGGACAAGCCACTGTTTGGGTGTGAAAACGCCTATTTAAAGGGTCTGTATACTCGCTTTGGCAGAAACTGCACATGGGAAAATCCCGCATGGTGGTGTTTTCACGGTCATATGGAAGCCTTTCAATAACCGTGTATCTTGGACCACAATCCGTGCATGTTATGAAAAAATAGTCACATCTTGGGTTATCCTTGTCCCTCAGCTCTTTTAGACACTCGTCGCATATGGCTATGTCAGGCGGAATGACAGACCCGTAAAGCTCGGCTTTCTTAGAGCTTTCATAAATCTTAAAGTCTGTATATTCGTTTTCTCCGCCAAGTTCTGTTGTGATAACTTCGTGGATTTGCGCCATAAGCGGCTTTTTCTCTTTTAAATCCTTTAAGAAACTGTTTACGGCTTTTTCTGTGCCTTCTAAAAGGATTTCTACGCCAGCATCGCCCATGTTTCTAACATAGCCTTTCAAACCGTTTTTTACGGCTATTCGGTAAATGAAGGGGCGGAACCCCACACCTTGAATGATGCCTGTAACCCTAACTTTTACCCGCACCATGCCCCATCTCGTTGAGCTTTAAACATGATTGAAGGTAAGTTTTAAAGTTCACTTTCAGCCTCTTTCCACAGATAGTTGAAGTAGTCTTTAGCTAAACCCGCTAAGCCTGGATGATCAGACCATATAGCAGTGACCTCTCCCCTCTCGTCGCTGAAAAGCAGCAGCACCTCATCACCGTCTGATATGGCTCCGCCTCCAAACATTTTGGCTTTACGTCTAACTTCGCCTACCTTTGAAAGGGTTCTGTAAACATTTTCATTCAGCCCTTTCGAAACCATAAAGCGAACTTGCACCTTTTCACCTACAAAAGAGTGAAGAAGCTGGTAAGAGTCCAGTAGGAATTCCTCTTTGATGGATGGAAAGGCTATTAGCAACTCTTGCCTGCAATTTTTAACCATTTCCTTAAACTTTGAAACAATGTTTAACAAGCCCCGCAAAATCCAAATGTCATATTTTTCTCTAGTTTTGATTTTCTCGTAGTAAGGCATGAGTTCGTCAGCTATTGCCTTCTCGATTTGTAGCCATTCGTTTTCTATTACGGTTTTCGCTGTTTTTAGGGCTGTTTCAGGAGATTTTGGAAAGTATTTGCTGGGTCTTTTCCTCATTGCTTCTATCCATCCCTTTTTTTCTAAACTGTTGAGGGTTTGGTAAACCTTCGAATAGGGTATCTGTGCTCCATAACTTACTTGTTTGGCTGTCAAGGCGCCCTTTTCTAAAAGAAGGAGATAGGCGTTAACTTCGTAATCAGTTAAACCAGTCTTTCTGAGAAGTGTTCTGACTTTTGCGCTCATAAGCACAAAATATACTTTTCACCCTATTAAAGTTATGGAAATTTTAATATAACAAACCATCCATAGCCAAAATCTATCCCTCAAACCCTCACGTGAGAAAAATGTTAAAGGAACAAGAAGAAGTGAAGTTTGAAACTTATTCAACAAGCGTATGCCCAGAATGCCTAAACAAAATTCCCATGAGAATTTACGAGGAAAACGGCGTAATCTACCTTGAAAAAACATGCCCAAAACATGGAAAATTTGAAGATGTTTATTGGGGAGACGCTGAACTTTTCAAATGGTTTTACAGCGATTGGTATAACGCAAAATATGCTGGAACCGGTTTAGAGAATCCTCACACAAAAACGGTTAAGGGATGCCCCTATGACTGCGGTTTATGCACACAGCATAAGTCCCACACAATTTTGGGCATAATAGACGTCACAAACAGATGCAATATGGCTTGCCCCGTCTGCTTCGCCTACGCTGGAGCAGTAAACTATGTTTATGAGCCCACATACGAAGAGATTGTAGACATGATTAAACTTCTTAGGGGCAATAAGCCTTGGGCTTGTAATGCTCTCCAGTTCAGCGGCGGAGAACCCACAATAAGAAACGATTTGCCCCAGCTTATCGCAGAAGCCAAAAAAGCTGGAATAACCCATGTGGAAGTAAACACCAACGGACTACGCCTTGCAGAAGACTTAGACTACTTTAAAAAGCTTTTAGACGCTGGCTTAAGCACACTCTACTTGCAGTTTGACGGTCTAAGAGATGAAATTTACAAGAAAACCAGAGCGAGAACAGACCTTGTACAAATAAAGCAGAAGGTTTTAGAAAACGCAAGAAAAATAGGCTTAGACTCCATCGTTTTAGTGGTCACCCTTGCAAGGGGAGTAAATGACAAAGATTTAGGCGACATAGTAGGCTATGCTGTCGAAAACCATGATGTTGTAAGATGCGTCAACATTCAGCCAATCTCCATGGCTGGGAGAGCCCGAAAGGACGAAATGCGAAAAATGCGCATAACAGTGCCAGACACCATAAAACTGATAGAAGAACAGACAAACGGAAAAATCACGCGAAACGACTGGCGACCAGTCAACTGGCCTGTTCCAGTTTCCAAGGGAATGGAAATAGTGAAAAACAGAGCCTATCCAGAGTTTACAATGCATCCCATGTGTGGAGCTGCAACCTTCGTGGTTGTTGAGGAGGATGGTTCACACAAGCCTATAACGCAATATGTGGATGTTGACCGTTTTGCAGAAATCTTTTGGAACATCTACTATTCCGGCGTGAAGGGCAAGAGAACCATGGCGAAGATGAGGATGCTGGAGCTTTTGCCCATGGTAAAGTCGCCGCTTGTCAGAGGCTTGCTAAAGGATGTTATAACAAAGGGAAGCTATGAAGCTTTAGGAAGGCTTATGCGAAGAGTCGTCATGGTCGGAATAATGCATTTCATGGACGTTTGGAACCTAGACCTAGACCGCGTTCAGAGATGCGTTATCCACTATGCAACACCAGACGGAAAGATTAGACCCTTCTGCACATACAACAGCCTTCACAGAAATAATGTAGAAAAGCAATTCGCTACGTCGGTCAAAGAGTGGACTGAAAAAATGGGAAAGAAACTGAATGAACCCGTCTGACGGCAGCTACCGTAGCAAGAAAATAAAGAAAGAGAAGAGCTAGGTTTTAGCCGCCATTTTCTTTAACTCTTCTTCCCGTAAGACTCTTCGAAGAACCTTGCCAACAGCACTTAAAGGCAACTCTTTTCGAATTTCCAGTTCCCTAATAGCCTTGTAAGGCGCCACCTTCTCGTTAACAAACTTCATAAGCTCTTCCTCAGTGGCGGTCATGCCCTCCTTTAACACAACAAAAGCCTTTGGAATTTCGCCAGAAATAGGATCTGGTTTGCCGATTACTCCGCAAAGTTTTACGGCTGGATGCTCGAAAAGAACATCTTCAAGCTCCCTTGGGTAGACGCTGTATCCCTTATATTTAATGAGGTCTTTCTTGCGGTCTGTTATGTAAAAATAGCCATCCTCATCCATTTTCCCAATGTCACCAGTGTAAAGCCACCCGTTTCTAAGAACTTCAGCGGTTTCCTCAGGCATTTTCCAGTAACCCTTCATCACTTGCGGACCTTTAACTATTAACTCGCCGATTTCGCCTGGAGGAAGCTCCTTCTCTCCAGTTTCTATATCAACGATTTTCGCATCTGTGTCTGGCCACGGGATTCCTATAGAGCCAACTTTAACTGTTTTCATGGTTTTGTCAAGGGGGTTGCAGTGGGTTACCGGCGAAGACTCCGTAAGTCCATAACCTTCAACCAAAACGCCGCCAGTAACTTCCATAAACTTTTTCTGAACCTCCGGCGGAAGCGGCGCCGCTCCAGATATGCAGAACTTTATTGACGTGCAATCGTATTTTTTGAGGTCTGGATGGGCTAGAAGCATGGCATACATTGTCGGCGCGCCGCAAAACACGGTTACCCTATACTTTTGGATTACTTGAAATACGCTTATCGGGTCGAAGCGGGGGAGCAGAACAATCCTTCCCGCGAAATAGATCGGCGCGTTCATGCCAGTTGTCATTCCATAAATGTGGAAAAGCGGAAGTACGGCTAAGACGGTTTCCTCGCCTTCGTTGGCTTGCAGCCACTCGTTACACATGACAGCGTTTGAAACTAGGTTCATATGGGTAAGCATGGCTCCTTTTGCAATTCCAGTGGTTCCGCCAGTGTATTGAAGGGCAGCCAAATCCTCTTTCGGGTTAATTTCAACTTTCGGCGGTTTCGCCTCGTATTTTGCCATAAGTTCTGTGAAAAAGTGAACGTTCGGTTTAGGCTCAACTTTGTGGGATGGAATTTTTTTCAGCAAAGAACCCAAGACAGCCTTAAACTTTGGCATGTAATCCTTCAAGCTTGTTACAACCACGTTTCGCAGCCTTGTCTTTTCCCAAACCTTTTCAACAATTGGGTACAACAAGTCAAGGACGACTATGGTTTCAGCTTCTGAATCGTTTAATTGGTGCTCAACCTCCCGTTCTTTATAGAGGGGGCTAATTGCCGTGACAATGGCACCTGCCTTTAAAGCGCCGTAATACGAGATTATAAACTGGGGGACGTTGGGAAGGAAAATTGCACCTTTGTCTCCCTTTTTCACTCCAAAATCTACCAACGCAGTTGCAAACTTGTCAGAAAGCACGTCCAACTCTTTATAGGTTAATTCCTTGTCAAAGTAAACTATGGCTGTTTTATTAGGATGTTTTTGGGCAGCGCTTCTTAAAAATTCGAAAAGCGGCACTTCGGGATAATCTATGTTTTTTCTAACGCCTGCAGGCCAGAGTTTGTACCATGGCTTTTCGAGTTTTTCTTCCCTTTCAGCCTTCTTTCTCTTTTTAGCCGACATACTAAACCCTATTAAGGTATAAGCGGCGTTTGGAAGTAATAATACTTTCCATAAATACGCCTATGTGAAAGGGCTTATCTCTATTCTGGTCTGGTGAACTCGTATGTGGGGTTTCCTTCGGGAGTGGTTTTGGCTATGAGTTTGGCTTTTATGCCCACTTTTACCCCTGAAAGCTTGAAACCCGTTAGCCAAGCAAGCACCCTTACGCCTTCTTTAAGTCTTCCAATAGCAACTGTGTAGGGTTTTTCTGGCTGAAAGGTGGTTGGTCTAACAACGACATGGGTGAAAGTTTCGATTGTTGCCTCATTGCTGAGTTCAAGCCACTCCATATCAGAGGCTAAGCATTCTGAACAGTCGGCAACCGGCGGAAAATACAGCTTTCCACACTTTTTGCATTTTGTGGCTAAAACTTTTCCCTGTTTTAGGCTTTCCCAAAATTGTAACGTCTTACTTATTGGTATGTCTTGCACAATTTTTATTTCTCTCGATTTTATGGATGGCATAGTCGCCATACAATCATCTCCTCAAGATTGTAACGTAACAGTAATGCCCCGTCCCGCCCACGTTATGGGCTAAGGCTATGTAATTTTTCATGGGCACTTGACGGCTTTTTTCAACGGCTTCTTCTCTAAGCTGTTTTGTCAACTCATATATCATCGCGCATCCGGTTGTGCCTATTGGGTGACCCTTTGCCTTCAAACCGCCATCTACGTTTACTGGAATTTTTCCACCGATTTCTGTTTGTCCTTCCCTTAACAGTTTGGCGCCTTCGCCTTTTTCACATAACCCAATGTCTTCGTAAGCCATTATTTCAGCTATGGTGAAGCAGTCGTGAACCACTGCAACGTCAAGCTGGTTAGGCGTTACCTTAGCCATTTTGCAAGCTTTTTGAGAGGCTCGGACGCTTGCCTCTAAACCAACATAGTCTAAGCGTTTGCTCATGTTTGCTGTTCCAGAAGCAAACCCTATTCCGGCAATCCATACTGGCGTGTCAACCTTCAGTTCTTTAACCTTCTCTTCTGAGGCGAGGATTATGGAGGTTGCTCCATCGGACACAGGGCAGCAGTCGAAAAGTTTCAGGGGTGCAGCGATAACCATAGACGATAATACGTCGTCGATTGTTATTCGGTTTTGAAGATGTGCAATGGGATTCATGGAGGCGTATTTGTGGTTTTTAACGGCAACTAAAGCCAAGTCTTCCTCTGTGGTTCCGTATTTTGCCATGTGGGCAGTTGCATATAACGCGTAGTAGGCTGGAAAGGTTAAGCCGAAATTGTGGAACTCCCAGAGGTAGTATCCCGCTCGACCAATCCACTCCATCATGGTCGGTGTGTCGATTTCCCTCATCTTTTCAATGCCTAAAGCTGCTGCAATTTCGACTTGCCCGCTTGCCACAGCCCAGTAGGCTGTTGAAAAAGCTGCACTTCCGCTTGCGCATGCGGCTTCACAGCGCACAAGCCCTGCGCCTGTCAGCCCACAATACTCAGCTGAAACCACTGCTGGGAGAAGCTCCTCATACCATGCTCCAGCTCCAGTAGAGCCCACCGCAACGAACTCTATTTCTTTTGGGGTTATTCCAGCATCTTCCACTGATGGCTTAAAAGCCTCGAAGGCTAGTTCAGCCACGTTCACGTCGTTTCTCACACCAAATTTTGAGCAACCAACGCCTATAATTGCCACCTTTCTCATTACATCACCATACTGCAATCATTAACGATTAAAAAAGGGATTATGGAAGGGTTGTTATTTTCCTTTGAATTCAGCTTTTCGCCTTGACATGAAGGCTTCTACGCCTTCTTTTAGGTCTTCCGTGGAGAAGGTTAATGCCATAAGCCCAGACTCTATGCGCAAACCAGCTTCCAGCGGCACCTGCGTTCCAAAGTTTAAGGCGTACTTCGCATATTTCAGCGCTACTGGTGGACCTTCGCTTAGTTTTTTGGCAAGTTCACGCGTCTCGTCTCTGAGTTTCTCATAGTGCACAACCTTGTGAACCAAGCCTATTTTTAGGGCTTCTTCAGCTTTAAGTCTGGTTCCAAGCATCACCATTTCTTTAGCCCGCGCCAACCCAACGATTCTGACAAGCCTTTGAGTGCCGCCCCATCCTGGGATCAGCCCTAAGTTTATTTCTGGGCTTCCTAGTTCTGCGTGTTCTGCGGCTACTCTGAAGTCGCATGCAAGCGCCAGTTCTAAGCCTCCGCCTAGGGCGAAGCCATTTATCGCAGCTATAACTGGTTTTGACATTTCCTCTATTTTGCTGAAAACTTTCTGTCCCATTCTTGAGAATTCTTCAGCTTTAACTGGTGTCGCCTTAGGAAACATTGTGACGTCTGCGCCTGCGCTGAAGGCTCTGTCGCCTTCGCCTGTTATTACAACACATTTCACCGACGGATCTTTTTCAGCAGTATCTAAGGCGTCTGCAAGCTCTTCCATTAAGACGTCGTTGAAGGCATTCAGCCTATGCGGCCTATTGAGGATTATCCATAGAACGCTTTCTTCTCTTTCCACCTTCACGGTTTCATATGCTTTACTCATAAACACCACCACACACCATTTTTGCAGCATAGTCTATATTACTTTTGGGAAATTCAGAACTTTCGCAAAAGATATTTTAGAACTGTCAGCTTCTGGATTTCGCTTGTGCCCTCGTAGATTTCAGTTATTTTCGCGTCTCTGTGATACCTTTCAACACGGTATTCGCCCAAATAACCATAACCGCCTAAGGTTTGAATTGCGAAGTCTGTGGCTTCCATCGCCACACGGCTCGCATACTGTTTTGCCATAGCCGTTGCCATGGGATCCATTTTTCCAACGTCAATAAGCCATGCAGCCTTGTAAGTTAAAAGCCTTGCAGCTTCAATTTTTGTGGCTAACTCTGCCAGTGTGCAGCCTATGGCTTCGTGCTGTATTATGGGCTGTCCGAAGGCTTCCCTCTGTTTTGAGTATTTGAAGGCTATTTCCCATGCGCCTTGAGCCATGCCAACGGCTTGAGCTGCCACGCCGACTCTTGTTTTGTCGAAGAACTCCATTGAATGGTAAAAGCCCCTGTTAAGCTCGCCCACAATGTTCCAGTCTGTAACTTTAACATTGTCAAATCTAACTTCGCCTGTTACGGAACACCTTATTCCCATTTTGTTGTGAAGTTTTGTCGTGTCCAATCCTTGAGTGCCCTTGTCCACCACAAATAGTGTTTCACCTCTATATGTTGGTCTAACCTTTGTGTCCGTCTGCGTTAAAACTACAAAGAAATCTGCGATCGTGGCGTTTGTGATGAAGGTTTTTGTGCCGTTTATCCACCATTCGTTCCCATATTTTGTGGCAGTTGTCTCCATGCGGGTTATGTCGCTTCCGCTAACGTTTGGCTCTGTAAAAGCTGCCGCTGAAATGTAGTCGCCTCTGCATATTAGCGGCAAATATTTTTCCTTCTGTTCTTTAGTGCCATGGACAAGGATTAGTTCGCTGCCAAAGTTTCCGCTTGAAATTGCCACACCAAGCGATGAGTCTGCTCTGCACATTTCCTCGATTACAAGGCATGTTTCTAGAAGCCCATAGCCTTGACCGCCATATTCTTGGGGGAAGAACATGCTTGTGAAGCCCAATTTGGCGGCTTTCTTGTAAAGCTCCATTGGAAACTCTTCTTTGCGGTCAAGTTCTAAGGCTAGTTCTGGTTTGAATTCCTTGTCGCAGAACTCCCTCACAGCGTTTTTTATTCCAATTTGCTCCTCGGTTAGTTCAAACTTCATTTAGTAGAACCCCCTTCCAGTTTTCTTACCCAACCAACCTTTATTGACGTATTCTTCTAAAAGTGGGCAAGGCTTATACATTTCCATGTTATATTTGACGTAAAGCTCCTTCAGCTTCTTGAGGACAACATCTATGCCAGTTCTATCTGCGTATTCGCATGGACCAGAAGGCCAGTAGGTGCCAAGTTTCATTCCAGTGTCTATGTCGGCTGGGCTTGCCGCATCTTCGTATATAAGCCATGCAGCCTCGTTTACGGCTACGGCCCAAGATCTTTCCACGTCATATTCTTCCATTAAGTTGAAGGGGATTCTTGGTCTTCCCTTGGTCCAGTCGTAAAAGCCGACGCCTATTTTTTGTCCAAGCTTCCGCTCTTTTACTAGTGGTTCGATGACTTCTGCGCATGGTTTGAAGCGGTCGCCGTAAGCATCGTAGAGAATTCTTCCAACTTCGTAGGCTATGTCAAGTCCAACAAAGTCGGCTAGTTCAAACCATCCCATTGGAAAGCCACCACTGTATTTTACTGAGGCGTCTATGCCTTCTTTTGTTGCTTCGCCTCTGTGGTAAGCCCAAAACGCCTCGTTGAAAACTGCGCCAAGCACTCTGTTAACTATGAAACCGCGCACATCTTTTCTTACAACCACCGGCGTTTTTCCAAGTTTTTTAGCTAGTTCTGCAAGAGTGTTTATTGTTTCTTGGCTTGTTTTTTCGCCTTTAATAACTTCAACCAAAGCCATCAGCTGCGGTGGGTTGAAAAAGTGCATTCCCGCCACTTTGTCTGGACGGTTTGTGGCGTTGCCCATCTCTGTTATGCTTAAAGTTGAAGTGTTAGAAGCCAAAATGGCGTGCGGAGGCGCAACACTATCCAGCTTAGTGAAAACTTGCTTTTTCAGTTCCATGTTTTCTGGAACCGCTTCAATGGCGAGGTCTATGCCTTCTGCTGCTTGCTCATAGCTTGTTGTTGTGTTTATCCGTGCAAGTGCAGCTTCGGCATCTTCTTGTCTTATGCGTTTCTTTTCGGCGAACTTGCCCAGGCTCCACTTGATTTTTTCTAAGGCTTTTTGGAGAAGCTCATCGTTTATATCCACCATTGTCACCTGGTATCCATTCATCGCCAACAACTGCGTTATTCCATGCCCCATTGCTCCAGAACCAATAACCGCCACTTTTTTCAATTTTTCAACCAAACAAATTCCTCCTTTGAGAATCTAATATGAATGATTAAGATGAGATGAGTATAAAATTTTTCCCAAACCCGTGAACTTTTGTCATGTCTTTAGATATTTCGAGAACTTTTTCCTCATCAATGTGTATTTAGAAGCTAATTTTTGCTTTAGATAATTGAACTCCGATGGTAAATAAGGGTCGTCCAGTTGTGATGCGAAATTGTTGAGCCTTTTCCTAACCCATTCATGCCCCTTTTTATTCAAAGCATGCGTCAGTTCATAATCTAAAGCCGTGAAATGGGCTTCATAGACATTTGGATAAAATTTCATTACCGTTTGTTTATTAATCGGTGTATTCATTTTCTTCAGCTCATTTATTTCAACAAATTCGTGAACCATTAAAAACTCATTATTTAAAACATCCTCCAGCGTTGTAGTATCTCCTGTTGGAGTTTCGCCTGTCATGTAATCATAAAACTCTTTAGGAGAAATGCTTTCATAATCGTAACCAAGTTTATTTAAAATTTCAGCAGTCTTTCTTAATTTAGCTGCAATTTCGCTAAGTATGGAATTATCGCCTTTCTTATCCATACGGATACCTTTATAGTTCTAAATCATGCTTGCGTTTAAGATAAAATTTTTCGCATTTAGAACGCCAGAAATCAAACTTTTAAAGTAAAAGGGGGGAGAGGCTATTACTGTTTTTGTAGAAAGTTTACTATGGTTAGCTTTTGAATTTCGCTTGTGCCTTCATAGATTTCAGTTATTTTTGCACATCTATGGAAACGTTCCACATGGTAATCTGCCAAATAGCCATATCCACCGAAAATCTGTATGGCTTCGTCTGTAACCTCCATTGCCACACGGCTTGCATAGGCTTTAGCCATTGAAGTGGCAACTGGACTGGGCTTTTCATGGTCGTATATCCAAGCCGCCTTATACGTCAGCAAACGGGCAGTTTCAATTTTGATTGCCATTTCAGCCAGCTTGAAGGAAACCCCTTGAAAGTTTATTATGGGCTGTCCAAACTGTTTACGTGTTTTTGCATAGGCAAGCGCCTTTTCAAAGGCGCCTTGAGCCATGCCAACGGCTTGAGCTGCAACTGTTATTCGTGTTCCATCAAAAAGTTCGAGAGCATAATAAAAGCCCTTGTTAAGTTCGCCTACCAGATTTGTTTCTGGCACGTGGAGGTCGCTTAGTGCCAACGAGCCAGTAACGCAAGGTTTTATTCCCATTTTACCATGAAGCTTCGTCGCTTCTAAACCGGGCATGCCTTTCTCTGCTAAGAATAAGCTTTGTCCGCGGTGGGGTGGTGTAGCATTAGGGTCTGTTTGGCATAGAATTATGAAGGTGTCAGCTATTGGAGCGTTTGTTATGAACTGTTTTGAACCGTTTATGACCCATCCGTTGCCGTTTTTGACGGCGGTTGTGTCTAGGCGGGTTATGTCGCTTCCGTGTTCAGGTTCAGTGAAGGCAGCAGCTGCAATTTTTTCACCTTTGGCAAGCAGTGGAATATATTTTTCCTTCTGTTCTTCGGTGCCATGTTTTAACAAAACGTCTGGAACCATTAGGTTTCCAAGGGAAACAGCCACCCCTAACCCGGGGTCAACACGACAGAATTCCTCAACTACTAAGCATTCTTCTAGGACGCCGTAGCCTTGCCCATCATATTCTTGCGGTATGCGCATGCTTGTAAAGCCTAGATTTGCAGCCTTACGGTAAAGCTCCATGGGAAACTCTTCTTTCTGGTCGTATTCCAGCGCAAGCTCTGGTGTGAATTCTTTTTCTGCAAATTCGCGTGCTGCCCGTTTTATTTCCATCTGTTCATCAGTTAATTTAAAATCCATTTTGATTCCCTTGCCTTGAACTATGTTTTTGAGCTTTTAACTCGTTAATTTTGTTCTTCAGCGACGGCACAATTTTGAATAGGTCTTCAACTATGCCGAAGTCTGAAAAGCTAAATATTGGTGCCTTCGGGTCTTTATTCACTGCTATTATCAAATCTGAGTTTTTCATTCCTAGAACATGCTGAAAAGCACCGCTTATTCCTAGGGCTATGTAAAGTTTCGGTTTTACAGTTTTTCCAGAAGTGCCCACTTGCCTGTCGCTGGGAAGCCAACCTTTATCTACTATTGGACGGGAACAAGCCAAGACTCCTCCAATGGATTTTGCCAATTCCTCCACCATGGGTATGTTACTTTGGTCTTTTATTCCCCTTCCAATGCCAACCAACACTTCTGCAGCTGTTATATCTACGCCTCCAGGCGGTGGCAAAACATACTGTAGGAACCGTTTCGTAGTTATTTCCTCTGTTAGAAGCGATGGAATCTCTTCTATCTGCCCATTAGCTGGTGTTGGTGGTTTTTGAGCTTTGAAGGTGGCTTGCCGTACGGTCACCATGTAGCTTTCAGCTTTACGAAGCACAGCCTTAACGTTTACTTTCCCACCATACATTTGCCTTGTAACAGTGAGCGTATCGCCTTCGAAGGCTAGGTCTATGCAGTCCGTAGCCAAAGGAATGTTTAATGCGGTTGCCAGTCTTGGGGCAAGCTCCACGCCATATGATGTGTGACCAATGACTGTTAGGATTGGTTTATGCTCTTTAAAGATATGGGAAAGCACTTTTTGGTAGGCATCCGAGTTAAAGTATTCAAGTTTATCATCTTCAACGAGCAAAACCCTTTTTGCATATTCCGCCAGTTTTTTGGCGTGTTCTCTAACGTTTTTACCTAACAAAACAGCTGTTAGTTCGGCGCTGGTTTTTTCAGCTAGCTCTCGAGCTTTTGTTAACATTTCGAAGGTTATGTCCCTTAGCTGCCCTTGTCTGTGCTCCGCTAAAACAAATATTTCAGCCATCTAAACTAACCCCCTTGACTTCAGAATTTCAACTATTTTAGTGGCTATTTCATCTGGGCTTCCTTGGAGAAACTCTGCTTGCTTCTCAACTGGCGGGGCATAAAGCTTCTCAATTTTCAGCCATGAACCAGCCTCGCCGATTTCGCTTTCGCTTAAGCCAGTGTCAGCTAACCCCATGACCTTTATTTCCTTCTGCATTGCCTTGCGAATCCCCATTATTGAAACGTAGCGGGGTTCGTTTATGCCCGTCTGAACCGTGAAAACTGCGGGTAGCTTAACCTCTAATTGCTCTTCTAAACCGCCTTCAAGTTCACGGTTAACCACCGCCTTTCCTTCGCTAAGTTCAATTTTCTTAACCATCGTAGCATGGGGAACACCCAGCAACTCCGCGAGAACAGGCCCAACCACAGCGCTTCCATCATCCCCTGCCTGCGCTCCTGTTAGGATTAGGTCGAAGTGCAAGTTTTTGATGACGCTGTAAAGGATCTTCGCCGTTGCATACGCATCCGAGTTGGCAAAGTTTAGGTCTGTTAAGCGTATAGCCTTGTCTGCACCGCGAGCCAAACATTTCCGCAAAGTGCTGTCAGAATCTTCAGGGCCAACGGTTATGGCTGTGACAGTTCCGCCTAACTTTTCTTTTATACGCACCGCCTCTTCCAAAGCATAGTCATCCCACTCGTTGATGTCAAAAACCAAGCCTGTTTTTTCTACGGCTTTGCCGCTTGCGTCAATTTTTAGTTCCGCTTCGGCTGTTTCGGGCACATGTTTAACACAAACAATAATGTCCAAACCAGATTCTCTCCCTAATACTTTGGAAGATGTGTTCACACTTGTTTTTCATATAATTTTTGCTTAGAAAGGTCTGCTTCAAAACATGTTTTGCCCATAAAACCTAATATTCGCCATAAACAGCAGTCTACTTGTGCTTAAGCTGTTCTTTCAAAATTTCTTCAGCTTTTTCAATTGCTTTTTGCAGTTTTTCTGTGTCAGTTCCTCCTCCTTGGGCAAAGTTGGGTTTCCCTCCACCTCCTCCACCTATTATCTTTGAGGCTTCTTTGACTATTTCGCCAGCGTTTACTCCTTTGTTAACGGCTTTCTTTCCAGCCATAGCCATTATCCTCGCAGTTTTCCCGTCAGCTCCATAGAAAATGGCGACTAGCGCATCGTCTTTTTTAATTAACTCGTTTGCCGTTTGAACCATACGGTCAACATCGATGTTTTCCTCAAAATTACGCAAAACAAGTTTAACACCATTTATTTCGCGAACAACTTCGATCTCCGCCTCGGCGCTTACGCCAGCACTTTCCAGCTTTGCTATCTCTTTAATCAGCCTTCTCCTTTCCGCGTTTGCCTCTTTCAGTTCTTTAACAAGTTTTTCAGCGGTTTTGTCCAACTTTTCCAATGGAGCATTTAGGATTTCTGAAACCCGCCAGAGCAGCTCCTCGTTCTTTTGCACTGCCTTCAAAGCTTCAATACCAACAGAATAAACAAGCCTCTCTACGCCATCTTGAATTCTCTCAGAATGAGTTATTTTGATAAAGCCTATCTCTCCAGTGTTTTGCACATGGGTTCCGGCGCAAGCCTCCACCTCCCAGTCTCCAATTTTAACCACGCGAATTTCCTTCCCGGGAACTGCGCCGCCTTGGTAAAGTCTAAACCCGTAACGGTTTTCAGCTTCCGTCCTAGGCATCCAAGAAATTTCAACAGGTATATTCCTTAAAACAGCCTCGTTGGCTAAAATTTCTATTTTTTGCACCTCTTCCCGTGTGAGGCGACGGTAATGGGAAATGTCAAGCCTTGAACTTTCAACGCCTTTTTGAGTGCCGAACTGCCAAACATGTTGCCCCAAAACTCGCCGCGCAGCAGCATTAACAATATGGGTGGCGGTGTGAGCCTTCATTAGTGCATAACGCCTATCCAAGTTTATAACGCCCTTAACCACACCACCTTTCTTGGGAGCCTTTTCTCCGCCAATTTTGTGAACTATAACTTTGCCAACCTTCTGAACATCAACAACTTCAGCATTTTCCCCGTCAAACATTAGAAAGCCCGTGTCTGCTGGTTGTCCACCGCCTTCTGGGTAGAAGCATGTTCTATCTAGGACTACGTGTTTATCTTTAAAGACTTTGAGGACTGTGGCTTCAAATTCCCTCATGTATTGGTCTTTATAGTAGAGTTCTTCTGTTTCTGGAAGCCCAGCCACTTCGTTTTCAAGCCATTTTTCATGTTCGGCTTCCTCTGTTGGCTTGGGTGTTTGCATATGCCTTTCAGCAATTAAGGCGTAAAAGTTTTCAGGAATCTCCACAGCTAAACCTTCAGTTTCCGCTGTTTCCTTAACGATTTCCGGCGGGAGACCATGAGAATCATAGAGCTCAGTTAAGGTTTCAACTGGAATTTCGCCGACACCTTTTGATTTTAACTCTTCGGCTATTCGCCTTACTAGGCTTCCTCCCCTCTTTATCGTCTCATTGAACTTCTCTTCCTCTACTGAAAGTATCTCCATTATTTCGTCCCGCATCTCGTGAAGATGCGGATAATCCTTAGACCAGTAACTGATTTGCATGTCAAAAATGTCATAAAGCCTGTCCGAAATACCAAGCATTCTTAACAGTCGGTATATTCTCCTAAACAGAAGCCTCGCCAAATAGCCTTCCTGAATATTTGAAGGAACCACACCTTCTGAAAGTATGAAGCTTAAACATTTTGTGTGATCAGCAATCGCAAAGGCATTTTCTATCGGAAACAGAAATCTATCCAACACATCTGCTTCCACACCAATCATTGCAGCTATTTTCTTTCTGGCTTCAAACAGACCGGCAGTCTTATCTAAGCTTACAAGACCGGAAACCGTTGCAACTTTTGCCAGCAGATCTTGGTTGATTTTGGTTATTCCAGCCATTTTGAAGATTTTATCAAGCAATTCGCCGTAAATTGTGTGGAAGGCGCTTGGAGCGCCTTGTGAAAGCCAAGCGAAACGTTCTATGCCATAGCCGGTGTCCACAGTCCTTATTGGCAGTTTAACAAATTTGCCGTTTATGACTTTGTACTGCATGAAAACCAGCGTGGCAACCTCTAATCCTCCGACGATGCATTCAAGGCATGGTCCCGCGTTTCCTCCTCCAGACCAAACCTCCTCTTTGTAGGTTATCTCCTCTGGTTTTATGCCGAGCTCTTCGGTGGCAAACAGTTGGTGGTATCTCACTGTTTGGTCTTTCCAATAAACCTCTTTGTCTGGATAGTTAAACGCATGGTGCCCGCCCATTTCAAAAATGGTTACATATTTACCGAAGGTTGGACCTGTGTTGGTTATATCCACCAAGCGAATGCACGGTTGAGCTATGACTAGAGGGTTTGCCGGTGGCGGCGCAATTCCTTCAGTTACGTAGGGTTGAAAGTCTATTATGCTGGCGTGTGTTAGGTAAATGTCGTCTCTCCATCTTGCAACAACTGGGTAAGGCTTAATGCGCATGTGCCCATGTCTTTCAAAAAAGGATAGGAAAGCTTCACGCATTTCACGCAGAGTATAGCTTCTTTTCGTAGGCGGATTACCTATAAAAGTATAAACGGCACAGCCTTCAGCCCTTGCTTCTCCACACGTTTCTTGTTCAGGGTTAAGGGTCCAAAAATGTGTATTGCATTTTGGGCAAAACTTTCTGACATAACCTAGCTCTTTGAAAAAAGGAAGCGCATATTCCTCGGCTGGAAACTTTTCCAAAGCCATCTAACGCTCCGAACTGGCTTATTTGGGCTCTGCGCGTTTTCAATGGATAAACGAGTCTCCAACATTTAAACTATTTCACTATCCAAGTTTAAGGCCTAATAGAAAGCCGGCAATAAAGCTTGCAGCAAACGGCAGCAAAGCTATTGTATGAACAAGCCAAGAAAGGGCGTTGCTAGCTAAACCCAACAGGTTGCCGATAAATGTGAAAAGAGCCTCATAGTTTATGCTTATCACTCCCTTTACTCCTAAATATATGAGGACAGCGATAAACAAGCCCATCAAGATGAGTATTAGTTTGCTTAATTTCTTAAGAGCAAATCCAACTATGAAACCGCCTATGCCCCCTATGCCAAGTTCGTAAACAATAGGGGGTAAAACCTCACTCATAGGAGTTTCTCCAAATATCAACCACCTTGCGCCGCTTTAAAGCTTATTGGCTTTATTGACACTTTTAGGAAACATAACAAAAAGTGGAGGTGAAGGGATTGGACTTGCTTGAAATATACATACTTAATCTTGCTTTAACCCTTGGCATGTTCATTGTTTTAGTTTTCAGAGCGTGGATTGAGCTGAAAAATTATAAAATTATGTGGAAGGAGTTAGAGTGGAGGCAAACCTACCAAACTGTGGGACGCATACTCAAAGCCGAAAGGGATCCTTTTTTGTAAGGTTGAAGGCGGCGATGAGCTTTACCGACTGCTTTGCGAAATTTTCAAAGTCAAAGAAAATGAAAAAACGTAAATATTTCATGGAAAGTGCCACCCATCCATCAACTCGCTAATTAAGAAATGCTGCCGCTTTTCCATCCCATAACGCCCAAGAGGCTTTGTAAGATGTCTCTGAGACCTCGGCGAAGTAATATACAAACCCTTTTTCAATTTTCGTTTAACTTTGACGACAACTTTGCTGAGATTTGGGAAACGGTGACCACATTTTTCGCATCTAAAGCCTTTACCCTTTCCCATGGATTTCAGCCGCTTGCCGCACTGTGGGCAAGTTGGGTTATGATAAACTAATTGCGAGGCAAGCTTTAGCAAACGAAGCTTTTCAAGGTTTATGGTTAATGGATAATCTCGGGATGAAGGACGTACACCACCGTAAACCTCAACATAATCTCCCGCAGCAAGCTTACTTGCCACTTTTCTTAAGTTACCAGTAGGCGCGAAGGCAGCACAATCAACACAACCGCTCTCATCTTCAATTGAGAAGATAACATGTCTCCTTGGGATTATCTTCGGATTTGCCGCCACAGTTCCTTTGGCAACCACCGGATGGTACGGTTTCATTTGGCTTAACTGCTTGACACGCTTTAGATGGGCGTCTGTGCCGTGGTTCGTGCGGAAAATAACCCACCTTTCAACAGGTTCAAGCGGCTTAACAATTTCAAAAGCCTTTTTAACAACCTCTGGGCTTTCACCCCTTATACCGAAAAGGATGGGGTCTGGTCCGCGGGGCGTTATTAGGATTCTGCCAGTTTCCGGGTCAATATTGTTAAACGTGTGGGGGGCGGTTGCCTTATCCATTTCCACAACAGATGCTTCGTCTATCTTCCTTTTTAAGCCATAGTTTTCCGGAGTGCGGTACGCGATGATTTCGAATGTATGGTCGCCTTGCAAGGTTTCACCTACAGCCGCTAGACCGCCTATTATTCCACGTCCACTTTTAAAACCTAAAGCCTCAGCCTTAAACCGTTTTAAAATTTTAAGGGCTGTCTTCATTTCAACGATTCCGGTTATAGCCTTTTTAGCGAAAGTTTTAACCTCCTTTGGAATCTTCGCCCTTGTAAAGAAGACAATGCCCGGTTCTGTGCCTTTATATTCTAAATCGGCATTTTCCTCTACAGTATCTATAACTGCTTCTTCAACTCTGTCAACGACGTTTTCATCGCATTTTATTCGCAGACATAGGGCGCCATTTCCCCTGGTTTTCCACGGAACATTCGGATTCAGCCTAATCAGGTTCGGATAGTCGGTAAACTGTGCTCCAAGTTTGCGCAGTTTCTCTACAAGAAGAGCTGCAATATAGGTTGTGCATCCTTTTCTGGGTGAATCTGTGTCGTCGAAGCCGATGTGTATTTGTTGAAGAGCCATTTGTTACAGCCTAAAAGCCATTACGCTTTCGAAAGCTAAAAAGAGTGTGTTTGAAAGTCTTTGGATTAGTGTGTAAAATAAAGGGGAGAATAGGCTACTTTGGTGATTCTTCAACTATTATCATTGTTAGAGTTGACCTAACCTTGTCAAGCCTTCTAATACGCCAAGTCACAATTTCCTTCAGCTTATCCATTGTTTCCGCGCCAACTCTGGCAATTATGTCGTATACTCCGTAAACAGCGAAAGCTTCCTCAACACCTTCAATCTTTTTTAAGTCTTTTAAGACGTCTGCTTCTGAACCTATTTCCGTGTTTATTAATACAAAGGCTTTAGGCATTTTAACCTCCTCGTATTATTGTCTGTTCTGATTGCATTAAAATATTTTGTTGTTATAAACATTCTAATTCCATCTTTAGAAAATATTCTTATCTCTAATCGGAGATATTAGCTGTTAGGTCTAAAGCATGAAAGACGAAAATGCTGTGAAAGGTTATATTACAAGTAGTGAACTGCGAGCTTTAGAATTGAACGCGGAATATTTTGGAATTTCGCAACTTCAACTTATGGAAAATGCTGGACGCCACATAGCCTTAGAAATAGCCTCAAGGTTTAATCCAGACAAAAGCGTCGCAATTTTCTGTGGTTTAGGCGGCAACGGCGGAGATGGATTTGTTGCAGCACGACATCTTTCAATAATGGGCTTTAAAGTTACAGTTATTCTTGCGGGAAAAGCCAAGGAAATCTCCCATAAAGCAGCCTTAGAAAACTGGAGGGCACTGCAATTTTTGAAGGAAAACATAACCATTCATGAAGTTTACGACAGCGCCCTTATACCCGACATAAACGCGGAAGTCGTTGTTGACGCACTTCTCGGAACTGGAACCAAGGGCAAACTGAAACCGCCCATACGACAACTTGTTGAAAAAATTAACTTTTCAAACGCCTTTAAAGTGGCTGTTGACGTGCCCACAGGAATCGACTCTGACACCGGAGAAGTTTTAGGAACCGCCGTGAAAGCCAACTTGACAATAACTTTTTACAAGACAAAAAGGGGACTTGAAAATGCAAGGGAATATGTTGGCGAATTGGTTGTAAAAGACATTGGCTTACCAAAAGAGTTGGAAAACTACGCTGGACCCGGAGACGTCACCCTCGCTTTAAAGAAAAGGGTTCCAGAATCCCATAAAGGAGACTATGGAAGACTGCTTGTAATTGGTGGGAGCGAAACTTTCTCGGGCGCCCCGGCTTTGGTGGCGCTTGCCGCCATACGAACAGGCGTTGATTTAGCTTATGTTGCCGCTCCATGGAAAACTGCCCATGACATTTCAGCCATGTCACCCGACCTAATCACCATAAAACTTGATGGAGACCACCTAAACATAAACAATATACCACCACTAAAAGCTTATGTTGAAAAGGTAGACGCCGTAGTTCTAGGTCCTGGACTGGGACTGCACGCCGAAACAAAGGATGCCATTAAGACTTTGATTGAAATTATTGAAAGTGCTTGTAAACCGCTTTTGCTAGATGCTGATGGCTTGAAAGCCTTTGCAGAGTTTAAAAGGAAATTAACTGTGCCATCGGTTTTGACGCCTCATGCTGGAGAATACGCTATACTGACTGGTAGAAAACTTCCTGAAAACCTAACGGATAAGGCTTCAGAGGCGCAGAAAACCGCTGCAGAATTAGGCGCTGTGCTGCTCCTTAAAGGTCCAGTAGACATAATCGCCAATGAAAAACGCTTCAAACTCAATTTTACCGGAAACCCAGGCATGACTGTTGGCGGAACCGGAGATGTGCTTTCCGGAATTGTTGGAGCTTTTCTGGCGCAGGGCGCAGACCCCTTTGAAGCTGCTGTTGCCGGAGCCTTTGTTAACGGTGCTGCTGGAGACTTTGTTTTTGAAGAGAAGGGTTACCACATGGTCGCATCCGACCTCATAGAATGGATTCCAAAAGTGCTGGACAACCCCATGAGCCATTTAAAGGTGCGAACTGCAGGTGCAGCGAAAACCAGTTAAAATTGTCGTTTACCACGCTGGACAATGCGACCCTAAAAAATGCACAGCCCTAAAGCTTAAACGCCATGGACTAGTTCGCCTAGTGCATCAAATCAAATTTCTGCCGAGAAGGGCTGTTGTCTTAAACCCTCTCTCAAAAATTGCCTTTTCGCCGGCGGACAAAGAACGCATAGAGGAATACGGCTTGGCGGCGTTAGACTTCAGCTGGGAACACGCTGAAAAACCATTACTAAAAAACGTTAGAGGAACATCCAGATGCCTTCCATATTTGGTTGCTGGAAACCCCGTCAATTTCGGATGCCCCACGAAGCTTAGCACTGTTGAAGCCTTATCTGCGGCTTTATACATCGCTGGATTCAGGGAAGAAGCTTATAGGCTGCTTTCAGTATTTAAGTGGGGACACACTTTCATCGACATAAACAAAGAAAGAATTGAAAGCTATGCCGTGGCAAAAAACAGCAATGAAGTAGTTAAATTTCAAGAACGTTTCGTAAAAATTGTTTAAGGCTCTGTGCCTCAGCCGTTTATCTTTGGAATTTTCTGCAATGTTCTCCGCAATGCATAAAGACGTCGATAAGAGACTTAACAGATGAAGCCTCTTTCAATTCACCTATCAAATATAGCCTCGACTCTTTTTCGCTTAGGGATAAACGTTTAATGAAAGCCTTCATTTCAAGAATATGTTTCTGGAGTCGACGGTCTGAAAGGAATTTATCTGCAATTTCTTGATTTGAGGCTAAGACAGCAAAATGTTTGTAAAAATCGTCATCTGAAATCACGCGAATGAGACCTCTTTCAGAAGCTACTTTTAAGCATAGTTTCTCTTCCTTTATTGGGAGAATTTCCATACTGAGAGGAATAGAGTCTTTGAAGAAGCCCCAGCATGCTAGACGATCTTTGTCCTTTGTAAGTAAAGCCAAGGGATAATGCATCAAATTTTCACGATCTACAAGGCTGACAGCCATTTCGATTTCCATGAAGGGTTCTTTCTCCTTGAGCTTACATATGGTTCGGAATCCGCCGCGGCTATAGGGTCGGAAACCCACGAAACTGCTGTGCGGTGACATGTGCTCTTTCACGGTTCTCGCGTAGTTGACCGCAATTTTTCTGTTCCGATACATGCCGATAAAATAGACTATTAGGAATAGGAAGGCAAGGGCGAAGATTAGGGTTATCTCGTACATGCCACCGCTCCTTCCAATGTTTAGTTCTATCGCAAGTCTTATATTAAGATGACCAGCTAAACTATAAAACTAGGGACGAAACTTGCTTTCAGTAATTGTAATTCTGCTTGGCATAATGCTGTATGCCATCGCCTACTGGGGCTACATAAAATGGTTCGACAAAAACGTCATAATGTCAGATCCAAAACGAGAAACACCAGCCCACACGTACATGGATGGCGTAGAATTCTTTCCATCAAACAAATATGTTCTCTTTGGTTTTCAATGGAAAAGCATAGCAGCTCTAGGCCCTGTACTAGGTCCCATCATCGGCGTTCAATGGGGGTGGCTACCAGCGCTTCTATGGATTTTATTCGGAACTATTTTCATAGGATGGATCCACGATTATGGCAGCTTAATGGTTTCCACGAGATCAGAAGGTTCATCTTTCGGCCCAATAACTTATGAGCTAATTTCGCCGAGGGCCCGAACAATTCTGTTATGGTATATTCTTTGGTACATCGTTTTAATCCTCTCATCCTTCACCAACGTCGTTGCAGGTTTATTTATAAGCTATACTGTGAGCCCAATACCAGTGCTCATAGTCACAATCGTGGGAATGCTGGCGGGTTATATGACATACAAACTTAAAGTTAACATCGTTTACACCACGATTATCGCCGTAATAATAATGTTTTTAGGTATATGGGTGGGCATAGTTCAACCCATCTCAGTTCCATGGCCAGCGACAGGTCCGTTTCCAAACGCAAGAGACTTTTGGATGTTTATAACGCTGTTCTTCTGTTTTCTTGGAGCTGTACTGCCAATATGGGTTTTCATCCAACCCATCAACTATCTCTCCTTCTACTTGGTATATGCAGGAATAATAGGCATAATCATTGGAGCTTTTGCAGGCGCTCCCAACTTCGCACAAGTGCCTACAACAACGTTCTGGACCACCGGAAAATGGGCAGCATCAGCCGCCATAGGGCCTCTATGGCCCATGATGTTTGTAACAATCGCTTGCGGAGCAATATCCGGATGGCACAGCCTAATCGGCTCTTCCATTACAGCAAAACAACTTGATGCAGAGCCAGACGCACACTTTGTAGGCGGCGGCGCAATGCTAGCGGAGGGAATACTGGCAACAGTTGCCCTAGTCACATGCGCAATTCTTGACCCAAGCGTAGCAGCAGCCACAGGAGCAGGCGGAATATTCGTCAAAGGTGGATCAACACTTCTAGGATATATAGGGATTCCAACAACTGTTGGAAACGCGTTAACATCAGTAATGTTAATCATATTGGCTATAACAATCATGCACATAGGTTTGAGGATCACTAGACTGGTGTTGTCCGATCTAGCTGGACCACGAATGGGGGGACTATTTAAAAACAAGTATATTAGCGCTATCTTAGTATGTATAGTTGTCTACCTTATAACAAGTCCACACGTCGGCGCAGTTTTCAGCTATATTTGGGGCACCTTCGGTGGGGCAAACCAGCTGATGGCTGGACTGGCCCTAATGATCGTGTCACTGTGGCTTACAAAGGAGAAGCGTCCAACAATTTACACGCTGATTCCTATGCTTTTCATGCTAGTAACCACTCTGTCGGCGCTAGCGTTCCTTTCCTACAACGGGGTTACTGGGTATATGGCAGATCCAACAAAAATAGGCGCGTTAATAGCTGCCATTGTAAACGTTTTCCTATTAATCCTTGGACTTTTCATGTGCTATGAGGGAGCCAAAGCCTTTCAGAGGCTAAGAGCGGCAAAGGCCGCCTAAATTCCCCTATTTTTTATTCTTTAGCCAAAGCCTCCGCAACGCGAGCAATCATTTTTAAGCCTGTTACTTCCGTTTCAAATAGGGGCACATATCCACGGACCATTCCTGGAAACTTTTCATGGATGATTTTCAGATAGCCATCCTGTTCCCGTATTTTATTAACGATATAAGGCGAAGTGTTTTTAAGGTCGAACTCTTCCTTTGGCAAGACTTCGTTCACTATTACCCCGCCTGTTGGAATGTCAAAGGCTTGAACCCAGCCGATAAAGCGTTCAATCACCGCTATTGGAAGCGAAAGTGGCAAAGTTACAAAGAAAAAGGCAGTTCGCTCCTTATCCGTTAAAAACATGCGTCCTTTCTCTGTTTTTTCCCGGGTAGCCAAGAGGCTGGCGAGAAGAGGATCCTTCTTTATCTCTTCCATAATTTTATCTTTCCGGAAAGACAGTTTTACACGAAGCGAGAGGGCTTCCTCTCGGCTTTTAATCATTTTATGCAGCCAAAGATCATAGACTTTTGACATGCCAAGAAGGCGGTAGGTGTGGGCTACCGGCGCCGTGTCGAAAACGTAGGCGTCAAATTCGCCTTTTAATATTAGGCTAACCATATCGTCAAACATGGCTGACTCTTCAAAGGCAGGATTTGTTGTGGCAATATCCACAAAAGGCTCCGGATCTAATGGAATATCAGCATATTTAAGGAAAGTGTAAATCTTTTCCCGTATCTCATTCTTATATCTCTCAATAGTGTCTGAAACGTCAATCTCAACTGCATAAAGATTCTTTGTATCCTCAATTTTTTGAATGCCCTTACCCCAAATGTCCTTACCAAAGGCGCTTGAAAGGCTGTGGACGGGGTTTGTGGACGAAATTAATGTTTTTCTCCCAAGTTTTTCAGCTAGATAATAGGCGGTTCCTGCAGCCACCACAGTTTTGCCTACGCCGCCTTTTCCTCCGAAAAACAAGTATTTAAGATTGGGTTTTGACGTAATGTAATCGCTAAAACTTACATTTTTGCTCATAACTATGCCTCTCCAAACAGAACTTTAGCCACTTCAGGGATCATTTTAAGTCCTTTAGGTTCACGGTCAAACATATGCACAACTCCACGGATAAGTGGTCCAAACTCTTTCTGGATGGTTTTCATATGTTCTTGCTGCATAGTTATCTTGTTCTTTAGAAAGGCTGGAATGTTCTTTTGTTTTAAAAGTTCAACTGGATACACTTGGTTTACTATGACCCCGCTTAAAGGTATGTTAAACGCCCTAAACATTTCCAGAGCCCTTCTTGTGTCGAGTATTGGCATAAGCTCTGGTATGAGGACGTAGAAAAAGGCTGTATGCTCTTGATCTCTCATCATGTTGCTGACAAAACCTAACCTTGAGCGGATAAAATCCAACTCTTCTAGGATTTTGTCCTCTTGGGCTAAGCCGCCTTTTCCACTCATAACTGCGGCTACATCGCCATATTCAGAAGCTTTCTTCCTTGTTTCAACTATTTTGTTAACCCATGCGTCGAGTATTTCCGACATGCCGAGAAACCGGATGGCGTGTCCATGGGGCATCATATCGAAAATATAGTAATCGTAAGCGCCGCTTGTCATCAACTCAACCATAGCATCAAACGTCGCTGACTCTGCCATGGCGGGTTCAGCGGCAGACGACTTAATATAGTCTTCCACTTCTTTGGGGACCTCCCCATACATCTTGATTATTTTCTGCCGTATTTCCTCTTGGTAATCGGCTATCCTCTTGTCGGCGTCAATCTCTAAGGCGAAAAGGTTAGGGGTGATTTCAACTTCTCCCTTGCCAAAAATGTTTCGTTCAAAAATGTCTGTGAGGCTGGCTTGGGGGTCTGTGGAGAAAACCACCACTTTTTTGCCTTTTTTGGCAAGCCAGTATGCGGTCGCTGCAGATAATGTTGTTTTGCCCAGACCTCCCTTGCCGCCGAAGAGAATATACTTTATGTTTGGGTGGCTTGTTAAATACTCCTTTATCGACACAGCCATTGACAAACCCTAAACCCTCCTTCTAGGCGAAAACGGAGTCTGTCACGTCGCGTTCTCTTAACAGTGTACGCTTCCATGTCTTAATATGTGGCACGCAATAGGGCAGGAGTCTAAGACAATAGTATGGTGGCAGCACTGGGACGCCCAGCATATCGCCCATTGTAATGAGCATGAAAAGGTTTTCTAGGTGCATCCTTGTTTTTAAGGCGTAGCTCACCATGCCATGCATAGCCATGCCATAAACCAAACCTTTGACGGCTTTCTTAACTTCGCTTTCCTTTTTCTCGTCATTTGTTTCTTTTTTAGCCATGACTTTTCACTTCAAGAATATGGAAAGTTTATTCGAGATAAAAATGTTATTATAACTTCCATAATTTCATAGTTTCTCCGTTACATCCTTTTCTCTTAGAAGAAAAGTTTTCCATTCTTTAAGCCTAGGAAGCCAGTATGGGAGAAGCCTCAAACGGTAATAGGTGGAAAATGGATATCCAAGCATGTCGCCCAACACAGCAAGCATCAATCCGTATTCGATGAGAAGCCTCCTCTCTTCAAGGTCTCTAATGGCACTGTAAACTGTTGCGCCAATAACAAAGTCTTTAAGCTTCCGCAAAAAACCAGTTTTTGAGCCGTTTTTAGCTGTCAAATTTAACCTTCCAAATTAAACTTAAATTTGCAGCAGAATATAACTTTACCTCAACACCGCCTTGAAAGGGAATAGGAGATGTTTGAAAGAGAGCTTCTCATGATTCCCGGCCCGACAAACGTTGACCCAAAAGTTTTACGCGCTTTAAGCAAGCCAACCACATCCCACACAAGCCAAGAATTTGCAAGCATATTCAGAGAAGCCTTAAACAATTTGAAAAAGGTTTTCATGACCAACGGTGAAGTTTTCGTAATCGCTGGGTCTGGAACATTGGCTTTGGAAATGACCGTCGCAAACATTGTAGAACCCGGCGATAAAGTGCTCAACACTGTTTCAGGGTTTTTCGGCAACTACTTTGTTGAAATATCGAAGGTTTATGGCGCTGTGCCCAGCGTTCTTGAAGTGCCGTGGGGTAAACCCGTAAAACCTGAACAAGTAAGAGAAGCCCTAATGGAAGACAACTATAAGGCTGTTACAGTTACACATGTGGAAACTTCCACTGGAGTGACTAACCCAATTAGGCAAATAGGCGAAGTTGTTAAGAAATACAGCGACGCCTTCTACATAGTTGACACTGTTTGTTCGCTTGGCGGAATGGAAGTCCGCGTTGATGAATGGGGCATAGATGTTTGCGCTTCGGGCTCCCAGAAATGCATCGGCGTGCCGCCGGGCTTAGCCCTTATTGCAGTAAGCCAAAAAACTTTGGAATATTTTGAGAAGCGCAAAACCTCTGTAGGCTCTTGGTATGGAAGCTTCAAAAATTGGCTTCCAGTAATGAGAGAGCCCACAAAATATTTCGCAACACCGCCTGTAAACATGATTTACGCCCTTCATGAAGCTTTAAAACTCATAATTGAAGAAGGTTTGGAGAACAGGTTTAGAAGGCATTATGTTTTTGCGGAGGCTTTTAGAGCTGCTGTAAACGCTTTAAACCTTAACCTTATAGCTGAAAAGGAAAGCGCCGCCAACACTGTTTCAGCCGTATATTATCCAGAAAACATTGAAGACATCCAATTTAGAAACGAGATGAAAAAACATGGAATAATCGTCGCTTCAACGTTGGGACCATTAAAGGGAAAAGGCTTCAGAGTGGGGCACATGGGAAACGTGAACCAAAACGACATATTTGCCACAATAACTGCCATAGAAACAACGCTTAAAAAGCTAGGATACAAGGCGGAATTGGGAAAGGGATTGGCAGCAGCCCAAGAAAAACTTCTTTCACTGGAGCAATGAACGCCTGCTTAAACGTGAAACACTTACGTATGAGGAAGAAAAATGGAACCTATAACAGACTTTTACCTGTTTTTAGCATCTGTCGCGTTAATATCCTTATCAGGGGTTATGATGCCTGGACCAGTATTTGCAGTGACTGTTGCAAAGGGATATGGAAGCAAAAAGGTTGGGGTTTTAATAGCCATTGGACATGGGGCCATAGAGTTTCCACTAATTTTCCTCTTGTACCTAGGGCTTTCGGAGCTTTTTCGCTCCATCCTAGTTCAAAGGACTATAAGCTTTCTCGGGGGCTTAATCCTCGTCTACATGGGTTTTCAAATGTTTAAAACTAGAAGAAAGGCAAGTGAAGAACTGCGGCATTCTGGGCACACTTCTTTTATCGCTGGTTTTGTAGCAACTGGTGCAAATCCCTACTTTTTCCTCTGGTGGGCAACTGTGGGCGCTGCTCTCATTCTTAATGCTTCCATTTTTGGTTTTGTTGGGTTAATTGCGTTTGCCGTGGTTCACTGGCTTTGCGACCTTGTCTGGGATACTTTTGTTTCGGTGACGGTTTTCAAGTCGAGGCGCTTCTGGACAGAGAAAGTTTTTAACATTGTATTCTTCTTCTGTTTTGCAGTCTTAGCGATTTTCGGTTTATGGTTTATCCTTTCAGCGTTTTTATGGTAGGTTGCTTACTTTTTCCAGTCTATAACGCTCATAGATTAACTCAACACAGCCATTTTTCACAATAAACTCTATTGGAAGTTTTCCACCGGACTGTATTGCATAAAACTTTTTCACGTTGCCTTCCATGTTTTCCGGGATAAGCGAAATCACCATGTCAGTGTATTTGTCGCAGATTTCTATTTGAAGGATGCCTCCCTTGGCTGAAACTTTGGCTTCCATGGTCCCCTTATAAGTTTCGTATATTCCGCTTAGCAGTTCGTATGCCTTCTCCATTCTGATGAAAGGAAGCTCTTCGGGATTTTTATCCAGCAGCATAGCAAGCGCATATTGTCCAATCTGGGAAAGCGGGTAGCCGCTTCCATTGGCTAAAAGGGCAACTCCCACGTTCTTTTCTGGAACATATCCAATGTAAGCGGTGTAAACAAGCACCGAGCCGCCGTGTCCTACAAGTTTGTAGCCGAAAAAGTTTGGAATTATGCTTAGCCCGTAACCGTAGGCTTCTCCGCCGAAGACTTGGAGCGGCAACTTAACCCTAGGCTTCTCCATCTCCTCAACCGATTCCGGCGATACTATGGTATGCCCATCATGGTTTCCGCGGTTCAAAAACATGAGGATGTAGCGTGCCAAATCGTTAACGTTGCTTATTAATCCGCCGTCGGCAAATATGCCGTATGGATGCTTGGACTTTTTGCATTCACCATCTCTGGTGACAATGTAAGGCGTAGCCACATTGGCGTCTGCCTCCACGTCTTCTTTTCGGAAAAAGCTTCTACTCATTTGCAGAGGCTCAAGTATACCTGCTTTAACATACTTGTCATAGCTCATGCCGGAAACTTTTTCGATAACATGACCTAAAATGACGTAGCCTTCATTCAGGTAGAACCATCTTTCCCCAGGCTTAGAAAACGCCCACTTGTTTGCTTCACGCATAAAAGAGAATAAGTCTTCTGAACTTGCGATGGGAATCCATTTGCCGCCAGCTCCGGTTACGTATCGGATTAAGGCTTCTGCATAGGCTAAGGCTGGTATGCCAGAAGCGTGGCAAAGCAGATGCCATATCCTTATCGGCTCGCCTCTAGCTTCAAGCTTTAATGGAACATATTTACTGACAGGTTCATCAAGGCTTAGCTTCCCTTTTTCGGCAAGCTGCATTATAGACAAGGCTGTGAAGGATTTTGTGACAGAGCCCACTCCGTAAAGGGTTTCAGGTGTCGCTCTAAGACCGTATTCAAGGTCTCTAAAACAGAAGCCTCTGCTATAGGCTAGTTCTCCATTCTCAATTATTGCCAGGCTTAATCCTGGAAGATGGGTTTTAGAAATTTTTTCAAAAATGAAGGTTTCCAGTTTTTCATAATCCAACATGTTTCACCATTTCTCTCTATGTGGCACTTGCTGATAAGCTTAAACCTTTAAAAGGCGAACTTCGCCACACATAAAATGGTGTTTGACAATGGCTATAGGCATTTGCGAATTTCAAATAGGTAAGGCGAAACTCTGCTTGGTTCAAGGCGACATAACAGAAATGGAAACGGACGCCATAGTTAACGCCGCAAACCCTTCGCTCATGGGAGGAGGCGGGGTAGATGGTGCAATTCATCGAAAGGGTGGACCAAAAATCCTGGAAGAATGCAAACAGATAAGAGCAACGGAATGGCCCAACGGGCTTCCAACGGGAAAAGCTGTAATAACTTCGGGAGGAAAATTAAAGGCAAAATATGTCATCCACACTGTGGGACCAGTCTGGCGTGGGGGGCACAGTGGAGAGCCAGAACTTTTGGCTGAAGCTTATCGAAACTCTTTAAAGTTGGCCGTTTCAAAGGGCTTAAAAACCATAGCTTTTCCATCCATAAGCACTGGTGCGTACGGATACCCAATAGAAAGGGCTTGCAAAGTAGCCCTAAAAACGGTTAAGGAGTTTTTGGAAGAGGAAGATAAACTTGACAAAGTTGTGCTTGTCTTATTTAGCAGGCGGGACTTTGAGGTTTACAAAGAAGCGGTAAAAGAAATTCTGCCACAGAAATTTTGGCGTTAATACCTGATGTATGCTTTGCCTCCAAGCTCTTCAACGCTTATTTTAAACCTTTCTAAAACTTGTTTCATTCTGTCATTGACTAAAATCCGCCAACCTCTTGGACCACTGGGGACTTTCACTTCTATTATGCAGTAATATTGCTCGCCCACGTGAACAACCCCGCGAACTTCCTCGAACAAAACATTGGAATGGGAGCATTTAAGCCATGCGAATTTAAGGTATGAATCATCTGTATTCTAGAGTCGGATTCCGAATAAACACGTTAAGCGTCACCAAAATCAAGAACTAAACATGGAACTATGCTCATCTGCAATAAACTGCGTATATCGCTTTTGATTAAAAGGGGGTCGATGTAAGCAATTAATGTTTTTCCATAGGCATCTGTCTTAATCCTCCAAAATCTTTTCAAGTCTTTTTCAGCAAGCCTCCTCCTCTCTTCCATGTTAAACTGCACCGCAAGTTCGATGGATTTTAGATAGAAATCTGTTATGGAATAATTAACTAATCGTAAATTGAACTTTAGCTCCTTGTCGTCGAGTTTTTCCCTTGTTCTAAGGCTGGCGATTATGGCGTTTCCAAAGTCTTTTAGGCTTTCCTCTTTCAAAACTATTAGTGGGCAAACAAAGTTTGAAGCTTGAAAAAGGGAATCCATAACGGGGTTTTCCTCAATTTTTGGCAAGGTTAATAGCTTCTTCCATTTCAACTCGAACTCTAGAGTTTCAGAAACCCCGAGTTCTCTATACTTAAACTTCTTTTTAAGCCAATCCAGTTCTGCTTTTGGAGAAACCCCTTTTGAAAAATAGACTATCCCCCTAAGGTTTTTCACCAAATAGAGATGAAAAGGCTTTGAGATTTCGCACACAATAAAAGCCTTATGCCTTCCTTAAAGTCTTAAACTTTACTCGGTTCTTTTTAAGGGGGCTGGCGTGTTGGCTGTAACACCAAAAGACGTGGCGAAATCTCCCGCAAATCCCCTCTTTTTCTATTTTTGACAATATTCGCTGCCTTATTTTCGTTTATCTGCAACTAA
>CAZCSF010000011.1:0-38321 GCA_964501295.1 uncultured Candidatus Bathyarchaeia archaeon | reverse complement strand
TTTCATTCATATACACGCCTACAACAGCCTCTTCAGCTGGAGGAGGATAGAGAGATCTTCTAAAAGAGCTTTACGAAAGATTAGAATATCTTGCCAAAGTGTATGCCTTGATATTGTCATAGTTTTCCTTTGTTAAGACGTTTTTATCAGACGATTGAAGGTGCGTGAATGAAAAACCATCTTAAAACGGCGGTGATGCTTTGGGTTTGCTTATTACTTTTAATTATGACTTGCCATGCTTCCAACGCAATTGTTTCCGACCCGTCTTTACAGTTTCAAGGCACATATTGGACATTGGCGTCTTGGGGTAACGGTTCAACCTATTATGCTTGGCAAAGCGATGTTACCTATTTAAATTTCAGCGAAGCAGCTGGAACCTGTTGGACAGGTGACAAAGTGATGCAGGGAACCCCGCCGCATGGATGGATGCCCCGCGGAGCAGCTTTAGCTTATGAACCTACATTTCATAGAGGCAAGGTTTCAAATTTCACGGTGAACGCTACTTTAAAAATTGGAAACTACCAGTTCTTAAAAGAGAACACTTATCAGGGGTATGCATGGTTTAACGTCGGCGTGGCGTTGTGGTTTCAAAACGATGGCGCTGACTGGAACTCAACTAGCTCACCAGCTGTTGTTGTCGGGTTAAAGATTTTCTGGATGAAATACAACGGGACGGAAATGCGGCAGAATGAACCGATATACTTTTGGGGCGACGTTGGAAACGATTATCACAGCTTGTTTCTGCCGGAAATGGAAATTCAAAGCGGGTCATGGGTCACTTATACGGTTAACGCTAAACCCTACATTGAAACAGCGTTAAACCATTGGAACGTGGATTATGTCACCCTCAAAAACGTGGAATTTTACATTGAAGGGTTAGGCAGCGAAGGCGAAGTTTAATTGGACATGTTGGAAGTTTATTGTGATCCATCTTCCACGCCAATTCCGGATTCATTCTTTTACGCTTTTCTCCTATTAATAATATCAACAATATTGACGTTATGCGTGGTGGTTCTCCTCATCATTCTTAGGAAACCGAAAAGTGTCCATAAACCGCCAACATGGTCAAAATGTCCATGGGTTATGGCAATTGCTTTCAACTTTTCGAAATCGTAATTTAAATCTAACAAGTCTCTTAATGCGCCGTCTCCAGCATCCACCAATAAATCTCCTTCCACGGTTGACACCAAAATTTGTGTTGCAACCCCAGCTTTTGAATACAAGACTTTGACATTCCAGCCTTCCCCTTCCCAAAAGTCTTGCAACTTGCACACCCTAATTAACAAATAGGCTGAAAGTCGGTTTTAAAATGTTAGGAGGGCTTAAAACTGGTTCACTATTTCTTGGATTTTCTTGTGTGCTTCGCATAGGTTTTTTGCTATAGCGTCTGGCTTTTGCGAGCTTTCAAACAGTGTTCTAAGCGGGTAAAACTGCGAAACAACAAAGACAGTTTTCATTCCTAATTGTTTTGCTCCTTTAATGTCCTCGTCGGGGCTGTCTCCAACGTAAAGCGTTTCTTCAGCTTTAACCCCAAGCTTTTTTAGGGCTTCTTCGAAAATTTTCGCGTGGGGTTTGCGCCATCCCACAGCATCTGAAACTAGGACAACGTCGAAGAAATGGTTTATTCCAACTTTTCTTATTCCAGCGTATATCACTGGAGCATATGTGAAGTTTGAGATTAAGCCAAGCTTGTGGTTTTTCGAAAGCGTCTGCAAAGTTTGTTTTGCACATTTTCTAAGCCTAAGGGAGCCCACATAGTCTTCAAAGAAAATGTTTACAGCAGTTTTTATGCGGCTATCTTCAGGGCTTGTCTTAAAGCCAAGGTTGTTTAGGGCTTCAGAAATCCAAACAGCGTTTGTCACTTCTACGAGTTTTTGGTAGCGGATAACACGGTATTTTTCATGAGCTTGCGTGTATGCCTCCAAAAAGTTTTTGTGGCTTACTTTGAAACCAGCATCAACAATAGCCTTATACAATTTCATTTTTGAAACTTCTAGGTTGTAGCCTTCAACTTTCACCAGTGTGCCGATGAAATCGAAGATTACAGCCTTAATAGGAGACAATGCTTCGCTTTCTCCTCTTTAGGATTTTTAATACTTTTTTGCAATACTTATTCTCGTTTAATAAGATTTAGGTATACGGCTAACAATTTTGAATAAACGTGTGCACTTATGTCCTTTAGAGATTATTTACACGAGAAAGCAGAAGAGTCAAGGCACAACGAGACAACAGCATATTTAATGTTCTTAGCTGGAACAGTCTTCTTTGTCGGCGGCTTGCTGGAAACATTGTTTATGTTCCAGTTCATCAATAAAAACCCAGAATGGTTCATTTTCATTCCCTACTACGCGGAGCCCCATGTTGGAGCAGTGATGGGTTTATCCCTAATAATTGGCGGTTTAGTCCTTATAGTCTATGGAATAGTGGCTGGCATAAGCCATTCTCGAGATAGAAGCTGGTACATGAATGAACTGCGAAAGGCAAACTCGATAGAAGAAGCCTTAATGTCAAAGAAACAAGTTTCAATCGAGGTGAAACAACAAAAACCCCGTAAAAGGGCGCCTAAACAAGCTAAATAGGCAAAGAAAAACATTTTGAAACAATCTCCGCCAGTTTTTTGGCGAAATCCGTTCTTAAAAGCGAATTTACGTTTCCCAAAGCGTCCTCAACCTTTGGGTCGAAGGGAATTTCTCCAAGGAACGGTATTCCCGCCTCTGTAACTTTTTGCCTTATAAATGGGCTTTGTTTAATCTTCATGTTTTCAACAACACCTATCACTGAGATCTTTAACTCCGTTAACAACTTCAAAAGTTTTTCAACGGTTTCAAAAGCCAAGGTAGAAGGCGTGCTGACCACTAGGAACTCTATGTTTTTAACAAGCCTAATCATGTCAAGGGTTACATCGCTTATTCCAGGGGGCATATCTATTATCAAGAAGCCTAAATCGTTCCATATCGTCACAGAGAAAAGTTCTATGAGAGCGTTTGAAACATCGGCACCCCTTAAAGGCAAAGTTTTTTCACGGGAGTAAGCAACTATCGACATATACTTTAAACCGTAAACTTTCGTTGGAACTACGCCCTTCTCTTCTTTAGGTTTAATTTCCTTCACACCTAAAATGAGGTGAGTTGACGGACTTGTGAAATCAGCGTCGAGAAGCCCAACCTTAAAGTTTTTCCTTGCAAGGGTTAAGGCAAGAGTGGATGCAATTAGGCTTTTGCCTACGCCACCTTTCCCGCTTGAAACAGCAATTATGCGTTTTACCTTTTCAAGTCTTCGGCTTATAATGTTTAGCCGCGGGTCTGCCATGTCATTTAACCCCCTTTATGCTTTCAAGCCATATGCCTCTTCCTTTTACAACTTCAAAGTCTGGACTGCCACATTTTGGACATTTAATGTAGGCATGTATGGTTTCTGGAACAAAATGTATGGCTTCGCTTGAATCCGCGTTAAGCTTGTTTTTGCTGAAAAACCATTTGTGCCCGCAGACTCTGCATTTCAACTCGGCTTTAACGACTTCTATGATGAATTTTGTGTTTCCGAATTTGGCGGTTTTAAGCTCTGATAAAGCGAATTCCAAAATATCAAGTTCCACTTGCTGGAGTTCGCCGACCTTTATTTTGACTTCTCTAACCTCTTTTAATCCTTCCTTTTGAGCGATTTGTGCAGTTGATGAAATTATTGCTTCAGCCAAAGCCCACTCGTGCACGAGAAAAGCCTTAACACGGCGCGATTTAAAAATATTGCAGAAACCTTCAAATGCTTCTTCCTTAATTTCAGCTTGTAAGCGTGTCTCTGAAATGAGTAAAGTTGCCATAGTTAAAGGGTTAAACCCCGTCGAGTCAACTGTTAAAGCTCTTGAAATGATAAAAACCGATTTAGACGAAGTTCTCTACGCTAAAAAACCCATCTTAATAAAACCTAACTACATAAACGCGCGGCACCCCTCAACTGGAATAACAACAGACAGCAGAGTTGTGGAAGGAATTGTAAAGTTTTTGAAAGAACATGGAAAAAACAACATTGTTATCGGCGAGGGAAGCGGCTTTGCAGACACCTTCGAAGCCTTCAAAGTTGCGGGAATAGATAAAGTGGCTGAAAAATGGAACGCTAAACTCGTCGACCTTAACAAGGACTGTTTTGTTGAGGTTTACCCGCCTAATCCGCTGGCGCTTAAAAAAGTTAAAGTGGCGAAAACAGCCCTCGAAAGCCTCATAGTCAGCGTTCCAAAACTAAAGCTTCACAGACTAGCCACGGTTACACTGGGTTTAAAGAACATGATGGGCGCCCTAGCTTCTAAAGGCGTTATGCACAACGGACATTTAAGCGAAAACATTGCAGATTTAGCTTCTGTTCTAAAACCCAGCTTAACAGTTATAGACGGGGTAATAGCTGGAGAAGGATACGAAACAAGCGGAAACCCAGTGGAAATGAACCTTGTTATTGCGGGAACAGACCCCGTGGCTGTTGACGCCGTCGGCGCCGCTTTAATGGAAGTGCAGCCAACAGAAGTTAAGCATTTGGTTTTGGCGGAGAAAAAGGGACTTGGAACATGCCGTCTAGAAGATGTAGAAGTCTTTGGAGAACCCATTGAAAAAGTGAAGCGGAAGTTTCGCAGATCTATTTCTTCAAAAGTCCTTAAACATCTCTGAAAGCTAAAGGAAAGCTTTTAAGACTCTTTTTCAGTCTAAAAGGAGCCTATGGCTGAAGAATCTGAAGCTCTGCCAGAAACAGAGCCCAGCGGAATAAGCAAATACAGAGATAGAATTATCAATGGTCCCATTATCCGAACAATTTTTTGGTTGGGAACACCTCCGCTTGTAAACCAGCTTGTGGTTGTAGCCTATAACGTGGCGGACTCCTACTGGCTAAGCAACTATGACGAAATTGCAGTGGCTGTTCCAAGACAGATGTGGCCCATACTCATGCTTTTTCATGCATTTGCAAATGCGTTGATAACAGCCAGTCTAAGCATTGTTTCACAGTATATAGGTAGCAAAGCCTACAAGGAAGCCAGCCTCTCCGCCTCACGCTTCTTTACAATAGCCTTCTTTTCCGGAGGCTTTTTGAGCCTACTGCTCATAACGCTTAGAAGCCCAATTTTCACCATTGTAGTTTCTACGCCTTCTGAAATTTTTGGGTATGTCATAGACTACTCGGGCGTGATAGCCTTCGACGTGTTCTTCAACTACATAGTCCTTACATATACTACGCTCCTGCAAAGTGTTGGGGATACGAAAAGACCGGCAATAGTTAACGTTGTGGCAGTTGGCATTAACATAGCCCTAGACCCCTTCTTAATTTTAGGCATAGGACCTTTTCCAAGGTTAGGAGTCATCGGCGCTGCCCTCACCGATGTTATGGGAAAAATAATTTCAATGATCGCTTTAACTTACATCCTCCGAAGAAATTATCCAGAGCTAAAAATAACCTTCACTAAGAAAATAAATGTTGAATGGGCTCGGCTGGTTTTCCGCATAGGACTGCCAATTTTAACGCTTGGATTAATGAACGGCTTTGCATTTCTAATGCAGCTTAAACTTGTTAACCTGTTAGGCGTAGTGTCAGCTGCAGCGTTCTCCATAGGCTTCATAATACTGGACATTGTGGATGCTGCGCTTTGGGGGTTAAGCGGAGCACCAGCCATAATGATTGGGCAAAGCCTAGGAGCAGATAACCGCAAAAGAGCAAAAGAAGTTGCCTTAAAAGCAACCCTTCTAATTTTTGCCCTTATAGCAATAGGAGCAGCCATCATCTATCCTATAAGGCGAAATTTAGCAGACGTGTTTGCAGATGACCCAAACATTCTCGGCGAAACCGAAACCTACCTCCAAACCCTCTTGCCCACGCTTCCATTTTTCGGTCTTTTCGCAGTCGCCCTGTCCATTGGAAGAGGTTCGGGACATACGCTATTTCCGACAGCCCTCGGAATACTGAGGCTTTGGGGAATCAGAATAGCTTTAGGCTACATCCTAGCCTTCGCAGTAGGCATGGGTTCTTTGGGAATCTGGCTAGCCATCGCCATAAGCAACGCCGTAGGAGGAGTCATAGCCATTCTATGGATAAAATATGGAAACTGGGCAAAAGCAGTGATAAAAAGGGATGTGGAACATTAGAAGCGTATTATCTTCTCAAACATATGGTTATTGAGGAAAATGAAAAGGGTGTGAACGGTTAATAGGGAGTATGTTGTATTTTGTGAGGGAAACCCCGATGAAGTATGAGATAAATTTTATCTTTTTATCATTTACTCCTTTTGCGTTGCCGGAGGAGCGTTTTTTAATCATATTTTTGGGGTTTTTCGGCTTTTTTTGGTTTTTTTTGTTTTGGTACGGCTTTTTTGGGGTTTTTTGGTTTTTGTTGTTTGTGGGTTGGGTGTGTTTGGAAGGTGTGTTTTTAGGATGGTTTTTTGAATTCTGGTTTTTTGTATGGTGGGAATTGTTTTAATGTGGGTGTGTTTGGTTTGTTTATGGTTTGTGCTATTTGGCTTACGTATTCGTCTATGAATGTTTCGAATTGCATGTGTGAGCCTTGTTTGCGGTTTCGTTGCAGTGGAATGCGTGATTCGAATAGTTGTTTGTTTAGGGTTTCTATGAGTGTCCATGTTGTTTCATGTTTTAGGAAAAAGCGTGGGTATTGGTTTTTTATGTAGACTTTTTTGAAGTCTTTTGTCTTTAACGTTTTGGAGTAGTGGATTAGGAAATTTATGATGTAGGGTCTGAATGGTTCGATTAGGTCGCATACTAATGAAGGTTTGCCATATTGAAGTGAGTGTATGAAGCCTAAGTAAGGGTCAAGTTTTGCTTTCAGCACTGCTTTCAATATTTTCCATTCTAATATTTCGTAGCTTAGGTTCAAGAGGTTGTTTAAGGGATCTGTGGCGTTTCTGTTAATCCTTTTTTCAACTCTCATCCATTTTGGGAAGAGATTAAAGGTTTGTTGATAGAAATAGCGTAAGAAATGTTGTTCGATGGTGTTCAGTTTAAGCCTTATGCCTTGTGTTATTTTTTCGCCTTTGATTTTTTTATTTCTTCAGTTTTTGGCAAGTTAGGGTTTTCTCGGTATGTTTTAAGGTTAAGGTGTTTTAGGAGAGCGTTTTCATTCTCTATTTTCTGAAGGATAATGTTTTTGGCAATTTCTAAACCTTTTTGTGATTCATACGCTTTATACTGGTTCAGTCGGGTTTTCACGTTTTCCTTGTCTTTGATTGAATGTAGAAACGCTAATGGTTTTCCGTTATGTAATGTGAAGACTACGTCAACGTTGTAGAGGCTTGCCCAGAGCAAAGCGTCAACTGAAACCGTGTTCTTGCTTGAGGCTATGATTTCGTTGGTTTTGTAGAATGGAATTGACTGTGAGATTTTACCATTCTTTTTGATTATGAATGAGTCCTTGTTTACAGCTAAGGCTTGTCCAAAACTGTTGAGAACCACTTTCATTGCTGTTCTTCTCTTTTCAGCCACTTTTTTACGAACACTGTGGGGGTTATCAGTTCTCGTTTGTAGGTTAAGCCGTCTTCAGAAAACTCTTTTTCTTCTGTGTAACATCCTTCAAGGGCATCCTTCCAAATTTCCCATTCTTTTGTTTCTGCTAGTATTTTTTCAGCTAATTTATTCTCTTCTAATTTGATGCGGAAATGGAGGCTGTTTAGTAGCGGGTTTAAGAGATGTGTTTTGTTTTTGTATATTAGGAAGGTGATGAGGCTTCCGAGTTTATGGTTGAAAGAGTTGATTCCGTTGATTTTTAGTTCTTGGATTAGAAACTGTATTGTTATGGGAATAAATTGGATGTCAGGCGTTACTTTTCTTAGTGAGTATATGGTTTTGTTTTTGTGAAAGGTTTTGAGAAGCAGTCCTTCTTCTTTCAGCTTCGTTAGATATTTGCTGAGTGTTTGTCTTGAGTAGCCTGTTGCGTTTAATAATTGTGTGAATGTTGATTTTTCGTTTGTTGCTAATGTGGTGAGGATGCGGGTTTTTATTTCTTTGGATTTTGCTTCTGCGTGTTGAAGCCTTGCTTGTCTTATTTTTTCTCTCCGTATGATTTTTCTTGTTTCGCGTTTTACATCCTTTTTGTTTCTTAACTTTTTCGTTTTTTCTGTGATTTTCATAAGCAAGTCTGCACTCATGTTTTATCTCCGCAGACTTAGTCTATCAATAGACTAATATATAAATCTTACTATTTTTCTTTCTTGGGTGATTTGAAAAAATGTCGGTTAAAATCCGAAAATCAGATTTGGAGAAATCCAAACCAGAATCCGAAGATATAATCGTAAAAGAAAATGAAGAAGAAGAAAGCCTGCCGGAACTAGAAACCTTCACTGCAAGCGACAAGCTTGAATCTGTTAAAGTCTTATTCTCACTGCCGAAGCGGAAGCTTGAAGTCTTAAAGGAAACCGCTAACATTTTCAACAAACCCTACGGACAACTCATCAAAGAAGCCTTAGACAAATACTTAACAGAACTGAATGACTTAACTTTTCTCCAGAAAGTGTTAACAGACGATTCGGTTGACAACATCATTTCTCGCTTGAAACAGCTGGGCATAACCTTTTTGACTCCGAAAGCATTGAAGAAAATAAATGCCTTTTTAAGAGACAAGACAACGTTAAGCGGATTAAACAAATGGAAAGAATTCTCCAGCAAGATGCGGATTAGCGAAGACATTGAAGACTTAACAAGCGTTGTTTTCATCAACTGGGTAGAGTGAAGTCAATTCTGAGATTGGCGTCCAAAACAAAGAAGGAGCCTGACAAACAATGGCAACGGTGAAATGTCCATTTTGTGAACACTTTCAAACTTTAAGATACAGTTCAGTTTACAAATTGAAGACAAAAGGCAGAAAACGAATTCAATGCTCCAGATGCAGAAAATGGTTCAAAGTATTCGCGGAGTAGCAACGTTTCAATGAAACTTAAGATTAGCAAACGGTTGCTCGCGAAATTCGTGAAGCAAAACAAAGCTACCAAATGGATTGCAAGCTACTTTAAGGTTTCAATCCGCACCATCTACCGCAGAATCAAAGAGTATGGGTTAAAAGGCATCCGCAGACGTGGACGAAAACCTTTAAGCAAGAAAATTCCTTTGGTGGAAAAACTTAACGTTTGGCTTCCCACCAAACTATACATTGGCAAATTAAATCAAATCTACCACTTCCAAAACATCCAATATCCGCCTACAAAATATGTTAATGCAGAAACAAGAGTCTGCTCAAACAGTCAACACAACCCGAAAGGAAAATTCACCAACTGCACTGTTTATTATATTGCTCTTGAAAGCCGTCTCTTCTTTCTCTATGCAGTTCAATACCGTTATTCACATGCTGGAGTAAGCTTAGAAGAAATTCATGAATACTTCAGAGAAAACGCTTATGACATGCTCAGCTTAAGCCTTGAAAACACGGGAATCGAAGTTGTAGACATAATTGCTTTTCATTTTACAAGACGAACCGGGGAAGCAAAGGTTATTCAAGGATTCAGCACGGAGGCGTTTTATAATGTTGATAATGCGAGACGTCCTTAATGAACATGTTTTTCGAGAAAAAATTTGGCAAAACAGCAAATATGACAAGGCAAACGCAACTGTGATTCATGCAGTAGATTTAATCTATTGTTTGCGCAAGGCTTACTTTAGACTGAAAAAATTGAGCCTTCAGATCATGTGACTAGCGAGTTTATGGTGATAGGTAAAACGTTGCACAGTATAATTGAAAACGCTTTTGCGTTAAAAGAAATAGAAGTAGTTCATCCACGTTTAGGCGTTGCATGCACAATAGACATTCTTGAAGAGTGTACTCCCATAGAATTTAAGACTTCACGGAAAAGGATTAAGTCTTCAAACCAGATTCCGCAGTCTTACATTGAACAGTTGCAAATTTACATGACTGCTTTACAAACACGATGTGGTTACTTGGCAATCTTAAACGTTATAGATGCTGACTTGAAACTTTTCCGTTTAGACATGTCTGAAATGGACTGTGCTGAAGCCTTGGAGAAATTTCGGAAACGAAAACAAGCATTAGAACAAGCGTTGGAACAAGATAACCCTGCACTTTTGCCTAAACTTGAATGGCAGTGTCGAACATGCGAATATAGGAGCAAATGCAATGGGCAAACAAGTAGTTTTGCCTCCTTATTTACGGCATGGAATCCGTCCACTTAAACAAGGTTTCCCCAAGCGAGTTCGCTTGTTAGTGTTTGACACAGAAACATGTGATGGAAAGCCTTACTTGCTCACCTTTTTCGATGGTGAACACGCCTGTTGCATTAAGGTAAACTCTGAAACAGTCTTGGACAAATTTCTGAAATATCTCATTGAACATTGCACAAGCAAAAAATACAGTTACATTCTTTTCGCTCACAACTTGCCTTTTGACTTAACCGCAGTCTTCACAAAACATGAAACAAAAATCTTCAATTACCGAACCTGCAGTTACAAACATTTGGACAAAGAAACAAAACAGCCTGTTGCAACAGTTAGGTTTTTCAGTCATAAAGTCTGGTTTGCACAAATCCGCCTTGCCAACGGAGTGAACATTAAAGTTGTTGATTCAGCAAGCTTTCTAAAAGGTTCACTGTACGAGTTAAGCAGAACATTACACTTCAAATATGTAAAGCGTGAACGTCCAAGTTTTGTGGAAGAAGGCAAAAAACCAAAAAGCCGCGCGGAATGGCTTGAACTCTACAGATATTGCTATGATGAGATTCGTGCAGAATATGAATTGGCAAAATACATCCTTAACATGCATCAAACATACGGTGTAACCTTCACGGTTAGCATTGCGCAGTTGGCAAGTAAAATATTCCGCAAACACTTCATGAAAGAAGTTATTCCTCAAATTCCCGAGCATATTCGCTTATTAGCTGAACAAACTATTCATGGTGGAAGAGCTTCAGTTTTCGTTCCAGCACCAGCATTTATTCCAAACGTTAAAATGTATGACTACAACAGCTTCTACCCTTTCAGCATGGCTAACTTGCCAAACCTTACTGAAAGAGAATGGAAGAAAGTTGATTACTTCGACTTTGAACATGAAGGATTCTACCGTGTTAGCGGCTACGTGCATCCATGCCGAATTCCCATAATCATCAAAAGCCTAAACCGCATGGACTTCGCAAACGATGAATACGTATCCGACGTTCCTGTAGCCAGCTACGAGTTGCGTGAAGCCCTGCGAAGCAATGAAATAACGTTAACAAAAATTCGCGGCTACGTTTGGAAACCCTCAGCTTCAGCAAGAAACCCGTTTAGAGATTATGTCATGCACTTCTATAATTTGAAAAAACAGCATGAAAAAGACAATCCTCTTTACATACAAGCTAAACTCTTGCTGAACAGCTTATACGGAAAATGCTACCAAACCCTTATTCATCCGAAAACAGAACATCAAGAAGACTACAGAATAATTCCAGAACTTAAAAAAATCGTTAAGGTTGAAACATTATACAAGGCTGGAGGCTTATACCTTCCACACGTAGGCTCATGGATTACTTCGCAGTGCAGAGCGATACTGCACCGAGACTTACACCAGTATCAAGGAATAGACTGCGCAACCGACTCTTTCAAAACAACTGTGGAAATTCCTACAAACCATGATTTAGGCTCACTAAAGAAAGAATGCGAAGGCGCCTTACTCATTTTAAGAACAAAACTTTACGTAATGTTCAGCAAACAACGCCAACATGAAATCTTGAACTATGGAGATTTCCGAGAATACTTAAAGAAGGAGCTGAAAACCATGCAAATAGGAAAAGACATTGTTAAATACGCACTGCATGGATTTCAAGGAACCGTTACTACGCTCCTCAACCTAATAGCAGAAAACAAACACGACTACCAAGTTAAGCATATGACAAAAATTCGAGAAGCAATAAGGCAACGCAAACAACCTCGCACAATGATAAATCAACAAAGAAGCGTAAAAATAAATTGGCAAATTCCAATTTTAACCATTCACCATTAAAAACAGTAACCATTCACCATTGAAAACAGCAACCATTCACCATTGAAAACAGTGAATAACCGTAAAACAGTAACCACTCGCCATTGAAAAACAGTGAATAAACGAGAAGAACAGCAATCACACGAAGATTTCACATGGAAAAAGGCGCAAACAAATACGTAAGCCAAATAGCACAAACCATAAACAAACCAAACACACCCACATTAAAACAATTCCCACCATACAAAAAACCAGAATTCAAAAAACCATCCTAAAAACACACCTTCCAAACACACCCAACCCACAAACAACAAAAACCAAAAAACCCCAAAAAAGCCGTACCAAAACAAAAAAAACCAAAAAAAGCCGAAAAACCCCAAAAATATGATTAAAAAACGCTCCTCCGGCAACGCAAAAGGAGTAAATGATAAAAAGATAAAATTTAAGCCGTCTTATTCGATGCTGGTGGTAACCTTAGAGCCGGACGAGAAAATAGTGACTGAGTCTGGTGCAATGACGTATATGACGTCAAACATTGAAGTGCACACGAGGAAAAGGGAAACAAGTCTTTTAGGCACCTTAGGTTTAGCAATTTTTGGGCGTCAATCTTTCTGGGTTAACGAGTACACTGCAAGAAACAGCCCAGGCGAAGTTGGATTTGTCTCAGCGCCTGTAGGCGACATTGAAAAACTGGAAATAACCCCCAATCAAGGCTACATCATACAGAAAGCCGCCTACATAGCTTCAACGGAAAATGTAGACTTAGATGTCAAATGGGAAGGCTTCACAAAGGGCCTGTTTGGACAAGGCTTATTCATGATAAAAGTTACAGGTGAAGGAACACTGTTCATAAACACCTTCGGAGCCATAGACAAGCATGTTCTGCAGCCTGGACAACAACTGATTGTTGACAACTTCCACTTAGTAGCTTTCAGTACCACATGCAATTACAAAGTGACGAAGTTTGGAGGTTTAAAAGAAACAATCTTGGGCGGAGAAGGCTTGGTAACAAAAATTGAGGGCCCAGGAGAAGTTTACATCCAAACAAAAAACCTTGGAGAATTTGTGGAGTGGCTTTGGACCCTAATTGAGCCCAGAGTAAGAGCAAGAGCCCGCTAAATATCTAGGTGCAACCGAGGATATTCAAAGTTTCAAGAAGTCAGATAACTCATAGAAACAGGCTTTGAATATCTCTGCGATGTTGACGGAGCAACTATTCAGAAAACGCAAATAGCAAAGCCTCCGGCAATACGCGGGTTTGTCCTATAAGCCGGGGGTGGGAGTTGAACCCACATATAGCTGCTCTGCAGGCAGCCGCCTGAACCGTTCGGCCACCCCGGCAATTTATTAGATTCATTAAGGAGCGTAATAAAGGTTTTATTGGTTTAGCTTGAGTTTTTCGGTTATTTCCTTGTAGACTTTTTTGGCTGTTTCTTCGTCTGCTACGTTTTTTATGAGCATGCGTCCTCCGTTGAACAGTGTTATTTCATATTTTTTGTAGGTGAAGACTATTGCCATGGAGGATTTTATGCGGATTTTGAAGTTTTCTTTTACTTTTGTGTGGATGGCTTCTAGGCTTAGTTTTGTTGGTTTTTCTGGGTTTATGTTGACCGTGTTTCTTCCGCACAGCCAGACAAGCCTTTCCCGTGGTTTTTGGGTTGCGGCTTCGCCTCGGCATGCCGGACAGTTTTCTCTTTTGTATATGTCTATTGTGGTGAAGTACATGTCGCTGAAGTCGCATATCATTAGTTTGCCCTTTAACGGTGTGCCTACTTCCGCTAGGAGTTTTATGGCTTCCATGGCTTGCATTGTTCCAATTATCCCGGGGGTTGCGCCGAGCACTCCTCTGACATCGCATGTGAGTAAGTTACGGTCGTCGATGTTTGGTAAAATGCATTCCAGGCATGGGGTTTCCGGCGGGGCGAAAACTGAGAGGTTGCCCTCGATGCCTATGGCGGCGCCGAAAACATAGGGGATTTTAAGTTTTGCACATGTGCGGTTGATTAGATAGCGGGTGCGCATGTTATCCAAACCGTCGACGACGCAGTTAACATCGCTGAGAAGTCTTTCAACGTTGTCTGCGTTCAAGTTTTCTGGGACAGCTTCAACTGTGATGAAGGGGTTTACTTTCATAAGCCTTTTCGCCGAAACCTCGGCTTTCGGGTAGCTTAAATCTTTTGGCGTGTATAAAACTTGCCTATGAAGGTTTTGCGGTTCAACAGTGTCCTGGTCTATGAGGCGCAAATGCCCCACACCTGCCAACGCCAAATAAAGCGAAGAAACAGTGCCAAGTCCACCAAGACCGACAACTGCAACTTTTGATTTTGCAAGTTTCTCTTGCCCTTCTCGGCCAAGCTCTTTTAAGACTAGTTGGCGACTGTAAAATTCGCTGTATAAAATTGGGGTTTTTCGAGTTTTCGACATTTAATCAGCCTTCCACGAAGACTTGCACATTATTTGCTGTTTCTTAGCCTTATATTACCCTTTTTCAAAAACTGCTTTTCATATATTTCTCTGACTCTCTGTATAGTGTCAGCCTCTTCTGGTGTTTTGTCTTCTCTTATGCGGGTTATCCTTGCAAACCGCAGAGCCATGCCGCACTTGTATTTTGGACTTTTTTGAATCTCGTTGTAGGCTACTTCGACCACTATTTTTGGAATCACAAAAATTCGTCTATGCTCCTCTTTTACGGCTAATTCTTTGAGGCGCCTTGTCATTTCGGTGATTTCCGCGTCGGTTAAACCCTTAAAAGTTTTCCCCACAATCAAGAATTCGCCTGTTTCCGCATCCCGAGCCGCCAGATAATAGTCTGAAAGCCATTCGCGTCGCCGTCCATAACCGTATTCGGCTGCAACAATTACAAGGTCTAAGGGCTCGAGGGTTGGCTTTATCTTAAGCCAACGTTTTCCACGAATTCCGGGAACATATTCGCTGTCAAGCTTCTTCGCCATAAGTCCTTCATGTCCAGAATCTGTGGCTTCCTTGAGGAAATGTTCTGCCTCTTCGATGCTGTTTGTGATAATTTGCTTTGTCAGTGGTATTTCTCCAGCGTTTTCAGCTAGCGTTTGCCTCCGTTGAAGATATGGAAGCATTATTAGGCTTTCTCCGTTAAGGTAGAGGATGTCGAAAAGGTAAAGCTTTACTGGGATGGTTTCGGCAACATTTTCTATAGCGTGGACTCTTTTGAATCTTCGCATAAGATGTTGGAAGGGAATTGGATGTCCTTCATCGTCGACGGCTATGACTTCGCCTTCTAAAATTGCTTCTTCTGCCTTCACGTTCTTCCTAACAGTTTCAACTATTTCAGGGAGACTTTCGGTTACGTCAGTTAATCTTCGACTGAAAATCTTAACGGTTTCGCCTTGCTTGTGGATTTGAACTCTGGCACCGTCAAGTTTGTATTCGAAGGCTGTTTTTCCACCGTGCTCTTTTAGGGCTTCAGCCACATCATTAGCCATCTGAGCCAACATAAGCTTGAGGGGTCTAAAAATTTTGAAATCCACTTTTGAAAGCCCTTCTCTGCCTTCGGTTTTCGCTATTGCCGCCACTGTGCCAATATCGCCTAACACCATACTAGCCTTTTGAACATCCTTAAGCGGTACTTGGAAAGCCTCGGAAACTGCTTGTTCCATCAATCCCTCGTGGAACCCGGTGCGCATTTCCCCAATAATTATTTTGACTAAGTATTTAGCCTCAATAGGGGAAGCTGAACTCAGCAAAGTTTCAATTATGCGCTCTTTTTTCTCCCTAGAGCCATATCCAGTAGTTTGGGCTATTGCTTCGAAACTTTGTCTAACCTCAGTTATTGTTAAGACTCTTGCAAATAATGACGCTTGCCTCTTGGGTTTGCTGTTTTCGAAGACCATTTTTGCAGCTGAGCCTACATCTCCAGTCTTGCTGAAAGCTTTTATGAAAAGTTCCCACTCAACCCCTGTTATGCGCCTAATAATTTCGCTTACGGTAGCCCAACTTACTTCTAGGGTTTGCTGGCTTCGCTTAGGAAGAGCCCTTCCCAAAATCATGGAAACAGCTGGCTCAACTTCATCATCTTCTAAACTTTTAAGGAAATCAGCAACAAGACTTATCATGGGAATTCGTTTCGTCATACTTTCCAATTTTTCGCATAATTCTGCAAGGGCTTTGAAGGATGTTGGCATAAACTGCCCTTTTTACGCTCTTACGTCAAATATTTTGAAGGGTGTTTAAATAGGTTGCATAAAGAAAAGGGTTTGAGCTGCTTTAAAATGATTCTTCCAGCTTTGTTTTTATCTCCTTTATCTTTTTCTCTAACTCTTCAACTTTCTCCTTTTGCGCCAACGCCTTATAACAGTCCCTTGCATATTCTAGTGCGCTTACTCCAAATCTGTCAAAGCCTTTCTTGAAGGATAAATTTGCAGACTTTAGGAAGTATTCAACAGCTTTCTCATAGTTTTTAAGCATAAACTCGCATTCACCAGCCTTAAAAAGCGCGTAAGTAGCGTCAAAGAAGTTGTTTGCCTTCTGGTAAAGCTCGGAAGCTTGCAGAAAATTTTCTTTAGCCTCTTCATACTTGCCCAGTTCATAAAGAGTGTTTCCATTTTTGTGCAGTTTAACAGGGTCTTCCTTTTCCGCCATGATAACCAACTCGCATGTCACTTACAATGGTTTGAAGATGCAATTTAGTTTTTCCCTATTTTTAATGTTTAACTTTGGAACTGATAGTCTTCCAAGAAGTTTTCTGCTCAACAGGCTTCAACAGCCGATGCATTCCACCAGCCACAAACGCCAAAGACCTCATAATATCTATAAAGGGATAAACCAGAACTCGCAGATACTTTCCATCCCTTATCCTAAATGTTCGATAAGCGTAAAATGCCATAAGCCCCAATAACGGGAAAAATAGAAGCCCAAACGATGTGGTAAGAAATGCTGTTGATTGGGTAAACACTGTGTAAATTATCAAAGATAAAATTGCGAAAAACCATAAGGCAAAACCCATTAGGCTTAACAGAACCCACTTTGACAGCATGCTATTAACTCCCTTAACCTTTGGGAGTAAACCGCCTCCCTGTCCATAACGGAAAGTCTGCCTTAAAAGTTCTGACAGGGTTGAACGATGTTTATGTTTCACCGAAATCTCAGGCGTGAGAAGTATTTTGTATCCTTTCTCGCAAACCCTTTCGGCGAACTCAAGCTCATCAAAGCCGTATTCAAATCTTTCATCAAAAAAGCCTGTTTTTTCCACGGCTTCTCTTTTCACGGCAAGATTGCATCCAACTGGATAATAAATCGGAGAACTTATTTTCTCTATTACCGCCTTCTTTTTAAATATCCTCATCACCGGGATTATGCTTTCATCCGCGTACCTTGCTAGAAAATCGTCGTTATACCTTAGGATTTGACCGCCAACACATCCCACTTGAGGATCTTGAAGATTTTCAACCATTTTTTTAACCCAATCCTTTGGAATGACACAATCGTGGTCTGTGAAGGCTATAATTTCGCCTGTACTGTTTTTTATGCCTGTGTTTCTCGCGGCGTTAACTCCCGGTTTTTCCTCTGTCAGAAGTTTAACCGGATAGCGTGAAACTATTTCTTTTGTGCCATCGGTTGAGTGCCCATCCACAACTATTATTTCAAGCTTATTCCTATCGTAGTCAACCCGCATTAAAGAGTCTAGAAGATCTTTTATCTTTGCTGCTCCGTTTTTAACGGGAACAACTATCGAAACTTTGGGGTAAGCTTTATTTTCCCCTTTCAATTGCCACTCCTTCAAACGTTTACTCGTTTTTTAGGATTTCCTCCGCGGCTCTTTCAACCGATTGACGGCTATTTAATCTGGGCTTCCATCCCAATTCTTTTAGTTTGTTAATGTTTAAAAGCATAAATTTTACGTCTCCCTTCCATCCCCTTCCTCCATCAACACCGCCTGTAAAAATGTATTGAACATTGCTTAATCCCATTTTTTCACAGACAATATCCGCTATTTCTTTAACAGTTACTTGATCTTCTGAGCCCACGTTATAAATTCCAACTTTTTCACGGTTAAAATTTATCCCCACTAACATCGCGTTTACACAGTCCTCAACATGTAAATATGATTTTGTTTGGGTTCCGTCGCCTAATATTTCGAGTTTTTTGGGGTTTTCCCTTAGTTTTCTTATGAAGTCGTAGATTACCCCGTGACGGGCTCTTGAACCCACTATGTTTGCAAGTCTGTATATCACGGCTTTAAACCCGTAGGTGTAAGCGTAGCTTGTTATTAGGGCTTCTGAAGCAAGTTTTGAGGCGCCATAAACAGAGATGGGCTTAAGGGGAGAATAGTCTTCAGGTGTTGGAATTTCCTCTGCGTCTCCATAAACAGCAGATGACGAAGCAAAAATTAAGGTTTTAACGCTGCCCACTTTGCGGATTGCCTCGAGCAAATTGAAGGTTGCGAGAACGTTCTGTTCATAATGAACTTTAGGATCTGTTGAGCTGATTCTAACTTCTGGGTTTGCCGCTAAATGAAAAACGGTTTCGCATCTAACGAGAGGTTCTAGGATTTTCTCGTAGAAGAGAAGATCGCCAAACACAAACTTGAAGTTTGGAGCATTCAGCCATTTCTTAAAGTTCTCCATTCTCCCAGCGGTGAGGTTATCAAAAACAACTACTTCAACGTGGTTTTCGCAGAGCTTATCCACGAGATGGCTTCCTATAAACCCAGCTCCACCAGTTATGAAAACTCTTCCAAGGCTTAAAGTCAAGGATATGTTCTCTCCTTTCTAAGATGAGCATTTCTTAAACGCTGTAATTATAAATTCAGTTTATCTGTGTTTTGCTAAAGCAACCCATAAATGATCGGACTTAGGACGAGGAAGAACTGTTTCACTGCCGTTTTTACGGACAAATAAACGTTTATTTTGCGGCTTAAGGAATTCTCCAATCACAAAAGCCTCTATGTTATTCGCCCTTAATTCTTCAACAATTTTTGTAGCGAAACTTTCTTTTGAAGCTATAAGCAGAGCTCCAGAACTAATTAATTGCAGCGGATCTATTTTGAAGAAACTGCAGATTTCAAGGGTTTCCTCTGCCACTTGGATTTTCTCTTCAAAAACTTTTACGCCTAGATTTGAGGCGTCAGCCATTTCGTGGATGCCTCCGAGGATTCCTCCTTCAGTGGGATCGTGCATGGCGTTTACTCCGCCAGTTTCAAAGGCTAGAACAGCCTCCTTTACAATGCTTATTTTTTCGAAAAACCTCTGCGCCGACATTAACAGTTCTTTCCGCATTCCTTTTTTAAGCAGCAACCCATAACGTTCAGTCGCGAGGATAGCTGTGCCTTCAACTCCAGCGCTTTTGGTCAATATAAGTTTGTCTCCGGGTTTGGCTCCTCCTGCTGTAACATATTTTCCCTTCTCAGTGACGCCCATGGCGCATCCAATAACTATTGGGTTGGCAAGTTCCGGGGTTACCTCACAGTGTCCTCCTATAATGGCTATTTCAAGGGCTTTTGAAGCCTTATCCATCTGGGAACAAATGGTTTCCACTGTTTGTTTATCAGAGTCTTCCGGTAGAAGAATACATGAAGAGAAGAATTTTGGTTTAACGCCGAAAGTTGCTATGTCGTTGGCGTTAACGTTGACGGCAAGCCACCCTATATGCTCAACTGCTCCTGTTATCGGATCCATGGAAACTATTAGGGATTTGTCGCCAAGGTCTATTACAGCGCCATCAAAGCCAGCAGATGGTCCTAGAACAACTTCGCGGTGTTTTGCGCCTAGATTTTTGAAGACGATTTCTTTTAAAATTTCGATGGGAACTTTTCCATGTGGCAGCTTCAATTTCCATTCCTCAGTTCTTAGGCGTTAAGGTCGGCTTTCAATTAGTTGTGGCAATGTTCGCTTAATAACCCTCACTATGGGTGTTGCCACTATTAACCCAATAGTCATTTGTCCAATGTTTACGGGAACTTCGGCGAGGGCGAAAACTCCGAGAAAAAGCTGTTCGTAAAGGAAATAGCCAAAAACCATCCATAACCCTCCGAAAATACATGAAATGATTGCAAAGCCAAATTCAGGTTCAGAAACAAGGGCGAGAACCGTCATCAAGATAACAGCGAAGACTCCTATTCCAAACCAAAATTCCACTGGAATAAAAAATGTTGATGCAGGGTTTTCTGTGGAAACTATACCGGAGTAGAGTTCGACGATGCCGCTGTAGTAAAGAAAACCTATAAGGCTGACAAGCATTCCAACGAGTACTCCCATTTGGATGGTGAATATTCTCCATTCACGTTTAGTATAAGCCTTAACAAAGGCTTGTCCTTTTTGGCTTAGAAAGCCTACAATAAGCCCCTCTAAAGCTTTGATTATAAGGGTTGCTGGAGCATAATAGTAATAGCCAAGGAACACGTCTGCAAGCATGGAGCCAACACCGCCAGCAAAGGCTCCTATCAATGGACCGAAAAGTAGAGCCGCTGTGTAAACCATTGTTTCCCCTATGTTAAAAAAGCCTTTAGTGCTGGGCACGTATACCGTGAAGCTTATTGTTGCTATGCAAACGAGGGCTGTGAAAACGCCCATGACGCTTAACTGTTTTGTTAAGCTTAACATTTTAAGGGACATTTTGGGGCAGCCTCGTAAGAAATAGTATAGTTATAACTTAACTATTTTAATCTATTGCAAAGGAAAGGCATAAAACTACAGTAAAAGTTTTAGGTCGTCAAATGCCCTCAGGACTTTTTCTCCACGCTTAGTTATTTTGAAAAATTTCCTCCCATCTTCTTCATAACTTGTGACAAGCCCATTCCTTGAGAGTTCGTTTAAGTGTTGGTAAATTGCTGCTCTAGTCATGGTTTTTCCAAGCTTTTTCCACAACTCATAGCCATAGGCATCTTTTTCGCTTAAGATTCGCAATATTTTCTCTTTTGTGCTTAATTCTAAGCCGACGGCTACTGTTTTCCTTTTCTTTGTTAATGCTTGTAGAACGTCTGTTGATTTAAGTCCGCTTCCAGTTATTAAACACACAATTTTATCTGCCTCGTCAATTATCCCTTGGTTCACAAGTTTTTTGACGGCGGCGTACGTGGCTGCACTAGCTGGCTCTGCGAAAATCCCTTCAAATCGCGCTATTTCCCGCTCCGCTGAAAAAATTTCTTCGTCGGAAACTGACACTGCCAAGCCCTTTGATTCTTTGATGGCGTTGAGTGCCAAGCTTCCATATGAAGGATTTTTAACCAGTATCGCAAGGGCATGCGTTGAAGGTTTCGTCTTTAAAACTGGTTTTTGCGCGTTTCGTATATATGCGTTAACTATTGGTGAACATCCTTCAGCTTGAACGCCCACCATTTTAGGAAGCGTTTTAATCTTGCCGATTTTTTCAAGTTCTTTGAAACCTTTCCATATGGCGTATAATGTCCCGCCGCTTCCCATGGAAACTGTGAACCATTCTGGAACGCCTATTTGCTCGAAAACTTCGTAGGCTATGGTTTTTAATGCTTCTATTGCCAGAGGGTTCAGCTCCACTGAGCCTTGATACCAGCCAGTTTCTTTTGCCACTTCTTCGGCTCTTTGCAGGGATTCGTCGACGATTTCTCCATACTCTTCAATTACTGCGTCGTAGATGAGCATTTGGGCAAGTTTTCCAACATCCACGTTTTTGGGCACTATAGCGTGGCATAGAAGCCCCAATTTTGCACAGTAAGCAGACAAAGAAGCCCCAAGGTTTCCGTTTGTGGCGCAGATAACCGATTTATAACCTAAGTCGACGGCGTTGGAAACTAACAGTGCTGCGCATCTATCTCTAAAAGAGTTTGTTGGGTTTCGGGTTTCATCTTTAAAGTAAACATCGCCCATTCCAACAGTCTTGGCTAGTCTTTTCGCTTTATGAAGCGGGGTCCCACCCTCCCCCAAAGAGACAATATTTTTGACCTTTGGCATAAAATGTTTATAACGCCAGAAGGAAAAACGTCCAATAAATTTAGCAGTTTTTAGCTTTTCAATGTCATATTTGAATTCTAATGGGCTTCCGCAATTTCCACAAACACGATGCGGTGAAGAACTCTTTGAACCACAAGCAGTGCATTCTAAAAACGCCATTCACTCTGCTCCTCTAATCTTTTTATAGAATTATTAAAGGTAATATCCAGCTTTTAACTTAATGTCGGAAACTGTTGCGCGAATATCGTTTTTGATAAAACCGTGTTTAAAAAGTTCCGAATCTTTCACCCTTCTAAGGAGTTGCACTCTCATCCTTTTTTCCCACATTTTCCTAATGTTTGATAAGGAGTGGGCAACACCCCTAAAAGTTTCCTTAGCCTCCAAAGGTTTTCCTATCAACATAAAGCCGAATGCAGCCAAAAAAGTTAAAGTTGAATATAGGGAAAGCCGCCACCAAAGGTTCCTTAATTCATAATTCTTAACCATTGTGCATATTCTGTTCTTTACCGAATGACGCAGTTTTTTCGGATTCAAAGCTCTCCAAGGTTCTCCATCGTGAAAAACCACCGCCGAAGGAACAAACACTATTTTGTACCCGAACAGTCTAACTCTAAAAGAAAAGTCTGTGTCATCGTCGTAAATGAAATAGTCCGGGTCGAAGCCTCCGGCTTTTTCGAAAGCTTTGCGGAGCACTAGGCATCCTGCAGATGAAGCGGCGAAAATTTCAAAGATGTTTTGAAAATCATCTGCCTTTAAGCCTCTTGTGGTATACCATGTTCCTAAGGCGTCGATTGCAATCCCCGCATTATCTAAGAGGTGGCTGTTGCTGGTCATTAATATTTTTGCTTGCGCAACGCCTATTTCTTCGTCGTTTTCAGCGACTTTTACAAGTTCAGTTAGCCAATCTTCAGTCACGTAAGTGTCATTGTCAAGGAAAGCCAAATATTTACTATGGGGATTTAAAACGTGTTTTTCAACATTGTGAGACGCTGAAGGCCCAATATCCTGGTCATAGTGAACAACTTTTACTGTTGGAAAATATCGTTTAATCCATGCTGCCAAATTTTCAGTTAAGCAGTCCACAACAATGATTTCATAGTTAGGATAATTCGTCTGCGCGAGATAGCCTAAACACTTTTCAAGTTGGCGAGTTCCATTAAAGTTGATTACAATCATGGAAACCATAGGACACTTTTTTGCAACCGAGAAAACCACCTCACTGCCATTGATGTATGGCTCACGAGATTTTATCCGTTACATTAACCCATTTTCGCATGTTTTCTATTTGAACCTGCCAAAACTTGACATTTTCGGGAAGCCTAACCAACTTCTCCAAGTTTTTATCAATGTGATCGGCTAGTTCGAGGTAACAGTCTGCATAACTTTTTGCCGTCAGCTCCGCAGAATCGCATATTTTCCATAAATGCTCGTTCATCTCTAACCCATTTATCTCCTTTTGTAAATCTTTAAAAATGCTTCTGCCTCTTTTAACGTGGGTTCCAGAAGGTTTACCTAGGCAAAGTCTGTCGCCCAAATGGTCAGCTATTTTCTTGAGGAAAACTCCCGACCAAATGTCGTCAAACCTGTCTATGTTATGGAAGTTCATGTAAAGCTGGTAAAAGGCTGGCACAATTTTGGAAAGGAAGGAGGTGTTCATGCTACAAAGCCCAAAGTATGCTCCCTTCCCTAAAATTATTTTTTCCCGTTTATATCCACGGCTTTCTATTGCACATTTGCCGTTCAGCCCTCCATAATAGAGTATGGTTAACGCGTCTAAGTCTGGTTGTCCACTCCAAAGCCCCATGTTCACCACACAACTTCCTCCATTATCAGTCCAAACATAATCTTCGCTTCTGCACGCTGGGTCATAGGGATGCCCCCTAGGAAAGATTTTCTGACTAACATTTAAGTTAAGATTTTCAATGGTGTTGTACCATTTCCCGGAAGAATTCACGGTGACTCCGTTTTCGCCGAACAAGTTACCGATATGCGCCTCCAGAAAGCCGTTTGAAATATAAACGTCATCGTCCACCTCCAGTATCACTTTTGCTTCCTCTTCATACGCCCTTAAAAAGCCGAAAGAAACTTCTGCATGGCACTTTTTCGGGACCAATTGGAGATATCTTTGGTATGATTTGCCAAATCTTTCTTTAAACCATTCCTCCCTCTCCTTAGGTCCATAGAACTCATGGGGGATATTTGACAGAAATTTCTCATTCAATTTACGAACTTTTTCATCTCCCTCATCTATAACTAAGATTTTAGCCTCCGTAGAGGAATCCCCAAGTACGCTTAAGTTTTCCAGAGGGTTTATGGATGCTGTTACTATGTAAACTCGCATTCAAATCATCCATTGGCTAGTTATTGCAAGTTCATGGTGTGTTTTATGTCTATAAACTTTTTCAATTATCAATTTTTAATGTGATATTTCATAACATCCTATGGTTCTAAGCTTGGCAAAATGGCTAAAGCCTCTGAAACTTTCTTAACAATCAACTCGTCAAATTTCAGTTCCTTTTCCACATCATCATCCACTGAATTTATTTTCATGTTAAAATCATCTAGCACTGCAGAGTCTTTAATTATTCTTGGTCCAGGATCTTTTGGGTTTTTCAGTTCGATGATGGCGGGTAAAAGCATGAAAATGATGAAGATTAATACTCCGAGGAACAGCATTATAATCGAGTGTGGAGTCGGAGTCGGAACCATCCTTACCTTTTCAGTGTTTTAACAAACTTGCAATATAACAGTTTCCATTCCCAGAATGGGCTGTTTTATCCCAATGATTATCATTTTTCCCTGCAAGTTTTGATATGAGGAGATCTAGAAAAGCCTTAGTGCATATGGGAATATTATATAGGAATGTGAAGACTAAGAGGGGGATAAGCCACTGCGCTCTTGTTCTGCCGTCAAGATATGTTCCAACGCCTACTTCGTAAAATGGGGCAAAGTTTCCCACGGCACTGTATAGGGAAATGGACATTGCCGTCCAAAATGGAGTTAGCCATTGGGAGAATTTTAAGAAGAACAGCGGAACACCAATAATCCATGAGAATAGGACGGCGACTGGCATAAAGTAAACGTTCAGCAACAGTAACCCGTCAATTTTTTCAATGAAACCGAGGTTTTTTGCTTCTTAAAACGTTTAGTGAATGTTTGAAGGCGCATTGCATATGTCCCTTCGCCCATCTGTACCGCTGTTTCCAGTAAGCTTGCCAACTTTCAACAGCCTCCTCATAACACTCAGCACTTGAGACATATTTCACTCTATAACCTGCAAGGTAAACTCGGAAGGTGAGGTCTGTGTCCTCCGCTAATACGTTTTCATCCCAACCACCTAAGGATTCCAAAAGCTCACGGCGAAATCCGCCCACGGTTCCGCCGAACTGGGTTATTAAGCCAAGTTTATCACGGGCTTCTTGGTCAACACAGTACCCGCCTATCCTTTCCAGCGCCACAAGCCTCGTTACAATGTTTTGAGGCTCGTTTAAAACTATAACTCTGCCTTGCACAGCTCCAACCTTTGGGTCTGCAAACTCCTTTACAAGTTTTTCAACAATGCCTCTTTGAGGGTAATAGTCAGCGTCAAAGCATAAGACTATTTCACCATCTGCATGTTTTAACCCTGCGTTGAGGGCTGAAGCCTTCCCGCGTCCACCTTCTTTTTTGTCTCGCCTCACAACCTTAATGTAGCTGTAGGTTCTGGAATATTGCTCGGCTATTTTCCCAGTGTCGTCTGTTGAACCATCATCAACAACTATTACTTGCAAATTTTCCTTTGGATAAGTTAACTCCGTCATTCTTTGAAGAAGCCTTCCAATGACAAGTTCCTCGTTGCGGGCAGGTACCAAAATTGAAACGGTAGGCTGATAAGCTGAGTTTTGGATTTGGAAATTTGTTTTCCTTTTCTGGGCGGTTTTTAGAACAGTTATGGTAAATATATAATGGCGGACGAGGTATGCGACCATCAAAGCAGTTAAAAAAATAAACAATGTTTCTAAAATTTCAATAAGCATTATTGGCCGCCGTCCTTTCATTTTTAGAATTTACCAGAAATGTAAGGCTTAAGGACCAGAATGACACAATCCACAGCAGGTTCAATATTGGGCTTAAGACAACAAACACTGCATTAAAACCATCCAAGGCATGGGAAGCAACAGCGCCAACAAACATGGAGAAAATACTGCTCCAAATTAGACAAACAAAGTTCCCCATGATTAATGTAAACATCTTCCTTTTCAGCAAACCATTTAACGGGAAAAGTGTGCATACAAAGAAAACATTAAAAATAATGAGCGCTTGCAACGTTTCTTCAGAAACTTGCAGAAGATAGGAGAAGGCAACAATGGTTGTGCCAGAGGCCAATCCAAGAATTAATTGTTTCAAACCTTTTCATCCTCTCCCTAAGCCGCTCATCGAATATGGATTGAAGGAATAGAAGATTCTTCCAGTACGCCTTTTAAAAATTGCGAAGACTCTATTTGTTAAAAACCATTTTATCTAAAACAAAAACTAAAACTTGGAAAACTTCTTCAGCTGTCAAATTGTCAGTGTCCAGTATCAAGTGAAAGGGAGTGAAGTCTTCGCCTAAATTAAAGCCATAAAGCCTTTTGTAAATGGCCTTCGTTTTCTCCTCCTTATTTCTTAAAGCTTCTAAGGCTTTTTCGATGCTTATTCCATCCCTTTTTGCAACCCTTTCAGCCCTTTTATTTGGAGAAGCTTCCAGCCATATTTTAAAACCGTTTTCTAAGAGCCACGGCATGGTCCAGCTGTCTAGGACGACGCGTCCTTGTTTGGCTGCCTCCAAAAGTTTTTGGTCTACAGCCTTGTCAAATTCCGGGTTTTCTTCCCTTTTTTCTAGGAAGGATAATCCTTCTGGGCTTTCCCACCATCCCTTTTTAAGGGGTTTGTAGCCTTTTTCTATGGCTAGGGCTTTTAGGGCTTCTCCTCCAGAATAGTATTTTAAACCGTATTTTTCTGCTAGCTTTTTTGCCACTGTGCTTTTGCCGCTTCCAGCCATTCCACATATGCAAATGACCACTGATTCTTTAACCATTTTCCAAAAGCCTCAAACAGCGTTTAGGGTTCTCGCCGCTTGCTTTAGAGCAGTTTTTAGGCAGTTGTGGCAAAGTTGCCCGCCATATATTCGCGAAATCCTTCTTTTTGTACGATTAAGTTTCCTTATTTCTGATGGGGGCAAACTTGGAATTCCAGTTAGTGGTCTACCGCAGAGACTGCAACTTTTTTGGGCGGTTACTTCACGTTTATAATGTATGCTTGTGCGTCCCCCCGGCAAAGCCTTAAAAACTCGTTTTCGGCTTCGAGTTCGTTTGGCTGGTCTAGGCATTTCCCATCACTCCACAGTTATAATACCAAATAAATGAGAGAATAAAGTGCTGAAAAAGAAAAAGCAAAGCGCATACCACCAGAACAAGGATGACCCAAACAATGGAAGGGGAAGGTGCCAGCCTACTCCTGGAAAATACGCAATATCGGCTCCTCCATATATTCCTCCCAAAAAGGACCACACTATCATTAAGGGAACAATGAATATGAGAGTTACCTTCATTGATTGCCATGAAGCCTTGGCGTCAAGCTGCATTATGTACTGTTGTTTTTTCATGAGTTTCTCTATCTGTTTCTTGTTTCCGCTTTTTTGAGCCTCGCGAAGTTGGGCATACCACTCCGCAACTTCTTTCCTCCAAGCCTTCATTTGTTTAGGATTTGTTAAAAGGCGATTTGCAAGAGTCATAGCGAAATTTATTGTAGCGGCCAAAGCGAATATGAAGAGTGTTGATCCGGGAGGCTCTACTGGCAACGACATTTTATCTTGCTCCTTTTCAACCTCCGAACAGTCTCCTAAAGGCGGGGTACATTTCAGCTGCTCTTTCCCGCACCAAAATTTCATAATACTGGTATATGATACCAACGGATAGAAGAATTCCTATGCCGGACCCGAAAACTCCGAAGAAGTCTGACAAGCCGGCAATCAACCCAACTATTATTCCGCCTAGAACAGTGACGGCGGGAATATAGCGCTTCAGAATCTGCTCCACAGCTTTTCCAGAACGCCTATAACCCGGAATCTGCATGCCAGCACCCACGAGCTGTTTGGCTACTGTTGAAGGCCCTAAGCCGCCAACCTCAAGCCACGTAAGGGAGAAGATAACGCAGAAAACTATGAGGATTGCCAAATAACCCAGAGCTCTTAAAGGCTCCGCCATAACATTGGAAAGGTTGCCGGGAGATGTCACATAATATACGAGGCCTCCGCCTGGCACGTATTGTTCCCCTTCCAGTTTGTACCATCCTAGGAGGTTAACCCAAAAGTTGTTTTTCCCCCAAGGCTGGCTCCAGAGAATATACGAGAAGAAGTATACGTTGGCGAAAAGAGCTGAAGCAAATATTACTGGAAGATTGGACACATACAACAGTTTTATTGGGTAGCGGCTTCTGAAGCCACGGTAGCCCGCGTAGGACAAAGGAAGCTCCACCCTAACGCCTTCCATGTAGATTATTACAAGAAAAGCCACAATGGTGGCTATAAACCCAATTAAGGATGGAAAGTTTCCCCTCAACAATAAGCCAGTCACTGGTTTTCCACCCATTATTGTTTGCACTAACGCAACGAAAATTCCAGAGCTACCATACTCATCAACCGGCGGAGACGGGTTAAAGCACTCGAGAAATATTTGTTGTGCAACGCCAGCCATGATAAATAGGCTTATTCCACTACCGAAACCCCATCCCTTCTGGATAAGCTCATCTAAAAGCAGGACAATCATTCCAGCAGCCAACAATTGCAGGAAAACAATGATGGCTGTTGTGCCGGGCAACTGGCCGTACATCCCGCTTATTATGTAGGCGGATGCTTGAACTCCTGTTAGGATTATGGCGAATACTTTGCTTGCCGTTGTGAATAACGCTCTGTCTTCGGGCTTGGACATGTCGCATTCTATCATGGCAGAACCAACTAGAAGCTGTAGGATTAAGCCGGCGGTCACTATTGGACCTATGCCGAGTTCCATTAGGGTGCCGCGGCTTGACGCAAATATTATCCTTAAGGGAGCAAATTCTTCTTGCCTTTGGATTCCATAAAGGCGGCAGGCGTCGCTGGCCATCACCAAATATATTATGAGGGCTATGGCTGTCCAGAAAAGCTTCTCGTTAAACCCAACTCTGCGTTCCGGAGCTTTAACTTCCGGAATGAATCTTGCAATGGGTTTGAAGAGGTTTAGAAACCTTCCAGCCATGGGTTAACCGCTACTCTCCAGTTTCTTGAGATTCTATTAAAACTTGTCCTCCCGCTTCTTTTATTTTTTCGGCAGCCGATTTAGAGCACGACGACACTTTTACAACTAGGGGCTTTGTGACCCTTCCAGTTCCAAGAAGTTTTGTATAGCCTAAACTTTCTAAGTCTATGAAAATTTTTCCCTCTTCCTTTTTCGCCGAGATTTTTTCAGCCATTTCGTCAAGTTCTCCAACGTTTATAACTTTAACTTCTTGTTTTAGGCTTTTAGGCGAGGTGAAACCTTTTCCCCCGAAATATTCTGGCTCATATTTTATGACATAGGACCATCCGTGTTTATGGCGCCCCACTTTCCGCATACCTTTGGAACCGGATTTTCTATGTTGGCCTACTCTGCCATAGCCTTGTGTTCTTGAACCCCGTTTTTTGCGAATTTTCCTAAGCTTATGGGGCATTCCTTCAACCAGCCAATTTGTTTAGGGCTTTTTCTTTAACAGCCTTTTTCAGCTTTATTTCTAATACTCCATTTTTATATGTTGTGAACGTTGCTTCTGGAATAACTATTTCTGGAAGATTTAAACGTTTATAGTACCTGCGGCTTTGAGTTTTTGCTGACAAAGTTAGCTGTTGTTTTTCAGTGGTGATTTTTATGTTTTCCCTTTTAAAGCCTTTAAGTTCTGCAACGACAGTTATGCTGTCTTCTCCGTTGAAAACATCGAGTAATGGCTCAGGCTCTCTTAAGATAATTTTTCCCGGGTTTTTCAGGCGCTTATATGCATAGTGATATAGTCTCCCTCTAGTTTTTGGGTCTTTAAATCTGAATACTTTTAGATTTTTCCTGTTTTCAGCTTCCTCTAGTCTTCTTATAGCTTTGAACCATTTGGGACGTTTTTCGCTTTTCCGCCATCTCATATCGAAACCTTCTCCCTATGACACAATGGCATCTTTAAACTGGCTATAAAAGGTATCGATGCAGACATGAAAATAAAGCGGTTAAATCATTCGCTCTAGTAAGGCGTTAATTTTCTCGCCTCTGTATCCAAGTTCGCCGCCCGCGTCGTAACTCTTCTTTATTTTACCCTTGAAACCTTTTGATGGTGGATGCAGCTTAAAATAGGGTTGGATTTCTGGAAGTTTCCAATATTCAACTTTACAATTGAATATAGCGTCTGCAAGTTCCTCCAAGGACTTATAACCGATTTTTTGGGCATATTCATCTGTCAGTTTTTTATTTCCAGCCAATCTTCCCCTCTCTTTTAACATTGCCATTATGGTTTCTTTTGAGACTTCTCCCCATGTGATAAAATTCTGCGCTGTTTTTAGCATTCCAAGAAATGAAGGTCGATTATCAATTAAAATTGCGTGGTTGTTCCTTTTCAGATTTAATATGCGGAGGGTTTCTCTAACTTGCAGAGGCGCGCTTATTGTTCCGCGAACCCTCACAACTGCGATGCATTTCCGTTCTTCAGATTTGCCGGACAACTACCTCACCCAGTCTGTCGGAGTTATTAGGCTGTAAGTCTTTTTCAACGCATCGAAAACTGCATACGCAAAGGATGGAACCGTCCGCGTTGAGCCATAACTTCTAGTCCAACAGTCTTTTATCCCAGCAAGACCGAGGATGACTTTGGCAACTTCGCTGGCAACCAATCCTAAACCTCTGGGTCCGGGAACTACCACCACTTTTACGCCGCCGCATTTTCCCTCAACTTGGAAGGGCACGGAGTGGGGTTTTCCGCAGCCGCACTCCCAACTTCCGCAGCCACGTCTAACAGGGACCAGTTTTAGTCTGGCGTCTGCGGCAGCCTTTTCTATGGCTGTTCGCACTTGGCTTGCTTTTCCAGCACCAAGTCCAATGTAGCCATCTCTGTTTCCAACAGCAACTACAGCCTTAAACCTAGACTTTTCCCCAGCGTCTGTCTGTTTCTGCACAAGGTTTATGTTTATAACTTCCTCTTGAAGGCCTGGAAGAAGCGTGTCAACGATTTGGGGTTCGCGTATAGATAAGCCTTCCATGAAAACCTCTTCAATAGAGGTGATTTTACCCTCCTGAATCAACTTTCCAAGACGGGTTTTGGGAACCCACTGTTCTAGGCTACTAGCTCTATCAACCGCCACGGTTTTTACCTCCACCCTTAAATGCGGCAATCACCGTCTTCTTAACCTCCTCAAAATGCTCTGGGAGGCTTTCTGGAGGAACTTTATTTTCTAAGTATTTTGAGAAATATGCCATATACTTTTCAGTGTTCGCCGACAAGTTTTTGGCATACTGCGCTATATGTACGCCTTTTATTCGCTTTTCATCTGGGAGTTTCTCCTCTCCGTGGGGCACAGCTAAGCCAGCGTCTAAAACCCCTTTTAATGCAGCGAAGATTCTTGCACCTTTTGTAGGAGAGTGCAGTCCCGTGTCTAGAACAGCTTCTTTGATTCCTTTGGCTTTGGCCTTCAATCCGCAGAGGAAACCAGTTAAGTAGGCAGCTGGAAGATTTCCTCTGGTGGCTTTCCAACCATATTTTTTGAGAAGTTCTTTGGTGTGAGCTGAGGTTAAAACTTCGTCACCGTGGGGTTTTGCAGCGATTATTTGCACCACCATGTTTTTAAGTGTGCCGCGAACCACGAGGCGAGGTTTCCCAGATATAACCAGCGCCTTTCGTTTTCTGTAATTTGTTTTGCCTTCTCTTCTCCGACGGTAGGGTACAGAGTAACGCGCATCTTTCGCCATCAGCGCTTCCTCCAGAGGTCGTGGGCTTTTATGTGGCGTTCCATATCGGCGATGGACTCGAATCTTCCGCTTTTCACCATACTATACAGTTTTCGATAAGTGCTCTCCGTGATTATTTTGCTGTCTTTCAGTTCGCGAAGCCTCTTCCGCAACGCTCGAACCTTGTTCATCCAAGCCTCTTTCTTAGAAATCTTCGCTTTTCCCGCTCCGCTCTTGCTTCCAGGTCCACGTCTCAAACCTTTCTTTTTCTTTTCGCGGACCACTCTTGCTCTTGCGCGGCTAACACCTTTCTCCTTTAACGGTTTAATTACACCTTCATGGATTAGTTTCCTAATTTCCTCCCGAGTTATAGCAGCTTCAACATCATCAATCCTATTTGGATCTATCCAAACCCTTTCCTGACCAACTTTTAGTATCTGCGCCGCTAACCGCCTCTGGCTTCTTAGGCTTGTCACTGCTTCTCTCTCCTCCCTTCACTTTTCTCTGCTTTCTTTCGCCTAGCCTTTGGTTTTTCCTTCTCTGTTTCCTCTGCCTCCTCCTCGGGCGCTTCTTCCTTTTCAACTTCCTCTTTCGCTTCTCCAAGATTCAGAACTGTTATTTTCTTTTTCCTAGCTTGGAGGAGAATTTGTGCTCGCTTCTTTTTGCCAACGGTGTGAGCAATTCGCACAGCTTGAGTTTTAGGGTCCACCTTTTGGAGCTCATCAAGGTTGCGCACTAAAACTTCCTCATATCCCGATGGATGAAGACCCCTAGCGGCTTTAGGACCCCTATATCCAACGTTTACTGTTGGAGGCCAGCCCTTAATTTTCCTTCGCATTTTATTGTCTATGCCTCGTGGTCTGCGCCAATTATCCTTTAAACGGTCATATCGCCAGCTTTCCTGCCTCGCAAAATTTGGCTTCTTCTTTTTAGCCTTCGCCCTTGCGCGTAAGGCTTTTTCCAGAGCCGCTGGGTTCTGCTCTTTCACTTTATTCCATCCCCTCACTGCGCTCATATAGGTATATGCCGTCCAGAAAAACACGGGGGTCTTTTCGTTTAACTTTAGTGGCTTGCTCTATATTCGCTGCTGTTTGACTGACATCTTCCAAGTTGATTCCTTGAACAATTATGTCTTCGCTTTGAACCTTAACTTTTGCGTCGCCGATAATTTTCGCCTTTCTCGGGTTTCTTTCACCAGTAAAGTTCTCGATTAAAATGGTTTTACCTTGAACCTTAACTGAAATTGGAAAGTGGGAGAAAACTATTTTCAGCTTGTATGTGAAGCCCTTCCTAACTCCCGTAATCATGTTTCTAATATGCGCGTAAACAGTGCCTACAAGGGCGCTCTCCTTCTTCCGAGGCCAATTAGCCCATATTCGAAGATTTTTAGCTTGAAGCTCCATTGAGATTGGAGCGGAAGAAAAATCTCTTGTTAAAACTCCCTTCGCTCCTTTAACTGTCACTTTTTTCCCTTCAAGAGTAACCTCTACGTCGTCTGGAATTTGAATGGTTTTTGAAACTTCAACAGCCCGCACTGCAGACCCTCTTTTAATAGACAAAGGCTAGGAGTCTACCTCCAATGCCTTTTTCCTTGGCTTCCTTATGGGAAAGCAAACCCTTTGGCGTCGAAATAATTAGCAGCCCCACTTCTCTGGACGGCAAAAACTTTTTCTCCCAGTCTTCAATTTCGTCAGCTTTTACGGGGAAACGGGGTTTGATAGCTCCACACTTGTTTATTCTGCCTAAAAGCTGAACCTTAAATTTTCCAGAACGTCCATCATCTATAAACTCGAACTCTCCGAGATAGCCGTTCAACTGCATAACCCTTAAAACCTTGCCCAGAAGTTTGGAGGCTGGGCTAATCACGCATTCCCGTTTGTTGCGAAGCTCGTTGTTCAAGATTGTTGTCAAGCCGTTTGACAGCGCATCCATCATGCTTTCCTCATCACTCATATTTTTGGAAGCCGAGTTTTTTGGCTACTTCCCTAAAACAATGCCTACACAAATATAAATTATAACGCCGAATAACAGGTCCATAAGAGCCGCATCTGACACATGGTCTGGCTCCTTTACCATATTTCCTTTCCTTTTTAGTTTTCTTTTTACCCATAAATTTCCCTCTGGCTATTAGACTATTTCAACCCCCAATGCGTCTTTAACAAAAACCATGGCTTCGTCTGGTGTTAAAGCGTGTTTTGAGCCTATTTTCGCCTTGGCCCTTTGTCTATTCTTAACACGCCATCCGGGACGGTTTAGAGAAACGCACACGTCCATGCCGAATATTCCTATTTCAGGGTCGTATTTAACTCCAGGTATTTCTATATGCTCCTTTATGCCGAAGGCGAAGTTGCCGTGTTCGTCAAAACAAGTTTTAGGAAGCTTGTAGTCGATTACGTGTAAGACTTTTTTGAGGAATTCCATGGCTTTTTGCTTTCTAAGGGTCACTATGCAAGCCATGGGTTCGCCTCTCCTGATTCCAAAATCCCTTATGGTCTTCTTCGCTTTTCTTTTGCATGGAGTTTGACCCGTCAAGTCCTTCAGAATTTTGGAGGCTTTTTCAAGGGGCTCTCCGGATTTTCCGACACTTATGTTGATAACAACTTTTTCGATTCTTGGTTTAAGCATTGGATTTTCTTCCCACATTTTTCGAATTTCCTCTTCAGACATTTTGCGGCGCCTCCGGCAAAGTTATGAGAGGATGTGTTTCGCCTATTACAAAAACGAAGTTTAGAATTGTCTGGTAACGGTTTCCCTTCTCGTCTTCTATGGTTACTATGGCGTCTTTGCGCTTTTTCCCCTTTGCTTCCTCGATTTCAACGATTTTGCCGCATTTTCCTATGTTTTTGCCACCAGTTATTAATGCAAAGCTGTTCTTCTTCATCTTGATATGCTCAAGAATCTGTCTGTCTGGAACGCTTAACTTAACAGTGTCAAACGTACTGTAAACATCTTCTTGCGGGTTTTTGGGATCGGCTACCTTAATAAGCATGTTTGAGCCGTCGTGGAGGTTCAGCTGTATATGCCCATTCTTGACGGTGGTCTTGCTTTCTATTCTGCAAAGCTTGAAGGAAGCTTCCTCTTTGGTTATTGGATGAAGGGTTAAACCCTTACGGGATGGCAATACGCGAAAATGTTTGTCTACTTCTGGCAGAGAAACAACATCCATAAGTCCTGTTGGAAACTTGTCTTCTCGCCTTGCTTTGCCATCAACATATACCTTTCCTTGAGAGGTTATTATTTTTGCCTCTTTCCTTGTCTTAGCGACAGCGAGGATATCGCGCAAGATTATGGTTAATGGTAAGCAGCTTTCAAGGGAATGGGGTCCCGGTGTAGGCTTTACAACCCATACAAACTCTTTTCTATGAATCGGCCACAGCCTTGGAGCTGGTTTCCGCTTTAAAACTGTTGAGCCTCCTTTTTTACCCACTTTTGGATTCCTCCACTTTTTCCTGTTTTCTTGGCTTTTTTGGCTTTGCTCGCGTCTTCTTCTTTGGTTTTTCTTCAGCTTTTTTCTTTTCTGGTTTTTTCGCTGCTCTTTTCCTTCTCTTTGGTTTTTCTTCGGCGGGTGGCGGTGGTGGTAATTCTTCCACGGCAGGTTTCTCTTCAGCTGGTTTTTCCACGACTTTCTCGGTCACTTCTTCGGCCCTTTTCTTTCTTTCCAAGATTTTCTTCCGCCATTTATCTTCGAGATTAAGCTTTGTTATCATAACCTTTGATGGATGAACGGGGACAAAGATGGTTGTGCCGTCAACCTTTTCCCTTGTTAAGCCTTCAACATAAATTCTATAACTTTCCCTGTCAATGCGTGAAACCTTTCCTTCAAACCCTTTACGGTCACCCCGCATAACCCGCACAGTGTCTCCGCTTCTCACTGGAAGGCTTCTTGTCCCGTAACTTTTCCTCAATTCAGGTGAGAGAAGAGCTGCAAAATGTTTGTAGCGTATGTGGTCTGGTGCTTGAAACAGTCTTTTCCTCTGTTTTGAGGGCTTCACTGTTCGAGCTGTTTGCATCACATTCACCTTTTTATATTATTATGCTGGCTGCGCTGGCAATTCTCGGCCATCTTTCAGCAGCCTCCCTTGCCACTGGACCGCGGATTTCCGAACCCTTCATTTCTCCATCTGGGGTTATTATTACGGCTGCATTGTCTTCGAATTGAACCCAGACGCCGTCAGCTCTGCGGAAGGGCATCCTCTGCCTAACTATGACTGCTTGGAAGATTTTTCTCCGCATGTCTGGTGTTCCATGCCTAACTGAAACTGTTATGCGGTCGCCCACAGCAGCAGATGGTACACGCCTTAGTCTTCCCTTATAGCCCATAACCTGTATTGGGCGTAGTTCTCTAGCGCCCGTGTTATCGACACATCTTAGTATGGAGCCTGCTGGCAGTCCCCTTGAAATTTTTGGTCTTTGACCGATTAAACCCTTTGCAACTAAGCCCCTTGCCTTTGCTTTTGCAGCCATTTTACTTCTCCTCCATTTTTTCTACAACAACAAAGGAAACTGTTTTGCTTATTGGCCGGCATTCGGCTATTGTGACGCGGTCTCCTTCTTTTGCGTCTATACAGGGTGGGTTGTGGGAAGGTATTCGGCTATGTCTCCTTTCATACCTCATAAACTTTGGAACGTACCGCAAAAAGTCATGCTGCACTATAACTGTTTTATCCATTTTAGCGCTAACAACTAAGCCTTCCAGCACGCGTCCTCTTATTGGAAGGCTCCCATGGAAGGGGCAATTCCGGTCATTACATGTTTTTTTGGGTTTTTTAAATGTGAGCGCCATTACCATAACCTCTTAACGCGTTTTTTCAAGCGGTCTTCAGGTCTTCCAACAAGAAGTTTACCGTCAATCTCCACAACAGTTCCGTCGGAAAATTTGAAATGAAAAATAGATGAATCTTTCACAATCATTTTCCTCTTCCCATTATGGAGAATAGTAAAAGTGTTCCGCGTTTCATCGATTACTTTGCCTCGTATTCCTATGCAGCTGCGGTTCGTGCTTTTAGCAACTTTAGCCTCTGTTCCGATAAACTCATAGCGTATTATGTCGGGGGTTGCTTTCATTTGCCTTTCCCTCCCTTTTTACCCGCTTTTGCTTCGATTTTTTGTTCCCTTTCCACTGTTAGTATTCTGGCGATTGCCCTACGCAGTTCTTTTATTCTCGCAGGGTTTTCCACAGTGCCACCGGCCTTCACCATGGTTTTTAGCCTAACAAGTTCTGTTTTAAACTCGGTAAGCTTCTTATTTCGCTCTTCAGGAGACATTTCCCGTATTTCTTTAACTCTTATTAGGGGCATCTACTCTGCCGCTCCCTCTTCTTCGCCTGCTTCTTTAACTTCTTCTTTGGTTTCCTCAGACTTGGTTTCGTCTAGTGTTTCCTCTATTGGAGGAGCTTCAACTATTTGGATTTTGTCTGGAAACTTTGCATCTGGAGGCATTATCCTAACCTTAATGCCGTATATGCCCGGTTTTAGCTGCACATGCACCTCGGCTTTTCTCATGTATTTTAAGGCTGGGTCGCCGCATTTTGGCAAATATCCGCTTCTAAACTTTTCATATCTGGCTCTTTCAGTTCTAAGTTTTCCACTGATGATTATTTCTGCGCCTAGGGCTCCGGCTTCCATCACTTGGTTTAAAGCCCAGAAACCTGCACGTCTGAAGTGGACGCCCCTCTGGAGGGCTGAGGTTATCCGTGTGGCGACAATGTAGGGGTTTAACTCTGGAACCTCGATTTCGGAGACTGAAATTTGCGGGTTTGAAACATTGAATTTTTCCTCTAAGATTTTTGCAAGCTCCCTTATTGTTTCGCCGCTTCTGCCTATCACAAGCCCCGGACGCATAGCATAAATCACTATGTGGGTTCCAAGAGGGGTTTCTGAAATGTTTACCCCGCCATACCCAGCCCTTTCCAGCTTTCTTTGCAAGAACTCATCAATTTCAGCTCTTTTCCTAGACTTTGATATGAAATGTTTCACAACAGCCATTAGGCTTCCTCCGTCACCGCTTCTGGCTGCTCTTCTAGAGCAAGTTCAATATGGCAGAGGGTTTCAAATTTCGGCGTAGCTCTTCCATGGGCACGCGGCATATAACGTTTAATTTTCATTCCAGGATAAGCTGACGCATGGATTATTTTCAGCCTTTCAGTGTCTAAGCCTTTGTTTTCTGCGTTGGCTTCCGCACCTTCAAGAATTTTTAGAATCTGCTTTGCCACTTTAACTGGGTATCTGCCCGCATAAGCCTCTTCCAGTCCATGGCGGTGTCCCGCTTTCTTTTTAAACCTAGTAAAGGGAACAGCCTTCTTTTTGGCTATAACGTCTCTTAAAAACCGTTTCGCTTGAATAAGCGTCATTCCCTTAATTGTTTTGCAGACTTCGCGGGCGGATTTATGGGATACCCTAACCTCTCGCCCGCTTGCCTTAACGGTTTTTTCCGGGTCTAACGCTTCTTCTGGTATGGAGTATCCCCATTTTGGCACTTCATAGACTCTCCAACTGTGCAATTGAACAGCTACATGGCGATTTATATGGTTTTCCAT
>CAZCSF010000010.1:0-46591 GCA_964501295.1 uncultured Candidatus Bathyarchaeia archaeon | reverse complement strand
CTTACTGAATTTTCTGGTGGTTTGCGCGGTTTTTGTTTATCCTGTTGGTGCTACGCCTTGTGCTGTTTTGCGGGTTTCTTTGCCTGAAGGCGCTTATCGTGGTTATGATGTGGATCCTTGGCTTTGTAAGTGTTGGTTTTTGAATTTGACTGGTGCCTCTCAGACTTTTCTTGTTCGCATCAATAATACTAGTAGTTCTTTAAGGTCTTATGATACTCGTTTGGTTGTTGCGCTTAACGATGTTGGCTATGACAAGCTTGTTTCTTTGGTTGTTAATGGCACCAGTGTGCGCAAATCCGCCTTTAAATGGGGTACGCCTAAACCCTATAACAAGTGGACTTGGCCTTCCGGCGACGTTTACCCAACATGGTTCAACGACACGGTCATTAATGTTGGTTATATTCCTAAAAAAGGCTACAAAACCTTAGTTGTCTCTGTAACATTTTTAGATGCTAATGGTGTGAGGATGCATTTCGACGCTTATGGAAAGTCAACCAGTGGAAGCGTAACTTCAGATGGCCAGATTGTTCACAACCCGCTCTCAGCAGACTCCACCGTTTTCCTTCAGCCAGGGCCTCCTCCACTTCAGCCGCCAATCGCATTTTTCACGTTTTCTCCGACTTATCCGGAAGTTGGCGAGCTTGTTACTTTTGATGCTTCTGGAAGCTATGACCTAGACGGCTATATTGTAAGTTACACTTGGGATTTTGGCGATGGCAACATTACGACAACATCCAACCCAATAATAACCCACGAATACACATCTTATGGAGACTATTCTGTTAAGCTGACAGTCGCAGATGACGATGGCTTGACAGACGATGAAACAGCTACAATCCATGTTAGCCAGCATCCTGTTGCAGCTTTCACGTTCTTTCCTCCAGACCCGCTTGTGCACGAGCTTGTTACTTTCGATGCTTCTGCTTCCACTCCAGATGGCGGAGAAATAGTTGCCTACACTTGGGATTTTGGCGACGGCAACATCACAACAACAAACAATCCAATAATAACTCATGCATATTCAACTTATGGAACCTTCACAGTAACATTGAATGTTACTGACAGTGAAGGGAAATGGGACACAGCGTCTAAACAGATAACTGTTGAGAAGGCTCCCCTAGCCGATTTCTGGTGGACCCCCTACTATCCCCAGAGAGGCGAAACAGTTACTTTTGATGCTTCTGCCTCCACACCTGACGGCGGCGAAATAGTCAGTTATGCTTGGGATTTTGGCGATGGCACGCCAATAGTGGAAGAAAGCGACCCAGTAACAACCCATGTTTATGCAGCAGCAGGCGACTACATTGTCACGTTGAATGTGACGGACAGCGAGGGCAGATGGGACACGGAAACAAAAACAGTCACTGTTGTTTTACGAAGATACTACCTAACAGTAAAAACGGATCCCGAAGGCATAACAACAATTCCGGGAGAAAACTGGTATAACGAGGGCACAGAAGTTACGCTTACAGCTCCAGATACTGTTCCGGTTTTGTTTGGTGTGCGCTACAAGTTTAGCTATTGGGATGTTGATGGAACGCCAAAGACTAGCAACCCAATAACAGTTGTCATGGACGCTAATCACACAGCCACCGCCCACTACACCCTCCAATACCACTTGACGGTTACCTCCCCCTTCGGCACAGTGGGCGGTGAAGGCTGGTACCATAGCGGAGCAACAGCCTATGCAACGCTGAACACCGGCTTAATTGACCATGGAAACGGAACCCGAAGAATGTTCACGCATTGGGGCGGCGATGCGTCAGGAGCAGACTACGTCCAAAGCAACCCAATAATTATGGACGCTCCGAAAACGGCTGTAGCAAACTGGAAGACCCAGTATGCTGTAACCTTCACCCAGATTGGCTCAGATGTAGCGCCGACAGTCACTTATACGGCTGACACAGACCCAACAGAAACAGTGCCCTTCACCGTATGGGTTTTGGCAGGCTCTCAAATCACATACGCTTATCAAGATGTGGTTTCAGGAACGGTTCCAGGTGTACGCTACATCCCAATAGGCGTTAACCCACCATCTCCTCAAATAGTAAATGCACCCCTAACAATAACTGGGTCTTACCAAGTCCAATACTATTTGATAGTTCGTACAGAACCGCCGGGCATCACCACAATTCCAGGGGAAGGCTGGTACAATTCAATGGAAAATGTTCAGCTCACTGCGCCAACGGTTTCAGGCTACATATTCCAGTACTGGGATGTTAATGGCGCATCGCAGGGAACAGGCGTAAACCCAATAACCGTCGTCATGGACGCTGCGAAAACAGCAACAGCCCACTACACAGCCCAAGTAATAACCTACATTCTCAAAATAGAGGCAACAGCTGGCGGAACAACAAACCCTGCACCTGGCACATACACTTATGCAGCCGGCTCACAAGTTCAGGTTACGGCATTTCCAAGCAGCGGCTACGTCTTCGACCATTGGGAGCTTAACGGCACAAACGTCGGCACAGCCACAACCTACACGGTCACAATGAACAACAACTACGTATTAAAAGCCTTCTTTAAGACAGCGCCCGCACCGCCAACAGTCTCGATAAGCCCCATGTCCACTTCAATACTGGTGGGGCAACAAGTAACCTTCACATCAACAGTGAGCGGAGGAACACCACCCTACACATATCAATGGTATGTGAACAATCAGCCGGTTTCAGGAGCAACATCCAGCAGCTTTACATTCAAGCCGACAACAACAGGCACATACTACATAACGCTGAAAGTCACAGACGGAGCAGGCAACCCAGCCCAGTCAGACCCCGCCCGGGTAACAGTCTCATCCATCCCAGTTGGCGGATATTCAGTAACCCTAACCAAAAACACTCCAATAACGCCGACAATAGCATACACAATGTTAATGGCATTATTTGGCTCACTTTTGGGCTTAACAAAGCGCAAGAGAAAATAACCCTCAACTTCTCTTATTTTACCCATAGAACTGTTAGAGGCTATCCTAACACATGCCAGAAAAGACTCGGAAAATTAAAAAAGTTCCAGAAAGAGAGGCGAAGAACCCCTTAGTAAACAAGAAATTGCTAGCAATTTCAATAACGCTGGCAGTCGTTATAATTTTAGGCGCAGTAATATACCAGCTTCTCTGGCGAGGCTCAGAAAGCGAAGTTAAGTTCTCGCTTAAAGCTGCAATAATTGATCAGCTCAGCGAAGATTTCTACAACCAAACTTTTGTCAACGCTGTGACCGAAATTTTGGAAGAATACAATTTCACAGTTTCCTATCACAATTACAAGAATACCACGGTTAATTTTTTTAAGGAACTTGCAAAAGGCAATTACGGCGTAATTATTCTAAGGCTGCACTCTGCCTTGCGGAAAGATGGCTCAGCAGTAGACTTCTTCACATCCGAGCGTTATGTTGCCACAAAATATGAAGAATTGCAAAATAAAGGGCTTTTGGTCAAAGGTGAGCTAAATATTTCTGGAAATGTTAAAGAGTATTTTGCTTTTACACCAGCTTTTGTTGAGAAGGTGGAGGGCACTTTTCCTAAGAGCGTAATTATTGCAATGGGATGCCAAACCCTTAACCAAACTGTGAAACAGCAGATGGCAAAGGCCTTCATTGATAAGGGTGCGAAAGCCTACATCGGCTGGTCCAGTTGGGTTTCAGTTTTACACTCAGACGACGAAACAACAAAACTGATTAAGAGGCTTCTCTCCGAAAACAAGACTATAGAGGAGGCTGTTAAAAGTGCTAATCAAGACCCATATTGGCGGGCGCGCCTAGCCTTTTACCCTGAATCCGCCAAAGGTTTAAGGATATCGGATTTAATCAAAGAAGTGCAAGTTTCGAGCGAATCTATAAAATCGTTAATGTTAAACGTCCCTTATATGACGGAAACAGGGTTTGTTAGACGTTTTAATTCTCTGGATACGGTTATGTATAATTGGTTTCGGAGGCTCTCACCGGTGAAGTTTGCCCTTTTTAGTTTCCTTATTTCTTCAGCTAATTGGGCATCTTCTAACACTTCGTTTATCCATTTTTCAAAGTCTCCACGGTATAGGTGGAATTCCAACGATTTCACGTTTACTTCGTTTATTTTTTCCATGAACTCCTTTAATGATGAGGCGTTTTCGCCAGTATAATTCCCTATTGATGTGAAGAAGTAGAAGGCTTTCTCTCTCGGAACGGTTTTTAGAATTTTTGCGCTAGCCTCTTCCTTCATTTTCCTTTTTCTCCTTCCTGTTATGTTTGTTAATTGTTGGTGTTAACTTTTTCGGCTCATTTAACATTAAAGGTTGGGTTTCCTTAAATTTTTTTGTAATTATTGATGTGCGTATCCTTAGAACTCCTGGAAGTGGGGCAACTGAGTTGGCGATGAACATGTGGAGGCTTTCTTGACTGTCGGCTATAACCTTTGCTATTATTTGAAGTTCTTCTGAAAGTGATGTGTAGACTTCGATAACCTGCGGTGTTTTACATAGTTTTTCGGCAACTTTTTCGCTTTCTTTTGGGTCTGTGTAGATGGTCATTATGGCTGTTAGGTTTTTGGCGCCAGCTTTCTCGGCATCCACTAGCGTTGTGTACTTTTTTATTATGCCGTAGTTTTCCATTCGCTTTATTCTGTCATAGACCGTTGAGTGGGCCATTCCGAGACGTTTACCTATGGTTGTGTAGGTTTGTCTAGCGTCTTCTTGTAGTATTTCCAAAATTTTTATGTCCGTCGAATCTAGGGTGAAAATGTTATTTTTAACCTTCAACTCTGAGTTCCTTCCAGATATTTTATTAGAGTTTGTTTTGCAAATATATTGTTTGTTATCGGAAAAGTGTAGAAAAATCTGTTTAAATCCGAAAAATATTCGATTAATTAGCATTGGAAATGCAAAAATGCCTGCGGCTTTTGTTTGCCGCTTCTAGATGTTCCGCGTCTTCTTAATTATAAGTGAAGTTCCGAGTTGGAAAACTGTTCGAAAATAGCTTTTTTATCTACAACTCTTCAATTTTAAAACTTTTAAACCTACATTTTTGCGGATAAGCTGACAAATAAGTTTAAATTTGTGGGATAGAATATTCTTCTAGTGGATTCTTACAAGAGGTTTGTGATTAAGAGATGAAAACCTCAAAGGTTTGGGAGATTCTGAGAAAATTTAAAGAGCTTTGCAAGTTTCGCGGCTGGAAAACCTCTGAAAGCGAGGATTGGGTTGAAACAGATAACAAATATCACAATTTCCTATTAACGCGGAATATTCATCCATCATCCTTTAAGAGTATAGCTGCAAACAGAAAATGTGTGGTTCGAGAAGGCTTATCCTATCGTGTTGTTGAAGCCTCCTACATGGCGTGGCTGTTCTCTGAAACCCCGCCAGAAAACCTTCCTAACCTATTTCTTGAAAACCCAGAGTTTTCGAAGAGGGTAGCCCTATACGACCTAAGCCCTATTACAGAAGGGAAAAACACTTGTGTCAAATTAAACTATACTGACAGCCCAGTTTTCCAAGAGTTTGAAAAATTTCTTGAAAAAATCTTGGAGTTAAAATTGAACAGTATGCCAATCTAAAGCTTAGCCTTGAAGATTGCACAATAGCAGAAATATCCTAAAGTTTTAGGCTATCAAAGTCTTGATAAGCAAAAACGTTGCATAATATAAACTGTGAATAGGCATGTCTGAAGAGGCTGAGGAGGTTAAAAGGCTTCTAGCGTTTAAGAGAAAACTTGAGAAAAGGGTTGAAAGGCTTGAATCTGAACTCAAAGAGTTGCAGTCAATTCTAGAAGCTGTAAACTCAATGTTGCTAGCTAAAGGATTTAAACGTGCAGAAATTGTTAAAAAACCTCCACCAGCAGAAGTTGCACCATCAAAAAAAGAAGAGATGGCTCAGCCACCTCTAGCTGTGCCAGAGTTTAGGGAGATTGTAGCCTTAAAAACCGCATTAGGGGAGTTGCTGGCAAAACTTTATGTTGGAGACAACTTTCTGAAAATTGTTTTGGCAGAGGATAAGAGCTTCAATGTGAACACGCCGCCCTTCAATCCGTTTCTCGTTGAAAGGGTCCTAGCCAAGATGCAGCAAAAAGACAACGAACTAGTCAAGGCTGGAAAGCTTAAGCCAGAGGAAATGTTCTCCTACAACATTGTGAGGGAAGGCGACTTCATCCGTGAAATCCACATAAAGAATTTCGATGCAGAACGTTTGAAGGAAATTAAGTCAAGCGTAAAATGGACATTGGAAAAAATGTATGAAAAAATGAAGAGCTAAGAGCTTCATGGCCATTTTCTGTCAAAGTAGATGTTTTTACCTTTGGCTGAAAGCGGTATCCCCATAGCGACGGTTGCTTCCGGCATAAGGCTTAGCTTTAAAGCTGCTGTGCCTATGCGGTACATAATTCTATTGTCGATGTTTAGAAGGCTGGCTATTTTCACGGCTGACCCTAGGGCTATTCCAAGATCTAAAGCCTTAAAAACACATGTTGGCCCAGCAAAGTCTTGTCCAGTTCTCTTCTGCGCTTCTTCGAATTCTTTACAGTTTTTGTAGCCACAGGCTCCGCAGTTTAGCCCTATACTCTTGCTTCCTCTAACCCCTATTAGGACAATGGCTTCAGAGTCTTTCACGCTTTTTGCGTCCCGTTTGAATCCGTCTATGTTTCTTTGTTCGGCTATCTCATTCATTTTTTCAGCTATAGCGTCTTTTTCCTCTCCATAAACGGTTAGTGTTAGGATGTCGTCTATCCCCGCTGTTTTTGGAGCTGTTCTTGCGGCGGCTTGCATAAGTTTTGCCACTTCTAGAATTGCTTCCCTTTCTCCCTTTTCACTTTCAATTTTTGGGCTCATTTTATCACCGCCACTTTTAAAAGACTAGCTTAAACTATGCGGAATTAAGTGTTTTCTTCGCGTGCCTAATAGGGGAAAACTTTCCTCAGAAGATCAACCACGGCGTTTAACTGTCCAGTATACAAGCCTATAACAAACATGGTAACGCCTAAAAGCAGGAAGAGAGCCCCTATAACCCTACGTTCTGAACTGTCCAAATTTTTCACTCCAGATATTTTTTGAGGCGGGCTTCAATCTGGCTTTTTGGAACAAAGCCCACTATCCTATCAACTTCTTTGCCAGACTTCATAATCACCAGTGTTGGGATGCTGAAAACCTGAAATCGGTCGGCTGTGGCTGGATTTTCGTCGACATTAATTTTTCCAACCAAAACTTTACCGACGTATTCTTTTGCCAGTTCTTCAACTATTGGCGCCATCATTCTGCATGGCATGCACCAGTCTGCAAAGAAATCCACCAAAACCAGACGGTTTTCGCCTACAATCTTGCTGAAATTTGAATCTGTAATATGGGTTACTTCTCCATTCATGGCCTTTCTCTCCCCAAATTCTTTCAACAGTTCCCTCATTTTCCTTTCTTTAATACGCCTCAGTTTATCATTCTCTTCGGATATAAATCCTTCGCAGTTCTCAGCCATGCTCATCACCTTACTTCAAAGTGTCATGCAAGGCTTTAAACTTTCTATAGGCTTCTTCTGGTTTGTCGATTTTTAATGCTGCCTTTTCAAAAGGGCATATAGTTTTCTTAGAGGCGCCTAATATTTTTTCCACAAGGTTGCCGAACTCGAAGTAGACCTTATGCTTTTCGAAGACTGGTTTAGCCTTTTTGCTTAATGTTTCTGCATAGACGGCTTTAACTCCAGCGTAAATGCACAGCAATGCTATGGTTTTTCCCACAACTTTATCCGCAACTGAAGCCCCCTTTAATCCTTCTCCAAACCTTTCTATAGCTTGTAGGAAACTGAAAATTCCATGGGTTTTGCTTTCGAAAATCACCTTTGAACCCTTAACTATTGAAAGCGTCAGATTGTCCTCGCATAGTCTTTTCTTGGCTATTTCCAAATCTTCCTTCATCTGCGCTCTATTCAAAGCACAATGGTCTCCACAGCATTTTCATAATGGTGTTTGCCAGCATCAGCCGTATTAATCTCAGCAATTCGCTTCCATTTAAACATACTACACATCGAATATGATTTTAAAGATGGAATTTATCTTTTTTCAATTTTTAACAGTTGATTTTCCGGCATAAGGGCTATTTTCCAGGCGAGTTCCTCGTTGGATACCCCTTTTGAAAACAGGTCTTTCAGCATTTCTAAAACTTGCGGTTTCACTTGAATTTTTAGGGTTTTGCTTTGGTTTTTGAGTTCAAAAGTTGCTGTTATGGTTTCCTTTGAGTTTTTTATTTTGAGTTTTTGGTTTCCGACGGTGCATTGGGTTGCTGCTTGGATGCCGTCAATAATGCATGAAAATGGTGTTGAAAGTGGAAGCGCTGCTGTTACACGCAAGTCTTTATGTTTGGCATAGTCTAGGTCTAGAGTTTTCTTCGCCAACCTTGCGATTTTCACCCCTATAACCAAGAAGGGTCCTAAATGTCCGTGAAGGTTTTCGGCATTTTTAATCTCCAATGTTAGGGCTTCCCTTTCGTCCAGCATTCTTTATTCCCTTCACATTTGCCCTCTCAAGAACTCCGATTACTGGTATGGCTATTACTACGCTTATTATTCCGCCTGTCAAGTGCCAAACTCCCCAAAATGTCAGCGCCCACTCTAGGGACCTTCCCATAAAAATTGTTCCAATTACAACGCCTGCAATGTAAGCGGATATTGCCGTTGCAAAGGCAGCTACGCATAAACTATATGGTTTAAAGCTGATTTTATGCTTGTTAAACAGCATCAAAACGTCGAAGAGGACAGCTGAGGCTAAGAAACCTATCATCTGTGTTGAGGAAGGGTTCACTGCTAGCACTATTATGGCGCCGATTGCGCCGACGGCTGAGGCGGTTCCCATTTTACCTGAAGCCCAAGTAGCCAACAACAAGGTGAGGAAAACGGAGAAGTCGCAGAAGATTGGTAACTGAAACAACCTAAACCCTATAGGTCCCAGTATTATGTTTAATACAACCCACATGGCGGAGAAGACGCTTATTATGGCTATGTCCACGGGTTTGAAGTGCAATTTGCTTCCTTGTAATACTTTTTGATATAAAAGTAATACCTTTTTTACATAAAAACTTTATGGACAAAAATACAAAATAAAACCGTGGTTCCACATGACGAAAATAGTAAGGATAAGCGTAACATTCCCACCAGATCTTCTGAAAGATTTTGACGAAGTTATCCGCAGAATGGGCTACGAAAATCGTTCTAAAGCCGTTCAAGATGCTGTGCGGCTTTTTGTTTCGGAACGTAAATGGCTTCAAGAAGAGAAGGGAGTACAAGCTGGAGTTTTGATGCTCCTCTACGACCATGATGTTAGGGGATTGGAGGATGCCTTAACGGATGTGCAGCACCATCATGCCAATATTATATCGTCAACAATGCATATTCACTTATCTGAAAGGGAATGCCTAGAAGCCATAGCCGTTAAAGGCGACGCTGCTGAAATCCGAAAGCTAAGTGATGAACTAGCCTCAAAACGGGGCGTTAAACTCCTTAAAACAATGATTGTTTCGCTTTGAAGGCTTAACGCGTTATTTCAAACATTTTCTCCAAAGCCTTTCGAGCCTTGCCCGCCACGGGCTCCGGAACAGTAACCACATGCTTTTCCTCTTTAAGGGCTGAATAAATCCTCTCAAGGGTGTTCAGCTTCATGTTTGGGCACACAGCCTCCTCATAAGCTAAAATGAAAGTCTTCCCTGGATTTTCCCTTTTTAGGCGATGTAAAATTCCCTCTTCAGTTGCGACAACAAAGGTTTTTGCTGGGCTTTCCCTTGCATGTTTGCACATTTGGGAAGTGCTGCCAATAAAATCGGCGATTTTTCGCATTTCAGCATTACATTCGGGATGAACCATAACCACTGCCTCTGGATATTGATCTTTAAGGACTTGAACTTCTTCCGGCTGGAAAAGCAGATGGGTTGGGCAGAAACCCCTTTCCGGAATTGGAATGATGGTTTTCCCCGTTTTCTCTTGAACGTACTCCGCCAGGTTGTGGTCAGGTCCAAAAAGCACGGTTTCAGCGTTCAAAGAGTTTATAACCTCAACAGCGTTCGCCGATGTACAGCACACATCACAGTAAGCCTTGGCTGAAGCTAAAGTGTTAACATACAAAACCACAGGCACAAGAGGGTAAAGCACCTTCCACCGTTTAATCTCGTCAACGGTCAACATTTGAGCCATGGGACACCGTGCGCCAACCGAAGGCAACAAAACCTTCTTGTCCGGGTTTAGAACGGCAGCGGACTCAGCCATAAAATCCACAGCAGCGAAAACAATTATTTCTGCTTCTTTTTCCATCATGGCTTTTCTGCTAAGCTCTATGCTGTCGCCAACATAGTCGGCAACATCTTGAACTTCCGGCCTCTGATAGTTATGAGCCAAAATAACCGCTTTCTTCTCCCTCTTCAGCCTTAATATTTTGTCGACAAGAGCCATTTTACCTTCGCCTTAAGCATTTCCAAAAGCGCATCCAGAGATATATGCCTTTACCACGAAGCCGCCCTATCAAACCTAAAGCTTTACTTAAGAATTGGTGCGGCGGGCCGGATTTGAACCGGCGAACCCCTACGGGAGAGGATGGCTCATAGGGGTTTAAGCCTTAAACGCCAATCTTGAGTCCTCCGCGTTTGACCTGGCTTCGCTACCGCCGCACATTATCAAGCTTTCAAAACTTTCTATTAACCATTTCCCAAAACCTTGTATTCTAAAACTTTTCAACGCAAAGTTCTGTTGGGTTGATGGAAAACGACTTAAATGATGGAGTATTACGGATATTCGTAAGTTTTAATAGCTGGTTAATTCAATGTATTGTTTCGCCTTTCAAATTGTTGAATTGTTGGAGTGAATTGATATGGGTCGCCATCGTAGGGGGGAGATTCAGATTTTGATAAATATTTTAACATTGTCTCTAAAAGGTGTGAAGGTGACCCACCTTATGTATAAGGCTAACTTGAGCTATTCCACCCTTCACAGATACCTTTCCACAGCCTTAAAACAGGGCCTAATTAAGAAGATTTGCGTGGATGATGGTTCAGTTGCGTATTGCATAACAGAAAAGGGTAAGATTCTTCTAGAAAGGCTTAAAGATGTTAAGCATGCCTTGCAGTTTTAGGTTTAGGTTACCTCACATATGGCTATCTCTTTCAGCTTAGCCCTCAACCTAACCTTTAGCTCCAAGTCTTTTGACGTGTAGTTTCCAATGACCGTGTCTTGTATTTTTATTTCCCTATATTTGGGTAAGATTATCTCGCCTGTTGCCGGGCTCCCCTTTTCAATTTCTCTGCTGACATTTAACAGCCACCTTGGCAGCGTCACCGTCCCGGTTTTTGCATCATATTTCACAATGTTATGTTGGCTCAAGTCTTTTAGGATTAGATGAAGCCGTTCTTTGGGGATTTCAGTCTCTTTTGCCAATTGCTTAACGTTTTTTGTTTTTTGTTCCTCTATAATTGCTAATAAGTCTGCAACTGTTAGCATAACCTTAAAATTGTGCTTTTACTATTTTAAGGGTTAGGAATTTCTTGTCTATTCAAACTGTTAATTTTTGTAGAAAAATAGAGAATTCGTCTAGACAATTATCCTAGATTTTTCATACTTAACCCTTTAAATATATGTTATGGCACTTAAACTGGAGAGAGTGGAGGAAAGGCGAGGAACAGGGCTTAAGCTCAAGCCTAACCTTTTCGCATCCGCTCCCGTCAGGGAGGGATTACAAAGTGGAAAACATAGTCAATAAAGAATTCGTAGAAGAGCTTAAAAAAGAGTGGAAAACCTTGTGGCGGGAGCGGATAGACGACAAGGTTAGGGCTGAAGCCATCGCCAACAGAGACTACACTGTGCTGTTTGTTGAACGGGGCACTGTGATCTTTGCCACCAAGAAGTTTAAGCTTCTAAGCCTAAAAGAAATTATGCAGATGCACGGCATTTTAGATGCTGAAAGGTTCGTCCCTCCAAACCCCTCTGTAGGCGGATGGGGAAAATTTATTCGAACAGTTATAGCCAACCAGCAGTTTTCAAACCGTAAGAAAAGAGCTCAACAGTATATTGAGGGCGGAAAGGAGAGGCAGCAGCTGAAAAAGGGCGGAAGGGGCTGGCTTCACCTAGTCTAAATGGCACAAAACAGTCTCCCCCTGCCTACATTTTCAATTAAAATTTAGCACGTGAAGGGATTAGTTTTGGGCAGCTACAGAAGCAAATTTGACATCATAGCCGACATTCTCTCAGTGGTTAAAGGCAACGGCAGTGCAAAGAAAACCCAAATCATGTACGGCGCAAACTTAAGCTACACCGTTTTGACAAGGTATCTGGCTGAAGTCCTAGAGGCTTGTCTCATAAAATTTGAAAACAACAAACGCTGCTACGTGCTCACGGAAAAGGGGAGAAAGTTTCTGGAACACTACCGCGAATATTCAAGACGCAACAAACATGTGGAACGCCAGCTGGAAACCGTAAACGCCAAAAAGAAGGTTTTAGAGGAACTCTGCTCCACAAAAACGCCTAAAAATTATTTTGTTGGTGATTAGGTTTTGCCGCGTGTCAGATTTACATCCTTCATTTTTTCTATCGCGGTTCTGTTTCTTTTAGCTATCAATGTTTCTTCGGCGTGGTGTTTCAGCCAACATGAAGCTGCATCGAAGATTCAAGCTGCCGAAAGCGAGATTCTAAACTGTTATAGAGCAGTTTATGAAGCGGAAAAAGCTGGCGCCAATGTGAGCGAATTGCTGAACAGCCTAAATGAGGCTAGCTGGCTTTTGTCTAAAGCCAAACTAGCTTACAATGGCGGGGATTACGACTCAGCCTTCACCCACGCTTCAGAGTGTCTATCCAAGCTTGAGGGTTTCACAAATCAAGCTGAGGTTTTAAGGTTAGAGGCGGAACAAGCGGGGCATTTAGATTTTATGGTGAACTTTGTTGGGTCAGCCGTCGGCTCCTTAGCAATCGTTGTAGGCGGATACGCTGTTTGGATTTATCTTAAAAAACATGAAAAAGATTGAAGGTGTAAACTTTGAAAATCGTCGAATATGGTCTTCTTTACTGGACTGTTGTTGGAATATCAGCCCTACTTGTGGCTTCTCCATTTCTAAGCAGGGTTCTTGTTTATCCGCGAACAGAGTTTTTCACAGAACTCTGGATTTTAGACGCAAATCACCAAGCTGAAAACTATCCGTTCAATATTACACGCAACCAAAACTATACAATATACTTGGGTTTTGGAAACCGTTTAGGCTACTGCGCCTACTACATGGTGCAAGTGAAGTTCCGAAATCAGACGCAGCCAGCGCCAACAAGCTTCGGACCAATAGAAAGCCGCATTCCAAGCAGTTTGCCGTCCCTTTTCAACTTTACAGCTTTTGTGGCAGACGAGCAGGTTTTGGAACTGCCCATAACCTTCTCCTTCCACTATAGCTATAACGAGCATCTTTCGAGAATAGAGTTTTCTAGCTTGCAGCTAAACAATGTTTGGCTAAACATGAGCGAATACACAATATTATGGGATGCTGAAAAGCAAGAGTTTCAAGGATTCTTATTTTTCGAATTATGGCTTTATAATGGCTCGGCTGGTTGTTTTCAGTATCATGGGCGTTTTGTCGGTTTGCGGCTTAATATGACTGTTTTATGATTTTCTGGCGTTCACGAAATTTATAAGCTATAGATTATAATTTATTTTGTGAAACCTATGTCTACCACCATACAAGTAAAACGGCGGAACTTGCGTTTATTAGAGGCGTTAAAAAAGCGTATGGATCTAAGAAGTTATGACGAAGTTATTGAGTGGCTCCTTAGGGAAAAAGCTGAAGTGCCAAAGGACATGTTTGGTATTGACAGGGGAAAAATTTCAAAGTTCACAGAGGAAGATAGGTTGGAAGATAGGGTTTGATAATTCTGGATAGTTATGCTTGGGTCGAGTATTTTTTAGGCAGCGACTCCGGACGGGTTGTAAAGGAATATTTGGATCGCGAAGAGGCATCTACGCCTTCTATTGTTTTGGCTGAGATTGCGAGAAAATATTTACGTGAAGGCGTCAGAGAAGAAGACATTTTTAAACGGCTTAATTTTATAGTGGCGAAAAGCAACATAGTTGAAGTCGACGTGGAGTTGAGTGTAATGGCGGCTAAGGCTTATCTTGAACTTTTTAAAAAGCGAAAGAAAAAAGGCTTAAAATGCCCAGCTTGGCAGATGGCATTATTCTAGCTGCTGGTCGTATACTTAAGGCTGAAATAATTACTGGAGACCAACACTTTAGAGAATTTGATAATGTGATTTTTCTAAGCTAATAATTGAAAATTGGGACAAGCTCAAATCTGCCACATAAAATTGTAAACACACAGCTTCCCTTTATTGCGTTTCTACGCTTAAACTGAGGCTAGGTAACGGTCACCTAGCAAGTTACGATTTCTGATAGACTGAAAAATGTGTTTAAAAGGCAACTTAACCAGTGATTAGGAATGAAAGAAAAAATTAGGGTTGCTGTTGTTGGTTTCGGTAAGATGGGCATTTTACATGCGGGCATTTTAAATGTTTTGCCTATGGTAAAGCTTGCTGCTATATGTGAGAAAAACAGTCTGATTCAAAAGTTTTTGAAAAAAGCGGTTAGGAATGTTCAGGTTGTGGACTGTGTTGAAAAGCTTTTAGGGCTTGATTTGGATGCTGTTTATGTTACTACGCCTATTGCTTCGCATTTTCCAGTTGTTAAGGGCCTTTACGAAGTTGGGATTACACGTAACTTGTTTGTTGAGAAGACGCTTGCCTCGAACTTTGATGAAGCCCATGAGCTTTGCGAATTGACGCGGAAGCTTAGAGGCGTGAATATGGTTGGTTATATGAGGCGTTTTTCCGTCACTTTTATGAAAGCTAAGAATTTGTTGGATGAAGGCGTTATCGGCAAGCCCGTTTCTTTTAAGGCTTATGCCTACTCCTCCGACTTTTTAGGAGCGGAAGGTAACTCGAAGGTTCAGACGCCGAAGGTTGGGGTTGTTAGGGATTTAGGCTGCCACGCGTTGGATTTGGCTTTGTGGTTTTTCGGAGATTTAAGGGTTGAAGATGCGAGGCTTGAGCATGTTGTGAATGATGGTTCTATGGATTCAGCCTTTTTCAGGGTTAAGGCTTCAAGCGGAGTTGCCGGCGAGTTTAGCGTTTCATGGTGTGTTGACGGCTATCGCATTCCTGAAGTAGGCTTCTTCGTTGAAGGTTCCGAGGGCAGTTTAAGCGTGAATGACGATGAATTGGCAATAAGCTTGAAAGACGGAAGTAAGCAAAAGTGGTTTAGACATGATCTCGGCGACCGGGTTGGCTTTTTGCTTGGAAGTCCAGAATATTACCGCGAGGACGAACGCTTTGTAGAGGCTGTTCTAGGCTGTAAGTCTATTGAACCGTGTTTTGAAACAGCGGCGAAAGTTGACCGTTTAATAGATGAGGTTTTGGCTAAGGCTGGTTAGGATGGGAAGCCAAGAGAAGGTTTTGCTTGTTGGCGATAATCCATTTCATGGCATTAGCCATCTTTCGCAGGAGAGAAGCCGCGTTAGAGGGGACACGCCGACAAATCCCGAATACGCGGCTAGGCTGATAGGGCTGTCGGTTGAGAATGGCGCTGACGGTTTTATGTTTTCTGTCAGCGAGAAAACCCTCTCAATCTTGGATGTTTTGCGTAAGAATGGCGAAAGCAACGGTTTGCGCTTGTATGCCATTGTGCCTTACGCCTATGAGTATGTTAGGCTGGCTTGCGCGGCCGGCGGCGTTCCAGGCCTCGCCAATAAACTGGTTAAAAAAATTGTTTTTTCTGGGAATCTTCGCGCTGCATCTTCTGGTTTAAATGGGATTTTGAGGTCTGATTTGGCTTCGCTTGTTAAGACTTATTTGCTTTATGAAGTTTCTAGGGTTAGGCGTTCAGCTGGTGGAAAGGCTAAGGTTGAATCCGTGCTGCTTCATCAGCTTATAACCGATTTATGTCTGGGGTTAGGCTTAGAATGGGTTTTTAAGTTTTATACCGAGTTTTTGTTGAAGGCTGGCATTGTGCCTGGCTTTAACACTGGCAACTTCGCTTTTTTGGTGGAAAGGTTTAGAGAGTGGGGCATAAGCCTTGAAGATGTTGTGGTTGCCGCGCCTTTTAACAAGGTTGGTTTTCAGATGATTCCTTCGAGGGAGGCTTGTGAGAAAGCTTTGGCTGTTTTGCCAAAACCCAATGTTTTAGCTATAAGCATTTTAGCAGCTGGCTATCTAAAGCCCGAAGAAGCTGTGGACTACATAGCGGGCTTGCCAAACATAAAAGGCGTCGCAGTAGGCGTCTCAAAAGAAAAACATGCAAGTGAAACTTTTAAGCTGTTAAGGGATAAGCTCACGTAAAGGTTATACATGTCGCGCGGATAGATCGAAACCATAATGGGACTTATCCTTTAGCTTTTTATTTGCCTATGTAAATGGTGTTTCTTAGGTTTTTGAAATGTGGATCGCCTGTTATCACTTGTCCTTTTTTGGTTATGGCTACTGTGTAGACTATGGAGTCAAGCATGCCCCAGTCTTTGATGCGTCTTTTGTGCTTGAAGTTTATTTCTCCGGCTTTTTCGGCGATTTCAGCGTTGATGTCAATGATTGTGCTTTTGTTCTTGATGTAGTGGAGTATGGCTGAGATCTTTTGCCTTGGTATGTTGTGCCTCAGCATAGCCTCTTTTAGCTCGCCTAAGACTGTTGCAGGTGTGAGGGCTTGTTGCGCTGAAGAAAGTTTTTCGGCTATTAGTTCAGCGTTTGGGCCGTCTAGGGCGTATTCAACCCATGCATGGGCGTCAAAAAAAACGGCGTTTAAGGTTTGTTTAATGTTCTTCTGCAGCGGTTGTGAAGGTTTTTTCAATGTGTTCATCCCTGTCTGCGTGTTCCCTTTCAAAATGGAATGTTGTTCCTTTAAGTATGCCCCTAATTTCTTTAACGGGTTTTTCAATTCTCGGGATGATTATGATATCTCCTTCTTTAGCCTTAATTTCCTCAAGTTTTTCCTTAGGGATTATTATTCCTAAACTTGTGCCAATTTTCCGCACTCGCGCTTTCACAGCCAAACGAAACACCATTAAATTATAATCTATTATAATTATAAAAGGTTTATGGCAAAACATTTTGTTTAACAGCGCTGTAAAGCTTGAGATTTAGGCGGTATATGTGAGTGAAAGTTCGATTTTCATGCATCCCGACAATCTTGTTGAGGCTTTTCTGGTGATTTTGAGTTATGCGGGGAGAATCCTGAATTGTTGGTTAGAAAGGTTGAGCCGAGTGTTGTGATGCGTTCAGTCTATGCAATTGAAAGTTTGAATTGGATGTAGGAAAAAGTTTATCTTACTGGTTTGACAATTTCTTTCTTTGTGGTTTGCTATGAGAATTAGGCGGAAGATTGGGCGGAAGGGGCAAATAGTTATTCCGAAGGTTATAAGGGAGTATGCAGGCATTATGGCTGGCGAAGAGGTTATAATGGAAGTTAGAGAGGGGGAAGTAATAATTCGTTCAGGTGTAGATCCTAAGGAATTTGTTGAAAGTTTCTGTTCTGTGGCTGGGAAAAAGTTGACTAAAAAAATTGATTTAGAAGGATTGTTGGAACGGGAGGCTGAAGAAAGGTTTGCTTTACGTTGATTCTAACGTTTTCCTGTACCCTATTGTTTACGATTCTGAAGTTATAGTTGAGGCAAAAAAGTCTAAGGATTTTCTTTTAAAAATCGCTCAAGGAAGCGTTGAAGCTTGCACGGCAACAATCACATGGGATGAAATTGCATGGGTTGTCCGAAAGGTTTTTGGTTTTGAATTTTCTGCAGAGGAGGGTAAGAAGTTTCTTGCTTTTCCGAATTTGAAACTTTTAGGAGTTAAGAAAAGCACTGTTTTTAAGGCGCAGGAACTTATGGAAAAATATTTAATGAAGCCCAGGGATGCAATTCACGCTGCAGTAGCTTTAGAGAATGATATAACAGAGGTTGTAAGCTACGACGTGGATTTTGATAGAATTGAAGGGTTTAAGAGAGTTGAACCCTAAACCTACAAACAGCCAAGGTGGACATGACAAAAGAGCAATTTCTCAAACATTTAGAGGATTCATAATGTATGGTTAGTTAGAAATCGGGTTATTCCCGGCTTGTTACCAGTACTTGTTTACGCATAAGTTCGCGTAGAAAATGTTGTAGAATTTGATTTGATTTTAAAAGAGCGCTTTAGAATGTTGCAGCTTGTATTCTTATGTTCTTTAATCATTTTCTTGGTAACTTATTTAGCCTACTTTCTCTACATAAGGAAATACATTGATAAGTCTTGGGATATTCAAGTGGATGAGGGTTTTGAGCCCGAGATATCTATTTTGGTTCCGGTTCATAACGAGGAGGCGAATATTGAGGCTAAGCTGGAAAATCTTGGGAATGTTTCGTATCCGAAGGAAAAGATGGAGATTATTGTCGCTGATGACGCTTCAGATGATGGTACTGTGGGTGGGGTTGAGGGTTTTATTCGGCGGCGCTCGGACTTAACTATTAAGTTGGTGAGGCAGAATTCGCATGGTGGAAAGTCAGCAGCTTTAAACAAGGCGTTGCGTGTTTCCACAAAGCCTATTGTGGTGGTTTCTGATGCCGATACCAGGTGGCCTATGGATATTCTGCGTAAGGCGTTACCTTTTTTGGCTGATGTGAGAGTTGGCGCTGTTACGGGTAGAGGCGTTAATGTGAATGTTGGGGAGTCTTGGGTTACGAGGGCTGAGGAGTCTTATTTGAGGCTTGCCAATTTTGTTAGGCTTGGCGAATCTAAGATTCATTCGACTATAAGGTTTGAGGGTGGCTTTTGCGCTTACAAGCGGAATGCCTTTGACACTTTTGACTGTGAGACGGGTTGTGATGATTCTGGGACGGCTTTGAAGGTTGTTTCGAATGGTTATCGGAGCATATTGGTGCCTGATGTGGTTTTCTATACTAGTTTTCCGAGGAGTTTATCTGTAAAGTTTAGGGTTAAGCTTCGGCGTGCTAATCAGCTGGTTGGTTTGTGGGTTAAATGCTTGAAGCTTCTTTTAAGGGGGAGGCTTTCTCTTCCGAAAAGGATAGCGATACCTGAAATAGTTTTGTTCATTTTTAACCCTATTGTTTTCTTGATATTGGTGGCGAGTGGCCTAGCTTTGGTAGTTTTAAATCCGCTTTCTCCTTTTAGTTTGGCGATTATTTTTTCGATTTTGAGTTTGTTGGTTGTAGCGAGGCAAGTCTTTGTTGAATTTCTTGTTGATAATGTTATTTTGGCGGGTGGTTTGGTATCTTATTTGTTTGGGCGGCGTTATGTTGCTTGGCGAAGGTGAATTTGTTGAGTTTGGTTGGGTTAGTCGAGTGTAAGAGTCGAAATGCCGTTTCGATTAGAAGGGCTGTTAGAGAAGCGCTTAAGTTGATTGATTATTCGTTTCCTAAAGTGAAGAAGATTGTTGTTAAGCCGAATATGTGTTATTATTGGGATTGGTCTACGGGTCAGACTACGGATCCAGTTTTTGTTGCCGCTTTGATAGGTTTGTTTCGTGAGGAGATTTCTCATGATGTTGAGATTTCTATTGTGGAGTCTGATGCTTCCGCCATGAAATGTAAGTATGCGTTTAAGTATTTGGGTTACGAGAAGCTTGCAAAGGAATATGATGTTAATTTGGTTAATCTTTCTGAGGTTGAGGCGGAGAAAGTTTCTGTGAAGGTTGAAGATGAGGTCTTTGAGTTTTTGGTTCCCAAAGTTGTTAGGGATGCGGATTTGAGGGTGAATGTTCCGAAGATGAAGTATATGAGTTTCACGAAGATTTCTGCTGCCTTAAAGAATATTTATGGATGTAATCCTTACCCGAAGAAGTTTGAGTATCACCATAGGCTTGATGAGGTGATTGTTGCTTTGAATAAGGTTATGCTGTTTGATTTGCATGTGCTTGATGGCTTAACTGTTTGCGGCTCTAAAACACTGAGGTTGGGGCTTTTGATGGCAGGCAGAGATCCTGTGGCGACTGACGCGGTGGCTGCAAAGATTATGGGTGTTAACCCAAAATCGGTGGCGCATTTAAGGCTGGCGGAGAAGGAAGGATTAGGTAAGGCTACTTTTGTTGTTAAAGGGGCTGATCTTGACTATTTTAGGAAAAGATTTCCAAGGAAGGGTGTTTCTGAAAAGGCTTTAGCTTTGGGGTATAGGGTTGCTTGCAAATCGGGTTTAGATAAACGGCTAATCTAGTGTGGTAAAAGTGAAAAAGGTCAACTTGGGAGTTATCGGCCTCGGCTTTATAGGTAAGGTTCACTTGAGAAATTGCCTAAATTTAAAGTCTGTGAGAGTGGTGGCTGCTGCAGACACGTCGAAGAAGGCTTTAAACTATGCCAAAGCGTTTGGAGTTAAACAATTGTTCACCGATTATCATGAACTTCTGAAACTTAAGGACTTGGATGCCGTAGTAGTTTCGCTTCCCACATATCTTCATGTAGAGTGTGCAATAAGCGCTGTGGAAGAGGGAAAGAATGTTTTTCTGGAGAAGCCACTTGCAAGAAATCCTGAAGAAGGTAGGGAAATAGTTTCGGCTGTTAGGAAAAATTGTGTCAAATTTATGGTGGGTTATCCGTTAAGGTTTGCCTCAGAGTTTGTGAATCTGAAAAGCCAGATGGAAAGTGGGGTTTTAGGCGATATACAATTGGCGTATGCGGTTAATGTTGCTGCTGGCCCATTTTTTCATAGAGCAGAGAGCACTACGCCTCGTCCGGTGCCTGAATGGTGGCTGAACAAGGAGTTAACTGGTGGAGGCGCCCTTATGGATTTGGGATGCCACATGATAAACTTGTTACGCTGGTATCTTGGAGAAGTTTCAGACATTAAAACTCGTTTAGGCTATCGGTTTAATTTCGACTTTGAAGACTACGCAACCTGCATCGTAGACTTTGAACGTGGGACATCGGCGGTAGTCAATGTTGGATGGTTTTCACAAAACACTGCGCTAGGTGTTGAGCTCTTTGGAACAATGTCATATGCGCGAGCTTATCGTTCACCTTCAGGCAAAGTAATTACAGCGATTAAACTAATTTTAGGTAAAACACCAAAGTTTTTCATACCCTATTTGAAAGAGATTTCACACTTTGTCAACTGCATAAATAATGATAATGAGGCGAATAGACTTTCAGGCGAAGATGCATTAAAGGACTTGGAAATAATTGTCAAGGCGTACAAAAATCAGATCGAGTAAAATCGGTGCAACTTTCGCTTTTAGGTTATCTAACAGATTGAGGGCTTAAATTAATGCAAATTTGCATTTTAAGTTCGTTTGAAGACTCTTTGTCAAGAGATACTGGTTATTCTGTCCGGATATATAATTTGGCAAAGGGGCTAGCGGATCTTGGAAACACGGTTCGCGTTGTTATTCCAGGGTCCGACGTTGCCATGGAAAAAATGGATCGATTTTTTGTTTATAAAATTCGCGGTTTTTTGCGAGAAAGAGTGCTATATTTTTTAGCTAGGGTGCTGGGGATAGCGAAGCCTACGACGTTGTTTTTCTATGATCTTTTCTTTGTTTTTAGAATCCGCAACATAATCCGGAGCGTGGATATGGTGCAGATAGAACAACAAACAGCTGGAGGGTTCCTTGTTCCAATCATTGCGAAAATATGGAAGAAGCCAGTTGTTGTTGATTGTCATGATGTTTTTCAGTCGTTGAGGGTAGAACACACTTCTAAAGTGAGGCGGGTGTTGGAGACATTCTTTGAAATACTTGTCTATAAGTATGCCAGTCTTATCCTGGCAGTTTCAGAAAAGGAAAAGGAAATTTTGGCTTCTTGCGGAATCTCGGAAGAAAAAATTAAGGTGGTGCCAAATGGTGTTGATGTCGAGAGGTTCAATAATCTGAACATAGACTTGGAAGATGTTAAAAGAAAATATGGTTTGGAAAATTGTCGTGTGGTTGTTTTTGTTGGGAATATGGAGTATTTGCCAAATAGAGAGGCGGTTAAATTGATAGCTACAAAAATTGCTCCACTGATCTGGAAGGAGGTTGAAAACGTAAAATTTTTGATAGTAGGGCGGTGTGCAGAGAGGATAAACTTGCCAAACCTTATTTTCACAGGAACTGTAAAGGACATCGTGGAGCCTCTTGCAATATCGGATTTGGCTATTGCCCCGTTGTTTCGCGGTTCGGGCACTAGGCTAAAAGTTTTAGAGTATCTTGCGTGTGGTTTGCCAGTAATATCAACTACTAATGGAGTTGAAGGTTTAAACCTTGAATATGGGACTAGCATTATAATTGAAGATGACGTAAACGAGTTTGCAAAAAGTATTATAAAACTTTTGAATGATTCTGATCTAGCTGAAAAATTGAGAAGAAATGCTAAAGAATCCATTACGGATTATGACTGGAAAAAAATTTCTGCACAATTGCATAAAACTTACGAAGAATTCTTAAGAAAGGAATTTGATCGTTATTAAAGTTCGCGTTTCTTGCCGTGTTAAATATGAAGCCAAAAGTTACGGTAGGGATTTGTGTTAGAAATGGGGCTTCTACTCTTCGTGAGGCTATCGAGAGTGTTATGGCCCAAGACTATCCTCATGAACTAATGGAGGTTATTTTTGTTGACGATGGTAGCACTGACGATTCACTTTCTATTATGCATCATTATGCTTTAAAAATGGACATGAACGTGAAAATATTCCATCATGAATGGAAAGGATTAGGCTATTCAAGGAACGTTGTAGTCAATAATGCTGAAGGCAAATACATCGTTTGGGTCGACAGCGATATGACAATACCCAAAAATTTTGTTGAGAAACAAGTAGAGTTCATGGAAGAAAATCCAAAAGTTGGAATAGCAAAGGCAAGACATGGCATAAAAGACATGAAAAACACTGTTGCTGTTTTGGAACACATTCCTTTTGCCATATCTGATTTAAAAGATGACTGGTTAGAATCAAAACTGCCTGGAACCGGCGGATCGATATATCGCGTTGAGGCTATTCGTCAAGTAGGCGGTTTTGACGAAAAACTTAAAGGAACAGGTGAAGATCAAGAGGCCGCTTTCAGAGTTAAAACGGCTTGGTGGCATATAAAGCAAAGTCCAGTCATTTTTTATGAGAAAAGAGCGCAAAATTTGCTTGAAGCTTGGAGAAAATGGATTTGGTACGGTTTTGGAGATTTCACTCTCTATTGTAAGAACAGAAAAATATTCTCGCCTAGAGGAATGAATCCTTTAGCTGGACTAATAAGAGGATTTTTATTCATCCCTGATGCTTATAGGCTGATACGCCGGAAAGTAGTATTGCTGTTGCCTTTCCACTTGTCATTTGAAATGGCAGCGTGGTGTGTAGGATTTACAAAAGGCTATAAAAACCGCAGCAGAAAAGTCTAATGATCATATCCATTATTTTGTTGTAAAAGTCAATACCTTGCTTGTTACAGTACCTGATATGCCTTTGCTTTGTATGCGGAAGTAGTAGCTTGTCCCTGGTGTTAGGTTCTCCAGTCTAATTGAATGTACTGTAACGTTTGCATAATCTTCAACTATAACTCCTTGCGTGTAAGTTATATCCCAGTAATTGAAACCGCTTTGCACCGCCCATGAAGCACCAAACAATGGGCTTGTACTGTATTCTACTTTGGTTGTAGCGGGTAAAGTTGTAAGCCATGATATCACCGCAGAGTTTGTGGTCGTCTCCACAACTATGTTAGTGACGGCAAAAGTTGGTGGCATATCCAAAACCGCAAGGTAACTTGTGATGTCAGGACTGCCCGATAAATATCCGCCAGGACCGCTATATCGCCATAAAATCCATCCGTCTAAGCCCCTTTGGCGAACATAATCAATTTGCAATTTGAATTCTGCAGGCGGTAAACTATTTGCTCCAAAATCATTTCTTAGAAGTGCAACTAGCGGTATAGGTCCTTCTGGCCGTCCACCCATCCAGTATTTTATGTCTGTATTTATGTAGCTTTCAAGCGTATCTCCGCTTCCGCCGTAAATTGTTTTGTTATACATCATTGGCGCAACAAAATCTATGTAGCCCTCCTTAATCCATGCAGCCGTGTCCTGACCAAGCCATTTTCGCCAGTAAATGGCAGAATTGCTGAAGAGTGTCCATGCTGCTTCTGAAATTACGAGGTTTGGATTTATGGATTTAACCAAATCGTGTATATCCTTTACAAGTTGTGTTACTGGTAATGTTCTCCAATTTCGGTATTCATCTGCACGTGAACCGCTAGGATAAAACGGTGTCCAATCTGTTATGTTTCCTTCACCTAACCATTCTTGGAATGTTGCTCGACAGTAAGGACAGTAACATGTTTGGTCTGAATAATATCTTATGTAATCCAACATGATTCCATCAACATTTGAGAAGTTTCCAAGATAGTTTCGGATAGTGTTCAATACTAAGTCATGCGCCTTAATAGGACAATGCGAATATAGCGAATAGATTGTCCCGTCTGGTTTGATAGCTTCTGTCCCAGAATTTCTCCATTCATTTATCACACTTATGGCTGAGTGGTATTCTATGCCATAGGAATGGAAGGCATTAATAGCCGCCCTTATCTCACTGTTAGGTCTCCAACCATTCCCATTCAAATCATTAACAAAAACGGCGTTTATACCATACCCCGCAAGTGTTTCTGCGATAACGTTCCAATTATGCGAAACGCCATAAATTGCTTCGTGAATGAAGACGCCTCGTATTTCGCTTTTTTGGGTTATTGGTGTTTTTATTGTTATTATTCTTCCACTGTTTTGGATCGTTATACTCGTTGCCAAATACGAAAGTGCAATTGGCGTAATTATTAGGGCTAACCCAAGAATTAAAATTGCAATAACGCCGTAAAACTCGGTGTTTCTCATCTGTTTCACGTTATGCTTAACTATTACATTTGCCTTGTAAAAAGGATTTTGCAAACGCCCTGGTTGAAAATACATGCTTCTTCGTTTATTGTTCATGTGGACTCCACTAGTACAGATACGCAAATCGGTGTAATAAATATTATGTCTTACGACACAATTGATGGGGGCTTCTAAACAACAATGTACTCTAAATTAATCAAGAGTAAACCAAAAGAAATTCTGCTGACCATACTGTTTTTCCAGTTAGTCACGTTCACTTCATTATCCTTCAACATTCCAGTAGCAAGACAAGTTACCGGATTTATCTACCTCACATTTATCCCTGGGTTTGTGCTGGTTAAACTTCTTAAAATGGAAATGCAAAGCCTAACAGAGACACTTCTTTTCTCGGCAGGCTTGAGCATTACATCTTTAATTCTAATAGGACTTGCAATAAACCAGCTTTACACAATATTCGCCATACAAAAACCACTTGAACAAACATTACTTCCACTCACAATAAACATTTTCACTCTAATAGGCGCAATAATCGCATACCTAAGAAACGGAAACGAAAATAAAAAATCCATTAACTCGAGCATAAAAAAACCTGAAGCATCATTTATCCTTCTATGCATTCCAGCCCTAAGCATTCTAGGCACAATAATATCTGGAGTTTATGGAGACAACAGAATCTTACTTCCCACATTAATAATTATTGTCACAATTTTCGCAGGTACCGTAATTTCTAAAAAGACCACTCCCTCAAAACTTTACCCATTAATTATGCTGCTAATTGCCTTATCCTTGGTTTACCATGCAGCACTGGTCTCTGACAAAATAGTTCATTTCGGATCAGATTTTCCCGGCGAAGTTTTTGTGCAGAAAATCGTTCAAAGAGATGGCTACTGGAATCCTGTGGGGCCTTATCCCAGAGATGAAAGTGTCGGCAGAAGCCACGCAATGCTCAGCGTAACCATGCTCCCAACAATATACTCTATTTTACTTAACTTAGACTCGATATTAGTCTTCAAGCTATTCTATCCTTTTCTTTTTGCCCTTGTGCCACTGGGGCTCTACTCGTTGTGGAAAAATTTTGTAAAAGAAAAGTTCGCGTTTATTTCCGCCTTCCTTTTCATGTCTTTCCAACCATTCTACGGTGAACTGTTAGGATTAAACAAACAGATGCTGGCCGAGCTCTTTCTAGTCCTACTGTTTATCGTTCTACTTTGCAAAAATCAGAACAAACTCGCCAGAAATGTTTGTTTAATCATGTTTAGCTTTGGTCTTATAGTTTCCCATTACGGACTTGCGGAAATTTTCCTCTTCTTTATCGCCTTTGCGTTGATATATTTGTTAATAAGGAAGCAGCCAAGTAGAAGAATATCCGCCACTTTTGTTTTATTCTTCTTCGCCTTAATGTTTACATGGTACATCTTCACTTCAAGCTCAACAGTCTATGACGCTTTCCTCTCATTTGGACAAAGAGTTTACAACGAACTTGGTGAAATTTTCAATTTGCAAGCAAGAGAGCCCGAAGTAATAAGAGGTTTAGGCCTTGAACCACCGCCGACCATTTGGAATTTAATTAGCCGAATATTCGCGTATCTTACCGAATTTTTTATTCTTATAGGCTTTCTGTGGATTGCTGTCAAAGATAGGCAGAGAAACAAATTCGGAAAGGAGTTTTTCCTGTTTGTTTTTGTTGCGATGCTATTTTTGTTCGCTCTAATAGTGGTTCCTGGTTTATCCAGCACGATGGGTATGACAAGGTTCTACAGCGTGCTTTTATTTTTTCTCGCACCTTTATGCCCGATTGGAGCAGAAACAATTATTAAATTCACACTTAAACACGGAGACGAGTTTAAAACGTTATCATTACTTCTTGTGGTGCTTGTGCCTTACTTTTTGTTTCAAACAGGTTTCGTGTATGAAATTACTCGAACCTACAGTTGGTCTGTCCCATTAAGTAAGCATAGAATGGACCAGTTGCGTTTATATTCGGAGTTCGGCTACATCAGCGATTACGGCATTCCAGGAGCCCAATGGTTATCAAGGAACATTAAGATTTCATTAATTCGCGTACACTCTGATGTTTATTCCCGTGTAAATGAATTAAGGGCTTACGGTGTTATATACACAGGCTATGTTAAAGTCCTGTCTAACGTAACCTTGCTGAAAGCCGGTGACGTAGTATATTTGAATCCATTAGGTGTTGTGGAAAATGTCATGGTGGGTAAACGTTACTTCTGGAACACGAGTGACTTATCGTTCTTAGGCGAGATAAATAAAGTATATTCGAATGGTGCATGCGAAGTCTATAAAAAATAGTCTTCACGTTCTATGGGGATTTAAGTAAATTGGAAAAACTGCGCAAATTAGTTGGTCAGGCAATAGCCAACTACCATTTGCTTCAGCTTAAAAGAGATCAGTGGAAAGATCCGTGGGAACTTAGGAAAAATCAGTTTAAAAAACTAAAGGCTGTTGTTAAGCATGCGTATAATTACGTGCCACATTATCATAGAGCCTTTTCTTCTGTAGGTGTTAAGCCAGATGACATTAAAAGTTTCGAAGATTTAAGAAAGCTTCCTTTAGTGTCTAAGCAAGATATCCAAAAGGATTACCGAAACTTTGTGGCAAAAGGCGTTGACATATTAAAGTTGCCTTCACGGAACACTTCAGGTTCAACAGGAACGCCTTTGAAACTAATATCAGACCCGTACTCCTCACCAGGGTCGTCCAGATACCCATTTTTCGAGTGCGGTGTAAAATTATGCGATAAGTTTGTGACTATTTGGGGACGGGCTACGTCTATAAGCTGGGGTTCAAGATATACTAGGCTGTGGGGAGATATTAGCGAGACAATAATTCCACTACTTCCCATAGAGAAACTCATTAAGGTCCTCGGACAAATTAAGCCAGATGTTCTCTTGACCTTTCCATCAGTATTGCTTTCTTTGTCAGGCTATGATCTTTCAGGGATTAATCCTCGGTTAATTTTTGCACAAGGTGAAATGGTTACCCCCCACTGCAGAGATATTGTAAAGAGAAAATTTGGCGTGGATCTTTTTGAGATATATGGTTCGGTGGAATTTGGAAACATGGCTTTTGAATGTACAGAACATTTCGCCCTACATGTTATAACCGATAATATTTATATCGAATCGTTGGACGAAGATGGAGAACCTGTTTCTCCCGGAGAGCGTGGAGAAATTGTAGTCACAGGATTGCATAATTATGTAATGCCTTTAATACGTTATAGAATTGGTGATTTAGGCGTGTTGACTGATGATAGGTGCCCATGCGGAAGGTCTTGGCCTCTCCTAAAATCTGTTGAGGGAAGATCCAACGATTTTGTAGTTTTACCTAGTGGCAGAAAAATTTCTTGGCTGTATTTACAGCGTTACATATTCTATGATCCAGAGTTTCAGAAAAATCCGTTTAGTATATCTCAATATCAAGTAATCCAAGAACGCCAAGAAAGTATTTCTTTGAATGTCGTGAAGGGTTCAAATTTTAATCCGATTTTGCTTTTCAGGATAAAGAACAATATTGAAGAATTTTTTGCGAAACAAGGAGAAAAATTAGAAGTAATAATACAGATTGTTGAAGAGATTCCAATGGAAAGAACCGGGAAAAAAAGAATGTTCATTTCGAAGCTAACATAGCTGAATTTGTTACGTAAAAAGGATAAGATAGTGCTTTCTGTAAGTTTTGTAAAAAGATGTATGAAACTCTTTTTACATTAATGGTATGAGAACTTCAACAACGGTTAATGTTTATGTTTAATATAATGAGTAAATTTTTAAACGTTTTGAAGAAAAGGGTCATGATGTGGTATGATTCAACTGCTTTAGAATACGCCTTAAAAGATGAAGAGAAACCCCAAGCTAATTTGGATATTAAAATCATGGTTAAAAGGTTAACTTCTTTTAAAAGCCGTAAATATGTTTTAGATTTAGGGTGTGGTGCAGAGCGTTACTTTTTTTTATAGAAGGAGAAAATATAGTCGGAGTTGATTTCAGCATTGAGATGTTAAAGCAAGCCAAGAAACATGTTAAGAAAACAAAAATAAATTTAATCCAAGCAGACATATACCATTTGCCTTTTCGAAAAAAACCTTTGATTTCATACTTTCAATGAGTGTAATTGGTGAATATTGTCCTTTTAATTTAGAGTTCCTCAAAGAGATTTGTTCTATCTTGCGCTCGGAAGGAACTTTTCTATTCACGGTTATACCGCTCCATCATCTTTTACTACCTTCTAAGAGGTATTTGATGTTTTTCTTGCCACTTCGAATTTTCAATCTCATACGTGGTAAAAGTGTCATATTTTACTTTGGTGTATCAAAAGCTGAAATTAGAAATAAGCTTAAAAAACAGGCTTTAAATTTTGGTCAATTAAAGAAAGACATGGTTTACTCTATCCCCATTATATAGTTGCGACCGTGTACTATCCGAGGAGAAAGAATGAAAATAGATGAGTCGCCCGCCTTCATTTTATGAATCCTATGCGAAATAGTTGCATGGGGGTCAATAGGAGTAGGTGAGAATGAAAAATGAATGTTGGTTTGGTTGGTTGCGGTAGGGTTTCTGAGATTCACATGAATGCCTACAAAAACATTCCGGAAGCAAAAGTTGTCGCAGTTTCAGACATAAACTTGGAAAGAGCCAAAGCTTTCGCCCAAAATTACAAAATACCAAAAGTCTACAATGACGCTTTGAAGCTTTTTGAATTAAAAGGCTTAGACTTCGTTGATATCTGTACACCCATATCCACTCACGCCAAATTAGCATGCGAAGCTGCAAAATATGGACACAACATCTTCCTAGAAAAACCAATGGCAAGAAGTAGCAAAGAATGCGAACAAATAATCCACGAAATCTCAAAAAACAAAGTTAAGCTTTGCATCTGCCATAACCAGCTTTTTCTACCCACGGTTATGCAAGCCAAAGCAATAGTTAATTCGGACAATTTTCCCTTAGCATACTTCAAAGTTTCAGTAAGAGAAAGCGCCGAACTAATCGGAGCACCAAGCTGGATAATGACACCAGAACAAGGTGGAGCCCTATGGGAAACTGGCGCCCACGCAGCTTATCTCCAACTCCACTTCCTAAAGAACATAGAGAAAGTTTGGGCGATAGGCGAAAAAATCGCACACACAGTTCCAGACCATTTTACAGTAATGCTAACCAACTCACAAAAAACTATAGGTATTATAGAAATTTCATGGTTAGCCAAAAAGGAAGAAGAATTCTTCGAGTTTATAAGTACAAATGGCAGAAAAATTGAAATCCGAAACTACAACTTTCTTCTGGAATATCCAGAAAAGCCAGATAAGAAACTGCTGCAAAGTTTTTACAGAGACCAAAAACAAACATTAAAAAAATGGACAAGTTTCTTCCTAACTAACATTCGCAACCGCAAACTAAAAAGCTGCATACCACAATACATACTAATCACAACATTCATAGAATCGATAAAAAAAGACGCAGAACCACCAGTAACACCCGAGGACGGGAGAAAAACAGTTAGACTTCTAGAATACATCGAGGAATCACTAAACAGAAACAAACCAATAATAGTTGAAAACGACTTACGCTAAAATGTCTTAATTATTTAGAGAGGTCAAATTTTGGTTAAACTTCGCCATTTTATGCTAACATTCGATGTTGAAGATTTCATAAACCAAAACGCAATCTACGCACTTCAAAGAATACTGGAAATCTTACAAAAGTACAACCTAAAAGCCCTATTCTTCATCACAGGTCACATGGCTGAAAAACTGAACAATTACCCCAAAATAATGGACATGTTAAAAGATCATGAAATAGGCTATCACTCATCAAGTCATTCTGTTAGGCCTCTCATTCCAGAATTCACAGACCTCAAAAGCTATGAAAAAGCCTATGAAATCTCCCTTAAAAGGGAAACCTCCCACATAAACCCTATAACAGGAGACCCAGAAAAGGACGGCGGAATCTACGCTCTCCAAGACTTATTTCACCCCAAAAAGATAGAAGCCTTTCGAGCGCCGGGCACGTGCTGGGCACCTCCTCACCTTGAAGCTCTGCATAGTTTAGGCATAAAATACGATTTCTCAACCAATCTCACCTATTCAGAACCAATTTTTTACAAGGGATTAACCTTCTACCCATATACGGTAACACAGCAATGGAACGGGACAGCATACGACTACGAATGTCTCATCTCCTCAATACTACGACATAAAATAACAATTTTAGACCTACATCCAACATTACTCGTAAACAAAACTGAATGGGACTCCATCTACTACAAAGGAAACCCAAAAACCCTCACAATAGTCCCTCAACGACCAGCAGAAGAAATAGAACTACTGTTCCAAAAACTCGAACTCTTAATGAAACGAATAAAAGCTTTACAGAAAACCAAAATAATAGACACCAGCATCACCTTCAACGCCTCAAACAAGAAACTAACATTGAACAAAGAAAAAATAAACGATTGTTATCAAACGAGCATGCAATGGGCTGTAAACCGCTTCAATTGCAACCCAAAATTCGTTAAAAACCACTTTCATGTATTTTTCCATGAAGCTTGTCAATAACCATTTGAAGGATGCCTATGCGCGTTTTAATGGTTACTCCTTGTTATTATCCTGTTAAGGGTGGCACAGAAACAATAGTGAGAAACTTGACCCTAACCCTAAACAAAAATGGCGTCCAAACAAGCGTAATGACCTTTAACGTAGACCAAAACCGAAATCCTAAATGGCAAGGAAAAATCGAAAAAATTGATGGAATCACTGTCTATAGGATTCCCGCTCTGCGCTTAATACGCTCATATAGAATTACAGCGATGGTTAACTTCATACCCGGAAGATTCACTAACATATTGAAGAACCATGACATCATACACTTCCACGAGTTTGAACTAAGCTTCCCATTCTTCTCATTCTTCGTAAAGAAACCAAAAATCCTCCATTTGCATGGAATAAACTCCAGTTTCTTAAAAAGACATAACATTAGCAGATTCCTATTGAAACGTCTGACCCACATATACATTTCTATATCAAAACAAATGACAGAAGAGTTAGTAGATCTTGGGATTCCGCGAAATAAAATCATTTACGTGCCGAACAGCATAGACACAAACTATTTCAAACCAGGAAAACATAAAGAGAAAAATCTACTTCTTTATGTTGGCAGAATCTCGGAACCTAAAGGCTTGCACATATTGATAAAAGCCCTAGAATATTTGAAAGAAAGCGTGCATTTGGTAATAATCGGACCGCCAGACTGGAATACTACCTACTACAAAAACTTGCTACGTTTAATTGAAACAGAAAACAAGAAAGGAAAACATAAAATCGAATGTTTGGGCGCCATGGAGCAAAATAAAATAGTAGAATGGTATCAAAAGGCTTCACTTCTCATTCTCCCATCATTCGGAGAAGGCTTCCCTGTAACCATTCTGGAATCTCTGTCTTGCGGGACTCCTGTAATAACAACCCCCGTAGGTGGAGTCCCGGAAATAATCAAAAACCATGAAACAGGAATGTTAGTCCCGCCGGGCAACCCCATCCAGCTGGCGGAAGCAATAGGGTACCTGCTTGAAAACGAAGATGTTAGACTAAAAATAGCTTGCGAAGGACGAAAACTCGTCAAAGAGCAGTACTCATTGGAAAACGCATGTAAAAAACTATGCTCAATCTATAAACAAATAACTTCAAATAGCGGTTTCTGATGTTATATGGTGCATTTTGACAAATTGAAAAATTGCGTAACATTTTCAGAATTTTCTATATCACTAATCTATAAACGTTTAATTTCCAGTGTTAACATTTTAATATTAACATGGAGAAAGGTGAGCTAATTGAAATTTCATAAGAAATTGTTATGCATATTTTTAATAGTCCTCATCAGTCAAGGCGTTATAGGTGCCATAGATATTACACGAGTTTTCGGGCAGCAGTTAATAATAACGTTAAAATGGAGGGTAAATGCCGGCACTGGCAGTACATGGATGGGTCCACTGGCAGCTGATTTAAACAATGACGGCCTCATGGAAATAGTTATAACTGGAAAAAATGGCATCGCAGCATTAAATCCCACAGATGGCAGTGTCATATGGTCACAGCCTTATGGAGGAGACCATGTCCCCTGCGAAATTATAGACCTAAACAAAGATAGCATCCCAGAAATTTTAATGGGCCCACAATACATTAATGGATCTTCTGGTGGAGTATTAGCCTTACACGGAAACAACGGTTCTGTCTACTGGTATAATCCAAACGCCGCCTGCAAAGGAACATACATAGCCGTTGCCGATATCAACGCTGACGGATATCCAGAGATATATACTGCTACTCCGGGAAGAATTACAGCCCTAACTTATGATGGCCGTATATTCGCTTCCACATGGACTTACTATCCATGTTGGGGCGGGATGTCAATAGGAGACACTGATTTTGACGGAGTGTTTGAGGTTTATTTAGGCGAAAGGCACACTGGTTTTGATCCAAGCGCTCGTGGACTTAGAGCTTTTTGGGCAGATAACCTGACTGAAATATGGGCTCACCCAGATGTCCTTTGCAGCAGTCAAGCCCCAGTGCTTGCTGATGTTGATAAGAACGGAGATCTTGAAATAATCGTACTTCACCAACGAAAGGGTATAGCTGTCATTAATACGGACGGAACACCATATCGCAAACAACTTACTATTAGTGACTTACCGAGCAATGGACACACTAACCCAACGATAGCCGACGTAGATGATGACGGTAACCTTGAACTATTGCACTGTGGCCAAGCAGACCTTGGATGGTATACTCCCGCCATATTTGATTTAGTAAACTGGAAAGTCGAGGCCACACTTCCATTTAAGTCTATAGATCCTCCAGGCGTGGCCGATATTGATGGAGATGGAAAATTAGAAATTATAGCACCTAACCAAAACAACGTAACCATTTTTAAATATAACAAAAGTACAAAGAAGTATGACATTATAGGAACCATACCCTTAGCCATGGCCCATCCGTTTTTCATAGCTCAGGACATCGACGCTGATGGCAAACTCGAATTGGTCTTCAACCAATATAACAGTTGGGTTAGCGTATATGATGTGGAGGCACCTGCTCAGTCACCATTGCCAAGATCAGGACTCCACTTCTATAGCCAATACAGAACGAGGGTGCCCGAATATGTCCCCCCACCCGGACCACAAGAGCCGAAAATCTCCCAAATTTCACCTTATGACGGTGCAAAAAACGTTCCGATTACACTTTCAGAGTTAAGCTTCAAATTAACAGACTACCAGTGCGACTTGATAAACTACTCTGTCATAACTGATCCAGACATAGGATCCGCCAGCGGCATAAACGCACCCAACGGAAAAATAACGGTTCCAGTCAGCGGCTTAACCTACTCAACAACCTACACCTGGATCGTAACAGCCACGGACGGAACTTACACAACAACAAAAACCTTCAAATTCGTAACAATCGAACAAGCACCATGGTACGACACACGATGGCAATATCGTAAAAAAATCATAATTGATCCTACGAAAGTTATTGCTGACCAAACAAACTTTCCAATATTAATAGATTTGACAGATTCAGATTTAACTAAAGCGCAACCAGATGGCCGCGACATTCTTTTCACAGACCAAAACCAGGTCAAATTAAGCCACGAAATAGAAAAGTACAACGGTGCAACAGGACGCTTAATTGCATGGGTGAAAATACCTCACCTCTCCTCAACTTCAAACACAATCCTTTACATGTATTTCGGTAATCCAACATGCGAAAACCAGCAAGACCCAACCGGAGTTTGGGATGCGAACTACAAACTCGTAATGCACTTAGACGAAGAGACAGGCACACTCTATGATTCTACGATAAATGGTAATCACGGCACGCCATATGGCAGTTTAAACCAAGGCGTAACAGGATACATAGGAAGCTGCGTAGAATTTAACGGCGGCTACATCCAGTTGCCTCAGGTTTGCACAAGTGAAACACAATTTACTTTTAGTGCATGGATTTATCCCCGGTCTGGCGCACGCTACTTCATTTCTGAATGGTGGAGTTATCAAGGCGCCTTCCTACAAGTTTCATCAGACGGCAGATACATTGAATTTTATATCAACAACGTCATAGTATCTTCCACATCAATCACCCTCAATAACTGGTATTACATCGTGGGAACTTACGACGGCACAACCGCTAGGCTATACGTTAATAATCGTTCACCAACCTCAAAATCTGCTTCAAGCCCCATTTGGCCTTCCCAAAACATGTACATCGGCGATCGTTCAGATCATACACGGAAGTTCTATGGCCTTATCGATGAAGTCAGAATATCAAATATAGCCCGCAGCGCAGCTTGGATACTAACCGAATACAACAACCAACTCAACCCATCAACATTCTACAAGCTAGACCCAGAAGAAGCCTTACCAAAAGAGCCCGTTATTTCAAAGCCCTATCCAGCTGATGGCGCAACGAACATACCTATAGCACTAAACAAGTTAAGCTTCACCTTAACCGACTATCAAAACGACCTCATGAACGTAACGGTAACAACAAATCCAAACATAGGTTCCCTATCACTGACAAATGTTCCAAGTGAAAGATACACGGTCACAATAAGCGGTTTGAACTACGCTACGTTGTACACTTGGACTATTGAAGCCACAGACGGCGTATACACTACAACAAAAACTTTCACCTTCACAACAGAGCTTGCTGTAGCAGACGACATAATCTTCGACAGCAAATTTGACATGGGCAACCTCATCAACGTCACATATATAGGAGGTGCACCAGGCTACAGATACTACAAAGCAGCAACAAAATACACAATAGGATACGACCCTGTTGCCGGCAGAACAAACAATGACAAACACTGGTGGTTCTACTTCAGCATGGAAAACGTCGCTGGCAAAACGGTAGCAGTAAGCATAGTCAACGGCACCGATTCCGACTGGTCTACCAGCCCAACAGCAGGTAACAGATGGCCTGAAATTGAACCCGTTTACAGCTACGATAATATCAACTGGTACAGAGTTCCCCTTTCAAACGTTACATACGATCGCACAACAAAAACGTTCGCAATCAACATAACAGTTCCCCCAGAATATAACAAAGTATGGCTAGCGCCCTTACCACCATACAACATAGCAAGGAGAGATGCACTCTTCGCAGAATTCAAAGACAGCCCATACTTAAAAGTGACTTCTTTAGGCACAACACCCGGCGGACAAAAACTCTTGGTAGCAACAATAACAGACCCAGCTTATCCAGACGAGATCAAATTTAGATCATACGTTATAGCCCAGCAGCATTCGGGAGAAGTCCCAGCCAGCTGGGAAGCTGAAGGTCTAATAAGATTTCTCCTATCCGACGACCCCATGGCTGCAGTCATACGCAGAAGCTACATTTTCAGAATAGTCCCCATAGTAAACGTAGACGGCGTATACTATGGAATAAGTAGATACACTCCAATACGAAATGGCTATCAATACGACCTTAACAGACAGTGGACGTTAGCATCTCAAGGAAGCACAAGCTCCAATCTGCAGCCCGAAATCAAATGGATTTGGCAAGACTTACTAGCCTTTAAACCGAATTCCTTCATCGACTTACATAGTACAATAAACACAGAAGTGGGTTCACCAAAAGAAGCACTAACCTACTCATGGAGCACTTCAGACCCGGCAGTAATCGCCTTCAGAGCCAAACTCAAAGAAGGAGGCTGGCCTGAAACAGTAACAGGAACAACAAGCTACGCTTGCACAGTCGTCCGTAACTCAGCCGCCCTTGGAAATATTAGAGAATCAGTGTCATGGGAAAGCCCCCACGACGAACTCAGCACCAACCCAGGAGTAAAGCTAACAGTCCATGATTGGATGTCGTGGGGTGCAGCCTGGGCTAAGGGCAACTACCTTTACTTTGGAGATGCACGTGTATATTTCGTAAATGCTGGTGGCGGTTCTGGAACAACAGGCAATCCAACACCTAGCTATCCTTCAGGGCTTCGAGCTGGCGACTTAATTCTATTGCAAGTCACAGTTAGAGACACTACGAATACACCGTCGACACCTTCGGGCTTTAAACTCCTTTTTGGTCCAGATTCTACAGGCACAGGTAGACAATGGATTTATTACAAGTTTAGCGACGGAACAGAGTCAGGCACCCTTACAATCACGATTGTCGGCTCAAGCTGTAAAATGGCTAGAATGTATGCCTTCCGAAACGTAGCTCCAGAGAATTTCATTGAAGGCGGTGGTTTCACGTCTGGAACCGGCTTAACCATCTCAGCACCTTCAGTTACAACATACGGCATCGGGCGACTTGCCCTAGCATTCGTATTCGTCAACGATGATAACGCTGTTGGCGATTTTACAGGCGAAACTGGAGGAAACTGGCAAGAAGCAATTCCAGAATTTACGACAACAGCAGGAGATGATGGAACTATACAGCTTCAGACAGCAATAATGGTTTCACCGGGGACTATTTCAGGAGGCTCCTACGCCATGTTAGCAGCCGACCCGTGGGGTGTGAGAGCCTTCGCACTTAAACCTGCCATTTACACCTTAAAAATCAATGTTGTTGGGAGTGGCTCCGTTTCCATAAATCCTGCCAAAACCTTCTACACATACGGGGAAAAAGTTACTCTAGAAGCAATTCCGGACGCATACTACACGTTCCATTATTGGAGCGGAGATTTAACAGGCTCAGAAAACCCAACAACTATAACAATAGACAAAGACAAGAACATCACCGCCACATTCATTCAACTGTACACATTGACAGTCAACATTAAAGGTAGCGGCTTCGTGATCAAGAATCCAGATCAAACAGGTTATCCAGAAGGCTCAGTCGTCACATTGACAGCGGTTCCCGCCGCAGGCTGGTCTTTCGCAGGCTGGAGCGGAGACCTTTCAGGATCAGCAAATCCAGCAAATATTACGATGACAAGTGATAAAATGATAAATGCCACATTCACGCAAGACGAGTACACTTTAACAGTTAATGTTACGGTTGGCGGTTCAGTGACCAAAACACCTGACCAGCCGTCATACACCTATGGCACGGTAGTCTGGTTGACAGCAAATCCAGAACCGGGCTATGCGTTTTCTCACTGGACAGGCGACATTTCCGGTAACAAGAACCCTGAGTATATCAATATGACAGGAAATAAGGTTGTCGCTGCAGTTTTTGTGTGGACGCAAGGAAACTGGTGGGACCCAGCATGGAAATACCGCAGAACAATAACGATAGATCACACAAAAGTAGGCGGAGAACTAACCGACTTCCCAGTGCTAATCGAAATAATCGATATCAGCCTTGCTGGTAAAGCACAGTCAGACGGCGATGACTTCGTATTTACAGACGCAAATGGTGTTAAGCTAAGCCATGAAATAGAGCTTTACGACAGCGCAACAGGACACCTAATCGCTTGGGTTAAAGTGCCACACCTATCATCAACGATAGACACGATCCTTTACCTCTACTATGGAAATCCAAATTGTGGAAACCAGCAGAACCCACAAGGGGTATGGGATGCAAACTACAAACTTGTAATGCACTTAGACGAAGAGACGGGCATACACTACGACTCTACGATAAATGGTAATCATGGCACACCATACGGCAGTTTAGTTCAAGGCGTAACAGGATACATAGGAAGCTGCGTAGAATTTAACGGCGGCTACATCCAGTTGCCTCAGGTTTGCACAAGTGAAACACAATTTACTTTTAGTGCATGGATTTATCCCCGGTCTGGCGCACGCTACTTCATTTCTGAATGGTGGAGTTATCAAGGCGCCTTCCTACAAGTTTCATCAGACGGCAGATACATTGAATTTTATATCAACAACGTCATAGTATCTTCCACATCAATCACCCTCAATAACTGGTATTACATCGTGGGAACTTACGACGGCACAACCGCTAGGCTATACGTTAATAATCGTTCACCAACCTCAAAATCTGCTTCAAGCCCCATTTGGCCTTCCCAAAACATGTACATCGGCGATCGTTCAGATCATACACGGAAGTTCTATGGCCTTATCGATGAAGTCAGAATATCAAATATAGCCCGCAGCGCAGCTTGGATACTAACCGAATACAACAACCAACTCAACCCATCAACATTCTACACCATAGGACCGGAAGAACAGTATGCGGGCAGTTCCAGTAATTCACTCTAAACAGGAAACATAAACAGTTCAGAAAGCCAACAAGAAACAAACCTTGCTTACTTAACCCCCCTAACTTGGCTGGCAGCAATACCGATCAGCCTTAAACCACGCAAAAACAAAAAACCAGAAAACAAGTAACCCTCAAACCCCAATTTACCAACAATCTCCTAACTGGACAAACCGCACAACAAAATGCTAACAACAATCTAAGAGCTAACAAAATAACAATAATAAACGAAGGCTGATTCTCTCTATACCACAAACCACCAAGCAAACCCATAACCGCACTACAACTCATCCTAAAAAGAACACCAAAATACTTCAAACCCCACAAACAGAACTAAAACACTTCATAAACTGCATAAAACAAGACAAACAACCACAAACACCAGGCGAAGACGCGCTAAAAGATCTACAAATAATCGAACAAGCCTACAAAAACCAAATACGCCTAAGTTAAATTATAATTTCACCACGATTCAGTTCCTCTGAAGTAACTTTCTCGCAAACTACCTTTAAAAGTCCATTGTAAAGCTCTCCTAAAACATTTTGCAAAAGATTCTAATAATCTAATAGAATAAATCACCAGGTGAGTTCACTGGTTAAGCTCACCAACTTGCTCACCGAGTTTGCTCATCAAATAGACTTCCCTATAACGGATATATCATTAACTCAACATTAAACTCACCCGGTGAGGCTCACCGAAAACTCATCAGTTAGTTTATGTGTGCGGCTATGGAAAAGGGACCTTAAGCTGGGATGCCAAAATCATAAGAGGCGAACACTACGTCAAACACGCTGAGGCTCCTGCTTGACGGTACTATATGTTTTTAGCCTAGGCTTTCTAAAACACTTCGCATTAGTGGTTTGAGTGGAGGAATATCTCTTTTTATTGTTTCCCACAAAATTCTAATATCGACGCCAAAATACTCGTGGATCATCTTATCTCTCATTCCAGCCATCTTCCTCCAAGGGATGAAAGGGTATCTTTCTCTGATTGATTTCGGTATGCTTTTAGTTGCCTCCCCTATAACCTCAAGGCTTCTTATCACCGCATTTATCGTCTTTTTATCTCTGGCAAAATCGTCAAAACTCATATTTTTAGTGAAGTCTTCAATGTCGTTAATTGAGTCGATTATGTCTTGGAAAAAATCCCTATAATCTCTTTTCCTCATAAATAGACAACTTCTCTCAAAATTCGCTCTCCAATCCTCGGCTTTAAGGCATCGCTCGTAACAAGGTCAACTTTTAAACCAAGCAGATTACTCAGATAATCCTCCAAATCCATAAATTCAAATAGGCTTGGAGGCTCATCAAACTCAACCAATAAGTCAATATCGCTTCTCTTTCGCTGCTCACCCCTAACAAAAGAGCCAAAGACCCCTATTTCCTTCACCTTAAACTTTTTCTTCAGCTCCTCTCTATGCTCTGCCAAGATTTTTCTTATTTCTCTAAGACTCCTCATATTCTTCACTTTAGAATAATGATTGACCAAACTTAAACATTTGCCATCCCTTTATGATTTTCGCTTATGCCTTCTCTCCTTAACCTTTATGTGGCACTTGCGCGCTTAAAACGCCTAATCCAAACCTTGTAGATGCTACAATGCCGCATTCTCAGTCTGCAAATCACTCCAATCCTCAACAGTGACATCCCTGCAAATAACATAAAAGTAGCCCACACATACGCACACCACCAAGCAAAGCCATAACAGCCATACAACTAATACTAAGAAAGACGCCAAAATACTTTAAACCCCACAAAACAGAACTAGAACATTTCATAAACTGCATAAAAGAAGACAAGCAGCCAGCAACACCAAGCGAAGACGCACTCAAAGACTTAATGGCAATAGAATAAGCATATAAAACCGGATAATTCTTTAAGTTGGAATTCGTTGCTTTTTGGCGAAAAGTAATATCCTTTTAGCAATATGGCAACGTGGTAATAAGTCATGTCGCTACGCATAAAAATAAACAAAGAACTTGAACGTAAATTTAGAGAAAATGCAATGAAAAGATTCGGTTATGGAAAAGGAGCATTAAGTAGAGCAGCAGAAGAAGCCATCCTAAAATGGATCTCCACAATTAAAAATGAAGACCTAAACTTTGACAGAGACCCGTGGAAGCCATCGACGGGCTACTCTCAGACATCGATGCAGACTCTGTTGAGCTTCAGCATCAAGCCCAAAAATTTTGGGCACACAAAGTGCTGAAAAATGTACCTAATTGATACTAACATATTCTTAGAAGTCCTCCTTGGCAGAGCCCAAAAAGAGAAGTGCGAATAACTCACCAGGCGAGTTTCACTGGTTAAGTTCGCCAATTTGCTCATCAAGCTAGACTTTTTAAAATATATAACATATATCCAGACTAACTTATTAACTCGATATGGAACTCACCTGGTGAGGCCCACCGAAAACTCATCAATTAGCTTGCCGTATGAAAACGCTATTTTCCCGATTTGAAGGAGTACAATATTAAAATCAAAATTGCAGGTACAAACCCAAAAAGCCACATCAACTAGCCTAAAAAGAAAGCATGAGAAAGACGACATTTCACGCAAAAAGGCGAACTCGAATATTTTAAAGCCCGCCACCCAAAAAGCCAAACTAATCAGTAAAGCTCAAACTAGATAAATAAAGGAAAGTTTTTAAGAGACGCTGTCCCTTTTTAAAGTGGGAATTTAAAATGGAAATTAAGATAGGTAACAAGGGGAGAATAACCCTTCCCCTCAAATTAAGGATGATGCTTGGAATTAAAGAAGGCGACTACTTAACGTTGGAAGTTACAAGCAAAGGGATCTTGCTAAAACCTAAAGGACTCTCTGTGAAGGAAACATGGGGTATAACAAAAATCGAAAAAATTGAAATCGAAGAGATCGAAGAAGCCCTCGGCAAGGAATAAACATGCGATTTGTAGATTCAAACGTGTTTGTTTATCATTTGGCCGCCGACCCCACCTATGGACAAAAAGCCAAAAACATTATAGAAAAAATCGAGGCTGGCGAGGAGTCAACCATATCAACCTTGGTAATAGCCCAAGTATGCAGCTACCTCAAGTGGAAAGGGAACGAGAAAATAATACCAATATTCCTATCCCTTCTAAAAGGGCTTACATCCCTACAGAAAATTGAAACATCCATGCTAGACTTCGAGGAAGCAAGAAGCCTACAAATACAACTCAACCTACCATGGGTAATGTGGGACGACCTCATAATCGCTGCACAAATGAAAAGGCTTAACATAAAAGAGATATACTCAAACGACAAAGACTTTGAAAAAATCTCATGGATAAAAAGAATTTTCTAACCGCCCAACAGAGTAAAATTGTTCGGAATGAACTTTAAGGCACATGAATCTTAGTAAGCCACGTGATTGGGCTGTTCGCCGCTGGACTCTCCACCAAGGAAATCCTCACAGACTATTATCCTATCTTAAATGAGGATATGATCAAAGAAGCCTTAAACTGGGATGCCAAAATCATAAGAGGCGAATACTACGCCAAAAAACGCCGAAGTTTCTGCTTAACGAAAACATTACATTATTTTCTTGGCAATCGGACAATATCCTTTAATCGGTTAAAATGCTTATCGAAGGAATAAATTTCCTTCAAACCGTAGTTTCTCATAAACAAATAAGCAAGCGCATCATTAGCGCTAACACCATTTTCCTCGGCAACTGGCAATGCCTTCTCATAATGACCTAAACCAACAGAGTAAACCTCAATATTGTCCATAGTTAAAATCCAAGCCAAAAAACCCAAAGACTTCTCAATACCCAGACCTGATTCAACTATATTAACAATCTCCGAAAGATGCGCTGTTGACATTGCAACTTCTTCTCCCTCTTCAATTCTCTTCACTATCGCCTTAGCTTCCTCCTTAACCCTTAACTCCTCCTGAGTTAACTTTCTCCGAGGCCTAAGAAAGGTGTGAAGAAAAACATTGGAGTCCACAAACCTCAATCTGTACGCCTCTCCAACAACGCCCTCTTCAAAGAATGCGAATCCGCAAAATCCACATCATCAACTATCTCAATAGAATCAAACAAACTAGAAGGCGGAATAGGCTCCACAGGCGACAACTCAATCTTTCTCCCTCGCCTAACCAGAATAACCTTACCAGACTTCCAACCACGCCTCCAAGCAGCAGGAATAGCAACACGACCCTGAGCATCAAGCTTTTTAACAACAACCTCCTCCAATTTAATCATCTCCACCAAAAATATAAAAAATGACAAATTTAAAACTTTTCACCAAAAATTTGCCTATAACCTAATTACATTCTTCAACGCCCACAAAACGGAACTAAAACACTTCATAAACTGCATAAAACAAGACAAACAACCACAAACACCAGGCGAAGACGCACTCTTTGAAAACTGCCTATTTCCTTAACCCCTATAATCCTTTAAGTGGATCGCTGGTACGAATCCCTTAGATTTCCTGTATAAAACTTCATCGGCTGTTAAAAGGGTTCCGCCGACCTTAATGCTAGACTTCACATAAACACTGTCATAATAGGTTGCGTTGTTATTAACACTCCACTTTAAAACTTCTTTATGATCCTTATCGCTGAGGCTTATGGTATCAATCTTCAACTTCAAGAGATATGAAAACTTCTCCATCGCTTCATCTAACCCTATGAAACCCTTTTTTACACTTTTCCACAACGTGTTTCCAACCTCATAAACAAGCAAGTCCGGCGACTTCAAATCTAACTTTCCCTCCAAAAAATCCTCCAAAACCAGTTCAGCCTTTTCTGATAAATCCTCAATTAACAAAAACCTAGAAGCAACAGAAGCGTCCATCACATAAACTTTCAACGGGCTTCCCTCATTTCCCGAATGGTTTCATTAATAAACCCAGAAGGAACAACATGCTTCTTCGTCCTCAAACTCTCCAAAAGCTTTTCAACTGCGCCCCTTTTTTCCTCAAGCTCAACCCTGCGCCTAATAGCCTCTCTAATATACTCAGACCAATTAATCCTAACTTCTCTCATTTTCCGCTTCAAATGCTCATCAACCTTCACGGTAACTGTACCCAAAGCATCACCAAAAATAATTAAATTAATACAGCCATAAAAGCTTTACCAAAGGTAGTGAAAAAACTTTGCAACGTCACAAACACTATCTTAAAAATCATTAGAAAAGTCGTTGAACTTCGAATGGTGCGCGCGGCGATCATGGCGCCGTTCCTCAACGCTTACGCTTACGTCCATGAGCTCTCTGCTTTCACATTTAGCATCTTAAATGAACTTTATATTCTAGATAATCTGAAATAACTTGGTGATTTGTTGGCAACAATACTCATAAAAACGTTCCTGAAGACCTCCTCAAGGAGTTGAAAAAGCTTAAGGTTGAGTTGGGCTGCAAAACATGGGCTGAACTCCTAGCAAGGCTTGTCGCTTCAGAAAAGACAATTATTTTAACAAAGGATAAACTTGATGAGATGAAGACTGGTGTGCAGGGTTTCCTCCAGCTTAAAAGCGTTGTTTCAAGCAGATGGACTGGCCATCCAACAGTGCTTGAGGAAACAAGAAGGTTAAGGCGTCATGAGTCCGCCTAGCCGACTCTTAACATTAGACTCTAATGTTTTGATAGCCGCTCTAAAAAATGATGAACCCTACAGTGCAAAATGCATCGAAATATTGGAAAAAGTTCCAGATGAATTCCTCTTGACAGAACCAAGCATCATACACCAGGAAGTCTGCGGCACATTGGCAATAAAGGCGGGAAAAACGGTAGCGGACAAGGCAAAAGCACAATTAGACCTAATGATTCATCCCCCTCTTTTAACAAACTGCGACAAAGCCTTCTGCACATCAGCTTATCCCCTCTGCGCGGAATACAACATTTACGCTATTGATGCCCTCTACCTCAAAGTAGCCCTAGATAAAAACGCCATCCTAGTATCTCTAGACAAAGAAGACTTTATAGAAAAACTCGAATGAAGAAAACTACCTATCGAAGCTTATCATGTAGCCGAATTTCCATACTAAACATTTGCGCCCACTGAAAGAGTGAGAAGATCATGGAAATTAACTTTATGTGACCTTGTATTCTTCCATATATTTTTTGTATTCTTCAAGTATCCTATTAAACCTTCCATTTTCCAAGGCTTTAAGAATATCCTCATAGCTTGTCACGTCAATTATGCTTGGCTCACCATAATGATACCACTTCATATCCGAGGCTGGCGGAGTATACCTTGAAGATGGGTTCCAATGATGATTATACCACCATACGATTTCCCAAATAAACCTGGCAATTCGCCCATTCTCTATCAGCTTGTTTGACTGCTCTCCATAGGGGCACCTATACTTATTCGTTAATTGGCATTTTTTACTCTCAGCCAAGCCAATTTCCTCGTAAAGCCTAAGCTCCACATAGTTCATCTTATTCTCTCTAACAACTTCGGGACGTTTATAATATTCATGCATTTCTCTAGCGACCCATGAGGGGTTTTCCCCTTTCATTTCTTCTTCGTTCTCCCTTATGGCTTCCTCCAACTTTTTTATGTACTCCCTAGCCCATTCAGCGCTTGGGACAACACAAGGCCAGCATGCTAGTTTCCCAAACCATTCAAAATCCTCTTCGAAGCCTTGAGCGTCGAAGCCTGAAAGGCTTATGTTCCTCTTTAAACATATAACCTTAAAACGTTCACACTCTTCGCTGTAATTTTTTTGCCCCTTTGATGAATTCTAAATCCTCGCCGACAAAGCCTTCCAGGTTAATATGCTTGTTTAAAGTTTCAGGCCAAGGCTTGTTGAAAAAGAAGTCTGCATACTTCTTCATCAATTCTAAAAATTCTTTGAAGTGCTCTACAGCTGGCTTTCCAGTTTCTCGGCTAAGTTTTTGGCAGTATTCCGCCAGGTTTCTTGCAGCTTCTTTAGGAATCTTATGCTCTCCACTCATTTTCTCCGACTCCTTAAAGCTGATGAAAGCCTCCTCTTTTCGGCAATCCAGTCCTTCATCACAAGATGGAAGGCGGATACTCTAGCCGCCTTGGCCTTAGCTTCGCTTTTACTAGCAAAGGCTTTTAAAAGCGCGTCGACGTCAACGAAAATATCTTCTTTCTCAATTTTTTTGCGTTCCCCTCTTGTTAGGGCTAAATCCTTCATTAGGCTTCTCAGCATGTTATCTAAACTGGCGATATACTTGCCCAATACGATGGCTTCGTCTGAGACACTGACATTTGCTTCGTAAACCTCAACCCTTGCAATGCGGATGAGGTACATGGCAACCCGCCCAACCAAAATCTCGTCGGCTAATCCTTCCAACCCATACTGCTTCATAAGTTCGGAAACAAGCCAATCAAACGCCTGCTTTTCAACCGCGCATTCACTGCCTGGAACAAAACTCTCGCACTTCGTGTTTAAAACGCAGCGGTCGCAGAGCATGAATCCCCGCCTAAAGAATCCATGCTTCAAAGCACTCAAGGGTCAATCCTCCTCCTAACCCACTTACCATTATCGCCCTTTTTCAAAACCTCTACAAGGGCTAAACGCACATAATCCCCGTCTCTAACATCAAAAAGCTCCCTTAAACGTTTCGGAACCGTAACCTTACCGCCTTTAAAAACCCTAGCCACAAACTCCTCCATAACAACCACGAAACAAAATAGCACTATACAAATAAAAATTTCGAAGCTC
>CAZCSF010000009.1:0-60030 GCA_964501295.1 uncultured Candidatus Bathyarchaeia archaeon | reverse complement strand
AATCATTGATAACAGAACATTCCATTAAATTAAGAAGATATTCTATTAGTTGCAGTTAATGGATGTTTTGGGGTTTATAATGCAATGAATGGTTTACACGATAAGAATGGTAAAAAGGTAACGTTTTCGTCTCGCTTGTTTTATGTTTCTTTGGATGATTAAGTATTAGCGGTGATTCACACGTTTCAAGTTTGTGTTGTGCTTGTTGCAGAAAGGAGGTGCTTATACCATTTTAGTTCTGCTTTGAGATATTTTACTTTCTGGACAGCTAGCTGCATAAAGATTTTTTTAAGTTCGGTGTCACTATTGATGAGAGCTGCTCTGTTATTTAATGACAAGTTAATGCAGAATGAAGGGTTTGCTAAAAATTTAAGGAAGGCTTCGGTAAAAACACGCTCAATATCCTTTTCGCCTCGTTTAAACATTTGCTTGTATTCTTTTAAGAATTTAAAGCCGAATGGTTTATGCTCTGTCATAAGCGCCGCTTTATTAATTGCCTCATCGAGTATGGCGAGTGCGCATTCTTCTGGTATAAACTGCAATATTTTATTCCATTTTCTGAAAATCAGCGAATTTATGTGGTTTTTTCCCGCGTCTTTTATGACATCTTTAATTGGAATTATTCCAAGGTTCGCAGCGAGTATTAACCCTTCAAGAGTAAGACAGTAAACATCTTTCCGCCTTCCTCTACGGTCATAATGGCGAACACTCCGTAGAGGTATCGGGCGAATTAACTTCTTATCCAATAGACTTTTTCTAACAGTAAGCCAGCTTCGGCTACTGCATATTGCTTCACGGTTACCACGAAACTTTTGCCCTCCTAAGTGAAAATCATAACCACACAGTGGGCCTCTATTTGCCAGCTCTTTGAGTATTTTTCTTTCAATTTCTGTTAAGCTAGCTATTCCCCTAAAGAGTTTTAAACTCTCGATTATTTCTTCAACATGCTCTTCAAGTCCTTGCAGATGGAGATTTTTTATCATATTGTTACTATTATCGTGGTTGCTTTGCATATATTTACCTTGATATTATTACCTGAAGTAATATTTTTACTTCTTGAATGCTTATTACTTTAATTATCTATAAAATTTTTGCTGAAGAGGAAGGAATGCAAATTGGATGGAACAACTATTTGGCTTCCAAAGGATGTAGTCGAAATAGTTGACAGAGTAAAAAATCAAAGATGCGATCCCACTAGAAGCGACACTGTGTGTTTTCTATTGTTGAGGGCGTTGGCAGAAATATCTTTCCTTTCTGAAGAAACCAAGAAAGCGTTGGGGGTTGGGGTGTCAAAGTATGGCCAACGAACCTGATGCGAGAAAAATGTTGATAAAGAGGATGTGGCGCTCAACGCTTTGCTTGACTTCTTGAACGCTGTTGAAGAAGGAATTGTGACTGTAAGGCAGCGGGTCATGCGGGTTAAAAGCGTCTATGACATTAATGCCATAAAGTGGGAGAAAGCTTCAGGGCCAGCGGCGAATACGAACGGTCAGAAGACGTGGATAATCCAAATTTTAAGGCGCTTCTAAGGGATGTGCAAGCACACGGCGGCAAAATGACAGTTGAAAACTATTTTGTTTGGGCTTTCAGAAACGGCTCAGTGCTAGGCCGCAAACCACGCAAAATAGGGGAAGGAAAGCCATGACATCGGAAGAGCTTGAATGTCTACCTTCAGCTGATCAGCCCCGTGTAGCACTTACCGAAATTGCCAAACAATTGAGCCAAATTAATGCTGCGCTGAAGAGGCTTTGCCAAATCCTGGAAAGCACAATATCCGTCGAGATGTATCAGGGCGAGCATTTTGAATAAAGCCGCATTAAACATTCTTGCACTTTCTGAAAGCCCATCTTTAACTTTATGCGAGCTATGTGATGCCAAAATTGTGAAAGTTCTGTTAAGGAATGACGTGTGGGAGACGCCGGTTAACGTCACAATTTTGACAATCGCTTACAAGAGGGCAATTAATGGCTGATCTGAAAGTTGTTGCAAGGCAGTATTGGTTTGAGGGTTGTAACATTGTTTTGCTTAGAGGCAAGGAGCCATTGCATAGGTGGCAGAGGTGGCAGACTGAAAGGCAGGATGAGCTTGACTTTGAGGCTTTGCCATGGAACGAGGCTGACAGCTTTGCAGTGATATGGGGGCAGCAGCTGCACAATGAATTATACATTGGCGCTGTAGACTTTGACGTTAAAAACTTGCCATCAGACGTTGTTGGAAAGGGCAGGGAGGTTTTGAAGCATCTTCCGATAACGCAGATGGAGCAAACTCCAAGCGGCGGGCAACATTGGATCTATTTTTGCCACATTAAGCCTAAGACTGTTTCTGCTTTTCATAATGAGTGTGGTTTGGAGTTTCTTGGAGAAGGCAAACTATGCATAATGGCTCCCAGCGCAGGCTATAGAAGGCTTAATGATAACTTGCCAAAGGTTATCCAGGACTTGGAAGCCATTTTTTATGAAGCCCTCGAAAAGGCTGGAATCAAAACCGAAAAGCCAGCCAAAGTTTGGTTTGACAACGAGGAATTAGCCAAACAACCCTATAGGAGTAGGGATCCGCCATGCATCCAAGCCCTGTTGAAAGGCGCCAACGAAGGATTACGCAACGAATATGGAATTAGACTTGCATCCTACTACATAAACTTCAAACAGTATAGCCCAAAGACTGTTCGCGAAGACATTTTGAAAAGCTGGAATAAGCTGAACAATCCGGAACTGCCATCTAAAGAGCTTGACGCTATTGTTAGGTCAGCTGTGCAGGGGCAGGTATATCTATGGCTGCATGGATCCAATTTTAAAGAACCAATGCAACCGCGAAAAATGTCCCATAGCCCCTAAAAACACGGTTAAACTGCTAACTCCGGAAGAGCGGGAGAAGGCTGAAAGGCTTCTGGCGGATCCAAAGCTGCTCGACTATGTTGTTAAGTTTGGGAGGCGTCGGCTTATTGGAGAAGACAACGTCCTCCAAACAAATTTTGTTATCATCTGCAGTGGACAAACCAACTATCCCATAAGCGGCATCCTGCCAGGCTTTAGTGGCAGCGGCAAAAACGAGAGCATTCGGGCTGTTAAGCCGCTAATCCCATCTGAGTGGCTTTTCGAGTTTACAACAAGCCACAGCTAAGCCGAACATGTCTGAACTTCACGGAAAACTCCTTGAATTCCTTTGGTGGATGAAAAAGCAAGGATACAAGGAAACCACTATAAGCAGTAAGGGCAAGAGGCTTTCTAGGTTAATTAAACTTGGAGCCAATCTTTTTGATCCAGAAAGCACCAAGGAAGTATTAGCAACACAAAACTGGAAAGAGTCAAGTAAGGAAACAACGGCTTATGCCTACGATTTGTTCGCTAAATGGCTCGGTATAAAATGGGACAAACCACGTTATAAGCCTCCTCGAAAGCTGCCTTTCATTTCTCTGGAGAGAGAAATCGACGATCTCGTAGCCGGGTGCAATAACACCTACTTGTCAACATTTCTTCAAATACTTAAAGAAACAGGCGCTAGGGCTGGAGAAGCTTTTAACCTCAAATGGATTGACATAGACCTCGAAAGAAAAACACTGACGGTAACCCCTGAAAAAGGAAGCGACCCTCGCGTATTTAAGATTTCAAACAAGCTTGCCAGCATGCTAAGTAGCCTAACCAAGAAACAGTGAAAGAGTTTTCAGCAGATATCGTAACTTAAGGAGTCTTAGCTGCAACTTTGAAAGAAACCGAAAAAGAATAGCTTTCAAACTAGGGAACCCCAGGCTATTGAAGATATCTTTCCATACGCTGAGGCATTGGAAGGCCACAATGGAATACCATAAAACAAAGGACATACTTCACGTTATGGAAATGCTTGGACACAGAAACATCAAAAATACCTTGGTTTACACACAGCTGATAAATTGTGAAGGCGAAGACGAGTATCTGCAAAGTCGCTAAAACAGTTGAACAAGCCGCCGAGCTAATAGAAGCCGGCTTCGAATACGTATGTGAAATAGACGGCATTAAACTTTTCAGGAAAAGAAAGTGAGGGTGCTGATGTTTTATGCCGGTGATGGTGCGGCCGCCGGGATTTGAACCCGGGTCGTCAGCGTGGCAGGCTGATGTCCTAGTCCAGGCTAGACTACGGCCGCTCCGCCTTTTAGATTTCTGGTATCCTCTTATCCATGTTTTCTTAAAAGCATTATGTTTCCATTTTTCGTGTTTGTTGCGGCGTGTCAATTTTGCGTTGGTAGGAGAACTGCTAAATTGGATAGTTCCCTCTAGATTTTTGTTTCGTCGTCAAGTTTTTATTATGTTTCAGCCTTTTGTGTCTTTGATGTTTGGCAAGAAGTTTTTTGTGAGTCGTTATCGGATGTTGGGTTGGAAGTTTAGGGATATAGTGCCCAGACAAGCTATTAGAGTGAACGCTGCCATTGCTAAGGGTGTGGATGTTGTTGGACGGCTTAGGGATTTAGGGGTTGAGCTTGAGGAAATCCCCTTTCTAAAGGGCGGCTACTGGATTGCTCGTTCAAATTTTTCCATAGGAGCCACCGTCGAATACCTTTTAGGCTATTATTCGATGCAAGAGGCGGCGGCGCAGATTCCCGCCACTCTATTTACAGCTTTGAGGGGCAAGACTGTTTTGGATGCGTGTGCTGCTCCTGGCGGGAAGACGGTTCAGATGGCGGATTTGATGGACAATACTGGCGTAATTGTGGCAATGGACGTTAATAGACGAAGGCTAAACGCTTTGGCAAATCAGCTTGAACGATGTCGCGTGAAAAACACCATAGTCTACCAGTTGGATGCGAGGCACGCTTCAAGGCTGGGCGTGAAATTTGATAGGATACTGCTTGATGCTCCATGCTCCGGCAACTTCGCCACGGACAAGGACTGGTTTAAACGGCGAACCCTAAACGACATTGAAAGAAACGCGAAACTGCAGAGGGAAATTCTAACGGAAGCCGTAAAAATCCTAAAGGAGGAAGGCGAAATAGTTTATGCCACATGTTCTCTGGAGCCAGAAGAAAACGAGTTAAACATTGACTGGGCTTTAAAGAATCTCGGATTAAAAACTGTGGAAATAAACTGTTATGGAAGCGAGGCTCCAACAGAAGTCTTTGGGAAAAAGCTTGACAATTCAGTAAGGAATTGTAGGCGGATTTGGCCTGAAAAAACTCAAGGCTTCTTTGTTTGTAAACTCAAGAAGCGAGGTGCCAATCATGGCTGAAGCGGAATCTGTTGAAGGCTTAGCAAGACTCTTCGGTGCGGAACTGAGCCTAGAAAAAAGGTTCTTTGTTAAGAAGGGGAACCGCTTTTTTCTGTTAAATCGGGAAGTTGAAGAGTTGGCTGGTAAAAACAGGAAATGGCGATGCGCGGGCGTATATTTAGGGCAAACTAGGGATGGGAAGTTCTATCCGAGTTTTCCTTTGCTTTCCATGATTGCGGAAAAAGCTGAAAACAAAATAACCGTGGATGATAAGGCTGCTTGGCTTTTTGTTTGCGGAAGAGACATATTCAAAGAAGGAATTCTGAAAGCTGAAGGTTCAACGAAGAGGGGAAGCTACACTCTAATCTTCAACAAGCATGGTGAATGCCTAGGTTTCGGCAAAATAACAAAAAGCTTGAACCAAATAAAAAGCGGTATGGCTGTCGAAAACCTTCTGGATGTTGGAGATTTTTTGAGAAGGGAAAGGCAACCATTGTTTTAAAGGCTGTCTTGACTTATCTTTTCAGCTAACTTTTCGATTTTAACCGTGCTTTGCTGCTTTTTCCGCATGTTCCGCAGAACAACCGCTTCGTCCTTCAACTCCTTTTCTCCAACTATAATAACGTGGTTTATTCCCCTTCTGTCAGCGTCCTCCAAAGCTTTAGAAACTTTCCGCCCCATAACCTCTGTTTCAACTGGTATCCCTTCAGCCCTAAGCATTTCTGAAATCCTTAAGGCTTCGCTGTTTAGGCTTTCGTTAACTGGAATTACCATAACAGTTTTTTCTCCTCCAGCCTTAAGGCTTGTTTTTTGTTCTTGTAATGCGAGCATTATTCTGTCTATTCCATGGGCAACTCCAACGGCTGGTGTGGGTTCACCGCCAAATAACTCTACAAGCTTGTTGTATCTTCCGCCACCCGCCAACGCTATTTCCAATTCTGGAACGTAAACCTCAAAAATAATTCCAGTGTAATATTCTAAACCTCTTGCAAAGCCAGCGTCAATGGTTATGCTTAATTTTTCGTCGGGTTCTTCAACAAAGTTGATTATTTCGCCGAGGTTTTTAACGGCGTCAGTGGCTGCGGCATAGCCCCTCACGATGTCTGCCATTTCTTCCAAAACTTTTGCGGTGTTTTCCCCTTTCAAATTCACCAGTTTTTGGAGTGTTTCGATACATTTTTCCGATGCGCCAGAGTCTCCGACGATTTTTAAGGCTTCTTCATATAGTTTTTTGTCCATAAGCTGCATAACACGGTTTTGGGTTTCCTCTTCTACTCCTTCATGGCTTAGTATGTTTCTTAAAACCCCCACATGCCCAATTTTGAAGGCGTAATTCTTCAGCCCAACAGACTTCATGAAACGGTTAGTTAACAACAGTATTTCTGCATCTGCTTCCGGCTTGTCGGAGCCCATTAATTCAAAGTTTGACTGCCAAAACTCTCTGAAACGTCCCTTCTGCGGCTCGTCGTATCTGTAAAGGCTTCCGACACAAAACAGTCGCAGAGGTTTTGGCTCATTTCGCAGAGTGGTTGCCACAAGCCTAGCCACAGAAGCCGTGAACTCGGGTCTTAAAGCAACTTTCCTTCCACCTAAATCCTTGAAGGCATACATTCTGGCGCGGACTTCTTCGCCGGCTTTTGCAGCTAAAAGTTCATAGGACTCCACAACGGGCGTTATTATCTCCTTATACCCGTAAAGCTCAGCGGTTTTTCTGGCTTTGTCTTCAATATATTTCATAATTTTTGCTTCTTCTGGAAGGAAATCCCGCATTCCACGGACTGTTTTAAAAGACCCCATTGCCTTTTCACCATTCCTGCATTATGGTAGGGTTAATTGCGAGACGGAATAGTAAACTATTTCTCCACGGCGGCTCATAACCGCCAATATCAACTCCTTTTTCAGGCTTTGACACTGCCTCATTATTTGGGTTAGTTCCTCCAGCGTTATTGGTTTGCCTTCTTGAAGGCTTAAGATTAGGTATTTCGCCGTGTCCTTTCCATATTCGCCTCTCTCGTAAACTCTGAAGTCGACGCCTAAGCCGAAGCCTTCGCGGACAACATATCCGCGGTTTCTTAAGTCGCGGTAAACCAAATACTTCCCCCAAGCGTTTTCATCGGTTTTTTCTGAAATCTGCAGAAGCCTTTGGAAATCTATTTTCTCGCCTTCTTCGCTTTTAACTTCTAACAAGCCCTTGTCTAAAAGGTATAATGCCTCATAAAAGTTTAACAGGAGTTCGTTGTTCTCACATATTCCGTACCCTCTTGTTTGGAGTTCATCCACTTTTTGTTTGGCTGTAATTTTCACTCCCTTTTCTGTTAGGTAGCCCTCTGTTTTTGCTTCTGGTCGTGTTGTTTGCTCCTTATCCTTGCTCATTTTTAGTCAACCGTGCTGGCTTTAAACTTGCCAAATCGTCCTTATATAGGATGCCGTCTTCACAGATTATCGCCGTCACATATTTTAGGGGCGTTATATCGAAGGCTGGGTTTAGGACGGCTATGCTTTCGGGCGCTATTCTTTCAGAGCCTATGCAAGTGACTTCTTCTGGGCTTCTCTCCTCTATTTTTACCTCTGCAGAGGTGTGGGCTAAATCGAATGTTGATTTTGGAGCTGCAACATAAAACGGGATGCCATGTTCTTTCGCTAGAACAGCTATTTGGTATGTTCCTATCTTGTTGATAACAGCGTCTCGCACTATTCTGTCGGCGCCCACAACAACCTTGTTAACCATCCGCCTATACATGACGTACCCCACCATGGTGTCGCTTATCAACGTGACGGGTATGCCATCCCGCTTAAGCTCGTAGACTGTTAGACGGGCTCCTTGAAGCTTCGGTCTAGTTTCAGTGGCGATAACCATTACTTTTTTGCCTTGTTCCACAGCAGCCCTAATAACGCCTAACGCTGTGCCATACTCCACTGTGGCTAAGGCTCCAGCGTTGCAGTGAGTCAGCACTACATCTCCGTCCACTATGAGGGAGGCTCCGTACTTGCCAATCGAACGGTTCGCTGCAGCGTCTTCATCAGCTATTCTGTTTGCCTCTTCGACAACAAGGGCGACTAGTTCTTCGGCGCTTCCGTGGAAGGCGTAAGCCTTGTTTAAGATTCTTTCAACAGCCCAGAAGAGGTTAACGCCTGTAGGTCTTGTCTTTCTAAGTTTTTCAGCTGCCTCCTCTAACTCACGGATTAGTTCTTTCTTTTCTTTTGCCTTTGAATGGTGAGCCGCAAGCGCCAGTGCATAGGCTGCAGCAGCCCCCAGCAAGGGGGCGCCTCTAATCTTCATGGTTTTTATGGCTTCAGCCACTTCATCACAGTTTTTTAACCGCAGAAGCTCTGTTTCATGGGGAAGTTTCAACTGGTTTATCGTTACTACGGTTCCGTCGCGCCATTCTATTGTCCGCATTAGCGGCTATGCCTCCGCTAACGTTTATGCCAGCAGTGGTTATAAATTTGTTAGCAAAAGATAGGAGATGGGGAAATCGCCTTTGAAGCGGAAAAACCTCCAAATTCTCGTTGAAAGCCTTGGAAAAAGGTATCCAGAGGTTTTAGGCATAAACCTTGAAGGTGGAAAAGAAGAGGAAATCTTCAAATGGTTTTTGGCGTCCATACTTTTCGGCGCGCCGATAACAGAAACCGCTGTCATAAAGACTTACAAATGTTTTGAAAAATATGGAGTTTTAACGCCTGAAAGGGTTCTTGAAACTGGCTGGGACGGACTTGTTAAAATTCTTGACGAGGGAAGCTATACGCGTTACGACTTTAAAACGGCGGACAAGCTTTTAGAGGTTATGCGAAACCTCGTTGAAAAGCATGGTGGCAAGTTAACCAATATGCATGATAAGGCTTTCAGCCCCTTTGATTTGGAAGAGAAACTGAAAAGTTTGGGAAAAGGTGTTGGCGACGTTACCGTAAGCATTTTCCTTAGAGAACTGCGCAGCCTTTGGCGCAAAGCCCAACCAAACCCAACAAGCCTAGTTGTGCTGGCTGCCAAAAACCTAAACATAATTAGTGAGAAATTTTCTAAGGAGTTTTTGCAGCAGCTTGAAGAATTCTGGAATGAAAACGCTGTTTCAAATAAATCCTTCATAAACTTTGAAACGGCGCTGCTTCGCCTTGGCAAAGACTATTGTAGGAAAGGAAAATGTGCCGTTTGCCCGGTTAAAACTGACTGTATAAATCCTAAGAGGATTTAATGTAGGTTATAACCTCAATGGGGCATTCTTCTGGCAGTTTCAGCCTTTTCCTCCATTCGTCTCCGACGGCTATGAGGGAGAAGACTCCAGAAACTTCAGCCTTGGCTTTGCGCACTAAATTAACAAGTGCTGCTTGGGTTTCTCCAGTCTTAATCATGTCGTCCACTATTAGGACGCTGTCCCGCCTTTTAATGGCGTCTTTTGGAACATAAAGCGTTATGGTCACTCCAGAATCTTTAAGCACGTAGGTTTCTTCAAGAAATTCCTTAACGCCAACTTCCTTGCCTCTTTTGGCTATGACGAGGTTTACGCCTAAGGCGTTTGCCACCATAGTTGCCAATGGAATCCCGTCAACAGCGGCTGTGAAAACCTTTGTAACCCTTTTTCCAGCAAAATTTGCAAGTGCATGGTTAGCCGCCTGTTGAAGGATGTTAAAATCGCCTATAATCTCGGTGTTGTCGAAATAGCCCTCCTCGTTAAACCTTATTCTGCTGCGAAGCTCATTCTCCAAACCAACAAACTTTGTTAAAACTTTCCATAGCTGTTTCGCTCTGGCAGTGTTGGGTAAAACGTGTCCTTTTGCGTATCTGCTTAAGACTGTTACGGGCAAACCTGTTTTGGTGGATAATTCGCGGTATGTGATGTTTCTCTTGTATTTGGCTGTTCTAAGAAGCTCTATAGTCATTAATCGAAGTTTCAGTTCTTCTGTGCGTGTGCTCATTAGCCTCCCCCTCTTACACAAGGACTAGTTAAATCCTAAAGCGTCTACCATTTATTATTACATTACCAATTTATAATTTCCGCTTCAAAACTGCTTTGAAGACTTTAAGCGATAACACGTCCATATGCCGTTTAGAAGTGTTATGGCGCTTTAGCCAAGAAGACTTCAACGGAGTATTCGAATCCTTCGCGGTAAATAGTTAAGTTAATTTTTTCGCCAACCTTTCTTTTGTGAATTTCGCTCAACAGTTTCTCGATTCTTTTTATGGGCACATCGTCTAAGGCTAGTATTATGTCTCCTGCAACTATGCCCGCCTCGTAGGCTGGGCTTCCCTCAACAATCCTCGTCACCAATACTCCTTCAGCCACGGGAATGCCATAATAGCGGGAAATCTCCTTAGAAAGGCTTAAACCTATTATCCCAAGCCACGGTCTAACATGGGTTCCTTCAGCTATAATATCATACGCACATTTTTTAGCCGAGTTTATAGGTATAGCAAAGCCGATTCCGTGGGCAAAGGGGATAATAGCCGTGCTTATGGCAATGACTCTGCCGTTGACGTCCACAAGGGGTCCGCCGCTGTTTCCAGGATTTATCGCCGCGTCTGTCTGAACAAGGTTTTCCAAAAGCTCGTTTTTGGATTCTATTGTGCGGTTTAAAGCGCTTATAACTCCCGAAGTTATTGTGGGACCGCCAGCTAAGCCAAACGGGTTGCCAATGGCGTAAACACGTTGCCCTATCCTAAGCTTGTCTGAGTCTCCCAGCTCTGCGTAAACCATTTCCTTCTTATCGACCTTAACAACTGCTATATCGTGGATTGCACATGTGCCTAAAAGCCGCCCGTTTAAGACTTCGCCGTTCCATAATGTTACAGCGATGCGCTCTGCCCCTTGAACAACATGATTGTTGGTTAAAATGTGGCCTTCGCCGTCTATTATTGTGCCGGAGCCCATACCCTTAACTGGAAAAACCTGGTAAAATATGTCTTGAATAAGTCTTATTGTGCTTATGTTTACAACGCTTTTGCTGACCTTTTCAAGAATATCCAAAACCTTAGACTCATCATCAAATGCCAATTTTTTGCCCCGTGGAAAATTGTGCTCTTTAAGCTTTAACATTTTCTAATTTAGCTATTGTTTTTGAATAGGCTTGGAGAAGCAAAATCACTGCAGCAGCTTGTGTTGCCAAAACGTAAAAGACTACGACTAGGTATGGTGGGCTTAGGGCTGCTATTAAACCGTATACGAAGCCGCTGGCTAACATGCCAACTCCATAGGCGGTGTTAAATATGCCGTAGGCTGTTCCCCGCGAAGATATGGGCGCCAACTCTGAAACAGCAGCACGGTAAATCGACTCCTGCATCCCCAAAACTAAGCCGAAAAACACTGCGGCAACAATCAGCATGGTCAAATCCGCGTTAACCATTGCAAACAATGTTGGAGCAACCGAAAGAAGGAAGGGCAGCATTAAAACCTTGATTTTAAACTTGTCATAGGAGTATCCGGCAAATAAAGCGGTTGGCGCGTCAACAACTTGTATTAGCATGTATATTAGAGGAACAATCCACTGCTGGTTTGCTGGTTGGAGAATTGTGGAAGCCTTCACAAGTATAAGCTCGTAGGGGATGAGTCCAACAGTGTTTAGAAAAACAGCCGCCGTGTAAATGTAGAAAACCCTTTCAAGCTTTCCGCCTTTCTCGCTTTCCTTTTCCAGCTTGTCCACGGACTTTTTCCGCCCTACTTTTCCATAAGTGTAAAACAAAACCGCCAAAAGCATCAAAAAGGGCAGAAGCAGAAAGCTGAAGGTTTTGCTATAGTTGTTGCCGCTGTAATACATTAAAGCCGCCACGATAAGAGGACCTAGAATAGCGCCTGTTTGGTCTAATAGCTCATGGATTCCAAAGGCTTTTCCAGCCCCAACACCTTTACTCACAATTGAGAGCACAGCATCTCTTGACGGTGACCTAACAGCTTTTCCAATGCGTTCAAACAGAATCAGTATTATGGCTATCCACCATAAGTTTGTAAATCCCAAAAGAGGAATAGCCACTATCAAACCATAACCCAAGAATATGAAAACCCAGTAGGCTTTAGTTGTGTCAGCGAGGACTCCGCTCACAAGCCTTAGCGCATAGCCCAAAAACTCTCCAAATCTGCCCACAAAAACTATGATGAAAGCAGAAGCGCCCAAAAACGTCAAATAATCCGGCACGAGCCCCCGCGAACCTTCATAGACTACGTCTCCCATTAAGCTTACACTTCCAAGAAGAAGAATAGCCATGTAAGCGCTCCTAGCATTAACAAAATCACTTTTCATATGTCGTTTCCTATCCAAAGCTGGGCGAAGTTAAGATTTTCGCTATTCTTTCAAGCCATTCCCTATCCTTCTCATCAAAACTTCCATACTCTTCGCTGTCAACGTCAAGCACCGCCAAAACATTGCCTTTACCATCAAAAACTGGAACAGCTATTTCAGACTTCGATCGTGGATCGCACACTATGTGCCCGGGAAACTCGTGGACATTCGGCACAATAATTGGTTTCTTGCTTTTGACGCATTTTCCACATACGCCAGTATAGGCTATTTGTGCGCAAGCGGGCGGTCCTTCGGATGGACCAAGTTCTAAACGTTCCTCTTTTGGGATGTAGAATCCAACCCAGAAATAGTATGGGATTTCAGCCTTCAAAACCTTGCATGCAAGTGCCATTCTCTCGCTAAACGGTTTTCCCTTCAGTTTTTCCTCTATCTTGTTGACGCATTTTCTGTAAAGACTCTCTTTTTCATAAGCTTGCATGCTTTGTTCAACCCTGTCGAAACGCCTCTTTTGCCTATTTTCTTTTCTCTGTAAACTTTCTTATGGCGTTCTGGTGTTTTTCAAGGGCTTTTTTGAAGGCTTTTGAAGCGTCTTTTTCCAGCCAGTTCAAGTAGGCAGGGCTCACCACAATAACGTCTGCTATATCCACTTCAATGTCTTTACCCATCCTTCCCTCGGCGATGTATTTCTCCGCAACTTGTCCCACCTGTTCCGCCAAAAGCGTTATGAAAAAGCCTGAGGTGGAAACCTCCTTCTTATGAGCCTCATAGGATATCCTCTTAACGGCTTCTTGCGCTTCTTTCAACATTTTCCCTGTTCCTCTTCACATTTACCCGAATGCGCCTATATACCTTTGGATTTGATGGGCAGAAAGCACTTCAGCGTACCGTTCAATGACGCTGTCCAGTATTTCCTCCAGCCACCTTGTGAGTATATGTTCCAAAATTATCGCGGCAACTGCTACAACAAATATTTCAAACACGCCTTAGACCTCCAACAAGAGTTTGAGAGCTTAAGATTTAAGCACAATAATTGGCTAGGTTTAATAGATAAAGCTTTATTAGTGTTTTAGGCTTACTTTGGCAAATAATTTGAAGATGGTGCAAAGATGTCTTTGCAAAAGGGCGACTTCATACTCTTAGATTATATTGCAAAAGTGAAGGAAACCGGAGAAGTTTTCGACACAACCGTAGAGGAAATAGCCAAAAAAGAACGCCTCTACAAGGAAGGCGAAATCTACGAGCCAAAACTAGTTGTAATAGGCGAAGGCTGGGTTCTAAAGGCTTTAGACGAAAGCCTAACAACAATGGAAGTCAACAAACCAGCCACCATTGAAATACCGCCAGAAAAAGCCTTCGGAGCAAGAGACCCGGAAAAAGTTAAAAGAGTCCCCCTTAGACAGCTAACCGCAAAAGGAATAACGCCCGCCCTTGGAATGCGCCTTGAATACGACAATAAAATGGCAATTGTAAGGGCCATGGGTGCTGGAAGGGTTCTACTCGATTTCAATCCACCTCTAGCGGGAAAAACACTGGTTTATGAGGTCACCATTCAGAAAAAACTTGAAACTCGAGAGGAAAAAATTGCCGCGCTCATCCATCGTCGGGTTCCCTCGGTGGAGGCGGAAAAATTCAAGTTCAGTGTTAAAGCCAAGGCTGTTAGCATAGAAATGCCAGAAGAAGCCTTCTATATCGAAGGAATCCAAGTGGCAAAAAGAGGCATAGCCCTAGACATACAAAAGTTTTTCCCAGAAATCACAGCCGTCAAATTCATTGAAACCTTTAAGGCGGAGCCTAAAACAAAAACACAATCTTAAATGACGCCGGTTACTTTCGCTGTTTCCTCGCATTTTTCAAGACTTAGGTTCAGCTTATTTAGGATTGTGTAGCGTTCAGGCCTTATCGAAGAAGCCATAAACAAAGCTTTAACAACATCCTCTTTAGATACGCCCAAGCCCTCAGCGTTTGTTGGGGCTCCTACGATTTCAAGGGTTTCTTTGATGCGCTTCCAATTTGCCCCATGCAAATAAGCCATCATTATTGCTCCAACTCCACATTGTTCTCCGTGCATGGCTTTGTTAGGCTTGATTATGTCAAGGGCGTGGCTGAATAAGTGTTCCGAGCCACTGCATGGGCGGCTGCTTCCTGCGATGCTCATGGCTACTCCACAGCTTATTAGGGCTTCTAGAAGCACTCGCAAGCCTTCTTCGTTTTTAGGTCTAATCAATTCAGCATTTTGCATAACAAGTTCAGCGCTCATTAGAGACAAGCTTGCAGCATACTCTCCATAATACTCATTTTTCTCCTCACGTGCCAGTTTCCAATCCCTAACAGCTGTAAATTTCGCAACCACGTCTCCGCAGCCGCTTGAGATAAGACGGTGGGGCGACTGCATTATTATGTTTGTGTCTGCTATGATGGCTATCGGCGCTTGAGCCACAACCGAAAAAGGTTTTTCCAACCCTTTAATGGACGACAGCGGGCTTGCAATTCCATCATGGGAGGCTGTTGTGGGAACGCTTATGAAAGGTGTTCCTCGGCGTGCTGAACTTAATTTTGCGATGTCAATTTTTGTTCCCCCTCCCACCCCTAAAACCACTTGAGGCTTTAAAGACCTAATTTTTTCCTCCACCACCTCAACATCCTTGAGGGTGGCTGATTCCACAGTTAAAGTTTCAACCTTTAACCCGCCGTTTTCCAAAACCTCTCTGACGGTTTTTCCAGCAACATTCCAAGTTCTCAAACCAGTAACTATTAAGGCTGAGTCTGTAAACCCAAGTCTACGTGAAATCTCCGCTACACGCTCTATCACGCCTTCTCCTACAATCACCTCTCTTGGAAGCTGCATCCAATGATGTTTTAAAGGCAAATTCATCACTGTTCAAATTCGTGTTCATCCTTACATCAATGGTTTATGAACTTAAAACTCTTTTTAAAATGAGAATCTACTTTGTCTATTTCGCCGCGCGGCATCGTGCTGTTTTAGCGGATTAATTTTGTTTTTCGAAGCGTAATGTTAATAAGTCTCACGAACATGATTACAAATGCTACTTCCTAGCGGAGTATTTGATGGAATGTTTAAGTTTTAGGAGAAATGATGATGGCAAACAACGATATAGTTAACAAGTTGACGTTAAAGGGAACAACAACTATAGGTGTCGTCTGCAGGGACGGCGTAATCCTAGCCTCAGACACACGTGTAACCATGGGGTTCTACGTAGCTCATAAGCATGGGAAAAAAATATACAAGATAGACGACCACTTAGCCATGACCATAGCTGGAACGGTGGCGGACGCCCAGAGAACCGTAGACATTTTGACAGCCAACGCCCAACTCTACAAGCTTAACATGGGCAGACCGATGCCGATAAGCTCAGCTGCAAGGCTTGTTGCAAACCTTCTGTTCTCAGCGAGGTATATGCCCCTAGCCACCCAAGTCTTAATAGGCGGCGTAGACGATGATGGTCCCCACGTGTTTTCACTGGATCCCTTCGGCAGCTTAACAGAGGAGAAATGCGTTGCCACAGGTTCTGGTTCTCCAATAGCCTACGGTGTCCTTGAAGACAAGTACAAGGAAGGCATGACTGTTGAGGAAGCTTTGCCTATTGTTGTTAGGGCTGTTGACTCTGCCATGAAACGGGATGCAGCAAGCGGCGACAGCTTTAACGTTGCAATTGTGGATGTTAAGGGCTTTAGAGAATTAACCGACGAAGAGAAAAAGAAGCTTTTAGCAAAGTAGGAAGTTGAAAGTTGACACCCAACTCTGAAAGGGAGAAAATAGAAATAAGCCAATACGTGTTGGAACATGTTCCGAAAGAGGCTGAAGTGACAAGAGTAGAATATGAAGGTCCAATGCTTGCAATCTACGCTAAAAAGCCTGAACTTCTAGTTGAACAAAGCAGCATTATCGCAGACATAGTAAACGTCATAAGAAAACGTATAGTTGTGCGTTCAGACCCGTCTGTGCGGCTACCAGAAAAAGAAACTGAAAAAATAGCCCGTGAAATAATACCGCCGGAAGCTGAAGTTACAGACGTAAACTTTGACCCAAGCCTCGGAGAAATAATAATCGAAGCGAAAAAGCCCGGAATGGTTATCGGCAAAAACGGAACCGTTTTGCAGGAGATCATAAAAAGAACCAAGTGGCGACCTCACGTTTTAAGAAGTCCTCCGCTTCGTTCAAAAATTATAGCACATATGCGCCACTACCTTCATTCTGAAAGCAAAGAAAGAGAAAGAATTCTGCGGACATTTGGCGAAAGAATTTTTAGACCGAAAACCTTTGAAGTTGGCGACGTCCGGATAACGTCTCTTGGCGGTGTTCAAGAAGTCGGTAGATCAGCTTTTCTCATTCAAACAAGGGAAAGCAGCGTGTTGTTGGATTGTGGCATAAACCCTGGTTCTTCAAAGCCCTTTGAGGCTTTTCCAAGACTTGATCATCCAGCCTTTGAAATAGACTCTTTAGACGCTGTTGTTATAAGTCACGCTCATCTAGACCATTGTGGTTTGGTGCCATTCCTTTACAAATACGGTTACGACGGACCTGTCTACTGCTCTGCTCCAACATCAAGTTTAATGACACTGCTTCAACTTGACTATCTAGATGTAGCTAGTAAACAGGGCATAATACCGCCCTTCGACCAAAAAGACGTCCGGGAATGTGTGCTGCACACTATCCCGCTGAGATATGGTGTGGTAACAGACATAGCCCCTGACATGCGCTTAACTCTACATAACGCTGGACACATTTTAGGCTCATCCATAATTCACTTGCACATAGGTGAAGGCTTACACAATGTAGTTTACACGGGCGATTACAAGTATGCAAGAACCATGCTTTTGGAAGCAGCAACCGCGGAGTTCCCAAGAGTTGAAACTTTCATAACAGAAAGCACTTACGGCGGTCCAGATGACATAATGCCGTCAAGAGTTGAAGCTGAAGAACGCCTAACAAAAATTGTAAACGACACTCTGGAGAGAAAGGGAAAAGTTCTAATTCCCGTACCAGCTGTCGGCAGAGCGCAGGAAATAATGCTTATTTTGGACGGTTACATGAAACGAGGGCTTATGAAGGAGGCTCCAGTGTTTATTGAAGGCATGATTTCGGAGGCAACAGCCATTCACACGGCTTACCCAGAATACTTGGGAAGGGAAGTTCGCAACAGCATACTCCATGAAGGGATAAACCCCTTTGAATCAGACTATTTCACCGTCGTTGAACATCCAAGTGTAAGACAGAACATAATCGACGGCGAGCCATGCATTATTATGGCTACGTCAGGCATGCTTGAAGGCGGTCCAGTGATAGAGTACTTCAAAAGCCTAGCTGAAGATGAAAGAAACGTGATAGTTTTTGTAAGCTACCAGATTGAGGGCACTCTGGGAAGAAGGGTGCAGAAGGGCATAAACGAGGTTGCAATGATTGACAGCGAAGGCAGAATGTCTGTTGTGAAAGTTAAGATTCGCGTAGAATCAATAGAAGGTTTTTCCGGGCACTCCGACAGACGGCAAATAATCAACTATGTAACCCACCTCAAACCCAGACCTGAAAAAGTCATAGTTTGTCATGGTGAAAGGGCGAAAATAACAAGCATAGCAAATTTCATCGAGAAAAAATGTGGGATGCAGACATTCGCTCCTTCAGTTATGGAGGCCTTTAGGCTGCTGTAGGTATAGGCTCGCTTGCCACGGGCACTTTCTCTCTCCAAATTTTAACGTTTGGAGGACAAACAACAACACGTTCTTCACCTAGACGGGCAATATCTCCACCAACAGATTCTACAAATTCACATAACTCGTTAACCGCCCGTTTCACATCTTCAATGCTTTTATTTGCGAGAGGAGTTACCCTAAGAATCAAAATGTTTCCACTGCGCACCTCATTTTTAACAGCATCCAAATCAGACAAGTCGCGGAGGGGCATAGCCTTCAAAAAAGTTTTGCCTGGTATCTCTTTAGCCTCTGTTTTCCTTTCCACTTTTTCCTTCTTCTTGTATTTGCGGAAGAGTTCGCTTAAACCTGGCAAACTTCTCCTCTCTGATACAATTTATACCTTTTAAGAGTTTAAGCATTTCTTTATTTAGCTGCTTTTTGAATTTAAAATACAGATTAGCTATTAAAGAATTTATGAATTTAGAATATGAATTAACGGTTTGCTCACTCTGTCAGAGGAGTTCTTTTAGGGATTTCCATACTTTGTCGCCAACAAAATGCACATTCTTAACTACAACGCCTTGCTTGACTTTAACTGCGTCTACGTTATCATAAAAAACTTCGCCAACAGCAATAGGCTTACCGTATTTCTCGTCAACAACAAAAACCAAGTCGCTTTTTCTGAAACTGCCTTCAAAACGGACAATTCCAGGAGCCATAACATTAGCGCCATTGCAAATGTGGCGAACAGCCCCCATGTCCACAACAACCTTGGGCGTCGATTCAAAAATTTCTTCAAAAAGCAGTGTGGGGTAAAGCTGTTCTCCAATTTTGAAAAGTAATGGTTTGCCATTTAAGAGGAAAACTTCGCCGGGATCCATCTTAACCAATTCTACTTCAACTTTAGACCTGAAAACTTTCTCCAGATCAACTTTTAGCTTTTCTGAGGCTTCATTTAATAGAGCTTTAGCCTCCCTCTCTTTAAGGAAATACCTCTTATACTTTTTGGACATTTTGCCGCTTCTCTCTTAGATAGGTTTAAATGGTATAAGTTTAAGTATAAAAAGGGTTAAATGTAATTTGAGGTTTGCAAATGAGCGAGATGACGACTGAAATTCTTGAACAGAACCTTGGAAAAATCGTACTCGTGAGGTTGAAGGGCGGAAAAAGCTTGAGAGGGAGACTGAAGGGATTTGACCAGCACCTAAACCTTGTTCTCGAGGAGACTGAAGATACAACAGACGCTGAAAACGCCAAAAAATTAGGCTTAATAATAGTCCGCGGAGACAACGTCGTCCTAATATCACCGCCGCCAAGGTGAAAACGTTGGGAAAAGGAACACCATCCTTTGGAAAACGCGCCGGAAAAACTCTCCACATACGCTGTAGGCGCTGTGGACGGAGAGCCTACAACGTTTCAAAGAAGCGATGCGCCGCCTGCGGTTACGGCGAAACGACAACCATTAGAAAATACTCATGGCAAACTAAAAACCTTAACAGAGAAAGAACACGTTAAATGCTAAGCAAGGCAGATTAATTAAAAATCGCTGTTATTATAATAACCCTTGTCAATTCTGACAAATATTAAAGGTCCCTTATTTCGTGTTAGTTCTCTAGCCTTACGCAAAGTGTTGTTAACAAGGTTTAACGTTCTTTCTCCTTCACTTGCATATCTTCTTTTGTTTTCGCCTAGCTCCATTTTTAAGAGGTTTTCAGCCAGAATTGAAGTGCCGCAAATTTCACCGTTTTTTATAAGTGTGGATATTACTACTTCTTGCATTTCTCGATGGTTGGCGAGTTTTCTCCAGAGGGGCTCTGCATCGTTGAGGATTTTTGTCACCCGGTTCCACCTTTTAGAATCCTCGTTGCCTATTAGGAGTTTCACTCTTTCGCCCCATTTTTTAAGCCATATTCCAGTCCATAAATCTATGAATTCTTCCAGTTCTTTCGGCTCTTTTTGATAGAATTCTTCCAGTTTGTCTGCCAGTTCGCATTCGTTTGCCTCTTTGCCTACAAGGTTCCATTGAACCTTGAGGTAGTTTGTTAAGTCTTGGCATGCTATTTGGAGAATTTTTCGGTCTGCTCCGAAGACATCCAGCATTGGGTTTTTGCTTTTAAGTTTTTCAGACAGCAACATTTCAATGAAGTTCATTGTTTTTCGAAGCCCTCTCCAACATACTACTACTGCAAAGTTTTAATTAAGCTTTATTTATGGTTGCTTCTATAAGATTCTTAAGTAATTTTCAGCCATATTGTACACATTGTAATATTACCGGACAGTCAAGAACCCTAAAATCTCGTTAATGTCCTTGAGAATTAAGTCGGGCTTTTCCCTTTCCAGCTCTTCTCTTGAAAATATGCCTGACAAAACGGCAACCGCCTTGGCTCCAGCTTTTTTTCCAGCTTTTATATCTGTGACAGAATCTCCTACAATCACGCATTCGCTTATATTAACGCCCAGCTTTTGCGCGCATTCAAGTATAGCTTTTGGGGAAGGCTTTGGAAAACGTGTGTCTAAGGCGGTTACTATACAATGGAAATATTGAGCTAACCCGAACTTTTCCATTTCCCTTCTTATGTTTTCTTTCGGAACATGGCGCATTGTGAACAGTGCAAGCTTTAGCCGCCTTGAAAGTTCTTCAAGCGTCTTTGAAACATTCAGCAGCGGCTTCGTCTTTTTTTCTGTTATTTTGTAATACACTGTTAGGTAGGTCTCCAAAAATTTTTCAATGTTAATTTCCGGTATTAAGTCGTTTATTGGTAGGTTCTGTTCCAGTCTCCTTGGAATTTCCAATGCGATGGATGGGTTAAATTCCTTCAATCCAAGCATTGTAAAAGCCTTTTTTAAAGCCTCGCTGTACGCTTCTTTAGAGTCAACTATTGTTCCATCTAAGTCTATCAGTGCTCCCTTAACCCTTAACATCATGACTCTATTATCCATCCTTAGTCATGGCGTTTTATGCTTATTGCCTATTCTCTTCGATAAGTTTTTATTTGTGCTTTATTGTCTAAAGGTAACCCACCGAGAAGACATAAAAGTTTGAGGTGTGGAATAGTAAGCATGGTTAGAAAGGCGCGGATACGCTTAACAAGCACAGATTACAGAAAGCTTGAGGAAGTATGCCAAGAACTGAAGGCCATCGCTGAAAGAACAGGGGTGAAAATGACTGGACCAGTTCCGTTGCCAACTAAGAGGCTTAAGGTTCCAGTTTTGAAGTCTCCTTGCGGTGAGGGAACCGCCACATGGGACAAGTGGGAGATGCGCATTCACAAACGTTTAGTAGACATAGACGCTGAAGAACGCGCCATGAGGCGTATTATGCGAATCCGCGTCCCAGAAGAAGTGCACGTCACAATAGAACTCATTTAGCCTTTTCCTATAAATACGGATAAGTTAGTATTGTTAGAGCCAAGCTTAACGTGAAAGTTAAAACCCACAAAAGTTTGTTCCATAAAAAGACCTTGAAGCCGTCGAGGATTCCGAAGGGAATGAGGTTAAAGAGGGCTATCCAAGCGTTGAAAGCCGCTCCAAAAATTAAAATTGGCTGAGAAATTGCAAGCCACAGCATGATTAGCACAATCGACAATACTATGTTGGTTAAAGGTCCAGCCATGGATATTTTCCCCACGCCTTTTTTGCCAACAAATCCCGATATGACTACTGCTCCCGGCGATATAATCTTAAAAAGCGGCGAAATGATTGATATGGCTGTCAATATTAAACCCGTAAACATCAGTCTGAATTCCGCCCACAATCCTTCTTTTTGGGCTGTAAACTTATGGGCTAGTTCGTGGAGGAAGAAAGAGGCTGTTAACATGGCGGCGAAGATGAGCAGCATAAGGGGGCTTCCAATTTTTGCATATACCTCAGGAGAGATCCCCAGCGACAGCCCAATGCCCATGACAAGTAAGGCGGCTATGGTTAAATGTTTAGCTTCTTTGCCGCTAAAATGAAATTTTCTTTTAAACTGCATTGGAATATATGTGACAGTGTATTCGTAAGGTTGCTGTGTCCTTTGGATTGGTGTTTGCTCTTCTCTTTTTGGAACGCGGGCCAATTCTATTCTGGGGCATTCATGGTTTTCTGGTAAGCGATGCTCTGAACAGAAGTATCCTCCACAGTAGGGGCATCTAAAGGGCAGAAACGTTTCTTTCCCACATTTTTGGCATTCCATTTTGAGCGCCTTTCTGCTGCTTGACAATGATTGTTTACTCTTATATGTTTCTATAAGCCTAAACTTAAACGTTAATAGGGTTATACCCGCTAATTCTAGGTTGACGCTGTGGAGGAGGAAGACGTTTGAAGGCTTTCAGCTTCGTTCACGCTGCAGACTTGCATTTAGGTTATTCCCAATACGGTCTTGAAGCTAGAAGGGAAGACTTTGACAGGGTTTTCCAAGAACTGGTTGACAAGACTTTGGAGTTGAAGCCAACATTTATGATTATTGCTGGAGACTTGTTCCACGGTGCTCGTCCATCCAACGTTACACTGGAAAACGCTATTAAAAACTTCAGCCGATTGCGAGAGGCTGGCATTCCAGTTCTAGTGGTTGATGGTTCCCATGACTCGGCGCCAAACGTTATTACAAGCACCATTTTAAACCCGTTAGATAGTGCTGGGCTATTTTACTTCCTTCCAAGGCATGAGGGGGCTTGTTGGCGGAAACCCGAATGCTGCTATGTTTACGGTGTGCCCAACTTTAGAACTAGACGAAAAACTGAAGAAATGCTTCCCGTTTTTATGGAACAGAACAAACCAACGCCGGATTCTTCGCTGTTTAACATTTTTGTTTTCCACATGGCTTTGGAGATTCCAGAACTTAATCCGCCTTATATCGAGGCTGAAGCGCCGCCGGAGCTTATACCCGAAGGCTTCAACTATTACGCTGCTGGACACGTGCACACACCCTATAAGGGAAGGTTCAAAACTGGAATGCTTGTTTACCCCGGAAGCACAGAAACTATAAACTATGATGAGGCTATGGTTGAGAAGGGCTTTTATTACGTTGAAGTTAGCGAAAACGGAGAGCCTTCGCCGCAGTTCATAAAGTTGGATTCTCCCCGCAAGTTTATTGTTCTCGAGCAGGATTTCACTGGCGTTACAGCTGCTAAGATTACTGAGCTTGCCGTTCAACTTGTGAAGGGCGCTGATGAAGAAGGGGCAATCCTTGTTCCAGTGTTAAGAGGTGTTTTACCCGTTGAGGCTAGCCGAGCCGAGGTGGATGTCGCCCAAATCAGAAGTGCAGCGGAGAAAGCCCTTCTTGTCCATCCAGTTGTCTTGCTGCGGGAAAGCGAGGTTCCAGAGGCGGTGGTTCGCTCTATATTCGAAAGCGAAATCAAAGATTTGAAAACGAAGAGTTTTGAATATTTCCTGCAGATTTTCTCTGAACGTTACAGCCGTGAAGAAGCCGAAAAAATAGCTCGAGTTGCCCTCAATCTCATTGAGCCCTTGACAAAAAAACAGGATGAAAAGGTCAAGCAGGTTTTGGAGGAACTTATCCAATGAAAATCGAGATTGTTCAGTTAGAGAACATCCGCTCCCATGTGAAGTCGACAGTTCCGTTTGCACGGGGTTTCAACTGTCTTGTGGGCGGTTTAGGATGTGGAAAATCCAGCATACTTTACGCTGTGGACTTCGCGTTGTTCGGCGACCCCTTGGGAAGAAGTTACGACTATCTTCTAAGGGAAGGAGCTGAAAGCGGGAAAGTAGTCCTTCAATTCACTCAAAACGGCAAAAGCTACACGCTGACACGGGGATTGAAAAGACGGGGAAAGGGAATAAGCCAAGACTTTGACGAACTGAAACTTTTTGAAGGCGACAACTTACTGGCAAGCGTGAAAAGCGACGCAGTCGCAGAGCAGCTGAAAGCCATAACTGGGCTCGAAAAAGAGCTTTTCCGCGAAATAGTCTGGGTTAGACAAGAACACCTAAAAGAGCTTATAGATGCCCCGCCGAGGGAAAGACAAAAACGCTTGGACGAGCTTTTCGGACTTTCAGACTACGAAACCGCATGGAGCAACCTCGCCCAATACCAAAAAGAATACGAAGTGGAAAAGAAAGTTTACGAAAAAGACCCAGACGTGGCTGGAATAGAAAAACTAAACATGGAATATACTCGCCTAGCTGAAGAGTTCGCCAACTTAGAAATGGAAATTCAAGCCGCCCACAAAAAGCTGGATGACGCCAAAAAAGCTTTGGAAGAGGCGGAACTTAAGCTCAAAAAACTCGAGCAACTTAGAACATCTATTGAAGAGCTTAAAAGAAAGGAAGTCCAGCTTCAAACAAATTTAGCAAGCCTAGAGGATTCGTTAGCGTCAATTGCTGAAAAAATTGAAGGCAAAAAAGCCATAATTGAAAATCTGAAACAACGCTTAAACGCCATGGAAACGCAAGCCCAGTCCTATAAGGAAAAACTGAAGGAAATCGGGGTTCCAGAAGACCAGCCCATCGAGGCTTTAAGACAGTATCTGTTAACTTTCGATGACCAAATTGCCAGTCTAAAAGCCGAGCAAGAAACAGCCATCCGAAACATGCAGACAGACCAAAGAAGGCTTTCTTCGCTTTCAACGGAAAACCGTTGCCCCTTATGTTTGCAACCGTTAAACGATGAATACAAAAGCAGTCTTATGAAGAGAATTCAAAGAGAAAACAGCGAAAGGCAAAAGACGATAAGCCAACTTCAAAAAGACATTGAGGAACTGCAGCAGATAAAAGAAAAGGCTAGCGCAGCCATCTCAAACCTTCAAAGTCTACTTCCAAGAATCGAAGACTTGAAAACCCGCATAAACGAAGAATCCAAAGCGTTGACAGAGCTTTCGAAGGAATTTGAGGAAAAACAGAAACTGGAAGGCGAACTGCGGGTTCAGCTTGAAAAAATTCGCGTAGAAATTGCAAGATTCGACGTTTCCGAGCTTGAAGCTGCAAGAAAGCATAGAGAACAGACGTTCCAGCAATACTATACGTTTAGGTCTGAACTGCAAACTATGGAAAACCGCAAAGGGGACATGCTGAGACGTTTAGACGACATTAAGGAGCGTATAGACCAAGCCCAGAAAAAAATTGAACACATGGAGAGGCTAAACAAAATAGTCAATATCACTGGCAGCATACGCGACGCTTATAGGAGTATTCAGCCAAAGTTGCGAAGCGAATTTGTAAAAGTTTTGAAAAACTTTGTTCAGCAAATCCTCGACAGTCTTGTAGGCGAAGAAGGCGCTCCAATAAACATCGCAATAGATGAGACCTACACGCCTTATGTTTTAAGTGAAAGCGGAGTGGAAAGGGAAGTTTCAAACTTGTCGGGTGGAGAACGCACGCTAATAGCCTTTGCATACCGCTTAGGTTTAGGACAGCTAATAATGCAGTCTAAAACGGGACACGGTTTAAGCCTACTGCTGCTCGACGAACCAACAGAAAGCCTTGGAAGGGAAGACGGTTCCATAGACCGTCTAGCCGACGCCATCTCACGGTTTAAGGCTATAGAGCAGATAATAGCGGTAACCCACAGCGAAGCCTTCGCAGAAAAAGCAGAACACGTCATCCGCGTTGAGAAAGAGGCTGGTGAGAGCAAAATATCAGTTGAAAAATAGTGGACAATCTAGGGATTTATTTTTCCACAACCCTATTTTCTAAAACGCCTATTTTCTCGATCTCTATTTTAACAACGTCGCCATGCTGTAGAAACTTTGGTTTAGGCTTCATGGCGAAACCAACGCCCGCCGGAGTGCCAGTTGCGATAATATCGCAAGGCTCCAAGGTCATCACTCGGCTTAGATGGTGAAGTATTTCGTAGACGTTGAAGACCATGTTTTTGGTTGTGGAGTTTTGGCGGATTTCGCTGTTAACCCATGTGCGGATGGAAAGGTTTGTAACATCCCCCATCTGGTCTCGTGTCACTATGCATGGACCCATGGGAGCGAAAGTGTCAAAGCTTTTACCCCTCGTCCACTGTTTATCCTTAAACTGAATATCTCTTGCCGAAACATCATTCAAAATTGTATATCCAAAAATGTATTCCTTCGCCTCTGAAATCGAAACGTTCTTTACCCTTCTACCCACCACCACAGCTAATTCAGCTTCATAGTCAAGCTGTTTTACAAAGCTTGGCTTAACAATGTATTCATTAGGTCTGATTATTGCTGTGTTGGGTTTAAAGAAGATTATTGGTTCGTCTGGTATTGGGGCATTTTGCTCTGCAGCGTGGTCCCTATAGTTTAGCCCGAGGCAGATGATTTTTGGGGGATGCGCTATTGGCGCAAGCAATGCTGTTTTGTCAACTGGCATCGAAGCCTCGCTGACAACGTTTTTTGGAGCTTTCTCAAGCATTTCTTCCGCTTTTTTAACAATATTCACTCCTATGAATTCTTCCAGCTTTTTAGGCAATCGTTTTTGCAAACTTTTGCCAGGCTGGGTAGGCATATAACCTTACCATTTTCTGTTAAAAAGCCATAGCTTTCTCTTTTTTCGTGGCGAAATCTAACAAGTTTCACCGTCAAGCCTCTTTTTATTTTGCTCTTTCCTTCGAAGTATGAATGTACTGTTTAAGATTTTTTCTGTTAGTGGATGAGAGAGTGTATGCGAAAATTTTTCAGCTTGAAAGTTGAATAAAGGGTTTATGCGTTTAGAAGCGCGGACGCGAAAGCTTACCTTAACAGAGGGCATAACAGCTGGAATTCTCTTCGGAACAGCAGCTATTTTCATAAGATATCTTCAAAATTTGGACGTATTCTCTATAGCCTTTTGGCGTTTGATCATTGCATGCTCTATCTTAGCGGCAGTTCTGCTGGTTTTGGGCAAACTTTCTGGTTTAAAAACTTCTGTGATGGGAAATCTGAAAGAGCTTTTTGTTCTCGGGATTTTCTTGGGGCTCCATTTCATATTTTTCGTATCTGCTGTTAAAGACACAACAATTTTGAACGCAACAGTTCTTGTCAATACAACACCCATTTTTTCAGTTTTTATTTCAGCTTTCCTTTTTAACTTGAAACCTTCTCGTTTAGCCATGGTGGGAATAGCGATATCTGTGGTAGGGGCGTGTGTTATTGCCTATGCTGAGTCAATGATAGCTGGTTTAGATGCTGTTTCGGTGGGTGTTGCTCCAAGCGTTAAAGGAGACGTGGAAGCCGTATTAGCTGCATTTGTGGAAGCCCTTTACCTAAACTATGGCAAGAAAATAAGAGGGCAGAAGGCTATTTTGCCCCTGATGCTTCCAATCTATCTGTTTGCAGCTCTCGTTATAGGAGTTTTAAGTCCAATAGGCGCAAGTAAAAGGTTGCAACTGCCAATGGAATTCGGCTTAATTCTTCCTCTCTTTGGTTTAGGCGCATTACCAACAGCTGCAGCCCATACGCTGTATTTTTCATCCCTATCTAATCTAAAATCTTTTGAAACCGCAACTATGGCTTTACTTGAGCCCATAGGGGCAACGGTTCTTGGCGCGATTTTATTCGGCGAGTTTCCGGCTCCGCTCTTTGTCTTTGGAACAGCGTTAGTGCTTTTGGGAATAGTTTTCATTGCAAAAGAAAAGGGATAGGCATTTTTAGACGAAACAGATAAAAAAGTTGAATTGTAATATTGTGCGAAACGAGCTGAGAAAATGATTGCCAACGACAAAATATTGAAGGCTTTGGAATCCGCCTTAAACCATTTAAAACTCTCCACATCTGCCTTAAAAAACAGCGATGAAAACGCCTTTTCAAACAGCGTTTGGCATGTTGCTGCAGAACTTGAATACGCATTATTCTTATTCTCTTTAGCTTTTGGAAATAACTATGACACGTTAAAAGTTAAGCCAAACCCCGAACCCAAAAATCTACAATTTGACAGCGTAATTGGCGAAGTTGAAAACTTACTTGAAGAAGCTAAAAAGCTAACTAGTAGCGGAAACTTGTTAGACGCATATAAAAGCGCTTATATGGCGAGGCATCGCGTTTTTAAAGTTCAAGAAATTCTCGCCAAAAAGAAGCGTGAAATGCTTAAGAAGAAATAGCCCTTATTCTTCTGCTGAGATTTTCCTTTCCTTGACTATTAGGGTGTTTTCTTTCCCGCCTATTACTCTAAAGTAATCCTTAAGCTCAACCTTGTGAAGGAACTTTCGCAAGAGCACCCGTACATACTGTTTTGGAATTTCTTTTTCTTCCGCCTTTATGGTTATCTCGTTTGTTGTAGTTTCAATGTTTGCACCTGTTTTTTCTTGCAGAAAGTCTGCCAACTCTTTTATTACCTCGTCTCCTTCCGCCTTTAATTCAGATATATCAATTTTTATTTCAACCATTTTTCAAAATCCTCCTATTTTCTAATTATTATAACTCTCACTTGGTCGCATGCATCTTCACATGAGTCTGCAATCATTTCTAAGGCTTCAAAAAGCTGTCCCACTAAGACTGCTATTCCTGCTTTTGGTATGGTCTCTTTTCCTAAAAGCACTCTTGCCCTTTCATGCAAGTCGTCAACTTTCTCCTCTTCCCTTTCCACGGCATCTGCAGCTTGCATTGCCTCTTCTGGCTTTGTCATGATTTTGTTTACGCATTTCTGGAGTAAAACTGCGCATTCTTTTACGCCTTTAGTCATTTCTGCGTTTTCGTCTTTAATGGAAGCTGGAACATGCTCTATGGACAGTGCGTTTAAAACTCTTGTGGATTCTCTGCTCCAGTCTGCAACCATGTCCACTCTTTTGACCAAATGCATTATGTCTTCTCTTGCTGTTGGTGGGAGTTCTCCCCTTGAAACTTCATCCATGACCTTTCTGCGTAAGGCGTCTGCCTCTCTCTCATTGCTGGTTATTCTTTCAACGCATGCGCGCATTTCCTTCTTATCGTTTTTTATAGCTGCGGTTACCGCTTTTTCCAAATCTTCAACGATGCTTGTTGTTAGGGCTAAGTGTTGCTGTATTGTTGTCAAAGCCTTTGTTTCTCTTCTTCTCTCGAACCATTTTATTAATTCATTCAACAGCCATTTCCTCCCTCAATCCAACCTCTGGATATACGAATAAGTGGGCGTTTTCTGGTTGAAAGCTTACAGTGACATTTTCCCTTATATTAAACCATTCGCATGTGAGGGAAGGCGTTACAACCACCACTAAGTCTTGGTTTTCAAGCCTAACCTCATATCTTATATTTGTTCCTTCAAAGGCAACCCTTTCAATCACGCCCAAAATAGAATTCTCTCCTTTCCCCCTCCCTTTCTTAATTGTGAAAGTTTCCGGTCTTACGGCTAGGACTACTCTCTCTCCTTCATTTATCCCCTTATTGACTGCTTGAACTTTCACTCCGCCTCGAAGTTCCACAATTGCCATTTTGTTTTCTGTCTTAGCTATGAATCCTTCCAGAAAGTTTGCTCCTCCGATGAAATGGGCTACAAATATGCTTTGGGGGTTCATGTAAAGCTCTTGCGGTGTGCCCACCTGTAAAATCTTTCCCTTTTTCATCACGGCTATTCTGTCTGATATTGCCATGGCTTCTGACTGGTCGTGGGTCACATGTATAGCTGTTAATTCCAAATCTTTTGTCATACGCCTTATTTCGTATCTAAGCTCGTTTCTCACTTTAGCATCCAAATGTCCTAAAGGCTCGTCTAAAAGCAGCAGTTTTGCACCAGCAGCCAGTGCCCTTGCAACGGCTATTCTCTGCATCATTCCACCGCTCAATTCGTTGGGAAAAGCGTCTAAACGTTCGTGCAGTTTAACCATTTCAAGAACTTCATGACCTATTCTTTCCGCTTTCTGCACGTCAAAGCCTTTCACTCTAGGTCCATAAGTGACGTTTTCCCAAGCGTTCATGTGGGGAAACAGCGCAAATGTTTGAAAAACGAAGCCTATATCCCTATCCTCTGGTGGGACATCATTCACAAGTCTATCGCCTATGTAAATTTCGCCTTCGTCGGGCTGAATTAGCCCCGCGATAAGCCTAAGCAATGTTGTTTTTCCACACCCGCTGGGTCCAAGGATGGCGAAATATTCTTTATCGAATATGTGAAGGCTAACGTTGTCAACAGCAACAATTTTGCCAAACCTTTTAGTAACATTGACTAAGTGGATGTCAGGCATGAACTGCCATCCTCCAGCCAAACATTATAGAATAATTTCGGATAGTTATCATGTAAGCGGGTTTTCGTCGGGTCATGTTAATACTTTCCCTTCCCTTTAATGATAAGCCTAAGAGCTAATAGGATTATGAAAGAGAATAATATTAAGAAACCGCAACCCAAACCTATCTCCAATAATGAAACATGAATTTTTCCTTTAACCCAGTCCACAAGAACCACAGGAGCTGTTTTAAGCGAAGTGACCGCCAATGTGGCGCCTGTTTCGCTTACGCTTCTTGTGAAAACCATTACTGCTCCAGAAAACATGGAGTATTTGGTTAACGGTAATATTATTGTTCTGAACACGGTGAGGGGTTTAGCCCCCAGCGTCCTTGAAGCCTCCTCCAGTTCTATGCTTATTCTCTCAACAGCCGCCGACATAGACCTCACAAAGTAGGGATATGTAATCGCCAGATGCGCAAAAACCAGAAGCCACACATCTGGTATGAAGGCTAAAGTTTCTTTCCAAAAGAACCTAAGAGAGGCGCCCAAAGCCACTGAAGGAACAATTATTGGGATGTCAACAAGCACATTTAAAGCTGATGAGAAAGTTCCAAGTCTTTTTCTTGCAACAACTATTGCCATAGGCAAACCTACTAAAACATTTAAAAAAGTAACGATAGCTCCGAGAGAATATGAGAGTATTAGGCTCTGCCAATACTTATCCCAAGGTGAAACACCAGCCAAAGCATTAGGCAAAATGTTTGTTGAAAGGGCTTCAAAAGCTGGAAGCGCCACAAACAATGAAGGAATAAGCACACTGGCAAAAAAAACTAAAAGTGCAATAGTGTTTCTACTCAGCGTAGCCGAAGAATAGCTGAGCTTCCTCTCCAGAGACGGCCAAGCTCCTTTTATCGGCAGTTTTAATCTAGTCACAAAGATGCGTACAACTGCAAAAATCAAACATGAAACGGCTATAAGAATGAGGCTTGCGAAAACCGTTGAGCCCTCATACACGGCTTGGCTAACTAGGGGCGGCTGAGCTGAAAAAGCATTTTTCATATTTTGGATGAAAACTGGTCCGTTTTCAAAAGCCCCAGCAACCATCATTGTTGCTCCAGTTTCTGATATAGATCTTGCAAAGGCAAGTATAAAGGCGGCTATTAACGAAGGCTTAATAATTCCAAGGGTAACCGTCCTAGCTGTTGTGAGGGGCGGTGCACCCAAAGTTCTTGACGCTTGTTCATACTCAATCTTATAATCCAACAAGGCTCCAACAATAACTCTTACCACAACTGGGTATGAAAATGTGAAGTGGAGAAGGGCGACAAGAAACCATCCTGGCGAAACAAGCGAACCGCCAAAAAATGCCGAAATTCCTTTTTCAGAGTCACTCCAAAAAAGTAATGTCGAATAGCCGAGCACAGCCGTGGGCACAATAAAAGGAACATCAGCAAGAGTGTCCAAAACATTCAACCATCTGGATTTTCCACGAGTTACAAGCCAAGCCATTGGAATCCCAGCCACTACGTCTAGAACGGAGACTAGTACTGCTATCGTGAAGGAGTTTTTCACAGCGTTTAAAGCCCGAGCTATAAGCTCGCTATTGCCTAAAACTTCCTGCATTGCATCCCACTTGATGATTATTCCCAAAATCGGAGGTAGCAAAATCAGAGCAAAAAACAGTATAACTGCGGTTAAATAGACGCTATATTTAACCAGCGGCTTTGAGGAAAGCTTATCCAGCTTTTCTGCGAATTTTTTGGGCAAACTTATCAGCCTAAGGTCACTTAACAACTAAACATGCTTCTTTTTTCATTCGCCAAATTTGCTGATAAGCTTTCCGTATGAGAAATGTCAGTTCGCCCGTCGAGTCATATCACAGCCCTAAAGCTCTATTGACTCTCCAGTTCATCATCCAAAAAAGAAAAGATAGCGCACACTATTTTAGGGTTTTGCAAGCCCATAAGCGCAAGTCGCCTAAAATGGAGAAGCGAAAAGGGCGTTTTCAGTCTATTTTCTCAGCCTTCCACTATTCCAATTCTAGTTACTGAAACTCCCATTTTCTCTAACTCGTGAATAAAGGGGTTTATGCCCAAAGAATCGCTTGCAATATGTCCCGTAACTATTAGGTTTCCTTTGCCCTCCGCTTTCAATTTCTCCAAATCAGCTGCGCTTATGTGGATGTATATCACCGTTCCGACACCGTGCTCAAAATAGATTTTGGCAATCTCATAACCGCCATTGGTGCCTGCTGCATGGGAAACAACAACTCTCCCCGCCATGTTTTCAGCCTTCCCTAGGCAAATCTCGATTTTTGTTAGTGCATGTCTAAATTCTGGAAACTCCATAAACGCAGAAACCACTTCCCTAACTCGAGAGTTCTCTTTCACTTTGGTGTTTATCTTGTCCACCATTCTCTTTCTTCCAATTTCATCGAGAGGCGTGTGAATATTCATGAAAGGCATTTTCAGAAGCTTTGCAAAATCCACGACATGTGCATAATTTCGTGTTTGCGCTTCCACCTTCAACTGCTCAAACTTTCTACTTACAGCTTCTTCTGCTTTCTCGACGGGAACACCAGCCTCCACCATCTGTTGGATATGTCTCCTAAAAACTTGGGGAAAATTCAGAACCGCTGTTCCCCCTATAGGATGATGGGCAATTACTGCATCGTAACCCAACTTTTTTGCAAGCCAAAGTTCTGAAACGCCAGCATCGATGCAGAACAAAACCTTTCCGATATCTTCACCCTCAACATATATTGCACTGTCTTCTGGGATCGACCTTAACCCAGCAAGTTTTAAGGACAAATCCATAATTTCCTCAGTATCCACTCCTCATTCGCCTTCCATATTTTGAAGGTAATGTTTGTTATTAATACTTGCATATAATGTTAAACAGCCTAAATACTTAGTTACTGCATGTTTAAGTACCAAAATAAAGTAAACAGGTTTAAAAAGCAGCATACATTAGTTCCTTTTTCTCTTTGTTTTTAAAAGGTTAATATATTCATCCAGCGTCTTTTCCACGTTCCATTCGAAGCTTTCTCCAAACATTGCATTCCACCAGTTAATGAATCTTTCAAGGGAAATTTTCACAAATATTATGAAGACAAAGGTTGGAATAACCGAAGCTAAAATAAGATTTATGGGAAAAGGGAAAAACAAGACAAGGTAAAAGCTTAAGAAAAATTCCGCCATCAAAAATATTGGCACTAGAATCCCCCAGAAAACTCCGCCCGCATTTTCAAGGAAGCCTGTTCCTGGAACTTTCAAAATCAACTTATAGAACCAAGGCAAACTTTTTTCTTCAGCTTCCTTTCTTCCATAACAATCGCTATAGTTTCACATGATTTGTTAGACTTAAGCTTTTATACTGTAAATTTTATCAAGCTTATCAGCTTATTTTGAAATGTGGAAGTGGAGTTGATGGATGTTTTCGAGGCTATTACTGGAAGGCGAAGCATAAGAGCCTTTAAGGCTACAGATGTACCATCAGAAACCATCGAAAAACTTATTGATGCCGCTAGGTGGGCACCTTCTGCTGGAAACATTCAACCATGGGAGTTCATAATTGTGCGAAAACCAGAAATCAAGAGAAAGCTGGCTAGGGCTGCTTTGGGGCAGTCTTTTATTGAAGAGGCTCCCGTCGTCATTGTTGTTTGTGCGGATGAGGAGCGTTCTGCGCGGGGTTATGGTGTGCGGGGACGAACTCTTTACTGTATACAAGACACTGCTGCAGCTATACAAAACATTCATTTAGCTGCTTATGCTTTAGGTTTGGGTACATGCTGGGTTGGAGCTTTCCGAGAAGAAGAAGCAAGAGAAGCCCTAAAGGTTCCCGAAGGAATAAGACCAGTAGCCATAATACCCGTCGGTTATCCCGCTGAAACTCCTTCACCGAGAAGCCGAAGACCCTTAAAACAAATAACCCACTATGAAACATTTTAGTGATGCCTATGAAAATGCGAAGCTACTATTTAGGCGAACTAACATGGTGTGATGTAGAAGAATTTCTGAAAGCACATAACGTTGCCCTAGTGCCCGTTGGAAGCTGTGAGCAACACGGTCCCCACTTGCCGCTGGACACAGACGCTTACGACGCTTTTTGGTTATCTTTAAAGGCTGCTGAAAAGACGCAGTGCGCCCTTGTTGCTCCACCTATTTATTACGGCGTCTCTCTGCATCACATAGACTTTCCTGGAACAATAACATTAACCCCTCAAACCCTTGAACAGTTAGCCTACGAAGTTGGCGTCTGCCTCACAAAACATGGATTCAAAAAGATACTTTTCGAAAACGGCCACGGCGGAAACACTCCGGCATTAGAAGCGGCAGCCCAAAGAATTAAGGCTGAGACAGATGCTTTTGTGGCGATAGACACTGTGAGCCTTATTCCAGACTTCATAGAAAAGTTTATAGAAACACCCTATGACGCCCACGCTGGAGAGTTTGAAACCTCAACAACCCTAGCCAACCGCGAAGACTCCGTTGTTAAAGAAAGAATTTCAAAGCCGCAGCTAACCCTTCCAAAATCAAAATACGCCAAAATTGGGTTAAAAGAGGCTGGTCCCAAAGTCTCATGGGCTTTCCGAACAAAAGAGATAAGCAATACTGGCGTAATAGGCGAACCGACAAAAGCCTCAAAGGAAAAAGGCGAAAAAGCTTGGAAACTCGCCATAGAAAGGCTGGCAGATTTGCTAGCAGAGCTTGACAAAATGTAACATTTTAACTTTAATATATTGGCTTATTCTCCTAGTCATGTGAGGAATTGGTTTGCTTTACTCTGAGATTGCGGATGCCTATGAAAAAATTGAGGCTACAACTAAAAGGCTTGAAATGACTGACCTACTGGTAAACCTTCTTAAAAAAACACCTAAAGAAATAATCGACAAGGTTGTCTACTTAACGCAGGGAAAAATTTACCCAGACTTTGTTAAGTTGGAGATAGGTGTAGCTGAAAGACTCGCCATAAAAGCTCTTGCACGGGCTTCTGGAAGGCGGGAAAGCGAAATCGAAGAGGATTTGAAGAAAAGCGGAGATATCGGCGAAACATCCCAGAAGTTTCTAGCTCAGAAAAGGCAAGTAACCTTTTTCCAGCAACCCCTAACAGTTCAAAGAGTTTACGAAACCTTTGACAAAATGGCAAGGGCTTCGGGCTCCGGAGCCATTGACACGAAAATTTCGCTTCTAGCTGGACTTTTGGCGGATGCTACACCAAAAGAAGCCAAATACATAATGCGAACAGTCACCGGAAACCTTCGCTTGGGAATAGCTGACATGACTGTTCTCGACGCCTTGGCAATAGCCTACGGCGGAGGGAAAGAAACCCGAGAACTCATAGAACGCGCCTACAACATTTCCTCAGACCTTGGAAGAGTAGCCAAAATAGTCGCCGAAGAAGGACTGAATGGAATCAAAAAATTCCAAGTCATCGTCGGCGAACCCATAAGGCCCATGCTGGCTGAAAGGCTTTCCTCGCCTGAAGAGATTCTCGAAAAGCTTGGCGGAAAATGCATAGCCGAATATAAATATGACGGTGAACGGATTCAAGCCCACAAGAAAGGCGCTGAAATCATACTTTTTTCAAGAAGGCTTGAAGACATTTCAGACCAATACCCCGACGCCATTAAACTTTTAAAACATCACGTTTCAGCTAAAGACGCTATTTTGGAAGCTGAATGCGTAGCCATAGATCCAGACACTGGTGAAATGCGCCCCTTCCAAGAGCTTATGCACCGCAGACGCAAATATGGCATAGAAAAGGCCATGGAAGAATATCCAGTCTCGCTTTTCATGTTTGACGCCTTATATATCGACGGAAAAGACTTGACCCTTGAACCCTACCCTGTTAGGCGAAAAGCCCTTGAAAAAGTAGTGAAAGAAGGCGAACGGGTAAAAGTCGCCAAATACCTAATAACAGACAACGTCAAAGAGCTGGAAAACTTCTTTTTAGAAGCCATAGAAGAAGGCTGCGAAGGCTTAATGTGCAAATCAATAGCCCAAGACTCCATTTACCAAGCAGGCGCACGCGGCTGGCTTTGGATAAAATATAAACGCGACTACAAAAGCGAAATGACCGACACCGTAGATTTGGTGGTAGTCGGCGCCTTCCACGGACGCGGAAAACGCGCAGGAACCTACGGCGCACTATTACTGGCAGCATACAACCCAGAAAGCGATACCTTCGAAACAGTCACAAAATGCGGGACGGGTTTCACAGACGAGGATTTAGCAAAACTTCCAGAAATGATGAAAAAATATGTTATACCGCATAAGCATCCAAGGGTAAACTCGCTTATTGAGGCTGATGTGTGGTTTGAACCAAAAATAGTCATAGAAGTTTTAGGCGCAGAAATAACCCTAAGCCCCATCCACACATGCGCAATAAACGCCATACGCCAAGGAAGCGGACTAGCCATACGCTTCCCAAGGTTTACAGGAAACTACAGAATAGACAAGGCAGCAGAAGACGCAACAACAATAAGCGAAATTGTTAAGATGTACCAAAAACAATTAAAGAAAATTGCTGAAAGTTAAGCTAAATATTTCCTTTACCACTTCTTGAGCTTTTTCAGGAGTCAATTCGCATTTTTAATTAGTGATCTTTTTTTCTCTTGGTAAAATACTACGCCTATCTCGTAGTCGCTGTTTCCCTAATTTCAAAAGCTATACTAAAAGTATTGCGTGAATTTCTTGTCATATAGGTTTGTTTTTATTATTTTTAGTCAGGAATTCGGATATTAAGTCTAAATGGTTTTTGCACAATATCCTTGGCGTTGAACATGGTTTGCTGCATGGAAGAACGCGTAGCGGGCTATTTTTACACTGTCTTCTAATTATGCCTTTTTCGAATAGAAGCCATGTTACCTTCAATCTTGCTTGAGCAGCTTCCATTTTCTCTTGTATTCGAAATTTTAGCGTTTTCCTTTGTATATAGATTCCCTTTTTTATTTTGGTGAGTATTGTTATAATTGTATGGTTGCAAGTTTTCCTTTTTCTTTGAGTATTTTTTGGCTATAGATGAAACAAGTTTGATTAATTTTTGTTTTTGTATTATTCTATGGCCGGATGTTTTTAGCATTTTCGCCTATGGTTTAAATCACTGTAGTAGTCTTTCCTTATTATGAACTTCATGTTAGGTGGCCTTCTTTGTGATTTTAAATGTCCCACATCATCATTACGAACAATGGTAATGGACTCAAGATTTCAGCATAATCCAAGTTTAACAATGCAATTAACAACACGGTTGTCGGTTGTGTCACCGGAATATTTATCACATCTTTTTTCGAATGGGGGCGGATACAACTTGGTTACAGGGAAACTGGATTATTAACAATTGATGTGGCGTTCCACCGACAACGTAAGGCTTCATACTAGGCTAGGCGAGTCTTAACATGGCTGTCATCATCAAGGCTACGCAAAACAGCAACAGGATTACCATTCCTAGTCTTAACAATGATCGGAATATTCCAAAAACCACAAGAAGCCAAAACACTTGTGCTAATGAAATTTCCACTTGAAACAGTTATTTCTCCAATCTCATTTTCAAAAAGTGGGATGCGTTGAACATTACCCTCTCTATCCCTAACTAGGAAACAACCCTTCTCCATACCCAGATAATAGCCGTTCCCTTCAACGTTAATGGTTAAAACCTTAGCCCTCACAAGAGTCCCCAACCACCGTTTTTGAACGTTTCGAAATGTCACTCAACATTTTAAGAAACAGCTCAAAACTTTCCTCTTGTTCTTTAAGTGAAGCCCAACGCTTACCTATATCGCCTTCAAACACAAGTAAAACTAAGCCTTTAGGAGTTAAGCTTAAGATGGAAGCGTTCCTTTTACCTTTACATTCAACTATGTATTCTTCTTTGAGAAGCTTTTTAACGTGTCTTAAAACAGTTGGATAAGAACCGCCTATTTTCTTATGTAAAGCGTAAACTGTTAAATCTTCAATAAGGTAATGTTTTAAGTATCTGTTTATCCAACCATTCATTTTCCATGGACTTCTATGAACATGTTCAGTTTACACCATAAAGATGTTCATAAAATGTATATAAGAAGAAAACAGAAGCGGAGTAATCCGCTATGCAATTGTTGAACTGCTTAAAGAATTTGAATTAGCGAAAAAACAGGAGTGAATAAATGAAAAGGAAAACGTGTTAAACGTTTAGGTGTTTATTGATGGGTAAATATTTTAAAAGTAGCGTTCAGGGAATTCTCAGTTTTGACCCTTGTCGTAAGGTTTGGGTTTTTACTTTTCAGGGTAAGACTTACGTTTTTAAAGAGGCTGATGAAGTTTTGAAGTTTATTCAGAAAACTTGTATTTTATGTTTAAATTTTTAGACTTTTGTTTATACTGTGACTGTGTTACTGTGACTGGGTAGGGTGTGTATAACGGGTGGGGTTTGGGGATAACAATTTTATTAAAAATAACAACTTAGCTCTATGGTTTAAATCGTCAAGATGTATAAACTTTACTTACAACAGTCTTGTTTGGAATTATGGACAAGCTGTGACAGTTTATAATTGTACGAGTGTATCCTTATCAAACAACATAATGCGAAGCAACCCGGCGTATGGAATATAACTTAACAAAACAAACCAGAGCACAGTATTTGCAAATAACATTTCATACATATGTGAAGGAATAGTCTTAAACCAGTCTTGCAACAATAGTTTGATTTCCAATTTAATCTCAGAAACAGGACCTTACGGAATTTATTTAAACTACTCAAAAATGAACATTATAGAACAGAATAATCTGATAAGAAATGAAATCGCCCTCCAACTCTGAGGCTCTTCTAGTAATGTCATTTCACACAATAAATTGTTTAAAAACAAGTTTGGCTATTGTTATGGTATTCTGGAAAAATGCGCTAGCTAACAATACTCTATATGATAACTTATGGAGTATCGGGGTGCATGGGGTGTTGCCTCAATGATTTTGTTAATGCCTTCGACTTTTCGAATACTGTTGATGGATCCCCTGTGAATTCAACAAACGTTCGGATTTAAAAAGTAAAGGTCAGAAATGGCTTTCAAGGGATATTGCTCGCTTTTACAACCCTTACATTGATCGAGAACGTAGAGCTAACACTAAATTGGCATTGCTTATATTTTGTTAACTCCTATAACAACACGTATTAAGAAGCAATTTGATCTCGAATATCCATCACTTTTATATTTACAACTCCAATCGCAACCTTTTCTACCATAATAACCTTATTGGTGAAAGAAAGTGCTATGTATACAATTCAAAAAACTATTGGGATTTCGGGTATCAAAAGGCGGAAATTACTGGAGCTGGCATAATAATTCAGATCACTATATGGGCGAGCAGCAAAACAAATCAGGTAGCGACGGGATTTTTGATACCCCTCCTAAATTAATGACGATCTGAATTGCTATCCCCTAACCGATCCTATTAGGGTGATTTACCTGGAGAACTCTAGCTTACCCATTTTAATTTCGGTATCTAGCATTTTGTCAATGAACTCTACATTCTTTTTCTATAATGCGACATTATGCATATTCGTTACGTTGGGTATTGCTGAAAGCTCTTGCCGAGTCATTGTCCCAAAGCTACTGTTATGGGGCAACAATGACTGGCGAGTATTTCTTAATAATGAGTCAACAAATTACACAATATCTGAAGATGAGGAGTATACCTAATTTCTATTTGAAGAAAGTTTATCTAATGATTTAATAAAATTGTAGTCGTTGGCGAAGGTGTTTCCCTGAAAATTTAAATGCGCTTTTACTAATATTTGGCTGGCTAACAATTTTTTATGTGAGCATTACTCTCCGTGTCTTAAACCCTGATTTTCTTCTTTTTCTCCCACTATCGAATATTATGAGACTTGTTCCGGTTATGAGAATGATAAATGTGATTGCCGCATTTGTGTTTGTTAAAGGGAATAAAACTTTCTCCTCGTACCAGGATTCCTTTATAGATATTAGAATCAAAAAATCCTCTGCAGCGTTTTTTAGTCCCCTAAATAATACGCAATACTTAGAGGCTCCATCGAGATCGTTAAACCAAAATTTCTGATATTGCTTTTTTTCATCAAGAGATGCTGCTGTGTAGACTTTTGAAAAATTCCACGCAACATCAGAAAAACCGTCGAAGACCAGTATTTCTAAACCAGTTTCATTAACTACCCCCATAACAACGTCCACTTTTGTATTTGGGTTTGCGGAAATAATAACACCATAAGCTTGATAACCTAACATTCCCTCATGAGGTAAAGATATGTTAAAACCTACCCATCCCCAATTTTTCCCAAGCCTTTCTGCCTCTTCACGGGTTCGATTAAATGGCGGGACATCGACGATCATATCCACAATCTTAACATTTGGGTCTTCAGCCAGCAATGCAAAATCTTCAACTCTTTCATAGGCTGCGAGATTTGAAAACATCAGCGCGCCTAAAATCACAGATATTGCAATCAATGTTAATCCTACAATTCGTAGGTGCAAATACCCTCCTCCGCATTCAATCTTCCCCGGAGCTTAATTCGAGGTCTCTTTTTATGCGCGCTTCTTGCCTTTATTGACCGATATAACACAAATGCCGTTCCAAACGTCACAAAGGCTAATCCTAAGTATAGCAGATGACCATATGGACGGGTTAGTGTGTTTTCTTTTTCTACACCATATACCCACACATATGGCGCAGCAATAGGATCGCGGATCCACGGTTTTGGTTTGTTATCCTCATATTTGACATCTATGATTTTGTATTCTAAACTAAATTTCACCTTATAAATCCCACTTAAGTGAGCTTTTCCCAAAATAATCATATTATAATTTGCTGTACCGTTTCGCACAGTTTCTGGTTTAGGGTAACCGTTATCAACTAATAATCCATTGTTTTGTTCAATTTTAAAGTAATCTGGAAATATTGTGACCGCACTTGCGTCTCCTGCGTTTGGTTCTGTTATCACTAAGTATATGCCAAAACATGTGCTTTCACCCCTCGGGTTGGTAACATTTACGTCAAGCTTTTTCACAGCGCTATACCAATTACCACTTCCAGGCGGGAGCTCTTCTTCGTCAAATTGTTCGAGAGACCAATCCCATGATGGTCTAAAATTAATGCCTATGTATTCCCCTTCAGAAAAACTTCCTTCTAAGCTCCAAGTGTTTGAATAGTAAGGCCAAGTTGGGTAATCCTCTTTATACATTTTGTTCGCTATCCTCACTTGTGATGTTGCCACTTCTACTTCAATTTTACCTAAGTAACAGAACGTTGCTCCTAATATTATAAGAATAATTAAGCTAGCTACAGCTATTTTCATTGCTAACAATATGAAACCATCCTTTTAATAAACATTTTTATCTTACTTCTTAAACTATTTTACTGACATGATAGCCTATAACAACCATAGATTCAAAAGAGTTGCAGCTTTTCTGTTTTTCCAAATTTTTACCCTTTCATGTCTTAATATCCCGATTAATCAACATATATCAGACACACCGCAAACGAGCTCAACATTTGATTTACATCCTGTTTTATACGTGCCTGGAAATTACAGTAAAATACAGGAGGCTATTGATAACGCCGTAGAAGGTACCACCATTTACATCGATGAAGGCATATACTACGAGTCTTTGACGATTGAAAAAAAGGTCTCCTTGATAGGTGTCATTAATAAGACCATGCTACTCAATGTTAACGGTCAAATTAGCATAAAAATAACAGCCAATAATGTTATCATATCAGGATTCATCGTAAATACCTCATTATCAACATCTGATGGAATTTACATATTCCGATCAAGCCATGTTGTTGTTAAGAATAATGTAGTAGTCAACCACAGAAATGGAATATATCTACGTTATTCCTCCAACAACTTGTTGGAAAACAACTCGGTCATAAGAAACAACGTTGGAATTCACATCTATGACTCCACCAATAATACTCTAAAGTCGAACATAATGATCGAAAATACGATAAATATCAGAATATGGGGATCTCCATTACCACATTTTAAACATAATATCGATAAAACAAACAAAGTCGATGGCAAGTCAATATACTATTTAGTTGATCAACAAGATAAAGTAATAACCGGAGATGCAGGGTTCGTCGGTTTAATTAATTGTTCTAAAATTGTTGTGCGTGACGTTAATGTCAAAAATAACTTTGCCGGTGTCCTTTTAGCGTACACAAATAATTGTACAATATCTAACTCGACGTTAATAGAAAACGAGCGCGGTCTCTATTTATTGTCTTCATATGACAATGTCATCAACAATAATATTGTTAAATCAAATCAATGGTCTGGTTTCTCACTTGTTGCTTCGACAAACAATAGCATTCTTTCAAATATTGTTTGTGGCAATAGGTATGGCTTGTATCTGTCTATTGGAACATACATATCTGGTGAACAAACTTTTACGTCTAAGCTCAACACTGTTGAAGGTAACATAATTGTCGAAAATGTTTACGGTTTGTTCTTACACAACGTAACATGCAACATATTTCGCTACAACTTTTTTAAAAATAATTCACTTGCAATCTACTTATTATTCTCGCGCATGAACATTTTCGAAGGCAACAATTTATATTTAAGCAAACAAGCAGCCGTTAAAATCGAAAATGCAGATGGCAACGTTTTCTTCTATAATAATTTTGCCGAAAACAATATTCATGTTATCTGCCATTCTGAATACGCAAACATGTGGGATAATGGGTATCCTGCTAGTGGAAACTATTGGGACACAAACTCAGATTCGGCGGATTTTTATAACGGTGATTTACAAAACATTGTTGGAAGCGACGGTATATGTGATAAGCCTTTTATTGTAGGAGAAAGTTGTAAAGAAATTGATCACTATCCCATCGCGGCTCCTTATATAAACTTTAAATTGGTGTTAAACGGTACACTGCATCATATAGGTGTCATTAGCAACGCTACTATCGTATCCTTTCACTACGACTTAACATGCGGCATGCTTTTTAATTTAACACTTAAAAGTGATTTAAGGGGTTCCGGCTTTTGTAGGATCATAATTCCCCAAAAAGTATTGAACAACAATTATGAATTGGCAATATTTATTGACGGAGTAAACACATCAAAATACTTTAAAATAGAGGATGCGCATTTTATATATCTTTATATTACATTTAATGATAGCATTAACGTGTGGAGCATCCTCATTTACGTTATTCCAGAATTTAAATTCAGAAATCTTCCACTGATATTCTGCTGTTTCATTATTTTGTTACATTTTGTTACTAAAAATTTTAAACGATTTTTATATCTGCAAAGAAGGGCGGTCTTCTTGTTGAGAAAGCGGGTGCAACGTAAACTTTAATTGTCCCAGATGGTTACCCAGAGCTTCAAGAGGCAATAAGTTATTGAGCACTTGACGCCACCATGTTTGTAAAGCCTGGTGTGTACTCTTTAACGTTGTAGTAAGCGCTTGTAATTTGGTTTTAGAGAGTTTAGCAATAAAGAATAAGGCAAGCTATACGCGCTCTTAAGGTGTTAGTTGATGAATGCTGAAAATGTGAAGCTAGCTTGTAACATAATAAAGAAATCATTTTGTGGTTAAACTGGAATATAATTCACTTCTTTGGTATTTTCTACCCAGTGGTATAAGTTTTAAAAGTGCCTAAAAATCAGCCTTTATCTTCAGAGAACGTTATCTTCGCGATTGCTTCTTTTATCAATTAATCCTTAGCTCTTTTTTGTATGACTTTAGTTGTTTTTGGCTAAAACTTAAAAGCCTCGGATTATCTAAACTGGTTAGTGAACTGGCATGTCAAATGAAACCACTAACAGATGGGCATGGGTAATTATCCTTTCAACGATATTGATAATTATACTTCCTTTGATAATTATATGGTTTATCCTGCAGTTGCCCTCAAACCTTGCTTTGGTTACCACAATATTATTGATCATCATCTGGGGTGTTGCTGCCGGCTATAAAGATTGGATACTATACAAAAAACAAGAAGAAGAACGTGAGCAAAAAGCGTAGATATTAGGTTTTCTTGAAAGCTCCGAGAAACCAGGATATAATTATTCCTACTGCTACTAAAGCCATGACTGTCATATGTGATTCTTTTGTTAATACAATGCCTATTCCAAAAGTGCTTGTTAAGGGAGCCATCATGATATGAACGGTTATAAGGTAAATGCAAGATATGACGAGTGCTGTGCCTAAAGCCTTTGTTTTTTCAAATTCTGTGACTCCTACTATCAGCGAGGTTAACAGTAAAAATCCCCAGATATGATATAGATAAAAAACTGTTAAAGGCCATGAAATAGGGAGAAACACCAGAACTTGACTTACTGAAAGCATGGGTTCGTTACAAAACAGAACTGGCAAGAAAACATTTAAAACCTCTGGGGTAAAAACCAGCGATGTAGCCATTGCTGTTGAATAAAAAGAGTTCTGCGAGTCTAATAGTTTTGAGCACACACCATAAACCAGGATCGTAAGTATCAACCATTTCAAAACCGATATCGTGAAGTAACCTAACGTATTGAGTAGAAGTATCCCTAAGTTAATATCAAGTTTTCCAACTAATAAAATTTCATATGCTTTAATGGCATCGAAAGATTTAGAATAAACCGAAGTAACTGGTTCACCCTTGTCATGATTATATTCCAGAGGTACTGTGAGGTTGAAGTAATTCTCTCCCACAAAACTTATCTGCCTGTACTCTTTACGATCTCTTATTCCTATTAGAATGGTATCCCCGCCTTTAAAATCCGTTACATCTACCACATATATTTGAATATCCCCAGCTTTTGCTTCTGTGAGTATTGTTGTGCGTGGGTGAGGGTATATTCTACTCACATTATAGCTGTATATAGTACTTCCTATGCTGCTTAAAATGGAAACAAGAAATATCACTAGAACCCCTTTTCTCACATCAAAACTTTTCCCTAACATTGAGAAAACTTTTGAATCAAGTTTTAGAGCCATTAAAATAGATCCGGCGAATGTTTCTTTGTAATTTTTAGGCCATTCAAACGCTATAAAGCATGCTATTATCACCAAAAATAGACCAACAATAAACCCTGCTCCTATTGGGATGGTTAATAGCGAACACATTAGAATTAGGGGAGCAATCCTCCTATATTTAATTGGTTTCAAAAGAATTAAGATTGAAATAACAAAAACTATTATAGCCCACACTGTCCAAAAAATCGACAGTCCTCCCTCCACCGCACCTGGCATTCCAAGAACGATTCTCCCCCATAATCTTTCAGATGGATTAGGCGCCTTCGGCCAAATATCTTCCAACGTATTTGCATTATATGTTTGAATGATTATTGGTTTGCCGTTTAAATGGATCAACAATCCATTTACGACCATGAATATTGCCCCCGCGAGAATTAATACTGAAATAGCATTTAGATTCTTAAGTGAAACCACATTACCCACCGTTGTTTATCAATCTGGTTTTTAGGATTTAATAGTGCCATATTTAAGGCTTGGCATTGATAGGCAAAAGCTTAATTATTATATAGAATGCATTTTTGTTGAGAAACTATGGGTCTCAGAAAATTCATAGCAAAACGCATAGCGTACTCATTCATGCTAATACTGGTTGTTATATGTTTTAACTTTGTTATATTTATAAGAATGCCTGGTGATCCGACGGATTTCTTGATGGCTGCCTGGTCTAAAGAAAGTCCTGAATCCCGTAGGGCCCATGAGCAAGCTTTAAGAGACTTATGGGGATTAAATGAACCAATCGAAATTCAGCTCGTTAAATACATAAGAAATTTACTTTCGTTTAATTTTGGTATTGAAATTGCAGGAAGAAGGCCAATATCTGTAGTTCTCGCACAAAAAATCCCGTACACCGTTTTGTTGCTTGGTCTATCGACGATAATTTCTATTATAATTGGAATTTTCTTGGGTATAGCCGTAATAAAAAGGCGAGGAGGACCGTTTGACACTTTTTCAGTAATAACTGCTTTGATTACGAACTCTTTGCCAACTTTTTGGATAGGGTTAGTTCTTTTATGGATCTTCGTGGGTGTTTTAAATTGGTTTCCTGGCGCAAGAGCGTTCCCAGCTGATTGGGCACTATCCAATGTTGGATGGCCGCAACCTGTTCTGACGAAGACTCTTTATAACGAAAATTCTATGGTGTGTTATGTATCGCTAAACTTTGAAGAGGCATTAGAGCTAATTTCTGGTTATGTCAGACACTTAATCCTTCCCTTGACTACTTTGACAATCTTCTCATTTGGAGGATGGTTGCTATTAACAAGGGCGGCCATGCTTGAAACCGTGACGGAAGATTACATTGTAACCGCAAGAGCTAAAGGCCTTAAAGAGGACGCGGTCTTATACAAACATGCACTTAAAAACGCAAGCTTACCCATAATCACAAGTGCAGCCCTAAGTTTTGGCTTTATTCTCTCTGGAGCAATAATAACTGAGACGGTGTTTTCTTACCCGGGCTTAGGCGGTTGGATATGGACGGCTATAAATATCCGAGACTACACCGTGCTCATGGCAATTTTTTATTTGATTTCCTTATGCGTTATTGTTGCTAATATTATTTCAGATATCTTGTACGGTGTAATCGACCCGCGCATAAAATACGGGTGATACAATGCAAGACCAAAAAAAGAAGGAAACTATGTTTTCTTTCAATATTAAAAGATTTATGGGCTTTATTAGAATTTTTATCCGTAATAAAAGAGCCTTATTGGGTTTATCCTTAATTTTCTTTTTCATATTTATCGCTTTGGCTGCTCCATATTTAACTCCATATACAAGCCTTGGTGAGGATCCCAGCGTCAAAGGACCATTAGCTGGAAAGCGGGCAGCCCCTGCATGGTTACGCTTCCTTCCGACGTGGCTTGGGGGAAATCCTGATTTATCCGAAAACTTAAACCTTATAGGAGTTGAGTGCAGCGCCCCCAAAACATTAGTGGAAAGTGGGGTTTGGAACACTTCGTTGCGTCCGGCAAACTCTACGGTTGGCATAAACGTTGGCTTCAATGAAAATGTTGGTTATCCCTACAAGGTTGAAGGTTTTCCTGTGATTATTTTAAATGGCTCATTAGCTGTTTCATATCAAAGATCATTAGGTCAACCGCCTGGCGTCTCTAAGGTGTATGTTTACCGAGTTTTTGATTACCCTTTTTCGGGATTGCCAGCTAGGTTAAGAGGTAACCTAGATTTTCTCGTCGATGGAAGTGTCATAGATTTAAAGTTTCCTGAAGAGGAATGGTTTGTTATTCAAATTGACGCCCCAAAAGAAAAAGGGAAACCAAAACCTTACAGTGGTAATATATCGATCAGCGTTAACGACTACATTGGGTTACATATAGCGACAGCGAATATAACCGTCAAGGATTGGCTTACTGCATCCGACAAAAATTGGTGGAGATGGTTAAACAACAACTGGGAAGCCGTAAAATGGATAGTGAGCGAAGGCAGCCTCGTCAATAAGACTTACAATGAAATTTGGAACGCCACGTATCCATATATGTACGAGGATACTGGTGATGTTTATCCCTACTTCTGTTTCATGAATGATCCCTGTATTGCAGACCCTGATCTCGAAAGCGAAGATAATAAACCGGATATATACTACCCTAGGAGGTGGTTTACAGCACAAACAACTCTTACGGCTCCAGCTTTCGTGGGCGACGTTAGGCTAAGGGTTGCAAATACTTCATCATTTAAGGTAGAAGATTACATATCTATCGGGAACGGAAGTTCTCGGGAGATCAACCAGATCAAAGATATCGGTGTTGACTATCTTACACTTTACAGAAATATTACAATGGATCACGATGAGGGTGAGCTTGTGGTAAATCATGAACTTATGCTCTTTGAGAATATTTCCGTAAGGAGAGCACGGTTTTACATAGTGATGAAGGTTGTTATTACTGAACCAAAAGTTTATCAGTTAAGGATAAATACTCCTCCTTCAACGACCGTAACTGTATATAGTCTTCGCCAGGGCATTTTTAGAGCCATTTTAGGTACCACTATAGAATCGAAAAACAGGTTATTCAATATTCTAGGGAGAAACTACCTTACAATAGACGCCACTGGTGGAAGGATTCTCCTTGCACCAATAAAAATCAGAGTTTTTTTCGGGGCGCTTGAAGTTGGCTTAGAAAATCTGACAAAAATCTTTCCACCAGATTACATTCCATCCATTTCATCTCCTCCAAGAGGTTTTTACATAGATTTATATGGCGACATTGAGGGTGAAAAAGGCGAAGTTTATGTCTGCTATGCGTCGGCAGGTATCGCTTCAGGTTGGATTATAGCTAAAAATTCCCTACATGACCCTGGAACTTTAATAAGTATTGAAGACATTGCAATTCTGAAAAACCTGTTTACGAGTATGCCTGGTAAATATGTATATGGTATAGAGATTACTTTCATTGATAACTTTGCTTATGATAGGGATGTGGCTGTTAACGTTTATGTAGACAACTTTGGCCTATTCTTAGAAGGTGCAAGTTTCGGTGTTATGGGGACAGACGATCTTGGACGCGACCTTTTTGCTCAGTTATTATACGGGGCAAGAATATCACTATATATAGGTATTCTTGTAGCTTTACTATCTGTTGCAATAGGTTTGGTTGTTGGTCTTGTCGCTGGATATGTCGGTGGAGCTGCAGATCAACTACTAATGCGAATCAACGATCTCATGCTAGTTATGCCTGGATTGCCTTTGATGATAGTTCTTGTCGCTGTTTTAGGTGCAAGAATCGAAAACCTAATTATCCTGCTTGGCCTTTTAGGATGGAATGGATTTGCGAGGGTGGTGAGATCTCAAGTACTCTCATTGAAAGAAAGACCTTTTGTGGAAGCGGCAAGAGCTGCTGGGGCTGGAACTTGGCACATCATATTTAGGCACATATTGCCAAATGTAATGTCCCTTGCTTACATTTCGCTTGCTTCATCTGTGCCTGGAGCCATTACTGCAGAGTCGGCTTTATCTTGGCTTGGCTTCTCGGATCCCACTAGAATGTCATGGGGTCGAATGTTGCATGATGTTTTTGTTGCTGGCGCTACTAAAAATTGGTGGTGGATTATTCCCCCTGGCTTGGCGATCTCCTTGGTTGCTATGGCGTTTATATTATTGGGTTATGCGCTTGACGAAGTTTTGAATCCTAAACTAAGAATGCGTAGATGACTAACCATAGGTGCTTATTAGTTCTTCAACTTTTCTCCAAAATCCTTTTTCTATTTGTTGATAAAATTCGATGTTTTCGTATGTTTCTTTAAGTAGGAAACCACCTCCAAAAAATTGCCATATAAGAGAACTGTACATTAACGGTTTAAATTCAGTAGGATTTCTAAAGTTTATTATGATTACATCTTCCTGGTTTCTAGATACTTCAATTGCTAATCGTTTTATTCTACCTTTAACTCTCTTTTCAGCTGTTATAACATAGAGCGTTTCTCCTCCTTTTAGTTTAACATTAAGTCCCTCTTTTTGCAAATACTTGACTAGCTCTATAGAAAGCGTTTTTATGTCTATTTTTGTTTTGTGAAAGTTTTTTTTCATCGATGTTCCCTGTAAGTAAAAGGTTAAATAATAATGGTATTAATTTTTGGTCTTGTAAAGGTGGGGTATTATTTGAACCTACTTGAAGTTGAAAACTTGAAAACTTATTACCGGGTTATGAGGGGGTTTGTAAAGGCAGTTGATGGTGTCAGTTTTGCAGTGAGTAAAGGTAAGGCAACCGGCTTGGCGGGCGAATCCGGTTGTGGAAAAACAACGGTTGCTCTTTCTGTTTTACGAATTCTACCTCCAGGTGGCAAAATAGTGGGTGGCCGAATAATGTTTGATGGCATGGATATAACCGCTCTTGATGAAGATACATTCCGTGAAGAGATAAGATGGAAGCGTATAGCAATAGTTTTTCAAGGCGCTATGAATGCTTTAAACCCTGTAATTAAGATTGGAGATCAAATAGTTGAAGCAATTATGTTACATGAGAAAAATATTGACCGCAAGGAAGCTTTAGAACGAGCTTCCAAACTTTTTGAGCTTGTGGGCATTCCTCCTTCAAGAATCGATAATTACCCACATGAATTTAGTGGAGGTATGAAACAACGAGCCATGATTGCAATGGCTTTAGCGTGCAACCCTGCGCTTTTAATAGCTGATGAACCTTCAACGGCTTTAGACGTTATTGTTACCGCTCAAATTTTGAAGTTGCTGAAGGAGTTGAAAGATAAACTTGGCTTGAGCATGATGTTAATATCTCATGACTTGTCAATAATTGCTGAGACTTGTGAGTCCACAGTTATAATGTATGGCGGCAAAGCTGTGGAATACGGTGACACTGTAGAAATTTTTAAAAATCCCCTTCATCCTTACACAATAGGTTTAATAAGCGCATTTCCAAGCATAAAGGGCGAGCGGACTCAACTGATTTCAATACCAGGACAGCCTCCAGATCTTTTAAACCTGCCGCGTGGGTGTGTCTTTCATCCACGTTGCAAATACGCCATGAATATTTGCCGTAAAAAGGAACCGAATTATCTCGAATTTAAGAAAGACCACTTTGTTAGTTGTCACTTAATATCTTAATTTGGAGGATGCATGATGAGCAAAGAAAATCTTATTGCTGTTGAGAATCTGAAAAAGTATTTCCCATTGAGTATAGGCTTCTTTCGTTCTTTAATAACCAGAACACAACCTTATGTTCGTGCTGTGGACGGTGTGAGTTTTAACATAGAAAAAGCTGAAATTTTTGGGTTAGCTGGTGAAAGTGGGAGTGGCAAGACTACCATTGGTAGGCTTATTTTAAAATTGGTGACGCCTACTTCTGGGAAGATAATTTTTGATGGTGTAGATATAACTTTTATGAAAGAAAGCGAGTTCAAAAAGTTTAGGCGAAGGATGCAAATTGTGTTTCAAGATCCTTATGAATCGCTGAATCCTAAAATGATTGTTAAAAGTATTTTGGAAGAGCCTTTGTTAATTCAAGGAATTTACGAGAGCCTTGAAGAAAAACTTTATCAAGTTTTAGAGGATGTTAAGTTATCTCCTCCGGAAGAGTTCCTTTTCCGTTATCCTCACGAGCTTAGCGGTGGACAACGGCAGAGAGTTGCAGTTGCTCGTGCCTTGGTGCTCAATCCTGACTTTATTGTTGCTGATGAGCCTGTTTCAATGTTGGATGTTTCGATTAGAGCTGAAATATTAAACCTGATGCTTGATTTGCGTAGGAAATATGGGGTTTCTTTTCTTTTTATAACACATGATCTCGCCGTTTCTAGAGTTGTGTGCGATAGGCTTGCAGTTATGTATCTGGGGAAAATTGTTGAGATGGGTGATATTGAAGACATTGTTAGAAAACCATTACATCCATATACACAAGCCTTGCTTGAGGCTGTTCCCGTTCCAGACCCCACTGCGAAGCGTATTGAAGTGCAAGTCAAGGGGGAGATTCCAAGCCCAATAAATCCGCCTCCGGGTTGTCGTTTTCACACTAGATGTCACTCTGTAATCGGTGATATATGTCGTGTGAAAGAACCACCTCTCGTTGATGTTTCCGGAAGAAGGGTGGCTTGCCACCTTTACTCTAGATAGCAAATCTGGCAAACTCTTCTACTGTAACATTTTTCCATAAGACTTTTAAGCTGGTTTTTACAAGAAAATATTGCACAAAAGAGAGAGGGAGAGGAAAAATGAGAAAAGAGCTTATGCTAGTGTTTGTTGCAGTGTTTGCTGCATTACTGTTGTCACCAGTTTACGCGTGGTCTTATGGTGACCCAACGATTCCAGATGATACAAAATTCGAAACTTTTGGTCCAAGGTCTGATCGGTTGCTTATAAAGCTCTATGCCAGTGACATAGCTGAGTGGGAAGTTGGTATTGAAGGCGGAGAAATTGATGTAACAGACTGGCCTCTCGACAAAACGCACTATGACAGATATATAGGGGACCCATGGTTCCCCAAACTGAAAGTTTTAGGCTACGGTGCGGAGTTCGGCTTATTCATCTTTGACCTAAACAACAACAATAACACTTACCTTGGCAATCCTCCTGACCCGGCTTATCCGAACCCGGTCTTCCCGAACTTCATGGCGGATGTTAACCTAAGGAAGGCTATTGCTTACTGTGTGAACAGAGCCTATGTTGTCCACGAAGTGGTTGGAGCAGGCTTCGCCGTGCCCCTTTACACACCTGTTCCGCCTTCAATGGGTGTATACAGTCACCCAGAAATTCGTCCAGGCGGAGCTCTTGAAGAGCTATGTTACCTATTCAACCCAAGTGCGGCTGCCGCTCTGCTCCAAGCTAACGGTTTCCCAATAGGCCCAGACGGCTGGCGGTTCTGGGATCGGAACGGCAACGGTCTGAAAGACGCAGGCGAAGACCTTGTACTGAAATTCTTTGTTAGAAGCGACCACAAGCCAAGAAAGTCTGCGGGCGAAGACTTATACAACGTGCTTATAAGCGATCCTGTCAAGATACAAGTCGACCTTATCTATGGAGACATTTCCGCAGCGAGGCTTCGAGTGATGGGATCCAAGGATTTCCACATTTACACGGGTGGCTGGTCTTTAGGCGTCGACCCAGACCACTTAATCCTATGGAACTGGGACTACTACTGGCATCCTGGCAGACCCTACAACTATGCTGGCTGCAACAACCCAGACTTCAATGAGGCAAGTTATGGCGTAATGTTTGCTAACACCATAGAGGAAGCTGTTTACTACGCTCACTTGGCACAAGAAGTGTTCGCCGAAAACGTTTTAAGCATTCCACTATACTCAAGCAGCGGCGCCAAAGTTGTTTCTAGGAGGCCTGTCACTCCACCATATACGGACAGGTATTGGAGAGGCTTCGTGAACATCCCGGGTTACGGTGTAGACAACGGTTTCACCTTCCTAAACATGAGGCCAACGGGTGTCACTCGAGGCGGAACAATAGTTTACGGTTTCAAGACAATTGATATCAGGCAACTTAACCCCGTTTATTCGGAATGGTTGTGGGACAACACTGTACTGGACTTGATAGGCTTTGAAGGATTATTGACTAGAAATCCATACGACCTTGGGCAATTTATGCCGTGGCTTGCAGACTCCTTCAAAGTTGGAACATGGGTCGACGAAGCTACTGGAGACACGTTAACCGCTGTCACTTTCACCCTTAGAAGAGATGCCTACTGGAGCGACGGCGTTAAAGTCAAAATAGACGACATAGTGTACACGTTCCTCCAAATGGACGACGATCTAAGAGCCAGAGGTCTGCCGCCTCCATGGTGGGTTTCAAACGTTGAAAACATGGTTGGCATCGATGTTCTAGGTCCTACAACCTTTAGAATACGCTTCTCCGTTAAAAGTGTGTTCGCTTTAGGATGGTGCAGCAACCGGGTACTGCCCAAACACATCTGGGAACCGATATGCAAAGGCGCAATAGCTCCAAAGAGCGGAGAGGCATGGGATCCAACAACCTTCGCTTCCGACCCAGACCTAATTAACAGTGGTGCATGGCGTCTAGACGAATATGTCCCTGGCAGCCACATACTACTCGTAGCCCACAAGAAAGGTTCAAAAGTGAACACTGATATAACAATAGACCCCAACAAGAACGCTGAAGAGATAACATCACCCTACGGATACTTCCGCTACTACAGAGACGAAGACCTCAACAAAGACGACAGGGTTAACGTTTTAGACGCAATATTGCTAGCTGGAGCCTTCGGTGCAAGAGAGGGTGACCCAAGATACACGAGGACGGCTGACATAAACGGAGACGGAGTAATTAACGTCCTTGACGCCATTCTTCTAGCCAAAGTTTTCGGCTGGCCAACAGGCGAAATCTAAACCATCCTCCCTTTTTTATTTTCTCCATTTTTAGTGAAGGAACCACCTTTCCCGTTTTAGAGTTAGTCGAGAGAACAATAGAAGATAATTCCAAAATGTTTAAATCCCCTTAATTGCAAATAATTATTTGCAAAGGAAGGAGAAGGGAGAAAAATATGAAGAGCAAATTGTTTGCGTTAGCAATGTTAACACTGATGCTTCTGACACCACTGCTAGCAGGTAAGCAAGTTGCTGGCCGAGAGTTAGATGGTGGCAAACTACACTTCGTGCCTAACCCCATTTTGCTAACCGGTGCTCCCATCGGATACGAGGTATGGATACAAATAACAATAGACAACATCAACCCAAGGGGCCCTGGAGTTGCAGGAATACAAGTAAAGGTTGTAACAAGCGACACCTCGATTGTAAAGTTTGTTGGTGCACGTCTTCCAACCGGCCACTTCATGGACCCTGATGGAAGTGCAGCTGCAGAAAACAACCTATGGCTTGTAGTTCCACCGAAGGTGTTGGCTGACGGAAGGACAGCGGAAGTTGCTATAACGTTCTATGACATGCAATTAGCCATCGCTCACGGTGATGTACCCATCTACAATCCAGGAGTAATTATGGAAGTGAAGATCAGAATCATGGCTGAACCTCCAAAATACGGAAGCGTTGAGGCGGTGCTAAGCTTTGATGATGAAGGAACCGTTGTAGGAGACAAAGATGGCAACGCTTTGCGACGTGATATCTCCGAGACATGTTTAATTAGGAACACTTGGGCTCCGCCAGCGCAGTTACCACGCCTTGAAGTGCAACCTTCAAGTGTAACTTTAACAAGGGAAGGCGACGAATTCATCATTGACATAGTGGTTAAAAATGTTGTAGCAGCATGGGAGCTTGTAGGACTAAACTTCAAGCTAAACTATGACTCAACAATTCTGCAAATAGTGGGAGTATTTAACGGCACCTTCTTTGAAAGGTGGGCTGGACCACCAAACGGCGGCGTCCTCTATTTAGGTCCCGTCTATGGTCCAGACTACATAATAGTTGGAGTAATGATACTGCCAGATGAAAACGGAGTCTACCACGCACCCTTCCCTGAAGGAGAAGGCGTAGTTTACAGTATAAAGTTCAAAGGAATAAAGCAAGGACTCTTCCCAGTAACTTATTCCTGCGCCCTCGACTTAGATGACGACTGGGTTGACTTTGGTGATAAAGATGGAAACGCTATTCCTAAAGATCCTTCAGTTGACGGCTTCTACATAATGAGACCTAGGTTTTTAGGAAGAGCCATTGACGTTTACACGCAGTATCCATTTCCATACGGCGGGCAAGGCTTAAATGAAACAAGCGACATGTTCTGGCCGCAACAAGAAGTAGTGCTATTCGCCAATGTAACATATAACGAATGGCCCGTGCAAAACAAAGATGTATCATTCCAAATAATCGCTCCAGATGGAATAGTAAGGGCTGTTTTTGTTGACAGAACAGACGAAAATGGAGTTGCCACTGTTAGCTTCCGCATGAACTGGCCATGCAAAGATCCAGAAGACCTCTTTGGAGAGTGGACAGTAATAGCAAGCGTGGATATAGCTGGCCAAGTTGTGAGAGACTTCTTGTGGTTCAAATACGACTATCTCGTGCGAATAACCAAAGTTAGCACAGACAAGACAGCATATGGGCACTGTGAAAATGTACTGGTAACTGTCGAGTTTAAGAGTCAATCACAGATGGGACGCAACGTGATAATCGCTGTAACCATAACTGACGAACTTAACTGTCCAATAGTTACTGGTGTAAAGTATTTCGAAGTGACAGTGGTAGGAGCAGAGTACTGCAGCTACAACACCTACAGCGGAACAGTCAGTTTCCATGTTGACAAAAGCATGGCTGCAGGAGTTGCTACAGTACACGTTTGCGCATTAAGCAACTGGCCGATAAACTTCGGATCAGCGTTATGTGAAGAAAAAACTATAACAATCGATATACTTGCCAAATGAGCATAACTAGCACCCTTCTTTTTTCTTTATTTTGAATAGAAGAATCATCCAGAAAACTTATCTTTACCTAAAAACATTTAATTGGGAGGGAGAATAAATGACGAAAAAGACATTTATCTCGATTTTAATTCTGTTACTCCTTTTAACCCTAAACTCCTTTAACCAGAACTGTTTGAAAGTTTTAGCTTATACAAATACGAATTATATAAATAATTCCATTATTGCAACGGGTTACAAAATTACGGATAGACTTGAAATAACCATTGCAACTTCCAAACTTTTATACGCTGTAGGTGAAGAACTGAAAATAAACGGATCCCTCCTACTAATACATGAAGACCAACCGTTCCCTGTACCCGGTCAATTAGTTGCCGTGCAAATAAATGATCGCCGCGGCGTTTATGTGATTAGAACATTAGAAACCACCCCAGGAACCACTCAGTCCCAATGGCAAATAGAAATAAGGCGTGCTTATATTGGGGACGCAAACGGCAACCCATTGACGACTGTAAGCAGGGGGCAAATAGTATACACGTGGTTAACTTATCATAATAACTGGACCACTCCCTTATATGTAGTAACAGCATACACAGTACTAGACTCAAACAACGTGCCGTTATTCTCAATAATGCCTCTTTTCTACACCATTCCACCAAGGACAAACATCACTATAAGAGACGTCTGGAAAGTGCCGAATTTCGCAGCTTCCGGGACAGCAAAACTATGCGCAAGCGCTTTTTCCCAAGAACCCTCGTTAGGCGGTACACCATACTGCCCAGAAAAAGTATCCATGTTTACTATTGGATCATCAAGCTCTTCTTTGGCGAATTCTCCGTCATTCTACCAATTAGGTTCAACTGGAACCTACACTCTTGACGTGTTAACCTCTAAAAAAGTTGACACAACAATACCGATCGGGACAAGAAATGGAACTTACACCGTTTACGTAGCTGCAAAATACGGGGTTGAGATAAAAGCTAACGCCTCAATAACTTTTGAAGTTAAATTAATGGGTGATGTTGACCAAGTTCTAAATCCCATGACAGGAGTGTACACAGTCAATATTCTCGACGCAATAAAACTTGCCCAATCTTTTGGTTCCATTGAAGGTAGCTCAAACTGGAACCCAAAAGCAGATTTCAACAACGACAGAAAAATAAACATCCTAGATGCCATAGTATTGTCAAGCAATTTCGGCAATCAAGCGCTCTAATAACAATCATTATCCTGTGATCCCAAAAACTTATAGCCTCATTTTTCTACCTATTATTTGCTGAAAAGAAGGAGAAGGGGAAAAGAATGGAAAAAATTGTAAAGGCTTTCATAGCTATTGCATTAATTTTAACCGCGCTTGTACCGGTGTCATTAATGGAAGTGTCATCCGCTGATTCAACCACAAGGTTATATGTTGATCCCGCCAATATAGTCAGCGAAAACTATACTCCCGGGCAAAACATTGTCGTGGAAATAAAAGTTGAAAATGCACCTCAAAACCCTGGAGTGTATGGTGCGCAATTCCGTCTGGAATGGAATCCATCAATTCTTGGAGGCGTTAAAATAGAGATACCGCCAGGTCATTTTATGGATCCTAATGGTGTTGAGCAAGCTGAAGGAAACCTATGGATAATCGTAAGGAAAATATACTCTGACCGTGCAGAATACGCAGTAACCTATTACGATATTCAGGCAGCGAAGAAAAGAGGAACTGTTCCAAGATATGGAAATGGAACATTAGCAAAAGTAACCCTAAAAGTGCTTTCTGTTGGACGCACAAAAATAAGCTTGAAAGACACAATACTTGGTGATGAATCTGCCACCCCGATAGATCACACGGTTACTGACGGCCTTTTCGATAACAGACCTCCACCAAAGCAAGCAAATATATACGTAAACCCGAAACGGGTTACAGATCCGTCTCTAACCTATTGTAGCAACTTCTCAATAAACGTTTCAATAACAAACGCGTCTAATCTTTATCGTTACAGTTTCAAACTGAACTATGACCCAACAATAATACATGCTGTAAATGTAACCATTGGAAACTTATTCCCGCCAAAATTCATGCAATACATAAAAATCGACAATTACATAGGGCTAATAAATGTGACAGCGTGGTTGACACCACCTCAACAACCAGTTTCGGGGACTGGAGTGCTGGCCATAATAACTTTCCACGTCAAAGGCTTAGGGGTAAGCGAAATAAGCATTTCTGATGCAATTCTAATGGACGATTTAGGGGCCTTATTACCATACACTAAAGAGGATGGTGTATTTAACAATGTTCTGATAGGAAAAATTTACGTTGATCCACCTGAAATAATAGACCCGACGATGCTACCACCTTCATGGTTTTCAATAGACATAATGGTCGACGATGTTGAAGATTTGCACCAATATAAGTTCACTCTAACATATGATACCGCTATATTAACATGCTATGGTGTGATAATATATCCAGACATGAATGGTGTAAGACCTAGTGGGCAAGTTACGTTCAATGATCTCGTAGGAACAGTTGCAGTCAATGTTTCGTTAAACCCGCCAGCTAATCCTATAACAACGTACACGCCGCTACCGCTTGTCAAGCTTCTTTTCCAGGTAGACTCGGTTGGTTGGTCAAAGTTAGACATTGAAAATACGATACTATTGAACTCTGCGGGTGAAACTATCCATCACGAAGTTGAAGATGGCTTCTTTATGGTTTTAATAAAGGACCTAGCTGTGATTGCTTTGACAGCAAATGAAACTGAGATATACTCCGGGTGGGTTGTCGAGATAAACGTCACCATAGAGAATCAAGGCGATACAAATGAAACATTTAACGTGCAGATATACTACGGTGGCAGTGTCATTAAAACTTTACTCATAACCGATTTGCCATCAAAAAATTCGATAACATTGACTATAACTTGGAACACAACAGGACTCGCGTGGTGTCAAAATTACACATTAACCGCGCATATTCCACCAATACTCTACGAACTTGACACTGCCGATAATTCTTTCACCGATGGTTGGATCAAAATAAGGATCACTGGAGATGTAAATGGGGATGGGGTTGTGAATGTGCTGGACTGCGTGATAGCTTCTAATGCTTTCGCTTCAACACCCAAAGATCCAAGATGGAACAGGTGGTGTGATATAAACCGCGATAATAAAGTCAACATTTTGGACTTCATCCGTATCGCAGCCAACTTTGGGAGACGCTGTTAACCCCTCTTTAAATCCCACTTTTTGCTTTAAGCATTTAAACAGATGAGGCAGGAGTATTTATGTTACATAAAACTTAAATTGGGATAGGCTGAACTATTATGTAGGTGTATTAAATGATCAGAAAAGCAGCATCGTTAGCATCTATGCTTCTAGTATTTATGCTAGCTGTGTCGTTGCCTTTTGTAAAAGCAGACCAAATGACTATATCAGTATACCCTACAAGTATAACTGTCGAGAATGTTGGAGACACTTTTACATTAAATATAACGATTTCCAACGCCGCTAATGTTTACGGTCTTCAATTTGAAGTCACATGGAACGGGTCAATACTGAACTGTACAAGCATAACTGTGCCTCCTGGCCATTTTATGGATCCTAATGGTGTTGAGCAAGCTGAAGGAAACCTATGGATAATCGTAAGGAAAATATACTCTGACCGTGCAGAATACGCAGTAACCTACTACAGCTTAGATGATGCTGACAGTCGAGGCACAACACCCAGAGGAGGAAGTGGCGTAATTGCCACTTTGAAGATGAAAGCCTTGGCTTTGGGTACAACCGCAATAAGATTCAATCTAGAAAACACGATATTTGGCGACAGAGATGCAAAACCATTACCATACATAGCCATAGACGGCAACGTTAATGTGATTCCGGAATTTAACACCGCACTTATGACGCTTGCATTGTTTACAGCTGCAACTGTTTCAGTAATTACCAAGAAAAAACTCGATAAATAGAAACAACTAAGCCCTTTCACTTTTTTTAAATTGGACTAGCTAGTAGATTATATGAAATAAATAGAAGATAATTCTGGTAAGGCTTATATGTGTTTGGGGCGTATTATTTTTTGCCGAAGGGGAGAGGGCGTTGTGTTTAAAGTTCAAACATCTATTATTGTTGATGACCTTACTGAATTTTCTGGTGGTTTGCGCGGTTTTTGTTTATCCTGTTGGTGCTACG
>CAZCSF010000008.1:0-61787 GCA_964501295.1 uncultured Candidatus Bathyarchaeia archaeon | reverse complement strand
GGAAAATCTCCACAATCTCTTATGAGAATACCTCTTTCCGCGAGTTTCTCTTTTAAATTTCTCGCTGTGATTTCTTTTTTTAAAATTTTTACCAGTAAGAAGTTTGTTTCCGATGGGAAAACGTGAAACATGCCTGTATCCTTTAACAGTTTTGTTAACTGCTCTCTTTCCCTTTGAATGTGCTCCTTGGTCTTCTTAATGTATTCTTTATCTTTTAATGTTTCCTGTGCCGCAATTAAAGCTAAAGAGTTAACATCCCAAGGCTGCCTAACGACTTCCAAAGATTGTATAAGTTTTTTATGGCCTATTCCATAGCCTATTCTTAGGCCGGGCATTCCGAAAAATTTTGAAAAAGATCTAACTACAAAGAGATTTTCGTAATCATTTACATGGTGGGCCAAGGTATATCCCTCAATCGGGTCAACAAAGTCTATGTAATTTTCATCAACAACAACGTAAACGTTTCTTTTACTGCAGAAATCAACTAAATCTAAGATTAACTCTTTGCTAAATAGTCGTCCGGAAGGGCTGTGGGGATTGCAAATAAACATTAGACGGGTGTCAGCATTAATCTCTCTCTTAAAAACTTCGGTTTTTAGGGAAAAATTTGGCAGTATGCTGACTTGTTTTGGTCTTGCTGAAACCACTAAGGTGGCTTTTTCATATTCTGTGAAGGAAGGAGTGGGAATTAGAACTTCATAGCCGCGGGCGAAGACTTCAGCAAAAAGGTATATTAGCTCCATTGATCCGTTTCCTATTATAATATTTTCTTGGCTTATTTTCTTCACGTAATGGCATATGTCATTTTTCAGTTCCACTGGATTTTGATCGGGGTAGAATTTTACAATATCCGCGAATTTTTTGATGGCTTCTATGGCTTTGGGAGATGGTCCAAGGCAGTTGATGGGCGCGCTGAAATCGATTATTTTCTCTAGTGGAATTTTGTATTTTCGTGATAAACCCCATACGTCGCCGCCGTGCTGTTTGGGCTGAATGTGCATGTTCATCTAATTTCCCCTTTCAATTAGTTCAACTATTTTATCTTCAATTTTCCATTGCGCTTTAAAATGGTTATTATAAGCGTTAAAGATTTTATAAAACCAGTAGATTATACCTACCCCCAATGTTGCGAGGGTTATTATTAGACAAAATTTCAAATTGATTTTCTGTTCAATAATATCTTCGTTTGGAAATATTTTTCTAAATAAAGCCGTCTGTCTTCTCTCATGTAAAAGTAAGTCTTTGGAAAGGGAATAGGCTGCAAGAAAAATCGGAACCACCAAAAGTATGGATAAAGCCCACAACAGCGCGTTTCTCTTATAAAAGTTGTCTGTTTCAGTTTCAAAAATCATCCCCCTGCTTCTTAGGGCGAATAATACAAAGTTTTCTAACTCTCTTTGGCGCTGGAAATGTTTATTTCTTCTGTCAATTAAAAGATAAAGCATTGGGAATAGGGCTAAACCAAACGTGATTATTGAAAGCAGAAACCACATGGAAAACCACATGGCCCTATCTGTGCTTGTTCGTTTCAGAATGTTTTCCTTAATTTTCTCCACGTTTTCTCTGTTTTTCATCCCCGTAAATATGACTTGACATGATTTATAAGCATCTTCCCTTAAAGACATGGTGATGCAAAAAACGCCGTTGATCTCCGTGATCATTCCAGTCTTTAACGAAGGACTAACGATAGGAAACGTAATCGAGAGGGTTAAGAAGGCTATTGAAGGAATGCAGTTTCCTTATGAAATATTGGTTGTTGACGACTGTTCAACTGATGATTCTCTAGAAGTTTCAAAAAGCAGAAAAGTCAAGGTTTATCAGTTAAAACAGCATATGGGAAAAGGCTACGCTTTAAGACTTGGATTTAGAGAAGCCCAAGGCGAAATAATCGTAACTTTAGACTCAGATGGGTCACATAATCCGGAGGAGCTTCCGAAGTTGTTAGACCCAATATTAAATGGTGAAGCAGATCTTGTCATCGGATCCAGATTTTTACACGGAAAAAACGTCTTTCACAACGAATTAAATAAAATTGGGGTTTACCTTTTCAACTTTTTTGTGAGAATGTTAACTGGAAAAGCGACTACGGACTCTCAGTCGGGCTATCGCGTTATTAGATCGACGATTTTAAAGGAGCTAAATTTAATGTCTAACGGATATGAAATTGAGTCGGAGATGCTGATAAAAGTTTTAAAAAATGGACATAGAGTGAAAGAGGTGCCGATAAAGTTTGAGCAAAGAACTTACGGGAAATCTAAATTGGATCCTTTCAAAGACGGTGTCAAGATTTTCAAATCGATTTTAGTTGCGCGTGTGAGTGGCTGACATGGACGTAGAAACTGAAACTCCTCCAAAAGTGTCGCTGATTATAACCACTTTTAACAATGAACAAACCATTGATGAATGTTTAAAATCAGTTTTTGAATTAAACTATCCAAAAGATCTGCTAGAAGTAATAGTTGTCGACGGAGGCTCAAAGGATTCAACGGCAAAAATATCTGAGAAATACCCTGCGAAAGTGATTGTTAAACCTTCAAATGCTCCAGCAGCTTACAACTATGCAATTAAAATTGCAAATGGAGACATTATCGCAATATTGGATGCGGATGTAAAAGTTGAAAAGGATTGGTTAAATAAGCTGACAAAACATCTCAAAGATCCACAGGTGGCGGGAGTAGGTGGTGGAATTGAAACATGGAACCATCAAATTGTGCTGCCCAGATGTGTCGGATACGACATTAAATATAGGTATAGTCGACTTTTAAAAAACAACAGCATTAAACGGTTGGCAACAATGAATTTGCTGCTGAGACGAAGTGTTTTAGAAGATGTTGGAGGTTTCGATGAAACTCTTCCCACACAGTATGATACAGACGTTGGGAACAAGATGACAAATAAGGGTTATAGACTAGTTTTTGAGCCAAATGCGAAATGCTATCATTTTAATAGGCCTACATGGCGTGAGTATTTTAGACAACAGTTGCGATATGGCATGAATACTCTTAGGCTTTATCTAAGAAATCCGAAGCTTATAAAAGGAGACAAGATCACAGATTTTGGGATGAACATTCAACCAATTTTTTTGCTTATAGCCTTTACATCAGCTATTTTAGGACTGCTATTCGGGAATGCAAGATTCATGTTGTATATTTCAGCTTTCATGTTGGCTTTTTTGTTGGCATATTACATAGCCTGCGCAGTTAAAATTTCGGTTTACTTTAAAGATTTAACCGCTATGCTGTTGGTGGTTGTTTACTTTGTTAGGGCAGTTGCTTGGACTTTGGGAGGAACAATCGCGGTCTTTAAAGCTCTGAAAAATGGAAGGACCAGCCGAATTGGTTAATGTGTGTTTCATAACTCCGGAATATGCCCCTATAATGGGTGGGATAGGATCGTACGTTTACTACTTAGCCAACATGCTTGCTGGTTACGAAAACTTTGTGTACATCGTAACTAAAACTCATCAAGAAGAGAGACTGGAGAAGAAATTAGATGGAAAAATTCACATTTTCAAGCTTAAGACTTTTAAAACTCCGCTGTTGGAGTTAATCTTCTTTTATAGGCTTTCTTCTAGAAAACTGATGGAAATTAGCAGAAAGTTCTCCATAAATATAGCCCATGCTAATCTTCCATTGGTTCCAAGTTTTGCTGTTCCGAAAAATCTCGGAGAGGCTTTAGTGACAACAGTTCACTCGACATGGAAAGGCGAAAATGAAGCACTTAAACATGAACCATTTTTAAGGCTTAACACAAATGAGAAAATTGTAAGAAGCTTTAACTATGTTTTGAGATTTTTTGAATATGAGCTGCTTAAACGTTCAGACGAAATCATTGCTGTGAGCAAATATACTAAAAAAGAGCTTTTAGAGAACTATAATTTAAACGCAAACAAAATCAACGTGATTTACAACGGGGTTGACGTCAACAAGTTCAAACCTGCAAAAGACAAAAACAAAATTAAGAGAGAACTTGGGTTAAACAATGACAAAACCGTTCTTTACGTCGGTCGCTTATACAGCAGAAAAGGATTGCCAACTCTTCTAAGAGCTGCCCCCATTATTCTGCGAAGGTTTAGAAATGTAAAATTTGTGATTTCCGGAAAAGGTTTCAGCGATGAGGAAGATAGGTTTAAGGCTTTTGCCAACCATTTAAAGGTAGGAAAAAACATCTCTTTTATCGGATACTTCCCAGACGAAAGACTGCATAAGCTATATCAAGCGGCTGACATTTTTGTGCTTCCATCAATTTATGAAAACATGCCGTTCGCGTTACTAGAAGCCATGGCAACAGCTTTGCCAGTGGTAACAACTAATGTAGGCGGCATTCCAGAAGTCATCAACGACGGCAAGAACGGACTCTTGTTTAATCCTTTAGATTTTTGGGATTTAGCTGACAAGGTTTTATATCTGTTGGAAAACCCAGGTTTTGCTTCTAAAATCGGGTTTTATGGTAGAAGAACCGTGGAAGAAAGGTTTGATTGGCGGCGCATAGTTGGGCAAGTGCTTGAGGTTTACGATAAGGCATTGGCTAAATGACTTCCTTTAAGGTTTCTATAACAAAAGACGATTTTCTGAAGAATTTTAGTCAGTTCTGGGCATGAAAAAATTAGCTTTGTCAACGAAGCGTATTCATATATCTTCCACTGCAGTTTTACGGGCAAATCAATGGTTGGAAGAGCGAATTTGCGATAATATTCCGCCTTAAATCCCGTCACTTTTATGTTGCGCCTATCAATTCTTGTTTTCTGAACCATGTATTTTAGATGGCTGATTTCCTTCCAGTTCAACCCGATAATTTCGGTTGCAACGAGGTCTAAAGCCAATGGGCATTCGCTTGCTAGAATAAGGTTCATCTTCACGGGAGAGCCTCGTGTCGGTCCATTTTTCTCCATAGCCGTTAAGGCATCCATTATTGTCACTTTCGGTTTAGCCAACTTCCATAATTTAAACAGAACCTCATCGAGATGGGGGTGAAGAAATATCCTTTTTCTGTCGGGGATTAATCCGAAAAGATTCTTCATCGCCCCACTATATAACGTGAACTCGTGGGTTTTCAGAACTGGCACGTTAATTATTGAGTCAACTTCAAATAACGTTTTAGGAAGAAACAACTTTCTAACTTTAGACACGTCAAAATTGATTTGGACAAGTTTATCCCGTGAAAGATTAAGCACTTTACCTCCAGCCTTTTCAACAGCTTTCCTCATTCCGGTTTTTTTAAAAGCTAGACTACATGAGTAGTTGTATCCGTCCGATTCTCCAACTATAACATCCTCCGCTGTTTCCCTTAACAATTTTACTAAACTGTAAATAAGAAGCGGACTTGTCACTGCTCCATGAACATATTTAGCCATGCACATGTTAGGCTTTACTAGCACTTTGCCCTTGCCCCTGAAACCGATTTTTTGCAGCATCTCCTCTAATTTTTCTGTGAGGTTTTCGCCCTTAACATGCGATATTATAACTTCTTTCTTTACCGCCTTTTCCATTTAGGTACACTTTTCAGCAAGTATACATCCAGGGTCAGAAGCAAGGAAGTTATGGTGATACGCGTAGGCTCTCGCTCTGCATCCACCGCATATATATTTAAGAGGGCATTTTCCACAAGATCCTTTCAAGTTTTCTCTGTTCCTTAAAATTTTAAAAATTTCAGAGTTCAGCCACAAATCTTCAAATTTGTCAGTTTTCAAATTGCCAATTTTTATGGGGAGAAAAACGCACGGATGAACATCTCCTTCAGGGGAAATTGAACAGTAGAGTCTTCCAGCCCCGCATCCGCCGATGAAATCTGCCAAAGCTGCAGCTTTACTGCTAACTTTGCTTGTCTGCATGTGAGCTAACGGAAGAAAAATTTCACCTCGGCTTATGTGCTGATAGTCTACGGCGACTCTGGCAAGTTGAGGCGTTGTCGTCAAAATGGTTACCTTGGAGCCGGACAAAAGCTTGTTTAAAAGAAAGAGCATTACCTCTTCCCTTTCTTCTGGTGAAAGATCCTGCGAAATCATTTCTGCTCCCCTTCCAGTTGGAACAAAATTGAATAGGGCGAACCTTTGTGCTCCAATTTTTTCTGATAACTCCAGAATTTTGGGTATTTCCTTGAAATTTCTTTTTGTGGCTGTAACGGCGACTGAGGCGCATAAATCTTCTTCAACGCAGTTTTTTAATCCAACCATTGCCCGCTCAAAGGAACCTTCAACTCCTCTAAATTCGTCATGGGTTTTCGCATCGCTTCCGTCAATGCTGATTTCAACGTAATGTACTCCGGTCTCCTTTAACCTTCTAGTTGTCTGCTTATTTAGCAGTGTCCCGTTGGTTGCTAATGAAACATAAAGCCCCGAGTCTACAGCATGCTTCGCCACTTCAAAGAAGTCTCTTCTCATTAAGGGTTCTCCTCCTGAGAAAGCGAGAGAAACAACACCAAAATCCGCTAGTTGGTCAACAACGCTTAATGCCTCTTTTGTTCCCAATTCGTCCCGTGGCGACATTCCCGCATTTGAGTAGCAGTGTTTACAGTTTAAATTGCACTTATAAGTGTAGTCCCAAACAACTAGAAAAGGCGCATAAACCGTTAAGGGTTTTTTAACACCAAAATAAACAAAGGTTTTAACTACACTTTTTATACCTCTCCTCGCGTAAGGATCAACCAAAATTTTTTCAACCTTCTTCCTTTCCACCGCCAAGCTTTTCCTTAAAAACTCTATCCAGAAAATTATCATTCGAGAAGGCATGCTGCACCTCTTACATTTTTGCATATCCAAACCCACATATTGGTCCAAGGCGGCGTCAAGCACTTGCCTGCCACAGCCCTCACATTTCTTAAGCGATAACATTAACATCCTCTTGATTAATGGAGAAGTTACAACGGCGTTCCAGAAGTCACTGTATTTTATGGGATTCAAAGGCGCCTTTTCTCCGACGTTGATTAATTGAGTTAAGGTCGAAAGGTTAAAATGTTTTTCTAGATTTCTTTTAATGGAAGACGTGTCCTTTTCGCTTTAAGCCCTTTGAAATTTTCGACACCTACTAATTGAAAGCATGTATTTCTCGGCGTTTTTCAAGTCTTCATAACTGTTTATATTTACAACTGCTTCAATATCCTCCAAAATAACGGTTTCTTCATCCATTTCCTTCTCAAAAATTTTGGCGCCGTCCAAGATGTTAACTCCAGAAACAGCATAAGTCACGCCTTTATATTTGTAAAGTGAAGGGGTGGAAAGTCCAGCTTCCTTACACTTTTCGATTGGAACTAAAACTGTTAAGGCGGACTTTCCGCAAACCTCGTAAATTGAAATACTTTTATCAAGAAAACTTCCTGTTAAGGCTGGCAAATCTGAAGAAACCGTTAAAACCGCGCGATACAATTCTCCTTTTACAATGGCTTGCTTCAAATCCTGATGATATCCTTTTCCATCAGTTCGAATGACCCTTAAACCCTCACGGAGGCACTTTTCCTCAGTTTTTGGCGTGTTAAGGCTTGTTACAACATAAAAATCCGAAACTTTGCTTGCAGACTGAACAGCTCTCACAACCCATTCTAGGAGAGGCTTACCCATAAAAAGGGCTAAGGGTTTCTCAACACCTAAACCGAATCTTCTACCTTTCCCCCCAGCCATAATTAAAGCCGAAACCTTCATGAGATAACCCCGCTAGCTATTAAAAGCAAACATAAGGTTCTAACTATTTCATTAGTTGCTCCAAGTGCATCGCCTGAAGTGCCGCCGAAAACCCTCTCCGAAAGCTTCTCCATAAAAAACCCTGCCAAAAAACTAACCAGCAAAAAGAGCAAACATAAAAAGCCGAAAAGAGGGAAAAGAATTAGAAAAGAAATAATATACGACAAAGCGACAAGCTTGTTTCCTCTGTTAAGCTGGACAAATAAGGCACCTAATCCCCCATAAGCCGGTTTTCCAACTAAAGCCAATGAAACCATAGCCAGTTTTGCTGTAACCTCTGCGCAGATTACAGCCTTAAAAATAACTCCTATATCCATTAAGAAAATTCCAACAAAAGCTAAAAACTCAACAAAAACAGCCAAAAAAGCCCCTTTGTAAGTTACAACCCAAGCCCGAGCCATAAATTTCCTCTCATCCAAACTTTTAAATCCAAGGGCATTACCTAAATCAACAAGTCCGTCGAAGTGCTGAAGACCAGTTAAAACAAGTAAAAAAGAAAGTGTTGTCCCTGAAGAGAAAGCCTTCACAAATAAACCTTCTAAACTTCCAAAAAGCGTTTGGAAAATAGGTATAAGAAATGAAAGCAAGGCTATGCACAGTTGAAAGTATACCGCGGCAAACAAACCTATAATTCCTCCCACAAGAGGAAATAGAAACATGTACGTTGCAGAGGTCTCGACAAAACTTTCATCTTTCGTTAATGGAATTATTGTGAGAAAGGCTACTAAATCTTTAAAAATCTTCAAAGCTTTCATAGCATACCATTAAACCCAACGTAAAACAAAAATATGTGCGTTACTGTAGAAAGATTGCAATCATCAAAGAGGATGTTGATGTTGAAAAACGTGCAAACAGAGTTGAAAGGGACTAATACGCCTTCTAAAAATGCCTTTAAAGGAGTTTTAAAGCTTTTAAGGCTGCCTTACTGGCTAATGACGGGCGGTTTGTCATTATTAATACTTGTCGCTCTTCAACCTAAGACGTTAGATCCTCAAACAATGCTGCTAACTTTTTTCTCGATGGCTTTTATAGGTTCAGCAGGTTTTTCGGTAAACGACTTCTTTGACAGAAAAAGCGATGCATTGGTTAAGCCAAACAGACCTATTCCTGCCGGGGAGATTTCACCTAAAACAGCATTGGGTGTTTCAGTCTTTTTCTTTCTTCTCGGGCTGCTTCAAGCCTTTCTTCTAAATTGGCTATGCTTTCTGATAGTGCTTATTGACTCGGTTTTATTAGTAGTGTATTCCGCCTACATAAAACGAAAATCTGGCTTTCTTTCAAATCTTTTAGTGGGAGGTCTGATAGGGACAACATTCTTGTATGGTGAAGCAGCAGGCTTTGGAGTTATAACCTATGCCTCATTAACCATGTATCCCCTCGTTTTAGGAAGCATTGGCGGAAACATTTTGAGAGATATCCTCAGCTTGGAAGGCGACTCTAAAGCTGGATACCCTACTTTACCGCAGAGGTTAGGAATTGAAAAATCAATTAAAGCAGCCGCTTTCTTCTTCATAGGCTGCGCTGTGCTTTCACCGCTTCCATACTTCTTTCACGTGTTCGGTGAAAAATACTTGGCGCTTATTCTAGTTTGGAGCCTTCTACTGTTCTATTACTCAGTACGGCTTTTGAAATCATCCATTTCGCAAAATGACGTCAGGAGAAATGAACGCATACTAACTATGTCCATGATTCTTTTGCCGTTAGCCCTCATAATCGAGGTAATAGCATGAAAAAAACTGAAAGCATATGCCCAAAATGCCTCAAAAAAATCGAAGCAAAAATTCTTCGAAAGAACGACAAAATAGTGATGTATAAAAAATGTAAGGGACATGGCTCATTTTTGATCCCCCACTGGCAAAGCTCAAAAATCTTTGATTTCGTTAAAAAATTCGACTTTTTCAAGTATTATGAGAAAAGTGCAAATCCCGGCGACAGCGAAAATTGCCCCTTTACATGTGGGCTTTGCACTAACCACTTGTCAAAGACGGTGATTGCAGTTATTGATCTAACAAAAAAATGCGACTTGGATTGCTCCATATGCTTCGCAAGTTTCCCAGAGAACAACGTTGAATATGAACCAGATAAACATGAAATTTTCAAAATGTTACAGTTTTTAAGCCGTATTGATCCAAAGCCTCCAGCTGTATTATTTTCTGGAGGTGAGCCCTTGTTACGGGAAGACCTAAGCGAGATAATTGGGTTTGCGCATGAGTTGGGATTTTTAACCATTCTGGCAACCAATGGTGTTAGAATAGCTAAAAGTCCGAGCATAGCTGCTGAATTGAAGAAAAGTGGGTTAAACATTGTTTATTTACAATTTGACAGCCTAAACGGTGAAGTCTACAAGAAACTGAGGGGAAGAGGGCTTTTAGAAGAAAAGTTGAAGGTCATAGAGATTTGCCGCAAATACGATATTGAAGTCATACTGGTGCCCACGCTTATAAATGGAGTGAACAATAATGAGGTTGGAGAGATAATAAGGTTTGCCGCCGAAAACTCATATATTGTGAGGGGGGTTGTGTTCCAACCAATTGCTTTTACGGGGAGGGCATCAGACGGCTATCTCGTAGACGAGTGGACAGATTACACTTTCGCTGAGGAAGTGGAAAGGCAAACTTCCAACGAAATAAAAGCCAGCGACCTTTTCCCAGTCCCAATTATGACGCCACCCATAATGGTCATGAGGAAATTCATGAAAAAACCTTGGCCTCTGTTTTCGTGCAGTCCCCACTGCGGTATCGTGAATTGGATATACGTCTCCAAGAATGGTCGCCTAATACCTTTAAACCACATTATTAGCTTTGAAAAATTCTTTGGCGAACTGTTTAAGCTGTCTAAATCTATAGATTCGAAGGGAAAAATCCAAATATTGTTAACTCTGTTTTTCGCAGCTTTAAAATCCTTAAACTGGAGTGTGGTTAGAAAGGAGATAGGCATACTCAACTTTTTCAAAACTGTTATGCGAGTTCATGTATCGCCAACTTATAAATCGCTTGGCAACATTAGACGAAGAATATTTCTTTTAGGGTGTATGGCTTTCATGGATAGATACAACTTTGATGTAAACCGCGTTAAGAGATGCGTAATCCACTATGTTACACCTGATTTGAGAATTATTCCTCTCTGCGCCTACAACAACATTTACAGAATCCAAATTGAGAAAGAACATGCTAAAAAAGCTGTTGCGGTTGAGGTTAAACCTCTATAACTTTTATGTTTAAAACGCAAAAATTGTCGGAAAATTCAAACTCACGCGTTTTTTCATCATATATCCACAGTTCAAAAATTAAATGAAAATCACCTGTCTCGTTCATAACTACTTCTATGGGTTTCTCCAATTTCTCTCCCTTGCTTATCACCATATCATAGCTTATGTTGCCTTCTATTGGAAGGGGAATGGATAGAATTGGACTTTTAGTTATTTTAAGTAAAACCTTGCAGGATATATTTCTCCCCATATGATTTTCAATTACAACCCATAGGTGGCATGTATTGTTCTCACCGATGATAAGAAGCTCGGGATAATTTTTTGCCTCTTTCTGCTGGTCAAGTATGCTGAAGGAGATGAATTCGTTTGGTTTCATAAATGCAACATAGCTGTATATTAGAAGAACGAAAGCAATCGCTAACGCAATCGTTATTAACAGCGCGTAATCGTTCTTTTCGTAAAATTTTACGACTCGGATTAGGGTGTCCTTGACACTTTTCTCTATGGTTTTCTTCAATCTCTTATTCCTCTAATGAGAACCTTAAATATTTCTAACCCAGCCTTTATTCGCTTAAGCTTGGATTTGCCGTAGGTTCTTGGTTTGTAAGATGTGGAAACCTCCACTATTTTTAAACCTCTTTTTACAAATTTAACTAACATTTCGGTTGCAAAAGCCATGTCTTCCTCGAATAATTCAATCTTTTCAAGCGCTGAACGCTTTATAACCCTAAAGCCAGACTGACTATCAATAAGTTTTTGTTTATACAGCAGATTGAAAACGAAGGTAATAATCCTATTTCCAACATAGTTTGTTATATCCATCGACTTGTCATATAATCCATTCATCCGTGCACCTAAACATAATTCCGCCTTTTCCTTAATCAAAGCCTCTATAAGCGTATTAACGTCTTTAAGATCGTAGGTTCCATCTCCATCAACAATAACGACCACATCGCCTTTTGCATGTTTTATTCCGGTTTTAAGGGCAACGCCATAACCACGCTTAGGTTCTATTATCAATCTGCATTTTGCGTTTCTAACGATTTCTTGCGTTTCATCTGTCGAGTTGCCATCAACGACGATGATTTCATGAGGATATTTAACCTCTTTTTTTAGAAGTTCTATTGTATGCCCTATGGTGCCTGCTTCGTTTAGTGTGGGAATCACCACTGAAACCATGTTAACCTTTGACATACGCTACTACTCGCCACAATAAACGGATTAGTGTTTTCCAGCGACTACTAAATAAATCCTTCGTAGATTTCAATAAGCCTTTTTACATTCTTGTTCCAGTCATATCTTTCTTCAACAAGCTCTCTGATTCTTCTGCTTTTAGCTGAAGGGTCGCTGTTGGAAAATTCCAATACTGCTTCAGCGATGAATAACGCGTTATCTGTTGGCACTATTCTTCCGCAACTTTCATCAACAACTTCAGGAGCCCCTCCAACATTCGTCGCTATAACTGGGAGGCCGCATGCCATAGCCTCGAGGATAACAAGAGGTAATCCCTCTCCAGATTTTGACGGCAAAACAAACACGTCTGAAGCATTGTAATAAAGCGAGAGAAAAGCGTCGGAAACAAATCCTAGAAGTTTAAAGTTGTTTTCAAGTTTAAACTCATGTATCTTTGAGTTTATTTTTTCAAAGTCCGGTCCGCTTCCAACTACCAAAAAGAGTAAACTGGGATTTTTCTTAACTGCGATTTTTGCACTTTCCAATAGAAGGTCTATTCCGTTTTTGTAGACGAGACGCCTAACTGTTAAGACAATAAATCGATTTTTTGGAAATCCCAAAATTTTCCTAATTTCCGTTTTAGACGCTGACGGTTTAAAACGTTCTATGTCAACCCCGTTATACAGAACTTTTATTTTCCGTTGGTCTGCACCTAGGCTTAAAACGTAATTTAATGTTGCTTTGCTGACGGTTATTATCTTGTCCGATTCTTGTAAAACTCTTCTGCCGACTAAACGGTCATTTAATTTTTCAGCAAAATTCAAAAAGCCTCCATACTTTATGAAGGTGTTATGTTGCGTGAGCACTATAGGCTTGGAATATTTTTTTGCTAGTTTTACGGCGAGGTAGGATGAAAGGTAGGGATGACCGTGCACATGCACTACGTCGCTGGCTTTAATACATTTCAAAAATGTTTCATAGCTGTGGGGTTTCGGAACACTATAAGGTATTCCAACTCTAAAACCAATTTTAAAAGCTGGATAACAATAAACCTTTATGCCGTCAACAATGTAGCTTTTTTCGGTTGTATTGCTCGCATCGCTTGTAAGGATTGTGGGTTTATAGCCCATCCATAGGAGACGCTTACTTTGCTCGTAGACTACCCTTTCTATCCCACCGACATGGGGTAAAAAAAGGTGTGTCACAACGCATATTTTTATGGGCTTCATTTAACACACTAGCGAATTTTACGCTCACCAAGTATAAAGCTTTGCCATGCTTCTTCAAAGATCGACTTCTGTTATATCCAGAAACCAGTAATTATTGACCAACTTCTTTTCGAAACCCTCTATCGTTATGCTTTTTTTAAAAATTGGCCCATCGTATACGAAAGTGTGGTATTCACCCAGTTCCCCGCAAGGATTAACGTTCTTAAGTCGGCTGATGTCTTTTATGAATGCCCTGTCTATTTTACGTCCAATCCAGTTTTCATCGAGAAGGCCTGCTTTTGCCTTTATCACAATGGCTTCAAAGCCTTCATTAACAAACTCCTTAAGTATTTCCAACGAATCCCTGTGCCAAAGAGGTTTTATTAACTCCATATTCAATTCTTTACAAATGTTATCCACCCAGCCTTCATGCGCTGGTATCTCAAAAATGTCGCCTACGATTAGCTTTCCAACTCCCATTTTCTTTAATGCATTCAACGCCTTCCTGAATCCCCGTCCATAGGTTTTCCATGTTACCTTTCTTTGAATTAGCGGTGTGCCAAGCGCTTTTGACTGGGCTAAAATCGTTCTGAAATGGAGTCCATGTGACATGCACCTTCCATTTTTCGACGTAAAAGTTAGAAGATGAGAAACCTTAAGCCCCTCTTGAAGAGATTTGTATAGGGCTAGGCAGCTTTCCTTCCCGCCGCTCCAAGAAACCGTTGCACTCATTTCTCAACCTCAGATAAAGCCTATAGCCGTTAATGCCACAATGGAGAGCAGTGAAGCCATTCGGGTTAATTCGTTCGCGGCTCCCATAACATCACCCGTCACTCCAGTGAAATGGCGATTTGAAATCCAGAGCAGTAAAAACGACGCGACTAGGCTTATGACAGTCGCGATTAAACCAGCGGTTTTTAGCGCGAAAAAGGCTGCCCCAAACGATATTGCCAAAGATGTTATCAATCGAAGCTTTCGATGGTTGCCATGCATGGCATTAACAAAGTAAGTGTTCATTCCTTCGTGGGCTGATTTGCCGCACCAAGCCAAAACAACCATTGCAAGCTTTGCAGAAACTTCGGAGGTTATTAGACTTTGAAGGATTAGGTATTTTTTAAGTTGTGAAATGCATAGAGCTGTTGTCAAAACCGTTATTAGACCTAACATGAAGCCTCCTGTTCCAGTTTGTCTGTCATGCATCGCTTTGATCTTCTTTTCCGGTGGACCTTGACACATTAAGCCGTCTCCAAAATCTAGTAGGCCGTCTGTGTGATGAAGCCCCGTTATTAAGAGGATGAAACCGCACGCCACCACTCCCACTATTAAATTTGGAAGAAAATATGTTAAGGCTTGAGTGAACAGTCCCGCGATGGTGCCGATTAAGGCTCCAACGGCTGGAAACAGATACATGTAGTTCGCGGCGTCTACAAGACAGTCATCAGCCATACCCACCGGAAAAACCGTTAAGAACGCTAATAGATTTTTAATCTCCTTGATCATCGCTTGTCACTATGCATAAGCTGGCTATATGCTTTCTCAATTTCCGATAAAAGCGCGTTTGTTGAAGTAGAACCTGCTGACTTGAGGATCGCGGCTATGCAGGCACCTCCAGCGCCAACACCTTCTTTCACTGCTCCAGCCTCGTAAGCTTTTAGACCTTCAAATTTTGAGCGACTAAAGTCAAGGTTTATGGCCAAAACTGGAACATCAGCAATCTGAGCGATTATGCCGATAAGATCTGCCTTCCCATCCGAAATAATCCATTTTGTGGTTGCTATTGCTGTATTGTCCAAGATTTCAGGGTTTAATGCTTTGATTATGGCAAGTATGGCGCTCATCTGAGTGCCTCCAGCCATTAAAACTGGAACTTTGTCGGCTGCTCCTATGACTAGACCTGTGAAGGCTGGCATCATGGGGTCTCCAACACATGCGATTGCCCTTAAAGGGTCGTGTGCGAGGGCTCCAAATTTTATCCCAGCAGCCCTTAAACCAGCCTTTACTGTTTCGATTTTTAGCTCATGGGGGTTGTTCGGCATGCTGCTGCTAACCTTTCCTTCCGCATCTATGCCCATGGCTAATAAAACGCCAAGAGCCGTTGTTGTTCCGCCGGGAATGCTTTCTCCAACGACAAGGTAATCAACACTTTTGGCCAAGTTTTCTCCCACAATTTTAGCCCTTTCCACGACTTCCTCAACGTTGTCAACGGCGTTTCCAGTTCTTATGTCTCTGCCAGGGCTGCCGCCAAGCTCTATAAAAGGGATTTGAGGTTTAATTTTTAACCCGCCGCTTATAGCGATAGCTGGTATGTCAGCCAGTTTAAGCGCTGCTCTTGTGATTAATGCTGGGGTTGGTATGCCTTCAGGGGTTACTGGAACCCCTGATATGCACTTACATTTTCCAAAAAGGAGAAGCTCAACATCCGCCGGAGGCGTGTAATAGGTTAATTCAGGGTTTTTTCCCGCAGCTGATATTCCCGGAATCTTTGCAGTTTCAGTTACTCCAATTACGCAGGCAAATAAGGGTTTTTTACTTTTCAAGCGTTCCAAAAATGCCCTTCCCTTGTTGACGTTGTAGGCTAAAATTATGTCGTTCAAAGCTGACACTCTCTCAAGTTTTTATGAAGGCGAAAGTTCATTCTCTAAACTCTTTAGAAGCGATGGAACCTCATAATAGTTTTTTACGGTTACAGCTCCGCTGTTCTTTAATTTTATATATAACTCTTCGGCTTTCCCTTTTGTAAAGTCTCTTTGCTGGATTGGCGTCTCCTCAACTATTATCACTTTTTTACCTCTTTCAACTGCATACAAAGCTGCTTCGATATTTTTGAGGTTGCCATGTCCAAAAAATACATTGCTCAATATTATAATGTCCGCTTGGTTTACCATACCTAAATTTTTCTCATGGTTTTCGTTTGTGATGGGAGAGAATGGAGCTTCGCTAACTGTTGAAATTCCAAGCATTGAACATTCCTCGTAGTCGCTGTCTAAAAGGTTCAAGACTCCTGCTGTAATGTAGTAGCCTTTTCTATAAAGAATTTTGATTAAGGGAGCACCTGTTCCCCCGCCTGCTATTACGTGGACCTTAAAGTTTTTTGTTGGGATAATTTCCTGTAGTGGCGAAATGGGAACTATGTATAGAGAGTTTGTGATTGGATGTCTTCTGACAATAACTTCCACGCTGAAGACCTTGCTTACATTCTCTTCGGTTAAAACTTCATCTGTTTTTCCTAGGGCGAAAATTTTTCCTTTATGGAGCAAAATCACGGAATCACAGTATCTAGCAGCTAAGTTAAAGTCGTGGAAAACGGCTAGTGCAGCTATACCTTTTTCTTTGCAGATTTTCCGCAGCAAGTCCATTATTCCAATCTGGTTGTTTACGTCTAGATGTGATGTTGGCTCGTCGAGAAGTAGCACTTTTGGGTTTTGCGCGAGGGCTCTGGCGATCATAACCAGCTGTCTTTCTCCGCCGCTCAATTCGTTTATTGGTTTTTCAGCCAGTTGCCATGTGTTGGTAAGCGTCATGGCTTCTTTGGCAATTTCCAAGTCTGTTCTGTCTTCTCTTTCAAATCTGCGCATATGAGGGTGTCTGCCCATTAGAACGAGGTCTAAAGCGGTGAATTCAAACTCTAAGCTTGAACTTTGGGGGACAACAGCCATGTTTTTGGCTACATCGGAACTTTTCATGTTGTAAACGTCTGCCTCGTTCAACAGCACTGTTCCAACTTTTGGCCTTAATGTTCTGCTTATAGCCCTTAGAAGGGTTGTTTTCCCAGAACCGTTGGGGCCAAGCAGCCCAACAAGCTCTCCGGAGTTAATTGAAAAGCTGATATCTTCTAAAACTTTTACAGAGCCATAGTAGCAGTCTACACCGCACACCCTTAAAATGACCAAGGTCTTTCACCTAAATCCTAATTTTTCCAGTTTTCTTAAGCAAGTAAATAAAGAATGGACAGCCAAGCATTGTGGTGATTATGCCCGTTGGGAGGGTTATGGGTCTAATTACGTTTCTGGCTATTGTGTCGCAGAGTATGAGGATGGTTGCTCCAGCTAGGGCTGAAGAGGGTAACAGTATTCTATGGTCTGGACCCACCAAAATTCTCATTATGTGGGGAATTATTAGGCCTATGAAACCGATTATTCCGCTGATTGAAACAGCAACCGCCGTGATTACGGAGGAAACTATTAAAACTGTTTTTTTAACTTTCTCCACTTCGACTCCTAATTGTTTAGCCTGTTCCTCGCCCAACAGTATTATATTGAAGTCTTTTGCGAACGCGTAAAGAATGATGAAACCTACGATAACCGTTGGAGCAGCTATGTATATGTATTCCCATCTGCTTAGTGAAAAGCCTCCGAGAAGCCACATGTAAACTGCGTGTAAATCTTCCCCAGCGAGGGCCATCATCACCGAAATTAAGGCGGAGAAAAAGCTGCTGACAGCTATGCCTGCAAGCAAAAGTCTAAGCACTGGAAGTTCTGTGCCAGTTTTAGCTATGCCATAGACTAGGAAAACTGTCGATATTGCGCCTATGGAAGCCATAAATGGAATGGCGTATATTGCTCCAAAAAAGCTGAAACCAAGCCTTAATATCATGGCTAGGGAGGCACCGAAACCCGCTCCAGAAGCAACGCCAAGCACATATGGGTCTGCCATCGGGTTTCTAAACAAGCATTGAAAAGCCACACCAGCCATCGACAACGCAACGCCGACGATGACGGCTGAAAGAACCCTTGGAAGCCTCAACTGCACTATCACCGATTCTTCCGCACTTGTCCATTGGACTGAAATAAAATTGTCTAGTGGCGGAATTTGATGCAAAATTATGCTTAAAGCCTTGTCAACAGGTATAGACATTGGCCCTATAGCTGTTGCCACTCCCATGGAGAAAAGCAAAAAGATGGATAGAGAAACTAGGATAAGCGACCACTTAGCAAACCTTTTCAAGTAATTTATCTCGACGCTTGAATTTTCCATGTTTATCTTGGGCACCTAACGTTTTCTGCTGGCAGCATATACTATGATGCATGTAATCGCCGATATAACTGCTATGGCAATTATAACAAGCCATAATGGAACAGGGGCACTCCATAAAGGCGGTTGGCTTTCACCCATAAGCGCAAAACATGCTAAATGTAAAACGAAAGCTTCAACATAGTTTGCATCCTTATTTACTGAGCTAATCAAAGGAAGCCATTTTTCCTCTTCAGAACTCCAGTAATAGATTTTCAAAGAGTCTTCAGGGATTCCAAGGCTAGCCAGCTCGCCTTCACTATAATAAATTCTCAGAACAAGCACTAAACCTTCGGGTGTGCTGCACTCGAGTTCAAGGTAGCTTCCCACAAGCTTCAAACCATCAGAAGCTGCGGGGCCATCCGATGTAACTGTGGCAATTAAGGTTCCATTACCGGTTGCCTTAAAAACGGTGATATCCGCCTTAACAAGACCAGACACATTTAATGTTTGTGTGGAAGTTTTCAGAATCGTTGTGTTTAAGGCTAATATGTTGGACGCGCCGAATAGCTCTGGATGTAAGAAACTGGCTACTGCCTCAAGCCCCATAACTATTCGCGGTCCCGGCCTAGCTATTAGATTTTCATCAAGCAGATAGACCTTGCCATTTTGTACAGCTTTTATTGACGCCCACCCATGCCGCTGCCTCATCTCCTCAAGAGTTGCAAAATGCAAGTGTTGCGCACCGTAAAGGCTTATTATGACGTCTGGGTCTCTGGCTATAACATCTTCATCAGTCGTTTGGACATAGTCTGTTTGAGCGTCGCCGAAAGCATTGACGCCTCCAGCAACCCTTATTATTTCATCACCCCATGTGTTGGGGCCGAAAGTCCATGGCGGCGGATACCAAAACTCAATGTAAACGCTTGGTTTATTAGTAACGTTACTTGTCTTATCCCTAATCTGGATTATTGTTTCATTAAGCTGCGAGGCAAGGGTCTCGGCTTCTTCGATTTTGCCGGTGGCTTGACCCACGAGCCGTATGTCATTTATTATGCCGCTTAGATTTGTTGGTTTTAGAACGATAACATTAATGCCCAATTTTTCAATTGCATCCACGTTAGGATCCCCCGGGCCAAAAAACGAGTACATTAGCACTAGATCCGGGTTTAGGGCTGCAACTTCCTCAGGATTCGGAGTATAAATATCGCTTATTCTCTGTTTAGAAATGGCTTCTGGCGGATAATCAGAGTATATGTCAACGCCCACAATTTTATTACCAAGACCAAGGGCATAAGCAATCTCGGTTGTAGATGGCGCAATACAGACTATCCTCTGCGGAGGACTTGCGATGGTCACGGTCCTACCAATATCATCTGTGACCGTCACTGGAAAGGAGGCATCAGTCCTTTCAATTATGCCTAATTTCAAAACTCCAACTGCAACTATTAGAATTATGGATAAATAGATTAAAGTCGCCTTCTTCATCTCCATCACATTTGGATGGATTATCCGACCAGATTATATAAATTTTGCTCTAAGACATGCGAAAAATTAATCTGGATAGATAAACCAACCAATAAACGCACAAAGTCAACAATGTGAGGCATATGGCACCATTTAGAAGAGTTCCATTTCTGACTTGCGAGGTGAGCCCTCGTAGAAAAGTGAAGATTAACTTGTCTGGCTGCAATTTTAACTGCAGGGGTTGCTTTGCTATAGCAAAAAAGAAATGCGGGAGAAGCATGTCGGTTGAGAAACTTCTCGAATTGTTAGTTAAATCTTGCCGCATAATATACGGAGAATTGGTTGACGATGTACAAATGACAGGTGGCGAACCCCTAACCGATCCGGATTATTTGTTCTCCCTCATCCAAGGGTTAAGAAGTTACGGTGTCGAAAAAATTGGCATATCAACTAACGGCTACATGCTCAACGAGGATGTTGTGGATAAGCTTAGAGCGCTCAGCGTTGATTATGTTAAGTTGGATTTGAAAGCCTACAGCAAAGGTATACACATGTGGTATACTGGTAGAAGCAACGCAAGGGTTTTGAGGGGTGTAAAACTACTTCATGAATATGGCTTGAGCTTTTATGTTCGAACCATAGTGATTCCAAACATAGTGGATGCTGCTGAAGTGGAGAAAATTGCGAAATTCATAAGCTCCATAGATGAAGGCATACCTTATAGGCTATATGAATTTGCTCCGGAGCAGTTGGAATATAAGCTCTCGAGAAAGCCGACTGAAGATGAAATGGTGGAAGCATATAACGCTGCAAGAAAACACCTAAAAAACGTGGAATTTTTCATATATAAGCCTTCGAAGCCTTCCGTTTATAAGACCGCTTATGATCCAAATTACAAGGTTGTGGAAGTTCGAGCTGATGAGCTTTTAGAGACTTTTATGAAAATTGATAAAATAGCAAAATCGGCTGACCCAGAGTGGAACGTTCAATTTTTCACAATAAATCAGATTTTGAAAGAGGCTGCATAAATGCCAAAAATATTCAATGAAATACTAAATCAGTGGGTATGCGTCCCTTACAAACCTAGAAAGATTGCAAGCCTATCTCCTTCAGTCACAGATGCACTAGTCGAATTAGGGCTTATTAGGAAAACAGTTGGAGTTTCCATCTGGTGTACGCCATACTTAAAAGGGGTAAAAAAGCCAGTTTTAGCCTCTGTAGATAAGGCTAATTATAAGCTACTGGAAAAATTGGAGCCAGACATCATACTAACCACCTCCGGCATTCATCTAAAACTGGCTAAAGAGCTTTATTCAAAAGGGTATAATGTGTTTCCCGTACAATTACCTAAAAATGTTTTCGAGATAATCAGCAACGTGCTTATAATAGGCACAATTACAAACAAGCAAAGGAAAGCAAGGGAATTAGTGGCTAACCTAACCCTGCAATTAGAAAAATTAAGAAACACATCGGTGAAGCTTGAAAAGAAACCGAAAGTTTATGCTGAAGTGTGGCCGGATAAATTCTCTATAACTTTTGGAGGATTAACGTTCACCAACGACTTTATACATTTTGCTGGAGGACGTAACATATTCTCCGAAAAACCTCTCGATTATTTTACGGCAGACTTCAAAGAAGTTAAGGCATTAAACCCAGACATCATGATTTTTGTTTTTGAAAACTTGAAAGACATGGAGCAAACCAATATTTCAGTATTAATAGAAAAGAGAGGATGGAAAGATGTTAAAGCCTTTAAAACGGGAAAAATAATAACAGATTTACAAAAGGATTTACCTTTAACCCATTCAGGGCCATCATTTACAAAGACCGTCAATTTGCTACGTGCAAAATTTGAGGAGCTTGGTTGCTAGCAGATTATTTAAGCATGTTCGTAAAAGTATTTCCCAATCGCAAGTGAGGGAAAAGTAATGGAGATGAAATCCAAAAATGATGAGCCGCCATTGCTTAAATATCTTGATGAAAGAGGGATAACTTTACAAGATTTGGTTGATACCGCTTTGGAGTTGTTTGTTCCCCATCCCGGGGTTGAAGACAAAAGGAAAGCTGCAGAACTTCTTAAAGAAGGGTTTATTGAAACTTTGGCTGACGTGAACATCTCTTGCATAGAAGTAGCCTGCTTCTGTTTGGAGGAAGAAGCGAAAAAGGGACTTGTTCCAGGATTAACTGTTGAAAGGTTCACTGGACGACCAGGATTGGTTATGGATGAGCTTCTTGGGATGACCATCGCCAACTACATTGCTGGAGCTCGTGGAATTTTTGAGTTTATAAGATTTGACCAAACAAAGCCTGGAATTTTGAAGAAGCTTGGTCCCATTACTAATGATGCTATTGGAGGGTTGGTTGCCGGGGTTTCTTCAAATATGTATACCAAAGCCTTAGAAAGGGTTAGCCGTGCTGATAGGTTTCGGGAATAAAACATTTGGCACATAAGTTTTTATTGTTAATACGTATGTTGGGCTATTCATATGGATACATTTTGAGGATTCGCTACCTTTATTTATATAGAAGGCATTAAATAGGTTGAAGAAAGCGGGAGAAAAGCCATGTCAAAGAAAGCTCCGTCAAAGGATGATGCGTTAGAAGCCCTAGACTTTATTATTAACGTTTTAAGGGAGCATGAGAAAGATTTAGACCGTCTCATAAACGAGTTGGGCAAGATAACCGAGAGGTTAGGTGAAGCGGGCGAGTTAAGCGGTAAAATAGAGAATGTGGAAGAGAGACTGACAAACCTACAGGGAGAAATATCCAATCTAATCTCTTACCTTTCAACAGCACATGAAGCTCCGAGGGAAGCCGCATCGACGATACAGGCGCAGAAACCTCAGACCGTTGTCGCTGAAATACGGGGTCCACCTGTAATTTTGCGTTGCAAACACTGGGAAGACTTTCAAACTTTAGCCCATCAAGCCCAGACGCTTTCGTTTCTATATAAGGAGGCAGATAAAACTTTTCAGGCGGACGCCCTCAAAAACAACCAGATTATAACTTACAGTGGAGAGTTGCCGAAGCCCACAGTGCTTTTGAAGGCTTGGCTTTCTAAACAGTTAAATGTTCCGGAAGACAGAATTCTTGAAGGCATTTTAGCTGTCGGCTAGGATACTGTTTTAAAGTTGTATGTTCGTGTTATTCAGTAATGTTTTTATATCTGCAGGTGTATTAAGTCTTACGATGCATTATGGGGTTGAGGTTGAAGGCTGAAATAAAGCAGCCTGAATCGGTTTTTCCGTTTTCGAAGCCTTCTCCTTTCTCCTCGATGACGGAAATGGCTGCTTTTCAGCCAAAAAGCGATGAGGACCCCTATTGAGGTTTAATTGTGGATGGAAGGTTTAGGGATGGAGGAGGGTGGAAGAACAATAGAGAGGCTTTATGAAGAGTTTGCTAAGTTTGAGAAGACGATGGAAGAGTTACGTTTTTTGAAGCTTGTTGCTCAGGATTTGAAGAGTTTTAGGAAGATGTTAAGGTTTAGGAAATACGATTGATAAGGCGCTCGCGCAAGTAAAGCCTTTAAGTGTTTCTGTTATTATTCAGTTGGAGACATGATATGGGAAATTCCAAGAGGGAAATTTATCTCTTCAACACTTTAACGCGAAGGAAGGAGAAGTTTGTTCCTATAGAGAAAGGAAAAGTTAGAATGTATTGTTGTGGCCCAACGGTTTACTGGTATGCCCACATAGGCAATTTCAGAACATACATTTTTGAGGATGTGCTGCGAAGGGTTTTGGAATTCAACGGCTTCAAAGTGAAACATGTAATGAACATCACGGACGTGGGACATTTAACTTCCGACGCTGACACCGGCGAGGATAAAATGGAGGTTGGTGCTCAGAGGGAGCGGAAAACTGTTTGGGAAATAGCTGATTTTTACACTAAGAAGTTTTTTGAAGATGCGGAGAGGCTTAACATTCTTAGGCCTACAATGGTCTGTAAGGCAACAGATCACATTGCTGACATGATTGAGTTTATTCGTAAGCTTGAGAAGAAAGGCTACACGTACATAATAGATGATGGTGTCTACTTCGACACTTCGAAATTGGAGGATTATGGGAAACTCACGGGTATGGACTTTGAAAGGTTAAACGAAAGCCTTAAGGCCGGGGCGAGGGTTGAGTTTAACCCCAACAAGAGAAATTTGACTGATTTCTGTCTTTGGCGTTTTTCTCCGAAAGATCGGAAGAGGCAGATGGAGTGGGATTCCCCTTGGGGTGTAGGTTTTCCGGGGTGGCATATAGAGTGCACCGTCATGGGAATGAAGTATCTGGGCGAGCATTTTGACATTCATTGCGGAGGTATAGACCACATACCAATCCATCACACAAATGAGATTGCACAGGCTGAAGCCTTAACCGGCGAGCCTCCGGCGAATTATTGGCTACATGGGGCTTTCCTTGTGTTTGGCAAATCAATGAAAATGGCGAAGTCGGCTGGGGAAATAATCACTGTTCAGACCATTGTGGATGAGGGTTTTGACCCGTTGGCTTTTAGGTATTTGTGTTTGACGGCTCATTATCGGTCGGAACTTGTTTTTACATGGGAAAGTTTGCAGTCAGCCCAGAACGCGTTGTTCACTTTGAGGGAGCATGTTAGAAACTTGGCTGAAAATTTAGAAGATGATAATATTAGCAGAAGCTTGAAGTTTGAGGAGTACTATGCGAGGTTTCTTGAGGCAGTGAACGATGATTTAAACATGCCGAAGGCCTTAGCCCTAACATGGGCTTTGGTGAGGGAGGAGAAAATGTTGACTAACCGTGAAAAATATGATTTACTCATGGAATTCGATAGAATCTTTGCGCTGGACTTGGCGAGAAACGTGCCAAGAGAGAAGAGGCTGCCACCAGAGGTTGAGGAGCTAATCCGGAAAAGGGAGGAAGCCAGAAAAGCTAAGGATTGGGAGACAGCCGACAAGATTAGGGAGCAGCTTAAAGCCATGGGGGTAATTATTGAGGATACGCCGCAAGGTGTAAAGTGGCGAATAGAAAAACGTTAGTTTTCTTTTCCGTGCATGTTCCATTCGGTTGTGGCGTATTTTTCTCTGCAAAGTTTTTCGGCTAACGTTTTCTCGTACGTTGTTAAATCGCTGTTTTCAAGCCTTATTTTTAGCGCCTTCTGGAACCCTTCGATTAGGGCTTCGTGCACCATGGCATGCGGGATTTCTCTTCCAAGTTCCGCCTTTATTGAGGTTATTTTGTTTTTTGCTATGGGCACTATTTCCATGCAGGTTTTTGCCCATGGAACCTTTAGGAAGGTGAACATTTTCTCTAGGTTAACATCCACTAGTATTGTGCCGTGTTGTAGGACTATGCCAGTTTTGTGGCATTGGGCGCTTCCAGAGATTTTCTTGCCTTTTATTGTTAGGTTTGGGCATGCTCTTGCGTTGCCTTCGTTGAAGTCCGCTTTTAATCCTAAGATTTTTAGGGCTTTCACTATTCCATTGTAGATTTTCGTGTAAACCTCTGCTATGTCTTTGGCGTTTAGGTCTTCTTTGTTTGCGATTATGCTGTAGGTTATTTCGCCTTCTGCGTCGTGGTAAACGGTGCCTCCGCCGGTTATACGCCTAACAACATCTACGCCGTGTTTAAGGCAGTTCTCCAAGTGAACTTCATTCTCTATTTTTTGGAATTTTCCAATGGAGACCGCCGACGGGTTCCAGCAGTAAAAGCGCACAGTGTTGGGTGCAAGCCCCTTTATTCTTGCGTTTAAGATGGCTTCGTCTAGTGCCATATTCATGTAGGCGTTGTGGGTTTCAAATTTTAGCAGTCTCCAGCCAGCCATTTGAAGACTTCCGCCTCTAGCCTTAACTTGTCTTTTGGATTTTTGTGTTTTTCTGAAAGCAATGTTGGTTTGGAGCTTTTTCAAGCCAATACGGGTCTCCCTCTCTAGGTTTTCTGCGGCTTATGCTTCGTTCAGTTTAAATATTAGAGTTGTGAATAGACGTAGCGAGAGGAAAATAGAAGCTATGGGTTCAAAGTCTCCTAGGGGCGAGTTCGCTGCAAGAAAACTCGCTGAAAAACGGAAAAAATTCCGTTGGAGTAGCATGTACTATAAAAGGCGCATGCTGGGCTTGGATGTTAAAGCGGACCCGCTTGAAGGTGCTCCAATGGCGAGGGGCATAGTCCTTGAAAAGGTCGGCGTAGAAAGCAAGCAGCCCAACAGTGCCATAAGAAAATGTGTCAGAACACAGCTCATCAAGAATGGAAGAGTTATAACGGCTTTTCTTCCCGGAGACGGAGCCCTAAACGTTGTGGATGAGCACGATGAAGTGATAGTGGAAGGCATTGGCGGTTCCCGTGGAAGAAGCATGGGTGACATTCCAGGAGTTCGCTGGAAAGTCATAATGGTTAATGGTGTATCCTTAAAAGAGCTTGTGCTTGGAAGAAAACAGAAACCAATGCGGTGAGAACTTTGAGCAAAGAGCAGAAAAAGGAAGGAGAAAGTGAAGTAAAACTTTTCGAAAAATGGAGCTTTAAAGAGGTCGAAATCAAAGATTTGGGCTTGCAAAGGTATATATCGCTTAAACCAATTGCGGTTCCCCACACTATGGGACGCCACGAACACAAACGTTTTGGAAAAGCAAACGTAAACATTGTGGAGAGACTTGTAAACAATCTTATGCGTCCTGGGAAAAACGCGGGTAAAAAGGCTAAAGCCATAAACATTGTTAAACACGCTTTTGAGATCATTCATCTGCGTACTGGAAGAAACCCCATAGAAGTCCTTGTGAGGGCTGTTGAGAATTCCGCGCCGTGTGAGGACACTACGCGAATATCTTACGGCGGAATCGTTTATCACTTGTCCGTTGACGTTTCGCCCCAGAGGAGAATTGACTTAGCCTTGAGGCACATATGTGAAGGTGCAAGGCAAGCAGCTATGAATAACCCCCGCTCAATCGAAGAGTGCCTGGCGGAAGAGCTTATTTTGGCGGCTAACCACGACATGAAAAGCTTCGCTGTTTCAAGACGTCACGAACTGGAGAGAATAGCCCAAGCCTCCAGATAGCCTTCGCTACGCTTATTTTGTATGAATTTCAACTATGTCGCCGTCTTCAAGTGGGAAGGTGGCGCCTACTTTTTGGGGGCTGAAAACTAGGCGTTTAGCCCAAACCCTTGCATAGGCGAAATTCTCGCTGAAGTCGCTGTGGATGCTTTTCGCCAAATCGTAAACTGTTGATCCTTTCTTTAAAACGAAGGGTTTCTTCGAAAAATCCTTTTCATTTGGCTCTTTAGTGTAGACACGAATCAAATCCAAAGTTTTGAATAGAGTTTCGCCGATTTTTTCTACACCTTGCCCTGTCCTACATGAAACTGCAATTATTGGAAGTTGACCACCCACATAAGCTTCTAAAAGTTTTAGGTTTGCCTCCGCACCCTCTGCGTCAATTTTATTTGCGACTATGATGGCTGGCTTGTAAGCTGTGCTTTCGAAGATTGCATCTTCAACTTCGTCTAGGGTGGCTTCGCCGTAAATTTTGACAATAGCGTCCGTAACCCTATAGCTTTTGAGAAGTTCTTCAACATCTTTAAAAGTGCAGTCTAAAAGCCTTCCAAAAACGATTATACGCAAGCCTGCACCTATAAATTTACGCTCAATTTCCACACGCGCTTTAGGCATGCTAACTAATATCCGCGTCTTTTCCAACTCACCCATAATAGTGGATAACTGCCTACAAGGGTTCTGCGTCAAATCCACCATGAGCATTAAACCATCAGCGTTTCTAGCCAAAGCCAAAGTTTGAAGCCCCCAGGCTTTTCCGTCTGCCGCCCCTTCCATTAGGGCTGGAGCTTCAACAAGCTGGAATTGAATATCCCCACAGGGAAGCATGCCTGGAACGGGTTCTTTAGTGGTATATGGCATTGGTGAAACTTCAACCTTAGCGTTTGTGACTGCTGCGAGAAGACTGCTTTTCCCTACATTCGTCAACCCTAAAACAACGATTTGGGCTGCCCCTTCCTTTTCAATGAAAAATTTTGGTCCGCCTCTGCCAGTTTTTCTTCGCTTCCCCTCCTCGATTTCCCTTCGCAAAACAGCCATTTGTTTCTTAACCTGTGCACAAAGCTTTGCGGTCCCCTTATGTTTCGGAACAAGGCTTAGAAACTCCTGCATAAGTTGAAGCTTTTCTCTGGGATTTCTCGCAGCTGAAACCTCAGCCCACTTACGCTTGGCTTCAGCAGGCAAAATTGCAGGCATAAATTCGTCCGCTTCCCAAAAACCTAATTCAAAACCAACGCTAATATCCATTTCGAAAAGATAAGGGTAATAGACTGAAAACCTAGAGAGGAAGGAGAAGGCGAAAATAAAAAAGAAAAACAGCAAAATTCCGGAAAGGATCATCCGATTTTAGCGGTGTTTCAACCGCAAAATCTTGATTCTTTACACCTAAAAGTTTTGAGCGCCATTATCATAAACTTAAAATAACTGAATGAACAGTTGTGTAAACGAATCCACTAAAAATAGGGAAAATTTGAAGTATGAGAGTATGGAGGAAAAAGAATGAGTAGACCAGAAAAACCCCACTTAAACCTAGTGATAATGGGGCATGTTGACCATGGAAAGTCGACAACAACGGGGCACATGCTTTACTTAGCTGGGGCTGTTGACGAAAGAACAGTAAAAGCCTACGAGGAAGAAGCGCGGAAACTTGGCAAGGAAACCTTCAAGTACGCATGGATTCTCGACAACCTTAAAGAGGAACGGGAAAGAGGCTTAACAATCGACTTGCGGTTCTTAAAATTCGAGACCAAAAAATACTACTTCACCATCATCGACGCTCCAGGCCACAGAGACTTCGTTAAAAACATGATTACAGGCGCAAGCCAAGCCGACGGCGCCATACTCTTCGTCTCCGCAAAAAGAGGCGAATTCGAAGCAGGTATAGGTCCAGGCGGACAAACCCGCGAGCATGCTTTCTTAGCCTTCACTTTAGGCGTTAACCAGCTTGTCGTAGCTGTCAACAAAATGGACGACGCCTCAGTTAACTGGAGTGAGGAACGCTACAACGAAGTTAAAAATGAAGTCAGCAGAATGCTAAGAATGGTAGGCTACAAAGTTGACAAAATCCCGTTTGTCCCCACTTCTGGATGGACAGGCGACAACCTAGTTAAGCCAAGCGAGAAAATGCCATGGTATAAGGGACCAACCCTCATTGACGCGTTAGACGTTTTTGAGATTCCTCCAAAACCTCTGGACAAGCCTCTGCGAATTCCAGTTCAAGACGTTTACAGCATAACAGGCGTTGGCACAGTTCCCGTAGGCAGAGTTGAAACAGGCGTTCTAAAAGAAGGCGACACAGTCATATTCATGCCAGCAAACAAACAGGGCGAAGTCAAGTCTCTTGAAATGCACCACACAAGGATTCCAAGGGCTGAACCAGGCGACAACATTGGATTCAACGTTAGAGGCATAGCGAAAACAGACATACGCCGAGGAGACGTGTGTGGACACTTAACCAACCCGCCAACAGTTGCAAGAGAGTTCATAGGACAAATAATCGTCATATACCACCCAACAGCTTTGGCGGCTGGTTACACGCCAGTCCTCCACTACCACACTGGACAAGTCGCATGCCGATTCACAGAACTCATAAGAAAAATTGACCCGCGTTCAGGACAAGTTGTCGAAGAAAAACCGTCATTCCTGAAGACTGGCGACGCCGCGCTGGTGAGAATGGAGCCCCTGCGTCCAATAGCCATTGAAACCTATGCGGAGTTTCCAGAGCTTGGAAGGTTCGCCGTAAGAGACATGGGCACAACAATAGCTGCAGGCATTGTGAAAGAGATAACGAAGAAGGGACTGCAGTAAACCTCCATCCCTCTTTTTATTTTCAAACAAACTAACAAGTCTTAACGTGCCCTGCTTTTGAAAACTTTTCAAGCTATTCTAGGGGTAACCGTAAGAGAAAATAGCATCAAAGTTTTAGGATACACTTCAGAGTTGATGGCATGTCTGGAGCGGAAACCCTCCTACCATATTTAAAGGAAAAGAAAGACGGCGAGCAAGAGCCCATGATAATTGTCGACAGCCGCGAGGCAAGTAGCGCCTCCAAAGTTGTTAAGGGACTTAGGGAACGCGGCGTAAACGTGAAAATCGAGGCTTTGGAAAAAGGAGACTATATCCTATCTGATGTGTGTGCAGTGGAGCGGAAAAGGGTTCAAGACTTTGTTTATACGCTTACCCACCGCTACCTTTTCGAACAACTCTTCAAGTTGAAGGATGCTTATCCCAAAGCGTTAATCCTCTTGGAGGGTTACATGCCCATAATCTATAAGTTCAGCAGAATAAAGCCTGAATCCGTTTGGGGAGCGCTGTTTAACCTTGCGAAAAATGGAATAGCCATAGTAAACACAACATCTTACAAGGAAACTGTTGACTTCCTCTACATTGCCGCCCGCCAAGAACAAATAGTGGAAAAGCGAATTCCCACGGTGCATCCGGTTAAGAAATGTGAAACGCTGGAGGATGCCCAAATCTTCTTTGTGGCAAGCCTTCCAAACATTGGAAGGGAAAAAGCCATAGCAATCCTTAAATCCTATCAAACACCGTTAAATGCTTTCTTAAACGTGGATGAATGGTCAAAAACAGATGGTCTTGGACCAAAAATAAGCGGCAGAGTTAAAGAAGTGTTAAACACGCCGTTTAAGGGATGAAGCGCATGGATGTGGAAATCGCCACAACAAAAAAGGTCAGCGTCTTGGGTTTAGACAAGCGTAATGTAAGCGACATTGCATGGTGCGCCACCACATATGGTGCAAGTAGGCTTTACTGGATAGATGGCTATTTGCTATGCCTAGAAGTTTACGAGAAATCCTTTGAACACGAACTGAAAAAAAGAGAGTTTCCCATAAGCCAAATCTGCTACGCTGAGTTTCCAAAATACGAGAAAATCTACGAAGTGGACAAAAGCCTCCAAATCCCAATAGTGAATGTTTCAGACATGAAAATCTTCCAAAACATATTGAAGGCGATAAAGGAAAAAGCAGAAACCGAAAAAGGCGAACAGCAAACCTGAAAGAGCTGAAAACTAGGCTTTCTCCACGTTTTTAGCGTGGTTGTAGCCAAGCTTAAAAGCCTTAACATTCATTTCCACATATTTAGCTGGAACAAGCTCCTTCAAAGCCTCAAGTAAACCATCTTTCGTAATAGGAAGCCTTCCCGTAGCTGCTAGGGCTCCGAGCAAAACTGTGTTTTGCATTATAGGGTTTCCAGCTTCCTTCGCCAGCCTTAAAGCTTCAACAATTATGACATTTTTAGAAAACCGCCTTATCTTTTCCGATATTTCATCTATCTGCGGATAGTTTTCACCTTTCAAGGTCAGCCCCGGCGGCGGAATTTTTTCATCTCCCATGATTATAAGGGTTTTTTCAGAGGCATACTTTATGTTTCTTAAAGTTTCTAAGGGTTCAAACCCCAAAATGACATCTGCCTTTCCCTCCAAAATCATGGGAGAAAGAACCTTTTCACCTATTCTAACAGTGGAAACTACGGCTCCGCCCCGTTGAGCCATGCCGTGGATTTCCCCAACTCGAACGTTTAAGCCTTCTTTAACAGCGGCTGTTCCCAAGATTTCAGCAGCAAAAAGTATGCCTTGTCCGCCCACACCAGCCAAAACTATGTTAAACTCTTTCATTTCATCCATCTCCTAACCTTGTTTAGCTGGTTCTATAGCCTTGTAGGGACACACATGGACGCAAAGTCCACAACCAGCACAGAGGTTTTCGTTTATGGCTGCTGTTTTGTCTTCTTTGAGAATTATTGCTGGACAACCAAGAAGTTTAATGCAAGCCATACAATTTGTGCACTTCTCATTTATTCTGAAAGGTATAATCTCCAAGCCTTTCCGTCTTTTCTCTCTTAGAAGCATTAATGTGCACGGTGCCCGAAACACTATTAGCGAGGTTTCTGGAAACTGCAGAGCCTCTTTTAAGGCGTTTTCAGCCTTTTTAACATCGAAGGGGTCGACAACCTTAACAAGTTTGACACTGCAGCCCTCAGCCACCTTTTCAATGGCTAGCTTTTCAGTGGTGGTTTGCATGCCAGTGACACCAGTTCCAGGGTGAGGCTGATGCCCTGTCATGGCTGTTGTTAAATTGTCTAAAACGGCAACCACAAGCCTATGCTTGTTGTAGACGGCGTTTAAAAGCCTTGGAATTCCAGCGTGGAAAAATGTTGAATCTCCAATTATTGCAATGGTGTTCGCTTCTGTGGCTTTGCTTATGCCTTGAGCGGTTCCTATTCCAGCACCCATGCAGACAAGGATGTCGCCAACCTTCAATGGCGGGGCTGCTCCTAAAGCGTAGCAGCCAATGTCTGTTGGGTAAATAGTCTTTTCACCTGCAACCTTCTTTATGACATAGAAGGAAGCTCTGTGGGGGCATCCAGCACACAAAACTGGAGGTCTCGACGGAAGCCCTTCAGCAACTTCCGCATGTTTCTCATCAGCGGATTCCAAGTCCACGGGTATTTTTCTTCCAGTAATGCTGGCTAGCCCCTTTAAAACTTTACGTGTTGAAAGCTCACCCGTTCTTGGAAAATACTGCTGTCCCATTTTGCCATAAACTTCTATGGTGGGCGCGTAATCTTTGGCTATAGCCTTAACATGCAGTTCCAAGTAGGGTTCAAGCTCCTCAATCACAATGACTTTAGAGTGCTCTTGCAAAAACTTTCCAATCATTTTTTCTGGAAGGGGATGCGTCATGCCAAGTTTCAAAACATCAACGTCTAAGCCTAAAAGTTCGGCGGCTTCCACAGCATAGTTGTAGGCTGAGCTTGAAGAGATTAAGCCATACTCTTTGTCTTTGCCTTCGCCCTTGTGGGCTATCAAGTTATACGGAGAAGCCTCAGTTATCTGTTTTGCCTCCTCCATTTTCCGCAGTAAAACATCGTGTTGGGGTCTGGAATTCGCTGGAACCATGACTAAACGCTTAACATCCCGAATAAATTCGCCTTTTAAGCGGGGTTTTGCAAGCTTTCCGTAGATGACGGGCGCTCTCGTGTGGCTTACGCGGGTGGTTGTTCTTAGAATAACTGGCAACTCAAGTTTTTCAGAGAGCTCCACGGCTGAAACCACCAGGTCCTTCGCCTCTTGGGCGTTGGAAGGCTCCAAACACGGCAGATTCGAAAGCAAAGCGTATAGACGACTGTCCTGCTCGTTTTGCGAACTATAACATTCGGGGTCGTCGGCAGCCACAATAATTAGGCCTCCTTTAACGCCAGTATAAGCCAAGGTCATAAGAGCGTCTGCAGCCACATTCAACCCCACATGTTTCATGGCTGCAAGAGCTCTAACGCCGCAGTTTGCAGCTCCGCCAGCAACCTCAACAGCAACAATTTCGTTAACGGAATATTCCATGTAAACGCTTGCTTTTTGAGCTATAGCAGAAATAGAATCTCCAATTTCCGAGGCTGGAGTGCCTGGGTAGGTGGTGACAACGCCTATGCCGGCTTCTAAAATGCCTCGGGCAATGGCTTCGTTGCCAAGTAGAAGCACACGTTTTCCAACCTGGTCCTTCAATAATATGTTAGGGTTTGGCATTAACGCCTTCTCCAATGCTTGGGAAAACCCAATAACCCTTTGGCTTCAGATATAACTTTTGGTGACTAAAAGCCGTTGCATACATAGCAAAAGGGCGAAACTTAAAAAGGGTGGGGATATCGCGCCAGCGCTTGTTCACTATCTGCCTTTAAACGTTGGCTTCCGTTTTTCGATGAAGGCTGAAACGCCCTCTTGAAGGTCTTCTGTGGAGGCTACCACGCTGAAGCCTTCCCTTTCTAACGCTAATGCAGCATCCAAGCTTATTTCTGCACCCTTGTTTATCAAGGCTTTAGCCACTATAAGGGCTACTGGAGCCTTCTGGGCAATTTCAAGGGCGAATTGACGCACAGCCTCCCTAAACTTGTCCAAGGGCACAACCATGTTCACAATTCCAAGCTGTTCAGCTGTTTTTGCATCAATCATCTTGCCAGTGAAAATGAGTTCTTTGGCTTTTGTCGCTCCTATTAGACGTGTCAGCCTTTGAGTTCCACCCCAGCCTGGAATCAAACCGATGTTTATTTCAGTCTGTCCCATCCTCGCGTTTTCAGAAGCTATGCGAAGGTCGCATGCCATTGCCGCTTCCAAACCGCCACCCAACGCATAACCGTTTATGGCTGCTATAACTGGTTTTTCAAGATTTTCTAATGCTGTGCAAAGTTTTTCACCCATTTGGGAAAGCTCTCTCGCCTTTAACGCGTTCATTCCCTTCATGGCTTTAATGTCCGCTCCAGCGGAAAACGCCTTTTCTCCAGCACCAGTTAAGACAACAACACGAATGTTTTCATCCGTTTTTACGTCTTCAAGCGCTTGCAGAATTTCGCCGACAACTTCAGCGTTGAAGGCGTTAAGCGCCTCAGGACGATTTATCGTTATTGTTGCTATGCCTTCGCTTTTTTCGTATAAAATGTATTTGAATTCCGTGAGTCTCGAACCTCCCTATTTTTGCGTCCAGTCGTAAAAGCCCTTTCCAGTTTTTCTTCCAAGCAGATTAGCTCTAACCATCTGCTTTAAACCAGTGTGTGGATGAAATTTTGGGTCAAGTTCTTTCTGGAGGACTTCGGCTATGGCTAGGGTTGTGTCCGCCCCTATGTAGTCCAAAAGCATCAAGGGTCCCATAGGCCAGTTTAGTCCAAGCTTTACGGCTTTGTCTATGTCATCTCTTTCTGCCACGCCTTCCCAGTATAATGCTACAGCCTCGTTTAAGGCTGGTATCAGTATGCGGTTAACAATGAAGCCTGGGCAGTCTTTTTTGACTAGGACTGTTTCTTTCTGCATTCTGTGGGCTACATCTAAAACCGTTTGTATTGTTTCGTCTGAGGTTTTTGCGCCCTTTATCACTTCTACAAGCTTCATTAGCTGCGGTGGGTTGAAAAAGTGCATACCGCACACTTTTTCTGGACGTTTTGTGGATGAGGCAAGCTCTGTTATGCTTATAGAAGAGGTGTTAGACGCAATTGTCGCATGGGAAGGCGCAAGTGTGTCCACTTCGCGGAATGTCGCCTTTTTCAGTTCAACATTTTCGGGAATAGCCTCAATAATAAAGTCGGCTTTGGAAACGGCTTCCTTTAAATCCGTTGTGGGGTGTATGCGCGCTAAGGTTTCGTTGAACTCCGCCTCGGTTATCTGTCCCTTGCTGAGAAATTTCTGTAGGCTGTTGCGAATCATGCTCACGCCGTTGTCAACGAACCGCTGTTCAATGTCCCGCAGATAAACCTCATATCTACCCACATGGGCTGCCACTTGTGCTATGCCATGTCCCATCAAACCAGCACCCAAAACAGCGATGGTTTTAACTTCCAAATGTTTCCCTCCAAATTTTGAAAGCGTTATAGAATTTGCCGAAAAATCACTATTAGCGTTTTTGGTGCCACAACGTAATTCGTGATGTTAAACGCCCTTAACTCTGAACATAGCTGCAGCGCTGAGAAGGATTAATCCAACACCAAAATAGCGAATTAAGGGAATATACTGTTGGAAAAGAAGCACCGCCCATAAGTTATGCAGCAAAGGGTCTAAAAGCAGAATAGTTCCCTCCGTTGTGGGAGAAACCTCACTTGGTTTGACGTAGTTTAACAAGCCGTAGGGAAGGGCTGTGCTGAAAGCGGCAAATAAAACCAACAAGGCAAACTGATAGGAATCCAGCGTCGAAAACCCTACGAAACTTGGGTTTACTGTGAAAAGCCTTAACACTGAACCTAAAAGCAAAGTGCAGGGAGCAGCAAACAAAAACGTGTTAAACAACCCTTGGAGAGGCGAATAGCTTGTTTTCCTAACCCTTTTAAGATAAAGGTAAACAGCGTAAAGGAAGCCCGCTAAAAAAGCGAATCCAACACCGCCAACGTTGAGATTTGACAAAGGCTCCGTTACCAACCCACTTACAAACAAAACTCCCAAAAATCCAACAACCACTATCCCAAACTTCTTCAACGTTATCCTCTCTTTCCCAAAAATTGCAGCCAACAGTGCCGTGAAAAGGGGCTGCGTGTAAATTAGAGCCACAGAAACAGCTATGGGACAGCCAAAAACTATCGAAGATAGGGCGGAAAGAAGAAAAGCGGAAAAAACTAAGCCTATCAAAGCAAAATATTGCAGTTCCCCCTTTTCAAGCTTAAACTTTCCCCTAATCAACAGAAATATTAAAGGGAGAGCCAACATTATGCGGTAAAAGACTTGTTGTAAGCTGGAAACTCCAGCATTTTTAAGCATTGTTGAAAAGACAAGGATGAAGCTGAAACTGAAGCTTGCCAGAACCAGCAATCCATGACTTCTTGTAAAGCCCAAAATTTTACACCATTTTTAGGCGTTTTATCGCCGGATTAATAGTGGCAGTCTCGAAACCTTCTAATAGGATTTTGGCAGTCCCAGCACATGTTGCCCTATAAAGGCTAATGCCATTTGATGGGTAACCGGCGCCAACCTTATGAGGTTTACTTCCCTCCACCATCTTTCAACGTCATATTCCACAGCATAGCCATACCCGCCGAAAGTCTGCATTGCATGGTAAACCGCTTCGGTTCCAGCTTCCACAGCCGCCACCTTTGCCATGTTGGCTTCTGCTCCACATTCTTGTCCACGGTCGAAAAGCCACGCAGCCTTATAATTTAGAAGTCTAGCCGCCTCAATTTTGGCTTTAGCTTCCGCCAAGGGAAACTGTATGGCTTGATGCGCACCTATAGGAGCCTCAAAAACCCTTCGTTCTTTTGCATATTCCACAGCCTTTTTAATGGCTAAAAGCCCCAGTCCGCAGGCTGCGGCAGAAAAGGACATCCGCTCTGGGTTAAGTGTGTCAAGCAGTAAATACCAGCCTTTATCCACTTCGCCTAAAACGTTCTCTCGGGGAACCCGCAAATCGCTGATGTAAACCTCAAAGGTTTTTGAATAATTTATGCCATGCTTTTCTATAGGGATTATCTCGACGGCGGGGTTTGGCAAATCCACAAGAAAAAGCGTCAAACCCAAAGTTCTTTTAGGAGCCTTCTCCGGAGGCGTTGTCCTAGTCACAAGAAGCATTCCCTTGGCTCTGTCAGCTCCAGAAATGAAGATTTTCTGACCATTGATCACGTAGTCGTTTCCATCCTCAACAGCAAGCGTTTTAATGTTCAGAGTGTTGGTTCCAGCATCCGGCTCTGTAAGGGCTAGGCAGAACTCCATACCCTTCGCGATTTTAGGCAAATATTTCTCTTTTTGAAAATCGTTGCCGTGTTTTGTTATGGATAAGCCTCCAAAAACTGAAGACAAGCACAAGAACCATTCTCCGGCGAGTCCACAACCCTCGGAAACAAGAGTTTCCATGGCTAGAAGCATCTCAAACATGCCCATGCCGCCCCCGCCGTATTTCTCCGGAATCACTATGCCCGGAAAACCTGCTTCTGCAAGGCTTTTCCAGAAATCCTCTGGAAACTCGTGTTTCTTGTCTTTTTCCCGCCAGTATTCTGGACCATAATCGCGGGCTATTTCAGCAGCTGTTTCAACTATCATTTTCTGTTCAGCGGTTAACTCAAAATCCATATTATCCCAACCAGTCTCACATATTTTCGAATAAGCCTATAAAATGCTTTCTTGTTTGAAGCGGAAATGGAATGGGGAAAAGCACTAGCTTTTATTTGGTTTGGGATGGTCTTGGTATGTAAATTCCATGAGGGTCTATTGCCCTTAAAATGGCAAGTTCCTCATATGTTGGCGGCTCTGTTGTGGGCACATGTTCTGGCACAATTAAGTCAAACCCTGTATTCTCCATGATTTGCTGCAGCGTCACGCCCGGATGAATCGTCGCAAGCCTAATCCGCTTTGTTTCGGGGTCAAAATCCATCTGGCAAAGGTTAGTGACAACAAGGGATGGGCCGCCGCCAAGCAAGCCAGCCTTTTCTCTGGCTTTTGGTCCGTCCAGAAAGCCTGGGCTTGTTAGGTAATCAAGCTTTTTCACCATTTTCCTTTTTTCATGGGTCATTATTATTACAATACGTTTTGCTGATGAGACTATGTCGTTTCCGCCGCCGCTTCCCGGAAGCCTAACGTTTGGATTTTCAAAATCGCCTATATAGGTGGTGTTTATGTTTCCGTACTCGTCTATTTGGGCAGCTCCCACAAAGCCTACGTCTACGTGTCCTCCCTGCAGCAGCAGTCCAAGGGTTTCGATGAGGCCTATGGCTGCTGAAGCTCTATAGCCAAGCCTTGAATCGGCTATTGATAGGGCGATGTCTATGGCGTTTGAGTCTATAAATCCGGCTTCGTAAACTATTTTGGCGTTGGGCGCGTGGGTTCTTTTAGCCAGCATTGTTGCAATCATGGGTAATCCTGTTCCAACAAAGACTACTTCGCCGTTTTTTATGGCTCTGGCTCCGCAAACCGCCATAAGCTCCAGCGTTGTGAACTCGCCAAGTTTTGCGTAATTTCTCTCCATTTTCATTCGCCTCCTAATATGGGAAGGGTTTTTTAGCCCTAAGTTGCAATAGGCGTTCCATTCCGATTTTCTTGAGGAACTCCATGTGGTCCTTGACGCCGGTTATGTATTCTTCGCAGTATTTTTGCCATCCCTCTTCTGTTTTGCATTGCTGGTAATACATGCGCACGTGTTCCATGTCGTAGTCGTAATAGTTGTAAACCATCATGGGATAGGCTCCCCATGGACATTCAATAACGTAGTCGACGTAAATGTTAGGTATCGCCGTCTGGTCTGGCTGGGAACGGATAAACTCTGTGTCCACAATTTCCTCAGCTAAAACGATCACTTTTTTGCCGGCTCTGGCGCCTTCCACATCCTCGCCTTTAATGCCGTCTATTTGGGCATTGCCCTCTCTATCCACGCGGGAAACGTGGACTATGCTGAAGTCTGGACGTACGGATGGCACAAGCACAACTTTTTCGCCTGTAAATGGGCACGTTATAACTTCCGCTTTTTTCGGTCTGAATTTTGTCTTAGCAATGAGGTCTGTTCCAAGCATGCTTTTCACCGGCATGAATGGAACACCCAATGCACCGCCTAGAAAGCGTAACGCCATTGCTAGGTTTGTATAATCTTCGATTTGAATTGCTCCTTCGCGGATTCTTCGTTGAATGTTGGGAGCCAGTCCTATGCCTTCTATGGCGAAAAAGGCGAGTTCAAAACGCGAAACCACATAAGCTCCAGAAAGTATGTCAATATCTATTTCTGAACCACACGTGTATATGGTTAGATTCCGCTTTTTCTGCCTCACCAGCTCGTGGGCAAAAGCCATTGGAGGCCGTTGAAAGCCGAAACCTCCCCAGAAAAGATGCGCCCCATCGGGGATGAGTTTAGCCGCCTCTTTAAGGGTTATCCGTTTATCTTCTACAGGTGCTTCAACCAAACACAACACCCCTGACAACTATTGCTAGTCGCTTTTAATTTAAACTTTTGAAGAGCGCTTCTGTTTAAAGTTCCAGTGGGACACCGTAAGATTCGTCGAAGAATAATTCGCTGAACGCCTTTCTAGGTTTTGGAGGTGGGCTTTCGTCTGGAACTCCTATTGGAAGGAGGGCTATCACCGCCATGTCCTCTGGAATTTTAAGAATCTTTTTAACTTCTTCCTCGTTGAAGGCTCCAATCCAGCATGTTCCATAACCAAGGGCTGTCGCCGCCAAAACCATATGCTCAATGGCAATCATTGGGTCTTGCCTATGTGGTATTCTGGTGGCGGAAAGCGTGTAGGGAAGCTTTGTTGGCGAAGCCTTAGGATCGCCCAGTGCCACAATAACAGCGCCGGCATCTGCAATAAACATCTGGTTGTTCGCTGCCGCAGCTAAAGCCTTTTTGGTTTCAGGTTTTCTTGCAATTATGAAGCGCCATGGTTGGCGGTTTCCACCCGACGGTGCTAGTCGTCCAGCTTCGAGGATTCTTTTAAGGGCTTCTTTGGGTATTGGGTTGGGCTTAAATTTTCTTATGCTTCTCCTCTTCTCTATAGCCTCAAACAAGTCCATTAAGGGCTCACCCATCCTTTCCGACGTGTTCCAGTTTAATAGAATTGTTTTAAAATGCTCAATTCTTATATAAGTGCTTGTGAAATAACAAAATGCGCTTAAATCTTGCTTATTGGAATGTGATGTTTAATGCGGAAAACAATATTTAAAAAACTTGAGGCTCAGGGATTAATCGCCAATTATAATCGTTTAAGGAAAAATCTGCCGCCGAAGCTTCCTGACAGAGTTTTCATTTGGGATGAAACCTTAAGAGAAGGCGTCGAAACTCCAACGGTCTTTTTGACCTATGTGGAGAAGGTTAAATTGGCTAAGTTGCTGGATGAAGCTGGTGTTTCCATCATAACTGTCGGTTTTCCAGCGCTTTCCGAAGAGGAGAAAAACACTGTTAAGAGAATTGCCAACGAAGGGTTTCAGCAAGCCAGCATAGCCGCCTCAGCACGCGCAGTCAAAGCCGACATAGATGCGTGTCTCGACTGCGGCATAAGAGAAATCCCCATTTTCACCCCGTTTAATGGACTTAACCTTCAGTATAGGCTTAAAATGTCGAAGGAGCAAGTTCTAAAGAACACTGTTGAATGCATAGAATACGCGAAAAGGCATGGCGTCATTGTTGACTTTGTTTTGGAAGATGCCTCCCGCACCCCATTGCAGGACATTCTGCAAATTTTTGAAGCCGCTGTAAAGGCTGGGGCGGATAGGCTTGTAATCGCCGACACTGTTGGATTTCTTAGGCCGCTGTCAACCCGCTATTTGGTTTCTCATGTTAGGGATGGGCTTCGGCAAGTGTTTAAACGCGATATTCCGCCGCTTTCAATCCACTGCCATAACGATTTTGGCTTAGCCACGGCAAACACGCTGGCTGCAGTAGAGGAAGGCGTAACCCATGTGCATACTTGCATCGCTGGGTTCGGCGAAAGAGCCGGCGTTGCTCCCTTAGAAGAGGTCGTCGCTGCTTTGGAACTATTATATAACATTGACACGGGTGTTGACATGAAAAAGCTTTTTAGGCTCGCACAGCAAGCGGAGAAAAGCTTTGCACTGCCAATCCAGTTTCATAAACCAATAGTCGGCGAAAACGCCTTCGCCTACGAAGTCGGCGAACATGTTGAAGGGATGCTAGCCCACCCCATAATATATGAGCCTTTCCCGCCGGAAATCATTGAGAGAGAAACACAATTCTACATTGGTAAAAGCGGTGGAAGACAGCTTGTTGCAAAACGCCTTGAAGCTGCTGGGATAAAAGCCACAAACTGGCAGATAGAGGATATTGTTAGAAGGATTAGGGGTTTGCAGGAAAGCCTAGACAAAGGTGGAACCCAAATGACCTTCTATCAGATTAAGAAGCTTATGAAAGAGCTGCGGAAAGGCTTAACCGAAGAGGATTTCTGGCGCATCGTCGAACAAGTGACAAAACAGAAACCGAAAATTCCCGCAGTCCCAATGAGGGTAGGGGAATCTTAGATTACGCCTAATTCTTCAGCCGCCCTTATTGTTTCTTCTATGCCCATGGGCCTTGGATAATTATAGATGGGACCGCTGGGCTTCTCGTTGTAGTAAGGCCTATTGCAGTTTGGACATCCAGAAGTTAGGAAAGGCTCACCAGAACGGATAATTCGTTTTAAGGTTTGTTTGTCTACGCCGAAGTTTGTTATGCGGTCTTCTCCATCAAAGTTTATGGTTTCAGCCCTTGATATTTTGTTGAATATTAGGTGTCTAGCCAACTGCATCCGCCTGTACTGCTTGATTGGTGGTTGCTTTTGGTTTTCTAAGGTTGTTCCCGCAACTGGTGTGAAAGCAAAAAGCGCTGGCAAAACACCCATGTCAACGCATTTCTGAATCATAACCACCATTTCTCTTTCTGTTTCGCCAAGTCCAACGATTAAATGGGTGCTGACTTTGCCTTTCCCGAAAACTTTCACAGCCTCTTCTAAAAGAGTCAATTGCCTTTTCATGTCATATGGTCCTCCAGCCAACTTGCCCTTAACCTTGTCGAAGATTTCCTCTGTTGCCGCGTCTAACGGTATGCCCATCCTTTCAGCGCCAGCTTCAGCCAACCGCCGTATATTTTCAGGGTTTAAAGGTTGACATGAAACCGAGACTGGAGCCTTCACGCGTTGAGAAACCATTTTGACAAGGACTTGTAAATGTGTGAAAACTTCTGGATAGTTTAGGGCTTGTATGCAAACCCGTTTTATCTCACCTTTTTCAACGGCTTCTTTTAATCCGTTGAGAACGTGGGTTGTGGCGAAGGCTGGCCATGAAACCCTTGAAAGCATGTCGGCTCTGCCTTGGCTTTTTCTTGCTTGGGGGCAGAATCCACAGTTTGCGAGACATTTGCCATTTCGGAAAGTCATTAGGTAAGCTGTTGTAGGTGTAGCGTCAAGCTTCCCATCAAGCAAACCCAGCACTATCGCGGAGCCCAAAGAAACGCGAACTTTTCTTGGAATTTCCCCCTTCACTGTCAAGGCTTCACACTTCAAATGTTTATTATTTTTAGATGTGTTTGTGTTTTTCTGCTAATGATTCTGAATTCATAAATATTTTATCATATCCGCGTTCTAACAAACCTTTAAGAGCGTGCAGGATTTGCGAAAATCAAAGCTTGAAACTTATGAGGCTATCCTATCAGCCCTAGCGAAGAGACCATTAACCGTCGACAGCATAGCCTACAGAACCAACATGGACTGCACAATTCTGGAACAGTTTCTAAATTCTCTAATGAAGAATGGACTTATCCAAGAGACGTTCGCAGAGAGAAAGAAGGTTTACGCCATAACAGAAAGGGGCATGTCAGTCTTCAGAGCCCTAAGCTTCCAAAGATATTTGGATAAAATCGCCAAATCCATCAGGACCACGAACACAACAGTTGAAACAGCTCCAACTATAGAGAGCGATGAAAGCCAGAAAAACCAGAAATAAACTGGGCGAATGCTACTGACGGGTTCTAACGAAAGCTATTAAGCATACAGTGTAGCCCTTTTATAGGAGGAAAATGGCGCAGTTTCCACCCGAAGAAATTTGGCAAATGACAGAAAAAGAGCTAACTAGACTTTTAGATAACAGCGTATTCTCCTCAATGCCGAGAAAAATTCGCTTTTACGCACCAAGCTTCATGTATTATAGAACGGGTTATTTCTGCTCTTCTTCCAAGGATTTTCCAACAATTTCTGTTACGGGCAAGGGTTGCGCCTTAAACTGCAAACACTGCGGCGGAAAAGTTTTGGAAACCATGTACCCTGCTAGGAGTCCGGAAGAGCTTTACAGTTTATGCGCCAAGCTTAAACGGGAAGGAGCTTCTGGTTGTCTAATCAGCGGCGGCTGCCTCCCAGACGGTTCTGTTCCACTGGATAGATTTATTGAAGCCATCGAGAAGATTAAGGCGGATTTGGGTTTAACGGTTTTTGTGCACGTGGGGATAGTAAGCCGTGACAACGCTGAAAGGCTTAAGCAAGCAAATGTCGACGCGGCGCTAATCGATGTGATAGGAGATAACGAAACCATTGGGGAAATTTACAATTTGAATGTGACGGTTAAGGATTATGAAAAGGCTTTAAAGGTGTTAAGCCAAACGGGTTTATGTTTTGTTCCCCACGTTATTGCTGGGCTTCATTACGGAAGGCTGAAAGGAGAATTTTACGCTTTACAGATGATTTCAAAGTATAAACCTTCAGCATTGGTTATAATTGCCTTCATGCCAATACATGGAACAGAAATGGCTTATGTGAAGCCGCCGAATCCGCTGGACATAGCCAGAGTTTTAGTCACAGCTAGGGTTATGTTTCCAAAAACTCCCATAGCTTTGGGTTGTATGCGTCCAAAGGGCAGGCACTGGGCGGAAACAGATGTTTTAGCCATAAAGGCTGGCGTGGACGCAATAGCATTTCCAGCAGAAGAAGCCGTAAAATTCGCCGAGACTCATGGTTGCGAAATAAGCTTTTCATCTTACTGTTGTTCGCAAATTTATTTAGATTTTTGAGAACTTAACGCCACGTGAAAATGGAGGATTGCACGGTTTGCATAATGTCATTTTTGAGTTTTGAATACAAAGCGCTAAGTTTTTTCGCATCTTTTTTCACCATTCCCATTTTAACCAGTTCTTTTTCAAAGGCTTTTCTTGCTTTCCTCACTTTCCAGCCGAAGCTTAACCATAAAGCAAAAAGGCTTAACGTTAAGCGGATTATATGAAGAACTATGCCGATTATGCTTCGCAGCTTCATCTTCTTTCCTTTAAAGTTTAGCCCAGCCTAGTCTTCGTCTTCTTCCTCGTCTTCATCTTCTTCTTTTTCCGCCAAGCCTTTCTCTGCCAGCTTCTCCTTGATTCTTTTTGAAATTTCCTTCTCCAACTCTTTGCTTTTTATGCCCTTTTCTCCGCTAACAGCCTTTTTCAGGACTTCGCCGAGGCTTGTAAACGCTGAAATATAGCCTTCAGTCATTTTTACGGCTACATCTTCGGGCATGCCGGCCTCTTTAAGCTCTTTGTAGAAGGCAGCCGCTGCTTTGCCCATGTCTCTTCCCGCTTCTTCAGAGAAAATGCTTGCGATGATTCCTTTTATGAGGGATGGAACCTCTTTTGAGATTACGCTTAAGACTTCTCTTAATTCTTCAACATCTTCGCCTTCTTTTTTCCTCTTTTTTTCCGTTTCTTCAGCCATTTTAGTTTCACCTCCTTTCTATTTAGCCTCTAAAGCAATTAACGGTTTTGGCATCTGCGAGCAAACATTACTGCTTAACTTTTTCTAATTTCAGCTTCTAGCAAAGCTTCCTTCACAATATTGTTTGGATTGTTAAATTTTGGGTTAGCGTATCTGCAAGGTTCAAGTTTCATTTCTTGATTCTTGTTTACGGAAATCGTCCCGAACATTTTGCCTGTGAAGTTTTGGAAGCCGTTTTTGACGTGAGTCCCAATTTTACTTAGTTGCATTCTTTCACCTTCCATGAGAATAAAGGGTGCGGCTAGTGGAGTTATTTATTCTGGGAAAAAGTGTTCAGCGGGGTGGTCACTCGGCTAGCTGGTAAACGTTTCCATAGCCTTTTGCCTTTTGGACGACGCCTTCTTTTTCTAGGCGTTTCAGTCTTTCCCTTATGATTCGTCTGGAGGCTTTTCCCCGCATTCTCTGCACTTGCCGTGTTATTGCTGAAACATTTAGCTTCTCATTTACGGCTAGGGCTTGGATTATGCATCTTGAAATGTCATCTTTGAGAATCCAATCTTTTTTAAGATGTTTTTCAGCTGTTTTCAGCCTAGCCGCCAGCTTTAATGGTTCGCCATACAAGCCTACTCCAAAACGGCTTAATCGCAGATATGGGGCTAGTTCAGCGTATTCTGGATTGCTTAGCATTAGGGTTTCTAAAGCTTCCAATCTTTTGATTATTAGGTCGAGTTTTTTGCTTAACTCCTCTATGCTGGCACTTGTTTCGCTGGTTTTTTTGTCGCTTTTGTTAGACATTCCCTTTTCAAACAGTTAATTGCTGCATAAACGGATAAAGCGTTTGCCTTTCCAAAACTATGGAAAGAATTAAAAGTGGAAAGCGTCCAGAGTTAATGGCAAGGGTTGAAGGTTATGCCTAAAGTTAAGGTTGATTGGAGCAAATGCAACGGAGACGGCATCTGCGTCGAAGTCTGCCCAGTAAACGTTTTTGAACTTAAGAAGTTGCCGGAGTACCCAGACACCCAGAAGTCTGTGCCCGTTAGGGAAGGCGACTGCATAGCATGCATGGCATGTGTAACATCGTGCCCCACACAAGCAATAACGGTTGAAGAGTAAAAGCCACTAAGACTTACGCTTGGTTCCTTTCATGAAAAAGTATTTTCTATACTGTTTAAACCCAACTTTTTCATAAACACGGATTGCAGGAGCGTTTTCGCTTGGGACAATGATTCTTATTAGGCTTAGCTTTTGCGGCTTCAGTGTTTCCCCAAGGGTACAATCTTTTGAGATTTTCAAGAAGCTTGATGTTAGGCTATGTGGTTGAATGTTTCTAGGATGAAGGCTGCGGCGGCTATAACTAGCATGAGTAGGCTCCAAGCCCTTGTTATTTTGTGGCTTCGCCTATTCATGACGAATAAGACAATGGTTACGAGGATCATGAAGGGAACAGTTGTCATAATCTCTTGCAATGTTACCGTGAAAGACCTTATAAGTGCGACTATTCCGAAAACCAATGTTATTGTTATGATGTTGTCGCCTACCACATTGCCTATAGATATTTCTTGTTCGCCGTGTAGTGCGGCTGCCACTGAAACGGCTGTTTCTGGGACTACGCAGCCTAAAGCCATTATTGTTAGTCCAGCGTAGAATTGGCTTAAGCCGAAGATTTCAGCCATGGCTGTTGCGCTGTAAACAAGCAAGTATGTGCCGGCTATTAGGGTGACGCCGCCTAAAAGCATGATGAGGGCTGGTTTCGCCGCGCCAGCCTCTGGTTTGCCGTTTTGGTTTCCATTCCCGTTTCCTTTGCGGATGGAATGGTAAATGAATATTGGGTATAAGGCTAAAAAGATAAGCCCAATCCACTGGGTTACCATGCCTGTTGCAACCATTAAAATCGTGAGCATGGCTGAAAGCCCTATCATAAAGAGGCATTCCCGGTTAATTGTGGAGTTTTTCATTTTGAATTCACCTATTAAGCCGCATATGCCTATGATTAATGGAACATTGTAGATGTTTGAGCCTATTATGTTGCCTAAAGCCATCTGTGAAGAGCTGAAAAGGGCTGCCATTATGGAGCTGAAAAGCTCCGGAGCAGATGTCACAGATGCCACAAAAACTGTTCCGACGACAACTTTATGCATGTTTAGAGTGGAGGCTAACCGTGAGGCTGCGCCCACTATTTTTTTCGAGCCTATGTATAGGAGCAGCAAACTTGCTATGAAAGCTGCAACGCTCAGCAGTAAGGTCATATGTAAACCCTAGCATTTTTGTTATCATTTTCCCCACAAACTTCAAAGACGTAGATATAAACTTATCTGAGGCTGTAAGTCCCATGTCAAACATGGAGTAGGCTTAATTCAGCAGAGGGCACTGGTGTGAAAGGCTACTGGCGTGTTGGCGGAATGAAAACCCTAAGCCTATTCAAGGCGTTGAGTTTCTCTTTGTCGCCGAGTTTTGCGTCTTCCACAGCTCTTCTGAGGATTTGTATGGATTCGTCCATGGCTTTTCTATCCACTGGGTAGGGGACGCCGTCTTTTCCTCCATAGGCGAAGGAGTATTTCACTGGGTCTTTCCAGCTTGGCTTCTCGCCGTAAACGAGTTCAGCTATTAGAGCTAAGCCTCTGACGGTGGCTACGCCTACGCCTTTAAAGCCCAACAGTTCCTCGTAGTTTTTGGGTTTAAACTCGTATATTTGTTGAAGGGTTTTCCAGTTGATGTTGGCTGGCATGGATAAAACGTCTATTGGGTAGTCTGCCCACGGTGTTTGGAGTGTTTTCGGAAGCCACTCTTCAAGGGATTTCTGGTAGGCGGGGCGAATAGACATTATAAGGCGCATAAGTTTTTTGGGGGGTTCGCATGCCAAGTCCACAGAAGCCTTACGGCAGCCTTCGCTTTCTTTAGCGGTCATGTCTAAGGCTATTTCGCGCCTTGCATCGCCGACGATGGCGTTATGGGGCTCAACAACAAAACTGCTGACGTTTTCCGAAAGCCAGTGATAACGCCTAGCGGTGCGATCTTGGGGGCACATTCCCTGCTGGATTACAGTCCATCTTCCGCTTTCGTCAACAAAAAAGGCGTGGTGGTAAAGCTGATAACCCGCCTGAATAGCCGTGTTATCCACTTTGGCGCTCATCTTGCTTGCATATTGTAGCCCCTCTACTTTGTTGTCTGAGAAGCCGAACTTTTCGCCCACCAAACCAATTTCCAGCGGGGTTTGCCTTGAAATTTTGCCTTTTCCGCCGCAGACAGCCACGCTATGCTCTTCGGGCATTACAGCCTGCTTTAATACGCCGGTAACCACCGTTGTCACGCCTGAAGAGTGCCAGTCATAACCTAAAACACAGCCTAAAGCCTGAAACCAAAACGGGTCGGATAGACGTTTTAAGAATTCTCCAGTGCCATACTCGTCGACGATTATGGTTACTATTTCTTTGGCTAGTTTTCGCATGCGGACAACTAGCCACCTCGGCGCCTTGCCATAATGAAGTGGAAGCTTTGCAACGCCTGTTCTCTGCATGAACTCTTCAAACCCACAGTATGCTATGCCATAAGCCTTATTTTTACCTTGCCAAAAGTCAATTTTGTTGTTGGCGGCGAACTGCAAAATTGATACCCCTCTCTATAGTTTTGGCAAAATCGGAAAACTGATAAATTGGATACCCTCTCTAGATTTTGGAGCAAAAATAATAGGAGAATAAAGTGCAAAAGGGGTTGTTGGTGGACTGTTTGAGTTTAGAAAGGATTTTGTGTAAAACTACATTTTTGGCGCTAATATGCTGTGCGTTTGCATTTTTGAGCGCTGTTCAAACCGCCTTATGCAACGGTCAGCCTTTAGTCATTGTTTACTTTTTCGATGTGGGGCAAGGTGACTCCATATTCATCAACACCAACGGGCAGGACATGCTAATAGATGGTGGACCTCGCTCTGCTGGCGGGCGGTTGCTAGGCAACTTGACAGCTTTGGACGTTTCAGAAATAGCCTACGTTGTTGCAACACACCCCCATGAAGACCACATAGGCGGGCTCATATCGGTTTTAGAGTCAAGCATATCTGTTGGCGTGGTCCTATACAACGGCGAAAATGCCACTTCGCAAGTGTATCAAGATTTTATGAGCCTAGCCCAAAGCAAAATCAACATTGTCCAGAAAGGACAAACATATGTTCTAAGCGAAAACATCAATTTTACAGTATTAAATCCCGTGCAACCCCTTGAGTTCAGCGACGTAAACAGCAACAGCGTGGTTTTGAGGCTTCAAGCTGGAAGTGTGGCTTTCCTATTCACAGGAGACGCCACTTTCGAGGCGGAAGAAACCATGATAAATGCTGGTTTAACCCTCCAAAGCCAAGTTTTAAAGGTTGCCCACCATGGAAGCAAATATGCAACTTCAGAGGAGTTTTTGGACGCTGTTAATCCAGCATATGCGGTTATCAGCGCGGGAATAGGCAACCCTTATGGGCATCCACATAACGAGACTGTTCAAAGACTTTTAAACAAAGGCGTAACAGTTTACGGAACATACGTCTCCGGAACAATAGTTATGGGCACTGACGGGCAGACAGTTTATGTTTATGGAAATCCGACACCAATCTCGGAATTTTCGCAAAACATGGCTCTATGTTTAATGTTAATCCTAACAGCCACAATCATATCATTGAAGAGGCGTGGTAGTTAGGCCAGCTTTTTTATTAGACGTCCTTCTCGGTCTATTTCGCCCTTTCGGATTCGCGTCGTGGATATGGGCGTGTGGTTTTCGGATGGAACCATGTCTATGGCGATTATGGTTAGGGGTTCAAGTCCGCGTTTGGCTCTTTCCTCGTTTATTTTTTTGGCTGTGGATTCTGTTTCTCTGCTTACTATTAGGGCTTCTAGGCAGCCCCTTTGAAGCGTCACGCCGTAAGCATTGTTTAATGGGATGATTTTGGCTCTTTCCAGCAAGCCGTATCTTTGCAGAAAACCCTTCAGCTCTGCCAGTCTTTCTTGGTAAGAGGCTGTCACATGAGGCTTTCCCATTTTTGCGACGAACTCGTCTGTGCACAAGCCTATTAAGACTTGTTCGCCAACTTCAAAAGCCTTCAGAAGCAGCGTTTTGTGTCCCTTGTGGAGTTCGTCGAAGGTTCCGCCAACCGCCACAACCTTAAACCTTTTAGCCGCCAACTTTTATCCCAGCAGTGTGGCTCCTTGAAGGTCGATGTTTGCCACGAGAACCCTATTTTCTGGAAGGATTCGCTTAAAAGCTTGAGCCACTTTCTCAGCGTTTTCCAATGTTGTTAAGGCGTGGACAGCCTCGCCAACCATGTTCTGAGCAGCGCCTATTGCTCCAGCCTCGTCGGCAGCCTTAAACAGTTGGCGAACCCCTTCTGTTGCGAACCCTGTTTTTAGGGCGAATTCGCGGCAGCAAGCCAAAAAATTTGCAAGCGAAGGCTCTGCGAGAATTTTCTCAAGAGTTTGCTTACCCCACTTGTTGACGGCTGAACGCTTTTCAGGCGAAGATAAAACAGTTTTTGTCGGTGTGGAACCGAAAACTCCGGCAACAATAGCATAATCCGTGGTTATGGGGATGCGGTCTATTATGGCTGTTCCTGGGGCGCCGGGTTCCAATGTGAGTATGCAGCCTCCGCCTATCGTTAGCGGGGCAACTGTACCCAAGCCTGTTTTACACTTTACCTCTGCAATGTGGGCGATTTTGCCAAGCTGATTGTAGGTTAAGTTTAAGCCCAAAGTCTTTGACAGCGCCAAAGCTGTGGTTAATGCTCCAGCAGCGCTTGAGCCGAAACCAGCGCCTATGGGAACTTCAACCCAATGCTTAACATCAACATGATAACATCCATTAGCCCTTTCCAAAAGCATACCTACAACAGTTCGTGTGGTTTCAGCTTCTCGGGCAGTCTGCCCGTTAATGTAAATGTTTATAGTGTTTTCTTCAGCTTCCGAAAGGTAAACCTCTGTTGTCACGCCCTTCTGGATTCCGAAGCCTCCGCCTCTGGCGCCAACCTTTGTAAGGTCTGCTATTGGTTTTCCATCGGGCAGCTTGTCGCATATTTCGAAGAAGCTTGAAATTCCAGCGGGGCTGAAGGCTCTTGCACTTTTCAATTTCAATCGCTCTTTTTCTTTGTTTGAGTTAACGATGGAAAGGCGTTGCGGCAAGCCTTGATAATCGGCGGACCAAGGAGGAGGACGAAAGGAATTTCTGTGGCAAAAGTCCACACGAATATTAAGGGTATAAACTCTGGTGGAATAGGCGTCTTAAAGTATCCTTCTGGAGAGAAGAAGATTTGGCTGTAACTCCAAACTACTAGGGCGATTATGAGGCTGGCGACTCCCAGCCCGATGATGGAGCCAACTGTATAGCTTCTCCATTCGGGCCAAAGCTTTACAACAGCCATCATGATGGCTATGCTTGCAATAACAGCCACAGCAAAGACAATTATGCTGATGTAGGCTGACCAGCCGGTGAAAATTTCGGATTCCGTTGGCAACAGCACCGTCGGCAAAAGCAAGCCAGCCACTATTGTTATGCTACCTATAAACATGCTTGTGCTTATCCTTCTCCAGTTGAGGTTTGTGCGGGCAAAATAGCCTATCAAAAAGCCGCCAGCGAAGTTGGCGGTTACACCCGCAGAGAGGCTCAGCAAAGCGTCTCCGTGGAATAGCATGTCGCGGATGAATATGCCTATGGCTGCGCCTGTTCCGCCAACCCAAGGCCCGAAGAGGACCGAGAAAACTGCTGGTATGACGGCTGCCGGCCAGAATGCAACACCTCCAAAGGTTATGCCCAAATCTGTTAAACGGCCGATAAAGGCGTATAGGGCTGCGCATATCCCTGCCATCGCAACGTCTAACGCCCTCATTTTCATTCTTTATCCCCAAGGCGGTTTACTCGCCTTTCTAAATAAAAATTTCCTATGAATTCTTTAAACATGTTTAAACTTGAGTTAAGCCGTGTTTTGTTGAACTGTTGTACGGTTATGTGTAGCTTTGTTCTACGCACAAACTATCATATTTAAACAAGACGGATTTTTGTGCACGGAGCGAAAATAAAATGAAACTGTTAAAAAATAAGAAAGCGTTAAGCACAGTGGTAACAACGCTCATTATTCTAGTGGTTTCAGTGCTATTGGCAACCGTTGTAACTTTTTATGCCATAAACGTGACAACCACGCGGGTGCAGGAAGAAAGCCTACAAATAACGAACTTGCATGTTTGGTGCAACCAAAGCGGCATAACCAGAGCAGCCTTCGTAATAACCAACACTGGAGGACGTGATGCAGTCATAGACAAAATTAGAGTAAGAGGAGTAGAGGTTACCAGCATATGGTATAAGACTATCACCGCAATGGAAGACCCTGCCTATGCTAGTAATTCAAGCGGGTTGACCGGTTATACTGAACTCAGATCGGGCGAATCTTTAGTGTTACCTTCTGGACAACGCATGGTTATCTACCTCTTCGGCTTAACCCACATATCAACGAGCGACATCGGTGTACCCATCAGCGTTGTGGTCTTCACCGCCAACGCCCAATATTACAAAGAAACAAACGTTGAAGCCTACCTAGAATAAACACCCTCTTTTTCTCTTTTTCTGTTTCATAGGGATTTTTGATATTGATTCCGTATTCTTATGTGTAGTTTTGTTCTACACACACTTTCTTATCTTATCACAGCCTCTCAAAGGTTTTCATTAGCTAGCCGTTTGCAAGAGAGGAGACTGTTAAAAGGTTGCTGACAAAAACTTTCAAAACGCTTGTAGGTTCAAGGAAGGCTTTGGCTATACCAGTCACTTACCTTATACTCTTTGCGTCGCTTATAGCCATAATCTCTGTCACTTATGGCTTTGCAGTCACAAGGATAAGCGCAAAAGGCGCCTTGCTCAAGGCTTCTGTTGCTAGGCAGAACATGCAAGCTTTAGACGATGCAGTGCGTTCGGTGGCATGGAGTTATGCTGCCTCCAAAACCATTTACATGGAAGACTGCGGTGGAATCTTCAAAACGCAGCCAAACGCCAGAAGCCTCATCATAAACCTGACAGACGAAGAAGCCTTTTCGCATATAGTGTTCAACAGTTCTGTTGGGAAAGCCTTCTACGAGTTGGAGGTTTCAATGGAAAGCCGGGAAGGCTTATTCGTTAGGGGAGATGGCAGAACCATCATAAACCAAAGCGCCTACACCATGACACAGTTATACTTTGCAAGGGGCGAAACTGCCCAGCAACTGGTTTTATGTTATCGCCCCATGGCAACAGTTTTAGCCGCTGGCACAAGCAATGGCAAACCCCTAAACCTCATTCGCATATACATTATAAGCCTATGCCCTTCAGATATGCTGACGCTGCAGGGAAGCTTCCAACTTAAAGTTTCAGCTTTAAACGTTACCTCAACAGTTCAGCTTTTCGAATTTAACAGTTCAGTCTCCTCCTTGGCTTTGAAGGCAGTTTCCGAAAATGTCCAAAGCATTGTTTGGCTTCCAATAGAAAGCACAGCCGAAGGCGCAGTTATAAGCTTCGAAACGCTTGTCTGCAACATAAAAATCCAAAGGGTGAACCCTTAAATGCCAGTCATAACGCCAAGCTACCTCTACACGTTTTTCGCCATAATAGCCGTAACCAGCATCCTACTGGTCTCCTTTATAGGCTACGCCAACGCCATACGCTTTTCATCGGAAACCCGGAAACTGAAAAACCTCATGGATTATGTTGCAGCTAAAACAACAGAACTTTTAACATTGGCAACGACAACAAACGCTTCAGCCGAAGCTTTTCTTCAAGCGCCCACAGCCATAGGAGACAGGCTTTACTGGCTTAGATTAAGAAACGATTCGGCAAGGGCTTGGCTGGAAGGTGGCTTAGGAAACACACCAACAGAACCAGCGGAACTGCGCGTTTACCTTCCAAACAAAGCCTCGGCTTCAGGTTATTATGTTAGCGGCTACGGTGCAATTCGCATCACATGCTCCGTAAATGCGGAGGTTATCCAAATCCAGCTTTCAAGCTCAAGCCCCGAATGGAGGCTGAAAATTTGAAGTTCACCCTAAAGCTTAAGAAAAGTGAAGCCGCACAGTCGGAATTCAAAGATTTGATGAGGGAAGAAGCTGAATTAGCAGGTTTACTGGAAGTTCAGAAGTGGAGTGTTCCCGAAGGCTTTTTAGAGGTGGAATATTACCCCCTAAAGCCTCCTTTCTCATACGCGGCAGTAATCCAAAACGAAGAAACATTGGAGTATTTATACGTTCTAGACGAACTTCCCCTAACAAAGGAAGAGCGGGAAGGCTATTTTAGGCTTAGAAACATTTTAGAGTTTGAACTTCAAGCCCCAGAAGGCGAAGAAACGCTCGCGGAATCCTTTAGACGGCAAATGCCAGCCATCCTCGCAAAACATAGGAAGGTTCTTGAAGGCACATCGCCCGTTGGAGTGCGGAAAATCCTCTACTACCTTGAAAGGGATATTGTGGGCTATGGTAAAATAGACCCGTTAATGTACGACGACTACGTTGAAGACATCGGCTGCAGCGGCATCAACAAGCCAGTTTACCTTTGGCACCGCAAATACGAGAACATCAAAACCAACATTGTTTTCAGAGACGAACAAGAACTGGAAGACTTTGTCATGCGCATGGTCCACAAGTCTGGAAAACACGTCAGCATAGCCTTCCCAATAGTGGACGTGACCCTTCCAGAAAAACACCGTTTAGCTGTTTCCTTCGGAAAGGAGACAACTCCCTATGGGACTGCCTTCACTATCCGCAAGTTCCGCAGAGACCCCTTCACAATAATAGACTTGATAGAAAATGAAACCATAAACGAAAGCATAGCCGCCTATCTATGGCTTTTAATGGAAAACAAACTGTCAGTCATGATTATAGGAGCAACAGGCGCTGGAAAAACAACAGCCCTAAACGCCATCGCATGTCTCATAAAACCCAACTACAAAATCATCTCTGTAGAAGAAGTCGCCGAAATAAATCTGCCGCATGAAAACTGGACTTCGACAATTGCGCGGTCTGGCTTCGGAACAGAAAGCGAAGGCGAAATCACCCTATACGACCTAATCAAATCTGCGGTCCGCCACCGCCCAGACCTAATAATTGTAGGCGAAGTCCGCGGAGAAGAAGCCTACGTGCTTTTCCAAGCATTGGCAACTGGACACGGAGGCTTATGCACGCTTCACGCTGAAGATGTGGACACAGCCATGAAAAGGTTAACACAGCCGCCCATGAACATTCCCACATCAATAATTCCACTGATGAACTGTGTAATCACAGTTAAACACGTTAGAACCCCTGTTTTCCTCGAATCTGGAAGAAGACTATCGAGTAGAAAGTTTGTAAACATCACTGAGATAAAAGATTATAACAGTTACCAAGAAGTTTTCAGCTGGAACCCGTCTACGGACATGTTTAAGGAAAACCTTTCTGAAAGCCACCTTCTAAGGAAGATGGCTTCAAGCCTCGACATACCAGTTGAAAGGCTTATAGATGAGCTGGAATATCGAAAAAGGGTTTTAGCCCACATGGTGGAACACGGCATCCGCGAATATAGAAGCGTCAACAAAGTGTTAAGCAAATACTACAACAACCCGGAGCTTTTCCAGAGGGAATTTCTAGAGAAAGGCGGATGGTGAAAAATTTGCAAGCGCCATTCAAAGGACCTAAAATTTTTGGTAAAATGCTAAGCCGTTTCTTCGAAGAGGATACCAGCGAAATAAACCGTGAGCTTCCCTTCGCCGCGCTGCTTTTCACTATATTAGCGGCAAGCGAGGTAACCCTCTACGAAAGCTGGAGAAAACTCTGCAGCATAAACCATTTGCCGACGTTTCAGAAAGAGGCTAAAGAAGTTGTTAGACAAGTGGAGGTTTTAGGCTATGACCCCTTAACGGTTATGCAGAAAAGAGCTGAAAAAACAAAGTCGAAAAGCTACCGCGAATTTCTACTGGGCTATGTTTCAGCAATTAGAAGCGGAGGAAACATTGTAAACTATCTTAAAAGCAAGCTACGTTCAATATTTGAGATTCAAAGCGCCGCTGCCATCCGCTCCATTGAAAGGCTTGGAACCCTTGTAGAAGCCTATGCGGTTATGCTCATTGTAACCTTATGCTCCTACATCCTCTTCATAGTGTTCTCAGCAACATCAATATTTGAACCCATGAAAGCCACTGGAACACCAGGCATATCCACTCCCGTCGTCTGCCTCCTCATATTCCTCTTAACACCACTTATATCGGTTGTCTTCATGGTCGTCGCCCACCTAGAGAGGAAAAGCAACCTTGTAGGGCTTAAAAGACCATATCAGGTGGCTTTTATAGCTGGGCTTGCTGCATGCTGCCTCCTAGCCCTAATATCCACGGCGCCGCAACTTCAATATTTAACGAAGCCGCAGATTTTACCACTTGTGGTAACAGCTTGCCTTCTAACAATTTCAATACCAGCGGCAGGCGTCTACATAGACATCGCCAGAATAAATAATGCTGCCGAAAACGCCATACCAAGCTTCTTAAGGGATGTGACAGAGGCAAGAAAAACAGGACTTTCGCCGGAGAAGAGCATAGTTCACGCTGCTAAACGTCCAGGCTATGGAAAATTCGCCGAGGTATTGGCTCTCATAAGAAGCCAGATGGAATGGGGAGTCCCGCTTCGAAAAATTTTCGGAAGTATCAAAAGGAAAATCCAAACGTGGCCTGTTCTCGTCAATTTCCTCATACTTGTTGAGACGATAAAAATGGGCGGAGGCTCCAGCGTAGCCCTAGAAATATTGACGGAATACAGTGAAAAACAGAAGGATGTGGAAACCAACAAGAAGTCTCTTTTAAGACCCTATGTGATTTTAGCCTTCATATGGAGCATCCTCATAGCCCTGACAACCACAATGGTGGCCTTAACGGTTTACACGTTAACGCAGCTGTCGCTTCCCGGTTCAGCGCCAATGCCTCTTGTTGTGATGCAGGAGCAGATGAACCTTTTTTCGCTGGGCATATTGTTGCAGTGTTGGCTTTCAGGCTTTTTCGTGGGAAAGGTTAACGAGGGCACTTTCGCAGCTGGCTTCAAATATTCAGCTATGCTTGTTCTGACGGCGCATGTTTCTCTTGCACTTTCCCAGAGCTTGCTGAGCAGCATGTTTGGACTGGTCTCATAACAGTTTGAAGGTGAAGCGTTATGCCAGCAATATCCATCGACACCTTCTTCGCATGCTCCCTGATGGTTTTGCTTGTGCTTTCAGCCATGACTGCCACTGCAAAGCTTCTACAGCCCTTAATAACCAGCCCTTTAGAGACTGAAGCTGCCGAAAGATATGGCGAAATCGCCAAGTATATGCTGTTGAACGTTGGAAAGCCTTGGAACTGGGGTCAAAACAGCCAAATTGTTCCAGAAGAGTTCGGCTTAGCTGAGGCAAACGCCCAGAATCCTTACGTGCTCGACATCGACAAAGTTTCAAGGCTGAATAGCGAAAGCCTTTACGCCCTAAGCTACGCCCAAATATTCGCAACTCTCAAAGTTTCCGATGTGTCTTTTAGGTTGGAGATAAAGCCTCTTTTTGACGTTGAAGTAAACTTAACAGCAACCTTCGAAAACGTGGACGAAATAGTTTACGAGTTTGAAGTGGCAACGGAAAAAAGCGGCGCAGAGGTTCCTGCATATATAAAGTTCTATGTTGTTGCAGAAGATTTCCTACAAGCGTCAAACATTTATAACTCTGATGGAAGAAGCCGCTTCAATGTCACTATTCCAAACAGTGTTAACGGACCAGCCTCACTCGTGGTATTTGCAAAATCTGCGTCTAACGCTAGATTAAGTTCTTTTGCCGCTTACGCTTTTACCCACAACTCAAACAAACCAGCGTCCAGAGGCACTTTTTTGAGGCTTTCTCCGCTTAACTACACTTTAACAGCGTTGCCCATCAACTCAGAAACGATTTTGTCAACGGTTTACGCCTTAACCTTCAATTATGCAGCGAGGCTGACGCAGACTGCCAGCGACAACCAAACCGCCACGTTCAGCATTCCAAGATTTGCAGACGCCAGCCCCATAGTGCTTGTCGTTACGGGATGGAAGTCCACACGGTTTTTTGTGGAATGGACGGCTTATCCGCAGATACCCCTAGAGATAGGCGTTGACTTCACAGAGGCATCCAATCTTTCAGAGGTTTTCGCTTACAGCTATCTTGTCACCATAGGCTCAGCAGTTTACAAATGCACAGTCTGGCTTGGAGGACCAAAAACATGAAAAGCCAAAGTAAAGGGCAAATCCGAATAATTGAAGCTTTCCTGGCTGTTTTCATAGTTCTCTCCGCCCTAACCATTTCAGCAAGCCTAACATCAAGCCACAGCAACATAGAAAACACCGACTTAGCCTCTTTTGGAATGCAAGCCCTCCTTCAGCTTGATTCTGATGGAAGCCTAAGCGCTTTTATAGAAGCTGGAAACTGGATGGAACTGCGGGACGCCTTAAGCCTTCTATTACCCACAGGCGTATCCTTCAATTTGACAGTTTACAATGAAGAAATGCAGCAAATAAACGGTGAAATAGTTTCCAACGGAGGCTTCAGCAGCCAAGAAATAATCTTTGTGGAATATCTATGCGTAAGCCAAGAACCAGCCTTCCATTACTACATAATCCACTTGCACTTGGCGGTGGCAAAATGAAAAAGCCTAACAAAATCTTTAGGGCTAAAAGCTCTGGACAGCTCCTTATAGTGGCTGCTCTAGCCATAGCCATCCTAGTCGCGTCAACAACAGTCTACGTTTATGAACTGGCAGGGGAAAAACAAAGCATTGAAGATTGTTTCCTCAACGACTTTGTTTTAGCCTTAAAACTGGGCTCAAAAAACGCGGTTATAAGCGCTCTTGCAAATGCCTCAAACGGCGGAGAAAAAACCGTTTTGGCTGACAATCTTGAAGCTCTTTCAAGCATTTCCACAAGCTTTCATAGGCATGGACTATGGCGGTTGTCCTACACGCTTTTAAATGGTTCAGGATACGAGGATGGCATAAGGCTTTCGTGGAACACTAGTGGACTTGGGGTTTCAAGCGCCTATGCAGTTTTCTCGCTCAGGGTTTCGGGTTTAACATCTAATGTTACAGCGAACTACGCCATCAACATCACAACATCCCTAATGCTTGACGGCTATTACACTGGTAACGCAACGGAGAAAACTGTAAACTTGACATGCCAAATATTCAACGATGGAGTACCAGCCCAAATCAAAAACATAACCCTATACCATGAAAACTTTGGGGTTTGGTTTCCAGTCGGCGAATCCAACAACCTTTCCATAACAGATTATGGCAACGGCACCTACGCCATATCCTTCACAGCTGCCGTGTCTTCAGACAAGGTGCTGGTTTCAGCACACATCCACGATTTACGCAATGTATTTGTCATGGCAAACATAACATGCACTCAAGCCTAAATTTTACGCTTCGGCAAGTTTCGTGTTCCTTAAATATGTATAACGCCTTTCTAATTGAAAGGAGCGAGGGAGCGGGCAATGAGTGAAAAGCAGAGTTGGCGCCACATCTACACACTTTTAAAGTTGGCTGAAATGGGAGCCCACCGAAGAACCGCCAAAATCTCCACGGAATTTTTGGCGAGAAAACTTGGTGTTTCGCAGCAGTCAGCTTCCCGCCACCTAATAGAGCTGGAATGCAGAGGCTGGATTAAGAGGACAACAACCCCGGAAGGATGCTTAATAAAAATCACAGATGTGGGCGTTGGAGAACTGAAGAAGCTTTACGCAAGCCTACGCTTTTTGATGGAAACTGCTTACCCGCCCTCAATAACCCTTGAAGGCGTTGTTTTCACTGGACTTGGCGAAGGCGCCTACTACGTGACAAGAGACCCTTATAGGCGACAGTTTATGGAAAAGTTGGGTTTCGATCCCTACCCTGGCACGCTTAACCTAAAACTCGTAACAGACTATGACATCAAAACCCGTTCGGAACTTGAGGCTTACCCAGCAATAGAAATTGAAGGCTTCAAAAACGAGAACCGCACCTTCGGACCAGTAAAATGTTATCCGGCAATAATAGAGAATAAAGCCAAAGGCGCCCTTGTTTCAGCCCTCAGAAGCCATTACGACTCATCAGTAATAGAGCTCATCGCCCCTGTATACCTTAGAAAACACCTAGCCCTAAAAGACGGACACAAAGTGAAAGTTGAAGTTTTAACCCTTCCCTAAACGGCACGTTATTCGTAAGAAACATCATACTGATATTTTATCTTAAACGCTCGTCTGGCGGCAACAACATACCCCATCAAAAGCCCGGCTGCCAAGCCTCCAAAATGCGCTAAAAAATTCACATTCGGCGAAGCGCTAAAAATCATCAACAAAAAGAACGAATAAAGCAAAGCGCTAATTATCGACTTACCTATCGTGTGCCCAAGGTATACAGTGCACGCTCCAAAAACCCCGAAAATCGCGCCAGAAGCCCCAGCAGAAACCGTGTACGGTCCTAAAAGAAGGGTTAAGAGGTTTCCAGCTAAACCACTTAAAAAGTATATAGCCAAATATTCCGGAAGACTGAAAAGCTCTTCAGCTCTTAAGCCAAAAATGAGAAGGAAGAACATGTTGCCCAAAAGATGCAGGAGGTTCGCATGGACAAACATGGCTGTGAAAAGCTGCCAATACCAGCCGCGCATAACAAGCCAATTAGCTTGACCATACAACCAGAGCAACCCATCGCTCGTAGATATAAAACTTCCACCAACTATGGATGTGTACACATATACAATTATGTTAGCTGTTATGAGAATATATGTGGGCGTAAAACGCCTAGAACTTTTATGCACATGCATCGCCAAATTCATCTTCTATAATGTTCAATGATTTTCTGTTTAATCTTGGAAGAGCTGCCCAGTTCATCCTCCCCAAACTTACCAATTCGCACAACTTTCACTTTCAACCCCTTCTCTCGGACATAGTTTTTAACAGCCTTTTCCATTCCATCTTGGTCGTGGCCGACGGCTATCACGTCAGGCTTAATCCTTTCTATAACTTTACCCATGTTAAAGTCTTCATAACCCAAAATCGCCTCATCCACAACCTTCAAAGACTCCACCAAGGCTCGCCGCTGATTTTCTGGTATAACAGGCTTTGCGCCCTTTCTTTTTTCAACAGTGCTGTCTCTAGCTACGATAACGATTAGCTCAGCGTTTTTCCCTCCAGCTTTTTTGGCTTCTTCTAGGTAACGTACATGCCCCAAGTGCAGAAGGTCAAACACTCCAGAAGCTAAAACTACTTTCCGCCTTTTACTTGGCTTTTCTCCCTTCTTGCAGACCATTCAAATTTCACGGCTCCCAACATTTTTAACGCGTCTAATAAGCCCTCACAGTAAGCCACCGACGCGAGGCTTACCTCAAACCGCTTATTTTCCCTATAATATTTTGCGTCTTGCAAATAGGCTTTTGCCGACTCGACAACCGTTTGGACGGAACCCTTAGACAAGCAGGGGCTACCCTCGACAAGTTTTAACTCGCTGATGGCTTGTTCTGCTGAGGAAATATACTTTGAAACAAGCTCTTCTAGGCTCATTCAACAAGTCTCCTAACACTTAAAGGAGCCTCTGCAAAGGCTATTAGGGCTTCAGCCTCCATAAAATGAAGCTTTCCAGGAAAGACTAGGCTGTAGGGCGGACTGCCAAAATCGCAGTCCAAAAGCTCCTTAACAAAGTCTGCTTTAACCGTTGGGTTTGGGCTTCCAGCTCTGGCTACTCCAACAGCAAGCGTTTCACCGGTTACGACGTCCATCCGCTTTTTCTCTTCAACCTTCAAAAGCATTTCAAGCGCCTCCTGAACACTCAAGTAACGGTTTCCCTCAGCATCTATATCTAACAAGCAAAGCGTGTGAAGCCCACGTTCTTTGTTTTGAGCAACAACCATATAAGGAGTTTCTGAGAAATTACTTGGAAACGGAATGGTTACACCTTTGCCAAACTTGTAATTGTGCAAACCGCACAAGCCCATAACAGCCGATATAATAGATGCAGCGTGAACTATGCGGGTTCTAACTCCGCGCTTTGCAGCCTCCAATCTAAGCGCCATATGAATTGTCGCGATAAGGGGGTCGCCGGGAACCAGCAAAACAGCTTTCCCCCTAACAGCAGCGTCTAAAACAACTTTCCCATTTTCTTCTTCAAGCTGCCTCCTAGAAACAACATGGATTTTCTTCCCAACAACCCTTTCAAAACCTTCAACAGAAAAGTGCGGCATAAAACTCGTGTAGAGCTCTATGAAAACCGCGTCTGCACTTTTAGCCTCCTCCAAACCCTTTAGGCTTATCCCTTTCTCGTCATGTAGTCCCAAACCAACAAACACAAGCTCACCCAAAGCATTTCCCCCATCTACAAAACATACCAAAAACATAAAACCATTTCCAAAAAGCCTAACCGCACAACTTATTAACATCATCTAAAATGCATATTCTAGAAAAATGCGCATGGAAAAGGGCCCGTTCTAGCTTGGATAGGAAAAATCCTATCCGAACTTACATAAATTAA
>CAZCSF010000007.1:8604-77282 GCA_964501295.1 uncultured Candidatus Bathyarchaeia archaeon | reverse complement strand
TTCAAGTAACTCTTTGAATACAAATACCGACAAAGATGCTCTCCATAAGGACTGTAAAGATACTTGTAAATGGTCTTTGTGATGTAGTTTATCTCCTGTTTCCAGATTCCATCTTCCAGAAATCACTTCCGGAGACCAACCTAATTTTAGCTTCTCTTTTAAATAGCTCTCTAACCGAGGACTTTCTCTAACCTTCATTCCCTGATACTTTGAATACTTCCTCTACACATAGGACTTATGGTGAGCCTTATGAGGATCATAGACCCCATTAACACTATTTTTCTTGATTTCTCTGCTTACTGAAGAGTGGTGCTTCCTAAGAGCTGACCCAATCTCTCTATGGGAATAACCCCTCTTCAGTAGGACGGAGATCTCCAAACGCTCCGTCTTGCTAAAGTGTGAGTACTTCATATACTTTATAGTATACTAAGGTGTCGCACTTCAAAAGCGCATTTGCGTTTAAAAAGAGGGATTGTTATGGCTCAAGAGAAAAAAGAGAAATGTCAAAAGTGCAAAACAAGAGATTCTACAGGAGAAGATGGTCTATGCAACAACTGTAGATTCATGGCAACTATAGATAAAATGTTGATAGAGAGACAAAACCTAAAAAGAAAATAGGCCTCAGTCTAAAAACTAAGGCCTTTTTATTTTGGGCTATTGCAAAATCTTGACATAATATTTATTAAAGTACAGTTCTTTGACAATCTATTTGGATTGGATGAAAGAACTCGAGACGGTCAGAAAGAAAAGCGCCCAAATGGGGAAAGCCCGCTCTGCTTAAAAATAAAAATGAAAAGGAGGTAGAAAATTGGAACAAATAAGGAGAATGCTCTCAGCAATTCTTCTGAACTTGGAGATGGCTGGACCTGGACATGGGGACACGGAAAATGGGGGGCAATTGTCTGGTGGTGGCAAAGCTTTGGTAAATGGCGAGACTGGGGATTTTTCTTCAGCTGTGTTTTGTTGGACTGGTGGCCAAGGATGGGAGGAGGCAGTTTTGGCAGCTGGCATGGAGTTAGGATGAGATAAGGAGGAAGACAAATGAAAAGTGAAATCCGTTTACCAATATACATTTCATTTGTCCTTGACATAATCGTATCGATAGTCTTTGGCTTCCTCTCCATAGCCTTCTTAATAACTGGGGTGGTTTATCCAGGGCTGAGACATGATCAACAACTTCTTAACTCCTTGGGGATCTGGCCTTACTATAGTTTAATCTTGAGTGCAATGCTGATCTCGACAATGCTCTTGACCATCTTCGTTTTTAATAGATCATTAGAGAAAATGCTAAAACCACTAAGCTCTCAAAAAGTGGTATCGCTATCGACAAGAAATTTTCTTCTGATACTTCCTGTCTGGATAGGTCATGCCTTTGGTCTTTATCTCCTTTTAGAGGCAATCCTCAAACAATTAATCTACCATCAGTCCATATTCTTCACTTCCACAGTGATTTCCAACCTGCTGTTCTATCCTCTCTCTGGATTCATCCTCGGCCAGACAATGATTAAGATAGCAAAGTTCCTTCATTGGGAACACAAAAATTCGGCAAAGGTCTACTTGGATCTTAATGGCAATTTGTATCGGCTCTAAAGGGAGAGAAAAATGGCTTCCTACATCCCCTTTAGAATAGCTATTGATAATTTACGTGAAAAGAGAGTCTTGAAGAAACTCAAAGCAATGGGAGCAACTTCGCCAGAAAAGGCAAAATCAGCAAAGGAAATTGGACTAACAAAACAAGAATCTGAAAGATTGCCATCTCTCCTCAACAAAATAAAATCGGCAAAACCAAAGACAATCGCTACTATATCTCTTGCCAAGAAAAACATTGCTGAAAGATGAGGAGGACTTATTCCTCCGACCAACTCCCATTTTTTTAAAAATTAAGGCCTTAGCTAAAACTAAGGCTTTTTTATTAAATTTTCAGTGATTTAATATTTATTTTTGATATTATTAAAATAATGTTCCTTAACAAGAAGGCTGAGAAAATGAGTCTTAAACTTAGTTTATGGCAGAAATTTTTATTCTGGTTACATGGCTACGTCTTTATCCGCTGGGAAAAGCGACCTGGCTGGAGAGATTATCTGCCAATCTATTTAGTGAAATGTAAAAAACATGGAAATTATTTAGATTACCCCCATGGCTATAAGGAATATTTTAGCTGCCCAAAATGCCGAGAAGAAATTTGGAAAGAGTGGCATCAGCCAAAAGATAAACCTTCGCTTATTAGCGCGAAGGTTTTTTTATTTTAATTTTCCTTTTAGACCAAAAGGATTAGCATTGGTAATTTTTAATTTTAAAAATTTTCCAATTAAATTTTTATCTCCTTCAAATTTTACTGTTTTATAATGCCTTGTCTTTCCAATTAAAAATCCATTTTTTGCTTCATCAACTAAAACTTCAACTTCTTTTCCAATGAATTTTTTGTTTTTTCCAAAGCAGTTTCTTTTAAAATTTCAGTTAAAATTTGATATCTCCTTTCTTTCTCTCTGAGTGGAATATCATCTTTTAATTTTGAAGCAGCAGTTCCTGGCCTTGGAGAATATTTTGCAATGTAAGCCATGTCAAATTTCATTTCCTTGAAAAGTTTGACTGTATTTTCAAATTGTTTTTCTGTCTCCCCTGGAAAACCAACAATTACATCTGTAGAAATAGCAACTTCTTTTTCTAAACCTTCTCTGTATTTCTTAAAAGCATTTCTAATTTTTTTAATTAAATTTTTATCCCAAACCCAAACCGTTTTAAACACTTTCTTTCTTAACCGAGGCTTTCCACACATTTTAAGAATTCATCCACCAATAATTCTCATCTTCAGCATTAAGGTTTTTCCTAGGACTCTGGAACTCCGTAGTAAACTTCAGGAGCTTCTCTTTTCAGTTGTTCCAAAAGCTCTTTTGGATCTCGATGGCAGTCAACTACGCCCTTGATGACCTCGTATACAAAGTCTTTGAGGCTCTGCCCCTCTTTGGCGGAGATTATTTTTAGCTGTTTGTATGTCTCATCATCCAAGTAAACAACTAAGCCCTTAGGCATATCTTATCACCTATCCGTAGACGACTTTGGGTTTCCCCGTTTTGGCTCTCTCTTCCTCGATGAATTCCTCATATCCTTCTAGTGAATCCTTTAACAGTTCATAGGCTAGGTCTTTAAGGGATTTGCCTTCGTTGATGCTCATCGCTTTCAATCTCTTGTATGTCTCATCGTCTAGGTAAACTACCAGTCCCTTTGGCATATGCTAGCACCATTAAAATACTACTAGTAGTTTTATATAAATAGTTCTATTCGAGGCGGAAATCAGAAAAGAGGCGAAAATAAGACTTATTTGAGACCCTCATAAGATATGCTTGAGATGGTTTGAGACATGGGCGGAAGACGATACAAAAAGGATGAAACGATACAGATAGAAGCCTTAATTGAGGAAGGCTTAACAAGTAGGGAGATCGCTCAAAAGCTGGGCAGGTCTGAGGCTGGAATAAGAAACATACGATATAGGAAGGGACTCATCAAAAAAGCTGAAAGTGAAACTAAGGTTCTATATCAGCAAAGGGACAATCTAAGAAATGCAGTCAAAGGCTTAGAAGAACAGCGGCGAACCCTATACAATGATGTAGAATCATTGAAAGCAGAAAAAGAAAAACTTGAGCTCATAATTGGAATCGATAAGCTTCGCCTACAGCAAACCCTAGCTCAAGCGTTAACAAATCTGAAAATGCAGAGACCAGACCTATTCATCCTAAGCGGACAGGAGCAGATGGCTATGCTGTTAGGCGAGCTTCTCAAACGCATTCTTGCATAATTTTTTCCATGAAGCCTTTGACAGTTTTACGATACATGAGAAACTCTTTAACTTGGTTGTCTTGAGAACCAAAACGAAAAACAATTCTAGGAGAAGGCTTATCTTTTTTAGGCGAAACCCTTAAGGTTGGACCCTGCTTAATACACTGCATCAAAAACCATTTTGTCAAGCTTCTACTCTGAGATAACAGGCTAACCCAAGCCATAATCTTGACGTTCTCACACCAAGTTGTAGTATCTTTCTAGCTTTTCAGCGTAGGATTCGTTAGGGGTGTAACTTATGTAACTTGAAGGTCTAACCCTATATATGTGGGGTTTGACCTTCACCTTACGAAAGTTACGTTGGTATTCATTCATTTTCTGACAGTTGGGTTTGGGTTTGGGGTAAAAATTTAACAATAAGCCTTAACTTCAATCTTATGGAAAAGTTTTAACTTTTGATTAATTATCTGGATTAAAATTTTTAGGTTGCGTGTTTTTCTGTGACATACAAAGCGTCTTACTTTTCTTTTCCATTTTAAATGTTCAATAAAGCCATGTTCGGAGATGAATGCATGCGTCTGATAAACAGTAAAAGGGGCTTAAGCGTAGTAGTAACCACCTTAATAATTCTCGTAGTTTCAGTGCTTTTAGCGACTGTTGTAACCTTCTACGCTATAAACGTGGTCACAACCCGTGTGCAAGATGAATACTTGCAAATAACAGAACTGCATGTATGGTGCACCAGCAATGGCAACGCCTCTGCCGCTTTCATAATAACTAACACTGGTGGGCGTGACGTTGTTGTCGACAAGATAACTGTTAGAGGTCGTAAAGCTGATTCACAGAAAATCCTCTACTGGAAACTTGCTTCCGGCGACACACTGCCAAGCGAGTTAAAATGGATTGTTGGCAGTGAAGCATATCTTGAAGGTAACTATAGCGGTTCAGATTTCAATGTGTTGGGAACAAATTCCTTAATCCTGCCTTCGGGAGCCCGTATGGTTGTCTACATATTCGGTCTTGACCATATATCCACAACTGACATTGGCGTAACTGTAAGCATAATTGTCTTCACCGCTAACGCTCAATATCACAAAGAAGCCAACATTGAGGCAGCGCCGTAACATCGCGAATCTGCTTCTTTTTCTAACATCTCAAAGCCTAAATCTACGTCTTCTTTAAATAGCCCTCCCTAGGCTCGTATATTGTTCCTTCCCGCTGTAGCTGCGCGATTAAGCGTTCAATTTCGTTTCTTGGAATTTTGTATTCCGTTTCAAGTCTATTAATTAGCGCCGCTTTTTCCACCATTCCAATTTCTCTTTCCATTTCTGTCAGTGCTGAAAGCAGTGTTTGCAGTTTATCTCTGAGGCTTTTCGGTTTTCCAGTCATAATGAGGTCTATGTCAATCTTATATGAGGATAGGTCTATTCCAACTTCCTCCAAAGACCTTTTCGCTATGTTGATGGCTGCCTCTGCATCTTCCGCCAAAACCTCTGTTCTTAGGGCTGCACGGGCTCTGGCTTCGGCTAAACGTATGAGTGATTCCAGTTGGCGGGCTGTGATTGCCACGGGTGAGCTTTCTGTTTCGCTTACCGAACGCATAGTCAAATAGAAGTCTTTTAGTCGCTGCAGTGCCTCAATGGTTAAGACGGGTTTTATTCCCTTTGCATAGCTTATGTATTTCCGCAGTAGCTCTAATGGTATTGGCGGTTCTATGGGGCTTGAGCCTTTACGATGAATCTCAAGAATGTGCTCCGACATTTTGCTGTCGACTTCCTTTTTTGGCACATCCCTTAACACGAATATGAGGTCGAACCTTGAGAGGATAGTCACTGGCAGTGAAATGTTTTCTGTGACTGTGCGGCGGGATTCGTATCTTCCCAAGGCTGGGTTTGCAGCTGCTAATATGGCGGTTCTCGCGTTGAGGGTTGCCACTATGCCGCCCTTCGCCACAGAAACTGTGTGCTGTTCCATGGCTTCGTGGATTGCCACACGGTCTTCTGGACGCATCTTATCTATCTCGTCAATGCATGCAATGCCCTTATCCGCAAGCACCAAGGCTCCAGCTTCAAGACTCATTCCGCCGCCTTTCTCGCGTATGACCGCTGCGGTTAAGCCAGCCGCTGTTGTTCCCCTACCAGAAGTGTACAAACCTCTGGGAGCTATTCTAGCCACATACTGCAAAAGCTGGGATTTTGCGGTTCCAGGGTCGCCTATTAAAAGAACGTTTAACTCGCCTCTTATTGTTATGTCTGGAAGGGTTTTTGGGACACCGCCGAAAAGCAGATACATTATTGCCTCTTTTACATGCTCATAACCATATATCGAAGGCGCAATAGAGTCTATTATTTTCTTGTGTATCCACGGGTCTTTCGAAAGTTCCAAAATTTGTTTTTCCTCTTCCGGAGATGGAAGCATTGTTTCGGGTTCTTTGCCTAAAACTTCAATAGAATTTGTATCTAAATGTAAAACGAAGGTGCGGAGTTTTCCAACCCTTGGCATAGTCGGGGCTGCAGCGCGAACTATACCTACAACAGAAACATGGTCACCTGGTCTAGCCACATCAACAATTTCGCTGCCAACAAGTTTAACATGCAGTGTTCGTGGAAGCTGTCCTGGGGGAAGGTCTTCTGGACGTTCTTGTATACGGAGGTCCTGCGAATCTATGAACGTGGACTCTTCCTGCACAAAGTCGAAAAGTCCCTTCCGCCCACAACTTGGATTCCTACATGCAAAGGGTGCCCTTAAAAATGGGCCTGCCTGGTCCACGTAAGTTATTTCACCGCATCCTCTGCATTTGAAGGCAGCCTTTAAAACCATTGGGCGAACTGGGGTTGAGCGCACGACTATGCCTTCAATCATCACAAGTTTTCCTATGTGCGTCGCGCCAAGTTTCCGCAGCGGAGTTGGCTCCAAAAGCCTAACAATTCTAACGGTTATTTTCTGCTTCTCCGCATATTCCGGAGCTTGGATGCCAAGTTGGTTTTGGGCTGCGTTATCCGCGTGCTTCAGGTATTCTTCTGGTTTTTGTAGAAGGTTATCTGCAAGCCTATGGTCGAATGTGAGGATGTCCTCAAACTCGACTATTAACGAAGTTTTTCCGGAGACTGCCAGCTGAGAGATTCTCTCACGGTATTTCTCTGTCTTAAAAAGTTCCAAGAAGCGTTCTTGCGGATCTATTACTTCCAATTCTTCCGTCATTCTTCTCCCTTCTCATATTCTAGTAGATGAGTTTTCCACTTATTGATAAGCCCGTAAATTTGCTCGTAAAGAATTCTCTCTTCAGAAGTAAGATTTTTAAGGATTTGCTCTGTTTGGGCGGGTGCAGAAGCAAGCGAAACAACCTTCTTCAACCTCAAATTTAAAATATCCAGTGCCAACTGTCTTGCCTTCTCATATTCCCGCATCTTCTCCAAATGCTTAGCAGATTCCTCCTTTAATTCTGTGAGAAATCTGCGAAGTTTTGGATAAAAATCCTTAGGAAGCTCAGATATTTGTGCAGCAGATTGGACACGTTCTTTCCAGTGAATCTTGTAAAGTTTAGCCGAATCCAATAACTCTTCACTTCTAAAACGCGCTACCCCAAACTTTGCAAGTTCCCGCGCCACCCAATAGGGCACTTCATACTCGTTTCCCTCTTCAAAAGGCCCCACAGTTAATCCAGCCAACTTAATCTCTGGACAGTTGCGGTTGGCTATAACTTTCACCGGCGAATTTTCAAACATGAAGTCTAAGGCTTTAATATTGCCAACAACACCCACTTGCAATATTCCAGTTCTCCTCTTCAGCTGATTTTACTCTCTGACACTGGATATAAAAACTGTAGTCTAAAAAATGCGATAGAAATGTTTGAATTTTTAATTTGAATCCGTAGTTCAGTGTTTATTTTGCCTCTCAAACTCATATATTTGCTAAAGTGTTGAAAATTGGTGATTGGATATTCATATTCTGAAAGTTTAACCATAAAAGTTTAATAATAGATTAAAACAAGTGTTGTATTCCTTTACAAATGTAAAGGTGAAAGTCATGTCCAGCCTCAAAGAAGGCAGTTTATATGAAGAATCGTTGAAACCGTTGAGGGAGGCTGCCGCTGTTCTCAAATTAGAAAGCGAAATTGTAGAAGCAATAGCTAGTCCAGAGCGAATTTTAATTGTTTCAATACCCATAAAAATGGATAATAGAAAAGTGAAAACCTTTACAGGATATAGAGTTCAACATAGTACCGCAAGAGGGCCAGCGAAGGGAGGCGTAAGATACCATCCAAGTGTATGTTTGGACGAAGTTAAATCGCTTGCATTTTGGATGAGTATAAAAAATGCTGTTGTAGGTATTCCATATGGTGGCGGAAAGGGCGGAATAACATGTAATCCAAAGGAAATGTCGCATGATGAGCTTGAACGTTTAACAAGGGGTTATGCAGCAGCGATAGCAAAATTTGTTGGTCCAGACATTGACATACCAGCGCCTGACGTTGGAACAAACGCTCAAATCATGGGATGGTTTGCCGACGAATACTACAAAATCACTGGCAAATGCGAGCCTGGAATCATAACTTCTAAGCCGTTGTCCATAGGTGGTTCTGTTGGAAGAGAACCTGCAACTGGACGCGGAGGCTTTTTTGTCACGGTGGAGGCAGCAAAAACTTTTGACATACCATTGAAAGGCGCGCGTGTCTCCATACAAGGCTATGGAAATGTTGCCCAACCCATTGCCCAGTACTTACATGAAATGGGCTGCAAGATAGTGGCTGTTAGTGACTCTTTAGGCGGTGCTTATAATCCTGAGGGCATGCATCCCCTGAAACTTGCAGAATATAAGGAAAAAAACCGCAGTGTAAAAGGTTTTCCTGATAGCAAAGAAATTAGCACCATCGACCCACTTACAGTCGATTGTGATATACTTATACCCGCAGCGTTGGAAAATCAGATAACTAAAGAAAACGTTGACGAGGTAAAGGCTAAACTCATAGTGGAATTGGCAAACGGACCGACAACACCTGAAGCCGACAAAATATTACAGGAAAAGGGGGTCATAGTGTTACCTGATGTTTTGGCTAATGCTGGAGGAGTTACTGTTAGCTATTTTGAGTGGGTTCAAAACCGTATGGGCTATTATTGGACAGAGGAAGAGGTTGATGAGAAACTAAAGCATGTTATGACGACAGCGTTTAAAGAAGTTTACCAAACAGCTAAACAGTTCCATATGGATACTTCCTTTAAAGCTCACACAAAAGCATACCAGCTGAATTTGCGGACAGCCGCCTACATCTTGGCAGTGAAAAGAATTTATGAGGCTATGAAAGCATTAGGGCGCATCTAAACAGACGCACTATCCAAAATCTCCTTTATCATTTCCAAACTTTTTATGTTCTCCATGGATAAGTAGCAAAATTGATTGAGCTTCTTGAATAAGTATTTATTAATTGTTTCTTCCTATGAAGGGTAGGAGGTTCTCTGCTTGAGTTTTGAGATGTGGGCTGAAAAGTACAGACCGAAAACATTGGATGATATGGTGAACCAAAAAGAGATAGTGGAGAGGCTGAAAAGCTTTGTCAAATCAAGAAATGTGCCCCACTGTGTTTTTGCTGGACCACCTGGAACTGGAAAGACGACGGCTGCTCTTTGCTTGGCGCGGGACCTTTATGGCGAAGCATATCGGGAGCACATTATGGAGTTAAACGCCAGCGACGAAAGGGGCATAGATGTTGTTCGTGAAACTGTCAAAACCTTTGCAAGAATCCGCTCTATAGGCGAAGTTCCATTTAAAATAATGATTTTGGACGAGGCGGACAACATGACCGCTGACGCTCAACAAGCCTTAAGGCGAACTATGGAGCGTTATACCGAGACATGCCGCTTCATACTTTGCGCAAACTACAGCGGCAAAATAATAGAGCCCATACAGTCACGGTGTGCGCCATTCCGCTTTACATACTTGCCTCGGGAAGAGCATGACAAGTACTTGAGGCATATAGCGGAAAACGAAGGCGTAAACCTGTCAGAGGAGGGGTTAGATGCTATCTTTGAAGTTTGCGGCGGAGATTTAAGAAGGGCTATAAATACGTTGCAAGCTGCCGCCTCGCTGGGAAAGCCCATAGATGCAAAAATTGTTTATTCGATTGCTGGAAGAGCCAACCCTGCAGACGTGCAGAAGATGATTGAAACCGCCATGAAAGGCAACTTTTTAGAGGCGAGGAAACAACTCCGCGACATGATTCAAAAATATGGCGTTGCGGGAAGCGACATAATCCGCCAAATCCACACAGAAATTTTTAGGACAGACATCCCAGAACCGTGGAAGATAAAGCTAGCAGACATAGTTGGCGAAATAGATTATAGGCTTGTTGAAGGGGCAGACGAAGAAGTCCAGTTAAGCGCGCTTCTAGCCAGACTTGTCGAAGCAGCCTATGAAATGAAAGGCAGCGAAAAGGTGTAAAAAGTGTATTACCCATGGACTGTTAAGTACAAGCCTAAAACCCTGAAAGAGGTTGTCGGGAATAGAGAAGCCATACAAAAGTTTGTTGAATGGGTAAAGTCGTGGAATAGGGGCATTCCGAAGAAGAGGGCTGCCTTCCTTTATGGACCGCCGGGCATTGGAAAAACCGTTACTGTCGAGGCTTTGGCAAATGACTTTAAAATGGAGTTGGTGGAGAAAAATGCCAGCGACTATCGGACAGAAGAGGCTGTAAAACGTTTCGCTGGGCTAGCCTCCCAGTATAGTTCGCTGTTTGGCGCCAAGAGAATAATTCTCTTTGACGAGCTTGATGGATTGACTGGAACAGCAGACAAAGGCGGAGTTAAAGCCATAACGGATATAACAAAAACGGCTCAGTGCCCAATCGTGCTCATTGCAAATAACGCTTACGACCCGAGATTCACCAACTTGCGCAACTACTGCCTACTAATAGAATTTAAAAAGCCATCGTCAACCGATGTTCTGAAACATTTGAAGGCTATATGCCTAAAAGAAGGCATAAAGGCTGAGGAGAACGCTTTAAAGTTCATAGCTCAACGTTCCGAGGGTGACATTCGCTCGGCAGTGAACGACTTACAAGCTTTGGCGCAAGGCAAGAAGCACCTAACATATGATGATGTTTCATGGCTTGGTTACAGAGACCGCCAAGAAACAATATTCACAGTTCTGCGGATGATTTTATATGGAAGAACATGCGAAGGCGCGAAGCGCGCAGTGAACATGGCAGACGTTGACATTGACATGCTTTTTGAATGGATATATGAAAATGTTCCAGCCCACTTAACCGACCCCCATGATTTGGCGAGGGCTATGGATGCGCTTTCAATGGCTGATGTTTACCGTGGAAGGATACGAAGCACTCAAGACTGGAGTTTTATACGTTATGTAATTGACTTTATGACTGCTGGCGTAGCCATGGCAAGGGTTAATACAAAACCTTCTGGGTGGACGCCTTTCCATTTTCCAGGACGTATACAGATGCTTTCAAAGTCAAAAGAGGAACGCGCAATGCAGTTGGAAATTGGTCGCAAAATTAAGCGCAGATGCCACATTTCAGCAACGAGAGCTTCAAAAGAGGTTCTCCCCTATTTGCGGATAATCTTCAAAAACAACATGGAAATGGCTGCGGGACTTGCAAAGTGGCTTGACCTAAGCCCAGAAATGATTGAATACTTAGCGGAAAACAGGGAAAAGGCTGAGGCAATAAACAAGTTGTTAAGCTGAAGCCTTTAGTGGATTTTGCTTCCTTCTGCGATGTCCTTTTCCGGCTTTAAAGCCACAACGTTTCCTCTGTCATCTTCAGCTGCCAAAATCATGCATTGGGACTCCACACCCATAAACTTTCTCCGCTGAAGGTTTAAGATGAAGGCATATTTTTTGCCCACAAGGTCTTCTGGCTTATACCACTGCAAAAGTCCAGCAACAGCTTGCCTCTTCTCGGTTCCAAAGTCCACAATCATTCTTATGAGGTTTCGTGAACCCGGAATTTGATTTGCTTCCAAAACTTTTCCAACACGCATGTCTAACTTCTGAAACTCTTCAAATGTTATCTCCATTTTCGAGGCACCACTCAATCTCGTGTGCAAACAACTTTTAAGTTTTGCGTGCAGCTTTTTTCCTTTTTATTTTTTCAATTGTTTTTGCTACGCCGTCCCAGCCTTCGACGGCCTTCGAATGGATGATTTCGAAAGCCTCTTTCGAAGTTAAACCTTTCAGTTCTTCGCCAACAGCCTTCCTAGTCAAATAAGCCGCAGCATTCAAGACTTCTCCGTTTAGTCGTGAATCCATCAAATCCGCCAAGTGGCAAATCAAAGCCTCAATGGTGTGGGGCCTAATTGGACCATAATCTCCATGGTGGGCGGAAACCACGTGGACAAGGTCTAATGGGAAGCCTCTCCGCACAAGTTCAGATATGACAATTGATAAATGGTCCATGTAATCAGCTAAGCCTGTGGAGCCATAACTTCCGTTTTCATTCACAGTGTAGGTTACTGGCTTGAAGAGGTCGTGAAGCAAAATACCAGCTATTACAATGTCGCGGTTCACCTTTCCATGATAAACCTTTTCGACAGAATTGCACAAAGCCAAAGCAAGATTGTTTGTGGAGACAACATGTTCTATGTAGCCACCAGGATAACAGTGATGATGGGACAAGCCGGCTGGCGAAATGTCAAGGGGCAACCCTGAATAAACTTTTCCGTCAACTTCAAAAACTGGGTTCTCAAGAAGCTTAACAACTTTTCTTCGCAGTTCTTCGTTGCGAATTTTGTTAGCTATAGCCATAAGTTTTGGGTGAAGCAAACTTCATACACATCCACTGGAAACAGCTATTTCTATTTTACAGACTGAATATAATATTTCCGCGTTTAACGCCCTTAACTATGCAAATCTGCACTTAATTTTGTTAACATTAAACTTTTGCAAACGATAGGAAAATGGCGCCGAAAAATCAACTATTTCATGCCTTAGCCTCTGAGAATACATTCTTTACTAGGTTTTCAAAAATAGATTAATGTGTTAGAAGTTAAACGTGGAGATTGAATTTCCCTTTTCTTAGATGTTGCCGTTTGATGCGCTTTTCTTAAAGGCTCTGGAACGCCGCTTTGGCGGATGCAGTGTTTGACAATTTTTATGGCTGTTTCAAGCGAAACCATGTGCCCAACACTAACATAAACGGGCTTATGCCCAACTTTAGCCTTAACAACAGCTCCCACAATTTCCCCTTTATGCTTCAGATAGGCAAAATCCTTTCCGCTGAAATCTTCGGCTTCGCCTACCAATCTGCTTTTTGCAACCCCTATCGTCGGCTTGCCCAAAACAATTCCAAGATGGCTTGCAAAGCCGCAGTGATATGGATGTGCAAAACCCTGTCCATCAACTAGGAAAAGGTCTGGCCGGGTTTTCAGCTTTTTAATAGCCAGCACTGTGGGTGGGAGTTCTCTAAATGATAGTAGCGTTGGAACATAGGGGAAAGTGGTTTCGCGTATAGCTGTTTGAACCTCAACAAGGTTTAATTTGTGATAGTCCAAAACAGCAACTGCGCCTATAGACAAATCGTCCGTATAAGCCACGTCAACACCAGCAATGTAACGGATTTTCCTCGGCAGCTTATCCTCAAAAATAATGCGTTTGGACAGTTGCAGTTGAATTTTATGCGCCTTTTGAACAGAAAAGCGAGGCTTTAGTTTGGCAAGGGTCATTTGGCTTCCTTTTCGTGAATCTTTAAGTGTTTTTCCAATCTTTCAAAGCGTTTCATAATTTTCTCCAGCGACTGTCTCCGCACTTCATGGGTTACATCTCCCCGCGTGGTTTCAATGATTTTCCTTGCTACATCACATTTTCTTCTAAGCCCGGGCACAAGCATGTAGGCTTCGTCCATAGCCATAAGCTCCGTGTAAATTTCATCCATTATCTGGAGGCATTCTTCGCTTTTCTTTGAATCGCCTTCCCGCAATGCGTCTAATGCTAAACGCCTATACTCTCCGATGACGTCTGCAAGCCCAAGCACATAATCAATGGAAGGCACATTAATTTCCGCTGGTGTAATAAAACGTGACTCCTCAACTAACGTTAGGAATATGTTTGCTTCTGAATATTCCTGAAGCGCAATGTCGTATAGACCGCTGTGAATAATTTCTGGATGTTCCTTCGCTATTGCATTAAGCCTTACAATGATTTCTTTAGCCTTTTCGAGGAGTTTTGTGGCTTCTTGATTTCGTTTTTGATGGATGAAAAGTATTGCTTGTTTTGAAAGGCTTGTTACTTTCCGCATGTCAGCTTGAGCCTTTTCTCGAATCTTCTCCTTTCCCTTAAGCTCTTTTCTAATCTGCCTCAAAACAGCCTTCAGAGAGACCATGTTTTACGCTCCACTTTCTAAAATAGGGAAACTACTATTTTATAATTGCCAAAAGAGATCGGGGATGAATGGATAGTATCGCTTTGTTTGGTTGTCTTTAGCTTTGTTGTCGTGTTTCTTGTTCAGTCCACCGTTCTATGAGCAGCTTATTGTCTCCTATTTTGAAGCTTACTTTGACGAATATGGAGTCGGAGCCTTTGAATGGGAACATGCTGTCCTCAGCCAAGTCTTTTGGCAAGTATATTAGGAATTTGCCGTCTTTCCTTCTAAACAGTCTTCCTCTTCCTTCACTAACCATGTTTGCACCTCTTTGAGGCTTAAGACTGCAATGAATAAAATAGAGTGTTATTTAACTTTTACTCCCGTTAACTTAAGAGGAAAACCAACACTTAACTCAAAGAAAACTTTATCGGCTTTTCAAGCCTACTCAACAGCACAACGCGGCTTTCTTCCGACTCGTCAACAACATTGTAGCCAGTTTCCCTTGCCAGTTTTAACGCAAACTCCTTTATCTCATTGTGGCTGGGCATGCCTTCATAACCTAGGCGCAGTCTTGAAAAACCGACATGCATGTAAGCCTTAGGCTCAACATATGTGGGGTTAGCCTTCTCTATTAGCTTGGCGTATTCCTCAACATTTTCCATGTTTAAACCCCGCACAGCGGTTATGCGAATAACTGTTGGGCAGCTAAAACTTTGGAGAAACTCTAATGTTTCATTTAGTTTTCCCCAAGCATCTGGGATTATGGGGCGGCAGACTTTTTTGTGGATTTCCTTGTTTGGAGCGCAAACGGAAATGTAGAGCTGTGTTGGTTCATGGCTTAATTTAGCCAGTGTGGATGGCACTGTTCCATTAGACACGAGGAATGTGGTGAAACCCCTATTATGAAATGCGTGTATCAGTTCTCCTATGGGCTCATAAAGGGTTGGCTCACCAGTCAAGCTTATGGCGGCATGTTTAGGTCTCAAGGCTTCCTTGAACTTTTGGGGGTTGGCTTTAGGGTTTCCTTTATATCCGCTTAAAATTGCGAGTTGCGCCTTCATGCTTCCCTCAACGATTTCTTCTGGGGAATCCCATTTTGGCAATTTCATTTCTTGCCACGTGATTTGGAGGTCGCCGCTTTGAGCCCTCCAACAGAATAGGCATCTTTGGGTGCAGTAGAAAAGCGAAGGTGTCATCTGAATGCATTGGTGGGTTTTTATTCCGTAAAATTTCTGTTTATAGCATGGTCTATTGTGGATTAAGGCTTCATAAAGCCATCTGCATCTCTTGACGGCTGAGTGCCTTCCCACAACATGGTATTTATGCTTCTTCAACGCTTCAATTAACGAATCTGGCACAAGACTCATTGCTGATACCTACTTCAAAGACCAGTTTCCACGGTTTTTCTTCCCGTTTGTAAAAATAAAGACACTTTTATAAAATTGCCCCTTTATTTGAAACAGTACTCAACTTTTTGAAATTCTGAACAGAGTTTAGCAACCTCTTTCTTTATCACTTCTGGATTTTCCCCGTCTAAAACAGTTCTTTTTATTAATTCAGCAATTTTAGCCATTTCTTCCTCTTTCATTCCGCGTCTTGTAACTTCGCATGTTCCAATTCTTATGACGCAGTCAACAATTATGTTTGCCCTTTGAAGCTTTTCAGCTATCTCTCTGCCCCGTTCATAGTTTCCAAAATCCAAAATAACCTGATGGGACTGGGTGAAACCGAGATTTGCACATTTTACTGGGAAGCCATACCCATACAATGTTTTAGCTAAAGCCTTAGCATTTCGTATTACTTGTTCAGCGTAGTCTCTGCCAAAATTCTTAATTTCAGCCAGCGCCAAAGTTAAAGCGGTTATGCGGTTCCAGTGGGCGTTGTCCACAAACCTCGGATAGATTTTAGCCTTCATTAGTTCACCATGCTCTTTGTCAGCCAAAATTATGCCGCCCTGCGGACCGAAAAAGGATTTATGGGTTGAACCAAACAATGCTTGCGCCCCCTCTCTTAACGGGTCTTGGAATTTTTTTCCAGCAATAAGCCCTAAAACATGTGAACCGTCAAAGCCCACAAGCGCACCGTTTTCGCGGGCGACGCTGGCTAACTCTTCAACCGGATGGGGGAAAAGAATTAGGCTTGCCCCAAAAATTACGATTTTAGGCTTTAAGCGTTTGATGGTTTCCTCAGTCTTTTCGATATCAATGCTCATGTTCTCCTTCAAGAAGGGAAAAGGAACAGCCTTCAAACCTAAAAACCCAGCCAACCCGTCATCCCACAACCCTGGATAGCCACCGTCTTCGGGCGAAACACACATAAGCGCATCGCCGGGCTTCGCAAAACACGCCAGGAAGATTAGGTCGGCAATGTGGCCGGAAAGCGGACGCAAGTCGGCGGTTTCAGCTCCAAAAACATCCTTTGCTAATTCTTCGCCGTGCTGTTCGATTTCGTCGATGAAGCGGGTGCCCATGTAGAAGCGGTCTCTTGCAGTGTAACGGTGCCCAAGCTCTGACGCTAAAAGACTGCGCACAGCGGGACTCATAACATTTTCAGAAGGAATAAGGTTTAGGCATTCTTTTCCACGCCACTGTTCATGCTTTTTAACCAAGCTTAAAATTTCGCTAATCATAAGAGTCGCACTCCAGTGCAAAGTTTTTATGCGATAATAGGTCTAAAGGTTTGCGGTTTCAAAATTCCACTTTGTAGATGCAATGGGAAAAGGTAAAGTTTAAAATGCTCCCTTGATAGTAAATGTTCACAACGCCATAAATGCATGGAAGCAGTTGGAGAGTAACAGCTTGAAAAGCAAAACAGCAATAACCGCCCTAATAATTCTGTTAACAGTAATGATATTCTCCCAAACAATCCCCTCACATGTAAACGCAGTTGATGTGGCAATAACATCCATCTCGCCAGAAACCCATGAAGGAAAAGTTGGAGAACTAATCCGCCTTACTGGAACAATAAACACAACGGACGGCGAATACAAAATTTGGTTTGGCAACATTCTCATAGCAACTAACACCTCTATCGGAAACATTGTGAATTATTCATTTCGAGTTCCCCAACTTCCCGGCGGAAATTACACAATAACTCTAATGGATGTTGCTGCAAACGTTAATGCCACATCATGGTTCTACATAAAAACAGACTACATCCTCGAAATAAGCAAGCCACCGCATCCCCAACAATTGCAAGAAGGGGCGGCAGTCAACATTTCAGTCAGCATAACTGGAGGAAAAGCTAGCACAATTTACGCTGCAAACGTGACCGTTAAGACGCCCGGCAACGAAACATATGCAAAAATGGTCTATCTCTCAAATACAACAGATACGGGAACGGGAAACGCGTCAATAATCACCTATCCAAACGATTTCAGCATAAATGCTCATACAAATTACACAGGAACATACACGGTATCCTTCAATGGAACCCTCGCATCTGCCACGTTCTTCATAGGATTAACGGACCTTGCAGAGTACCACAGAGGCGACTTGGTGAAGATTAAAGCTGTTGACTATTCTACGCTTAACAACAGCAACGTCACGATAACCATAAAGTTTGGAAACAAAACCATTGATAAATTTAACAAGACGGTTGTAGATGGCGTTGTTGACGTGAACTGGACGATTCCAGAGAATATTACCGTTGGCAACTACACTTTGAGCATCACACCCACTCCATCATCCAAAAAGGTTAACGACACACAAGTTTTCGCGGTTCCAGGGTTTAAAACCGAAATCTTCACATTCAACCTTGCCGACGAACCAGTGCCTGCTGTGCTTGTACGAATTTATGACGTGTCGGCTAACACAACCTATAATGTAACAAGCGACGGAAACGGTATTGCAAGCACATGGTTAGAAAAAGGCAGTTACAATTCCACAGCTTTCTTCAAGAGAGTCAGAGTCAGCGGGCCCCTCGAATTCAACGTTACAGATGAAAGCATAAGACTGAACCTTCGGTGTCAGCTTACGAGTCTAAACATAACGGTGGCAAGCGCGCAAAATTCTGCAGTAAAGATCCCCTTTGTATCGCTTAACTTGACATACAATTATACTACAGAGTTGGACCGTGTGGAAAACAAAACTGAAACCATTTTTCTGCAAACCGATATTACGGGAAAAGTGCAGTTGTATTCAGTTCTTTTAAACGCAGTTTATAGGGTGAATGCTTCCCGGTATGGGAAAATTTTCAATCAAAACAACAACACTTTCATGAATCTGCAGCTGCTGCCGTGGAATAAGATAGTGATACTTTGTCCAGAGAAATCCCTCCACGTGAACGTTGTTGATGCTGAGGGGCAACCCATAGCAAAAGTCATGGTAGAAGCCCGAGAGTTTATGGGCGGCTTACATTATGTTAGCTATACAGACCAAAGTGGAAATGCAACGCTAAACTGCGTTATTGGAATTTACCGCGTTAAAGTCTATTCCAACGGAATATTATTGAAAGAGACAACTATTGAATTATTTGACGAAAACACCACGACAATCCACTGCACCCTTTACAATTTGCCCATTTACATCAAAGTCGTCGACTACTTTGGACAACCAATTCCAAACGCTAATGTAACCTTGGAAAGAAACGGAATCAAAATAAACTCAAAACACACGGGAAACAACGGCATAGCAGACTTCACCGAAATTGGAGGAAACCTAACCATAAAAGTTTATTTAGGAAACCAGGATCAGCCAGCGCTAACCTTCACGTGCTCTGTTACTGAGGCAAGAGGCGAAACAAATCCCATTAAAGCCACGCTACGAAACTATGTAATTTTGGCTGGGCTCCTTATGGAAACGGCTTATTTCTCAATGATTGTTTTGGCTATTGCAGCAATAGCGCTGTTTGCCATAATAGAAGTTGGAGTGAGAAAACGCCTGAAAAGATGAGCCGTTAAAGTTGGAGTTCAAGTATGAAGTTTAGCGGGAAAAACTTTATATCAATTTTTGCGAACAATTCCTTAAAGAAGAGGTAATGCGTTAGGAACCGAGTTTTATAGAAAAGTTTTAAAGGGTTGTGTTAACCTTGGCGCAGGTAAAGATGTGTTCTCCCAGATGCGAACTCTTCAAGTGTGGCAAAAACGCTGCGGTTTTCCGTCGAGATGGCGTGTGGTGCAGATGGACCGAAGACATGTGCAACGTGGCAAGCTGCTCTTATGCCTTATGCGTTAAAAGGCGACTCCTTCCCAGAGGGGTATGTGGAGAAACCATAAAAAGAAAAACTGTGGAAAAGCAACCAGAAGAGGTTGTTGGACCGGGAATAAGACTTCGTGGAAGAGCCCTCCGCAAGATAGGTGAAAAAGAACTCTTCTAAACAAGTTAAAAATCAAACCCAAAAACCTGAGCCCGCACGTTCCGCGAAATTACAGATTGCACAGTCTATTTGGCTTGAACTCGCTTTACTACGGGCGGCCTTATCTTTTTTAGAATTCTGTAGCCGCACACTGTACATTTTACTTCTTCGCCTCGAAGTTCAAGCTCTTCAGTGGAAACTTTAGCTCCACATCTTAGGCATTCGTAAACTATTCCTGACGTTGTCTTTTCCATAACTGCCACCGCCATACAAGAGAATATGTTTGCTTTTAAGCATTTCCAATAAAATTACCTATTGGGATGCTTTCGTGAAGAAACGTTTAAAGCAACTTCTTTCAGAAACCCTTCCACGTGAGGAATTAGCCGATATTTACAACTCCTATGACATTGTTGGAGATATAGCCATTATACGTTTAACTGAAATTTCTAGAAAGTACAGCCAAATCATTGCCGAGACAATTATGGCGGTTCATAAAAACGTTAGAACAGTATTAGCCCAAACAAGCCCTATTCATGGAGATTTTAGGCTTCGAAAACTTGAGCATTTAGCCGGAGAAAACGAAACAGCAACCATTCACAAGGAGTCTGAGTGCCTTTTCTCTGTTGATTTAGAAAAATGTTATTTTTCGCCTAGACTTTTCTATGAAAGAATGCGAATTGCAAAACTGGTTAAAAACGGAGAAACTATCATAAACATGTTTGCTGGAGTGGGATGCTTCTCCATAGTAATCGCCAAACACTCAAAAGCTGAAAAAATTTATTCAATAGACGTTAACCCCGCAGCAGTTCAATTTATGAAGGAAAATGTTAAACTTAACAGAGTTTATGGAAAAGTGATTCCGATAGAGGGAGACGCAAAAGACATAATACAGAAAAGACTGCGCGGCGTAGCAGACAGAGTCCTTATGCCCCTACCAGAAAAAGCCTTTGAATATTTGCCTTACGCTGTTTTGGCATTAAAAAACAGCGGAGGTTGGATACACTACTATGATTTTGAACATGCTGGCAAAACTGAAAATGCGATAGAAAAAGTGAAGACGAAAGTTGCTGAAAAACTTGAAAGTATGGGCATAAGCTTCGAAGTGTCCTTCGGTCGAATTGTTCGGGCAACTGGTCCCAACTGGTATCAGATTGTTCTAGACATTTTGTTAAAAGCCGGAATTAGCAAACTTAATAAACGTTATGAGGAATCTTCTCAAGAGAGGAACAGCGTATGAAAAGGAAGCTTATGGAAATATTGGCATGTCCAATTGACAAGCATCACCCCCTTGAACTGCATGTTTTTGAAGAAAAAGAAGAAATTGTGGAAGGCTTAATCGTTTGTCCAAAATGTTTAAGGTGGTATCCCATAAGAGACGAAATCCCGGAAATGCTTCCTGACGAGTTGCGAAAAGAAAGGGAAGACTTACCGTTTTTGAAGAAGTGGAAAGAGAAAATTCCAGAAAAAATATTGCGTGAAGGAAAACCATTCAACTTGAAAAAGGAATAGCCCTATCTCATCTTTACAAGTTTGCCTGTTTTCGAAGACTTTAACGCTGCTTCAGCAATTTTAAGAGCCTTTAAGCCGTCAACTCCTGTTATGAGGGGTTTTTCCTTTCTTAAAACACAACTTGCGAAATGTTGGAGTTCAAGCTTTAAGGGCTCTTGCCATGGGATTCTCGGCTGAACAGTTTCTTTGGCATCTTCTACCGTTAACTCTTGGGTGATATAATCAAGTTTTAATATGGCTTCGCTTCCAGTCACCACCAGCATCCGTGTTTTATAGGGAGTTAACCAATTAGATTCGATAAAGGCGTTTTTTTCACCTTCAAAAGTTAACATGATGTGAGCGTAGTCTTCAAATAGTTTATGTTTCATGTTTCCAGTTTTTGCGTAAACAGCTATGGGGTCGCCGTCAAACAAATATCGCGCCACATCTATGTCGTGGATTGCCAAGTCTTTAACAACACCTACATCTCCTATCCTTTCAGGCCATTGGGAAACCCTTTTTGCCGTTGCACAAACAAGTTCTCCTATGGTCTTATTTTCAATAGCCTTTTTTATGTATTGTACTCCGGGAATAAAACGCATTAAAAAACCCACTGAAAGGTGCAGTCCTTCTTTTTCTGCTGTTTTTAATAGCTCTTCTGCCTGTCTTGAGTTTGCAGCCATAGGCTTTTCAACCAGAACATGTTTTCCAGCTTTTAACGCTTTTAACGCTTCTTTTGCAAGGCTTGTGGACCATGTGCAAACGCTTACAGCCTCAACGTCCTTTCTTTTCAGCATTCTTCCGGTTTCCGTGTAGGCTTTGGCGCCAAACTGTTTTGCAACACTTTTCGCCCTTTCGGCATTAATATCACATACAGCCAAAAGCTCCGTTTCCTCTAACTCGTTAAAGACTCTTGCGTGGTTTCTTCCCCAAAAGCCTGCTCCGATAACTGCAACTCCAATCTTCTTCATTTTTTCCACACTCCCCTCCCAAGACCACGGTATACAAAACCTTCCTCCTCAACTTTTTTAGGGTCTAAGACGCCTTCAAAATCCACAACTGCTGCGGGGGCCTTCGCCAAAAGCTTAAGCTTCCTCAAATTTAACCGCTTAAATTGGTCGTGTCCAGTGAATATGACTATGCAGTCTGCCCCTTCCACAGCTTCTGTTAAACTTTTTTTAAAGGCTGTTTGCTCCAAATCCGTCGCTGTTCTCCGTGATAGATATGGGTCGTAAAGGACTGGTTTCGCGCCTTTGCTTTCCAGCATCTTAACAAACGTTCTCATAGAGTTCTTTGGGGTGTCTGCCATATTTGGCGTTTGAGAGGCTCCAAGCAACGCGATTTTCGCCCTTCGCAGGGCTTTCCCGCAGTTTTTTAAAGCTTCGCGAATTAGGTTAACACCGTGCCTTAAAGTTTCCTTATTTGATTCCAAGGCTACCGCTGAAACTCGAAGTTTTACGTTTTGGTTCTCCGCCTCCTCTACCAGCATCTGAAGGGCTTCTTGTTCATTTCCCCATTCTAAAGCGGGCTGTGCAAACGCGCCTATGTCTGTTGCCATTAAATTTTGAACAGCCAAATAGTCTATGCCTGCTTTCTCGCAGAAAAAGGCAAACTCGTTTGTTAACGCCAAATTGGCATTTCTCCGCGCAGCCTCAAAGAGCACCGCAGCCTCCGTGGCCTTTATGTCCAAACTTTTTATGAGCCGCGTCCTTGTTATAGCGCCTATAACATTTGAAGCCATTTCTAGACCAGTTTTGTCTAGTGCTGCAACAATTCGCTTAGAATTCGCTAAATTATTAAGGGTTTGTTCTCCCGGAAATGGGATAGGGCTGTAGGCTAAATAGAAATCGGCACTTACTTTAAGTCCGGAAACGCTTTCAAGAATCTCTTTAATGACATTTTCTGTAACGCCGATTCCGACAACGCTTGTAATTATGATTAATGCATTTTTGTGAAGATTTGAGCCAAGCCGCTTCAGCACTCGCTCCATATTGGAGTAGTCTATCTTACCTTTCTCATTCATAGTGGCGGCAGTTGTAACTATCAAAATGTCACTTTGAGCTGAAACATTCTCTAAATCGTTAACAACTTTTAAGCGTCCATCCATTAAATTTCTTCTGAGAATAGGCTCCACTTCACTTTTTAAAAATGGAACTTTGGCTTTTGAAACGCGGTCTACAACAGCCCGGTCGTTATCGGCACATAAAACCTTGAACCCTGCTTCTGCGAAAAGGCATGCATGTAGAATCCCATTTCGTTCGCAGCCTACAACGCTTACCGTGGGTTTTTCATTTAGCCCTACATTTTTGGTTTCTATGGGTTTTTTGTCGGCTATTGATGGCACTTGAGTTTCCTCCGGGCTTACAGAAGCACTAATTCTTAGCTTTTTAAGCTGCCAATTATCCTTTTAAGCTTTAAACTAAAGTCGTGAATCAGCTCTTCAGCCCTATTCTTCGTTTTTGCCTCTGCATAAAGCCTATACAACGGCTCAGTTCCGCTTGGCCTCATTAAAATGGAGCTTTTATCTTCAAACCATATTTTAACTCCGTCGATTGTGTTCGTGTTCAGCCCCTTCGTTTGTTCAATAAGTCTTTCCAGAACCTTTTCTTTAAGTTCGCTTGGACATTCCACTTTGCCTTTCTCAATAAAGTATTTAGGAAGTTCACCGAGGAGTTGGGAAAGCTTCTTGTCTGTTTCAGCCATTATGTTCAATATAAGGGCTGTCGCCATCCCTCCGTCTCTAACTGCTTGATGCAGTCCGTAAAAGATTCCGCCATTCTCTTCGCCTCCAAGTTTTGCGTTTAGCTTCTTCATTGTGTGGGACACTATGACGCTTCCAACCCTTGTCCAAACCACTTCCCCTCCATAGGCATCTGCAATGTCTTTAACCAAAGTTGAAGAACTAATAGGCGACACAACTTTTTCACTTGGGTTCCGCATCAAAAAATATTTTTCAACAAGAGCGAAGGTCTTGTCGCCCCAGTGAATCTCGCCCTTTTCATCAATAAAGATTGACCGGTCAGCGTCTCCGTCAAATGCAACTCCTAAATCCGCGTCTACCGCCTTAACGGTTAGAGCTAAATCTTTAAGATTTTCTGGTCGCGGTTCCGGCGGCCTTGCTGGAAAAGTTCCGTCTATGTTTGCGTTTATTGTTGTGACTTTGCATCCCATGTCTCTGAGGAGTTTTGGGACTGCAAGTGTGGCTACACTGTTTGCAGCATCAACCACAACGTGGTAATGCTTTTCCCTTATCTTAGCGACGTCCACATGCTTTTTAATAGCCTCCACATACTCGTCTATGATTCCAGTGAGCTTTTGCACAGCTCCGATTTTATCCCATTCCGCATAACGCATTTTTCCATCAAAAAATATGTTTTCAATCTCTATTTCCTGATCCCGCGAGATTTCTATTCCATCATTCCACACAACCTTTATCCCGTTATATTCCGGCGGGTTATGGGAGGCTGTTATTATGACTGCGCCGTCTGCTCCATGGTTTTTAACGGCATACTGCAAAGCTGGTGTTGGCGCCATGCCAGCAAACAAAACATCACAGCCAGCAGCGTTTAACCCAGATATGACGGCTTTTGTAAGCATTGGACTGCTTGTCCTAGCATCGTGTCCCACTATTAAGTTTCCAGCTTGGAAGAAGGTTCCTATGGCGCTTCCAATGTTTGCCGCTAGTTCTGGGGTTAACTCTTTGTTGGCGACTCCTCGAATTCCATTTGTTCCGAATAGTCTCCTAGAGCTTAACATGTGCCAACATCCTTCCTTTAAAAAACGCATTTTGAAGTTGTTACGCTTTCAAAAATTTCTTTCGCTGGACAGACCGAAACACCTTTTGCCAGTGCAACGTCATCTCCTATAACAGCGTAGTCGCCTATTACACAGTTCTCGCTTATTTTAACCCTTTTCCCAACAGCAACATTTTCACCTATAACGGCTCCATTAATCACAGATGAATCCCTAATAGAAACTCGGGGAAACACTATCGAGTTTTTTATACAGACGTTTCTCCCAACCTTGACATTTTGCCCTAAAACTGCATATGGTCCAATAACAGAGTCTTTCCCAACAAAGACGCCTTTTGCGCAAACTGTAGGCGGATTAATTCCCCTCCCTCCTTTTGCCACGTTTTTTCCCTTTTCGAAGAAAGTTTCCAGTAAAATTTTATTTAACTCAAAATAATCCTCCATCTTACCTATATCCTTCCATAATCCCTCAAACACGTAACCGTATAGCCTTCCCTCCTCCACAAGTTTTGGGAAAATTTCCCGTTCCAAGGAAACTTTTCTTCCTTTCGGAATATAGCTAAAAATTTTCGGATTGAGAACGTATATTCCAGCGTTTATAAGATTTGAAGGAGAGGCTCCAGCTGGAGGTTTCTCAATAAATCTTTTAATTCTGCCATCTTCTGCTAATTCTGCAACTCCATATCTGCACGGGTCTTTGACACGGTGGAGGGCTGTTGTTGCAACGGCGTTTTTATCTTTATGCATTTTGATGATTTCCCCGTAACTTACATTGGCGAAGATGTCCCCGTTAACCACAAAAAAACATTCTCCGTCTAGAAGCTTTTCAGCCCTTTTTATCGGTCCACCTGTTCCCAAAGGTTTTTTCGGCGGGTCACATGAATAAACAATTTTTACTCCGCTTTTTGAAAATTTTGAATGCCTCAAGTGAAACGCTGTTTGGCTGTTGACCGCAAATATAGCTTCTTTCACATCGCTTTGGGAAAGCCCTTCAAGAATCCACTCCACCAGAGGCTTATTAAGTATTGGGAAAAGAATTTTCGGCCGTGTACAGCTTAGAGGCCTCAGCCTTGTCGCGAACCCTCCAGCAAGAATCAAAGCTTTCAAAAGAGCCACCCTGTTTAAACTGCAAGCTTATATTCGAATAGTTCCCAATAAAACAGTTTCGTGGACGGTGAAAGCCAATGAAGGTTTTACTCCACGAGATGAGCTGGACTGAAGCAAAGGAATACTTCAGCAAAAACGACATTGCCATAGTCCCAGTAGGTTCAAATGAGCAGCATGGTCCCCAAAACCCCCTCGGAACAGACCATTTGATAGCGAAAGCGATAGCTGAAGAAACCGCCAAACGCGCAGGAGTCACCTGCCTACAAGTCATACCTTTCGGTGTAAGCCACCATCATAGGCAGTTCTGGGGCACCGTTTACGTTTCGCCTAAAACTTTCAAAAGATATGTTAAAGAGGTTTGCCTTGCATTGAACTATTATGGCGTTAGAAAAATTGTCATAGTTAATGGACATGGCGGAAATTTAAACGCTTTAACAGAATTAGCCAGAGAACTAAGGGAAAAAGGAGTCTTCGTGTCCATTTTTCAGTGGTGGACAGCCGCGAATAAGCTTTTGCCCGACATATTCAAGCCGGATGAGAGGGGGCATGCCGGTGCGGAAGAAACTTCAATGAATTTAGCTTTGCATCCACATTTTGTTGGCATAGAAAAGGCTGTTGACGAAGAAATCCGCAAACATGATGTCGAAGCGGAGGGCGTAACGCTCCCTCTAGACACGGCAGACTACACGGGTTCAGGTGTTTTTGGCAAATCGACAACAGCCTCAGCGGAAAAAGGAAGAAAAGTCTTCGAAACAGTTGTCAAAGAGCTAGTTAAGCATGTTGTCTCATTGAAAAATGCAAAAGTTGAAGATTTAATTGCCAAGTCAAAGGTTTAAAGCAGTATTGCTATTCCCATTCTATTGTCGCTGGAGGCTTGTGGGTTACATCATAAACAACTCTGACAACCTGTGGAATCTCGTTCGTTATTCTCGTGGAAATCTTCTCCAGCAGTTTAAATGGGATTTTTGCAAAGCTGGCGGTCATGGCCTCACGGCTTTCTACAATCCTTATGGCGACAACATAACCGTAGGCTCTAGCGTCGCCCTTAACCCCCGTGGCTTTTGTATCTGTTAAAACGGCGAAATACTGCCACAATCTATCCTTTAAACCGCCTTTTTCATTTTCTTCCCTCACAATACTATCCGCCCTTCTGACAATGTCGATTTTTTCTCTGGTTACTTCGCCAATAACCCTTACAGCAAGTCCCGGACCTGGGAAGGGTTGCCTAAAAACGATTTCTTCCGGCAGTCCAAGCATTTTAGCCACTTTCCTAACTTCATCTTTGTATAGATCGCGCAGTGGCTCCACTATTTTCTTAAATTTGATTTTTGTTGGGAGCCCAGCCACATTATGGTGTGTTTTAATTTTGTCTGAGAATCTCCTAAATCCAGATTCAATTCTGTCGGGGTATATTGTTCCTTGAATTAAGTATTCTGCGCCAGTTTTTTCGGCAACTTCTTCAAAGACCCGTATGAACTCTTCGCCTATAACCTTCCTTTTTCTTTCCGGTTCTGTTATGCCTTTAAGTTTTTCAAAAAACCTATCTTGCGCGTTAACCATTACAAAGTTTATCCCAAACCTTTCAAAAGCATCCTTAACAAATTCCGGCTCCTTTTCCCTCATAAAACCGTTGTCGACAAAAACCGCCGTCAACCTATCGCCTAACGCTTTGGCTGCTATAGCCGTGGCTACACTGGAGTCTATGCCTCCGCTTAAGGCTATAATAGCCTTGCCAGCGCCTACTTCGCTTTTCACTTCGTTAACCATTCTTTCCACAACATCCTCCATTTTCCAATTAGCAGCACATTTGCACACTTCGAAAATAAAGTTGCGAATCATTTGCATGCCGTGAACAGTGTGCGCAACTTCTGGATGCCACTGCAAACCATAAATCGGCTTTTCCTTATGCCTAAAAGCGGCAACAGGGCAGTTCTGTGTGTGGGCTAAAACTTCGAATTCCAACGGAACCGAAAACACTGTATCGCTGTGACTCATCCAAACTTTCTCTTTTCTGCCTAAACCCTTAAGGACCCCAACTGGTTTGTCTATGGTCACGGATGCTGAGCCATACTCCCTTCTTTTAGCTGGCTTAACTTCTCCTCCAAAGATTCGGGCTATAAGCTGGTGTCCATAACATATGCCTAGAATTGGCAATCCTAAATCAAAAACGCCTTTATCTGGTTGAGGCGCATTAACATCAAAAACACTTGCCGGACCCCCAGAAAAAATTATTCCCTTAATGTTGAATTTTTCGCCTAGAAGCCTTATTGTCTTAAGGTTTACGTTGTGGGGGACAATTTCTGAATACACATCATTTTCTCTTATGCGTCTCCCTATAAGGTGGCAGTATTGCCCCCCAAAATCCAACACTAATATAGTGTCATACTTCATGCCTATTTTCAACCCACATTGGCTTCAAAATTTAGAAATAGAGGATGATTTAAGATTTGTTAGGCGTAAATGTATTTCTGCAACTCCCATATTGTAACTTCATTTTTTTCTTTTGGCATGCAAGCCTCATATTCCTTCCATTCTTGCATTTTAAGCTCCACGTATTTCTCAGCGTTCTCCTTGCCCAAAGCTTTTTTGCAAATGTCATCGCTCTCCCATTCTTCCAAGGCTTCTTTAAGAGAACCGGGTAAAACTTTGATTCCAAGCTCTCTGCGCTTGGCTTCACTTAAATGGTAAACATTGACATCCACAGGGTCGCCGGGTTCAATTCTCCTTTTAACACCGTCCAATCCCGCCTCAAAAATTACAGCATAAGCCAAATAAGGATTGCATAATGGGTCTGGACACCGAAACTCTATTCTGGCTTCATTCTCCTTCCCTGGAAAGTATTCTGGCACTCTTATTAGGGCTGAACGGTTCTTCTTACTCCATGTAATATAAACTGGCGCCTCATACCCCGGCACAAGCCGCTTATAACTGTTCACTGTAGGCGCCACAACAGCGCACAATGCCCTTGCATGCTCGAGGATTCCACCTATGAAATAGCGGCATTTCTGCGAAATGCAGGCATAGCCATCCTTGTCGTAGAAAAGGTTTTTGCCAGTCTCTGCATCAAAAAGTCCGAGATGGACGTGCATACCGCTTCCAGGCTTTCCAAACCATGGTTTAGGCATAAAAGTGGCTATCCACCCATATTTCCTATCCGCAACAGCCTTAGCTGCAAACTTATAACGCATTATATTATCTGAAGTCGTCAGAGGATCCGAATATTTGAAAGTAATCTCATTCTGAGCAGCGCCGACCTCATGGTGTTCCCTTTCAACCTCTATACCCATGGTGAAAAGCGCATTAGTTAAATCCAATCGGAAGCTTTCAGTCACATCCCGACCAGGTGCGATGTCAAAATACCTTTGCCTATCTGTCAAGTGGTTTTCAACAGGTTGGAAATCTCCCGCTGGGGTTCTCTGCACTAGGTAAAATTCCAACTCTGCAGCGGCTGTTGGTTCGTACCCATCCGCCATTAGCCTTTCGAGGGTTTTTTGGCAAATATATCGTGGGTCTCCTTCAAAACGTTTGCCATCAGGCGTATATAAGTTGCAGATGAAGCTGACAACGCTTTTGTCGTAGAAATAGTAGGGGCAAACTGTGAAGGTGGCTATGTCCGGCTTCATAACCATATCACTTTCCTCTATGCTAACACCGCCTATCAAAGATGAACCATCAAAACCGACACCTTCAGCTATGGCGTTTTCCACCTCCTCAACGGGAATTGTTCTGCCTTTAAAGAAGCCAAGCAAATCAGTGAAGTGCAATAACACATGGTCGGCGTTTTTCATAAGCTTGAAACATAATTCAATGTTCTGGTTCGTCCTATCCGAAATCTTCCTCATGTAGTTTCTCTCACTTAATTTTACAGCAAAGAAGATTCAAACAATAAATATAAAAGGTTTTTTCATAAAAATGATGACAAATGTTAAATATTAAGCATTTTAATTGTACAAATGTGGAATAGTTGAAGGAGCATGTAAAGAATGAACAAAACAAACGTTCAGAAATCAGTTTCCAAAGGAAAAATGAAAACTAAAACCGTTAAAAAAGAAGAAGCGTTGAACGATGTGGACATGAAAATATTAAAGGCTCTAACTTCAGATGCAAGGCTTTCTTCAAGGCAACTTGCTAAACATTGCGGCATATCCACAAGCACAGCCTTATCCAGAATCAAAAAGCTTGAGGAAAAAGGCATAATAAAAGGATACACAGCCCTATTAGACCACGAAAAACTGGGCTATGCACTAACAGTTGTAAGCGAAATAACAGTTTCAAAAGGCCGCCTCCTAGAAGTAGAAAGCGAAATTGCAAAACTCCCCAACGTCTGCTGCGTTTACGATGTCACTGGGCTAATAGACGCCATAATAATCGCCAAATTCAAAAACAGAGAAGAACTAAGCAAATTCGCAAAAAGGCTACTGGCAATGCCATACGTGGAAAGAACAAACACCCACGTAGTGCTAACAACCATAAAAGAAGACTTCAGACTAACCTAAACCAACACCCTCTTTATTTTTCAACAACAATCCCACAAAACCAGCCAACGAAAGGAAGATTTAATTCCACCCACAAAATTAAAAATAAAACGCAACAACAAAGCGGGGGTTGCCAAGCCTGGCCAAAGGCGCAGCCCTGAGGCGGCTGTCCCGTAGGGGTTCGTGGGTTCAAATCCCACCCCCCGCACTTAAAATAGAGCCTTATACCTGCTTATTTTAGCGAAATAAGCCAGATTTAAGGAGTTGTTGGCGGGGCTGAAATTTCAGCACAAATTACCAGTAAAGTTTTTTCTGCTTAAGACATAAAAACCGGAAACATAGAATAGAAACGCAGTGATCAATAAAGGATGTATCAGCTTGGTTCGGGTTTATTTGGAGCTTTCCGTTTTGATTGCCCTAGCTAATTCATTTGACTTATTTCATAATCAAACAAAGGAGTTTTTAGACGGTGTGAAGCGCTTCGGTTTTGAGTTGGTATCATGTGAACAAGCTGTGGAAATGGATTTGGCCATAGTAGTTGCTAAAAGACCGTTAAGAGTTACTGACGCACTTAAAATATTAGAGGCAATAGAAGCCTATGACATCAATCTTCTAAGTCCAGATTCGAGAACCCTTCTTTTACTAGTTAACGAGTATTTGAAGGAGACCTCACTAAAAATAGGCGACTTACTACATTATGCTGGGGCAACCCTTTTGAACGCAGAGTACCTTGCGACATGGAACAAATACGACTTTAACCTACACTATGAGAGAATCATAAATAAGGTTAACAAAAAGAAAAACCTAAAAACTATAAAAGTGGGCGCGCCCAATATGATTTTAGAGTGGTTAAAATGAGTAGCGCTGAAATAGCTAAACAGATACATGAAGATGTAGATCAAATACTGAAGGGCTTAAGCATAAAAGACCAGGAAACAGTGCTTAAAGAAGCCCACAACATAGTTGAAAGCTTGAAAAGAATAGAGCAGATAACAAGCAAAGTTAAGGCCTAAGCCTGAACTGTTCCTTATCAAAAGTAATTTTACTGGTAAATTTGTGCGTAAATCCCACTCCTGCACTAGTTTCGCTGGGTTAAATTCGCTCGATTTTTCTCGCGTTTTAAGCTTAGGAAAGCAGAAAAATGACTTCAAATTTGGGACCATTTTTGATCTCGCCTAAGCGTTTAACCCTTGAAACTCTGCATATTGCCTAACAGCTTCTAAAGCACACTCCTTACTCTTATCACTCCAGTCCTTAGCTAAAACTTGACTAACCATGTAGTCAATTGAACCCTTCAACCCTTTAAGATACTTCAGCTTCCTCTGAACAGTGCTTTCTCTATTGCCTTTCCTAAGCAACCACAACCCAAACTCGATAAGCTTGGCATTATTAAAAACTGCAGTAGGCTCTGAAGAAGTGCGGGGGGGGGGTTAGGTTTAGACATCGGTTTAAATTCTCGGAATTTTTGCATGGTGAGGGCGAACGAGTCTGGTCTTTCTTTTCTCCAGGAACTTATTGCATCATTTGGGGCTGATGAGAACATTGATTTGACGAAATGACAAAAAACGAAAGTTCAAAGCTCTTCCGTGGTTAAGGTGGCGGAAGCACTAGTTTCTCTATGAAAAGCCTTTTTGCTTCGGCAATTGATTTCGCGAAATCTGATTCACTTATCTCGTAGTATATATCCAACCTTCTGACTAGCTCTTTGATGATCATTTTTTCAATCGCAAAGGCGCCGTACCCTAAAAGATTGAATAAGTGCTTGTGAAGTTCCCCAGGATCGTCTACGTAACGGTTTAATTCCACATGTAGAGCAATTATCTTCGCAGCTTTTTCGCCTAAAACATTTTCCACTACATCAAGAATGCATTCGTGAAACGTCTGGATGAATTTAGCTTCCATTTTTCTCACCATAAAGGTGAGGAATCATGGAATTAAAGCTAAAGCGGATGTTGCATTTTCTGGCTAACTATTTGCTTGGCGGTATTTTAAACATTATTAAGTTTGGATGTGAATTAGAAATTCATAATTTTTTTCTCTGGGCTTTCACTTCTAAGGTTTATGGTTGCAATGAAAATCCAAGAGTTGATGGTTAAGGAAGTCGTTACGTTGGAAGCTGATGTTTCTGTTTATGAAGCTGTGAAGCTTCTGAACAGAAATAAAATTGGCTGTTTAGTGGTTGTTCACGGTGGCAACATTGTTGGAATTTTAACTGAAAGAGACATGCTGGAAAGAGTCTTAGAAAAGTGTAGAAATCCCAAGGACACAAAGGTTTCAGAAATAATGACGAGAGATGTAGTTGTTGGAAAACCAGACATGGATATTTTCGAAGCAGCCAGACTCATGATCAAAAATAAGATAAAGAAACTGCCCATAACAGAGGGCAATCGGCTGGTTGGAATAGTCACCGTGACAGATATAGCCCGCGCTTTAACCATCGATAAAAAAACTGTTGAACTGGTCACCGCACTCTCAAACATGCATATGCTCCAGCGATAGTAGACATTTCCTCTAAAAATCATTAACCAACTTTTCATTTCGTTTCTTTTTGAAGTATTGATATCACCCATCGAGTTTACGGAGAGCGGTAAATTAAGAGACCAAATCTTGGACAAGATTCGTTAAATCCAAAAATTTTGGTCGTCGTCCTTTGTGAAAGAACTTGATTTCAACACGAATTAAATTCTTGGAAGAGGTTAAAACTCAGCTTAAATATAGTATAAATGTAGCCAGCGCGCTCAATATCTTGGAGTCTGCTGCTTTCTCGATAAATTCGTCCATGTCTATACTTTTCAGTAACATAGCTAGGTAAGCTCTAGCTGTTAACTGATAGAGTTTGGCTACGAAGCCTGTTTTTGTTTTTCTTTCTCCGCTTTTTTCAATGTAGCCATGTTCTTCCAGGGCTCTGACTCTTCGGTTTACTGTGTTATAGGGTATGTATGCGAAGTCCCTTTGTGTTCTCAGCTTTCGCCATAAGTCATAGATTGTTAGTGGACCTTGCTGGGCGAGGATCCAGAAAATAGCCTTGTTAAGCCTTGCATCGCGACCTTTGAAGACTGAGATCCTCGCCATCTTGTCATCATGTTCTCATTAAGCCTCCGAGAGGACTAAAAGGCTGGATGCGTTCAGCGTTTAAGAGGGAGACCCCCTCATGCGAATCTGTTTAGATATGTCCGTTTTTGGATACTGTCCATTGCTGGAGCCTCTAATGGACAATGTCCTTTGGATAGCCTCTTCTATGGCTTGCTCCCGCGGCTTTTCCTGGTCAATCCATGTGATGAGGTAGCCCTCTTTGAAGGGAGTCTGATGCTCGTCCATTTTATATCCTCTAACATAGACTAAGCCTTCTCGTTCGAAACGACGCACGTTAGACATAATATCGCTTGGCTTTATTCCCCTGTCCTTTAAAGCCTCAGCAACTTCCTTAGAGAATAATGCTCGAGTTCTATGCCTCTTAAAAAACTCAAGAACAGTCTTTGCCTTGCTATGCTTTCCCCCGCCTCTTACGTCCAGAAATTCTTTCGCATACTTTACAAACTCACGTCCATCAATGTTCAGGAAATCCGTGCCCACTGGTCTCAACACGTAGAGATGATAAGGCCTAGTTGTCTGCGTCATCCCAGCCCTGCCCTTGAAAATCTTTTCAAATTCATAAATCGGCTTCTCAGTGCGCAGGACCAACCCCTTCTTCCAGCACGCCGCCAAAGCGTTGTAGGCAGCACTTTCGCTTATTCCAGTAGCCCTGACAATCTCCCTAAGACTCTTAGGCTTATGATCACCTAAAACTGATAGAATCCGTTTCCTCGATTGCCCCATGGTTTCCGCTTCCATACTGATCATGAAAAACCGAGAATTTAAACCTTATTACGAAATGAAAACAGGTCTCATAAACCAATAACCGTTTTACGTCCTTAAAACGGAAAAATAACGCCAAAAATGCGACAAAAAGAAAATTCTTGGTAGTGCAGGGGGTGGGATTTGAACCCACGAACGCCTACGCGACAGGCTCCTGAAGCCTGCGCCTTTGACCAGGCTCGGCAACCCCTGCCCCTTTATAGGCTTTTTCACGAAAAGGTTTAAGAGTTGCTGTTTCCAATATGGGTTTCGGAGGTTAAACTGGATGCCTACGCACGGCTCGCTTTCAAAGGCTGGGAAGGTTAGGTCTCAAACTCCTAAGATTCAGCCTATGCCTAAGAAGAGTCCTTCCCCTAGGTTTAGGACTAGGCGCAATTACGAGAAGCGGATTGTATTGCAGCGGAAGCCTGGGCAAAACTGGGTTTAAACTTGTGGTTTTAAACTTTTTATCTTGTTTTAGCCTTATTTTAGGGCATGTTAAGCGCTGATGTTGCCGTTTTAAACGCCAACATTATAACATTAAATCCCAGCCAGCCTAAAGCTGAAGCCTTAGCCATTAAAAACGGCAAGATAGTGGCTGTAGGTTCCAACAAAGAAATTCGCGGTTACGTTGGTAGCGAAACCAAGGTTATAGATGCTGAAGGCAAAACTGTGGTTCCAGGGTTTGTCGACTGCCACGTGCACATGACAAGCTTTGGACAGCATCTGCAAATGTTGGACTTGCGAAACGTCAACTCCATAGAGGAGATGAAACGGAAAATACGCGAGTACTCTGAGAAAAACCCTGAAAAAAGTTGGATTTTGGGCGGAAGATGGGACCATGAAAGGTTTTCTGAAAAGCGTTATCCAACACGTTGGGATTTGGATGAGGCTGTTTTAGATAAGCCCGTCTTCCTGATTCGGGTTTGCGGTCATGTTGGAGTTGCCAACACAAAAGCCTTGATGCTGGCTGGAATAAGGAAAGATACAGTGGTTGAGGGTGGAAAGGTGGATGTTGATGAGGCAAGCGGTGAACCCAATGGGATTTTGAGGGAAAAAGCCCTTGAACTTGTTTGGCGGGCAGTGCCGAAACCAAGCATGGCGGAGCTGGAAAACGCGTGCGTTCAAGCTTGTCAAAGGGCTGTTGAAAACGGCTTAACGGGTGTCCACTGGATTGTGGACTCCGCAGAGGAACTGCGCCTGTTGCAAAAACTTCATATGGAGGGAAGGCTGCCCCTGCGGGTTTATTTGGGCATCCCAGCTAAACTGTTAGACGAAATTGTCAAGGTGGGATTGGCTACTGGTTTTGGAAATGACATGTTAAAGTTGGGCTTTATCAAAGTGTTTGCAGACGGCTCTCTTGGAGCGCGGACCGCAGCCTTGAAAAAGCCTTACTCAGACAAACCGGAAACATGTGGCATGTTGCTTCTCTCCCAGAGAAAGCTGAATAGGCTTGTTTTGAAGGCGCATAGGGCTGGTTGGCAGTTGGCTGTGCATGCCATAGGCGATAAAGCCATAGAATCAGCGTTGAAGGCCTTTCAGAAAGCGTTTAGAGAGTATTCCCGTGAAAGTGTTAGGCATAGGGTTGAGCACTGCTCTGTGCTTGACCAAAAAATGATTAAGAAAATGCGAAGGCTAAACATAATAGCCTCCATCCAGCCCCACTTTGTTGTTTCAGACTTCTGGGTTGTGGAGCGGGTCGGTGCTGAAAGAGCCCGTTGGGTTTACCCCTTTAAGACACTTTTGAAGGAGGGCGTTATCGCCGCGTCGGGTTCCGACTGTCCCGTAGAGCCCATAAACCCCTTGCTTGGTATTTGGGCTGCCATAACGCGGAAAAACTTTGAAGAGGAAAACCTAACGGTGGAGGAGGCTTTGAGAACTTACACGGTGAACGCTGCCTATGCATCTTTCGAAGAGGACAAGAAGGGGACGATTGAGGTTGGAAAATTTGCAGACATAACCGTGCTGTCTGATGACTTGCTTAGGATTTCGGTGGAGAAAATTAGAGAGGTAAAGGTTGAGATGACAATTGTTGGTGGGGAAATTGTCTACGAAAAACAGCGTGATTTGTAGGTTAATGTTTAAATTCACCTAGTTTTACTCATACCAACCGATCAGCTGTTGCATGAGGCAAACAAATGGCTGAAATGAAGCTTGAGCGGGAAAGGTTTACAAGGGAAATTAAAGAGGTTGCAATGAAATCTGGTGCAAGTCTTGTTGGAATAGTCTCTGCTGAAGTTTATGATTCTTTGCCAAAAATTTGGGTAGAATGGAAAATCCAAGACTATTCGAAGAAGGCTGCTGAAATAATGCCTTATGCCAAATCTGTTGTTGTGGTGGGTTATCATGTTTGGGATGACATGCTTGAACTGGCAATTAGGAAAGGTGAAGATTGGGTTTATCCGGGATATTTCCCCCTTGAAACCATAACCCAAGCGGTGAAAAGTCATCTTGGAAGGAAAGGCTTTAAGACGGTTTCCGCCAACGGTTTGTCGTATAAACGTCTAGCCCAGCTGGCTGGTTTTGGATGTTATGGAAAGAACACTCTCATAATAAATCCGGTTTTTGGTCCGTGGATACGTTTAGCCGCTGTTTTGACGGATGCCGAGTTGGTGGCGGATGAGCCTTTTGGTCAGGACCTTTGCGTGGACTGTGATGAGTGTGTTAGGGCTTGTCCTGTTAAGGCTTTGGCTCCCTACAAGGTTGACAGCAGCAAATGCCTCATAGGCGTTCGCCTCCTGCAAAAAGAGAAAAGCGGCTACAATGAAAGGCTGAGGAGATATGAGCCGTCATTTACCGAGAATGCCCATTTGATGTGTATGGAATGTCAGAAAGCCTGTAAATATGGGAAAAACCTTCACAGTTCGTTTGTTTTGGTTTAGGCTTGTTATGCTTATTTAAGGGTTTATGTTTACATTATTTTTGGTTGTATCTGTTTCATGATGAATGAAGCTGTTAGAGAAATTGTGGAGGCTTTGATGCGGATTCCTTTGCCTAGCCGTGATGATGTTGCTCGTGTTAAGATTTGGGTGGCAGCTAAATATGGGCTTGGGAAGATTCCCTCTAATGCTGAGATAATAGCGGTTTTGAAGGCTGAGGAGAAGGCTAAGCTTCTTCCAGTTTTGCGTAGGAAAGCTACAAGAACGATTTCGGGTGTCACTGTGGTTGCAGTGATGACTCAGCCTTATCCTTGTCCGCAGCAAGAGCCTTGTGCCTATTGCCCGGGCGGTCCGCCTTTTGGAGTGCCGCAAAGCTATACGGGTTTTGAGCCTGCTGCTATGCGGGGACTGCAGCATGCCTTTGACCCGTATGGGCAGGTTAGGAGTCGTATTGAACAGTTGAAAGCGATTGGGCATAGTGTGGATAAAATTGAGCTTATTATTATGGGTGGGACTTTTCCTGCTATGCCTTTGGATTATCAGCGTTGGTTTGTTAAGGGTTGTTTGGACGCCATTACTGAAAAAGCGTCTGGTAGTTTAGAAGAGGCGAAAAAGAATGCGGAAACTAGCCGAATTAGGAATGTGGGCATTACCGTGGAAACGCGTCCTGATTGGGCTAAGGAAAGGCATGTTGACCATATGCTTGATATGGGGGTTACGCGGGTTGAGTTGGGCGTGCAGAATCCAAGCGATGAGATTTATGGTTTGGTTGGTAGGACGCATAGCGTGGCGGATGTGGTGGAGGCTACGCGGATATTGAAGGATGCTGGGTTAAAAATTGTTTATCACATGATGCCCGGACTGCCTGGTTCCGATTTTGGGCGGGATTTGGAAGTGTTTAAAATTATTTTTGAGAATCCAGCCTTTAAGCCTGACATGGTTAAGATTTATCCTTGTTTGGTTTTGAAAGGCACTAAAGCGTATGAGTGGTTTTTGAATGGCGATTATAAGCCATACACGAATGAGGAAGCGGCTGAGCTTATTGTTGAGGTTAAGAAGATTGTGCCGCTTTGGGTTCGCATAATGCGTGTTCAGCGGGATATTCCAGCGCCGCTGATTGTTGCTGGTGTTGACCGTAGTAATTTGCGGCAGCTTGTGCAGCAGAAGCTGAAAGAGGAGGGTTTAAGGTGTAGGTGTATCCGCTGCAGAGAGGTTGGGCATAGGCTTTTGGCGGACGGGGTTAAGCCAAACCCAGAAAACATAGAAGTTTTTGTTACGAAGTATTTGGCGTCTGAGGGTGAGGAAATTTTTATTTCTGTTGAGGATAGGGTGAATGATGTTTTGGTTGGGTATTTGCGTTTGCGGGTTCCATCAGCCAAAGCGCATAGACCAGAAATTAGGATAATGCCTTGCGCAATTGTGAGGGAGTTGCATGTTTATGGACCATTAGTGCCAGTAGGTAAACACTTAGCTAAAGCATGGCAACACAAAGGCTACGGCGGAATCTTATTAAACGAAGCAGAACGCATAACAAAAGAAGAATATGACTTAAAGAAAATTTTAGTTATTAGTGCTTTGGGAACTAAGGAATATTATAAACGATTTGGATACAACTATGACGGACCATACATGTCAAAAACATTAGAGAACTGTAATATGATTGGGAAAGGATGACGATGCCATTAAGACTTACAGATTTTATTCAAAGGGAATTAAATAATCAACTGGGTCATCGTTTAAGGGAACTGGGGTTAGGTTTTACAACAAAGAAAGAGAAGACATTCAAAAATGTTAGGTTTGATAATTACGCATACTCTAAAAAGAGAGGAGTTTTTCTTAATTTGGGAGTTAGAAATGGAGAACGCTGAAGAGTTCTGTATCAAGAATGTCGAAAAAGTTCAAAGGATATTAAGCTTTAAATGGCATCCATATGTGCACATGTTTCACGTTTTCTCTCCATCTTGCGAAGGGTATAGACAATCATGTGAGAAAGTAGCTAACAAGCTGAAAAAGAAGTATGAAATAAGGTTCACATATAGGCAGTTTGTTATCAACATTCCCTACGATGAATTTAGACAAATAGAAAAAGCGTTTGAGAAATACCCGAAAAAAGCTGAACAAAAATATGGAAGACAGTTAAAAATACACATAAGCAGAATAGTTAGGCGGAGTATTGAACTTTTTACTGGCGGGTGATTTGGTTCCCATGTCTGTTGGATGGTAAGTACTGCAAAATTTAAAAATAAAACTATAGAATCGGTATGTTGCTTATGAATAGTTAAATCATCAACTTTTCACTGGTAATAGCCACTAACCTTGCAATAAAGTTAAAGACAACAATCGCCTTTTATCAGTTGGAATACCGGAGAACTTGAAATGAGCGGAAAAGGCGAGCTTTTGGGATATAGGGGGTTAGCCCTTGAAATTCTGCAGAGCATCGGAGCGGAAATTGGCGATTTAATCCGCATAGTTAAAAGCGGTCAGGTTTTTGAAGGTATTCTTATTCCCCGCTCTGAGTATGGCGATGACAAGCATATTGTGATTAAGTTGCGGAGTGGCTACAACATTGGTGTTCGCCTAACCCCAGACGCTAAGGTGGAGAAGGTTGGAAAGGGCGAGAAGCCGGCTTTTGTTGCTCCGCCACTACCAGAGCAGGATCCGCAACTGCCAAAAGTCTCCATTATTAGCACTGGCGGCACAATCGCAAGCCGTGTTGACTACCGCACAGGCGCTGTTCGCCCAGCATTAACAGCAAGCGACTTATACAGCGTAGTTCCAGAGTTAGCCGCCATAGCCCGCATAGACGCGCATATTCTTTTCAGTCTTTACAGCGAAAACATTACGCCAGCCCATTGGACTGAGATGGCGAAAACCGTGGCTGAACACATAGCCAAAGGCGTGGACGGCGTAGTAATAGCCCATGGAACCGACACTATGGGTTATTCGGCTGCCGCCTTAAGCTTCGCCCTTCAAAACCTACCAGTTCCAGTGGTTTTTGTTGGTTCTCAGCGTTCAGCCGACCGTCCCAGCTCAGATGCAGCCACAAACTTGACTGGCGCTGTTTTAGCCGCTGCAAAGGCGCCTTTTGCCGAGGTTGCCGTAGCCATGCACGCAACAGTTTCAGACACAACCATAGCCATCCACCGCGGAACCCGCGTCCGCAAGTGCCACACAAGCCGAAGAGACGCCTTCAAATCCATAAACACAGAGCCCATAGCAAAAATAGAAAACAACTCCATAACAATGCTCACAGAGAATTACCAAAAACGCGACCCTTCACGAAAACTTGCTTTAAAGCCAAACTTCAACAACAAAGTCGCCCTAGTTAAATTTTATCCAGGCATAAACCCCGCTATAATAGACTGGTATGTGGAAAACGGCTACAAGGCAATAGTGCTGGAAGGCACTGGTTTGGGGCATGTGGCAAGCAGCCTCTTCCAGCCAATAAAACATGCTGTTGACAAAGGCGTCTTAGTGGCTATGGCTTCCCAATGCCTCTGGGGACGCATAAACATGAACGTTTATGATACTGGCAGAGATTTGCTGGCTTTAGGCGTAATCCCTCTAGAAGACATGCTTCCAGAAACAGCCACAGTGAAGCTCATGTGGATTTTCGGACAAACCAGCAACACCGAAGAAGCGAAAAAGCTTCTAAAAACAAACATAGCTGGAGAACTCTCACCCCGAACCCCATACGGAGAAACAAGCTTCCAATAAAAGGAGGCAAAAAATGGAACTTAACTACGAAAAAATCGGCTTAAAAGTAGGACTAGAAATCCACCAGCAACTAGACACTTCAGCGAAACTCTTCTGCCAATGCAAACCAGAACTCTTCAAAGAAGAACCAGAAATCACGTTTCTAAGGCGTTTGAGACCAACCCAAAGCGAACTAGGGCAAATAGACCCAGCCGCCTACTTCGAATTCCAAAAAGGAGTAAAAATCCTCTACGAAGCAGACAGCCAAACATCATGCCTCGTGGAAATGGATGAGGAGCCCCCCCACCCGCTTAACATGGAAGCCGTTGAAATAGCCCTAACCGCAGCCCTTATGATGAACGCCACGCCAGTAGATGAAATTCACGTAATGCGCAAAACAGTCATAGACGGCTCCAACACAACGGGTTTTCAACGCACATGCGTCATAGCCCTAAACGGCACAATAAAAGTAGACGAAAAAACAGTGCCTATCCAACACGTAAGCCTAGAAGAGGATGCCGCCCGCAAAACAGGCGAAGAAGGCTCCCTTATACGCTACCGCATAGACCGCTTGGGCATACCATTAATCGAAATAGCCACAGCCCCAGTTATAAACACGCCAAAAGAAGCAGGCGAAGTAGCCCTAGCCATAGGAAAAATCCTCCGCGCCACCGGGCGCGTCAAGCGGGGAATAGGCACAATACGCCAAGACCTAAACATCTCAATAAAGGGCGGAGCCCTAACAGAAATAAAAGGCGTCCAAGAACTTGAACTTATACCGCTTGTAGTGGAATACGAAGTTCAAAGACAGCTAAACCTAATAAAAATCAGCATGGAACTCCAAAAAGCCGAAATCCGCACAGAAGAATTGAAAGAAGAGTTTTTCGACGTAACAGAGATTTTCCAACAAACAAAATGCAAAGTCATCCAAAAAGCCCTAAACAAAAACCAGAAAGTCCTAGCCCTAAAACTTCCAAAATTCAAAGGCTTTTTAAAACGAGAACTCATGCCAAACATACGCCTTGGAACCGAAATGGCTGACCGCGCAAAATTCTGGGGACGCGTCGGCGGCATATTCCACACAGATGAACTTCCAGCCTATGGCATAACAGCCCAAGAAGTCGAAGACCTGAGAAAGATGGTGCACGCCCAAGAACAAGACACAGTGATTTTCGTCGCCGACACAATGGAAAACGCCAAAGACGCCTTAAAGGCGGTGCTGGAAAGAGCCCGCGAAGCCTTAAAAGGAGTGCCGGAAGAAACCCGCACAGCAAATCCAGACGGAACAACCCGCTACATGCGACCAAGACCCGGAGCCGCCCGCATGTACCCCGAAACAGATATTCCGCCAATACAAATAACCCAACAACACTTGAACGAAATCCGCATGCGTTTGCCGGAGCTTCCAGAACAGAAGCTTAAGCGACTAATGCACGAATACGGTTTAAACCAGAAACTTGCAAAACAACTCATGGACTCAGAGTACGCTGAACTATTCGAAACAATAGTAAAAGAAAGCAAAGTCTCCCCAACAACCGTTGCCGCCTTCCTAACCGAAACCCTAAAAGCCCTAAAACGAGACGGCATACAAACCGAAAAAATTTCAAAAAACCAAATGAGAGAACTTTTTAAGGCTTTAGCTGCTGGTGAAATAGCAAAAGAAGCGCTTCCAGACATTGCCGCATGGCTTTCAAAATACGAGGGAAAAACCCCAAAAGAAGCTGCTGAAAACCTAGGCTTAAAAACCCTGTCAAAAGAGGAACTTAAAAAAATCGTCGAAAAAATAATCGGGCAAAACAAGGATTTAGTGGAAAAAAGTGGCGTTAAAGCCTTCGGTCCCATAATGGGTATGGTTATGCGAGAAGTTAGGGGCAAGGCAAACGCTGAACTTGTCGGTGAACTGATTAGAAAGAAGTTGGCTGAAAAAGCGTAAAGGCTAACGGTATTTTTCCAATGGAACTATTTTCTCTTCTATGGGCTTTCCACATGCGACGCAGATGTTTGGATACTTCAACTTCTCTTCAAAACTCTTTAACTCCCTTTTCAAGTGGCTCAATTCCGTCTTTATCTTTTCCACGCCTTCCTTTAGCGGTTGAATCTCCTTTATTTCAGCCCTTATATTGTATATTATGTCTCTAACTTGGGACAGTATTGCGCTGTTCATTTCCACCGTCTCGTTTATTGCGTCTAAAATTTCGCTTTTCTCCTCCAACAGTTGGGTTTCCACGGCGCTCTGTTTCTTGGCGTCTGAGAGGATTTTGTTTAGGAAGGTTTCAACTGGGTTTTCGAAGGCTATGGCGCATGTTATCCCCCACAAGGTGAAGGTGGCTGCGGCGCTGATGAGGAAATAGGTTGTCGGCGTTATTGCTTGAAGCTTAGACTCCAAGAACGGGTAAAGCCGCAGTAGCGTAATGGGGTTGTTAAAGAGGAAGGCATTTGCTGCGTCGATGAGGTGGGCGATGGATATGGCTGTTAGGGAGCTGAAGAGCCAGACGCCTATTCCCTTTTTAGTCAAGCATGGTTCCTCGTTCTTTGAATATTACATCTTAATATTTAATACAGATATTCCGAATAACACAATATATCAACACGCGTAAATTCTAAAAGGAGAAACCTCTTTCATATAAGGGTGTGATTGGTTTGGGTGAGAAGGTGGCGAAGCATTCTGGAGAAGAGTTTTCCTTCCGCGTTAAATTTGGCGACTACGAAGTCGAGGTTAAGGGCTCCCGTGGCGATGTTTTAGAAGCCATAAAGGAACTGCCAAACCTCATGCCAAACTTGAGCAAGGCTTTTGAAAACCTTAAACCAGAAACCGTTGCCACAGTTACTGTTAAGGCTCCAGTTACAACCGTTAAAGAATCCCCCATAGAAAAATATCCAAAAATTCCCAAGACGGAAAGTTGCAGCGAAGCCGTTTTAAGGATTCTTGAAAGCGACTGGGGAAAGTGGCGTCCCCGAACTATGGCAGAACTAAAAGAGGCTTTAGCAGCTAACAATTTGCATTTTCCAGGACGCGCTTTGGCTGGCGAATTGCTGGGACTTGTGCGGAAAGGCGTGGTGAGGCGTTGGAAAACTGATAAAGGTCATGTTTACATTTTAGCTGAAAAGGAGGTTTTGACTCAATAGGGAGAGATATGGCATATGAAAAGGGTGGAAGTTCGAATTAAAACATCCTTCGGCGAAATAGTTGTTGAAGGAGAAAACGCGCAGGAGGTTCTAAGCCTACTGGAGGCTTTTCCAAAAGATTTTGTGGAAAACGTATCCAGCATAGTTTCAAGCAAGCTTGTTCCATCAGCTGCAGCTCAGCTTAAAGGTATAATAGAGTTTACCACCGAAGGACCAGTGCTTATAACACGGGAGAAGCTTACCCATTATGAGGCTATTGGGCTTATTATATACGCTTCTGAAGGAAGACAGAATACCGCCACGCAGATTCAGAAACTTTTAGAGTCCAGCGGGATAAAATGTATGGTGCCAGCCCGCTTAAACGAAATGGCTAAGCGAGGTCAAGTTTTCAAGCCAGACCCTAAAAAACCGGAGTTTAAGTTGACGGTGCAAGGCGAAAGATGGATTGAAGACGAGGTTTTGGCCAAGCTTAGAGGGAAAATGAGTTGACCGTTAAAGAAGCACAAATAACTGTTCACGTTAAATATGGCGGTGTTGAGCAGACTTTCTCCGGCAGTATTGAGGAAGTTTGGGCTGCCGTGAACAAGTTTTTCAGCGAATTCATTCCAGCCTTTGCAATTTCCAAAGCCTTAGTCTTAAGTGTTGATTTACAGAAGCTTTTTGAAGAATGCAAGGGTTTGATTGGCTTTGCGGATAACACGCCTCATTTGTTTGTGTCTAAGGATAAGTTAACTGACAATGAGACTTTGGCTTTGAACCTTTTAGCCGCCCATATAGGTTTTAGGCTTGGAATGCTGAAAACCGATGCGCTCGCTAGGGAGGAGTTGCAGGCAAAGCTGGGTAAAAGCGCTAAAATCACAAGCACCCGCCTCGGTGAGCTGGTTAAAAATGAAATAGCTGAAAAGACCAGTGATGGCGGTTATCGGATTACTGGTTTTGGTGTGGCTCAAATGCAGAGGGAGTGGCTTCCAAAGATTAGGGCTAAGGTGGGCTTATAAGATAGGCTTTCAGAAGTTCCTCTTCATCTCTGACAATCTTGTCAGAGCGTAGATAGGCTATTAGCTTCTGGCTTATCACGGGTCTTCCATCCTTTAATGGGTAGGCATATGGCAAGTGCACTTCCATATACTCGTTCAGCTTTATGGACAAGCCCTTTTTGGCAGATATTTTTTCCGGTGGTGTTCCTTCGCTTATAAGCTTCGCCACGTAAACAGCCCCGTCAATGGTGAATTGGGCTCTTCCGAGGTTGCGCACAGTGGCTTTTGGAAAATTTTTTGTCAAAAGTTTGCTGGTTCTGCCTTTGGGCGGGTGATCGCCTAAAATTCCACCAATAATAACGGCTTTTTTGCCAGCAAAGTCTTCATGTTTTAGCGGAAGTTCAGCCTTTGGGTCTAAAACAATGACTTTTTCTGGGTTGAAGATTTCCGCTGCACGTTTCTCTTCGACGGCGCCGAGCTTTGAAAGTGAAAGCTTTTCATTTTCTTTTTTGACGTTTGTGAATAGTAGATTGTTTTTGCCTACAATTTCTGAGGCGTGTTCATATTCGAAAAGGAGCCATTTGCCTATTTCTGCTTCTAAATGTTCGATGACAAAAGTTAACTTCATCATGCCTTTAAACCATCATTTGCAATGGTCAATTTTAGGAGATTTCCAATTGATAATTGGCTGGTCTCTAGTTTTATTTGGCTATTTGCTCCAGCTGTTTTAGGAAATGCTCGTATTGGCGTATTCCTATTTGCCAGAATTCTTTTGCTGTGATGTTGTAGCCTGCTATTTTGGCTATTTCGGCTGGGGATAGGCTTCCGCCCGCGGAAAGTATTTGTTTCATTTTGGGGACGAAGGCTTTTCCTTCTGCCATGTATTTTTGGTATAGGGCGTAGACGAAGAGCTGCGCGTATACGTATGGGTAGTTGTAGAATCGGAAGTTTGCCATGTAATAGTGCGGCGTTATGCTCCATTCTGAAAGCATTTCGTCAAACCATTCAACTGTGTCGCCGTAGGCTTTGTCTCTGGCTTTAACCCAATATTGGCATATGGTTTCATGGTTTAGATATTCTCCACGCCTTATGGCGTCGTAAATGGATTGTTCGAACCATGCGCGGGCTGTTACGCTGAAAATCACGCGTCCAGCTCCGTCTAAGACTCTGCAGAGGACTACTTTCTTTTCCATGTCTGTTTTGGCTTCTTTAAGCAGCAAGTCCGTAAGCAGTAGTTCGCCGAATATGGAGGCTGTTTCAGCTATGACCATGGGGATTAGCGTGTTCAGTAGGGTTTGGTTTCTGTAGCAGTAGTAGTCGTGGGTTGCGTGTCCAAGCTCATGCGCCAAAGTGTAGAGGTCGTTTAATCTGCCATTAAAGCTTTGAAGCACGTAGGCTGATTTGCCGTTGTACCATCCGGCGCAGAAGGCTCCATGCTGTTTGCCATATCTTGGCGTGGCGTCTATGTGGTTTCGCCTAAACATGTCTTTCGCAGCGAAGGCATATTCCTCATCAAAGCTTGTGTAGGCGCGGATAATAAGGTCTCGGGCTTGTTCGAAGGTGAATTTCATGTCTGGCGCGTCTGGTAAAGGCGCAATAATGTCGTGGCATCCCAACTTTGGCAGTCGCATAAGTTTAGCCTTCAATATTAGGTAGCGTTGATATGTGCCAACGTTTTCCTCCACAGCCTTGAGAAGGTTATCTATGGTCTGTTGGTCTGTATCGTTTTCGATAAGGCTGGCTTCCATAGGCGAACTGTATTTTCTCCATTCGCAGACGCTTAGCCAGTCATTGCAGACATTGCGGAAAGATGAAGCGAAAACTTCGCCGTCTTTGCCGACTAGGCTGAAAACCGCTTTATACGCGGATTCGCGGGTAGCCCTGTCTGGATGCGAGAACATGCCGTAGGTGGCGCCGAAAGGCAAAAGTTTCTTCTCGCCTTCAACAGTCACTTCAAACATTCTTGTGTTGAGCCACTTGGCTTGGAATTCCTCCCAAGCATAAACGCCAAACTGGTCCTTGTCAATTATGAGTTTTTCTTCGGTTTCGGAAAGCTGGTGGGGCACCCGTCGCCGAAGCTTCTCCAAATAATGCCTATAGTTGGCTAGGGCTGGATCCGCAATTAATTCTGGCTTGTCATAGACAAGTCTGCCCACTTCCAGCTCGAAGAAGGCTAAGAGTTTGCCAAGCTTAGCCTCAAGCTTCATCGCCTTGTCATGGAGCGCTTGAGTTTCGGGCAAAGTCATGTTGGCGGCAAAGGAAAGCTCAGCAAAAAGGGTTATGTCCCGCAATCTAGCCAAATAAGCCTCATACTCTTGAAGACACTTTGCCAACCCTTCAGCTGTTAGGCTGCCGATTTCTCCACGATACTTAGCCGCAAATGCTTCAGCCAACGCTGAAACTTCATCCACAGCCTTCTGCACCGAGGGGTCTGTTAGACTTGGAAAGATTTCAGACAAGTTCCAAACAACTTCACTTTCCGCCATACCTTAATCACATTCCAACGGCAGAATAACCCATTAAAGCAGCAATAAAATTTAAGGCTTAAGAGTGGCGAGGCTTTTTCTCTTAATCTTTAGGAGCGAAAGTTGGTTTTTCCAAACGCCTTCATTAGTTCTTTCTCATTAGCTACTTCGTCTTTCTCTTCTATGGCTTTTCTTTCTTCGGGTGTAGGTTGTTCGGTTGATATTAGTTTTTCTACCAGTTCTTTGTAGAGAAGCCTTAGCTCTCGCAGTTCCTTTCTAATGTCTTCTAACACTTCAACTGCTAAATTGATAGCCCCCATAGAATTTAGCGTGAGAAAAGGCAAATTTTCCGTGAGACTCTTTTACGGTGGTGGTCTTTTTTGTGCGTATTGGTATCTGCGGGGTTTTCCGTCACGGGTTAGGATGCCGTCTTTTACTAGGTCTATTAGGGCGTGGGCTACGGCTGTGCGGTCGTAATGGTATCCGCGTTTTGCCATTTCGCTGTGGACTTCGCTTAAGCCCTTAGCCGTTGCGAACCAGCCTTCTTCCCATAGTTTTTGGATAACGCCTTTACATGTTTCTGCTCTTGGCGGCGCTGTTGCCCGTTCCGTTATTAGTGGAGCCTGTTTTAGTTTTTCTGTTACTGTAGATAGGATGCGGTCTACCGCCGCTTGTAGTTGTTCTTCTTGGCATTCTATTTCGAATTCTATTTCGCCTACTCGCATTTTTACGCGGATGGGTGGTTTTTGAGGCGGTTCTGTCAATTTTTCACCTTGTTGAATATTGAATTGTGCATCTTGTACATGCACAACATTTATATATTCCTTCCGCCCAACAAGTGCATGTTGGTGAATCTTGGTGATTGAACAATACACTATAACAACAACACCAAAATATAATTTTCCACCAAACGCCATGGACACGGCGCTCCCCCAACGCTTCATAGAGCTAAGCCTTCATTCGCTCAAACAAGTGCAAAACCAAACCTTTCAACTAAACCAACAAACAATTCAACAAGGCGCCATCAACAACCAAGAACAACTATACGCCTTACAGCTTATCCCGCCAACACAACCCATACCACTAAACCCCAAACCAGAACCAACAACAATAGCCGCCGTCGACACATCCAGCATAAAACTAGGAGAAACAGCCCAAGGCATAATCATAGCCGTCCGCGGGACCACCATATGGAAAAAAGCCAAAAACTACGCTTATCTCCGCGTTGGACCCTTCATATTCCACATAACAGAAGAAAACCTCCACGAAGTCTACAACAAACTTTTAAAGGCATATTTTCCAGAACAAAACCCCCAAGCTTCGCCGAGTTTCATGCAAATCCCCATGCGAATGGCAAACCTTCTAGAAAAGTGGCTGCAGGCGTCGCTTGCCAAAACAATGAGCAAAAGCCTAATCCTCTTCGACGGCTCTTTGACGGCGGGAACCGCCGACACGCCAACCCAACAGCTTAAAGAAATATTGGCAACTGCAAGGCACATGGGCAACACGGTGCTAGCCTTCACAAAGGCAACAACGGTAAGGTTTAACGGCTGCCTCTTAACAGACGCTTTCCCAACACAAAAACCGCCATGCCTAATAGAAGTGGCAAATCTAAAGCCAAAACCGCCGCTAAGCCTACTGGGCAGCGTTTACGTGGCTAAATTGACTAGAGGCAATTACGCCTTTAGGCTTGACATAGACCGGGAAGTGCCACCCCAACAACGCATAGAAGCCGTTGAAAAACTCTTGGGAAACGACCTAATAATGCACGGTTACCCAGAAACGCTGCGGTTGGCGCATATTCTCTGCACTTTCACAGCTAATGAGGTTATAGCCATGCAACACTTCATCCAACACCGATACCGCCTAAAAATCATCAACAGACCCGACATGCATCGCTTGCTTTTCGGACCCTTCGGGAAAGGTGAAAGCCACAGTGAAGCTGTATAAGAAAGAAGGCAACATAATCCAAATCCTAAGCTTCCCAAACGAAACCATAGAAAAAGGCGACTACCTACTCATCGAGGATGCGGAAGCCCAAAAAGCCTTAATCGCCCAAGTAATCGACGTGCAGTTCGCCAACATTCCAGGCGTTTTAGAAGAGCTTCTGCGAAGTCTACCAGACGGCGGAGACCTAATCCAAGGCGAAGACGTAGACCCTCTTGAAATTGCACCCCACATTACGTATATTCAGGATTCGAGGCTTTTGATATGTAAGATCCGCGCCACCGTTGAAGATGAAGCCCTAAGTCCCAGCAGTTCATGGCTTCCATCGCGGTCTCAGTCCACAATAAGAAAGCTGCCCATTTCCACGCTGCTCAAACTGGCAAGGGTTAATGGAAATCTTCCAATAATGTTGGGCGGAACAAAAGAATCTTCGCTGTTAACTATTGATGCTTCTTCGTTGGACGGGCGACTGAACATTGTGACTGGGAAGAAGGAGACTGGCAAGTCGCACCTTTCAAAGCTTTTGATAACAAGCCTCTTACAGTATAAGGCGGTTGTCGTCGTTTTAGACTTGAACGGCGAATATGCGGGTTTGGGAATGACCTCCGACGGTAGACGCAACGCTTACTACAATAAAATCCATGTTTTAACGCCTTCGCAAAACTTCAAAGTTGCCCTAAAACAGCTTCACCTAAACGTTATATTAAATATTCTTATCCACGCCTTGCACTTGCCTGGCACTTCAGCTCGCGAGTTCCGCCGTATATGGCAATTTCTAAGGGATAAGGACAGCTTAACGCTTCATGAGCTGGGCGAGACTATTCGTAACTGGAACTGCAACCAAAATGTACGCGACGCGCTTTTCAGCCGCTACTATGCGCTTGTTAATTCTGGCTTTTTCACCGACAACGTGGCAGAAGCCACCCTACTAGAGGAGTGCTTGTTTAAGGCTAGGGAGGAAGGCGGCGCCGTTATTATCAACTTGCGGAACACTTCGCCAATAGACCGCCAAATAGTCGTCGAATATGTTTTAGGCAAGCTCTTAGAACTCTTAACAGGCTGGAGGCTTAAGGCTGCTTTCCTATTCGCCGAAGAAGCTCACCTATACTTGCGCGAGACTTACTGGGACGACATTGTGACGCGGATGCGCCATTTCGGCATTTTCACTACTTTCATAACAAACCAGCCGGACACCATACGCGAGAATATTTACCGCCAAGCAGACAACATTTTCCTCTTTAACTTCACGAATGAGCATGATTTGGAGGTGGTTTCACGCGCAGCCCGAGTAGACGCAGAAACCGTAAAATCGATTGCGCGAGACCTTCCGCCGCATCACTGTCTAGTGCTGGGCAAAGTCGTAAGAGACTTCCCCATAGTCGTGAAAGTAAGGGCTTTAGACGTCAAAACTATGGGAGAGACCCGCCTATTCTTCGTTGGAGAAACAGTTAAAGACAAGAGTTAAGCTTTTCAAGTTTATCCCTGTTTCTTTGGAGGAAAGCCCTGAAAGTTTTTGTTAAATCGTATTTTTCTACTTCGTTCAATGGAATCCACTTTAGTTCTTCAGCGTCGTCTGCCGCCTTAGGCTCTCCGCCCTTAAGCCTTAAAAAATAGTCGATTATGACGAAGTGGTATTTCATTTCGCCGTTTTCGTCGCGGACTATGTTGTCCACCACGTCGATAAGCTGTGGATCGGCAACGATCAGCCCAGTTTCCTCTTTAACTTCTCGAATTACTGCATTTTCAGTTGTTTCGCCAAGCTCCACCAGTCCGCCTGGAACACTCCACTTGCCCCTTCCAGGCTCGCCTTTACGCTTTTCCAACAAGATTTTGCCGTCGCAGACTATTATGGCGCCTACGCCGACGACGGGCTGGTTTGGATAAAACCGCCGAACCAAGTTAGAGCCCTTCTATGCCTATTTTCAGCTTAGTCTTAAACTTTTCCTATACAACTGGGCTGCTGAAGGGGCGCCAAAGCCTTTCGGGTTCCTCGCCTATAAGTGCTAATTCCCTGTCCTTCTTTATAGCCACTGCAAGGGCAGCAGCCGTGGCAACAAGCGATAGAATTCCAGTGCACTGCGTTATGTAGGTTAGGTTCACGGTCTGCGAGGCTAATTCAAAGCTGTAGCTTACAGGACTGCTTAGGCTTACCTTATATGGTGGATAAGGGGAAATAATCACAAAGCATGTTGTTAAGTTTCCCTCGCCACTACCTAGAAAGCCATCCGCGTCATATTTTCCCTTAAGGTTTATGACTGTTGGAACTTCTACAACTCTTATTGTTTGCCCGATTCTTACCGTTACATTTAATTCACCGTTCCATGTGAAATAGTCCTCCTTATTAGCTTTAGAATCATTGTAAAGCAATTCAGCGGCATAAAGCCTATTCAATAATATTCTTGTGGTGTCTAAAGATATGCTGGCAAGCTGGTCTTTAACGTTGGGCAGCTGGAAACCCACGTAGTCCATGTAGGGCGTCCCTTCAAAGACGTATTGTATTGTTGCTGATTTTATCTCGCCGCGGATGGACAAGCCGCTTGAGGCGTAGGCTGCTCCAAACAAAAGTGAAGCCAAAAGCATCACAACAATAGTTTTTGCAGTGCGTCCTAAGCCTCCGGTTTTTGACGGTGTTGGCGTAAATGCCACAAAAGCTGGAAATAGGGCTTGTTGTCTTGCAAGCTTGAATTGGAGGAATCTCTCTTTGTTAACCACTAACGGAAGCAGTGCCAAGCCCGCTATAAAACCTCCAGCATGGGCGAAAACAGCTGTGCTTCCGCCTAGTCTTGCGTAGCCGTAAATTACTTGGGTTGCAAACCAGAAGATTAGGTAATAAGCGGCTTTCATTCGGAAAAATATTGGGAAGAACAGAAATCCCCAACCCATGACAAGCGAAGTGCCTGGAAAGAGTATTAGATATGCGCCTAAGACTCCGCTTATGGCGCCAGAAGCGCCGATGGCTGGAATCACGTAGGCTGTGGCTCCGCCGAGGAAACTGAAGGCTGTGTGGAATATGGATGCGGCGACGCCTGAAACCATGTATAAGGCTAGGAAACGCCACTTGCCCAAGGCTTCTTCAACGGCTCTGCCGAAAAGGTATAGGAAGTACATGTTGAAGAGGATGTGGAAGAAGTCGGCGTGCAAAAACATTGAAGAAAAAACCCTATAAAGCTGGGTTGGCATGGCGATAAGGGATGGAACAAAACCGCCAGCGCTCACCCAATAGTCGCTTATTCCGAGGAAGAAACTCTCGTAGGATGTTATGGCGTAAATTATAATGTTTGCCACTATTAGGGCTAGGGTGACCACCGGCCGTGTTTTTGTGCGGGTTAAGCCGCCGACGGGTATGCCAAGGCTTCTTTTAAGATTGAACACTAAACCGCAGCTCCTTCAGTCTTCTAAATGCAATGGCGTGTTAAATAATTTGCTGGTAAGGATTGGAAAGTTTTTGCTATTCATATCTTAGGGCTTCTACAGGTTTAAGCCTTGAAGCTCTCCAAGCTGGATAGAGGGCGAAAACCAAGCTGACCATAAGACCGAAGACCACTGCGCCTAACAAAATTGTGGGCGTCAAAGCTGGAGTTATCGCCATTGCGCCTGTAAAGGCTGCTTGGCTGCCTTGGCGTATGCCGCCTCCAAAGCCTCCGTTGGCGCTGAATATTCTTACCACCAGTTCCGCTAGTCCCCAGCCTGTTCCAACACCAATGAAAGCGCCTAACAAGCCTATTATGGCGGCTTCGCTTAGGAAAATCAACAGCACGGTGCGATTTTTCATTCCTAAAGCTTTTAGGATGCCTATCTCCCTTGTTCGCTCCATCAAGGAAACAATCATAATATTCATTATGCCTATTCCCGCCACGAGAAGCGATATGGCGGCTATTCCGGCCAAGAAAAGCTCTATGGTGGAGAAAACGCTTGAAATAATGTTGAGAACCGCTGTTGAAGACGTTACAGTTGCTTGGCCGCCGAAAAGGTTTCTTATGGCTTTTGCCGTGCTGTCGATGGTTGTCTTATCATCGCTTTTCAGCTTAACAATTATCATTTCGCATTTTTCAGTTCCAAAGAAGCTTTGAGCCTGCATTATTGGAATGTATATGCTGGTGTCTGACGGCCCGCCTATGCTGAAACCTCCAACTTCTTGGAGAACCGCCACCACACTGCCCACGTAAGTTTCGTTTCTAAGGGGACGTGCCGTTGTGTTGGTCCAAATTATTTCAACGTTGTCGCCAGTCTTGGAGAAGATTGTCCCGTTGCCCCAAGGGTCGCTTACCCTTTTCCCAACAACCACAGCGGTGCTTTCAGGGTTTGATGGAATTTCGCCATTTTCAGCCAAGAAGGTGCTGCTGTAAATTTCCTTATACGCTTCAAAGTCTACGCCCACAATTGTAACGCGGCGAATTTTTCCATCGGCCGTTTTCATGTAGCCAAATCTTTGGATTATGGCTAGGGCTGCTGTAACGTTTTCTGTTTGGCTTATCGTTTCTGTGTCGTTGACTAGTAGGCTGAATCCCGTGTCTGCTCCGCCTAACCCTCCGCCTAATCCGCCGCCCGCTGAAACAATTAGGGTGTCTGTGGCGAATCCCTTTTGGAGTTGAGTAGCTATAGCCACCTGCAAGCCTTGAGTTGTTGATAATAACGCTACTATGGCAGCTATGCCAATAACAACGCCTAGGGTTGTTAGGCCAGCGCGGAGTTTCCGCAGTTTTATGGCGCTGAAGGCATAGGCGAATATGTCTGCTGGCTTCATGGTTTGTTCACCGTTTCGTCTACCATATAGCCGTCAAGCATGTGCACGGTTCGCTTTGTCTCTTTGGCTAGGCGCTGGTCGTGGGTAACCATTATTATCGTTACGCCTTTCTCCTCGTTTAGCCCCTTTACAAACCTCATTATTTCGATGGCGTTTTTCGAGTCAATGTTTCCAGTGGGCTCGTCCATAAGCAGAAAGCGCGGGTTATTAGCTAAGGCTCTGGCTATTGCCACGCGTTGTTGTTCGCCTCCGCTGAGCTCCGTCGGCTTATGGTTCATTCTTTCAGCTAAACCAACAGTTTCCAGAAGCTCCGCAGCTCGTTTTCGTCTTTCTTCTTTGGCTAAGCCGGCAATAGCCATGGGCAGTTCAACGTTTTCTAGGGCGGTGAACCTTGGAATCAAATTGAAGAATTGGAAGACGAAGCCTATTCGACGCCTTAGACTGGCAAGCTTATCGTCGTTGAGGGTTGAAACGTCAACGTCGTCTATGAAAACTTTCCCGCTGGTTGGCTTATCTAAAGCTCCTATGAGGTTTAGAAGCGTTGACTTACCGCTTCCCGAAGGTCCCAAGACGGATAGGAACTCGCCCTCTTCAACTTTTAGGTTTACATTTCTGAGGGCTTCCACTGGAACTTTGCCCAGCATGTATACTTTTCTAAGGTTGACAGCCTCAACAACAGCCATCAAACGCCTACTCCTTTTTCACCTTGATAGGTATTTCCAAGACAACATTATGCCGATTGTTGCGAGAACCGCTGCAAATATGCCCAGATAAGTGAAGTCCCATATTAAGGCTTGAGTGTCGGTTGGCAGTATGGTCAGCTGCCTAACTGCGTCCGTCAAATATGTAAGCGGGTTAACGCGGGCTACGGTTTGCATCCAGTCTGGCATAAGCCTCGTTGGGAAGAAGGTGTTGCTTGCAAACATTAAAGGCATAATGATGAGGCTTACAAACTGCATTGGCCGCTCCATTCTAGTTGACCTTATGGAAAACGCTATGAAAACCGATGAAAGCCCCACGCCAAGCAAGAACATGGCGGCGTAAACCCCTAAAATGTTAAACAAAGTGAATGTTGAGCTAACCTGCAGTCCCAGCAGATACGCAAGTGCCAAAATCACCGTTGCTTGGAACAAAGCTCTAAAAGTTGCATTGAAAATTTTTGCGAATATTATGGCAACCCGCGACACTGGAGTGCTTATAACCTTATCCAAAAAGCCTAAACGTCTATCCCAAACTATTGACATGCCGCTGAACATGGTTGTAGTCGTAACAATCATGGAAACCATGCCTACAGCCATAAAACTGAAGTAGTCTGCTACGCCGAAAGTGTTCTGCATTACGCCAGTGCCCACGTCGGCGAACATTTGCGAAAGCACTGTGCCATCAAGAATCACATTGCCAACCCCTGGCGGATAGAGGACAGCGTTGCCTGGAATGGGTATTTGCTGGGGTAGGTTTATGTTGTTGGCTGAGAAAAGACCGCTTATATTCATGGATTTGCCGAGAAGCCCCATCCATATGAGGGGTTGAAGCACAAACATCATTAGCATAACTGGGTCTTTAAGCCATTTTTTAAGTTCTCTGTAGGTTAGCGCCCACAAACCTCTGGCGAAACTTGGCTGGCACTCAGTGTTTGTTTTGGCGGGGTTTGCGCCGTTCATTTTCTTCTCCCCCTCCATAAGTGAATCCTCTGCGCCATAAACGTCGCACGGGATTCTTCCGCGTCTCGGATGGCTCTGCCCGTATACTCCAAATAAACCTCGTTTAAGGTTGGCTCTGTAAGCGAAAGCCTTGTAACCGTGTAGCCTTTCTTCCGCAAAGCCTCAATTATGAGGGGAGCTGTCAATTCGCCCCTTTCAGCCTTTATCCGGTATGCGCCGTTTTCCTTTCTCACGTCTTTCACGTTTTTGACGCTTTTAATCACGTCTATCACGTCGGCGTTCTCCTTTATGGTTATAGTGATTATATCTCCACCCAAGCTGTCTTTAAGCTCGCTGGGCGTGCCGGTTACAACTATTTTTCCGTGGTCGATGATGGCTATGCGGTCGCATAGGGCGTCAGCCTCCTCCAAGTAATGCGTCGTCATAAAAAGGGTCATGCCATACTCCTTCTTTAAACGCTTAATGTATTCCCATGTGGCAGCCCTCGTCTGCACATCCAAACCCAAAGTAGGCTCGTCTAAGAAGAGCACTTTAGGTCTGTTAATCAGTCCGCATGCAAGCTCAAGCCTACGGCGCATTCCTCCGGAGTAGGTTTCAACCCGCTTGTCTTTGAAGTCTGTCAGCTCCACGAGTTCCAGCAGTTCCAAGGCGCGTTTTTTGGCTACGTCGCGGGGAATGCCATACAAATCTGCACAGAGCATTACGTTCTCGTAGCCCGTTAAGTCTTCGTCCGCAGTGTATTCTTGAGGCACAACGCCTATGACTTTTCTAACATCGTTGGCTTGTTTTAAAACATCATAACCCAGCACTGAGGCGGTTCCTTCAGTCGGCTTTAAGACTGTTATGAGCATGTTTATCGTGGTGGTTTTTCCCGCGCCATTCGGCCCCAGAAAGCCGAAGATTTCGCCTTCGCGGACGCTGAAGGTTATGTGGTCTACAGCCACTAGGCTATTGTTGAAAACCTTTGTCAAGTTTTCAGCCTTAATCACGTCTTCCGACATGCCTTTTCACCCTTTTAGCTTCTTGTCTATTTCCTCAAGCCGTTTGGCGGTTTCGTTCAAAACTGTCAAAGCCTCTTTTATGGCTTGCTCGCTAAACCGTTCTTCAAGGGTTAAGCCTAAACTAAGCAAAGCCTTAAACAAGCGCCTAAAAGACTCACGGATTTCGTCAGCCTTTTCTGGTGGAATACGCATCCAAAAAGCACCCATAAACGGTGAAACAAAGAGCTTTCTGCCCGTACGGAAGTGGGCGCGCACTTTCCGCTGTTCTTCAAGAAGCTGTTTCCCCTTATCTGTAAGCCTATAACGCCTTACTCCACTTTCTTCCGTTGGCACTTCGCAAATGTAGCCGTTATCCTGAAGCCAAGCCAAAAGCGGATAAACAGAACCCGGACTGGGCTTCCAGGAGCCATTGGTGCGCCTTTCAATTTCGGTCATAATCTCTGAGCCTGACAGCGGCTTTTCATTCAAAAGCTCCAGCACTTGAAAGCGTAGAAAACCCTTTGGAACGGCAGCCATATGCCTCAACCAATGCCGAAACGGTGGAAGAGGCGGAGGCGGCGGACATGGTTCGTTTTCATCAAACATATTATATCACCATTGATATCAAATTCGATAAACAAACGATATAGCCCCTTATAAACTTTGCTGCTGGCATTGTAATTAGGCAACTAGCACCTATTCTATTATTGTTCCAACGGTTTTTCCTTCAACCGCCAGCAATAGATTTTCTGGCTTAAACCCATTTAAGACGCAGACTTTTATCCGCTTAGCCTTCAGGATTTTTACGGCTTCTGGATCTAGAATTTGGTGTATACCCGCCCTATGCCTGTCTTCGGCTAAAACTTTCGGCAAATCTTCAAAGCTCAACCGATCCAGTTTAACAGCGTCTGGATGTTTCCGCGGGTCTTTATCGTAAACGCCTTCTTGATCTGTAGCCTTAACCAGCATGTCAGCATTTATGCGTTTAGCCACCAAAGCGGCAACAGTGTCCGTCGTCATGCCCGGTTTTAAACCGCCCAAAACAGCAATTTTCCCGTTTTCCAAGCATTTGACAGCCTCTTCAGCGCTTGTTGGAATTTTTTCGCATGCTAGCGCACCGAGTTTTTTGGCGAAAAGCTGGGCGTAAAGCCTTGAAACACCAATCGCCAAGTCATCCTGGTCTTTTTCCGGCAAGCCCAGTTCTTTGGCTATTTTTATGAACTCTCTTGCTAAGGCGCCTCCACCAACAACAACAGCCAGCATGTGTCCTTCAGCCTTCAGTTTCTTCAAAATTTTGGCGTATTCGCTTATAAGCTGGATGTTTACTGGCGTGGCGACAACGGAGCCGCCTATTCGTATCACGATCTGCATAGGTCTTAAATTAAATGCTGAAATATATTTAATTTAACTTTAGGGCATAGACTTTAGGGAGTTGACATGATGGATTTAATTATTCGCGAATACAAAACCGAAGATGAAGAAGAGTGGTTAAAATGTCACGCACTGGTTTATTTGAACACAAACGAGAGGAGATTGGAAAGAAATAAGCGTACCTATGACGGAAAATCCGTTGAACTTGTAGCTTTGGCGGCTGGAAAAATCATTGGTTTCTTAGACATTGAGCTTGAGGAAGTTCCAGGAAAGATTTGCTACAGGAAATGTGAGGGAAATGGCATGTTGTGGAATATTGGAGTGTTACCAGAATTTAGGAGAAGGGGTATTGCAACAAGCCTCTTAAACGAAGGAGTGAAACACGGCAAAAACTTGACATGAAAAGATTAGAGGCGTGGTCCATAGAGCCCCAAGCATGGATTTTTTTCGAAAAATATGGATTCAAAAATTCTATGAGTATCATCATGTTCTTATAACTAACAGTGAAAATTTACGGGCTTTCGATAGGGATGGCTTGCATATAATTGAAATATATGCTCATGTAATGCCGGAAACCGATTTAGAAGAGGTCGAAAAGAAATATCACCCGAAAGAGGTTTTAACATGCCGCGGTTATGAGCTTCTACTTTAAGCTGGAGCCCAACTTAAATAAACTGGTTTAAGCCCTGTTGAACACGTTTAGGCTTTGTCTCTACTTGAATTTGCTCGCCGAAAATTATTCGCATGCCATCTATGGCTGCAACAGTTGGCGTTCCAGTCTTCTCCTCAATTAATTTAGCCTCACGGATTGGTCCCTGGAATATCATTTGCATTCCAAGATGCGTTAAAACAGCCATTTCTGGGCGGGCTTCTTCCACGATTTTTATGGCGTCTTCGGTTGTCATGTGGCCTTCCCAAGGTTTTCCGGCTGGCCGCATGACGCAGAGCAGCAATAGTCTTACGCCTTGGTAATATTTGCCTATTCCCTCAAAGTATTCTGTGTCGCTTGTGTAGGCAAAACCGCCGTATTCTTTGGTTTCAAATCTGAAGCCAACCGCATCTGGATCCGTGTGCCTAGCCTCCGTAACGGATACGCCTAGGTTTGCCACCTGAAATTTTAGGTTCGGTACTGCTTCAACCACTTTTTCGGGCATTTGCTGGTGATACTTGGATATAGAGGGTTCGCAGACGCTGCTTCCCTTCAAAACGCTTTTTGAGGCGGCAAGCACTCCACGCTTTTTCGTCATGCCTCTTGTCATGGCTTCAATTAAGACTTCAGCATCCGTGTAATGGTCTGGATGACAATGGGAAACGAAAACTGCATTAAGCTTCTGAGGGTCTAATCCCTCGCTTATAGAATAGACCAACGCACCAGGTCCAGGGTCCAGATGTAGGTTTAAATCTTCGCCTATTATGCGTATTCCAGCTGTGCGCCTCTTCTGCGTGAGTGTGGCGAATCTTCCCCCGCCGGTTCCCAAAAATATTATTTCGTATTGAGCCATAGATAGGCTTATGTCGGCAAACAATTTTTGCTTTATCCTCTTTTTCAAAATCTATGAAGGAAATATTTTAATACATAATCCTTTGGATTAAGTGGAAGGAGGGCTTGTCTTGTTCGAGGAATGGGGACTGCTTGGCAACGTGCTTGTTCTTTTAGCCTCACTGGTTATCCTTGACCAGGCAAGCGAGTTAACAATTAACAATGCGGTTAAAGTTTCAGAAATAAGCGGCTTCGGAAAAACAACTATTGGCTTTATCCTAATCGCGTTAGTCACCACACTTCCTGAACTCAGTGTTTCTGTTTTCGCTGCAGTTTTGGCGAAAGGTATGGGAATAGCGATTGGAAACGTTTTAGGCTCCAATATCGTGAATATTTGCCTAATATTGGGTGTAGGTTTTTTTATCGCGTCAATGAAGAGTTCAGACCGTTTAAAAATGGTGCCTCTTTTAGCTGAGGAAGAGGTAGGAACGCTCTATTTTGGCCTTTTCATCGCTTCAATAGTGCCGTTGACGCTTCTTTATATAGGATATGCAAGCAGATTTATAGGAATAATCCTCATAGGAATTTTTGTATTCTACATTTTTAAGCTCGCAAAAATAAAGCATACAAAAAATGGATGCAGCCTCGGAGAAGAACGTTCAAAATTGAAACGTTACGCGTTTTTAGCAGTTTTAGGCGCCCTTATAGTTGTGGCAAGCGCCAATTTCATAGTAGATTCCGCCACCTATATTGCCACGCTGATGGGGGTGCCTCAGGTTGTTTTAGGCGCTACCATAGTGGCTTTTGGAACCAGTCTTCCAGAATTTGCAAACACCTTAAAGTCAGCTATTAAGGGCCATTTGGAATTGGCGTTAGGTAACATTGTGGGAAGCTGCTTTACGAACATAACACTAATCCTTGGCGTAGCCTTAATAGGCTCACCAATAAGAGAAGACATTACCCCGTTCACAAATCCAATACTATTTTCGCTTATAACAAACCTTCTGCTTTGGTATTTCTTGTCCGGTGGGAAGGTAAGTTGGAGAGAATCTGCAATGTTGCTTTTCATGTACGCCGTATTTTTAGTAGTAAGCTTTGGCGGCTACAGAACCTAAAACGCTTTTTGCTCTTTTGCGTTTTATTTAAATAAAGGCGTATGCACCATTAAAACGGTAAAATGGTGGAAAAGGCGAAAGTCAAAGCTTTAGCCCTCTTCTCGGGAGGATTAGACAGCACCCTAGCCATAAAGCTAATTCTAGATCAAGGCGTAGACGTTGAAGCCATAAACTTTGTCACACCCTTCGGCGCATGCAAAAAAGGCGAAAACTCGGCGGTGGAAGCTGCCAAAAAATTGGGCGTGCCCCTTAAAACTGTATTTTTGGGCAGCGACTATCTTAGGATTATTAAGAAACCTAAGTATGGCTATGGAAAGAACATGAATCCATGCATAGACTGTAAAATACTCATGCTTAAAAAGGCGAAAAAATACGCGAAAACCATAGGCGCCAAGTTCATTTTCACCGGCGAAGTCTTAGACGAACGGCCCATGTCCCAGCACATGAAAGCCTTAAAAATCATAGAGGAGGAGGCTGGCTTAAAAGGCAAAATTTTGAGACCGTTGTCAGCAAAGCTTCTGCCAAAAACAGAAGCTGAAAAAAGAGGGTTTGTGGACAAGAACAGGCTTTTGGACATTCGTGGAAGGTCTCGTAAAAGGCAGATCGCCATCGCAAAAGAGTTTGGGATAACGGATTATGAGTGGCCTTCAAGCGGATGCTTGCTCACGTATAAAGAGTTTGCAGCTAAGCTCCGCGACTTGCTAACGCATAAAAAACGAGTTTCAGTAGTTGACGTGGAGCTATTGAAAGTTGGACGCCACTTCAGACACGGCGAAAACAAGATAATTGTCGGAAGAAACAAAGATGAAAACGAGAAGCTTTTGAGGCTTAAAAGCCGAAACGACTACTTCTTCGAGGCGCAGGGCTGCGGAAGCCCCGTAACCCTCTTGCAGGGACCAAAGACAAGGCAAGCCATAGAAAAAGCCGCACAGCTAACCGCTTACTATTCAGACCAAAAAACGGGCAAAGTCCACGTGAAATATGGCAGAGAAAAACTCGACAAAAGCATCCTAGTGGACAGACCAAGCAGCGAACAAGTGGAACAACTGCGAGTTAAGTAGGGTTTGTGAATGCTTTTATTCTTGTTGAGTAGAGTTTATGGTGTGTGGTGTTAAGTGTCGGCGAGGGTTACTGAACGTACGCTTTACGAGTTTATTGGTAGGGTTTTTGACAGGTTTGGTTGGCGTTGTTTTCCAGAGATTGGCTTGGATGAGCGTTTTCCAGACTTGATTTTGGAAGGCGATGGAACTAAAGTTGTTGGCGAGGTTAAGATTGATTCTGAGATTCAGTTGACTAAGGCTATTATTGATGCTGACCAGAAGGCGCGGAGGCTTGGCACGCGGAATGCTGTGGCTTTGCTTTTCCCGAGTTATGTGCGAGATATTTCGCTTAATGAGTTGGAACGTAATTATCCGCGGTTGAGGGTTTCAGCTCTTATTTTGACGGATTGGCTTGCTGAAAGAAGGGAGTTAACTCTAGAGGATTTGGCTGAGGCTTTTACGACTTCTTTTAGAGATTGGCTTGAGACTAGGAAGGTTAGGGTTAGTTATGATTTGGTTGTTGATGTTGCTCGGGATTCTATTCGGGAGATTGCTGGATATCTCCGTCAGAGTTTGTCGCAGAAGCCTGTTTTGGACAGTGCTATGGCTGTTGTAGGATGTTTTGACATTTACAAAAGTCTTCTCGAAGATTTTTCCGGTGTCAGCGAAGACGAAGCTCGCTTATACATTGCTGACATAACTGCCTACATTTTGGTTAATCAGCTTCTGTTCTACCACATAATTTCTGAAAGGCTTGGTTATGACAAGTTACCCGACGTTGACCCGTTAAATCCGCCTAAGGATTTTTTGGATGTTCTTGAATCGGTTTTGAGTAAGGGGCGGGAGGCTTACCCGCATATTTTGGGTTTTGATTTGTTTCCTGTTTTGCGTGGGGATTTGAGGATTGTTTGGGCTGTTGCGCGGGTTGTTTCTACTTTGAAGGCTTTGCGTCCCCAGCATATTAAGGAAGACCTTTTTGGTAGGCTTTATCATGAGACTATTCCGCCTGAAACCCGCAAGAACTTGGGTGCGTTTTACACTAAGCCTGAAGCGGCTAAGTTGTTGGCAGCCTTGGCTATTGACCGTTGGGATGCTAAAGTTTTGGACCCTGCTTGTGGTTCTGGAACACTGCTTGTTGAGGCTTACCAGCGGAAGGCGGCTTCGGCTCCGCCTATGAGTAGGGAGGAGCTGCATAAGCGGCTTGTGGATGGTATTTGGGGCATAGATGTCATGCACTTTGCCTCCCACATGACTTCCATGAACCTCACAGCCCAAAACATTGAGGTTCCATTAAAGCTCCATGTTTTAAGCCAAGATGGCATAAAAACCATGGTTGAATCCGCCATGGAAAAGGCTGCCAACGACCCGCCTAAAAACCTTGAAGAATCCCTTACCAAGTAGCTTGAACTAATGCGGACAGAGAGAATCCCAAAAGATTTTGATGTTGTAATTATGAATCCGCCGTTTACGAGGCGAGAGCGCATACCAGCCAAAAAAAGAAGATTTAGAAAAACTGGTGCCAGAAGTTAAAGGAAAAACCGGGTACTGGGCATACTTTGTGGTTGCAGCAGATAAACTGCTTAAAGAAAACGGAAAACTAGCCATAGTAATACCAGAAGAATTCTTCGTGGGTCGAGCTGCCCAAAGTGTTAGAGAATATCTAGTTGGGAAAGGATATCACCTACAATTCATAGTTAGAAGCTCAAAAGAGATAGCCTTTAGTGAAGGGGCACATTATCGAGATTATTTAATTGTTATGAGCAAAAAACCGTCGAAAGAGCCCTTAACCATCTCAATTTTAAAGAAAGCCCTTAAAGATATAATCGACATACAAGAAATAAGTGGGAAAATTAAAGATTTTCATGGCTCCCTTAGCATGGAGTTAAAAACAGATGACCTTGATGCTTTTAAAGTATACAATATTGACGAGATGGTTGAGAAACATATAGAAAATTTGAAGCCATTTATAGGTTTTAACACCATTACTGCCTACAAATTATCTCTGGAACTCTTAGATAAACTTAAAGATCTTTCTACATTAGAAGAGTTGGAAAAAACGGGACAATTGAGAATAAGAGATTATAACCCAGGTCAGTATAAAACGAGAGGAGTCGAAAGCTTTGCTCGCAAATTATTTATTAGTAAATATTGTTCCAAAAGGTTCAAAAGTTATATTTCTTTACGACGGTGAACAAGATAATAAAGTTCGCATAAAATTGAAAAATTCTAACGTGGTCTTTTCAATACTTCTCGATGACCTAATTGCTTCGCTTAGAACCCCCAGTGGTGTTAGGCATATTAACATCACTAACGAAGAGGAAATGGCCATAGTTAACCCCAACACTCTCCCAACAGAAACGTTGAGACTTGCAGGATTATTACCAATAGACAAACTAAAAGAAGCATCGCGTGACATCAAACAAGCCTATGAAGATCTTTCAGGTAACGTTTTAATTGCTAGAAGGGCTAGATTAACATCAAACAATACTTATTGGCTTGCGTTTTGGTCAGTAAACTCTGTTATTAGCCCTTCTGCACCTTTAATAAATGTGCGGGTTAAAGACCTGGAATTCGCTAAATTGCTTGCACTTTATTTCAATAGCGCCATAGCTTTCCTTCAATTACTCGCTTTTAGCGCAGAGACGGAAGGAGCATGGGTTGCTTTGCATGGCAAACAAGTATGGTCCCACATCTATGTTCCATCCTATAAAGCTCTCAATAAGGAAAAGAGAGAGAAAATGAAAAAAATATTTGACAGCGTGAGTAAGGTTGATGTTAAGCCTATTTATCAACGTATTACAAAACATGATTCTATTCAGAGAGTTATTGATGAGTTAGCTTTGGAGATGCTTGGGCTTGAAGATTGGAAACCACGCCTTGACGAGATATACGACGCCTTGGCAGAAGAGCTTGAAACCATGCATAAAATCCTAGAAACTTCAAGAAGACAAACAAACAGAACAAAAGCCAAAAAAGAAAAAGAAGAAACAGCCGCCATAACAAGATGGCTTGGAGAAGCCAAAACATAAACTCTGAAAATTCTAGAGGGGCTAGGCGGCTATTGGCTTTTCCCGCAACCAAAAAATGTTGGAAAATCTAGAGGGAGAGACTAGAGAAAATAAGGCTGAAAACAACGCCATTTTCCATGTTTTGCCAAAAATCTAGAGGGGGCTATCAATTTTGCAGTTCGCCGCCAGCAACAAAATTGACGTTTTATAGGCTTTTTTGGAAGACTATGGCTGTGGTTTCCGGTTTCTTGAAGCCAAGCTTCTCCAAAGCCTCCGTTATGGGTGGATGGTTGCATGTGAACCCGTAGATTTTCTCAACGCCTTGCTGGTGGCAGTAAGCCTTCAGAAACTTCGCCATGTCCAAAACAGCCTCGAAGTCTCCGTCTACATAGCATGTTTGAACAGCGTTTTCACGCCACTCGCTGGCAACAGCATCATCCACCAAAAGCAAACCACAAACCGCGCCGTTTCCGTCAACATGCACCATGGCTTTTCTCTGCTCTATAAACCGTTCCAAATCCAGCCTATCCAAAGAATACCAGTGATAAAGAACCGTATACAAGCCTGCAGCCCGACGGTAAACCTCCGAAGTTTGCAGAAAACGCCAAACAGCCTCCAGTTGGCTTGTGTTTGCCCAAAATGAGCCGGCGCTTTCCTCACTTGACGGCTTCTCCAACTCCATTTCAACAAACTCTGCAACAGGCTTAAACCCCATCCTCTGGACTGCTGCAACCGCCGCCACATTAGCGGATTCAGTGACAAGCCTCGCCACTTTAACGCCTTTGCTTTTCGCATATTCGAGGCATTTCACGGTTATGGCTGTTGCCACCCCCATACGCCTATACTGGGGCGCAGTTCTGGCACCGCTAAGCCAAGCCTCACCAGCCTTATCAACGGTTATGTGTTGTATGCCAACGGGCACATCGCCTACGACTGCCACAAAAACCTTACCATTGGGCTCTTTAAGCCACTTGTCCCAAACATGCGGAATATAGTCGCCCCAACTCCAAGTGTGACGGCAAAAATCGAAAACCGCCTCGCGGTCCGATTCAAGGGCTTCCCGCACAAAAACCTGCAGCTTCGCCTTGCCGCCTTCCATAAGCCGCCAGCCTCCGCCCAAATGCATAGTTTAATTAGCAATCGCGGGTATTTTAGGCATTAGGATGTCAGCTGAAGCCATCCAAGCCTTCAAAAACCTAGAAAACCAAGACTTCCGCATACTGCAAGTCATCGAAGCCGCCATGGCAAAACACGAATTCGTGCCAAAAGAGGTTATCATAAAATATTCCAAGTTCAACGAGGAAGAAGCCACCTTCAGACTTGAAAGGCTGCAAAAGTTCCGCCTTATACGCCAAACGAAACAGCCCTACTTGGGCTACTCGCTGAACTATGCAGGCTACGACTGCCTAGCCATAAACGCCTTCCTAAAAGCCGAAATAGTTGAAGCTTTCGGCAAACCCCTAGGCGTAGGCAAAGAAGCCGACGTCTACGACGCATTAACGCCGAAGGGCGAACGCATAGCCATAAAATTCCACCGCCTTGGCAGAATAAGCTTCCGCCAAACCCGCCGAAAAAGAGGCTGGACAACAGAAGACGTGAACTGGCTGCTGCGCTCAAGAAAAGCCGCCGAAAAAGAATATGAAGCCCTAAAGCTTGTTTACCCAAAAGGCGTAGCCGTACCAAAACCCATAAGCCAAAACCGCCACGCCATAGCCATGGGCGCCATAGAAGGCACAGAACTCGCCAAATACAAAGAAATCCCCCAACCAGAAAAAGTGTTAGAAGAGATTCTCCGCAACATAAGAAAAGCCTACTTGAAAGCGGGGATAATCCACGCAGACCTAAGCGAATACAACATCATACTAAAACCCGACAACCACATCCTCATAATAGACTGGCCCCAATACGTCACAAAAGGCCATCCCAACGCCCAACAACTCTTAAAACGCGACGTCGAAAACATCCTACAATTTTTCAAAAGAAAACACTTGCTGGAAGCAAAAACAGACAAAGCCATCACATACGTGACAGGTAAGGGGAAAATTTCCACTATCTTTTAAGAGCATCCAAAATTATGTAGAGAACATTATTACCCCGCAACAAAACATTCCCGTAATTGGCTACAGGCTGGTCTTCTCGGCATTCAGTCGCTCCCTCCAGAAGAATGTTCATGTGCCCATCACACTTAACCATTTTACCCCTATACTCACAACCATTCTTCAAAACAACAGCAATGTTCGCGTTTAACTGCTTAACAAGAACGTTCAAAGGCTTCTTACTAGGCTCCATTATAGCACCTTAAACCCTTTTAACTCCTAACCATAATCCACACCAACGTTACATATAAAAGTTTTATGAAAAATATCTCCAGAAAACGCTACGGTTATTGTTTATTTTCGTGAAGGGGGTCAATAAACGCACAAGTAGTTGCGCCCTCCGCCGCCTCCTGATGGTGGTGGCGGTGAGGGCTGCGGGGGTGGTGGTTGAGCATCAAAGTAGGCTATGAGTTGGTGGTCTTTGTTCATGGTTACGGTTATGGGATTGTTGTAGTATATTTTTTGGTCGAGTTTCCAGTTTTGGAAGTTTCCTTGATAAGCTGTTACGGTTATTTGTGTGCCTTTTTTATACCAGTATTCTCCTTGGGGCGGGGTTGTAGAGCCTTCGCCTATGACGGTTATCGTGAGTTTGTAGGCTTGTTCAAAATATGCCACTAATGTATGTCTTCCGTTGACGTTGACTTCTATCGGATTAGCAGTTGAGACTTTGCCGTCCAACATCCATTTTGAGAATACGCCCCAGTTTCCGTTGGTTGCCGAAACCGTAACTGTTGTCGGATTAGTGTATGTGTATACTCCTAAGTTTGAAAGCTGTCCTCTGGGGTTGTTTGGGTCTTCGTGGCGGATTACCAGTTTATGAGCGTAGTTTTCGTAAAGTCTTCTGTAAAGGGTTATTATGTTGGAACAGTCAGCGCAATAAGTGTTTGTTTCATAGGCATACCGATACCCCATAATGCAGTATGTGTTGTCATAGTGGTCGCCTGTGTAGAACAGATGGCTTATTTCATGCTGAACAACATTATCGTCAAGCCACCATGCTTGCCATTTGACTAAAACATATGTTCTTCCTTGGTCTAAGAATACGTTGCTAGGTGCTAACCCAGCAATATTGTCGTTTGTCGCATGTGCTGTTATGCCGATTATTGCATCAACATAGTTTTGCCAGTAGGTGCCTCTGTAATGGCGTCCCTGAAAGATATAAGTTTCAGATTCAAGGTCCCGCCATATGTCATACATAGTTTCAAGGTCGTCTTCAGTTTTCCATAGATTATCGAAACTGATGGTAGCGAGGATTCTTATGTCTATGCCAAAATTTGCTACTAATGCTTCATCTGCCTGCTCTATGATTGATATTGCATATTCAGCCCAGTCAAGTCCTCTATCTTCCCACCATGTCCGTTCATCCTCATCTGCAAAGACTAAAACGTAGATTGGAAAATTTCCTTCTGCATCATCCACTTCGTCTAAAGCACTTTGCACATCAACCAAATCACTGTATACGTTTGATGTATCAATACGTGGTTCCAAGTGTTTTTAAGTTACATTCAACTGTGTAACAGATAAACCTTCAAATGTGGTGGAAGCATTGTATGAGTTTGAACTTGTAGCCAGCGGTTGCTGGCTGGCAATGCAAACTATTGAATTTGAAGCAATCAGCATGATTAGAATGCTAAGCAAACACAGCCCTCTCATACTTCCGCCACCTATAGTATATCATTCCTGTAGCGAACCATCCGATGCTTATGCCTACTGCACCGCCAACAACAGCAACATCTGGACTTCTTCCCATAACCGCTGGAGTAGCCCATAAACTGCTAACCTGATAGAATTTTCCGTTTAATTTGAAAACCGGATTCTCAGCTTGCAAATTAAAAGGTTCTTTGCCTCTGTCGACCACTATCCAGAAACCGTTGTCAAAATTTCCGTCGTTATCCAGATAATCGATTATCGCTAACTCCTCTGGGTAATACCATTGACTTGGCTCTCTCTTATATGGCATTACATAATAGACCGTGTTGCGAGTATATAAGACCGTGTTGTGAGTATATAATATTGGGGGTTCTGAAAGAGCGTAAACCAGCCAAACCAGCCAAAC
>CAZCSF010000007.1:0-8504 GCA_964501295.1 uncultured Candidatus Bathyarchaeia archaeon | reverse complement strand
GAGTATATAATATTGGGGGTTCTGAAAGAGCGTAAACCAGCCAAACCAGCCAAACCAAAGTAGCAAAAGACATAACCAACAGCAACATTGAAAATTTACTTGCTAGTTTTCTCATTCCTAACCCCAATAAAATTATTAACAAAGCTTCTTAAAAAATTTACTCCAAAGGTTCTAAGACACAGAAGCGGTGTGCATTTTCCAGAAGGATTTAAAATCTTTGAATGCTGAGGTTTATAGCGGAGAAACCCTTATGCATAAAAAGGTGCAAATAGACGGGGAAACCCTCACTATTGAGGATGTTGTGGAGGTTGCCTATGAAAGGGCAAAGATTTCCATTCTGGAACCCGTGAAAGCCAAGGTGAAAAGAAGTCGCCAAGTTCTGGAAAAACTTTTGGAAAAAGATGAAACCATCTACGGCGTAAACACAGGCTTTGGAGCCTTAAGCAACACAGTAATACCAAAAGAAAAGCTGACACAGCTTCAAACAAACCTTATTCGAAGCCATGCCGCTGGTGTTGGAAAGCCCTTTGGTAAGGAAGTTGTTAGGGCGGCAATGCTTCTGCGGGCTAACACGCTGGCTAAAGGCTATTCAGGCGTCCGCCTCGAAGTTCTCGAAACCCTTGTGGAAATGCTGAACAAAGGTGTGCACCCGATAATACCGGCGAAAGGCTCTGTGGGCGCCAGCGGAGACCTAGCACCTCTGTCCCACATGGTTCTAGTGCTCATGGGCGAAGGAGAAGCCGAATACAAAGGCGAAATTTTAAGCGGAAAAGAAGCCATGGAAAAAGCCGGAATAAAACCAGTCCAACTGGATTTTAAGGAAGGAATAGCCCTAAACAACGGCACACAAATAATGACGGCAATAGCTGCCCTCACAGTCCACCGCGCAGAAAACCTAATCCAAACAGCGGAAATAGCCGCAGCCCTAACCATGGAGGCGCTATTAGGCGTTTCAGACCCCCTACACGAAAAAATCCACAAGGCTAGACCCCACGCTGGACAAATAATCACAGCCAAAAACATAAGAGAACTAATCGCAGGAAGCAAACTCATCCAAACCGGAAAAGAAGCCATGAATAAAACCGGGCTTCCCCACGACGCCTACAGCCTAAGATGCACCCCGCAAGTTTTAGGCGCCGCCAGAGACGCCATCGCATATGCTAGAAAAGTTGTGGAAACCGAAATAAACTCGGCAACAGACAACCCTCTAGTGTTTCCAGAAGAAGGCGTATGCCTTTCAGGAGGAAACTTCCACGGGCAGCCATTATCCCTAGCCATGGACTTGCTCGGAATAGCATTGGCGATTGTAGGAAATATTTCAGAAAGGCGCATAGCCCGCCTCCTAGACGAAAAACTAAACAACGGTTTACCAGCCTTCTTAATATCGCCAAAAGCGAAAAAGGGCTTAAACAGCGGACTAATGACAGCCCAATATACTGCTGCAGCGCTAGCCTCCGAAAACAAGATTTTGGCGCACCCAGCTTGCGTAGACTCAATACCCACATCCGCCAACTTCGAAGACTTCGTAAGCATGGGAACAACAGCAGCCCAAAAAGCCGCCAAAATACTGGAAAACACAGAATACATAACAGCCATAGAGCTTCTCTGCGCAGCCCAAGCCATAGACCTCCGAGGGCCAGAAAAACTTGGAAAAGGAACACGAAAAGCCCACAAGGCAATAAGAAAAGCCGTACCGCCACTGGAGGAAGACAGAGTGCTAAGCAAAGACATAGAAAAAATCAAACAAATAATCAAAGATGGCATACTTCTAAAAGAAGTCAAAATCACAAACTAACCTTAGAGTGTTTGATGGCCGGGGCGGGATAAATAAAAACTTACGTTTAAAATTTATAAACTAAATTATTTTTTGAGTGTTCTGGCTTTGAAGTTTGTTATGGTTATGCCCACTATTTCGTTATCTGCTATGCGGTAGATTACTCCATCTTCAACTTCAATGCTGTCTTTTGCTTGTCTAGGTTTTCCAAAGCTTATGTATAGTACATCTGCTTCCTCGTCGTAGTCTAAGTCTATTTTTTCCAGGCTTACCGCAACTTTCTCCATACTATTTCGCCCCTAACCTTAGCCACATTAGAAGTAAAGTAGGCAGTTATAATAAAATTTAAACGGCTAAGCTATTTCTCCGCTTCTTGTACTAAATGATTGAATCGAAAAAGCAAGGTTTTTGCCTATTTTTGGCAAAGCTGCTGCCTTAAGATTGCTTCAAACTTGCTTAAAAATGTCGGGCGGGCAGGATTTGAACCTGCGACACTCCGGTTTCCGCTTTGTGCATGTGCGCTTGGTAGGCTGAAATGGGACACCCACCATGGGCAGATGTCTACAGCCGGAAGCTCTACCAAGCTGAGCTACCGCCCGACTGGCTAAATTTTAAAGTGGATAAAGCCGATTTAACCGTTTCGCAGCTCAGCCCCTTTTCACTTAGCCTTCTTACATGCTTTAAGCCAAAGGGCACCCCAAATTATGGCGAAGGCTAGCGTGGACCAGAAGAAAAGTATCAGCATTTTAACAGCTTCTAAAGCCATCTCCTCAAACATTCTGCGGCCCTTCTCCACCTAACACATTATTTTTAAAGTTAAAAGCGAAGTTTCCAAGGGTGTAATAAGCATTCAAACAAGCATATTTTGGATAAAGATATATGGCAACATCAACAGTAACCCATTTATAAAGAAAACACCTAATAAGGTTCAGCCGGAAAAGGGGAAAAGGAGAAGGCTTCCATCACCCACCATTTTTAGAAAAGCCTTTTAAACTCGACGAGTTTTCCTCGGCATATTATAACCATAATACCAAGCAGTCCAGCCTCTGCGGAAAGCCTCTCCTGCTTCTGCTTTCGCTTTTCTCCTTCTTCGGTAAATCCAAAAACCAAGTAAAGCAATTATTAAAGCCAGTATGAGAAGCAAAATCCAGTAAAACCATTCGGGAAGGAACCAGCCAGCCGCCCACGCGCTATAATGAGCTGTAGCCACATGAGGGCTATTCATATAAACGGATAACTGATAAACGCCAGCCTCCATGGCGGCTCCGTCAACATCCCAATAATTAAAGTCGTATCCGCTTATAGGTGGGGCTGACAAAGAAACATTGACATAGGCGTCGTACCACCAACCACAAGCCGGACCAGTCTCACCAGCAGGGCTTCTCTTTGGCTGCGGGCTCAAACCGGAAGGGTCGGTAGCTACCACCAAAAGATGCTGAGTTTTCCAATTGGCAACAGCAGTTTTAGGACCATCCATAAGTATAGGACTGCTTTGAGCATAACCCGTCCCAGAAGCATCACCACCCCAAAAACTGAAAACACGCCGCGTTCCATTACCATGATCAAAAACGCCCACATCCAAAAAAGCATAAGCCGTATCATTAGCATTATACCAACCAACACCGCCAACAACACCATAAGGCGAAACAACAACCAAATAATACTGGCGGGAATAGTGGGCGGTTGCAGTGTGATTCTTATCCATAAACACCGTAATTGGATTACCCGCCAAAGCTACGCCATCAACATCCCAAAACTTAAACTTATAACGCACACCTGTCGAAACTGGGACAACATCTGGAGCAGTTAAAGTTACATTGGAGCCTTCATCGTACCATTTTTCACCTGCAATGATGGCAACGCCAAAGGGCTCTGTTCTAACGGTTAAATAATACTGCTTTTTAGGCAGCGTAACCACGTTGAAATGCGATGAACATGGGGGGCTGTAAGGAACTCCACCATACTCTGGAAAAGCAGTATATGCAACCGCGGAAACAGTTGCCTTGCCTACGATTGCTGTTTTCGGCACTTGCGAAACAACTTTAATGAAGCTTTCGCCTGGCTGGAAAACCATAGGCATATCCTTATAGATTATGTGGGCTATTGGATAGCTGGCAAAATCAAAAGTGTCAACTATTATCACAGCAGCCTTATCTGTCAAAGCAATATTTTTCACGGTCAAATTGAAGACTATTGCTTCCCCTGGCAGAAAGTCTGTTTGAGGGTTAAGTTCAACATTTAATATTTTTATGCTGGTTACTTGAAGGATCCACCCTACTTGAAAAGTTAAGGTGTCCATAAAAACCTTACCAGCTATATTAACCGTTGCCACAGCCGTCCAAGTGCCAAAAACTGCCAGTTCAGCGTCTCCGGAAGGCCAAGGTATCCTAAAACTAAAAGTGGCTATTCCATCATCATCCGTTGAGTTAGTATAAACCGCTACGGTTCTGTTTAATGGGTCCAAAACCTGAAAAGCCACAAACCAATTCGCTATTGGCGCATTGTTGTAAGTTACACGAGCATACAACTCAACAAGCTCTTGAGGTTGAAAAGCGTCGCTTTGCTGGTTTAACCCCCTTCCGTCAAAGGGCACTTTATTCGTAAATAAATCGATTCTTCCCCCCTCGTTAACGGAGAATCCTAAATCCCCAACAGCTGGTGGAAACACAGCGAAGAATATGATTAATATGGGAATTGCCGCTAGCCTTCTCCGTTCAGTCATCGTTATCAAGCCTATATTTAATGCTGGCTTCTTTAACAAAATTCCGTAATCACGAATATTACTACAAAAGATGCATTTTAAGAGAATAATACCCTCTCTATTAACGATAACCCTTTCGCTTTGTTGACCGAAAAGTTCACATTTGAAGTCACCGCATAGTGGCGGCGTTTGAATTCTCATTCCGGTGCTCAAACAATTTCGTCACTAAACTTAGTTCACTCAATTCTGTGGCGTACTTATTCCTTAAGATTGTCTCCGCGTCCTAGTGCGCTGATCATAAATAGCTAAAAGCAATATTATTAAGGAGATTGTTGTTGCTGCAGCGAAGGCTTGAAGAAGCTTTATTTCCTTCCACACAAGAAAATCTGTCATAATACCTGCAATAAATGCAACAAGCCACGTTATTATAGTGATCATCAGTATTCTTAAGGTGCCTTCAATTTTTATCACATCTCCAACCACCTTTTTCTAGCTCTAAACGACATTATGAAACCTGGGAAAAAAACGATGAAGCCAAGTATAAATGCTATTGGTGGCAACAAAAAGGCTGTTTCTAAGGGCTTATCATAAAACATGTTCGCTATAACCGAGAAAAAACCTGTTCCCGCGGCAAGTCCAACAGCGGCTATAAGAGAGTTGAAAAAGGCGTCACGGATAACCTCGCCAAGCGTTTCAGGGTAATAACCACCCCTAAATCGTGCATACCCTTTTTTCCAACATAACCAAAATGCAAAAATAATAATAGAACCATAAAATAGTATTAACAAACCATGAACTGTGGAAATTTCCATGATCAGTTCCTACTCCCAATTTTGAACAAAGCAATAAAATAACCTAATAAACAAAAATTTTGAAAATATAGAAAAATATTCTGTAGATTGTGTTTCATGAGTTCACCGTTGTTATGGTATTATAGCGTCCTTTTATGTACAGTATAAAGGTTCTCGCATTTTTTATGTTTTGTGGGAGAGTGAATTCTAGTTTTATGAATTGTCCTGGGATTAGCTCTGCATAGATGTTGTCGCTATTTCTCAATTTTGCTTTCACGTCGCCCTCCTCGACATGTAGAGCTGTGACGAGGTTAGCATAGCGAATCCTGACATTTTCTTGGCGACTGATATCTAGGCCTACGTAATCGATTTTGTGTGGTGCTGTGAAGTATAAGCGGACTTGAAGCTTGCCTTCGCGAAGTGATACAAAATCTGAGAGACCAATGACTTCTGTTGCCCAGTGCACTCTTGGAAGCACCTGGGCTACTGTGAACCACTCACCAGTTTGATCTTGCAATTGAACATGAACCGATTCAAGCAATTTGTAAAAATCATCTGCCCGCAGCAATAATCTAGCACCGTTAGCTAAGTCAACGTCTCCAAAATTTAATAGCAAGTATCCTCCTTCGGCCCCTTCATAGAAATCATTATCTACACTGTTTAAAGCGTTTAACCAACAGTTTCCATTGTGGTCAACGGCAGTTATTGGCGATAAAGGCGTTTCATAGGTGAATATTTTGCCCTCTTGGCTAACAGCCACGTTTTTGACATCTTTATGATCGACGACAATTAGCCTAACTTCGTCGATATAAGAATGTTCAGTCTGAAATTCGCCGATTATCAAGTGGTATTTTCCATCCCTCTGTGCCGGCACATATTCAAGGCGATAATAGTCTCGCACATCATTCTCATATTTTAAAGAGTACCGCAAAAGATTGTTATCAACAACATATCGTGTTCCGTTCCATACAAAGACAAACGGACATCCTCCTCCACCCCCGCCAGAGGGCGGTGGAGGCGTTGGTTCACAGAGAGAACCAATAAGAGAGAGACAACCAATGCTACACACAGGTTCGCAAAGCCACGCTAAAGCCCCACAGAGCGCAGTAGCACCACCACACACAGCAGCGCAACCAACCTCACATAAAGTTGGTATGTCACCGCAAATATAACCACAAAGAACAGCTTGGACAATAGCGCAAGCTACACCGCAGAAAACACAACATGCTAGATTTAAGGGGCAACCGCATGCAACGGCACAAATAGTACCACATACTTCTCCTATCACTATACCACAAAGGAGGCCACAGTCTACATCGGTCAGAATCGCTTCTGCCTTAAGAATTTTGTTGTCATAGCTTTGTAATCGCGTTTTTACAATCTCAGATAAATAATCAATTTCATTTTCTAAAGTATAATATGCAATAGCAAGTTGTTGAATTGAGGTGTTTTGGCTACTTCCATAAAGCGAACCAATTTCTCTGGCAACTTCACTTAAGACAGCGTAGTGCTCAGAGAGCGTGATGCTATGAATGAAGTTTACAAACTCTGCTGATGTAATTTCTGGTTTGCTATTAGGCATGTAGCTCACACTCGTACGGGAATTGTTATATATTCCTAACGATAGCGGAGTGAGGATCGTGAAAAGCGATACCGTCCATTCAGAGTGCCTGACCATGTACTTCAGCACATACAATTGTAAGGAGTTTCCTTCGACGATGAACTTGAACTTGCTGAAAAAAGCACTTCTATTAAATTTGTTGCTTGTCTCGAAGTAACTCCATAGGACGTTTGTTGAAATTATCATCTCTTGAAGCGTTTCATTTACTTCGTAAACAAGAAGCATCACTTTCTGGTTCTCTGTATCCATCAAGACGTTAAGACTTAGGGGCTTTATGAAAAATTCAGGTGCGCAACCTTACAGTCAAACGATTTCTCATAGACTTCACATCCACTGCCACTTTCACAAGATGATGAACGGGTTATCCAAGGCTCTATACTTAGTATAGTCCCTCCATCAACTACCTCAACCGTAACATAATGAAAAGTGGTCTCCCGTTAGAGTAATTAATAGTGGAAGTGGTGGGTACTATGAGCATCGCGGTGGTAAGTAAACAAGCCATAATCGCAGCAGTAATTATGGTGGTTGATTTGCTTTTTGGCATAATCTTAATCATTTTTCTCACAAAAATATAATTATAGTGCGAATTCGAATTTAAATTTTGTATTGGACGCGTAAAACAAGGAGCTGACAGGGAAAAGCGACACGTTTTAGGGAAGGCATGCTGCGAGTAATGACGTTCGGAGTGGGCTTCGTTTCCGCCGCCATAATTCTCGGAGCAACATTTGCCCTGACACTAGTCTCAATACCGAATCTTCAAAACGTTATGATGTGGATTATCTGCATTTTTGTCATCGTTTTTGGACTTTACTTGTTGGGACTGTTCAAAATGCCAATTCAAACAAAACCTCTGGTCAAAAAACTGACAGAAAGGTATGCGTTCACATATGTTGGGCTGCTTTTGCTTGGCTTCCTCTTCTATTTCCTTGACCCCTGCGTTGCACCATTTGTGTTCACCGTTTTACTGATGCTGCAAGGCTCTGAATTCATGTTGCCCCTCCTGCTGTTTTGCCTAGGAGCGATAATACCATTCATCGGCATCGGAATCGTCGCTGGTTCTGCATCAAAACTAGCAAGAAAAACCTACAAACACCGCCACAAATCCGGGCAATCAGCAGCATAATCATAATAAGCTACGCCATCTACCTTATCATACTCTATCTGACCCAAACATTCTAAACTTCCATGAAGAGTCCTGGGAGTCAACATGCTCTACTTTATTCGGTTTTGGCGGGCCCGCTGGGATTTGAACCCAGGATCTCCGGCTTTCAACACTGAAGCTACTATGGGGCTACAGTTCCGCAGGCCAGCGTCCTAATCCGTGCTAGACTACGGGCCCAATTTTTCCTATCCGAACATTTATATATCTTTTCCTCCCCTGTTTTCTTGATGGATCTTGAGAGGTTTAGTTACAGATATACACTTTCAAAGAGGGCTCTTATATTATATGAGGGTTGCGGCGAGGTTAAGGATTGGTTTGATGAGCTGGTGGCTGTGAGGAGTGGAAGGACAACTTGCGAGTATGTCGACATGTTGGCGGATTTTGTTGAGAGCTGTGGCAGATCTCCAGAGGAACTGGTAAAGTTAACTCCTAATGAAGCGTTAAGCGTTTTGAAG
>CAZCSF010000006.1:0-77960 GCA_964501295.1 uncultured Candidatus Bathyarchaeia archaeon | reverse complement strand
TAAATTTCAATATGGGATTTATGGGCAGAGACTGTTCTGTATGGTTGACCCTCAAGTTCTGCCAAGATTATTATGTCCATGAAGTTTTTGATTATGCGCTCGTGCATTTTCTTTAATATTTTTCCTTCCAATTTTCCACCGCCAACGATAATTGTCAAAGCCGTCATGTTTATTCACATTTTAACATTTTAGGTTTAGATATAAATATTTAAATTTTATTCTAATTCGAATTGGAAGTTGAAACTGAATAAACATGTTTAAACTTTTCATCCAGAAAGCTAATAACAAAATAATAAAACAGCGATGTTCCATGAAAAAAGTGCCTAAACATAAAGTGATTTATAGCTTCCCATCTAAGCACAAGCCTTGCCGTAGACCTTAAGGTTAATCAAGCGGTGGATCCGAAGAAAGGTGTAAGAGCAGCAGTTGCGAAAGAGCCGGTTTCAATTAATAGTTTATGCTTGGAAACTCATAATATTAAATCGTAAAATCTTTCAAGATTTTGACAACCTTTACGGTTTGCTAGACTTGGGTTTTAAACGAAAGTTTTCATCCAACAAGCGAAAAAGGCCCTTTTTAACACTCAGCAATATATCTACATGTTAACAAACGTTATTTTTGCTGTTTGCCTCTAAAAATTGCGGTGTTAGAGAAATTGATTTCGTGGAAGCGCTCTTTTGAAAGATTAAATGAAGAACATGGGGCTGTGCTTAAAAAGAAGCAAGCTTTAAACAGTTTGTTTAACAGCGGCAGAATATCGCAGTCCACTTTTGACCTTTTTGACAAAGAAATAGATGAAGCCTTAGCGGAAATCGAAGCGCAGAAGAAAGCTTTAGTGGATAAAATGGCTGCTAAGACGAAGGAGGTGGAGGAGCAGATCAAGATACTGGAGCGATTGTTGGCGAACTTTGAAATACAACATGTCAGCGGCGAGATTGAAGAGGAAACCTACCAGCGGGAAATAGCCCTACTATCTACAGGGCTTGAAACTGCAAGGCAAGAGCTAAACGCCATTAAAGAGGCTATGGAGAAACTTACAAGTGCTCCCCAAACTGAGGAAAGCGCAACGCCACAGCCAACAGTTGAAACCGAAAACATTGAAAGCACCGATGTTGGCAAGCTTGAAATTGAAACTGTTGAACCGCAAAAAGATGCAGAACCGCAAGCTTTAGCCGAGAAAACGCCGGAAACACAGCTTCCTGAAACAAAAGCTGAGGGAGAAAACCCCGAAAACTGAGAATCCCCAATTTCTCCTTTTTCTCTTTGAAAGGCTTAAGGCGCATCAAAGAGTTTTATATTCTTTGCACGCCAACACAGTTAAAGGGGGCTATAAGCGTTTGCATGAAAGCATCGTTATGACCTTCCATGAAAAGTTTAGACAGTATGATTTAGGGGAGGGACACCCTTATAGAGGAGACCGCTTTTTAAACGCCATAAACTTTTTTAGAGAACAAGGACTGCTCAGCCTTCCACAATTAACTGTAATAGAGCCTAAACCAGCATCAAAAGAGGACTTGTTAATGGTTCACGATGAGGACTATGTGGACTTAATTTTTCGTTTAGCAACTGAAGGTAGACCATACGACATTGAAACTCCTGTTTCGCCGCAGATTCTGGAAGCCGCGTTGCTCATAGTTGGCGGTGCAATAGAATGTGGCAAGGCTGTCTACGACGGAAAGGCGAAAATGGCAATTTCGCTGGGAGGCGGTTTCCACCATGCTGGAAGGGATTATGGCGGCGGTTTCTGCCTCTTCAACGACATAGCCGTTTTAGTAGAGCATTTGAGACGTGAAAGAAGGGTGAAAAGGTTTTTGATATTGGATTATGATGTGCATTTCGGAAACGGCACCAGCGACATTTACTATCGCGACTCCAGCGTCCTTTTCATTTCACTGCACCAAGACCCCAGAACCCTTTATCCGGGCAAGGGATTCACGTGGGAAATCGGCGAAGGCGATGGAGAAGGCTTCAATGTTAACGTGCCTTTGCCTCCTGGAACCGGCGACAACACATATCTCCACGCTGTGAGGGAGATTTTTGTGCCTTTGGCTGAGGAGTTCCAGCCTGAAATTATAATCGCTAACGGTGGAAGTGACCCTCATTTTGCAGATATGCTGGGAGACTTAAGCCTAACAGCCAAAGGCTTCTTTGCCCTATCAAGTCTAACCAGAGAAACTGCAAAAAAGGTGTGCGACGAAAGGCTCATCATGCTGGTTGGAAGCGGCTATAACCCAAAGGTTTTGCCGCTTTGTTGGTATGCCCTCGCCGCTGGAGCGATAGGCTTGGAAGAATTTAACGCAAAAGAGCCTTACGCTGCGCCCATTGAGCCACCTTTCTGTAGGAAAAAGGTGGAAGACGTAATCGACGAACTGAAGGGATTGTTAAAGAAAAGGTGGAAGTGTTTTAGATAGTGCAAAGGCTACTCTTTCTTCTCTGTCGGTTTTGCTATGACAGCTGTTCCGTAGGCTGCAAAAACCGTGGCTGTTCCTTGAAGGATGTCGCTTGTTTCGAAGTCCGCGCCTACAACGGCGTTGGCGCCCATTTTCTTCGCATTTTCCACAAGCCTATTCAAAGACTCCTTCCTAGCTTTTTCACATTCGTAAGTATAGGAGGTTACCTCTCCTCCAAAAATTCCCTCAATGCCGGCGACTATTTTCCCGCCTACTCCTCTTGTTCGCACAGTCAGCCCATGCACTGGACCTAAAACTTTCACAATTTCGTATCCCGGAATTCCCGGCGTTGTAACAACAATTACTTCGCTCATGTAAAACCAAATACCTCCTTGAAAAATGTTATAGGTTAAGGTTGTTAATTTAAGTTGTTGAGCTTAAAGCGTGTGTTTTATGCATTTTGAAACGCAAATTAACTCTAAGTTTCTCAAATTTTAACCGGCTTGTCAACTATATTTTATACATCGCAACTTTAAACCTTAAGTGCACAAACGCCATTTAAGGCTCAATGAAGGGTTTATAATGGAAAGCTTAGATAGGATTCGCGAATTGTTTCCAATAGTCAAGAACAAGGTTTTCTTGAATCATGCTGCCCAGTCTCCACTTCCGAAACCGGTTGCCGACGTCATGCACAAGTATATTGAAGACTCTTCAAATTTTGGAGCTTCAGCGTTAGAGTTAACTGACCTTGGAAAATCCTTATTTGCTAAGCTTATTGGCGCAAAACCTGAAGAAATAGCCCTAGTTGAAAATACTTCTGTGGGTTTAAACATTGCTGCGAACGTGCTGCATTATCCGCCAGGCTCAAAGGTTGTCACAACGGATTTGGAGTATCCCTCTGTTGTTTATCCTTGGCTACGGAAAAGCCTAGGCGTCAAAGTCCAATACGTGAAAAATGTCGAGGGGAAAATTTTGTTGGAAGATGTGGAAAAGGCTGTTGACGATGAAACTGTGGCGGTTGCAGTAAGCCATGTTGAATATGTTAACGGCTTCCGCAACGATTTAAAGGCTTTAAGCGAAATCGCCCACGACCACGGCGCAGTCCTGATCGTTGACGCCATCCAATCGGCTGGTGTTATACCGATAGATGTGAAACGCGACAACGTGGATTTTATGGTGGCAGCATGCTACAAGTGGCTTCTTGGACCCCCAGGCGCCGCTTATCTATATGTGAAAGGAGAACTCATCAGAGAGTTTGAGCCGCCTTATGTGGGATGGGCAAGCGTAAACCAGAAGGTTTTCGAAACCATTGATTTCTGGGACATTTGGAGTTTAAGGCTCTCTGAAAATGCAAGCCGCTTTGAGGTTGGCACACCAAGCACTGTAAGCTTTGTAGGCGCAGCGGAAGCCATAAAAATGCTTTTGGAGTTCGGAATACAAAACATTGAAAACCGCGTAATTAAGCTGACAGACCACCTAATAGAGTCGGCGAAAGCCTCAGGATTTGAACTGCAAACACCAGAAGAAAAACCGCACCGCAGCGGAATAGTAAACATAAAAACGGATAAGGCACAGCAAATCGTCAAAGAACTCAGAGAAAAGGATATTGTTGTTTCCGCAAGAGCCCACGGAATAAGGGTTTCACCCAACTTCTACAACACAGAGAAAGAGATAGACATACTTGTGGACGTGATTAGTAAAAACCGCTGAGTTTGCTGGAAAAACTAGAGGAGGGCTATCAATTTTATGACGGTTTTTCTATCACAAAATTGACATAGGCATGTTTATTCGTATTCGCTGGCGAAACTTACCTCTGGACACTGGAACAATTGTCTGCCCTCGCCTTTTTCTGGCAGAATCTCCAGCCTCAAAATCTTACATGCGCCAACCAAGTCTTCCCTGTTTTCCTCAAGGATTTTTGCGTAATCATTGTTTCCAGCGTAAATTTTCATCAGCCTTACGGGCGTGTTGAGGGGTTTACGCTTTTCAGCCTTGTCCCTTCTGATTTCGGTTATGAGAGCAATTAGCAAGTCGCCTTCCCTTTCGGCTTTCTCGCCAATTTTGCTGATGTCTACTTCAGGCCAAGATGTCATGTGTATGCTTTTCTCGCCTACGTGTTCGGCGTACATGTTTTGGTAGATTTCCTCTGTTATGTGAGGTGTTATGGGCGCCAATAGTTGGATTATGCGGTATAAAACTGTGTAAAGGGTGTGTTGGGCTGCTTTTCTTTTGGCTTCTCCGTAAAGCTCTGGCTTATAGAGGCGGTCTTTCACGGCTTCAATGTATTGGTCGCAGAAAACATGCCAAGCAAAATTGCGCGTTTCTTCAACAGCTATGTTGAATTGGCATTTTTCTAGGGCTTCTGTAACCCGCTGCGTCAGCCTTTCAGCCTTGCATATAATCCATTTGTCCAAAAGCTGAAGTGTGCATTCTTCGTTTGGCTTATAGTCTTTCAGTTGGTTGCTTACGAAGCGGGCGGCATTCCAAAGCTTTGTTAAAAAGCGTCTTCCATACTCCACGTCTGGCCAGCGGAAGGGAATATCTGAGCCTGTGGCTCCGCCTGCGGCTGCCCACTGTCTTGCGGCGTCTGCACCATATTTTTCAAGGACTTCTGGAGTTGCCACATAATTCTTTAAGGATTTGCTCATTTTTCTGCCGTCGGCGCCTAAAACCATGCCGTTTATGAGGCAGCTTTTGTAGGGCTTCTCATCGAACAATGCTAAGTGCCTAACCATCAAATAGTATGCCCATGTGCGAATAATGTCCACGCCTGAAGGATGCAAGTCTGCTGGAAACAGCCTTCGCCAGTCTTCGCGGTCTGGCCAGCCAGCGTGCACTGCACATGTGATAGAAGAGTCCATCCAAGTGTCCAGCACGTCTTGTTCTGGCGTGAACTCGCGGCATCCACATTTTGGACACGCGTCTATTCGTGGTTTTTCCAGTTTTGGGTCTATTGGAACCCAGTTTTCTTCGGCTAGAATGGTTTCGCCGCAGTTTTTGCAGTACCATATGGGTATGGGCGTGGCGAAAACCCTTTGGCGGCTTATAACCCAGTCCCAATCCAGCGAACGCGCCCAGTCTATGAGGCGATACTTCATGTAATCTGGATACCAGACAACCTCATTGGCTTCCTTTTCCACACGATCTGTTAAGATGCGGGTTTTCATAAACCACTGTTTGCGCTCCAAAATCTCTATCGGGGTTTCACATCTATCGCAGATGCCAATCTCCTGTTTGATGGGTTCAATTTTTTCCAGAAGCCCTTCCACCTTCAAGTCTTCAACTATGGCTTTTTTGGCTTCTTCAACCGTTAACCCCTTGTATTTTCCGCCGTTCTGGTTTATCAGCCCGTTTTCCGTTAGAATTGTGATTACGGGTAAATTGTGTCTTTTAACAGTGCGGACGTCCTCTTTGTCGCCGTAGGTGCAGATCATAACGACGCCTGTGCCAAAAGACGGTTCAACAGCATCGTCTGGAATTATTTCCACAACACGGTTTACCACTGGAACTGTTATACGCTTCCCAATGTGTTGGCGGTATCGGTCATCTGCTGGGTTTACGGCTACTGCTACACATGCGGGTATAAACTCTGGACGGGTTGTGGCTATGAGCAAATGTCCGCTGTTGTCCGCCAATGTAAAACGTATGTAATGGAGTTTGCCCTCCCGCTCTTCATAATCCACCTCAGCGTCTGCAATGGCGGTTTCACATCTTGGACACCAGTTGACGGGATGCGTTCCCTGATAGATTAAACCCTTCTTGTATAGGATTATGAAGCTGAGTTGGGTGCGCCTCCAATAGTCCGGGTCCATAGTGCGATATTCAGTTGCCCAGTCCACACTGCAGCCAAGCCGCATAATGCTCTCCTTCATCATGGCAATATACTTTTCCACAAGCTGCATACACAAACCGCGAAACTTGTCCGGAGGCAAGTCCCGCTTTCTAATGTTATGCTCCTTTTCCACTTGAACTTCTATACCCAGCCCATGGCAGTCCCAACCCTGCGGAAAAAACACGTTAAAGCCTTTCATGCGTTTGTAGCGGGCAACAATATCGAAGTAAGTCCAGTTTAAGACGTTTCCCATGTGAAACTCGCCAGACGGATAAGGTGGAGGCGTATCAATGCTGAAGGCTGGCCGCCTGTAGTCGTTCCAGTCGAAACGATATATGCCCATCTCTTCCCAAAGCTTCTGCCACTTGCGTTCTATGGCTAAGATGTCAAACTCTTTAGGCAAAGGCTTCATACAGCAACATCCTAATCAAATTCCGACTTTAGGAAAAATAAATATACAAGTAGATAACAATTACTCCGCTCAAGGGTTTGGGGGAGCTGGGCGGTGACCCGGCTGAGAGGACGGCTAAGCGCCGTCGACCCCTAGAACCTGATCCGGATAATGCCGGCGGAGGGAAAAACCATGAATGAAAAAAGTTTAGAGTCTAAAGTTAGTTCTCAAACCAAGATAATTGCTGAAGTTGTGTCTTTTGTGGCGCTTGCAACAGCTTTAAGTTACATTAAAGTGTTCAGTCTTCCCCAAGGAGGTTCGATAACCGCTGGTTCCATGGTTCCCATTTTGTGGCTGGCTTTGAGGAGAGGTCCAAAGGTTGGTTTGTTTGCTGCGGCGGTTTACGGTCTTGTGCAGCTTGCTGTTGAACCCTTCATAGTTCATCCATTACAAGTGCTTTTAGATTATCCTTTGGCTTTCGGTGCCCTTGGATTGGCAGGGTTTTTCCGAAACCGCCCCTTTGTAGGCGTCAACGTGGCATTTGGGGGGCGCTTCATAGCGCATTTCCTTTCTGGCATAATTTTCTTCGCCAGCTATGCTCCAGAAGGGATGCATCCGATAGTTTACTCAGCCATATACAATGGAAGCTATATACTGCCAGAACTTGCCATAAGCGTCTACATAATATTCCTACTGCATGAAAGCAAACTGCTCAAAATGTTCCTCTAAAGGCGACGAAAATGGCGAAGCTAAAAACTGGGATTAGGGGTTTTGACGATTTGATAGGCGGCGGCATCGAGTCTGGCTCGCGGAACATTCTTTACGGTCCGCCTGGAACCGGCAAGACTGTTTTCGCCATGCAGTTTCTGTGGCAGGGCTTGCTTGAAGGCGAGACTGTGGCTTATGATGTTATGGACAAGCCTTTTCCACGGCTTATCGCCTACTTCAAGTCTTTCGGCTGGGATATAGAGCCTTACATTGATAAGGGCAAGTTTATCGCCATTCAGGCTTTTCCCCATTTTGAGCCTTACCCTAAAGACCCGCGGGTCATCTACTTCAGCCTAGAAGATTTTGAGGAAATGAAGCGTATTGACAAGCTTATTTCAGAGAAAGACGTAACGAGGTTTGCTGCTGGAGACTTCAGCGAACAGCTTTTCGCGTTATATGATTTGAAGTATATGGAGCCCGTTGAAGATTGGACTATTAACTGGTGTCATCATGATAACATTGTCAACATTGACATTATGACGGCTGCAACCCAAAAAGACACGGCCACCCAAAGGGCGACAGACTTAGACCTAAACAAGGCGCACAACATCTTCCTCTTTAGATTTAATGAGGAGAAATGCCGCAGAGAACTGCGCATAGTGAAGATGGAAGGATGCGAGCATCCGCTGGAGTGGATTCCTTTTCGAATAACAAAAAGCGGCATAGAGCTTATGCGGGAAAAATAGCGGGATATGCCGTAGAATGGGAAAACTTGGCGTAAAAGACCTTGAAAAACTGTTGAAATGCGTTAAGGCTGATGCCCGCGTGATTGTTCCGCCTATGGTTGGCTACGATTCGGGAGTGCATTTGATAGGCGACAGGTGGCTTGTCGTGTCCACAGACCCATGCATGGGCGTTCCAGAAAAATGGTTCGGTTGGCTTCTAATCCATTATGCAGCGTCTGACGTGGCGCTTTTCGGAGCCAAACCAGAATTCTGCACAATAAACCTCCTCGGACCCTTATCAACAAAGCCTTCAACCTTCCATAAGATTATGCGCCAAACATGCAAAGCCGCCGAAGAATTAGGCATAGCCATAGTGACTGGACACACGGGAACCTATGAGGGTTTGTCAACCCTTGTTGGGGTTTGCACAGCCTACGGCTTAACGGAAAAGGATAGGCTTATCACGCCGGGGTAACGCGAAGCCGTTGGGTTTGGAGATAGCTGTTAATCTATCTCTAATGAATAGGGGTTTAGCTGAAAAACTGTTTGGAGCCAAGCGAACCAGTGAACTGTCGAGGCTTGTTTATATGCAGAGCTGCGTTAAAGAGGCGCTTGCCCTTGCGGAAATTGAAGGCGTTCACGCCATGCACGACTTAACCGAAGGCGGATTGGTAGCTTCATTAAATGAGATGGCTGAGGCTTCAAAGCTTGGCTTCAAAATAGAATACGAGAAGATTCCAATATGTGAAGAAGCGAAAAAGTTTAAGGAAGCTTTTAGACTTTCTGATGGGCAGCTTCTTTCAATGTCTTCAACTGGCACCGTTTTGGTGGCTGCAAGCCCCGAGGCAATAGAAAAAGTTGAAGAGGTTTTGAAGAAAAATCGTTTAGAGGCAAGTGTTTTAGGCGTTTTCACCAGTGACGCAAAACGCATACTGATTAGAAACGGTATAGAAGAGAAGTTTCCGAAAAAAGCTGAGGACCCTTATGGGATAATTCTTTCAGGCGCATTGTAAACGTTCATGCGTTTTCCACGGACAAAACCAATGAGCGTCAAGTTCGCCTTTCTGGCGATTTCTATGCCTGAATCCAGTGCAGCGGCTATTGAGGTGACTGCGGGTATGCCAACTTTGGCGGCTTTGAGAACTATGTCGCCCGTCAATCTTCCACTTAAAGCGAGGAAACATTGGCTGAAATCTGCCCTTTTTAGGGCACATTTTCCTATGGCTTTATCCACTGCATTGTGGCGCCCCACATCTTCTGCAAAAGCCACAAGGGCGCCGTCGGCTTTGAAAACTGCAGCGGCGTGGACTCCGCCAGTTTTTCTGAAAGTTTCCGCCATGCGGTTTAGGCTGTTCACACAGCTTTGAACGGTTTCGGCTTTAACTTTAAATGTTGACTCAATTTTTCTAAGCCTTTTTAGGGCTTCCGACCGGTATGGTCCTCCACACGCTGAGAGGATTATGCGCGAAGACTGCCTTGCAATTTTTAGACGGCTGGCTAGGTTCAGTGTTGGCTTTAATTTAATTTGGCATACGTCGCCTTTGACTGCCACTGCTTCGATTTCGTCCACGCTTTTGATTATGCCTTCTGAGAGGAGATGTCCCACCGCCAGTTCCTTGAAGTCTTTTGGAGTGCAGAAAATTGTTGCGTACTGGGTTTTGTTTATGAATATGTGGAGGGGTTTCTCCTCAGCCACGTAATCCTCGATTTTTTGGGCTTTTTTGGCTGCAGTGTCAATCTTAACTACTTCCATTTTGATTAAGTTGGATACCCTCCTCTCTATTTTTTCAGTTCTGAAAGCACAAAGTTGATTATTTCGTCTGCAATGTTAACCTGCGTAACAGACTGCAAGCCCCGCCAGCCGGGTTGACTGTTCACCTCTATGACTAATGGGCCTCTTGGGCTTTCTAGGATGTCGACGCCTGCAATTTTGCATTCAATAAGTTTTGCGGATTTTACGGCTAAATCTTCAAGTTCACCGTCAAGCTTAACATGTTGGGGGCGGGCGCCTTGGCTATAGTTGGTTTTCCAACCAGTGGCAACTCGACGCATGGCTGCCGCCACACGGTCGCCTATAACAAAGGCGCGGATGTCTGAACACCCATGCGGCACAAACTCTTGAAGGTAAATCACGCCATGATAAAATGCGATAGCCCTAAAGGCTGTGTAAGCCACTTCAGGGTCTGTTAGGTGTGTGGAACCGACACCCCTAGAGCCGAATATGGGTTTGACAACAACGTCTCCGCCAAGCTCGTGAAAAGCCTTCAAGGCTTCGTCTGCATCTTCTGTAACAGCGGTTCGCGGCACCGGCACGCCGTTGTCTTCCAGAATCGCCAACAAATCATACTTGTCCACACAGTGTTCGATGGCTTCAGGCGGGTTAACCACATAGAACCCAAGCCTTTCAAGCCTGTAAAGCAAGTCCATGCGGAAAACAATTTCTTCCAGCGAGCCACGTCCAATCGGGCGAATTATCAAGGCGTTTAAATCTTTTAGAACGTCTATGCCTCGCACGTTTAGGTAGGGCTTATAACCCACACGCGCAACAAGCCATGGAAAACTAAAACACATGTAGGGGATTCCACGCCTCTCCAGCGCCTCACGAAGCTGAGCAGAACTGTAAGCGTTCGCGTTTCGCGTAACAATTCCAAACTTCAAGCTTAAACCGCCTATGGCTAGCCTTTTAACCGTGAAAATCCTATTTGGCTTTGCTCTTAAAGCTTCCGCGCACAGCGGTGCCTAAACTTGAGCAAGGTGAAAACAATGATTGCATTCCTTAAAACTTGTGGATGTATGGAATTAACGCTTGGACATTTCGCAGCTTTTTTGAAAGTTCCGCCATTAGGTATGCGCCGTGTTCGTTAAAGTAGGGAGGCCCCTTTCTTGAAAACAGTGTTAGAATTTTTCCGTTGTGGTCTATTTTGTAGCCTTCTTGGCATGGCTCATGCCCTCTTATTAGGAATTTTACGCAGAAACGTTGTAAGGCTTCATTCGTCACTTTTTCTCCGAAAAGTTTTCCAGCGCCGCGCGGTGAGGCACATGTTTCGTTTATGGTGTTGTTTGGGTCGCTCCACAGCAAATCTTCCAAAAGGGTTTCTTGAGGATGCTTCTTATGAGCGAAGGCTAAGTCCTCCAGTGTTTTGGCTTGGGGTGGCACGCCGCCGTGCACCATTAGATAGCGTTCTTCAACAACCACAGCATTGTATATGCAGTTGAAGAGTTCTCGTATTCTTGTGTAGGCTTCCTCCCATTCTGCGCCGAAACGCTCCTCAAACTGCCACGGCAGGTCGTGGGGCGAAGCCATAAGGTCTTCTGGTCCTTCATGGTTTCCCCGCAGTAGAATTATTTGTTTTGGAAATTGAAGTTTAAGCCTCAAAATTGTGTGGTAAACCTCCGCCGAATTGTATCCTCTATCCCCATAGTCGCCTAGAAAAATGGCGACGGCGTTTGAGTCTTCGCCCAGTTTTTTGAGAAGTTGGCTGCGGTTTATAATGTCGATGAGGCTTTCAAGGTCGCCGTGTAAGTCTCCAACAACCAAAGCCTCGCCGACGGGCTGAAGCTTTATCAGCCTTCCTACAACTTCAAAATTTCCAACTTTGCCGTTTTCGCTGCTGAGGAGTTTAACAGCCTCTTCGACAAGTTGGCAAAACTCTTTGCACGAAGCCTCCAAGGCTTCTTTAACTATTTGTTGAAGCCGCAACCCTTCAGCCTCAGACTGTTATTGCTACTTCGCGCCCGCTGAAATCTAAAATATTCTTTTCCACGCGGTTTTTTTGGCTGCTTATTTTTTCAGTCGTCTCCTTAATTGTTTTCTTTGTGGCGGCTATTTCAGATTCCAATCTCTCCAGCTTTTTGCGCAGACTTTCTGCATGTTCCTGCAGCTTTAACATTTCAGTTTTGGTTTCAGTTATAGCCTGAGATGTTGAAAGCTGGGTTTCACTCATCTTCGCCTCAACACATTTATGATGCAAGCTTGTAAGTGAACCTTTATCCACGATTTCTTCTATGGCTTGTTTTGCCCTGCGCTCCTTATCCTGCTTAAGTTTAAGCTTTCCCTCAGAAATCAGCCTAGCAGTTTTTTGGAGAATCTGCCTCAAAAGCGGATAATCCACATTTTCCGTTGCCAAGGCTTCAAATGGGTCAGCCAAATACTCGTCGAGCTTTTTCATTTCTTCTGGTGTCAAGCCGCTTCCCACGCCGTGCATGGTCAGGGACCAAAGCTTCGCTAAAGGTTTCTGTAAATGCCTAAGGCTGTAACCCACCTCCCTCCTCAAACATTCCACCGTTTCATTTATTTTGGCTAGTTCGGCGAGTTCTCCGCTGCTTTTTAGTTCGGCCATTCGACGTTGGGTTTGGTTTAACTCTTCCTCCAGCCTAGCCCTTTCGCCTTCAACCCTTTTCCATTCATCTTCCAAGTTTGCCAGCCGACCCTTCAATTCCCTGATTTCCTCAATAAGTTGAAGGGTTTCCTTCAAAGTTTTTGCTTTTACATACTCCTTTGTTAGGAAGTTGCCTAGCTCTTTAAGCGAGGCCTTGGCGCCTTCAAAAGCCCTTAAAAATTTTCCACGATCCATTATGAAGAAGGGTGAAATTCTTGGAAACCAGTTCCGCACGTCTATATCTGTAACGGCATAAGCCTTCTGGGCAGTGTTAACAAACTCTTCCATGTCTTTGAAGGAAGATTTTTCTGGGACATTGACTTGCTGCATCCGTTCCGAAAAGAGTTTAGCCAGCTTGTTTAGGGCTTGGGCCCGTTTAAAGGTGCGCATGTTTCGTTTTTCAATTTCTTTTCGGCTGTTTTCTAGAAGCATCCTGCAAGCTTCGATTAGGTCTTTGTGGGCTTCCCGCATCTCTTTGAGAAGTTTCTCAGCCCGTGTTTGGACTGGTGTGAGGATGGAGGTTGTTTGGCTTTCAAGCCATCCTTTAAGCTCTGATAATGGGATTTCAATGTGTGTTGACAAGCGGTTTTCCCAATAACTGATAAGACGGAAGCCTTATTTATTTTTCAATTTGTTGGGGAAGGTCAAAAGAAATACTTATTTTTGAGTAGCTACTCTTAAATAATTACAAACCAAAAACAGCATCGGTTAAAATGGACACCAAAACCATTGCATTCACGTTAATGATGGGCGCTCTTGGAAACTTATTATTCGCAATCTCCTATCACATTGGACAGCTTGCGCCGGGAGTGGCATTAGACTTTTCTCTATTAGGAGCATTTATCGCGGGATTCTACGGCGGCCCCATTGTGGGATTTGTTTCAGGGTTTTTTGTTGGAATCCTTCCCGGAATTATGTTTGGCCCAATGGGCATGGGTTCTTGGCTGGGTTTGGTGGGCTTACCCCCAGGAAAGGGTTTAACAGGCCTGATGGCGGGAATCCTTGCAAAAGTTTTGGGATTGGGGCGGAATAGGCATTCCTCGCTTTTAGCGGTTCCAGCTACGCTTTCGGCTTATGTTCCAGAATGCCTCTACACCTATGCTTATTTCGCGTATTTAATGCCCTTCTCCCTTGGAAGTGGAGGACCAGCAGTGTTCCTTTACTACATTTTGCCCAAAGCCTTAGCAGAAGTTGTCATAATGAGCTTTTTCATGGCTGCATTGATAGGAAACAAAGGATTCAACAATTTCTTGAACAAGTTTTTCTTAACTCCGCCAATCCACGCTGGAATCAAAGCATCAGAAACCAAATGACAACTTCAAGGCGTTTAAATTAATCTCCCCAGCCTTAAGCGTATTCCCGGTTTTCACGTTGTTGATGGTTACCACTGCGGGTGCAAAAATGTTGGGATCGATCTTGTAGAAGTCGTAGCCCGCCGCCTTAAAAATCTCCAGAAAAGGCTTTCCATAATCCTTAGAGGCTTTTGAAGGCGCCTTCTCCACAGTTTTTGCCAGTTCCTCTTCGTTTTCGCAGTCCACCACGTAATAGGTTATGCCGCCGTAAAGGATGGCGTCGTTGGTTCTAGCCATAGCCTTAACAAATTTTGGATGGGTTGGCGGTATGGGAGCGCATCCCCAAGCATAAAGAATCGCTTTGGGGTCAAACCCAAGCTTCGTAAGCTTATGGATTCCAGTTTCAACAATTCTTCCAGCCACTTGTGTGGCGCCGGCAACGCTGGCTGTTGGCGTCAAAATTATGGCTAGGTTCTCCTTTTCCACTTTGCAGTCTCGGGCAAGGCGTTCTGTAAGCGGTTCTGGCGGGTGTTTGTCGGTTTCTAAGACTACTATGGCTTTTTCAGACTTGTCCCCATACCTTATTTTCTCGTAGATTTCTTTTGGTTTTTGAGCCAGGGCTCTTGCTGGTCCAGAGCCTATAGCGAAATAGTCGCCTTCCTTAATGTTCCAACCGGCAAACTGTGAACCCAAGGTGGCTATTGCAGGATGGTCTGTGTAAACAAATATTGTTGGAAGTTCAAGCTCGCCATATTGCCTGCAGCTTATGCGTGCTTTGCCGCATCCGCCCATGCAAATTTCTGTTATTATTTTTCCAGCTTGGAAGCCGCCCTTCGCGTTTATGCCAGCATCCACTATCGTGGCGCCGCTTTTTGCCTTTTCAACTTTCACACTGTAATAGTCTGGGTTTTCGCAGAGTTTTTCTAGAAGCCTCCAGGCCAAACGGTTCACGCTTAAACTGGCTTTCAAAATAAAAACGCCTCCTTAAAGGAACTTTTCATAATGGCTTAAGTGGGGATTCGGCTCTTTTGCCACAAAAAGCCTTCCACGCCCGTTTTCTGTTAAGTCGCCTATGAAAAGGTAGAAGGGCGCTTCAACAACCTCGCCTTCTTCGATTTTAACCTTCTTTCTTAAGCCTTCGATGGTGAAGGTTGGCATGACAGACTCTATGTGGCCGCCGACAACTATTGTGCCGTCCACCATGCAAGCGCCAGCTCTTGCCTCGCAGTCTTTCTGCACATAAATTGTTCCGCCATGCATGCGGAAGCCCACAAACTGTCCAGCACAGCCGTAAATTTTTATTATGCCTTTGCGCATGTGGGCTCCGGCTTCGCGTCCAACATTTCCATGAACTATTATTTTTCCGCCCTTCATGCCTTCTGTGCTGCCGCGGTACGGTGCACCTAAATAGTCGCCAACGTTTCCATGGATTTCTATGGTGCCGCCCTTCATCATGGAGCCAGCCCAGCCTAGCACGTTGCCGTAGACGGTTATTTTTCCGCCTTTCATTTCTTCGCCCAGGTGCATGCCAGCGTCTCCTTTGATTATGATTTCGCCGTTTTTCATGCCAGCACCTATGCGTTTAACGCGGCTGACGTCGCCGTGAATGGCTATCACAGTGTTTTCAGAGGCGTTTTCTGTTTGGGCTATTTCAACTTTGAAGAGTTCGCCTAGTTTTTTCTGTTTGTTGCCTTCCCAAGCTTCCAGCTTTTTGATTTCTGCGGGTTTTTTCCCTTGGAAAACGTTTGGGTTTATGCATTCAGCCACTATTGGCAGTTTAAACTCTTTTAGTGGATAGAGATTCACCATCATTATACATCAGCCTTCACGGGTATTGGATGGGAAACTGCCAAATAATCCTCCGAAACCGGGTAATTTTCAAACTCCACGGTCCAGTATTCTTTGAAATGCCTCTTCATCTCCTCGTTTAACTCTATTTCGCATGGGTCACATAATTGCACATCCAGCCACATGGTTGCTCCATCAATATGCTTTAGAACTTCGCCATCTTTAACCACCACTTGCCCGCCTTTGATGGTGTAGGCAGCCCGCTTAAACGCGCGTCTAACAGCCTTATACTTCCTCGACGGGTCCATCTCTTCTGGATTGAAGCGGTATATGGCTATGTCTGCATCTGCCCCAACGCCCAAATGTCCCTTATTTTTTAAGCCTAAGGCTTTGGCTTGCCCGGCTCGGGTTACTATGGCTATTTCGTAAAAGCTTAACTCGCGGTCTATTGACGGCAGAAGGCTTCTGTTTCTGGCTTTCGGATTAATCTTTTTCAATGTTGCTTCTCTTGCTTTTTTGCTCATAAGCCAAGCTATAATCCGCGGATAAGCTATGAAGGGTCCGCCGTTGGGATGGTCTGTCGTCATCAGAATTTTCCACGGGTCTTTTATAAGCAAGGCTAGTTCAAGGCCTATGGACCATTGGGTGGCGTGGACATAGCTTTTCCGTCGGTAGTGGAAGGGCACTATTCCAGCGCTGGTTTCGGTTTCCACGTCGTGGTTAACCCATTTGTTTCCGCTTAAAGTGTAGAGGATATACTGGAAGGGACCGTCAGCCGTCATAGTTGTCGTATCGGTAAATATGACTTGACCCATATCCATTGTCACATGGGAATGGGCATTAACATATTTGGCTATTTCTTCAGCTCCAGACTCGAAGGTTCGCCAGTCGTCGCCTTTGAAAGCACAGAACTGGCAGTGGGTGATGTGGATTACTGGTTTACCGTCATCCGCCAAGTCCTCGACGCATTTCATTGTTTCCAGAGCAGTCACATAGTTGCCAGGCTTGCCCAAATTGTTTGTGTGAACGTGAATCGTGTGGGGCAAGTTTAGAAGCTTGTTAACCTTGCATAAGCCGCGGATAATCTCGCGGGGGGTTATTCCAAAATTTGGAACTGGGTCGTCTATGCTGTTCACGTTTCGACCGAAACCCCAAGCCTCAAGTCCGCCTGGATTGACAAGTTTTATGGCATAGCCCTTCGTTGCCGTAATCATCCAAGCCACGTGGCGGGCGCATTCTTCGATTTTGCCGTCTCGCAAATATTCAAGGACAAACCACCAGTCGCCGAGCAGCGGATAGCTAGCCTTATCAATTATAGGTGTGTCGCTTAATTCTTCATGGGTGTGTTTCGCCTCTAAAGGCGGCATGGCAGGGTCCATAACTGTTGTCCAGCCCATCCTTGCGTATCGGTAGCCGGTTGTGAACGTGGATGGAATTGAATAGCCGACTCCAGACCTTGCGGTGGCGGTTTTACGCTCAAAATCCTTAAAGTGGTCTTCTGGGCGTAGCAGTCTTCCAGAATTCACTTTTCCGCCGGCGATGTGGCTGTGGATGTCAACGCCGCCTGGCATAACCACCATTCCAGAAGCGTCAATTTTTTTGGCTCTGCGCTCGTTAACTTTCTCCACTATTTTCCCGTTTTTTATGGCTATGTCCATTTTTTCGCCGTTAACGCCGTTAGCTGGGTCGTAGACGAAGCCGTTTCTTATTAATAGCTCCATTTTAGGCTGCCTCCTGCTTTTTCTTTATTTTCCTAACCTCTTTAAGGATTCGTTTAAGGATTTCTTCGTCTGGAAGTATCTCCCTAGGCGGGTTGACAACCTTTTTGAGAGGGATGGGCACGTGGTCCATGCGGTAGGCTGTTCCAGAAGCCTCAATTCCAACAAAAGCCGAGGGAATCAGCACGTCAGCCATTTGGGCTGTCACGTTCATGTGGGGGTCAATAACGATCAGCGGGTTTTCCACTAGGTGTTCAGCCGCTTTATGGGGAAAGTTTGAAACTGGGTCTGAAGCTACTATTAGAGCGGCGTCTGACTCTTTCCGCAGTAGAACGTCCACAGCTGAGGTTTCGCCTGGGTTATATCTTGGATAGCCTAATGAGAAATCGACGGCGTAGGGGTAGCCTGTTTGCCATGTGGAAACTGTGTTGGCGCCCTCCACATTGAAGTGTCCCCTCATGGGCATTATGACAAACTTTGTTCGCATGTTTAGGTCGCGCATCAATGAAAGGGCAGCATCGATGTTTCGTAGTTTTGCGCCGCTCATTGTAAGTCCAAGTCCAAAGAACAAGGCGCCGAAGTTGCAGCTAACCATGGCGTCGGCTATATCCTCCAAATACTCCACTGGAACGCCGGCAACTTTGTCAACTTCCAGTTCTTGGTCTCGAACCAAAGCCCTAAACGCTTGGAGAAGCTCATAATCCTTGTTTGGCTCCACTTGCACGAAAAAGTCTGCCATTTCAGCCGTCTTGGTTCGCCTAACATCAATGACTATCAATTTTCTGCCTTCTTTCCTAATGGAGGGGATAAAAGTGGGCTCCAGCTGGGTTGAGATTTGTGAAGGCTTTTTGAGGACAAGCCTCTTAATGGCGCTTTGAATTTTTTTCCGTCCAACCAAAGCCTTGATTTTTGTCACATAGCCTCTCCAAGCGCTTTTCTCGAATCTTCCTTCCGAGAAAGCTGTGTAACGTTCAATATGCCGCGGGTGGGCGCTCCAGGGGTCGCTTCCCCAATAAACGATTAAGTCGGCTCTGTGTCTAATCTGCCCCAAAGTGCAGGATGGGATGCCTACGTCTTGGATGCTTAAAACTGAAGGGCCGTGGCAGACCACTGCAGTGTTGTCTATTACGCCGCCCACTTCTTCGGCGAGTTCTATGCCGACGCTGATGGCTTCACAGCTTGTGTTGCTCCAGCCGTAAAGCAGTGGATAGTTGGCTTCCGCCAAAATTTCAGCAGCCTTTCCAATAGCCTCTTTTAAGGATGTTTTGACGAGTTCGCCGTTCTTTCTTATCATGGGCTTTAAAACTCTATGTTCGCAGCAGTAGCCTAAAAATTTGGCTTCGCACATGGCGCAGCCGTTTTTAACCTTGACTATGCGTCCGTTTTCGATGGTTAGTTCTATGTCGTCGCATAGGCTTCCGCACACTGGACATGTTACGGCTTTAACCACTGGCATAGTTAACCCTTCCTAAACTGCAATTTAAGAAGCTCTTCTAAACCTAAAACGGGCTTTTCCGGGGCGGGTTCCACAGTAGCTGGAATCCCCTTAAAAGATGGCATCCCAATCCCGTGGGTTTCTGGGTCTACAATAACGTTTGCCCATGGACCGTAGGGAATGAAGATTACGCCGGGATGCGGCGCCCTCAAAGATTTTAGGGCTTTAACCACCACGGAGCCGAAAGCCGTTGAAACTTGGATGTTAGTTTTATCTTTCACGCCGAGCTTTTTCATGTCTTCGGGGTCCATGTAACAGACTGAAACGCTTTCCACATACTCCTTTGAGGATTTGCCATGCTCTTTTCCGACGCCCTGTTCGATTGTGCGCCCCGTAAGCAACGTAACCCTCAGTTTAGGTTTTTCACCCATCAGTTAACCTCAAACTTTTGTTTTGTCATGCGGATTTCTTGAAAGCTACATACAGAATTTCAATCCTAATTAATTTATCCCTAAAACCACTTGGGATTTGCCATTATTTTGGCTGTTGCTGCAACCAATAGCACCTAGCCCTCTCTATATTTTTGTTTTGCTCATGTTATGGTCTGTAACCGCTAAGTATGGTTAAGGCTAAAGCAGCTGCGATGATGTCTGCTGTGGTTCCAGGGTTTAGGTGGTTGCCATCTCGCCTAAGCACAGCGTCAAATTCGTGGAGTTTCGCTTTTCCAGCAGCTGTTTTTAGTCCGCCATGTTTTAGGATTTCTCCAGCCATGGCTGAAACCATGCGGGCTTTTTCGAGTCCGACTTTTCTGGCTATGAAAGTGTCTGGATGTTTGGCTAAAACCTCTAGGAAAGTGTGGATTATCGCCGTGTTTAAGTCGCCGTCTTCTTTGAGGTGCTGCATTAGGGTTGGGTAGGCGAATTCAAAAGTTACTGGAAAATTGTTAACCCATTCTGAACAAACCATGTCATAGGCTGAAGCTATCTGGAAAACCTGGTATAGAGAAACGCGCTCATCAATTATCCGCTTCACCGAGTTTGGGTCGTTGACATCTAGGTCTGGCGCCTTTCCAAGCCCGCTGGGCCTGGCGATTTTCACAGCTTCGTAAACTGCAACAGCGTCTTCTGGCGTGGTTGCCTCAACCACCCACTTCAAATTACGCCTTAAACCAGAAATTTCGAAGACGCCCCTTTCTGCAGGGGTCATGCCTGCCGCCACAGCCAAAGGCACAAAAAGCATGACAGTGCCAAGCAAGGTGTTGCCTCCGCTCTGCCAAGCACTAACTTCGGCAACACAGTCTCTGATGATTTTTCCGACGCCAGCCTCTTCAACGCCTATTTCGCCTTTAGCGACAGCTATTCCACGTTCAGCGGCAAGCCTAAAATAGGGAGCAGCAGCCACAGCAGAAGCCAAAAAATGCAAATGGTTAGTGCCCTCAAAACCAACAACAAAATTCACGTTCCCAGGCTTGTCGGCGCTAACCTCCAACAAAATAGCTAACTCTAAGCATTGGGCGACATGAATGGCTTTATCGAAGGTGTGACTTTGCAAAGGCTGCACCTTAAATGTTAGGTTGTATGGAAAGGCTTATTAATTTTGTGTAAAAAAATACATAGGACTGAAAAAAATAACACCAGGAAGGCGTTATAACCTTGTCCAAAACATATGTCACAAACGTCATATTTTTGGCTTTGACAGGAATGTGGGTTGCACTAGTTCTTGCATGTGCTTGGATTCCCGCTTATCCCGTTTTAGGAACCCCAGCCGTAATTACTTTTTCAAACATTGTTTTTTCAAGTTTAACAGCGCCAATTTTGGGACCATTCTGGGGAACAATTTCCGGCTTCATCTTCGGATGGCTTGTTCCATACGTTAACCCAGCGACTTCCATAGGATTGCTCACCTTCTTGAGTCCAACCATGGCAGCCCTCATGAGCGGACTTTTCCTGTTCAATAGGTGGAAAGAGGCAACAGCGCTATTCGCAGTAGAACTCCTTATCTGGTTTTCCCATCCATTCGCTTGGTACGAAGCTATGCCCATTATAACGTGGCAGTACTGGCTTGTTTTAGCGTTCATGCTCATACCCCCGCTACGAAAATGGATTGTAAAGGCTACAGCAGAAAGAGATTCAGCGAAAATGCCCATAGCCCTGTGGTGCCTTGCATGGATTGCAAGAATAGGAGGGGATGTGGCGACAGGCAACAACATTGCCGTTTGGGTCTTAGGCTGGGGAATTCCGGAGCTTTATCCTTATTGGGCGCCTATGACAGTGTACTACGCCATAGCAGATTCGCTGAACTGTCTCGCAGGAGCTATTATCGGAACAGCGGTTCTTTTAGCGTTGAAGAAGGCAAACTTGAAAATTTTGGCAGCAGACTTTCTTCTTGGAAAACAAGGCACAATCGCCTATCGAAAAACCCAATAGGATAGCTGCGTCATAAACCAGATGAAATGCAGCTCATAGAAGGATACCTCATAGAGTCTGTTGAAAACATAATCTTCGACGTAAAGGGTTTAGTTCATCCACCAGCCAAAGTTATAGCCTTTCCCCGTTTCATTCCAGACCTTGAAGGCTCCCGCCAACATGGAAAAGCAAAATATCGAAAAGTTTACAGCCTATCAGAACGTTTCGCTTTTTTTGAGGAAAATTTGCCAAGCTATGTTGTTTACGACTCGGTTTTTGACGAAAAACTTTGCGAAGTTCCCTTAAACAGAGTGAAAAGGGTTTATAGTCCCATAAACTATCTGGAAAAGCTTAGGAAGAAGCGAAAACCTGAAGGGTTAGAGGCTGCGGCTTTCCAATGTCTTAAAGTTTTGAAGGAAGAGGCACATGTGCCTTGGAATAAGCTTGGGGTTTCGGGTTCTCTTCTGGTTGGATTGCACACTTCGACATCGGACATTGACCCCGTTGTTTACGGCGTTGAAAACTGTTGGAAAGTGCATTCGGCTTTGAGGAAACTGCTGAAGGAGGGCAGCACGCCTTTCCAGCCTTATGGCTTAGAGGATTTGCGAAAGCTTTTCGATTTCCGTTCGAAAGACACGCTTATGAGTTTCGAAGATTTCGTGGCAGTCGAATCAAGAAAGGTTTTTCAAGGCAAATTTTTGAATAGGGACTACTTCATTCGCTTCGTGAAAGACCCAAACGAAATAGGCGAAAAATATGGAGATGTCCGCTACAAGAACTGCGGCTATGCGAAAATTGAGGCGGTTGTTGTCGACGACTCAGAAGCCATATTCACGCCATGCACCTACAAAATCGAAAACGTAAAAGTTGTTGAAGGACCAAAACTTCAGCCAATAAAGGAAATTGTGTCTTTCCGCGGAAGATTCTGCGAACAAGCCAAAAAAGGCGAAAGGGTTAGGGCGCAGGGAAAAATTGAACACGTAAAGGATTATGGAAAAAACCGCGAGTATTTTAGGCTGTTAATTGGAAATAAACCTTCAGACTACTTGGTTCTTGGATGATAATTGGAGAAGTATGGAATTTCCTCTTTAACCTCAATTTTGAAACCCGAACTTACTAGGAAATCCTTCACCTTATGAGCATAAGCCGAGTGGGCACTATACGAAATCTCAAGCAACCCGGTTCCACCGACACACGAGGTAATTTCAATTTCCACTTCTCCGGTTGAACGCTCTTCCAAGAGAATGAAAAGGGCGACATCGCTGTTAACTCTGAAAAAGTATTCTTCACTTAAAATGATACCTTTAGGTTGTTTAACACCGGCATCAAATTTTTTCACATACACATTGCCGAAGGATTGGCTCAAGGCTTTGAAAATGCTTTCAAAAGAGCCTTTAACAACACATTTGAGGTAATGGGAAGACACATGCATCCCCACCGCTAATTCTGTCATTTTAAGCTTTTAATAACTTGCTCATAGTATCGCGGTCCATAGGTCAATGTTATCTGATGGAAGCTTCCGTTGGTTGTTTCAACCTTTTCAAGGTTTCCTTCCACACATACAGTTTCGTCTTTCCATGTTTGCATTCTAAACTCTTCAAGGTAAGAGACAACTCTTTCCAAGTCTTCAACTTTTGGACCTTCAATGATTTTGACGAGTTCCACATGATAGATGGAAGGCATAAAAGGCGCTTCCGAATCATCCCTTATCAGCAGAATTGCCTTCATCCAACCCTCCCAAGTTATCCTTTTAATTTCGCCATACTCGTTGTGTATTTCGCTCCAGCTTTTCACCGGTTCAAACTCAACTTTTATGGTTCGCTTTGAAGCTACATCGTGGAAAACTCCGTAGATTAGTTTTCGCTTCTGATGCTGCACAAACTCTTTTGGGCTGATGTTTTTGAAACGCCACTTTTTCCCTTTGACGGGTGAGTCGTCTTCAAACTCGTTGGAAAAACATGAACCTTCGTCTGCATATAGTTCTTGCAAAACTCCACGTATCCGCTTCAGATTGTCCTTACCATAAACAACTATGTCTATATCGGAGAATTTTGGATGGTAAAAGCCATGGAGCAGTGAACCGAAAACCCCAAAGTCTTTGAGAGATAATTTTGAATGGGCAATTGTTACGTCTAGAACTTTTTGCAAAGTCTTAAGCAACTCGTCTTTAGGCTCTTTTTCAATAAGCTTTCCAAGGGCTTCTTCGGGTCTTCTAACCTCAGCCACATCACCACAGCGGACACCTACGACCTTTCTGTCTAAAGGTTTGTGGAAAACCATGTAATGCGGAAAATTCTTTTGAAGGAACTTCCAGCCTTCATCTTCATAAAACTTGTAGAACACGCTTTTCCCGTCGGTTCTAAAGGCTTTCTGATTATCAGACTTAAAAAGTTCGGCTGGAGCGTATTCCGCATCGCATATGTAGCCTTCTGGCGGATGTGTATAACCAAAAACTCTGAAGATTAAGCCTTCATGGGTTATTATCGCGTCACGGTCCCTAAGCCTTAAACCGGCCAAATATACTCTTCCTCGCTTTCCGCTGTGCCAACAACAACTTGATGGGAGATTTCGCCAGTGGCTGTTTTTTCTACACGTTCCAACATCCCTGAAACCTCTATTTCTTGACCTTTTCGGGCGACGTTTCTGTAGCATCCAATCATGGAAACAACTGCCATTGGAACCATGTCTCTGGGAAGCGTTAAACTTGAATTGGCTGGTGTGTAGCCTTCAATTTTGTAGATGGCTGGGCGGAACATGGCTTCACTGTCATCTTTAACCTTGCAGCGGAACTTAACAGGGACTATGGGTGAATATCGGTATTCGCCATATTTAGCAGTAACCTCTTCTGGTTTGCGGACAGCGTTATACATGAAAATCTTGTCCATGAAGCGCCCCTTATACCGTCTTGTCGCATCAAGCCTATTGTTAAAAACGTAAGTTAAAGCTCCTTCTCTGACAAGTTTGTCTATGGCAGCTTCAACTTTACGGAAGTTTTGGCTTCCGTAAACCACTATGTCTATGTCAGATTCTGCTGAATGCATGTTTAAAGCTATGGAGCCGTGAGCCCCAAAATCCTCTAAGGGAACCTTAGCCTCGCCCGAGACTAGGCTAATGAAATCCAAAGTCAGCCTTTGAAGCTTATCCTTTTTCTCGGTTTCCAGCAAGGCTTTTAGGCGTTCTCTTGGAACAAAAACCTCCACAATATGGTTTAAAGGCGAGCTGATGACCTCTTTTTTCCTAAAAGTGCAGAAGTAAACGTAGTCTGGAAAGTTTTTCCGGAAAACCCTTAGGAAGGTCTGGTAGTTTTTAGCTGTGTAAAGTTTTTCAGCTCTAAACAGTTCGGTTTCGCCATGTTTCCATGTTCTTTCCAGAAGACGAACGTTGAAAAGCTCCCTATAGTTAGATGGGATATATTTTAGAAAGGCGAACACTCGCTCTTTTGGATGCTCATATCCAAAAACGTTGAAGATGAAGCCTTCTCGGGTTTTGAAGGTGTCGCCGTCCATCGGCATCCAGTTAGCCAATTTTGCAGAGGCAGTCGTTTGGAACACCTTGATAAAGTTTAGCCGACTGTTTAAAAAGTCTAACGTTAAGAAAGCAATATTTAGAAGACGCTTCCTAAAAGATTAAAGGTGCGTGGTTTGGATTCGCATTCCCATCCTTACGTGGTGTTTCTTCCCGCCGAACAGAAAGACAAGATTTTAAGCGCCATTTTCGGCTCAAAGGCTTCCCTTGAAATTTTAAGATTCTCCCTCAAAAATGGCATTTCCAACAAGATTTACCAGAAAGACTTAGTTAGGAAACTCGCCTACTCCAACAAGACAATAATCGAAAATTTGAAGACTCTAACCCAGCTTGGAGTCTTAAACGAACACATGGAGAAGATTGAGCATGAAGGACGCGTTGTATGGGTTAAAGCCTACCAGCTTTCAGACGTGGGCAAATGGTTTGCCCTACTCATAGCCGAAGAGAAAGACCTTTCAGAAAAGGAAAAGGCAGAAATACTCCAGAACATTTTCAGAAGCTACATAAGATGGGTAAAAAGCCTATCGGAAAAACTCCACGTGGAAAAAGCCAAGTTTGAAAAGATATTCAACGAAGAGATGGAAAAATGACTCTCAAAAAGCCAACAGTCATAGCGGTTGTTGGGAGCAAAAGCTCTGGAAAAACCACAGTAATAGAAACCCTAACAGAAGAATTGACAAAAAGAGGCTACAAAGTGGCGGCTGTAAAACACATTCCAGAAAAAGACTTCACCATAGACACTAAGGGCAAAGACACTTGGAGATTCGCCAAGGCAGGCGCCAAAACTGTGGTGGGCATAGCACCCATGGAAATCTCCACTATAGAAAAAGCCGATACAAGCGGTTTGTCTTTGGAGGACATCGTCAAAAGGTGTCTTGGAAACGACATAGTCATAATTGAAGGTTTCAGAAAACTATTGGGAGAAAACTTGAAAGTGCCAAAAATCGCGACGGTAAAATCTGCAAAGGAAGCCCTAGAAGCCTCAAAAACCTTCAAACCCATAATAGCTTTTACTGGACCTTACATGACAAAAGGACTAGTGCTAAACGCTCCTTACATAGACGTTTTAAGGGATAAAGAGAAAATCGCAGACATTGTAGAAGAAATTGTTAGAAAAAGGAAGGGTTTAGACAAGCCCCTTAAGAAGCGCCAGCTTTAAATGTGGGGTTTGGAGATTCCGTAGGGGGGGGGAGAAGGGGAGAAAGGAGAGCTTTCCAAAATTAGAAGGGGGTCTCCAAACCTTTCCACTTTTCACCGCGCTCCTTAAAGGGCTTTGAAAGCTTCAAACCAGCGGTTATAAAGGGATAGCATGTCAAGGGAAACGCTGGGCTTTCTCTCTTCAAGGATTTGCCTAAAATCACTCATCCTCAGAGATCTCGGCTTAGCAAGTTTGTTGGTGGCTTGACCAGATTCAAAGAATTCTCCTATAACTTTTAGGTGGGCTGCTTGGCAAACATCTTTAATGTCGCTTCCAGAGAATCCTTCAGAAAGCCTAGCCAACTCGTGCAGGTCAACGTCTGGAGCCAAAATCAAATTGGTTGTGTAATGTTTGAACATCATTAAGCGGGCATGATGGTCGGGAAGGGGCACAAGGATGCGTTTCTGGAAACGTCTAATGAAGGGCCAGTCTAAGTCCCAAGGCTTGTTTGTGGCTCCAATAACATAAACGTGAAGGTTTTTGCCCTTATCGATTATGCCGTCCATCTCCTTTAAGAACTGGTTTCGCACGCGAACTTCTCCGCCAACCTCGTTGGAATGCTTCCCCATGAGGGAATCCAACTCATCGATGAAAATTATAGCTGGTTTTTTATCTTCTATAGCGGATTTCCGGGCGGAACCAAAAAGCCTAGCAACATTCTGCTCCGCCTCACCCAACCATTTAGACATTACGGAAGCGGCATCCACAGAAATAAACACGGCATCAATTTCTGTTGCGGCAGCAGCAGCCAGCAAAGTTTTCCCACATCCTGGCGGTCCGAAAAGCAGTATGCCCCTAGGCCAGCCCAGTGGGAACAGGTCTGGTCTTTGAACGGGATAGATTATAGCCTCTTTTATTGCCCTTTTTGCGGTGTCAAGTCCTATAACTTCTTCCCATCTCACGTTTGGCTTTTCCTTTACAATTAGGTCTTCGTAGCTGGCTTTCCTTTCTTCGCCGGGTTTTGCGCTTTCAGCGCCTTTTGGTTCTGTTTGAGGTTCTAGGGGAGCCACGGCGCCTTGCAGCACTTTTATTCTTTCTTGGTAGGCTATGGCTCTTTGAATGTAAACCTTGTTTAGGCTGTATTCTGGGTAAAGCTGAACAAGTTTTAAGAGGGTCTCTATGGCTTTCTGGTACATGGTTATTGCCATGCCCTTTGCGCCTTGCTTGTCGAGGCGGACGGCTTCTAAAGCATAGTTTGTTGCGGATTTTTCAAGTTCTTGGGATGCTTCCATGAAGGTTTCACCTTCTCGCTTCAATCTTTATTTTACCCTTTGCTCCCAGATTCTGCAGAGCCTTCTCAACCTCCTCATACGAAGCGCCCAACTCGTGGGAACAACGCATAAGGTCAATTTCTCCCCCGCTTTTTCTCACATATTCTAGAAGGGCTTCCTCAAGCGAGGACTTTCCAACCTTAAGCGAAATTTCCTGAATCTCAGCCTTTCTAAAGGAAATGAGGTTTTCAGAACGGTTTTCTTTCTCTTCAACAGTTTCTCCGCCTACAGTCTGGGAGCATGCCGCAGCTAAGGCAACCATCTGTTTAATATGGGTTTCCGCTTGTTTCACTTTTGGCGCTTCCTGCGTAACGGGCGGCTCCGGAAGCTTTTCGGCTAGCCTCTTTTCCAAGAAGTTTGAGACTTCATCTAGGATTTGTTCTCCGGCTGGTGTAACTCTGTCAACCGGAATCACCACGTTCTCGGCGGATATCTTTGTAGAATAGATTGTTTCTCCTATGACATCGTTGATTTCGCTTATTTCCGACGAGACTTCTGGCATAATTTCGAAAAGTTGTTTTGAAACGCTTTGAAGGGTTTTTAATGCAGGTTTTAGGTCTATAACTATGTCGCTTAGCTCTTTCACTGTTTCAAGGCGGAGGATAACCCTTTCAATGGCAAGTTCCACTTGCTGGAGAAAGTTTATTAGTTTGCGAACCTCCGCCAGTTCGTTTGCACATATGGCGGCTCTCTCCTTATTGTTGGCTTTCAACGCTGTTGCACATGTTTGGAATAAGCGGTTGTCTCTTTCCTTAAGCCTTAAAGACGCTTGAACCACTTTTTGCTGTTGGATTCTCAGCTTATAAACTGACTTAGTTATAACTTCTCGTAGTGGTGGAGGGGATGCCGCGAAAGGATTCTTTATTTTAGCTCCCTCCGCCCGCTACGCTCGTAGAAGTCTAAATGTTGGATTCGTCTGCTTCTTTCACGTAAACTACAACGGGGGGCTCTGGAAGACTTGGAGACGTGGGAGCTGGGGCTTCTTCAACAGTTTCCTCGATAACCGCTTTGCTTGGGGTTTCTCCTAGAAGAATGTTTGAAAGTTTACTTCTTACACCTTCAAGGTCCGCCTTTTCAGAATTAGCCCTCTTCAAACATTCCTGTATAGCCGAAAAAGCCGTCTGATAAGAATGCTCGTCAATTTCTCCTATTTCATGCTCCACTTCCAAGTGGACTAGGGCATAGTTCAACTCTTTAATTTCATTGTTGCACCTTTCAATTTCCTTGTCAATCTTTTCCAGCAAGGTTTGAGCCTCTGTTTTCAGCTGGTTTAGGGCTCCTTCAAAGCTGCTGTGCAAATCTTCGTAGACTTCTTGGGAGATCTTCTTCTTTTCTAAAAGTTCTTTTAGGGCTTGGTCTTTACGCCATATTAGTGGAATTTGGTCGCAAAAGAGCGCCGTTTCGTATTTTATGTCTGAGAGGTAAATTACTTCTGAACCTTCAACTTTTATGCTTCCAGCGGGGTATTTCATGAAACGTCCGTCAGCATGCCTAATGTAAACATGGTCAACTCCACCGTTGGGTTTAACGGCGAAGGATGCAATTTCGCCTATTGGGCGTCCATATTCGTCTTTAACAGTTTTCCCTATGGACAAAAAAATGTTGGGGTCTTGTGGCATATGTATTCCTTCCTTTGCTAAGATGTTTCTGTCGGGGATTTTTCAGGTAAAGGCACTTGGGGTATTCCAGCTGGAAGTTCTGGAAACTTCTCCTTAATCTTTTGTTCAGCAACAGCAGCTGCTTCTGTTAGGATTTTCTGGGCGTCTTCGTTGGCTGTTTCAAAGTTTATCGAAAGCCCCGTGCTCTGCCCAGCTTCCACTATTATTCCGCTTAGCAAATTGCCGATTTGCCCCAACTCCCTTTCCGCCTCTGGGAAAATGTTTGCCATTCCAGTTTTAACAGCTCTTAGCACGCTTACTGCTGGGCCTAGGGTTGAAACCACGTCTCCAAGTTCTGATACAGTGCGTAACCTTAAGACAATTTGTTCGAGAGCCAGCCGAGCCTGCATTATCATTTTTTCCATTTTCCTTATCTCGGCTAGTTCGTTGGCGAAAACGTTTGCCCGTGCCATGTCATGCTTTGTATAAGCGTCAACTATCCTTGCAAATATCGACTTGTCTCTTTGGCTGAACCTTTCACTTGCTTGGTCAAGCTTCTGGATTTGCAACTCTATGCGGCGGACAGCCATGTCAAGCCGCGGCTTCAAAGGACCTGGAGGCCTAACGGCTTCCTTGATGCGTTCGGTGAAGGGTTGTTCGTCGCGTCTCTCCTCCCATCTTTTACTAAATCTTTCTGACAAGTTTGATTCCTCCAGAGAAAGGCTAAATGCTTAAACAAATCTTATACATTGTTAATATGCTGGAAATATCCACGTATATATGTAGGGATATATAGCCTCTGGAAAACCGCTTTAGGCTTTAATTTTCTAATGAAAAGACTTTTTTGCTGTTTTCCCGAGAATAGACAAAAACGTGTAAGTTAGACTAAAAAGAGGATTAGAATTCAATTATAGGCTAGGTGGAAAAATTGGGTGAAAGGTTAAAGGTTTTCGCCTTCGTAGCACTTCTCGGATTCTTCGCCGGCATCATAGCCGACATGACAGCCACCTATGTTATCCCAGCGTTGATAGCGCTGCTACCATCGTTAGGCGTGTTCACAAGGTACATGCTTTCAGGACTTGCAGGAGCCTTTCTAACGCTTATCCTAGTAAGCATATGGGCGTACATCACCGGACCATCAGAAACCTAACGCTGCCTAATCCATCCTTTTTACCCTTTCAAAAAGGGTTTCGTAGCGGAGCATGTGTAAGCATTTAGGTTTTTGGACTCAGAAGCGGAAAAAGCAATCATCAGCTCATCGTACCTCGATTTCCTCATCGTCCAATAAAGAGTAGACGCAACAAAATTATTTATGTTTTACAAAGCCTATAGCTTGATAAAAGGCGAAGAAAGAAATGGCGGATGCTGAGGCAAACCATGAAAATTACCGTTTAAGGCTTGAGAAGGCTTCAAGCTACGGTGAGATTTGGGAGATTGTTAAAGACACTGTGGCTTTCGCCCTTAACCAGCGCAGAGCTGGCATGATGCTTTTCTTGGACGATTTGCCCATACAGTTGGGCGCCTACCACCCCATTGGAACAAACAACATTATATTGAACAGGGTTCTTGTTCGGGCTGTGGAAGCCTCCACCAAGTCTAGGCGGGTTGTTAACGCTTTAGTCTATAACCTTCTTCTCCATGAATATCTTCATGCTCTTGGACATTTTTCAGAGTTGAAGGTTAGACAATTGGTTTATCATGTTGTAAGGGAATGCTTCGGCGAAGAACACATAGTGACAGCTATTGCAAAAAGCAGTCCTTGGGCTTTGTTGAAAGAATTGCCACTTGACAAAATTGGTTCTTCTAGGCGTGTTTTGGAAATTGTTAAAGACTTTGAGAGGGCAGATCGAAATTACATAGTGTAAAATGGAGAGATAATCAATGTGTGGCATTTTCGGCTTCGTTTTGAAGAAGCCGATTGAAACCGCGCAAGCCTTTAGGGTTCTTCAAAAACTTGAAAAACACCAATATCCAAACGAGCCTAAACCCGTTGGAGGATACGGCGCTGGAATGGCCGTCATCACCAGCTCTGGAACAGTTTTGCTGGAGAAAGTTGGAAAGGTTAACGGCTCACCAGCAGAACAGCTATCCAAGATCTGTAGACTATCCAACGCATCAATTCTGTTGGGACATGTGCGGATGCCGAGCCCATGGTTCATGGAAACCGCCCGCTTTAAGGAGACAGCCCAACCCTATATGGCTGAGTGCTTTTCTGGTTTAAGGATAGTTTCAGCCCATAATGGAAATGTGGCAAACTATAGGACTGTTAGGGAAAGGCTTGGCGAAAAACACGTTTTTGAATCTGAAAGGGTTGAGCTTATCGATTCGGAGATTATACCCCACCTCTTTGAGGAACTGTTAAATGAGAAGACTGATTGGCAAGATGCTTTAGACGCGTTTTTCTCCACCATAGAAGGCTCAAACACAGTAAGCCTTTTACAAATTGAAGGTAAGCGTTTTCTGTTGCATCTTGTCCACAAGGGGAAAACGAGAGGGTTAACTGTTTGGAAAAACGTGAAAGGCGAGGTTGTGTTTTGCTCAAGGAAAGAACCCCTAATGGAAGAGTTCAGTGAAGTGCTTAAAAAGCGCGGTTTTAGGGAGCAGTTATCCATTTCTTATGGAGAGGAAGGAAGCTTAAAAATGACTTTTGCTTTCCCATTGTAGCCATCTTCATCCGAACCCTTAGGGCTTTTCCGCCAAGATTTACCAGAGGCTTCTCAGATAATTTTCCACCTTCTTCTCATTCAACCGCTTCTCAACCAGCCCCCGCAGCCCAGGTCGAGAACTTTTACGGCTTTCCGCTTTTTTAATAGTTTAACGAAGTCAATGACAAGTTTATCGGGTTTTTCGGGGCTATATTCGGGGTAAACCAGTATATCGTTCCATTCAGCCATGAATTCGCTCCTCAACAAAATTTTAATGCGTATGTAGTTGATTTCTTTTCATTTAGCTCCTACGGCTAAATTTCAGCAAAAGATAAGTGGTTTTTCACAGTAAGATAGAATGGCGGAATGATGAAAAAGCTTTTCACCTCTGAAGTTTTTGGGCTTCTAGCCAAGCCAATAAGGGAAGGTTTAGCTGAGCTGGGCTTTTTACAGCCCACCTTGCCCCAAGTTTTAGCTATTCCCCATGTTTTAGCTGGAGAAAACCTTCTTTTAATCGCGCCAACCGGAAGTGGAAAAACCGAAGCGGTTCTTCTGCCCTTATTCTCCAAGTTTACCCAGCACAGAGACAAAAAGGGCATATCAATTGTTTATATAACGCCTTTAAGAGCTTTAAACCGCGACCTTTTAAAGCGTCTATCCTTCTGGGCTGTTAGGCTTGGCATAGCAGTGGAGGTTAGACACGGCGACACAGAATTGAAGCTTCGGAGAAAACAGGCGGTTTCGCCGCCCCACATGCTGGTTACAACTCCCGAAATGCTCCAGGCGATTCTTCCAGGCACACGCATGAAAGAACACTTAAGCCATGTGAAATGCGTCGTTGTAGATGAAGTTCATGAGCTTGCTTCAAGCAAACGGGGAACACAATTAACAGTAGCTTTGGAACGTCTACGTGAGGTGGTTGGAAAGGATTTTCAGAGAATAGGCTTATCAGCCACTGTTGGAAACCCAAGCCAAGTAGCCCAGTTCATAGCTGGAGCAAACAGAAACATAAAGATTGTTCAAGCCTTGCTTTCAAAAGGCTACAGATACACGGTGGAGAACCCAGCGCCAGCAGATGCCGATTATGAGTTGGCTGGAAAACTTGGCATGTCCCCTGAAGCTGCCGCCAGAATAAGGCGTTTAGCCACACTTATAGACAACCACAAGTCCACGCTGATTTTTGTAAACAGCAGAACAGTGGCGGAAATGCTTGGACATCGCTTCACCCAGCTTGGACGCATTGACGTAGCCGTCCACTATGGTTCATTATTGAAAGAGGAGCGCGTCCAAATTGAAGACGATTTTAAGGCTGGAATTTTGAAGGCTATGATTTGCACTAGCACTTTGGAGTTGGGCATAGACATCGGCACAGTAGACCTTGTTGTTCAATATCTTTCGCCTAGACAAGTGGGCAGCCTAATCCAGAGGGTCGGACGCAGCGGACACCGTTTGGACATGCTTTCCGAAGGCGTAATCATAACGGCTTTTCCAGACGACAGCCTCGAGGCTTTGGCTGCAGTTAGAAATGCTTACAAGGGAAAGGTTGAACCCGTCTTGATTCACGAAAACGCCTTAGACGTTCTAGCCCACCAAGTTGCAGGCATATTAATGGATAGAGTAAGCATAACCATAGACGAGCTTTTAGCCATTTTACGGAGAGCCTACCCATACCGACGCCTCGACAAAGAAACCCTTATGGAAATAGTACACTTTTTAGCCAGCCTTAACCAATTAAAGTTTGACGAGGAAGAAGGAGTTTTGAGGAGAACGCGGAAGACGAGAGACTATTATTACAAGAACCTTTCAATGATTCCAGATGAGAGACGCTACCCAATAATAAACGTGTTGTCAGACAGGCGGATTGGCACTTTAGGCGACGAGTTTATGGCTTTGCGAGCCCGCATAGGCTTAAACATAATCGTGCGGGGAAAGGTTTGGCGCATAGTTCAAATAGAAGAGGAAACTGGCACTGTTTACGTGGTTCCATCAGAAGACCCCTTCGCGGCGATACCCGGATGGGACGGCGAAATGCTACCAGTGCCCTTCAACCTAGCCCAAGAAACTGGAAAAATCCGCGAAGAAATCGGCGAAACGCTGAAAAGCTCAGGAAACACTGAGGCTGTTTCAGAGAAAATTGCTGAAAAGCTTAAAGTGGATAAGACGGCGCTGTTTGAGGCTGTTAGGGAAATCGAAGAACATTTGAAGCAAGGGGCGCCTTTGCCAACCCACAATCACATAGTCATAGAAGCTTTTGACAAATACCTAATAGTGCACGCTTGTTTCGGCGAAATTGTTAACAGCACTTTAGGAGGCATATTCGACGCTGTACTTTCAGATAAAGAGCTTATTGTGGGCTGGTGGAACGACGGTTACCGCATATTAATAGAGACACCGCGAAAACTAATGCCGAAAGAAGCCGATAAAATATCAGCCGCCCTTTTCAGCTTGACAGACGAACAGGTGGAAGAAGCCTTCAAGGAGTATTTGGAGGCAAAGTTTCCCTACGCGTATAAAATGAAGTTTGTGGCTGAAAGGTTCGGCGCCTTGCCCAGAGGAAAAACCATGGGTCCTGAAAGGCAAAGCCGCTTGCCAGCCATGTTCAAGGGAACTCCCATTTACGATGAGACTTTAAGGGAAGCCATGCTTGAGAAAGCAGATTTAGAAAAGGTTAAGGAAATCATGCAAAGTGTCAAGACTGGAAAGATTAAAGTAAGCACTTTGTATCGGTCTGAAAATCCAACGCCTTTAGCCTACCACATCCTAGCGAAATATTCAGATATCTCAGAGCTTATGGCTCCGGAACGGGTTTTGCTAAGCAACATAGAAAAAATGAAACGAGCAACGGAAGCAAAAACAGCGGCGCTAATGTGCATAAACTGCGGAGAGGGGACGTGGGAAAAGAAGATTAAAGAATTGCCGGAACAGCCAGCATGCGAAAAGTGCGGCTCAAAACTTTTGGCACTATTATATCCAAGTCAAGATGTAAAGAGACTTCAAGAAATTCTGAAGAAAAGACGCGAAGACAAAAGCCTAACAGAAGATGAGGTTAAGGAAATAGCTTATGCCAGACGCACAGCTGACCTAATTCTAAGCTATGGCAAAAAAGCCATAATAGCCCTAAAAGTCAAAGGCGTTGGACCCGAAACTGCCTTCAGAATCCTTGGGAAAATGCATTCGAAAGAAGAAGAGTTTTACATGGATCTTTTGAAGGCAAAAATACAGTATTTGAAAACAAGAGAATTCTGGAAGATAAGGAAAAAGCATTAAAGGATTTTAGTTGAAAATTATCCCTGCCAATTTCAAATTTTGACGATTAGTAGGTAGATGTAACCACCTTTGACATCCATTTTCTTTAGTAATGAAGCCGTGTTTATCCAGAAGTCTTTGCAAGGTGCACTTATCCGTGTGCACGTGGTAATGCCAACCCGAAAATTTTTCCGCAGTTCCTCTAGGAGCGCAATAGTAAAGGAATTCTCCCCAAATTAGTGGTTTGCGCTTAAGAAATTTCCAGTAACAAAAAAGTTTGAAATCTGACAATAACTCCTTCAGAGAGATCAAAATATTAGCATTCATCCATGTTTCAACGCTCATGAACGAGATGCCGCTGGTTTTTAAAATTTGGTTTAGCTGTTGCATGAATGACTCCCGCTGGTCTGGAGGAATGTATTCGAAAGCTTGAGAAAACCAAACGCCGTCAAAAGTTTGTGGATGAAACGGTAACTTAAGCATGGAGCCCTTCACATAGCTAACGTTTTTCTTTAAACATTTTCTCCTTGCTTTCTCCAGATTTTTGGGTGAAATGTCAAAGGCTATTACATGCTCCACATTATCAGAAAGTTTTAAAGTATGCCTCCCATCTCCACATGCTAAATCCAAAATTTGGGATTTAGGTTTTACAAAAGAAAGGAAATTGTGAAAATATTCTTCTTCAAACTTGTTCTCAAACTCGCCAACAACTTCTTCCTCGTAGCCGTCACTTAACTCATAGGGCAAAATGATGTTTTCATACATTTCACGGAAAAACTTCTCTCTCCTATTTTTGTTTTTCTTCTGAGCAAGGCGAGTGTGCGCATATTTTCATCAACAAATATAAAGTGCCCTTAAAGTTTTAATAGCTAACCGTTGAGAACTGTTCTTTTAACGTGTTCGACATGAACGAAGAGAAAGCCCAACAATCAAAGCTTAAGCCCACTTTGGGGTTGTTTGACGCCACAGCCATAAGCGTCGGCGCCATAGTGGGCGCTGGCATATACGTCGTGATAGGTATAGCGGCGGGTTATGCTGGTCCAGCTTTAACAACTTCCATGTTAATAGCCGCTGTTGTAGCCTTTTTTACAGCCTTAAGCTTCGCCGAGTTAACCGCTTGGCAGCCAAGAGAGGGCAGCATATACGAATATGCATATCAACTGATTTCGCCTTTGGCTGGTTTTTTGACGGGTTGGATGTGGATAATTTCCAACACTTTTGCTGGTGCAGCTGTAGCCCTCGGCTTCGCCAACTATTTTCACGCTTTGTTTCCGGTTTCTCCGCCAAACCTTATTGCAGCCACGCTTTGTCTCTCCTTCACAGTGCTTAATTTTCTTGGCATTCGTCAATCAGCCTTCTTCAACAACATTCTTGTTGCGGCTAAACTGTCAATATTAGGTTTTTTTGTGGTTTACGGTCTTTTATTCGTGAATTCTGCGAATTTTGCTTCTTTTGATCCTTTCCAGACTGGCGTGTTTTCTGCCGCTTTTTACATTTTCTTTGCTTATGGAGGTTTTGCTAGGGTTGCTGTTGTTGCGGAAGAGGTTAAAGATGCGAGGAAAAACGTGCCTAGAGCTATCGTGCTTTCTCTGGCTATTTCCACCATGGTTTACGTTTTTGTCGGGTTGGTGGCTGTGGGACTTGTGGGAGCAGCCAAACTTGCATTGTCAAACTCGCCTTTAACAGAGGCTATAGATGTTACGGGAAACACATTTGCAGCCTATCTAGTCTCTGCTGGGGGACTGGTTGCCACGGCAAGCGTCCTATTAACAGCCATTTTAGGGGTTTCTCGGATGGCGTATGCCATGGCTAGAAGAAGAGATTTGCCGCAGGTTCTCAGCAAGCTTCATTCAAAATTTAACACGCCATCCTATTCAATTTGGATGGTGGGCTTGGCTATGATTCTGTTGGTTTTGTTTGTGGACATAACGAGGGTTGTAGCCGTAAGCACCTTTGCATTACTGTTTTATTATGCGCTAGCCAACGTTTCGGCATTGAGGCTGAAAAACCATAATAGAGTTTACCCAAAAACCGTTTCAATCATAGGAACAGCAACATGCATTGGTTTTTTGGCGTTTACGCTCGTAGCGAAAACAGATGCGTGGATTATAGGGATTACGGCTTTAGCTGTTGGCGCTGTTTACTACTGGTTTAGGAAAAGGCTTACTGGACGCGTTCAAGATTTTTAAGCGAAAAATGTTTGACAACATTAACCTTCAAAGAGGACAGGAAGCTTTTGAAAAAGGAAATGTTGGAGCCAAATAACTTTTCAATTTCGCTGGTAAATTGGGAGAAGTCTGTGAAGTTTTTGTGAAGGGAAACCAGCAGCAAAGCCTTCCCGTTTAGGCCTTCTCCGTAACATGCAAAAAGAATTTTCGGGTTTTGGGAAGCCCATTTGCGGAACTCCTCCGTCACGTCTGCGTCTAAAAAGTTTAGGGCTAATATTTCGAAGCCAAGCTTTTCCATGGCTGGCAAAACAGTGTATTCGCGTATATAGCCTTGTTTTTCAAGGGTTTTCCGCATCCGTGTTATTGTAGGCTGGGAAACCTTAACAACTTTGGCGAGTTCCCTATCACTTCTTTTTGAATCCCGCATCAACTCGTATAGTAAGTCGATAATTTTCTGTTTTGGCATAGCCTACGAATACCAGCCCCACTCTCATAAAATTTTCTGAAATTATCGCTTTTCTTTCCGTTTTAGCATGTTCTCAAGGATTGGGCGCAGTTTCTCATTTTCAGCTTTTATTCGCTCTTTGCCAAGCGCGTGCATTTGTTCCGTCATTTCGCGGATAAGCTCTGCAAACTTGACGCCTTCAGCCGCCGAAACATACTCCACCCGGAACCGTTCTGGACTTAGGCCCAGTTTATGCAGCATAGGCGCCAAAGCGTCCATTCGGGCTTTCATCTTCCAGTTTCCGCTGATGTAGTGGCAGTCGTAGGGCAAGTGGCAAGCAGCCACTAAAACCATGCCAGCCCCAAGTCTAAAAGCTTCTAGGACAAAGTCGCGGTCAACCCTTCCGGAGCACATAACCCTTATTGGGCGGATGGTTGGCGGATATTCGAATCGGCTTGTTCCAGCTAGGTCGGCGCCTGCATAGCTGCACCAGTTGCAGAGGAAAGCCAAAATCTTCTCTTCAGGGTTCTTTTCTAGGGCTACACGTAGCTGCGCCAATATCTGTGCGTCTGTGAAGTGCATCTGCGTTATAGCGTCAGCTGGGCACTCAGCGACACATGTTCCGCAGCCGTGGCACATGGCAGTTATAACCTGCGCAGGCTGTTTCTCTTCAGCTTTTATAGCGCCATATGGACAGCGTTCAGCACATATTCCGCATTTCGTCGTGACGTTTCGGCACTTGCTGGGGTTCACAACTGCAATGATGGGTTCAATCTTCCATGTGGGCTTAGAAAGCACCGTTGCCGCCCGCGATGCTGCGCCGCAGCCTTGCGAAACACTGTAAGGAATATCTTTAGGGCCTTGACATGCCCCAGCTAGGAATATGCCGTCTGTGGGCGCGTCTAAAGGCTTAAGCTTCGGATGGCTTTCCATGAAGAAGCCGTCGGCGCCCCTTGTTAGGTTGAGGATGCGGGCTACTTCTTCTGTGCCCTTTTTTGGAATAGCTGCGCTTGCCAAAACCACCATGTCAGCTTCAATTTCTATGGGCATTCCTAAGTTTGCGTCTTCCGCATGAATAATCAGATTCTTTGTTTCTGGAATTTCAAATATGCGACTTACGCGTCCGCGGATGAAGTTTACGCCGAGTTCGCGGGCACGTTGGTAGAATTCCTCAAAGCCTTTAAAGTTGGTTCGCATGTCCATGTAGAAAACGTAAACTTCCACGTCTTCCTTGTATTTCTCTTTAAGCTGAACCACATGCTTAAGCGTGTACATGCAACAGAAATTGGAACAGTAAGGGTATTTGTTGGTGTCTCGCGAACCCACACATTGAATAAAGGCTACACTGTGGGGTTTCTGCCCATCAGAAGCCCTAACAACTTTTCCGCCTGTTGGCCCCGCCGCGAGGATAAGCCTCTCAAACTCGAGGGATGTGATCACGTTCGTGTATTTGCTATAACCATAAAGCTGATTGTCATAGGGCAGGTAAATGTCATAGCCCGTTGCAACAATTATTGCGCCAACTTCCAGCTCGATTTCTTCGGGTTTTTGGTCGAAGTTTATGGCTTGTCTGGCGCCGCAGGCGTCAACACACTTGTAGCATTCAATGCAGTAATCGCGGTTAATAGTATAAACAAGGGGCACAGCTTGGTCAAAGGGCACTGAAATGGCTTTTCTAACGCCCAGTCCCATGTCCCACTCGTTTGGATATTCTATTGGGCAGACGTCTTTGCATTCGCCGCATCCGGTGCAGTTTTCCGCAATAACATAACGTGGATTCTTCCTAATCCGCACTTTGAAGTTGCCTATAAAACCGCTGACGCTCAGTAAATCAGCATAAGAAATTATCTCAATGTTTGGATGCCTTCCCACATCCACCATTTTTGGTCCTTCAATGCATATGGAACAGTCTAATGTTGGGAAAGTCTTGTCCAGCTGCGCCATGTGGCCGCCTATGCTTTCGCCCCTCTCAAGCAAATAAACCTTAAAGCCCATTTCAGCCAAGTCCAAAGCTGCGTTCATGCCGGCTATGCCGCCGCCAATAACCAGCGCCTTGTTTGTCACTGGCACTTCTATGGTTTGAAGCGGCATCAAAAGTCTAGCCTTCGCCACAGCCATCTTAATCAATTCTTTAGCTTTTTCAGTTGCCTCTTTAGGAGTGCTGGGATGACACCAAGAAGAGAACTCGCGGATGTTCGCCATTTCAAAAAGAAACGGGTTTAAGCCAGCTTCTGAAACTGTTCTGCGAAAGGTGGGTTCATGCATTCGCGGCGAGCAAGCAGCCACCACGACGCGGTTAAGCCTATGCTCCTTTATACCCTTTCGGATTTCCTCCTGTCCAGGGTCAGCACACGTGTAACGGTTGTCCTTCACGTAAACGACGTCTGGCAGCGTCTTCGCAAATTCAACAAGCTCTTTTATGTCTATAACTCCGGCAATGTTTAAGCCGCAGTGGCAGATGAAAACGCCTATGCGGAGCTCTTCAGGCTTGTTTTGGGTTTGGCTTGTTTTTTCAGCCATTTTAGGCCACCTTCCATCCTAACCTTTTTTCAACGGAATCCAAAGCTTTTTGGGAGCCTTTAGCCTTCAACTCTTTGGTTATTTCAAGCGGTGAGGCCAGCCTTTCTAAGGCTTTGTTCCAAGCCCCGGAGCGGACTGGCGTGTGCATTATTTTTGTTCTTTTGAGCTCTAAGGCTTCAGCTACGGGGCAGACAACTTTGCATGCTCCACAGTAAACGCAGAAAGTCTCATTTGCATAAACCTTGTTATCGGCTTCGGAAATGTAAAGCGCTCCGGTTATGGGGCAGACGTCGAGGCAGTCTCTGCAGCCTTCTGGACATTTCTCTGGATAAATGCGTATTTTTCCGTAAAAGGTCTTGCGCACGTGGAGAACACCTTCTGGACATTTGAACTCGCATACTCGGCAGCAGGGGCACTGCTCTTTTTTGACGTCGACGTTAACTTTCAATTTTTTACGTTCTTTCTTGGCTATAGCGCTCAAATCTTCAACAACTTTTCCATTCGGTGTTAGCCATGTCACCTTGATGAGGTTTAGGGGGCAAGCCTTCTCGCATTCTACACAATCCACCGGACATTTGGTTGTGTCCAATTGAATATCGCGGATTAGCTGTGGAAAACTTTCCTTCTCAATCACGTTTAAGGCGTGTTCGCCGTTGAGGGTTACCTTAATTGCGCCGTATGGGCATAGGATGTCGCATATGCCGCAGAAGTTGCATTTTTCAAGGCTTATGTCAACTTTTGCCCTCTGCGCTTTGCCTTCTGGAGTTTTTGGCTGTTTCTCAAGTTTTATGGCTTCTTTTGGACAAGCAAGGCTGCAGATTTCGCATCCTACACATAATTTCTTATCAAGGGTTAGCTTGTAATTTTTTACGTGTAAAATCCATTCAAGCGTTAGGGTTTCCGCATCTTCTTTTTTTAAGGTTTTTAGGGGCAAATTAACCACCGGAATTGCATAGTTTAACGCATGGCATGTTTTAAAGAGTATAGCTCTAACATTTCACTTTCATATATAGTTTAGGTATGCGTTCACGTAGAATTTAATATTAACTTTTCATGCATACGGCAACATAACATTTTAGGGCTTCGTTGCCATCTTTGATTTCAATTATGTTTAAGTCAAGTTTACGCAATAAACCTTCCAAATACTTCGCTGAAAATTTCTTTTTTAAACCAGTTACAATGATAAGGGCTTCTCTTTTTGCAACCCGTTTGATTTCAGCCAAGGTTTTCTTAGGGTTTGGCATGTTCTGAAGCAGTGTTATGGCGAAGACGTGGCTGAAAATCTGATTTTTGAAGGGTGCATGGTCAGCGTCAGCCAAAACCAAGTGCACATTGCCAAACTTCACTGCATGTTTTCCAGCTTGTTCCAGGATTTTCTTTGAAATGTCCAGTCCAACAACCATTTCAGCTTTGTCGGCTACATATTCAAAGAGTAAGCCTGTTCCGCAGCCGATGTCCAGTATTAGGCTGTTTTCTGACAGTTTCACGTTTTCCAGGGCAGTTTCAATTTTGACTTTCTGTTCCTCGGCGTATTGCAAGTCATAGGTTTTTGCTGTTAAATTGTAATGTTGCATTGTGTCGAGTTTCTGATTCCATTCCTTCATTTCTGCTCTTCAGAAGTCTTATGTAGCAATTAGGCTTCTAAAAGTATTTGGCGGAAAACTTGTTCAGTTCTAAGCCTTTAACGGTTTCAGTTAATCCAGACATAGACGAAGCAGCAAAAATCTTGAAAGAAGCCATTTCCCAACACAAAATCGTGCTTATGGTGGGCAACTGCTGGGTTCGCTACCGTGGAAGAGCAGCTTCTAAGCTGGAGCCGGGCGAACGCATCCTCATAATAAAAGAGGACGGTTCACTGCTTATTCACCGCTCAGTGGGCTATGAACCCGTCAACTGGCAACCGCATGGCTGCATATTTCACACTAAAACTCGAAACGGCGTTTTAGAGGTTCAAGCCGTTAGGTTGAAACCATCAGAATCCGTTCAAGTGTTTTTTGACAAAATCCAAATGGTTTCCGCCATGAGCCTAAAAGATTCTGGAGAATTTGCATTGTATGCAAGTGAAGAAGACATGCAGAAAGCCCTTCTCACAGAGCCTTCGCTTCTGGAGGAAGACTTCAAGCCCATAAGCTTCGAGAAAAAGGTGGAGCCGGGCTTCGTGGATGTTTACGGCATAGACAGAAACGGTCGACTGGTGGTGGTGGAGATTAAACGCAAAACAGCAGGTAAAGAAGCGGCGCTTCAGCTTGCTAAATACATTGAGGCGGTTAAAACACGCACAAACCGCGAAGTGCGCGGAATCCTCGTGGCACCCAACATAGCAAAAGATGTGCAAAGACTTTTGGAAACCCTTGGACTTGAGTTTAAGGCTTTAAACCCCAAAAAATGCGCTGAAATTCTGAAAAAGGCGGAAATCAAACGGCTTGAATCCTTCTTCTCGGAGGAAAAGCTTCGATGATTAGGAAAATTGTGCCTTTAGGTTTTGACAGTTTCGGTGTTCGTTCCATGGCGACTTTTGTGGAAACAGACGATTTGAAAATTCTAATAGACCCAGGCGTTTCTTTGGCACCTTTACGTTATGGTTTAGAGCCTCATCCGTTGGAGTGGCAGAGACTTGACGAAACATGGAACGTTATAAAAGAGTACGCCGAAGAATCTGAAGTGCTTGTTGTTACGCATTACCATTACGACCACCACGACCCAGACTATTCAGAACTTTACAGTGGAAAAACCGTCTTCATCAAACATCCTACACAGAACATAAACCGAAGCCAGAAAGACCGAGCTGCCTATTTCCTAGAAGCCATAAAAGGTTTGCCTAAAAGGCTGGAGATTGTGGACGGTAAAAGCTTCACGTTTGGCGAAACCACTATAACCTTTTCGAAGGCTGTTTGCCACGGGACAAATCCGCGGCTTGGCTACGTGACGGAAACATGCATAAAAAGCAACAACGAAAAGTTTCTCCACACTTCTGACGTGGAAGGCCCATCGCTTGAAGACCAAATCACCTTCATTCTAGAAATGAAGCCAAACGCGCTTTTCGTTGACGGCCCCATGACCTACATGCTGGGATATCGTTACTCGTTTAAAAGCTTAGAAATATCCAACGCTAATCTAGTTAAGGCTATTAAGGAGACTGAACTTCACACGTTGGTTTTGGACCACCATCTTCTGCGGGATTTAAACTACAAGATGCGAGTAAAGCCGGTCTACGAGGAAGCCCAAAAACGCGGCGTGAAAGTTGTCACTGCGGCAGAGCTCGCCGGAAGAAAAATTGAAATGCTTGAAGCCTTAAGGAAAGAGCTTTACACCAAATATGGCGAGGAAGGATTTACCGTCAAAAAACGCCCGTTAAGAGAAGAGTAGCCCTTTCCTAAGCTTCAAAAAGGCTAAATATGAGTTCAAGCCGTTTGGTTGGAGGTGTTTGCCATGAATCTTTGGCGTGATATTCCATGCGGCGAAAAGCCTCCGGAAATCCTAAACATGGTTGTTGAGGTTGTAAGTGGTTCAAGGGACAAATACGAGTATAATCTTAATTGGGAAACCTTCGTCTTAGACCGCATAATCCCTTCATCCGTGGTTTTTCCCGTAGAGTACGGTTTCGTTCCCCAAACATGGTTTGACGATGAAGACCCGTTAGACATAATGGCTTTAAGCTATGAGCCCCTTGAAGTGGGATGCCTAGTCAAAGTTAGGGTTATAGGCGCATTAATAATTGAGGATGAAAAAGGTATAGACCCGAAAATACTGTCGGTGCTGGTGAATGACGCAAGATTTGACGGCTACAAAGACATAAGCGACGTGCACCCCCACAAGCTTAGGGAAATTCAAGAGTTTTTTGAAACTTATAAACGGCTTGAACCCCACAAGTGGGTGAAGTTTAAAGAGTGGAAAAACGCTAAAGAAGCCACGAAAATAGTGGAATACGCCATCAAAAAGTTTAAGGAATTAAAGATAAGGGAAGGTTAGGCTGTTTTTTGGCTGAAAGCTTCAAATTCCTTGTCGGAAAGCCAGCCTTCCGCCTTAAGCTTTTCCAACCCGTTTTCAATAGACTTCCACTTGGATTTACTTTTTAGCATGTCTGCTTTTTCCCCAGCTTCAAATATTTCCCTTGCAAAGGCTGCATTTTTCTCCGTCAAAACTGGAAGACCTTCAAGAAGCGATGTTATAGCCTTAAACCTTGGAGCTAGAAGATGTTTAACCTTTGCCTTTCCAAGGGCGCCCTTAAGCTTTGTTGTGAAGCCTATGCTGTTGGCAGTTGACGGCGGAAACACCACATAGCGTTTCTTCATTTCCGCTTCATAACAAGCAAGATAAAAGGGCATGTAAACAAGGTTCAAATGCTTATTCTTCTGGGAAAAACCAAAACTCTTGAAATTGGCTAAATCCGTCTCTCTCAACTTTACTACACTGCTTATTTGCTGGATTATGTTCGCTGTTAGACCTTCAAGCCTTTCCATTTCCTGTTTGTAAATTTGGATTTTCGCATCTCTAGACGCTTCAAGCTCCAGCAGGTCCCTTCTGGCTTCTTTGATTCTTGATTCCCACTCAGACCTCAGCTTAAAGGTTTCAGCAGACCTGCTTTCTTCAACTTCTCTAATTCTGTCTTCAGTTTCTTCAAGTTTCTTTTCGATTTCTGAAAGCTCCTTTTTGGTTTCGTTGATTTTCTCCTTCCAATTTCTTTCTCCAACTGAATCCTTGTTGGCAGCGCATGTTTTCGCCTCCATATTATATTGCTCGATTTTTTCAAGCATCCGCGCCCTTGTTTTTTCAAACTTAACTTTCTCCTTCTGCAGCGTCAAAAGTTGCTTTTCAAAGCTTTTCATAAGCTTAGCCCGTCGCTCGTCATACTCCTCGTTTATGCGGCTAACCTTTTGCGTCACAGACTCCTCCTCTTTCCTAATTTCCTCCTCAAACTCTTCCATGACAGCCTTCATCTTTCCCCGAAGCTCTTTAACAAAAATTCTAGTTGTTTTGTTTAGAAGTTTCATGCTCTCATTAAGATGGTTAACCTCTGCCTCGAAAGCCGACTTTAATTTTTTAAGCTCCTCAATTGCCGATAGCACTGTTGCCTCATCCACTAGTGGACTTAGCAAAGCCATTTCAGGTTCAGGGGTTTCTAATGGACGTGCTTCTGAGGAATATTGGTTGAACTCGTTTAGGAAGGTGGGGTCGGTTATTAGCGATTCCAAAACCACGGTCTTTTCTTCGCTTGGCGCTTGAAAATAGTTCACATTGTCGGAGAGGAAAGCCGTGTAAGTTTCCATAGACTTGGAACTTCTAAGAGCGCTTTCAATAAACGTTTTAACATCCGGAATGCCTTTATAAGCTAGCGAATGAGCAGATTGTCTAAGTCCATCAAAGACTAGACTTAACCCGTTCCAAGATGCCAACCAAAAGGGATAACAAAACTTGGCTAGAAAAACCGTTTTCTCTTCAGGTTTCTTCAGTATTAGGCCTCCGCCCTTTTCGCGTTCCATTTCAGCGAAACAGTAGAGGGCAGCCCTCTCCATGTCTTCAGTGAATGGTTCTTTGCGGTTTTCAGCTAAAACTGAAAATGGAAGAGTCAAACCTGTGATTTTCTGCAACAAATCTTCACCGTTATTTAATGTAAACTAGGGTTGCCTTAAATATCTTGCCACAAACAGCCATACTTACATCAGTGAAAGCCTTGATGGCTAGTATAAAATATTGAAAAAATGGGGTTTTTAGGTTAGCGCGCTTGTCTTTTCACTTCTTTTTCTTCGCTTTCCCCTTTTTCTTTGGCGTCTTGCCTTTCGACACTAACACGACCTCAAACCTATAATCGTGTTCAATTTCTTTAAAAAATTTTCTGTCGCTTCACAAATACTTACCAGTTTTCACAGAAGTGCCCATATCTAACCATTAAAAGATTAAAAGCCAATTTTCAGCCTATAAAAGAAAAATAAACGAATAAATACCGACAAAATAGCAAGATGATGGAAGATTTAACTATTTTTGGCTTTTTCTCTTCAATACGGGTATGCCTATAGTTGCAATTATTGCCGTTGCAAGAATCACCAAAACCGCAAGGTTTACGTAGATTGGAGATAAGGATGCAAAAATGGGGTTTTCTTCAGCGTATTGCATGGGCAAAGTTGCCAAAACAGCGGCTGCTAAACCTCTTGTAAGCACCACGCTCATGATTGAACGTTCTCCAGCGAGTTCGCTGCAGCGGACAGTGGCTATTTTCACAGCGCCAAACCTTGCCAACAACAACATGAGCGAAAGAATCACCCCGATTAAAATTGTTTTTATTTCGCCTATGGAAACTATCAAGCCTATATACACAAAAAAGAAGGTTCTTAAGAGAAAAGCTATTTCAGACTCGAACCTTTTCAACCCGACATCGATAACGGTGTTTGAAAGTCTCTCCATCCTAAGTATCTTGTAGATTTCCTTTTCATTGCCCAAAACTATGCCGAAAAGAAGAGAGCAAAGCGCGCCGCTGCCGCCGAGGAATTCGGAAAAGGCGTAAGCCAAAAGCACAACAGCCAACGTAAGCATGTAAGCGTAAGAAGCCTTAGCAATCTTTTTTAAAAAGCTTAGCCATGCAAGCCCAAAAATTATTCCAAGAGCTATCCCCGTGGAGAATCTGCTCGCTATTGACTGCCCAATGGTTACGGGTTCCACAGCCCCTGTTAATGTCACCTCTATTATCACAAGGGAGAAAACTATGCAAAGGATATCAGTGATTACAGATTCTAGGCTTAAAATAGTAGCACATTTCTCGCTTACATTAATCTTTGAGGCAAGCGAAATCACTGCAATACTGCTGCTCCCACCCAAAATCGCTCCAAAAAGCATTGAATAAAGAATCGGCACGTCTGGAATTACAACATACGCCATAAAAAACGTTGCCGCAACAACATTAATTCCGAAACCCACAAAGGCTAAGACAGCAGCCCTTGGACTTTCAGCAAATACACGGTAAATATTCATAGCCATTCCACCATCAAACAATATGAAAACAAGGGCTAAAGCAGCCAAATACGGAGCCAAAGGCATTATGGAAGCAGCGTCCACAAAACCAGCAAAAGGTCCAATAATCATCCCTAAAACTATAAGCAGAATCATGTCAGGAAAACCAGTACGCTCAAAGAGATAATTACCCAAAAACCCTATCACAATTATTGCGCCAGCTAATATTAAGGCTAGGGTAACAGGATCCAACATTTCCAAGCACTTTTCATACTTGATGCCTTCAAAGTTTAAAAGATTTTGTTCCGAAACGAAATTTTATAAAACTTGATTTTGGAGCCAAATACGATTGCCTGTTTAGCGTGTTTACAGTTTCAGCGAAATCTCTGCTGTTTTTGCGGCTGCTGCTCTTTTACATGGAATAGTTCTCCTTGCAACCCAAGGCGAATAACGCGCAGCCTTATCTACCAAATTTTGTCAACTTTAAGATGGGTTAAATATCCGGTTAAGCCGTAAAGAGGAAAGACTAGAACCTCAATCAAGTTTCCAAAGTTTATGGGTATGGGAAGTTTCACGAATGCAAAAAAGCCTACAACAAAAAGGAAAACCATGTAGACTGTTAGAGATTTAAAGTTGTGGTAAGTTTCAGTTGTTCTCCAGCTTAAATGCACTCCTGAAAATAGGACCCAAACCAGCAGTGGCGCAAACAACAGTATGGTATATTTCTTATACCATGGGAGATCTTTAGCTTCGCCGTTTTTGGCTTTCCTATAAATGGAGGGCAAGTCTGGAAGGAAGTTGCTGTAAAAGAAAACTGCCAACCCCCAAAGCATGGAACCCAAAACATTCACGCCGAAGAAGAGAAACATCAAAAACACGTAGAGGAGGCTTGCAGGCAGCATAAGCCCTTTGAAAACCTTAACAGATGAATGCACATGCTCCATGGTTTCCTCCCTCATTCGCCAAACTGGAAGCTTCGACCTAATCTTTCGGTTAATGCTCTTAAACGAATGGAGTACAAAATTGAAAAACATGTGGTAAAGCGTTGTTAAAAGCTTCTTCAACCCCGACATGGTGCAGTCCATCACCGAATCTTTTCAAGATAATCCGTTATTTTCTTCTGGAATAAGGCATTCTTTAAAAGCTCGCTTCGCATTATCCATCGTTGCATGGGGATTTGGAAGCGGCTTGCAATAAACTGTAGGGCTTCCTCCAAAGTTTTGAAAGTGTAAGGTTTTTGCTTCATGGCATTTCGGACGTTTTCGCGGACTTGCCACACGCCCACCGGCATTATGTAGCCTGGATGCGCTTCACGGAGAACTATGACCGTGGCTTGGCGCTGTTCTTTAACGAGCTGTTCGCAAACTGCTAGACGTGCCGCGTAATAACATCCGCCAATTTCTGCATAAGTGGTTCTCCCATCGTAGCCTTCCCAGTCGGAAAACATGACGGCGCTTCTGCCATGCGGATTCCAAACAGTGCCCGGATACCAAGCCTCTATGGCTTCATAACTCCATTTGCCAGGAAGCATTAAAACCTCGAAAATGTTGTCTAAATAGAGGGACTCGTAAACGCGGTATTCGCCTATTTCAGGAAAAGCCTTCACTTTCTCCATAAGCGCTTTTGAAATGGTGCTGTCAACGGCTGTTATACTCCATCGTGTTGGCACGAGACGCCTATTCTTTTCCAAGCCGAAGGCGCCGACGCTGAAAGCCCGCTGAATCTTGGTTACTAAAACGCCTTTCTCGTAAAGCTCTAAAACAGCTTCAGCAGCCTTCAAATCCGTGTCGTAATAAGCCTTCTCAATCTGATGATCCCAGCGGGCGTTTCCAACCAGCAAATCGCGGATAGGCGCAGAAGGCCCAAAAGGTTGAACCTCATCATCCAAAACTATGAAGCCTCTAGGCTTCTTTTTCAAAAAAAGCTCAACATCAACGGGATTAACAGCCAAGGCAAGCTCCCGAGTCTTATCAATAATTTTTCCAGCTTCCCAAAACTTCTGCACATGCACGCGGTGTTTTCCGCGGATAAGCATAGAGCGGAACCCCACAATCTCATCGATGGATTTTCCAAACCAGTATTCTGGCAAATCGTAGAGACTTGTGTCCTCCATAACAGGCGGAACCAACGGACCAGCATAAACATAAGGATAGCCAATCCTACCAACAAAAACACTTGGAGGCGAAGCCCCAGCAATATCCTCACTCTGCATTAACGGAACACTTTTCAAGAAAAAATTCGCTCTAACAATTATTGGACAGCGGGATTTGCTGCAGAGAAAACGCGAACCCTTACAGGCAACACATAAACCGCTCCTTGAAGCCTTCACAAAAACATTGCTTTCACCACAGCTTATGTCAGCCGCCACACCAGAACCCTTCAGAACATCAAATAACCAAACATTAGGCGAAACCTTATCCCCACGCCCACGGAAAAAGCCCAAATTTAATCAAAAATTGTTAGGCTACCCTCACTCATATGCTTTTTCAAAAACGCAAACAACAAAAGTGGCGCCCTGGCCGGGATTTGAACCCGGGTCGGGCGGGCGACAGCCGCCTATACTAGACCGGACTATACTACCAGGGCTATCAAAGGCAAAGAGCTAACAGAATAGAGAAAAACATTCGATTAATTAAGTTTTCTTGAGCGCGGGGTGCGGGATTTGAACCCGCGCGGCCATTGCTGACCACAGGCTTAGCAGGCCTGCCCCCTACCAGGCTAGGGCAACCCCGCCTTGTTTTTCATCAACCTCGCAGGGTTTTGCAAGGTTTTCATCGTTGTTTTAGCCTGTTTTTCTTAACCCCGTAAGGTTTTGTGCATTTTCTTTCTTATTTACGTTTTCGGAAGAAGAGTATGTCGTCTTTCTGGCAGACGTATTCGAAGCCTACTGAGAGCAGCTGTTTGATTTCTTCTTTGTTGTTTGTAGCTATTACGCTGTATTCGTCATCGTTGGTTAATCCGAATATGGCTTGTTCAACTTGTATGTAGAGGAGTGTGTTTTCGAGGCTTGCATGTCCGAGGTATTCTTTTACGAGGAGTATGTTTTTTGTTTGGTGGTATAGTGTTGTTGCTTTCCAGTGTCTGAAGGTGTGTAGGCTTATTCGGAGTAGTCGTGGGTTTTGTAGTTTTTGGCTTAGGCTTTTTCTTGTGTAGCAGTATGATGTTCTTATGGCGCGTGTGTTTGGGTTTCCGAAGATGTAGATATTCCGTTTGGGTAGTGCACTTAGCATTCCTGTTAGTCTTGTGCTGATTTTCCATATTCTTGGGTTGCTGCCCTTCTCCGGATTGTTTAAAGTGATTAGTCTTCTTTCTTCGTCCAAGTCTGTCCATTTGAGTTTGGTGGCTTCTCCTGAGCGCATTGCCGTTTCTTTTAGTAGCAGTAGGAAAGCTGCGAGTTTTCGGTGCGAACCCGCTATTAGGCTGTCAAGCTCCTCCTCTTTTGGTATAAATGGAATTTTGCGTGCGAATCTGGTTTTAGGTTTTTCCCATTTTATTCCATACTTGTTGGCGTAGAGCTGATAGGCGTTGGCCACGTTGCGCCTGCGGTTTTCTGACCAGTTTTGACGAGCTATAACATCTTTTACGGATTCTGGGTCTGATAGGTTTGCGCCTCTTGCTATAAGCGTTCTTAGCGCGGAATTCACCATCCTTATGGTTTCGTCGGCGTAGTTGGCTTTCTTTAACGACCAGGCGAGTTCTGCCATTCTACCCTTCTGTTCCATTATTTTCGGTGCTGTGCCCTCCCGCTGGGCTGCTTCTTGTCGGGTTTCTACTGTGGTCAAGTTTTTCGACGCTTCTGTCAAGCAGTCGCATACTTGACGAGTAGAAAATATGTCGTTTGAGCTATTTATTGACTCGCACAGATTTTTTTGTAACGCTTTTCTTTCGCTAAAGCGGCATCCACAGTCGCGACAAAACCATCTTTGAACGCTTGTATTATTATTGAGATAACGTAAACCGTCTCGGTAGAGCCTTTCTGAACCACATTGAGGACATTTTATGGCGGCGTCTGACACCAATCTGCTTCCTTTTTCTTCATTTCCTTCAGCATTTCGACATCAGTTGCAAGCTGTTCTATGCGTTTCTCGATTTCTTCCCATTTCTCGTAGGTTTTAAGCAGCATTGGATAGTCTTTGGCTGCTTGGAATATTATGCGGAAACGCTCAAGCGTAAGCTTGTCCACTTCTTGCAGTGCGCACATTTGTCTAAAGGCTGAAGTGAAGTGCCTAACTATGTCTTCTACTGTTAGCGTGTTTTGGTCTGGCTCTATTGTTTGAACAATTGCTGTGTGTTTTGTTTGAACAAAAGAGCTGCCTCCAAGCCTTTGAATCTGGACTCTGATGCTGTCTTGGGTGCGGTCGGGGAATTTGGACTTCCATGATTTCGATGGCTCTTACACTTTTACTTAAGATGTTAAGTTTGCCGCTTTTCAGCTTAAACCTAAAGGAAATGTTACAAGAACTTTCTGTGAGGAAAACTGAATTGATGAACCTATAAGCTAATCAAGTTAAAGAATCGTTTGCTTGCTTAAGTCAAGAATGCTTGGAAAGATACTAGTCGTCCTCCACCTCAACCATTGAAGTACCTTCCTTCTTGTTTACATTGTATAATGTGTCCGCAACATCTTCGATCTCGTGGTGATGAGTTATGACAATCATCTGTGGGATAATTCTGCCGCCTTCCTTGAAGAAGGAGTTTAAGATGTTAACGAGTTCTTTCCTTCTTTCCTCGTCCAGATGGGTTGTGGGTTCGTCCATAATGATGGTTTCAACTTTGCCTGACAGCAGTCTGGCTATGGCTAATCTTAGGGCTATTGCAAGGGCTACTCTTTCGCCGCCGCTTATCTGGTCTATTGTTTGGACGCCGGCTGGTCCTATAACTGAAATGTCATAGTCATCGTTGATTTGAACATCTGAGAATTCCAAGTTGAACCTTTCAAAGAAATCCCTTGTTATCTTCTCTAAAAGGGGCCTTGACCTTGCCCTGATTAGCCTTTGAAGCCCGTCTTTGTGGAAAGCGCCTCTAATGCTTTCAAGGATTCTGATGAACTCTTCAACCGTGGCTTTTTCCTTTTCTTTTTCTAAAAGCTGTTTCAGCTCACTTTCACATTTTTCCTTTTCTTCGCCCTTATTCTTAATTTCAGTTTTTAATCTGACCACTTCTGCAGTTGCCTTGTTTTTTTCCTGTCCATTGCTTTCAAATGCTTTTTGCTGTTCCTTATGAAAATTCTCATCATAAGCAAGTTCTTTGATGTCAGCCAAAACCTTTTCAAGAGCAAAATTTTTTTCGCCTAATTCTCGCTTTAAATCTTGCACTTCACCCAGCAGAGAATCCTTCTTTTTTGCTAACGGTTCATTCCTGTCAAACTCCTCTTTTCTATTCCGCAATTTCGCTAATTCTTGCTCTGGATTCTCCGGCCTATATCCGAGTTTACCTATTAAGCCTTCAATTTCCTTTGAAACCGTATTAATCTCTTCGTTGAGCCTGTCAAGGTTGGCTTCAATTTCTTCTTTTGATGGCCATTTTATAATTTCGCGCCTTGCCGCTTCATAATCTTGATAAGCATCCTCGATATCCGCAACTTCCTTTTCAAGATTCATTATTTCACCGTCAATTTTCTTTAGCGCTTCAACTTTACGCTTCAGTTCGTCTATCTCAGACTGTTCCTGAAGGATATCCGCCTTTAACTCCTCAATCTCACCGGTAATACCCTTGATTTCCCTCAGATTAATTGAAGCTAATTTTTCAAGGCTTTTTTCGCACTTTTTCTTTTCAGCATCAATGGTTCTGAGTTCGCCTTCAAGCCTGCCGATTTTTTCGTGGCTTTCGCTGCGAATATTCTCAAATTCTTGTTGAAGCACTGCCCTATGTTTGGGAGTTAATTCTCGCCCGCAAATGGGGCATACATCGGCCTCAGATATTTTGGATAATTTAAACTCAATATCCTTGATCTGGCCTTTGACCGTTCCAATTTCTTGTTTTATTCTGTCAGCTTTTTCCTCTAATTCATTCTTTAACCTATCAAATTGACCTTTCTTGGTTGCCAGAACTGACTCGGCGTTTTCTTGAGTTACTTTCTCTCCGAGAGCCTGCGAGTACTCCTCCAACTTTTGTGAAATGTCCTTCAATTTTTTGTCTCGTTTTTTTAGGTCGGTTTGAAGCTGATTTTCCACTCTTGTAAGTTCTTCTTTGGCCCCTTCGTAGTTTTTCCTTTCTTCTCTCTTTTGCTTAAGAAGTGTGCTCTTCTTAAGATAGGCCTTATAAGATTCCTCATTCTTGCTCAATGCTTCCTTTAAGCTTTCTACACGTTCAAGTTTTTGATGCTCTAAATCCATTTCCTTCTCTTTTTTATTCATTTTCCTAAGTAGGTTCAGGTAATTGTCCATTAAAGGAAGCTTTGCCACAACCTTTTTAAGTGATTCCACTCTGGCGAAGGCCTTTTCAGCTTCTATCAGTTCAGCTTCTTTTCTCTTCAAATTAATGTTTAAATTTGAGATTTCCACATCTAAAACAGCCTTTTGAGAGTTTAACCCGATAAAAATTTCCTTCTTGTGATCAAGCTCTTTCAGCTTGGCTTCAAGGATTTGTATTTCGCTTTCAATATCGCTAAGCCTTTTATTTTCCGCCTCAAGTTTTGACTTTAAACTTTCTAACTCTGAGCTTAAGCTTTGGATTTGGTTTTCAACCTCAGGTTTTCTTTTAAGTTCCCCGCTTAGTTTGGAAGCGATGTTTTGATATTCGTTCACCACTTCCCTCATATGCTGGTAAGCCTTTTCAAGATGTTCAATGCCGAGAAGCTTTGAGATTATTTGTTTTCTATCTGCAGGAGTTGTGGTGACAAGCCTTTCAATTTCTCCCTGTTGAACATAAATGGATTGCATGAAAAGAGTTTCGTCAAGGCCTGTGAGTTTCTCAACCTCTGAAGTTATTACTCGTCCGCCGCCTCTGGCAATAATGGATTTTTCATCGTCCTGAAGTTTGAATAGGACACCTTTCGCCTGTTTCTTTTTTCGGTCAATATCCCACTCAACTGAATAGCTTACTCCGCCCTCGTTAAACTCTACAACAACCTTTGATTTTTCAGCGCTTCTGTGGACAAGGTTTTCATTCTTTCCTCTACTGTGAACGTTGAAAAGTCCAAAGCTTACAGCGTCTAAAATTGAGGTTTTTCCTGCTCCATTAGGACCGGTGATAACGTTTATTCCGTAATCGAACTCCAACTCGCTGCTTTTATGCGAAATGAAATTTTCAAGGTTAACTCTCTTTAACAGCACCTTGTTTCATCCTCCTATAATATTCCTCAGCAATGTTTTTCGCTTCTTCAGCATCTCCAAACCGTAAAACTTTGAAGAGTTCATGGCCGAACTCCGCGACTTTTTCATCTTTCAAATATTCCTTCAAAAGCACATTTACGTTGACTTCGCCAGGCTTCAGCTCAAAAAGCCTCTTTTCAGACTCCTCAAGAATCTGCGATCGGAAATGCAAAACTTTTCCGGATAAAACCTCGTTTAAGGCTTGTTGAACCCTCTGTCTATCAACTTCCTTTCCTTCAACAACTACATGCGCTATTGGAGGTTTTGGATAATTTTCAAGGGAATCTGCAAATTTTCTAAGCTGCTGATCAAAATCGGCGTAGTTTATTTTCGCCTTCAACTGTGGCCTAACCTTTTCAAGGTTGACTTCCCTAATGCTTACTTTGTCGCTGTCAAGGTCTACAATGTAAAAGCCCTTACCATGCTTCTCCCATTCGCTAATCTCGTTACTTCTAAAAATTTCAGTGGAGCCAGAATAGGCAAGCATTCCATTGCCAAAGGATGCTTGCACCCTATTATGGAGGTGCCCCATAGCATAGTACTTGAAATTCCTTGGCAACTCATCCATTCGTAACTCGAAAGCCTCTTCAAGCCCAAAAAATCTGTCGATAGCCTGGTGTAAAGCTAATATGCTTACAGGATAATTGGCAGCGACAGAATCAAGCTTCTTCAACTCTTCAACAAGTAAATCTCTATATCGGCGTCCAACATGGGATGTTCCCGCAACCAAAACGTCCTGTCCATTTAGATGTAATATTTGATGTTCTCCGCCGACGAGGCCTAAAATCTGAATTCTATCATCAAATAGTCTTTGCGGAGGCATACCCCGACGCTTCGGCGTATCATGATCGCCTAATATTGAAAAAACCTTTGTCTTTCCCTCAAGCTTGGCAAGAAACCTTTTAAAGGCGTAGTATGCTTGAGCCGTTGGCCTCGGCGAATCGAAAAGGTCGCCGCTGTGAACAACTATTTCAGCGCGTTCTTCAAGGATTTTGTCAGCTATCTCATCTATGACGTCGTAAATATCTTGCTCTCGTTCGTCAAGGTTATACTGCCTAAAACCCAGATGGGTGTCTGCTACATGGGCAACTCTAACCATTAACGGTCACCATCAGCCAAGAATTCCCTTCAACTCATCTCTCAGCTTTTGGATTTCTTTTTCGCCTTTACTTTCGCTTCCAACAGTTAAGGCCTCCCTTAATTTACCCACAATATCAATGTCAGCTCCGCCTTCCCGGGTTTTTCGCTTCTTAACCCTAACCATAACAGGAGCTCTGGTCATTTCGCCGACAATAACGGCTTCGCCTACATTAAGCCCAGGTAAGTCATTAAGCAAGTCTCTGCTCATACGCTCGGAACTGGTTGAAACAGCCTTTTGATCTTCAGGGTTTGTAATACGCATAATTACTTGGCTATTGCATTGGCTTAACGCGTCAGGATGGATTTTTGAAGGCCGCTGTGTTATAAGAATTAGGAATATGCCGAATTTTCTACCTTCTGCGGAAATCTTTCTGATCATTTCGCTTGAGTAAGTTCGCGCCTCTGGTGGGATGAACCGGTGAGCTTCTTCCAAGAAAATGAAAACGGGATATTTGAATTCTCCGCTGGCGATTTTGTCATAAGCCTCTGTGAGAATTCTATAGGCTATATAGTCTGAAACTTCGTCTTCAAGGCCTGAAAGATCCACTACAGATAACTGCATGGGCTTTAACATTTTATCGATGGAAGTGGAAACATTTGTGAACACTTTCATTCCAATAATTCGTTTAACGTATTTTTGAGCTGACCGGGCTCCAGACTTCACCTTTTCGTCGGCATCCCATTCATCTGCTTGTTGCAACTCTTCCAAAACATCTTTTGGTGAGAAAACCATTCGGCTTTCTTTCAAATTTGAAACTGCATGTTCAAGACCGCTTCTAATGTTAATGTAATGTGGGCTTATCCTCGCAATTAAACACATTTCATCCAAATCCAAATCTGAAAAGCAAACTTCGTAAGGCTCAACCTTGCCAACTTCTTCGGTTGAATATCTGCCAGTGCTCGCCGGATTCCTAAACACGACAATATTATCTGAAAGTTCATGCCTTCCACCCTCGCTTTTTCTTGACAAGAAAACATAGTCAGCGTGGGGGTCAAGCATTATTATTGTTCCGCCTTTGGCTAGGAGCTCTTCTGCGAGAACGCCTGCCAAATAGCTTTTTCCAGCTCCTGTTTGCGCTATAATGGCGAGATGCCTTCTAAAACCTTTCAGAGACAAGTGTACTGGAACATCGCTTCTCGTGATTAAATTTCCAACATGGACAGCCTCTTCCCTTGGAAAAGAGTAAAACTGTTCAAGCAGATCCTTAGGAGCTTGATATACAGCTTTTCCAGGCATAACAGCTTTTCTCGGCTGCAATACATCTCCTGTTTCAGTTAAATACCCTAAAATCCTGGCTTTACCCCAAACCTTCTTATCTGCAATTCCAGATTCCACAAGCTTTTTCGTTACGTCAAAATCAAGCTCCTTCGTCAAAACTTGACTTGCTGATATTATTCCCTGCACCTGAGCCACCACTGGAACCTCCTTTAAGCTGCCGCCTATGTCTTCTAAGGAAAAAACGACGACGTATTCCCATCTTGAAGGCATATCTTCTGGCTTAGAAGTGAAATAGAACTCGCTTGGACTGGCTTCACCAACGATTATGCCAATTTCCTTAAGGGTATTTGACACGCCTATAACTCCTCCCACGAATTATTTTTTCTCCAAACAATTTTTCCAAATATGGAAAATAAATATCATCCACAACCTTCCGCCTTAATCTCACCTTCTCATCAGCATTCTTAAGCCAAAGATTATAAGCGTTCAAACCGCAATAACCCGTAACCATGATTTTCAGCAATTTGCTAATATCCACCTCAACAGGCTCAGGCCAGCCAACTTCGAAAAGCGACTTACCGTAATATGGCATATCAACACGTATAGGCGAATCCCTCGGATCCAACAAAATGTAAAACGAAACAAAACTTGGAAACTCAACTATACTCCTGAGAATTTCCGAAGCCCACCGAATAAAGTCTTCACCCTTCTCCATTGTCAATCTTGGAAAATACTTCCTAACACATTCCGCTGGATCATCATGATACTCTTTAAAACGTCTCGCCATCCTAAGAGAAGGCCCTAACAATAACGGGTGCGCATACCCAGCAGAAGAAACATAATTGATAATCAACTGATAATCAGGCCTTGAAGACACCAACTCTCTTAGAATCAGTTCCGCAACTTCCAGTTTATCGCCATATTTCTCCTTCAGCCTTAAAAACTTTCCAAAAGCAACTTTTTCCACGTCTAGAATTTGGAAAAATATCTCTTTCAACCGCTTCTTATCACCATCTTCAATGTCTACCTCTCTTAACCTTTCATCAAAAATTAAACTTAGCAAATAATCACGGTAAAATGTCGACCTGCTCTCTTTGCTTACTCCAACTAAAAGAACGCCTGATTTACAACAAGCATCAAGCAACTCCTTATAAACCCTAAAATAATGCAAAAGAGAGTCACGTTCCTCATCAACCTTCGACTCTATGGGAACATGAGAAAACCTTCCATAGAGAGACCCATCCAACAAAATTGCATCTCCATCGAAACCGCTCTTCAATGCCTCAAGGGCAACCTCAAACTCCAACATCTCCATCTTCGCAGCAATAAGCTCACGAATACGAGACATCCTATCCCTACTAAAAATCACATCGGATTCCAACCTCTTGCTAACAACATCCTTTCGAGCCGCCAAAGACCTAATAATGTAGAAAACTCCACCATTAGAAAGCAAGTTCGTATAAACACTCGAATCAACAGCCAAAACATCAAGGTCCCCCGCATTAACCGAAAACTCGTCTATACAACTCAACAAAATCCAATGAGAAATCAAACGCCTCTTAAAATCCTCTTCCAAAAAATTTGGCTTGCCCTTGAAAATTCTGTTTTTCAGTTCGTCTTGTTTACTTTTTAATAAACATGCGAAATCCTCGAGAAAAACAGGCACCCCGAGGTCACCAACCTTTTTCCATTAAAAATATAATTGTTATAATCCCATTGTAAACTTATTCCTTTTCTATACCGCATTTCTACACAACCAGTGTTTTAAAAGCATAAACCTACAAAAGAATTGTGAATTTAAAATTCAGATCTTAGCTATTCACTTCCATGTATCCTGATGAAATACTTACCAACAAAACATAATTTGAATACCTAATTCACCACAAAATGACTCCATCTATAAAAATGAAGATACAACAAAAAATTCTGGAACACTATAACCAAAAAATTCCCAGACTAACAAACCAAAGAAAAAGACCTACTAACATACTGGTTCACAATCCAAAAACAGTAAACACATCAGGAAACAATAAAACTTTTTAAATTAACAACAGCAAAAACAAGACTTGATTGTTATGGCTAAATGTCCAAACTGTAAAAAAGATAACCCCAAACCAGCCAAAACATGGAAATACGGACAATTCACCGTAAACGCCTACACGTGCAGCAACTGCAAAACCCAATACCGCGAATATCTTGACAAAAACGGAAAACAAAGCTTCACACTAAAACTCCAAAAAGGAAAAGGCTACATAAAAGCCTGAGTAAATGATGCTCCCGCTTTGAAGGCAGCCGAAATAGGAATAGCCATGGGAATTACTGGTACTGATGTTACAAAAGAAACTGCTGACATGGTGTTAACAGACGACAATTTCGCAAGCATTGTAAACGCTGTTGAGGAAGGACGGGTGGTTTTTGAGAACATCCGCAAAGTTGTAAAATACTTAATCTCCACAAACACAGGCGAAATAATTACAATTCTTGGAGCCCTACTCTTTTTGCCAAGTGTACCCTTAATTTTTACTCCAGTTCAAATATTATGGGTTAACCTCGTAACCGACGGTTTACTCGACAAATTCCTGGCTATGGAACCTAAAGAGAGAGACATTATGGAACAGCCTCCGAGAAAACCCAAAGAAAAAATAATAAACCGCGACATTGCGCTGAACATACTATACGTGGGCCTATTTATGGCCGTTGGAACCCTATGGATTTTCAATACTGCATGGAACTATGGAGACCTCCAAAAAGCGCAGACACTGGGCTTCACTACCATGGCGATGTTTCAAGTTTTCAACGCTATTAACTGCAGATCAAGAACGACATCAGTCTTTAAACTAGGCTTGACCACAAACAAGTATTTGCTTATAGGCATTGCAACATCTGTTTCATTGCAAGTGTCAGTGGGCAGCAATATTTATCGTTTCCAGTTCAGTATTTTTTGCTGACGAAATAAGAAAATTCATAATGGGCAGGATAAAGAGGTGATTACTGTAAAATCAAAATATGAAGTTAAAATGATACCAATTGAAGAAAAAAATAGGCTGATGGAAAAATATGGAGAGCGTCTCCTTTACGAAGAAAGAGCCGACATTTACGGGTGTTGCATCAAACTCTTAACAGACATAAAATACATGAAGGAACGTTGGGAAGAAAGCTTCTATCCAATGTCGGCGCATGTTCGCTCCCATGGAAGGCTGATAGTAACAAACGAAGAAACTAGAGAGCAACAAGTGCTTTACGACCCGCTTTCTAAAACAGCCTTCTTAATCAACATAGACTATTATGGTTGGGTTAAGTCTCTGGCCTTAAGCGTGGCAAGTGACATCCTTGAAGATAATCATGGAATAAATTCTGTTCATGGTGCATGCGTGGATGTGGACGGGAAAGGTGTTTGCCTAATTGCGCCTTCGGGTACGGGTAAAACAACGCATACTTATGGGCTTCTTAGAATTAGAGGGGTGCGTGTTGTGTCTGATGATTGGTTTTTTGTGCGCTCCATGGAAGATCAATCCGTTGCATTTGCTTCGGAGAAAAATTTCTACATTCAAGCAGACATAGCCGACGTCTGGGGGGAGTATCAGAAACTTGTGGAGAAGGCTGAATTCGATTCAAAAGGCAGAGCCGTCGTAAATGTGAGGTGGGTTGTGGGCAAGGGAAAAATTTTACCAATGACCACATTGAAAAAAGCGGTATTATTAAAGCGGGATCCAAAAGACAAGTCAGTTTTTAACAAGCTCTCGCCAGAAGAAGCATCCAGCTACATAGAATCCGTCGACTTTTGCAATCCCCACATGCTTGTAAAGGACGAACGAAAGACAAACTTGAGAAAACAGTTCTTCAAAGAATTATTCAATTCCCTAGAAACCTATATTGTGAACACGGCTGCCCCGATAATCCAAAGCCATAAAGCCATAAAAGAAGAAATTTTAGAACTGTAGGTTATTTGCTAGGTAGGACGTTTTATTATGGAAAAAATTGGTGTTGTAACAGCAGGCGGCGACGCGCCTGGAATGAATGCAGCAATCCGCTCTATAGTTAGAACTGCCATATTTAATGGACTTAAGGTTGTGGGAATAGAACGAGGCTATGCTGGACTCATCAGAGGAAATACCAAACTTTTGGATGCCCGTTCCGTCAGCGGGATAATTAACCGCGGAGGAACAATTCTGAAGACCGCACGGTGCGAAGAAATAAAAACAGAAGAGGGAATTAGAAAAGCCGTCGAAACTTTAAAGGCTAATAAAATTGCCGGCCTCATAGTGATTGGAGGAGATGGTTCCTTTAGAGGGGCAAGCGAAATACACAAAGCCAGCGGAATACCCGTGATAGGAGTTCCTGCAACCATCGATAACGATGTCGCTGGCACCGATACCACTATAGGCTTTGACACAGCCGTCAACACCGCGTTGTTCACCATCGACAGAATCCGCGACACCGCAACATCTCACGAAAGAGTTTTCGTCGTCGAAGTTATGGGGCGAAAAAGAGGATTTCTAGCTCTTGCAGTTGGATTTGCCGAAGGAGCCGAATTCATTCTCATTCCAGAAATAAAATTTGACATAGAAACCATTTGCAATAAGCTTAAACAAGGACGCAAAAAGGGGAAAACATCAGAAATAATAGTGATGGCTGAAGGCGCCGGAAATTCTTCACAAATAGTTAGGGAAATAAAAGAGAAAACAAGATACGATGTTCGTTTGACAATTCTTGGTCACGCCTTAAGAGGCGGACCGCCCACAGCGCAAAGTAGAATTCTCGCCAACCAGCTTGGAGCTTATGCCGTGAAGCTTCTATTAAAGGGAGCTAAAAGAAGAATGACTGGGATTAAAGGGGAAAAAATCGTTTCGATAGATTTAGAATATTCATGGCAACAAAAGAAGGAAATAAATGAAAAGGTATACCATTTAGCAGAAATTCTATCATTATAAGAGGTTTAAAGTTGACTCAAACAGAAGAGAGCTTATTAAAACAAAAAATTGCTTATTTTTCAATGGAAATCGCCATATCCAACGATGTCCATACTTACAGTGGAGGCTTAGGGGTTCTTGCAGGCGACACAATACGATCAAGCGCAGACCTAAACATTCCCTTGGTTGCGGTTACGCTGATAAGTAAAAAAGGATACTTTAGACAAGAGCTAAACCGCGAAGGAAAGCAAATAGAGCACCCAGATCCTTGGAATCCTTCCCAATTCATGCAACAATTACCCGAAGAGGTTACGGTTCAAATCGAAGGCAGAACTGTCCGCATAAAGGCTTGGTTATACACGGTAAAGAGCGCAATAGGCGGAACTGTCCCAGTGTATTTCCTTGACACTGACGTGGAAGGAAACAGCCCTGAGGACAGAGAGATCACCTCATTTCTGTATGGTGGCGATGAAAGATACCGCATCAAACAAGAGATTGTTTTGGGAGTAGGCGGCGTTAGGATGCTGGAAAAACTAGGCATTGACGTCCGCAAATACCACATGAATGAGGGGCACTCCAGTTTTTTGGCTCTTGAACTGCTACGGAAACACGATATAAACGCCAATAAAATTAGAAACTTATGCATTTTTACTACGCACACGCCAGTTGAAGCTGGACATGACAAATTCTCATATGACCTCGTCCGCGAAGTTCTGGGAGAATTCATCCCCTTTGAAATTTTACGAAGCTTAGGCGGACAAGACAGATTAAACATGACGCTTCTCGCGCTAAATCTGAGTAATTATATCAACGGTGTAGCGAAAAGACATAAAATAATTTCCAAAAAATGTTTCCGAGCTATGAGATTCACGCAATAACAAACGGCATTCACTCATACACTTGGACATGTGAAAGCTTCAAGAGATTGTATGATAAGTATCTTCCAGAATGGGCGCATGAGCCCGAATTGCTCAGAAGAGTGGATGTCATTCCTAACAATGAAATTTGGCAAGCCCATATGGAAGCGAAAAGAAATTTGATTGATCATGCTAATTCAGCGATAAACGCTGGCATGGACTATGACACGTTAACAATAGGATTTGCACGAAGAGCCACAGAATACAAGAGGCATACTTTGTTGTTTTCAGATATGGAAAGGCTGAAAAAAGTTAATAGAGAAGGCAGAATCCAGCTTATTTTTGCTGGAAAAGCCCATCCAAAAGACGCGATGGGAAAAAGATTGATTCAGCAGATATTCAATTACAAGAAAATTTTAAAGGACGAAATCAAAGTTGCTTATCTGGAAAATTATGATATGAACCTCGCAGCCAAACTAGTGTCCGGAGTTGATGTTTGGCTAAATACACCCCTGCCGCCAATGGAGGCTTCGGGCACAAGCGGAATGAAGGCAGCCCACAACGGCATAATAAACTTTAGTGTATTGGATGGTTGGTGGATTGAAGGATGGATAGAGGGTGTTACAGGATGGGCGATAGGGCCGGAGCCTGGAGAGCACGTTTCAACTGAAGAGCAAAGGGCTATGGAGCTTGAGGACCTTTATGGAAAATTGGAGTATGTAATTATTCCTTTATATTATAAACGTAGAGATGAATGGATAAGGATTATGAAAAACTCGATAGGGAAAATTGCGTGCCATTTCAACAGTCACAGAATGATGCACAGATACGTGACCGAAGCGTACTTGTAAAAATGCCTTTTAAGACTCTTAAATAGAGGAGACGGCAAACAATATTGCTGAGAGTATTATGATTTTGAGGGTTACACTATTATTGAGCACATCTTATACCACATTGCTCTTCATCGAGATCTGTCAATGAGCATTCGTTCACACTATTTCTTGCAAATGCCAAAGGAAAGTTCTCAGCCAATTTGACAAGCCACACGGCTTTCTGTTAGTGTCTCCTAACAGAAAATAATGGTTTGCAACGAGTTTTGTTAGATTGTGATTATTTGGTTTACGTTTAGGTTTAGGACTATTTCTGCGATGTCGCTTGCGTATTCTGCCGTTCTTCGTATGCTTTCCATTATCATTCTCATGCCGGGAATGTCGACTTGTTTGGTTTTAGTTTGAATTTCTTTTATTGCTTCGTTTTCGAGGGATGGTATTGTTTTTGCTTTTGAAACTACCTGGTCAGCTAGCATGTAGTCTTTTTTAAATAGGGATTTTATGGCATCTTCGAATGCTGTTTTAGCGAAGACGCTTATTTCAAAGATTTTTTGGAAAACAGTTTCGCCTGGTTTTTCTTCTAATGCTAAAACGTATTCAGCGATTTTTGTTGCGTGGTCAGCTATTCTTTCAACAAACTTTACGATTACCCTATATCCTAAACAGTCTTGCGGGTTAGAAAGCCCTATGTCTTTGAGGATTTTCTCGTTTTGGACGGCTGCTTTCAGCTGGCGTAATATATAAAGGCTGAAGCGGTCAACCTCGTCGTCAAGTTGTATTACTTCTTTGGCTAGTTTTTTATTCAGTTCTTTTATTGCTCGTATTGCGTCGTCGTGCATTGATGCTGTTATGAGACACATACGTCTTAAGGCATCTTCAACTGATAGCTCTGGATAGCTAAGCAATGTTTGCAGTTTGATTTCGTTTTGGGTTTCTGATATGATTTCTGTTCCTACAAGTTTCTTTCTCGCCAACTCTTTTACGGTGTTTCTTTGCAAGGCGCTTATGCGTTCATCTTTTGCCCTTACAATGATGAAGTTATATCCAACCAAATACAGAGAAATTATTTTTCTTACTATTGCGTCGGGGTCGTCTATGTTTGAGATTATTATTGTGGCTTCGATCGGTTGAGGTGATGGTTTAGCCATTTCTTTAGGAGTTAAAATTAAGGAGTTGTTTTGTTTGGACACTATTATTTGGCTTCCCGCTTTTAGCCCCAGCGTGGTTACCCATTTCTTTGGAAGCGAAACAATGTAGGTGGATTTTCCAGTAAACTGAATCTTCCTTATTTCTTCGTTTGGCTGTTCTGTCACGTTTAAACCTCTATATAGTCAATTTTTCTACTATATTGTTTATTTGGGCAAGGTATATAGATTTTTCTAACTCTATATTAGAAGAAAGGTGAGCAATATGAGAACTGCATATAAAATTGCCATGCCGATAATCGTAGTCGCCATAATTGCAGCAAGCGTGTTTGCCTATCAAAATTCATTGCCAACACAAACAATAACATTGAATGGTGCGGGCGCAACATTTCCATTTCCACTGATCGACAAGTGGGCTGCTGAATATCACAATATTAAGCCTAACATTCAAGTTAACTACCAAGGAATTGGAAGCGGTGGAGGAATCCAGCAGCATACCGAAAAGACTGTGCATTTTGCAGCTAGCGACGCCCCATTAACAGAAGCACAAGCTGGAAAAGCGCCTAATACTTTGCACTTACCCATAACCATAGGCGGGGTTGTCCCAATCTACAATATTCCAGGCATATCAAAAGGGCTGAAGTTTACTGGAGAAATCTTGGCGGACATTTTCCTAGGAAAAATTTCAAAATGGAATGATCAGAAAATTCTTGCGGTAAACCCGGGCGTTAGCCTCCCAGATCAGCAAATAATCGTGGTGCATAGGTCAGACGGAAGCGGAACGACCTTCATTTGGACAAGCTATTTGTCTAATGTTAGCCCAGAGTGGAAAGGAACTGTTGGAAGAGGAACTTCGGTAAACTGGCCTGTCGGCCTCGGAGGGAAGGGAAACAATGGAGTCGCCGCCCTTGTCCAACAAACACCCTATTCTATTGGATACGTTGAATTCACATATGCAAAGAAGAATAATCTGGCGTATGGCTATGTGCAAAATGCTGCAGGAGAATTTATAGAGCCGAGCATAGAATCATTTGCTAAAGCCGCGGATTACGCTGCAGTTACCCTGCCAAGAGGCGACGAAAGTTGGGCGAGGGTTTCAATAGTTGACAGTTTAGCTAACAATACACAAGCAATGGGCGCGTATCCAATAACGAGCTTCTCTTATATCCTGGTATACAAGGAGTTGAATGTTTTACCAAACATAAACGAAGCCGCCGCAAAGGCTTTAGTAGAATTCTTATGGTGGACGATACATGACGGACAAAGCTATGCGCCTGACTTATACTATGTTCCTTTGCCATCAAGCGTTGTCACGCACAATGAAGCAACACTACGGCTGATAACTTACAACGGGCAACAGCTGCTTAAGTGATAAAACATGAAGAGTTTTCGCAAAATATCCCTTCTTATTCACAAGTTAAACACGAAATATTTTTTACTTTTTAAATGGCAAATTAATGGCGATAATGTCTTTAAGCTTGTAGGCGTATTGTTCGCTTCCAGCATCCTCCTGTCGCTCGGTTTAATGGTTTATGAGTTAATTAGGGGGTCATGGCTTTCCATCAAAACTTTTGGTTTAGACTTTATTTTGGGCATAAAGTGGGACCCCGCTATATCCCGGGTTTTTGGAGCTTTACCGTTAATATTGGGAACAGTTGTTACCTCAGCAATTGCGCTTCTTATAAGCGTGCCCATAAGCCTTGGAATAGGATTGGCGCTTTCAGAATATATGCCTAAAAAATTCGGGTTTGCAATTTCTTTTCTGGTGGAGCTTTTAGCTGCTGTTCCAAGCGTTATTTATGGTCTTTGGGGAATATTTGTTTTAATACCATTTTTACGCGACCATGTTTATTCATACTTGCAGACACTTTTCGGGTTTATCCCCATATTTTCAGGACCTATTTATGGCGGCGGTGTTCTCACAGGTGGTATAATTTTGGCTATAATGATTATTCCAACGGTTTCCGCTGTTATGCGAGATTTGTTCATGGCTGTGCCAAATTCCCAACGAGAGGCAATGATAGCCCTTGGCGCCACAAAGTGGGAAACCGTCAAAACCGTAATTAGCTATGCGCGTTCAGGGGTTATAGGCGCTGTAATTTTGGGTTTAGGGCGGGCTGTTGGAGAGACTATGGCAGTAACAATGGTTATTGGAAACAAGTTTCAGGTTTGGCCCTCTTCACTTTTTGATGCATGGTATACTATGTCAGCCATAATTGCCAACGAGCTTCTAGAAGCCACATACGATCTTTATGTAAGTGCATTGATTAACGTTGCCCTTGTCTTGTTATTCGTCACCTTGGTGATTAACATTTTTTCGCGGCTGATTGTTTGGCGGACGCTTAGGCTGGCCAGGGGGATAGCAAAAGAATGAGAAAACTGAACTACTACAAGTTTAGAATGGTTAAGGATCGCGTTGCATTTTTACTTGTATATTTGTCTCTTGCGTTGGCGTTGATCCCTTTGTTTAGCATCCTCTATGAAGTCGTTCAAAAAGGTATTTCCACCATTAATCCTGAGTTCTTTATCAGCCCGACGCCAACCGTTGGAGAAAAAGGAGGAGGCGTTGCAAACGCTATTCAAGGAACCTTAATAACCATTGGTTTGGCTTCTATTATCGGCATACCCATAGGGTTGATGTCTGGCATTTTCCTAAGCGAATACAGCGAACATAAGTTATCAACAATTGTTAGGTTCTTTAACGACGTTCTAAGCGGCATACCATCCATTGTTATTGGAGTCTTTGCCTATGCATTAATTGTCCGTTCAATTGGGTTTTCAGTCATCGCAGCGGCCTTTGCATTATCCATAATCATGATTCCCATTGTAACTAGGACAACTGAAGAAGCGCTGAAACTTGTGCCGATGAGTATCCGCGAGGGGGCTATAGCTTTAGGCGTTCCTAGATGGAAAACTGTTGTTACAATAGTGTTGAAAAGCGCCAAAAAAGCAGTGGTTACAGGGATGCTACTTTCCATCGCGAGGATTGCTGGAGAATCTGCGCCCGTGCTTGTTACAATGGGATATTGGAGGTGGTGGTTTGCGGGCCTAGATAGGCCAGCTGCAAACCTTGCCTTAAACGTTTTTGTCTTCGCTATGTCGCCCTTTGAAAGTTGGATAGCCCTCGCTTGGGGATCCGCGCTTGTGCTCATACTGCTTGTTTTAGGGATAAACATCGCTGTGAGAATCTTCACAAGGGAGAGATACTAATGGCGCCTAAGTTTGAGGTAGAAGATTTAAACGCATGGTTCGGCACAAAACAAGTATTGAAAAACATCAACATAAAAATTGAGGAAAACGCTGTAACGGCCATTATAGGCCCCTCTGGATGCGGAAAAACAACATTTATTCGTTGCCTTAATCGTATGCATGAGATAACCCCCGGCGCCAGAGTATCTGGAAAGGTGTTGTTTAACGGTTTGAACATTTACGGCAACGGTGTTGACCCTGTTATGATAAGGAGAAAAATTGGCATGGTTTTTCAAAAACCAAACCCGTTTCCAATGATGTCCATATACGACAACGTGGCGGCGGGCCTAAAACTGAACGGCGTCAAGGACAAGAAAACCATTGAGGAGGCTGTCAGGCGAAGTCTAGAACTTGCCAATCTTTGGGAAGAGGTTAAAGACGACTTAAACAAGTCTGGGGCAAGTCTTTCTGGCGGGCAGCAGCAGAGGCTCTGTATAGCACGAGCCTTGGCTGTTGAGCCAGAGGTTCTTTTAATGGATGAGCCGTGCTCAGCCCTTGACCCCATAGCCACGGCAAAAATAGAGGCCCTTATCAGAAAACTGGCAGGAAACTACACGCTTGTAATTGTAACCCATAACATGCAGCAAGCAGCCCGGGTTTCGGACTATACCGCTTTCCTTTACCTTGGCGAGTTGATAGAATATGGTCCAACCAAGCAGATTTTTGAAAATCCAAAACATGAGTTAACGGAAAAATACCTAACTGGAGAGTTCGGCTGAGGTGAAAGGGTATGAACAGAATTATAGATTCTGGTCTTGAAGAACTTTCGGCGGCCCTACACAAGATGGGTGAACTGGCATATCACACCGTTTTAACCGCCCTCAGAGAATGTATTGAAAACAGAGATGCCTACAATGAGATTCGCGAAATATCAGACATCATTGTTTCGATGGCCGACCATGTCGAAGATAAGGCATTGGAGCTAATTGCAAGATTTCAGCCAGTAGCCTCAGACCTAAGAACAATTAAGTCTTACATGAAAATAGCCTACGACTTCGCCCGTTTCGGAAGATACGCCCTCGACATGTCCTACACAAACCAAAAATTGGGCGGGATGAAAAACTGTGATGCATGGATAGTTTTACACGTTAAGGATATGGGTGAAAAAGCATTAAACATGATTAGATTAAGCATAGACTCCCTTAGGAGCCACAACCCGCAAATTGCTGTAAAAATAGCCCAAATAGAAAAAGAAGTAGATAAAATGTATTTTGATTTTCTCGACAAATTAATTGATAGAGCAGACATCACAACAAGATGCGCGGTTCCCAGCGTTTTGATAGTGAGATACCTTGAAAGAATAGCTGATCACGCCACCTACATCTGCGAATCAATAATCTACATTGCAACGGGGGAAAAGGTGATTCTGAGATGAAGATCTATGATGTTAAAATTGTTTAACTTTTATGAAGGTGAAAATTGTTGGAGAAGGGAAGCTACGCTTGGTTTGAAAAGCGCAGAAAAACCAAAGCTCTAGGACTCGCCCAACAACAAATAACGAAGGCCCTTGACACAGTAAATCTTCTCCATCAAGCAGTCCAAAGCTTGGCACAAGGAATAAAGAAAGAAGTTGCCCAACGCATACACTACTTATTTCAAACGGAAAAAGAGGTTGACAAGCTAAGAAGAGAAGTTTTCAAAGAAATGTCCAAACATACGGCCCTAACAGCGGACTACCGCGAAGACATACTGCACCTCGTAAAAAGACTAGATACGCTTGCGGACCACGTTAAAGACGCAGCAAGATGCCTAGAAATACTTCAAGATACGCAAATGCCGGAAGAACTAATACAAAACACGCTTAAAATGACTTCAACCCTGGTCGAGTGCGCTTCTGCCTTACGACTAGGCGTAGAAAAGATTTCGTCAGACCCAACCGAAGCCATAAAATACTCAACAAAAGTTGAAGAAATCGAAAACGCAATAGACAAAGAATACATAACCATGAAAAAACTGCTCATCACCTATGGAAAACAAATGAACACCGGTGCCATCATAATCTTCGATGACCTGATAGAATTTATAGAGCAAGCCGCAGACATATGCGCAGACACAGCAGACTACATCATAACACTTTCAAGCAGAGAATGAAACCATTATTCCCCTTAAACCAATCACGTTCTTTTAATCATCGTTAACAGAACATATAGGGATTAACACTTTGGAAAAGGTATGGTGCTAATGTTCTTTAATCTGGTTTTTGTGGTGTTATGCGCTACGTAATTTAGAGGATTAGTTGGGTTGTTATTGTTAATATTATGATAATTATTGGCAGTATTTTCAGTGCTTTCTTGTTGAATGTTTGTGCTTCTTCTGTCTTTTTTGCGTCTACAAGTTTCATAATGTAAACGGATGCTGAGAGGTTATAGAGGAAAATCGCGTATATGGCGAGCATCATTCTGTCAGCTAAAGTCAAATAGCCCATGGGAGGTATACCGCTGAGTAATGCCAAATGGAAAGCCGTTGCAGACATGAGGGTTGTGACGCCTAAACCTATTCTTTGAGCAAAGTTTTGAGGCGATATGACAAAAGCAAGCAAAGATATCGTGGTTATAACGGCAATGGGCAAGACGCTTTTGATAAACGACGAGATTACAGGTCGCTTTAATGTAATGCTAAACACAAATCTAGAATATGCTTCATCATCATATGAATGCTCTGTTACACTCGCTTCAAAATCTCCGATTTCCCACCCTGCTACGTTAACAGTCTTGTCGACATTTGATGTTGGGTCTGCCTCAAAGGATAGGTAGGAAGCGTTAAGGTTCTTGTGCTCCAATTCTATAGCGAGTTTATGTGCTTCGAATGGATACTGTGAGAAGTCAAAAGTTTTTATGAAGTCCCCTCTAACGCGATATTCAAGATAACCCTGATCTTCACTCGAGTATATCTCATATTTTGTGGGATATCCATTGACAAACTCAAACTCTTTTACATCATCCAAGCCTATCTCGGAAGAGTTGAACCTAAACCATAGATAGAAGTCCAATCGATAGCTACTGGCGGCCAAATCAATTTTTTCAACATTCACAAGCCATACTCCAACCCTGACACTCGCAGGATTACCAGACGAATTTACAGCTCCTACATTACACACTAAAATTGAAAAAAGGGCTAGTGCTACCAACAATATTAAAAGTACCCGCCAACTTTTCATGCCATCCCACCAGAGGACTATAGATATGTTCTGCTTCATAACCAAGTTTATTATATAAAAATTTCGAGCGTTTTTAACTACAAGACAACCTTCTATTAGTCGCTGTTAACGGAACAATGTCAATTAAATTTTCTTTCAATTCCTTTTATTGGGATTTTTGTTCCGAATCTTCTAATCGAGAAAGTTTGGCCGATAAGCAGCAGAATCAAGGAAGAATAGGCGGATGAAGACGCTTAGAATATCAGACGAAACCCATAAAAAACTGACAGAAATGCTTGGGAAGCTTATGGCTGAGACAGGCAAATTACAAACATATGACAGCACAATAACAGCTTTGCTAACGCAATCAGTAAAACTGCCAAAAGAAACCCTCATGGAAGTTGAAAACTTCATAAAAGAAAACAAGCATTTAGGCTATGCAACAATAGAAGAGTTCATTAAAGAAGCCATAAGATTCAAGCTTAGAATACTAAAGGACGAAAAGGAATAAATAGAAATCCCGAGAGAAAAATACTAAAAGCTGAATGAAGCAATAAAAAGTATGAAAGCACCCTACCACGATGTAGCAGAATTCATAAATGGCCAGATAAACGAAATCCTCAACAGATACGAAAATAGCTAAGGGAGAAAGAAGCAGAAGGATAGTGTAAAAATCATATAATAAGAACGCCTTTTAATTAAAAGGTGTGAGGGCAGATCGTATGCAAGAAGGACTTACAGAGAAACAGAAAGAGATGCTTGAAAAGATACTTGATGCTATGAGAACTGTTGATTGGGGTTGCCGCATCAAGACTGTTGGCGATATCTTGGAAATATATTACGGGCAGCACGTCATCACCATTCCCTTAGAATTTATCAACGACGTATATGATGATGAAGAAAAGATTCACATAGGCTGAGATCATGGAGAGGTAGATATTTGGAAAGAGATACGCAGAATAACAACCACGGTGCGGTAAAATCTACCATTTAAAAGCTATAAAACGAAAAATGCTTTAAATAAAGCTTTTTTGCTTCGGTGAAAGCCCATTCGAGATCTTGCTCGCTTTTAATCCTGTTAAACAGTTGCAAAAGCTCCATTATGTAAGTGGTTTTTTCCGGATATAGCTTTAAAGCTTCATCTAACGTTATCGCGCCAATAGCAACCCCAGTATGCCGCCTGATTATAAAGAAAGTGAGGCCTCAAATCTATTGTTGGAAACAAATCCCAAATCTCTTTTCTAAGGCTTTCAAAAGCGTGACGGGAATCAGCAAGCAACCATTTTTGGTAATTTTCGTCATTTGCATAGTAAATTCTGTCTATTACGTAATCGGTCAAGTAGCTGGCGAGCCAACCATAGGATTCCGCGCCAGCGCCAGACGCAGCCCATTTAAGGTTCCATTTGAAAAATTTCTCATGCGCCTTTTCATGTTGCAAGTTTTTTCTCATGACCTCTTTCCAGTCAAGCCCAGCTTCAACCAGCTGCTTTATCGTTGTCAGAAGAACGTTTTCATTAATGTAAACTGTTTTTCTTTCAACACTAACCCTTAACGGCTGATGATCTTTAACATATTCAAATTTAAATGGGCGAGCCTCTCGAACCATAAACTTAAAAATTTCCTTCCTTGAAGGCATTTTATGTTTTGTTTTTCCCATAGAAAACCCCTAAACGCTAAAGACGAAAAAGTATGCGGTCAGCGGCTTTTTCAACATCAACCTTAATCCCGGCTTTCTCTCCCACCTTCCTCGTCTTTTCAATGGCAACCATAGCATTTAACATATCATCAGTCACTATCGACTCGAGTCTCAAATGATCTTCCCCCCCCACCTTCTCAAAAGTTACCCCCGCATCGGGGATAATCCACTTTCCACCAATTTTCATACTGGCAACGGTTTTGATAAGCCAGTCGACATCGCTTTCAGAAGGCTCCCAGTCGTCAACATATTTTTTCTTTATTTCCTTCCAAATTTTTTCAGCTGAACCTGAAGCTTCCCTGCCCACGAAATTACACTTCCTAAATTTAAAGGTGCGCCAAATTATTATAAGGGTTTATACTAAAATCTTACTTGACTGAGGGACAAACATGGGAAGAGAACACGCAAAAATTGTTTGCAGATCCTACGAGGAAGCCGTTGAACTTCTAAATGCCTATAAGACAATTACGCGAATTAGAGGTTACCCAAAATACAAAGGACATGTCGAGGGAAATACTCTCTATTTAGAAATTGAGGATTAAAAAAGCGGAACATTATTCTAAATGAGCCCGTCCGAAATATTTGTCCGCAGGATACTTAACCTCGTTCTTGCTAAGCTTTTCTGAAACAATTTCCGAAATGTCAATATCGAGGACATTTGCCATGCTAAAACAGTAAATCAAAACATCAGCCAACTCGTCTTTAATGCTGGTCATCTTCGAAGGGTTGTTCTTCCAAGAAGAGACCTCTTCGACGGTAGCCCATTGAAAAACTTCAAGTAGTTCTGCAGCTTCGATGCATATAGCTTCGGCCAGATCTTTCGGGTTATGATATTTTACCCAATCTCTTTTAACAATAAAATCTCTAACAAGCGATTTTAAAGCTTGAATAGTGAATTCAGAATCCATCTGACTCTCACCGTTTAGACAAGAAGACGGTTTATCAATCTCCAAATAAGTAATTTGTCGTATCTTCCCTCTTCTAAACGTTTAATCTCCCAACGGGCTTCGCCTTTAGCCGGAGTTGAGTTAAAAATGGGAACTATAAGGAACTTATGAACGTTTAAATCTAAACTTTTTTCCTCAGCATCAGATTTAATGATAATTGTTGCTTTTCTATCTGCAGAAGTAATTAAATCAACCAAGGCATCGATGTTTTTAACTCCCTGCGGGGCAGTATCATCGAAAAATCGATCTTCAGTGCTGTTAACGACAATATACCAGACTGCGTAAGCATCAGTTAATTTATTTGGAATGTTAAATAATAGCTCTCTCCATGTTTCAACATATTCTTCTGTTGTTCTTCCAACCTCATGAAAACCACTTTTCTTCCATAAACCCGTTGTAAGGTCAAAAAGTAAACGCCGTTTTACCCCCAATGGATATAGATCTACCACATAATCATAAGAACTTGAAGGGAATCTACTTGTCGGATCAAACTCTTTAGACCTCACTTCTCTTTTAATAACGGTACTCTCTGAAATCTTAAGGTGTGTTTTCCCTCGAAAAGAGTCACAAAATTGCTTCGGGTAGACTTCCCAAATTTTATTCCATAATAAATTAGCAAAGTAAGCTTCATGCCTAAAAACATCTGAGTCCTTAAACATCGCTTTTATTGGAATGTCCGTTATCCTATGGACCGCCCCACAGATGGTGCACTCATATTCTATCGAATGCTTTAATTCAAATTTGACGGCTGAGATGTCCAAAAATGCCTCTAAAACCCCGTGGTGATTAATTGGTGCAATAAGCTGAGTTCCGTCACGATACTTGTCGTAGGAATTTATGAATTCTGAAAGCAACCTTGCTGGAAGTGCGTCTATGTTGCGCCGGCCTAATGTTTTACAATACCTTTGTTTTTGCATTGCACGCCATGTCTTATGGTCAAAAAAGAAGTATCGTAATGGAGTGAAATCAAATCTAAGAGACCTTTCAATACATGTTGTGCAATCTATTTTCTGCGATTTGTTAACTAACTCTTTAAAAAATTCAAAAGTTAATGGTGAATCTTTCCTCATTGTTATTAGCTCTCTGCACCCCAGTTTGAAAGGCACTTTCTCTCTTGGAATACATTCATATCGACTGATCTGGGGGATTTTTCCTGCCATAAACATCAATAGAGCTTTAAGGCATTCGATTTTTTCATTCTCAACCACACTTAACCCTTCAGTGCTTGTGTAGCTTTTTCCGCAGTAGTCATAGTATTCGCATAAAAACTTGCAAAGCTGCCTCGAGCACTGAAAAAGGTCAACAACTTCCTCGATATCTAACCCCTTCAAAAAATCTATAAAATCAGCTGGTGGAGCACTATTTCGCCAAGATTGTCTACAATGCTGACATCTCTTGAAGAGAATTCTGTCGATGTTAACAAGAAGAGCAGGCACTTCAACATTTTCTCTAATCCTAATTATAAGCAACGCTGGAAGTTTTTGGTCAATTAGTCCTTCCTTTTTTAATATATCAACAATATCTTGATGTGTTCCAAGAATTTTTCCTTCATAAAAAACATCAAAATCTTTCAAACTTCCTTTCTTTGCAACATATAATGCCTCAATAAACTCTTTTAATCCAGTAGGTGCCCAACCATAATTCAAAAGAGACTTGCCCTGAGCGACTTCGCCATCCGGATCGAAAAGCACCTTCTTGTCGCGTTCGAATCTCGTTCCTGGTGCGATAACATACTTGATATAGGGGATATACTCAGGTATCATTGGCGCTCACAACATGGAACCGCTTTTTCGTCGTAAACATATTCGACTTCGTTTCCAGCTTGATGGGCTCTAAGCTTGAAAATTCGGTTTTCGAGAAAGTAGCCTTTCTTCTCCCTTTTTACCCATAACTGGCGAAACTTGTCGGGGCATGGATTATAAAACTGCACCATGTCATTAAGAGTGACTTTTCCTTTATTCTTAGCTAATTTAAGTGCGGTTTGGCCGATGCATTTTGGATATCCTGAAAAGGCTTGAAGTCTATCAACTCCGCAACAATTGTCGGTGGAGTTCAAGAAGGAAGTTTCTTCATTTCCTGAGCCAAAAGTCATATCCATATTATATTCTTTATTTGCTTCTGCAACCATTTGGGCAAATTTCGGCATTAATTCAGCCATCTTCTTTCTTGAGTAGAAAATCCTGCCGTGGACGGCATCGACGTAACCCACATACCGGTAATAGGCATTGATGTCGTTATTGAATTTCGCTAACTCTGGTCCAACAGTTCCGCCAGCAGCACAATACGCATCCAAGACTGTTTTAAGTTTTAATCCCATATCCTTTGCGTGTATTATTGGAAGCCAAAGGAACTCTACAATTACATGCTTAACGCCCGCTTCAGCTAATGCAAAAATCAACTTCTCCATATCATACTCGGTAACTTGTGGAATCATAGGTTGTATTCTACACGTGGTAAAAATGCCCTCTTCCGACAACTTTTTTAAGGCTGCTAAACGAGACTCCGCAGATGGCGTTGTGCCCCCAGGACGCGACTCCAAATAGCTGAGCAAATTTTCATTCAATGAAATCAGAGAGATCTGCACGCCAGCATTTCCGTTGGCTGATTTCAGAAGGTTGATATATCTTGGTGTTGCAACAAGCGGACTTTTGGTGCATACTACAAAAGGGTACTTGTTGGAAATTAAAATTTCCAAAACTCTGTAAGTATCTTCAAACTGGCTTTCTAATGGCAAGCCGAACGGATCGGATACTGACCCTATACGAAGTGGATGGCGTTGCTTAATGGCGGCGGAGACATAGAGTTCTTGTTTTCCAGCACATGTTCCTTTAACCTTCCCCTCTTCAATGGCTGATTCTATTTTTTCAAAATCTAAGTGGCTTTTAAAACGGCGTCTAAAGTTTCTAAATTTCTGAAAGCTCGGCTCAAATTTCCGCCTTTCTGTATAAGATGGAGCATAACAATACCAGCAAGCATGAGGACAGCCCATGTAAACATCGGCAACAAAATTCATTGGACAAAAGGCTATGTGTCGCTCACTATCAAGTATTCTGAAGAAGTTAATCATTTTGCTTCCTCACATCATTTTTCTAAAATCCAAACCAGTTGATGATGTTGAAAAGGTCTTGTTGTCGAAAAGGTCACTATTATGACGATTTAAGTAACAAAGTGATTTAATCAACATTGAAAATAACATTGCAGATATGGAAATAGACAATGCAGTATCAGCGTTAAGTTCTAAACTCCGAAGAGAAATCCTTAAAATAATATCTAAGGAACCAATGACCGTTATTCAAGTGCTCGAGGAACTAAGAAAAAGAAAATTTTATGTAAAATATAGGGAATCTGTTTATCGTGCTTTAGAAAAGCTTGTCGACTCTGAACTCGTGGAAAAATGCTACATTAAAGAAAAAGGCTTGTGTTATAAACTTAAGGTAAAAATTGTAAAAATTGACCTCACCAAAGGTGAAATTGAAACTCAGTAAACTAAAAATTTAGTATTCAAGCTTTAAATGTGAATTCCACCATTTTATTGGCTTTGTTTTTCACTTGAGAGCGATTCTAAGCTAAATTAAGGGGTTCCGCCAAATTTTATTCTGGCGAGGCAAATGAAGGAAATTTACGATAAGCGAGTATACGAGTTTAGAATTGTAGCTATAGAATACACGGAACGCGAAATAGAACAGTTGAAAACTAAAGCAAAGGAGAACATCAAAAATTTCGCTGATAACACGGAGAGCGAAACATCTATGTTGGAACTGAAACGGACGTAGCAGTTGGCATGCTATTTGCTCAACATCTAAGACGTAAACTCGAATACCCATTTTTGGATTGCGAAGCACACGAAGAAGAGGGTTATGGGCTACCAGAATTCTCAGTATACTACAACCAAGACGCAAGAAGCTTCTGTGGAAAATGGACATACAGCGAAAGCCCACAAAACATAGACGAAACCGGAGTTTTCTTCGCATTAATAGGTTCAGACCACCCATGCTACAGAAAAATAGAACAAACAATAAACAAACTTCTCCAAAAGCCTAACACGGCAGTAGCAATTTTGATGGAGGAAATTTAACAGCCATGCCAGAGAAAACAAAAGGTAAATTCTGGCCTAACGTCCGCCCGTTAATCTGGGAAAAAGCACAAGAGCTTTACCAACTGGAAAACGCCAAACCCATGAAAACGACTTTAAGGGCTTAACAGCCACACGCAAAGAACTGCGAGAAGGCGGATACTTCCACACAGCCAAACTAATCATACTACGCGAAATATGGCAACAGAAAAAGGGCTTACCCATAACAGAAGAAGAAACCATTACAGAAAATTCCATACTGCCATTTAAAACCCGAAACAACAAAATAATAAGCGTAAAGGAGAAGTGAAAACATGACTAAGCAGGGTTATACGCAAATAATTGTTCCCCAAAGCCTACATGACCAACTTAAAACCTTAGCCCGGCAAAACAACATTAGCATAAGCCAACTCATAACCCAGCTAATAAACATAAGCATAAACGTAATTCTCAACATCGGTATTAATACCAGTATTAATTCCACCCAACTGACCACGATAAAACAACAAAATCAAAACCTGAAAAAGCTCTAAACCAGCAAACCAGCCAAAAACAAGCTGCATTCATTAAAAAGGAAGGTATCGGAAACGCAGTTTCTGATTTGGCGCGTGGTGCGGGGTTTGAACCAGAGTCGTCAGCGTGGTTATGCTGAGTTGCAAGAATATCTATAAGGGCTTGGAAAGTTTCTTCTTTTAGTTGCAGCTAATGGAAAGCGACAAACAGTGTAAGTTTCGTTTTCTTAGTGTTTTTTGATTAGGATTTTTTGTGAGGGTAGTACGCTTACGAATTGCCATCCTTCCGCCAAATATTTCTCAAGCTCTTTCT
>CAZCSF010000005.1:0-97592 GCA_964501295.1 uncultured Candidatus Bathyarchaeia archaeon | reverse complement strand
AAACGCTGGAGCTGGGATCCAAACAAGATAAGATGGGAGAAGGCTCAAGGCTTTAAAGGCGAGTTTGAGAAAAGCCAAGACCATAACAATCCAGAGTTTAAGGCTTTGCTGAAGGATTTAGCCCAGCATAATGGCAAGCTCACTAGAAACAGCTGGTTCTACTGGACCTTTAAAAACGGCTCCACAGTGGGAAGGAAAAAGCGAGAGGCATAAACGCCAATGCTTCGCTGCCCCCAATGCGGCTCAACGCTTCTCTATAAAGACGGCTTACGCTATCTGGCAGACGGCTCAAGCATACAACGGTATCTATGTAGAAATTGCAGTTACAGGTTCAGCCAAACCAGAAAACCATATAACGGCTCCATCACAAAAAGTGATGGTGATGCACACCAAAAGGCGGCTAAGCTTTTGGTGGAAGCCCAAAGGCAGACAGAAAAGCAGGAAGCGGGAGCCACAGAAGCAAGCTTTGACGTTAAAGGAAAAATCTTCCAATTCCTATGGTATCTTCAAAAAATGGGCAGGTCTGCCTTTACAATCAAAGACTACAAGCAGAAGCTTGAGTATCTAGCTAAGAAAACCGACCTCTTAGAGCCTGAAACAGTCAAAGAGTTCCTAGCAAAGTCCAACATGAGCGAAACTTCAAAACATAATTACGCAACAGTCCTTAAGGGATTCTATGACTATTTCGGAATTATATGGAAGCAACCAGAATATAAAGTATCATGCAAAATTCCCTTTGTCCCTACGGAGCGGGAGCTTGACTTACTAATAGCGAATTCCAGTAAAACCCTTTCAGCTTTACTTCAACTGTTAAAGGAAACTGGCATGAGGGTCGGTGAGGCTTTAAAGCTTAAATGGACAGATATAGACTTTGAAAGGCGAACAGTCCGCATTACTCCAGAAAAAGGAAGCCTTCCAAGAATACTCCCACTAAGTGAAACAGCCATAATGATGCTAAATAGACTTCCAAAGAAAAGCGATAAAATCTTTCCATCGAGAAATGTGGCGCAAACAACGTTTTACAGACGCAGAAAACAATTAGCCCTTAAGCTTAGCAATCCAAGCCTTCTAAAAATTGGCTTTCACTCGTTCAGGCATTGGAAAGGCACCATGGAATACCATAAAACCAAAGACATAATCCACGTTAAAGAGCTGCTAGGACACAGGAATATTCAAAATACATTAGTCTATATAACGATAGAAAAAGCAATATTCCAAGGCACAAACGAGGAATTCCATGTCAAGACGGCCAAAACGGTTGAAGAGGCTTGTAGGCTCGTAGAGGTTGGCTTTGAATACGTTTGCGACATGGATGGAGTCAAAATATTTAGAAAGAGGAAATGATAAAACTATGAAGTGCAAAGGGTGTTAGGCATGTCGGAGAGAATGTGTGTAATAATAATTGACATGCTTAACGACTTTGTTACTGGCGACTTGAAGTGTGAAAGAGCCAAGCATATAATTCCAAACCTTAAGAGGCTTGTTGAGGCTGCCCGCAAAAACGGTGTTCCAGTCATTTACAGTAATGATGCACATTACCCTAACGATCCTGAAGTTGTTCATCGGTGGGGAAAACACGCCATAAAAGGCACCAAAGGCGCTGAGGTTATACCAGAGCTTAAGCCTACGGAAAAAGACTTTGTTGTGGAGAAGCGAACATACAGCGGCTTTTACGAGACTGGACTTGATCCGCTGCTTCGAAGCCTATATAACGGCGAAGGGGTGAAAACAGTGATTTTGGGCGGCTTGCACACGCATATATGTGTAAGGCATACGGCTGCAGATGCCTTTTTCAGAGGCTACAAAATAATTGTGACGAAGGATGGTGTGGAGTCCTTTACGCAGGAAGACCACGAGCAAGGCTTGCGGTATTTAGAGTATGTTTATAACGCGAAGATAATGACGGTTGACGAAATCATAAGGGAAATGAGCAGACGCTGAAGGCGAAACTTTGCAAGCCGACATAAGAATAGAAAACCTTCAAGACTCTAACTCAGAGGATGACATTTATGTTTTTCTAAAAGGCTCAGCAACCCAGTCCAATTCAAACTTTTTTTGGAAACTAAAAAGCTTAGGGCTGAAATACGGGAAACCGCAAGAAAGGATTTCTAAAATGTAGGGTTTAATCTGTAATAGAAGGAAAGGTTTAAAAGCAACTTTCATGATACGCATGGAAGATGATGGGGAGAATGGTGGAGTATCTGTTTTTCTCCCTTCTCTCCTTTCTCCCCTCTAAAAAGGTTCCACCATTCTCCCAGAAAATTAACTCGCTTTGGCTTCTTATAGCTTATGGAAGAATCTTCTATTCGCTATGTAAACCATTGGGAAGCATTTTAGAATGGTAAAATTTAAAGCTGAAGCCTTTGCAAATGAACCTTGCTGTTGGGATGGTGTAATAAATGGCAAAAATATTGATTGTTTATGACTCTAAAACTGGGAACACTGAGAAGATGGCTTACGCTGTGGCTGAAGGCGCAAAACAAGTGGAAGGCGTCGATGTGATTGTCAAAAAGGTTGACAAAACAAGCCTAGACGATTTGCTAGCGGCAGACGGCATCATAATGGGCTCGCCAACATATTACGGACAGATGTCCGCTAAGCTTAAAGCGTTAATAGACGAGTCTGTGAAAATCCATGGAAAGCTTGAAGGCAAAGTGGGCGCAGCCTTCACAAGTTCTGGCGGAACAGCCACAGGCGCAGAAACAACACTTCTATCCATGCTGGAAGCCATACTAGTGCATGGAATGATAGTTCAAGGCAGAGCCGACGACAAGCACTATGGCGCAGCAGCCGTGGGAAAACCAGGTAAAAAAGAGCTTGAATATTGCCGCGAGCTTGGAAAAAGAACCGCTGTCCTAGTTGAAAAGCTTAAGGCTAAAATCTAACAAAAAGTGTCATGATAAAAAGCATCGGGATTCTTCCTCAAATATTCAGCATATAACTTTATTAGTCCCCTTAGCCTCAGAAGTTTCACTTCGCTTTTTCCAATTTTTGCTGTCTTCATTATTCCATGTTTTCTGCATGGTTCTTCCGTTTTGGCAAAGTCTGGATATGGACCAAAGCCAATGTCCCATTTTGGCCATCCTAAATCCTTTCCATATTTCGCTATTAACTCTTGGGGAGGTTGAATCTTCGCTAGTATATGTTTTGGCGGTTGAACTTGTTCTTCGGCTAAGCGCATGGCTGAGCATATGCTTAACCCTACTCCTATTAAGAGAACATAGCCATTAAGTTCAAGGACTTTTTTGAAACCATTGTCTGCGTTTTCCTTAGCGGCGTCAACAATTTCCTTTGCTTTCGCTCCAATAGCTGCAATAGAATGGGTTGGGTTTAGGCTTCTCATGGCGTTGCTTCTTTTACGGAAAGCTTCGGGGATAGCTCCAGTCCAGCACATTGTCCTTTTTGGGTCGTAAGGCGTAATCCTATATTTCCAAGTAACCCCCAATGCAGTTTCTCTTTTGCTGTGCCTAACTTTTCTACGGTTTGTTGAATACGTTGGCATCACAACAGTGCCCGCTTCTCCAACCGTTTCGAGAAGGGCATCAATCACAGCCTCAGCGCCGCCGTCTACAAATCCAAAACTGCTTAAAGAACTGTGAACTATGACAACATTCCCTTTTCTCATTCTCAATTTTCGCAAGCCTTCCTTGATGTCCTCTTTTGTTACGTAAACGTTTTTCCTTACAAGGAAAATCTCCTAAAATGCATGTCAAAAGTGGGCCCGGGGCGATTTGAACGCCCGACCAACAGGTTTCTCAGCGTATCCGTTTATGAGCCTGTCGCTCTAACCTAGCTGAGCTACGGGCCCACTGCCAAAGCCCATTTAATATTCGTTTTACTATGCGATTTAAGTGTTTCCAGTTTCTAAAGGTTATGAAAACAATTTTAAGGATAACGCTTACTAATTTAGGTTTATGGAAGGCTTTAAGGTTTGGAGCTGAAGGTTTTCACTTTGCCAGCTTGTTCGGTTTGTCCTGCTGCTAAGCAAATTGCCTTTGAAGTTGCTGTGAAGTTTGGTTTAGCCTACAGAGAGGTTAACCTTAACACTAAGGAAGGCTTAGAGGAAGGCTTAACATATCAGATTATGAGTGCGCCCAGCATAGCCTTAAACGACGAAGTCATAGTAAGGGGTCACTTAATCTCCAAGGAGAGGCTTGAGGAAGAAGTGCGGAAAAGACTGGAAAAGTGGCGGGCAAGAGCCTCTTTAGAGAAAGGTTAAACTTTTGAGATGACCATTTTGGCAGAGGTTAAAAAGGCTGTAATGGTGTTTAACTACGCCGAGAAAATTAAAACCAGCTTAATTGTTGCTTCAAGGTTATTGGAATTTTTGGACGGCATGGAAGAATCTGCGGAAGCTGTGGGCGCTGAGAAGCTGTTAGTGGCGTACTTTAACGCTTTAATTTTGGAAACTAACATAGCTGCTAACGCCTCTCAAATGGAACGCTTCGGAGACATTGCCTCAAAGCTTGAAGAGGCTGTTGAGCAAATGAAACAGCACAATTACGGAAACGTTCAAAGGCTTGTTTCAGAAGATATTCTGCGGGGTTTAGCCATTCTCATGATGATAGGCGGCAATTTACCAGCAGTGCTGTACATTGAATATTATCCTTTTTGGCTTGTTCTGTGCAATGCATGGGCTGCCCCATTATTCATTGTGATATCTGGAATGATGGTTGCCTTTACAACTCAAACAAAGGGTCATAGGTTAAAGTATTTCCTAGCTCGGGGAACCTTGCTGATAATTGTTGGGTTGCTTATTGAAGTGTTTATGCTCGGCGGTTATCCCTTTATGTTTTTCCAAATACTCTATCTAATTGGGGTCTCCTTGCCCATAGCATACCTTTTCTCGCACTTAAGCGCTATACCCCGATGGCTCACCGTTACCATCTTTTTTCTCTCACACCCTTTACTTTAAGAAATTCTTAAACACACAGATCATATAATTCACCGTTTTATAGTCGACGGCTGGTTTCCCATATTTCCATGGCTAGGATTTTCTTTACTGGGAGTAAATCTGGCTTATCTACGTTGGAAACCCAACTCGCATGCTGGAATGTGGAAAAATTTTGCTTTTTCAGGGAGGCATCTTAGCCTTTGGCAGCTTTATCTGGTGGTTCACTTTTCACTATTACAGTTGGCCATCAGTTGGATATGTAGTGAGCGCGATTGGGGTAATCTTGTTGCTATTCCCCATAGTGGATTACAAGCCTTCGCTCATCCTGTATAAACCGCTGCAAGTCTTGGGAGAGTCATCTCTTTTTATGTATGTACTGCATCTTTCTTTAATCCATTACGTTGTTGCTTCCACGTGGTCGAAAGTGAACCTTGAAACATTCTTGCTCATCTACGTTGCCTTTTCATCCTTTATGGTGCTGGTAGCGTATGGATTAAGAGTTTAAAAAGCAGATGGAAAAACCGTCCATTTATTGTTCGATTTCTCCTTGGAAGTTAGGGTTAATAGGGCATAAAGAATTTAGCATTTGGGAAAATCATGTTAAATAATCGCTTCAAGATCTAAAAAGGGTAAACCAAGGAACAGACAGCCACGCGTACGGACAAAAAATATAAGCGTTAAAGTGAATCTAGGTTATTCTTTAAAATTGGCTGGGAAATGTTGATGGAGAAATATGTCCATGATATCGTTATTGTTGGCGCTGGATTAGCTGGTTTGAGGGCTGCTGTTGCTGCAGCCGAATTCGGTGAAAAACTTGACACAGCTGTGATCTCAAAACTTCATCCCATACGCTCGCATTCTGTCTGTGCACAAGGCGGAACAGCCGCGGTGATGCGGGAGAAGGACTCTTTTGATTTGCATGCCTGGGACACTGTGAAAGGTGCAGACTTCTTGGCAGACCAAGACGTTGTGGAATTCTTTGTTAGACAAGCTCCCAAGGAAATAGTTAAAATGGAGCATTGGGGATGTCCATGGAGCCGCACACCGGATGGCAAAATAGACCAGCGTCCTTTTGGCGGGCACACTTATCCGAGGGCTTGTTTTGCAGCGGACATGACGGGTTTCCATGAAATGCACACCCTTTATGGGAAAGCCACCACCTACGACAATGTGCGGTTCTATGACGAGTGGTTCGCCACATCGCTTATCGTCGAAGACAACACTGTGGTAGGCTTAACAGCCATAGAGCTTAAAACAGGCGAAATGCACGTTTTTCAAACTAAATCGGTGATAATGGCTACAGGTGGGCATGAACGCATCTACGAATTCACAACCTTTTCGCATACCACAACTGGCGATGGAATGGCTATGGCTTACCGCGCAGGCGCACCATTAGAGGACATGGAGTTTGTCCAGTTCCACCCTACAGGATTGGTGCCTTCAGGCGTCCTAATAACAGAAGGCGCCCGTGGAGAAGGAGGCTACTTGATTAATGTCCTTGGGGAGCGTTTCATGAAACGTTACGCGCCTGAAAAGATGGAGTTGGCTCCCCGCGACGTGGTTTCAAGAGCTGAACAAACCGAAATCCTTGAGGGAAGAGCCTTCACCGGTCCATATGGGCCATACATTGCTTTAGACCTTAGGCATTTGGGTGAGGAGAAGATTAACGAGAGGCTGCCGCTTATAAGGGATGTTGCCATAAAACTTGGCGGAGTTGACCCGGTTAAAGAGCCTATTCCCATACGTCCAGCAGCCCATTATTCCATGGGAGGAATCAAAGCCAACATAAAAACTGAAACGCCTATTAGGGGGTTGTATGCTGCTGGCGAATGCTCATGTATCAGTGTTCACGGCGCCAACAGGCTTGGAACAAACTCCACAGCTGAATGCCTAGTTTTTGGCGCTGTCGCTGGAGAGGAAGCAGCTAAACATGCCATGTTAACAAGCTTTCGTGAAATTTCCCATGAAAAGGTTTTAGCCGAAGAGAAAAGGGTTTTTGATGGAATTCTTGGAAGCGAGGGAAGCGAAAGAGTGCCCCAATTGAGGGATGAGATGAGGCGTTTAATGAACACGAAGGTTTGGATTTTCCGAAAAGGCGACGATTTGGAAAGTGCCTTAAAAGAGGTTAGAGAACTCAAAAAGAGGTTTAAGAACATAAAGGTGGAGGATAAGGGCAGAGCCTTCAACACTGGGTTTACGGCTGCCCTTCAACTTGACTTTATGCTGGACCTAGCTGAAGTCACTGTTATGTGTGCGCTTGCAAGAACGGAATCCAGAGGCGCCCATTCAAGGCTGGATTATCCGAAACGCGACGACGAAAAGTGGCTTGTTCACACATTGGCGTATTACACGACTGAAGGACCAAGGCTTGAGTATGTTCCAGTCACGATTACGAAGTGGCAGCCCACAGCGAGAAAATATTAATGGAGGTTAAGCACGTGGATGGTGAAGTTGTAAAACTTGTTGAGTTTAGGATTCGCCGCTACAACCCAAACACTGGAAAACAGTATATTGCCACATACAAGGTGCCAATACTGAAAGGGACAACCATACTTGACGCCCTCAACTACATTAAAGACAATTTAGATGAAACCCTATCCTTTAGGCACTCGTGTAGAATGGGAATCTGCGGAAGCTGCGGAGTAAACGTCAACGGAAAACCAATGTTAGCCTGTTACACGCAGGTTCTAGACCTTAATGCCGACACGTTAACCATTGAGCCGCTTTCAAACATGCCAGTCGTAAAAGACCTGGTGGTGGACATTCAACCCTTCTTCCAAACCGTCAAAAAAATTAAAACCGTGCTAATTAAGCCTGTAGAAGCCTTAAAAAAGACTGACACAGAGTTTATCCAGTCTCCCGAAGACCTTAAAAAGTACTGGGATTTGTCGCTTTGCACTAAATGCTCTATATGCTATTCAGCTTGTCCAGCTGCCATAGACGAAAAATTCTTAGGACCTTCGGCGTTAACAGCGAATTTTAGGTTTATTGCAGACTCTAGGGATGAAGGTTTAGATGAAAGGCTCAAACCCATGGCTGACAACGTTTGGCTTTGCACTTCATGCAACTCCTGCACGTTGTTCTGTCCAAAACTTGTTAACTGTTCAGACTCTATAGTTGAGGACCGCAGTTTGCTCGTTGAATCGGGCGCTATTCCAAGAACTGTTAAGGACGTTCTTGAAAGCGTTATGAAATATCATAATCCCATGGGAACCCACCAAAGCAAAAGAATGGGATGGGCTGAAGGATTAAACATCAAAACATTTCCAAACGTTACAGAAGCGGAAATCCTCTACTTCGTTTGCTGCTCAACTGCCTATGACATAAGAAACCGTGAAATCGCCAGAACAATGGCTTCGGTGTTTGATAGGATTGGCGTTGACTATGCAACTTTAGGCGAAGAAGAATGGTGCTGTGGAGACCACATCCTAAGAATGGGTGAGAAGGGACTATTCGAAATGCTGGCGGAACACAACGTTTCAGTCTTCCAAAAGTTTAAGGCAGACCGCATTGTAACGCTTTCCCCCCACTGCTACAACACCTTCAAAAACGACAAACCCTACAAAGACTTAGCGCTAAACGTCCAACATTACACGCAGTTTTTGGCTGAAGCCATAGAAAAAGGCAAGATTAAGCCATCAAAACCCTTCAAAAGGCGGGTTGCCTACCACGACCCATGCTTCCTAGGAAAACGCAACCAAATCTACGACACGTCGAGACAAATCCTTCAATCCATAAACGGTTTAGAACTCATAGAAATGAAACGCACAAGGGAAAGCAGCTTCTGCTGCGGCGGCGGTGCAGGCAGAGTCTGGACGGAAGAGGCTGAACCGGAGAAAAGGCCTTGTGTGGACCGCATTAAAGAAGCCTTGGAGCTTGAGGTTGACACTGTTGCTGTGGCTTGTCCCTTCTGTGTAACCACATTGGAAGACGCAGTCAAAGTTTTAGATGTCGAAAACAAAATAGCCGTTAAGGATATTCTTGAAATCCTAAAAGAGACGCTATAGCTTTTTCTTTTTTCACTGTTAACATTTAATCGCGATGATAAATAGACGTTTCTGCTACCAAGTTATTCTTTGGAGAGGAACACCAAGCCGCAAACAATGTTAACTATTCCTATAAAGCCTATGGCGATTATAAAGACAAGTTTTAGTAATGGTGTAGAAAACATGTTGTCTCTCATGAAAAATTGAAGGAATAGGAAGGTGGAGACGGCGGCGGTTGCCATAAGCAAGCTGGCTATGTATCTGGAAAGGCTGGCGCACACTTCAAAGATATGGAAACGTTCCTCGCCGCCAATTCCCAACATCGTCGCATGTAGAAGCCCCAACTCCCGTTTTAAGTGAGACTCACCCATAACAGTTGCTCCCTTTTATCACTCACAGAAGAGAATCAAACCGCTTGTAACCGACATTAAACCGAAGGTGATAAAGGCTAAAATGCAAAGTTCAATGTTTTCTCCTTGAAAACCCAAAATGGCTTGAAGGTTGAATACGTTGTAGAAAAGAAGGAGGGCAAAGGTAAGGATGCACCACCAAGGGCTGTTTGGATTAAACCAGTTGCCTTTGAAACAATTCTTCTGATGCCCATAGGCATTTACCTCCGTAAGAGAATCACTCCCGCTATAGAATCCAACACCCCAATTAGGAAGAAGGTTAGCGTTAGCAGAAATGTGTGAGTTTCATATTCAAATATGGTTGTATCCACAAGCTGGAATACAACTAGCAAAGTTACCCCCACCAAAATTATGCCAGTCATTATAAGAAAGCCCCCTATTGCCACACATAGTCGGGCACACTTTCGCATATCCCTTCAACTCTGCAAAGCTTAAGCGGCAGGTGTTCGGATTTCCCTCGCCAAACAGCAAACACGTTTTCACCAAATCTCTAACATTTACAGCGCCCCATCATAGAACATTGGCATTTCATCTCTTCCGCTGCAAAAGTCAAGTCTACAAGAATATCTTTAAGTTCTTTAACAACATCGCCATCGCCCTCCTTTTTCGCCTCCGCTAAAAGTCTTTCAGCCTCCGCCTTCAGCGCTAACGGGTCTTCACCACCACTTTTCAGAAACTTTTTATATCGAGCCTTGAACTTTTCAAATTTATCTTTCATATCCATCAACCACATCATTAATTCCCTCCTTTAAAATAACTTTTCCCACTCCTTTCCCAAAAGTTTCCCAGAAAACCTAGAGGGGGATACGCGTATTGGAGGGTTTTCAATCCAATAAATGTTAGGTTACTTTTTAGAACCCGCAAATGTCATGGCAACCATGGAAAATTGACAGATACCTTAATATATGCATCATATAGAGTTATTTAATTCTCGTTGAAATAATTGATGTATGGAGGAAAAGCGTTGTACGGATATGCTGGCAGGATTCTCCACATAGACCTAACAACTGGAAAAACATACACAGAACCCTTAAACGAAGATTACGCCAAAAAATACATTGGCGGAATAGGCTTAGGCATGCGCCTATGGCTTGACAATTCACAAGCTGGCGTGGACCCCTTCAGCCCAGAAAACCCGTTAGTTTTGGCTACGGGCCCAACATCAGGCACCATTTGGCCCACTGGCGGAAACGGCCACGCTTTTGCGGCTAAGTCTCCACAGAGCTACGGCATAAGCGAGTCCAAATCCCACGGCAGTTTCGGGGCAGAGCTGAAAAGGGCTGGGTACGACGCTGTTATTTTCCATGGTAAGGCTGAAAAGCCAGTCTACGTTTGGATCGACGATGATTCTGTGCAGATTCTTGACGCTTCACACTTGTGGGGCAAGTCGCCAGCAGAAACAGAAGACACAATTAAGGAGGAGTTAGGCGACTATTACATTCGCGTGGCAGCCATAGGTCCAGCTGGAGAAAAATTGGTGCGGATAGCATGCATAATCAACGAGAAGACAAGGGCTGCTGGAAGAACGGGAATGGGCGCTGTCATGGGTTCAAAGAATCTTAAGGCAATCGCCGTCCGCGGAACAAGAGACGTAACAGTTGCAAAACCAGACGAGTTCCTAGAGTTTGTAAAAGAATTTCATGAAAGAATGAAAGGCCCCGCAACAAAGAAATATCGCACATTAGGCACGCCGGAAAACGTTCTGGTGCATAACGCCTTACACTGCATGCCAACAAGAAATTACAATAATGCATATTTTGAAGGCGCAGAAAAAGTAAGCGGCGAACTGCTAAACGAGAGGCATGTGGCAAAAATTATCGGCTGCAGCTCATGCGCCATGAGATGCGAACACATCTGCGTTGTCAACGAAGGACCCTACAAAGGCGCCATGGCAAGGGTTGAATATGAGCCATTGTGGGCTTTGGGACCATATTGTGGAGTAGACCGTCTTGACGCGGTAATTAAAGGGTCTGAGCTTTGCAATTATTATGGCATGGATTCCATAAGCGCCGGCGTAATTGTCGGTTTTGCCATGGACTGCTATGAAAGCGGCATACTGACAAAAGATGATATGGATGGAATAGAGGCGCGGTTCGGAAACCATGAAGCCCTCGTGAAGCTTATTGAGAAAATGGGAAAACGTGAGGGAATAGGCGACATACTCGCTGAAGGCGTAAAATTCGCCGCTGAAAAAATTGGAAAAGGCTCGGAAAAACTAGCCCAACACATCAAGGGCGTCGAGGTTACAGGCTACGACTTGAGAAGTCTCAAAACAGCAGCTTTAGGCTTTGCAGTTTCCTTCCGTGGAGCAGACCACAACAGGCATGGAGCCTACGCCTTCGACGTTAAAGGCAAGGTTAACCGCTTAAAAGCTGAGAAGGGCAGGGGAAAAATGGTTAAGGACATAGAGGATGTTTACACCATAATCGACTCGCTGATTATATGCAAGTTCTCAAGGGGCACATACTACAAAGAATTCGAAGACTTGGCGAAAGTCTACACTCTCATAACAGGCTTTGAAACATCACCAGAAGAAATGCGCATTAAAGGAGAACGCATAAACAACCTTGCAAGAATAATAAACACCAGAGAAGGCTTAGGCAGAAAAGACGACCACTTGCCATACAAGGTTATGCACCTTCCAATACCAGACGAAGGACCAGCCAAAGGAGCCTACGTAACCCAAGAAGAACTAGACCTGCTCCTAGACGACTATTATGAAGCCCGCGGTTGGACAAGGGATGGCATACCAACCCCAGAAAAGCTTAAGGAGTTGGGCATGGACGACCTAATCCCCATTGTGGAGGCTAAAATCCGAAAAGCCTAAGGAGGCATGAAAAATGGTGAAAATTCACGAAAGAAAATTCGTTTCAGCCGACCCAGACAAGTGTGTTGGCTGCCAAGTCTGCGAATACATATGCGCATGGACAAAGGAGAAAACCTTCAACCCTCTGAAATCCCGGATTAGAGTTGTTAGGCTTAATCCGCTGGTTAACATTTCAATAACTTGTAGGCTATGCGAAGACCCGCCCTGTGTAGCAGCATGCCCAAGAGACGCCTTAACCCAATCTGAAGAAAACGGCACAATCCTAGTGGATGAAGACAAGTGCAACGGCTGCGGATGGTGCATTGAGGCTTGCGACTATGGCGCCATATCATTGCACCCGGAAAAGAAAGTGGTTTTCGTCTGCGACTTGTGCAAAGACAAGCCTGATGGGCCTCAATGTGTTAAATGGTGTCCAGAAGAAGCCTTAGACCTAGTAACGGCGGATGTGCTGGCGCAGAAAGCCAGAATAACAGCCACAAAGAAGCTCTTCCAAGAAGCCCTAAAAGTAGCGCCACCAACCTAAATCCTCTCATTTTTATCTTCAACATTCAATTATAAGTCGGCTCAAGGAAGAACTGATTTTAAAGAACAGATGATTTTTTGCCCTGCAGCCTCAACTTCGCGTGAAAGACCCTCTCCGAAGTCTGTTTGTTTAGGCTCTATTAAGAGAAGGGCAATTTTGGCGTTTGTTGTTTTTGCGAGGTATTCACAGAATATTCGCAATGGGAGCATGTGGGTTGAAATGGCTGGAAAAACCCGCAGATGCTCTGGCTTGACAAGCTTATATTCGCCGGGTTCTAAACCCATAACTGCCGCGTCTATAAGCAAGACATGGGTTGGGTTAAAGTCTATTATTTGTTGGATGTAGCTTTCTGGCACAGTTTCACATTCGATTAAAAGAACTTTTTCTGAAACCTCCCCTTGCAAGTCGCGGACAATCTTCACACCGATAAAGTCGTCCATGCGAATAGGGTTTCCGATACCAGCAACCACAACCCTCTCAGCGTTGGAAAACCATTCTTTAAGCTTTTCCTCAGCAGATTTTTCCGTTGTCAAGGAATTTCTCCAAAAATAAATGGGAATTGGGGCGGCTTTACCGTTGTACTGTTTTTACAAGTTTTCCTTCATGGTTGTAGATTTCCACTGTTAGGGGCATTTGCCCCGCAGCGAAGTGGGTTGCACAGCCAAGGCATGGGTCATAAGCCCTAAAAGCCATCTCCACCATGTTAAGCAAGCCTTGGTCAACTTTGCCTCCGTGAATCAAGCCTTTAGCCGCGTTCCGCACAGACATATTAATCGAAGGCGCATTGTTCACAGTAGCCACAATAAGGTTAACATCCTTGATTAAGGCGTTCTCATCCAAGACGTAATGGTGAATTAGCGTGCCCCTAGCGGCTTCGACAACGCCTACGCCTTCGCCTGGCTTGCCGGGTTTGTTGCGCACATCTTTGCTGGTTATTTCCGGGTCTTTGACTAGCTCAATGGCGCGTTCCGCGGCATATAAAAGCTCGATAAGCCTAGCCCAGTGATAAGCCAGTGTTGAATGCACTGGTTTTCCGCCCAGAGTCTTATACATGAACTCATATTCGGCTTGCGCTAGGGGTGTCGCCATTCCATCCGCAGCGTTAAGCCTTCCAAGGGGGCCGACACGGTAGGCTCCGCTTTCTGGGCCGTCCACAAAGCCTTTCCAGCCAACTTTTTTGAGGTATGGCTGTTTTACGTAGGTCCATGGCTCCACGTGTTCCGCTATGTGGTTCAAGTAGTCCTTCGCCTCAAATTTTACAAATTCCTTACCGTTAGGGTCTACGACGCGTATTTTGCCGTCGTAAAAATTCACCTTGTTGTCTTCGTCCACCAAACCCATGTAATACGTGCGCAGAGTGTAAGCATCACTCTTAATCAAGTCCACATAATTGCTGTTGCCCAAAACAATGTCATGGAAAAGTTTAAGCGAAAACTTTGCAAACTCAACAGCTGAAGTTGCCATCTTTTCAATTTCTTGGCGGTTCTCTTCGCTTAATGGTTTGGATATTCCGCCTGGCAAACCGCAGACTGGATGGGTAGCCTTTCCACCGATAAGCTCTGTTATCCGCTGTCCATAAGCCCTATGCTTTATAACCTCTTTGCCAACATCTAAGCCTGCCTTCTCAATAACCCCCAAAATGTTTCGTTTTTCTGGCGGTGCATTTGGACCTACCACAAAGTCTGGTCCGCCTAAATAGTAAAAGTGCAGGGTGTGGTCGTATAGGTAGTAGCCACAATACATTAATTCGCGGAGTTTTTTGGCTGGTTCGGGCGGCTCCACGCCAAAGCAAGCGTCTAAGGCTTTTGTTCCTGCCATGTGGTGGGCTACGGGGCAAACGCCGCAGATTCTGCTGGTTAAAAGCGGCATGTCTTCGGCTTTGCGTCCTATACAGAATTTTTCAAAACCTCGCAGTTCTGGAATTTGCAAGTAGGCATTTTCCACTTCGCCAGCATCGTTTAGGAATATGGCTATTTTCCCGTGGCCTTCAAGTCTCGTTATTGGGTCTATAATTATTTCTTTCATTCTCGAATCAACTTCCTCCGCAAGATTGAAGCGGGTAAACCGTACATGTAAAAGGTTCCAACAGGATCTTTAATCTGTTCAATAAGTTTTTCAACCTCTTCCTCGGTGTACTTTTCCTTTTCCTCTTCTAAGCCAAGTATGGAAGCCAAAGCGCTTATCATGGCTGCTCCTTGTTCAGGTGTGTTTGGACATGGCCCCCCGCAGCCAGTGCATGGCATATCAGCTTTTAGGCATCTAGCTCCACAACCGCCTCTTGTTGCTGGTCCCATGCAGAGGATTCCTTGCTCCAATAGGCATTTTTCTGGGTCGGGAACTTTTTCGTAGACGCGGTATATCCTTGAGATTTTCTTGTTCTCCTTCTTTTTGGGACATTCGTCGCAAACAGACTTCAACGGTGCCAGAACAGAGCCCTTCGGCGGCAACTCGCCCTTAGCTATGGCTTCTAAAGCGAATAGTGTGCGTTCCACTGCTGGTGGACAGCCAGGCACATAGTAGTCCACGTCCACTGTTTGGTCAAGGGTTCTAACAGTATCATAAAATTCTGGAATTTCCAGCTCGCCCTCTTTAACATGCACTTTAGGCTGAGGGAAAACATTATTAGGATTGACCGTTGAAAATGTCCGGCCATAGACTTTTTCGAAGATTTCCTTCTTGTTGTGGAGGTTTGCCAGTCCCGGAACACCGCCGAGATGGGCACACGCGCCATAGGCGACAAGGATTTTTGACTTCTGCCTTAACAGTTTAGCCATGTGCTCTTGTTCGCTGTTGCGGATTCCACCGTTAAAGAAGCAGACGTCTATGTATTTGTCGGGCATGGCTTCCACATCCTTGTATTTAATGTCCATGGCAACAGGCCAAAAGACTATGTCTGCAATTTGTATAACGTCGAGAATTTTTTCATTTATGTCTAAGACGGCGATTTCACATCCGCCACAGCTTGCAGCCCAATAAAATGCGAACTTCAATTTTTGTTTTGCCATATGGCTCTCCTCCTATTTTATTAGGTTTAAAAGTTCTGTGGGCTTAACCCTTAACTCGTTTAGGGCGAGTTCTTCTGGCGAGAAGCCCATGGCTAAGCATAAAAGCTGCGGGTAATGAAGCACTGGCAAATTGAATTTTTCGTTGAAGGCTCTTTCTATGCGGGGTTGGTTGAGGTCGAACATTATGTGGCAGAAGGGACAACACGTTATGAGGGCTTGGGCTCCTACACTCCTAACATGGTCAAGCTTTTCTTTTGCCATTTGGAAGGGCACATCTTCGTTTACCCCTATTATTGGGTTTCCACAGCATTCAGTTTCATCCATATAGTCTAGGCATTCGGCGCCCGTCAGTCTAATCAGCTCTTTTAGGGTTGTTGGGTTTTCAGGGTCATCCCGTCCCACATACTTTCGCGGTCTCAACAGGTGGCATCCACTGTGCTGGGCTACACGGAGACCAGTCAAAGGTTTTGTAACGGCGTTCTTTATCTTTTCATAGCCCACGTCTTCGGAAAGCACGTAGATTAAGTGTTTAACGTCTATTGTGCCCTTAAACTCCATGCCAACCTCTTTCAAGTAACCGTTAATCTTCTCCCTCAGCTTTTTATCTTCTTTTAGGATTTTGTTGGTTTCGTTTAGGCTGCAGAAGCATCCATTGCAAAGCGTCATGATGGGTAAGCCTACTTTTTCCGCTGTGCAAAGGTTCCTCGCCGCCAGCGTCAGCATCAAATCATGGTTAATCACGTCCATTGGGTAGCCGCAACAGTTGTATTCTGGCATTTCCACAAGTTCCACGCCGAGTTTCGAAAGCACTTTTCTTGCTGAAATCTCATAGCTTGAAAGCCTATAGGGAATAACGCAGCCTGTGAAAAGCAAATATTTTGGTTGGCTCATTTACTCTCCACCTTTCCAATCGTCTGAACCTTTTCAAGTAAACCTGCAGAACCAGTAACCTCAAAAATTTTCAAAACATCTTTAAGGTTGGTTTTTGGCAGTGGCGGCAGTCCTTGCTCCATTCTCTTTTGAAGCCGGGATTCTGGAATTTCGTAAACAAAGCCTGTTTTCATAAGGTTGGCGGCTAACTCCTTATAGACCAGTGGCAGCAGGTTTTTGTCTTCAACTGCCATGTTTCGCAGTACCCGCACTATGCCGGCGATTTCCACGCCTTGGGGACAGTGGTCGACGCATGTGAAGCATGAAGAGCAAAGCCACAAAGCCTTGTCCAACAGAAGCCTATCTTTCAAGCCAAGTTGAACCATGCGGGCTATTCGTCTCGGTCTGTAAAATTCGCTGAACCTTGCGATTGGACAGTCGGCGGTGCAAGTTCCACATTGGAAGCACACCATAACCTTTTCTGCACCGTGCTTCTTGCTCATTTTATACTTGAATTTGGAGTCAAGCTCTTCAGCTCTAATTACTGGTGGAACATACTCCTTTGTCTCAGTCACGGTTGTTTTCCCTCCGTTTCCTCCATTTTCAACGGGCTTGGACCAAGCTTCTTAATCTGTTCAACCATATCGCGCACTACGGCAGCGAATTTGTCTCCTTCGCTGGCGGAAACCCATTCCAGCCGAACACGTTCAGGTTCTATCCCAAAATCTTTGAGCACCTTCTTTAATAGCGTTACCCTTCTCAAAGCCTTAAAGTTACCACTAAGATAGTGGCAGTCGGATGGCAGGTGGCAGCCAGCCACCAAAACGCCGTCGGCGCCATTTTTTAGGGCTTCAAGGATGAAGGCGGGGTCGATTCTTCCACTACACATGACACGGATTATTCTTATGTTTGGCGGGTATTGGATGCGGCTTACACCAGCCAAGTCTGCACCAGCATAGGCGCACCAGTTGCAGAGGAAGCCTACAATTTTTGGTTCGAAATCTTTTTGAGCCTCGCTCATGCTGTTGCCACCTCCATCTCTTTTAGAACTGCCCTAACTTGGGCTAGAATTTCTTCATTTGTAAAGTGTCCGAGGGTTATGGCTTTTGTTGGGCATGCTGTTCCGCAGACGCCGCAGCCTTTGCATAAGGCTTCTATTACGTGTGCGACTGTTTTGCCTTCTTTCTCCAGCATTTCAATCGCGCCGTAGGGGCAGAGATATTCACAGATTCTACATCCACTACATAAATCTTCATCTACCCTTGCCACAATTCCTTCCATTTCAAGAGTCTTTTTCGAAAGGATTGTGGCTGCCCGCGCGGCTGCTGCACATGCTTGTGAAATGCTTTCTTCTATGAACTTGGGGGAATGAGCCATGCCACAGAGGAAGACGCCGTCGGTTTGGAAGTCCACTGGGCGAAGCTTCATATGCGCTTCTAAGAAGAAGCCATCTTTTGTCAGCGGCACTTTGAGCATTTCAGCTATTTGCTTGTTGTCTGGATTTGGAATGGTGGCTGCACTTAAAACGACAAGGTCTGGCTCAATTTGAACTTCCTGCTTTAACACTGGCTCCCAGAAGGCGACTTTAAGCTTGCCCCCAGCGTTTGTGACTTTTGGCTTTTTCTCATCGGAATAGTTTATGAAGAGCACGCCTTTTGCCGCTGCTTCGCGGTAATATTCCTCTTTAAACCCATAGCTTCTAACATCTTTATAGAGGACGTAAACCTCAGCCTCTGGGTTTAACTCTTTGATTTTCAAGGCGTTTTTAATAGCTTGTCCACAGCATATACGCGCACAGTTTGGGCGCTCTTCTGTTCTTGCGCCAACACATTGAATCATGACAACTTTTTCGGCGTTGAATTCGCCTTTGGCGATTTTCTCTTCCAATTCGTGTTGGGTTACAACCCTCGGGTCTTCGCCATACAAGTATTCTTTCGGTTTGTATTCCACGGCACCCGTGGCAACTATCACTATGCCATGTTCTATTTGCCTTTCTTCACCGTTGCTCAGCCTTATTTTAGCTTTAAAATTGCCGACGAAACCGCTTACTTCAGTAACTTCTGCGCCGAGGTAAACATGTATCCTATCGTTTTTCATAACAGCCTTAACAAGTCTCTGCAGATGCCTTTGCGGGTCTTCGCCTTCAAGCAAATAATAGATTTTCCTCAAGTGTCCGCCAAGCTTTTTTTCGCGTTCTACAAGGTGAACTTCGAAGCCTTGATTAGCCAGTTCCAACGCGGCGGTCATCCCTGAAACTCCACCGCCGATAACCAAGCCTACAGGAGTAACGTTTACTGTCGGGTTCTTTAATGGTTTTAACAGCCTAGCTTTTGCGACAACGGAGCGAACCAAATCTTTGGCTTTTTCCGTTGCCTCCTTCGGCTCGTGCATGTGAACCCAACTGCATTGGTCTCGGATGTTCGCCATTTCAAACAAGTATGGGTTTAAACCCGCTTCGCGGACGGTTTCCCTAAACAGCGGCTCATGGGTTCGCGGCGTACACGAAGCCACAACAACACGGTTCAGCTTATACTCCTCAATTTTTTCCCTAATCCTTTTTTGGGTGTCATCGGAGCATGTGTAAAGGTTGTCTTCGGCATAAACAACGTTTGGAAGCTTCTTAGCGTATTCAACAACTTCTGGAACGTTCACTATGCCGCCGATGTTTATGCCACAATGGCATATGAAAACCCCTATGCGGGGTTCTTCTTGGCTCACATCCTTTTCAGGCGGATACTCCTTAACAGCGATAAGCTTACCTCTTTCCGGAGCGATTATTGCCATGGCTTTTGCTGCAGCAGCACTTGCCTGTGCAACGCTTTCCGGAATATCCTTAGGCGAACTGAAGGCGCCGCAAACATATACGCCGGGTTTAGATGTTTCCAACGGAGTGAAAGCGTTTGTCTGACAGAAGCGGTACTTGTTAAGTTTTATGCCTAGCGTTTCAGCCAGTTTTTCCACGTTTTTTGGCGGCTGCATCCCAGTGGAAAGCACCACCATGTCGAACTCTTCAATTCTCGGAGTTTCATCTTCCTCAACATAGTGGACGAGCAAATTGCCAGTTGCTGGATCTTCAGTTATGCTTGCAACCCTTGAACGCACAAACCTTATGCCATACTCCTCTTGAGCCCGCTTATAATAGGCGTCAAACTCTTTTCCATAAGCCCTTATATCCATGTAAAGAATTGTACAGTCCAGTTTTGTGGGAACATGCTCCTTAGCGATAATTGCCTCTTTAATGCTGTACATACAACACGCCGCTGAACAATAGTTATTTCCAAGCTGAGCATCCCGCGAGCCAACGCACTGGACAAAGGCAATTTTACGCGGAATCTCTCCATCAGAAGGCCTCAAAACAATCCCGCCGTAAGGGCCGGAAGCACTTAGGATACGCTCAAACTCTATGCTTGTGACAACGTTTGCGTATCGCCCATACCCATACTCGCTTTTAAGCCTTGCATCGAAAGGCTCAAAGCCTGGAGCCAAAATAACAGCGCCTACGTTTAGGACTATTTCGCTGTCTTTTTGGTCGTATTCAACAGCGTTTGCCTTGCAAACTTCTTGGCATGTCCTACAACCGATGCATTTTTCACGTTCTATTTTGAACTTTAACGGAACTGCTTGTGGAAATTCAACGTAGACGGCGCTTCTATCCGTTAAGCTTTTGTTGTAGGTGTCTATGGCTTCCACTGGGCATTTTTGTGCACAAAGTCCGCAGCCATTGCATTTTTCTTCGTTTATGTAGCGGCTTCTCTTTCGAACTTTCACTTCGAAGTTTCCAGCTTCTCCGCTTAAGCCTAAAACTTCGCTGTTCGTAATCAACGAAATGTTAGGATGCCTTCCAGCAGCAACAAGTTTAGGCGCCAAAATACACATGGAACAGTCGTTTGTTGGAAAAGTTTTGTCAAGCTGAGCCATAACGCCTCCAATACTGGGCGACTGATCCACCATATACACTTTGAAGCCAGAATCCGCCAAGTCCAAAGCAGCTTGTATTCCAGCCACTCCGCCGCCGACAACCAGAACTGCGCCAACTTTTCCTTCAGCCATCTCTTATCGCACCTCCAAAGCCTTGTATAATGGTGTATAGCCTTCAACCCTGTCTAGGGCTATCATGCCTTTTCTCCGCATGTTTGTTATATGCCGAAGCACAGCAAACGGTTTAATTCCAAGAATTTGAGCTAACTCCTTAACGGAGCGAGGCTTAGTCCTTGTCAAATAGTGGATTTTATAGCGAATGAACTCAGCCCTAACAATATCATCCAACAAAGCGTCAAACTCTTCTTCAGGTATTTTCTCGCCATAAGCGTTCATGAATTCGGTTAACTCTTCCTCTCTTCCAAGTAAAACACGAAGCCTAAAGGCTGAAGCTGCTTCCTTTGCCGCTGTAAGATTGGCTACAATCTCTTCCCTGCTTAACGAAGAGTTTCCAAGCTTCCAAACCTCTTCAGAGAACTCCTTAGTGTAATGACTGAAGCTTTTGTCCTCCAATGGCGAGACCAGTAGGAGCTTTAACCTTTCAGGCTCAAGTCCGGCTAAAGCCAGCAGCTTCTTCAACATTTTAACTGCGCGTTCAGCGTGGAGGTTTCCGTCAACAAAGTGGCAGTCTGGAGGCTTACACCCAACAAGCAACACGCCTTCGGCTCCGTTGGCAAAAGTTTCCAGAACCAGCGCCGGGTCCATCCTTCCAACACACATAACGCGGATAATGTTAACATTATAGGGAACACGCATTTCCTCCTCACAGAAGGCCCAGTTACACATGAAACAAACAATTTTTGGCGGGTTGGACTCCATTCTCATTTCACCTCTCCAAGGCTGTTAAAACCATTGTTAGAATCTGCTCGTTGGAAAGCTTCTTCATGGTTATGGCTTTTTCTGGACAACGAGCCGCACACAATCCACAGCCCTTACAAAGCTCCTCATTCACTTGGGCTACACCCTTATCATTCTTTTTAATGGCATCCACTGGGCAGATGACTGCGCAGACGTTGCATCCAACACATTTGCCCTCGTCAACAACAGCCTTGTCGCCATCGCATAAGTCCATGCTTGCAAGGCACTCTGCACATGGTCCGCATCCAAGACAGCGGAAAGCCTCAAATCTTGCTTGACGCTTAAGTTTTTCAAGATACTCCCTTGCCTCTTCAAAACTTAGGTGGGGCTTCTCTATTGGAGCGTCATATCTCCGCTCTTTCTTCTCCAGCAATTGCCAATCCTTAACCCAAGTAGTCTCTTCAATTTTCTCTTCTTTTCTGTCCTTCCGCAAGTCCTGCCCGGTCAAATAGCGATGTATGGAAACAGCCGCTCGTTTTCCAGCACCAACAGCCTCAATAATGCTTGCCGGTCCAGTGGCTATATCCCCTCCGGCAAAAACTCCGGGAACGTTGGTTTCCATTGTTAATGGGTCCACTTGTACTGGCGGTCCCCTTTTCTCTTTGCTTAAAAGCTCTGGCGGTAGGCTTGATGTTTCAGCTATTTGCCCAAGGGCTGGAATAACCATGTCCACCTCGTACTGGTGTTCCGAAAAGGCTATGGGAATTGGGCGCCTCCGTCCAGATTCATCTGGTTCGCCGAGGCGCATTCTCAAACATTCAACAGCCTTAACCCTTCCGTTTTCGCCTATAATCTGTTTCGGCGCCACTAAAAAGTAGAATTTGATTCCGTCTTTCTCAGCTAATTCCACTTCATGAGGAAGGGCTGGCATCTCTTCGCGAGACCGTCTATAAAGAATCATAACCTCTTTTGCACCAAGTTTCTTGGCGGTTCTAGCAGCGTCTATGGCTGTGTTGCCGCCGCCGACAACGGCAACCCTTTCGCCGATGGCTATCTTCTTTCCAAGAGCTATAGCTTTCAAAAAATCCACAGCGTTTACTACGCCTTCCAAGTCTTCGCCGGGCACGTTTAGCTTCATGCCAAGTTGTGTTCCAATGGCGATGAAAACTGCTTTATAACCATCCTTTTTCAAGCTTTCAACGGTTATGTCCTTTCCAAACTCCACGCCAGTTTTGATTTCAACGCCTAAATCTTTTATGTAGGCTATTTCGTTAGCTACAACAAACTTTTCTAGGCGGAAGTCTGGTATGCAGTAGCACATCATGCCGCCAGGTTCAGCCATCCGCTCAAAAACTGTGACGGGATAGCCCAGTTTTGCAAGTTCGTAGGCTGCGGTCAACCCTGCTGGTCCAGCGCCTATTATGGCAACTTTGTCGCTATACTTTTTAGGCACTGGCTCAGCTGAAACTCTTCCCTGTTCCCGCTCGATGTCTGCCACAAGCCTTTTCAATGCGCGTACAGCTACAGCTTGGTCAAGGTTTACTCTTGCACAAGCGTCTTCACATGGGCTGAAGCAGACCCTTCCACAGATGGCTGGAAAAGGCAAATCTTTCCTTATAACTTCCACAGCTTCCTTGAATTTGCCTCTTTGAATAAGAGCAACGTAAGCTTGGACATTAACATGCGCGGGACATGCTGCTCGACAAGGCGGTAGTTTCCTTACCTCTTGTAAGGTTTTTTCAGTCAAACCTATCAGCCTTCTTAGAAGCTAATTTGAAGGGTGAACCCAATATATTAAGCCACCTAAATTAAACTTGACATAAATATAACCTAAATTTGTAATAAAAAGGGGGAGTTAGAGGCTATTCACGGAGTCTGCCCTCAAGCTTGCCAACCCACTTGTTATATTCCCTGGAACTTAACAGGCTTTTGAGTTCATCTTCCAGCGTCAAAGAGTTTTTGGGTTTAATCTCTATAATCCAACCTTCGCCGTAGGGATCTTCATTTATCAAGTAGGGCTTGTCCCTCAAATTTTCATTAACCTTAACTATTTTGCCGCTTACAGGAGCGTACAAGTCGAACATAAACATCCAGGTTTCAGCCACACCGAAGGGCTCCATTTTGGCGATTTCCTTCCCAACGGGTTCGGTCATTATGTTTGCAATGCCTTTAAGATGCCTCTGAGCGTAGTCTGAAACACCAACACGGATGTTTCCTTCAGGAGTTATTTGAGCCCATGTATGCTTAGGCGTGTACAGTAACCGTTCAGGTATCGCTAAAAGCTCTTCACGTTTTGTGGTTGGAATACCCTCAGCCCGCATTAGCTCTTCTAGACGTAGTCTTATAGCTTCTGATACGAATTCAGATATGCTTCTGTAGCGCCCTGTTCTGAGGGCTTTCTCAATCTCTTTAATCAGTTCTTGCCTGATGCTTACGGTTTTCCATTCAGACATTTTCCATCAACCTCATTTACATGTGCGTGATATATAGAGTAAATCGAAAAATATATATCTAACGCAAATAGAAAATATAGAATAAATAAATGTGTTAAAATATATACCATAAATAGAGGGATATCTTTGGAAATTAGAAAAGTTCAAAGGGTTGGACGTTCAACGATGACTGTTTCACTTCCAAACGATTGGGTTAAAGAGCACAGCCTAAAACCCAGCGACCTCCTATTCATATTGCCTGAAAGAGACGGCTCCCTAAAAATAATGCCAAGGCATATAGCCCAAAGAGAAGAAGCTGAAGAATACATTGTGAATGCAGATGCATGTGACGAGCCGGGCATGCTGGAAAGGATAATTGTGGGAGGCTACATCCTTGGACGCGACGTTATACGCGTAACCTCCACGAGTCGTATAGCCAAAACCCACATAGACGAAGTGAGAAGAATCGTCCAAAAACTCATTGGATTAGGCATTCTTGAAGAAACGCCGAAAAACATACTTTTACAGTGCTCCATCGACGCGACAAAGTTTAAACTTGACATGCTTATTAGGCGGTTGGCACTCATTGCTTCAACAATACTGTCTGAGGCAATGCAAGGCTTCAGAGATAAAAACTACGACCTCGCGGAGGAAGCCATAGCCCGCGAAGATGAAGCGGACAAAATCTACTATTTGGCGGTGCGCCTACTCCTTTCTGCACAGCTAAAACCGGCGATAGCCGAAGAAGTCGGCATGGTGGACGTTATTTTCATACCTGCTGCAAGGCTTATACTGCAGTATTTAGAGCTTGTATCGGACTATTCGGAAGATTTAGCCAGAGAAGTGCTTGAAATGGAAGTTTACAGGAATAGACTGCCAGAAAAGGTTGTTGACAGAATATTTCACCTAAGCGAGTTAACCCAAACCATCTTCCAAAAGTCCATAGAATGCGTGTTCACAAGGGATTTAAAGGTTGCAAACCAGCTTCTGGAGATGAGAAAAACCATTGAAATAGACTCCAATAGGCTTATGCGCGAAGCCCCAGAAATTCCCTACATTCGGTCGATTCTCTCATGCCTAAGCAAGATCGCAGACAAAGGCGCAACAATCGCTGAAATAGCAATAAACAGAGCTTTAGAGGACCCAAGCAAATATGCGGAAAACGTGGTTAGAGCAGTGAAACACGTTAGAAGTTTGCCTATGACGATTGGAAAGGATTAGTTTTATCTTTTCATATGGCATATTTGTGCTATGCATAGAATAACAAAGGTTAAAAGGAATGAAGTAAATATTCTATTTAGATAGAGGAAGACGTCATGGATGATTTTGAAGAGGCAATTCGAAACATAGACGTCTTCTGCAAGGTTTTAGCCAAAAAACTGGTGGAAAGCCTGAAAGAAGAGGAGTCCAACAATGAAATTCCAATAGAGCCTATGGAGAAACTTTTAAGGAGAAAATATGTTATTGAGGAAAAATTTGAGAAAAACCCCACAGTGAAACATTTTATTCCGCTTCCCCACATTGAAGAACCCTTAATAGACATTTTCGAAGATGAAAACTATGTTAAAGTTTTAATGCAGTGCCGCTGCAAAGAACAACGAGTAACCCTGCACAAATACGATGATGGCTTGCAAATATGCTTAGAAAACACTTGCTGGAAGCTTAACCTCCCCGTCAAAGAGTTACAGACAGAAAACATAATTATGAAATGCAACAACAATGAAGCTTTAGAAGTTGAGATTCCAAAGCTGAGGACAACAACAAGCTAAAAAACTAAAAGCAATGTAATGGCTAAACGGTTACGCCTTTCTGTCTAATTCTTCTTCGGCAAGCCTCCTCCTCAGCGCATTTTGCACAAGTGTAGATGACGTCAAACTCGCTTTTCAAAGGATTTTCAGGATTAACAATGAAAACGAAGCATTCTTCGCCCTTTTTGATGGTTCCTCCGCAGCAAAAGCATTTATGTTCTTTAAGGGCTGTAACCTTCATTCCGGCATCCTCAAAACCATATGCCTTATTGTCAGCTTTTAACACTTTCTAACAAAATTGAAAGAAAAGTTGTTAGAAAACGCTTGTAAAGGCATTTCAGCCTATTTTTTCCAGAACTTTGTCTATTTTCACTTTGTGGAAGTCTAATGCGAGTTCTTTTGGTTCCACGCCTAGGCTTAGGCTTAACAGTTCAGCATAGTGGATTATTGGCATGTTGTATTCCTCTTTGTATGTTGTTTTTATCAGCATTTGTCCAAGGTCCAGTGTTAAAAAGCAAAAGGGGCAAAGGGTTGATATGCAGTCTGCGCCTGCGCTATAGGCGTTTACAATTTTGTCTCTGGCTATGGCTAGCGCCACATCATCAGCGTAGCCTCTGAGAAGCCCGCCGCAGCATCTTAACTTGTTTTTATACCATATGCTTTTGGCGCCTAAAGCCTCAATTAAAGTGTCGAATATGCGGGGTCGTTCTGGATCATCAAAGCGTAAAAGTGCGCTTGGGCGTAGGAGGTGGCATCCTGAAAACGCTGCCACTTTAAGGTTTTTTAGGGGTTTGATGATGTTTTGTTTTAGGCGGTTTATGCCGACATCGTTCATTAAAACTTGTAGATAATGCTTAACCTCTTTGCTGCCTTTGAACTCTTTTCCAGCGTTTGCCAAAATCTTGTTTACGCGCTCTTTTAGTTCTGGCTTTTCTTTTAGTAGGCGGTTTGTCATTGCTAGGGATTCGAAGCATCCAGTGCAGAGGGTAACCATGTCTAGGTCTGCTTCTTCTGCGAGGCAGATGTTGTAGGCGGCGACTGCTAAGCTTGTTTCAAGGTCTATGGACTGTAATGGTGGAGGAGCACAGCATGTCATGTTTTCAAGGTCTATAAGTTCTATTCCAAGCTTTGTTAGGGCTTTTCTCGCTGAAAGTTCGTATTGGGGTTGTCGGGCTGGTATGGTGCACCCTAAAAATAGTGCGTAACTCGTCATTAAGATTCACCTTTCTTGAACAAGATTTTGTCGAATCCAGTGGCTGAAAGAATTTTTTTCAAGGCTTCGACGCCTGTGGGCTTTAGCGGTGGCAATCCATAATCTGCTCTTTTCTTTTCTAGGAATTTTGATATGGGGACTATGCGTCCTTCGCTCATAAGTCCAGCTGCGAACTCTGTATATATGGCTGGTATTTTTCCTTCTTGTATGGCGATGTTTCTCAAGGCGTATATTACATCTGCAATCTCCACTTTTTGGGGACAACGCTCTTGACAGTTGTAGCAGGAGGCGCAAAGCCAAATGGCGTCTCCAACGAGAACTTCGTCTCTTTGTCCGAGAAGGGCTAGCCGAATGATTTGTCGTGGATTGTAGCGGTCTGTTGTTTTGGCAACGGGACAACTGCTGGCGCATGTTCCGCATTGGTAGCAATAGGTGATGGTTTCTCCGCCCAGTCTGCTGGTAATCTCTCGTGCGAAGTCTATGGTTGAAGACTTTTCTGGTTTTTCCTCAGCCATTTTGTTCCCTCTACGTTTTGGTTTAGGCTAGTTGAAGAATTCCCAGCTTTTCCACTCTTTCAGTCATCATCCTTGCTGCTTCGGCAAACTTGTCGCCCTCAATGTAGACTAGGTTGAACATTTCAAGTCTTTCAGGTTCTATTCCATACGCTTTGAGCAGCGTTTTTGCCAATTCCACTTTTTTCTGGGTTTTTTGGCTTCCTACTTCGTAGTGGCATCCGTCGGGTTTGCATCCCACAACCATGACGCCTTGGGCTCCAGTCTTAAAGGCTTCGAGGATATGTTGAACTTGAACTATGCCCGTGCATGGAACCCTCAAGACTCTAATGTTTGCTGGATAGCTCATCATAGCCATCCCAGAAGAGTCTATGGCTGCGTTGCCGCATTCAGAACAGCTTATAGCCAGCACTAAGGGTTTAGACGTACCGTTAATGGACAACAAGGCTTTCATTTGGGCGGATATTTGATTTGGCTTTAGATGGCGAAGCTCTATGGCTCCCACTGGGCATGTGCCAACGCAGACGCCGCATCCCTCGCATAAAAGTTCAGAAATCCGTGCAACGAAATGCCCGTCTCCTTTAGGTTCGAGGGTTATGGCGCCATAGGGACATGTTACTGGACAGAACTCGCAGTCGCCACAGTAATCTTCGTTCACCACAGCCACTTTCAAGTCTTTGACAATTTTACCATTCATTAAGAATTTGGCTGCTTTAACGGCTGCTGAATGGGCGTGAAGCGAAGTTGTCGGCGCATCCTTTGGGAAGGTGGCGCCTCCACAGAGGAATATGCCTCTCCGCTTTGCTTCTGTGGGTCTAAGTTTGGCGTTGTATTCTTTGAAGAAGCCGTCTTGGTCTAGGTCTATGCCGAGGATTTCCGCTAATTCTTTCGCGTCTTCGGATGGAACCATGGCTGTGGCAAGCACCACAAGGTCTGCCTCCAACTCCAGAAGCCTTCTTAGCAGTTCATCTTCAACTTCTACAACCAACGTGTTTGTGGCTGGGTCATGGACTATTTCTGCGGGTCTTCCTTTGACAAATTTTACTCCCATCTCTCTTGCTCTTTCATAATAATACTCGTGTTCTCTACCAGTGGTTCTGATGTCTATGTAGCATATGGTTACATCTGTGTCTGAAAACGTCGACTTAATCAGCGTGGCATGTTTTAGAGATATCATGCAGCATATGCTCGAACAATACGGGTTCCAGCGTCTATCCCGCGAGCCCACACACTGGATGAAAACAATGTGTTTCGCTGGTTTTCCGTCAGAAGGTCTTACAATCCTTCCGTTTGTTGGACCGAAAGCGTCAAGCATCCGCGCTAATTCTAAATGTGTTACGACGTCTGGGTATTCGCCGTAATGATATTCTTTTATCACGCTTGGGTCGTACTCTCTAAAGCCCGTGGCTACGATTACGCTTCCAACGTTAAGGGTTAAGTGCTCGGTTTTCTGGTCTAATTCAATGGCTTTTGTGGGGCAAACTTCAACGCATTTGGCGCATTCATGGAACTTGCACGCTTCAGCGTCTATGGCGTAAACTGGTGGATAAACAAGCGGCTGGTTTATGTATATGGCTTTCCGCGTCTTAAGCTTAGCGTTATATTCATCTGGAACTTCCACTGGACAAACAGACGTGCACAAGTCGCATGCCACACACTTCTTTTCGTTAACGTATCTGGGTTCACGCTTTACGGTCACTTTGAAGTTTCCAGGGACTCCTTCAACCTTCACAACTTTAGAGTTTGTTAGAACGTTCAGGTTTGGAATTTCCGAGAATCCGGAACGGTAAACGCATTTTCTTGATGTTTGGGTTACAGTTTTAAGGTCTGTTAATGGAGACTGGATGCAAATGGCACAGTCGTCTGTTGGAAAGAAACGCACAGCTTTGGCTGCCAAACCGCCGAGGAAAGGCTCCTTCTCCACCAAATAGACTTGGAAACCCATGTCCGCCAAGTCTTCTGCTGCCTGCATTCCAGCTATTCCGCCGCCAATCACAAGAACGGATTTAACCGCTGGAAATTCAGCCTTCTCTATTGGTTCAAGAAGTTTAGCCTTCTCAATGGCTGCCAGAAGCATGGCTTTAGCTTTTTCCGTTGCTTCTGCAGGCGTGTCTCTGTGGGGCCATGCGCAGTGGTCTTTGATGTCTAAAACCTCTACAAGATAGGGGTTTAGTCCTGCTTCTTCCACGGCTTTTGCAATAGCTATTTCGCTGATTTTTGGAATGCTTTCTGCCACAACAACACGGTTTATCTTCTTTCCTTTAACTGCGTCCACTATGGCTTGGAGTCCTTGTCCCCGCCAGAACTCGCTGCTTCTTGCTACAAGTGCTACGCCGTTGACGGTTTTCAGAAAGCTTGTTAACGCTTCAAAGTCTAGGATTTTTGCGATTTGTCCTCCGCAGTCGGATAGGAAGACTCCAACCTTTGCTTCTTCCATCTTTTTCACCTTACCTTTTGAGCGTTTTGATAAGCCTTTTTTCGCTGTCATAAATTTCCACCTCTAAAGGCATTTGACCTACGGCAAAATGAGTTGCACACGCGAAGCATGGGTCATAAGCCCGAAAAGCCATCTCCACCATGTTTAATATGCCGTCGGTAACTTTGCCCTTTTTGATTAAGCCTTTAGCCGCGTTTCTAATGGACATGCAGATGCTTAGTGCATTGTTGACGGTGGCCACTATCAAATTGACTTTTTTAGCCAAAGCATTCTCGTCCAACTGATAATGATGTATAAGCGTGCCCCTTGCAGCCTCTACAATTCCGACGCCTTCTCCGGGTTTGCCAGGCTTGTTGCGCACATTTTTGCTGGTTATTTCTGGGTCTGTTACAAGTTCTAGGGCGCGTTCCGCCGCGTACAAAAGCTCGATAAGCCTAGCCCAGTGGTAAGCCAAAGTGTTGTGAACGGGTTTTCCGCCTAAGGTGGCGTACATCCGTTCATATTCGGCTTGAGCTAACGGTGTTGCCATGCCATCCGCCGCATTAAGCCTTCCCAATGGACCGACACGGTAAGCTCCGCTTTCCGGACCGTCAACAAGACCTTTCCAGCCTATCTTCTTCAAGTATGGAAGCTTCACGTAAGTCCATGGTTCCACGTGCTCTTCGATGACGTCTAGATACTCTCTGGGGGAGAATTTGACGAATTCTCGGCCGTTGGGATCGACTACGCGGACGTTTCCATCGTAAAAGTTCACTTTATTGTTTTTGTCCACCAAGCCCATGTAATAAGTCTTCAACGTGTATGGTTCACTTTTGATCAGGTTTACGTAATCCGTGTTTTTTAAGACTATGTCATCGAAAAGCTTCAGCGAAAACTTGGCGAATTCAAGGCAGCTTCTCACCATCCGTTCGATTTCTCGCCGCTCTTCCTCTGAAATTGGCCGTGCAAACCCGCCTGGAATGCAAGCGCTTACTGGGTGAGTAGCCTTACCGCCCAAAATTTCGGTTATCTTTTGCCCGTAAGCCCTATGCTTTATAACCTCCTTGCCGATTTCTAGGCCAGCCTTTTCAATTACACCTAAAACGTTTCGTTTTTCTGGCGGTGCATCTGGTCCAACCACAAAGTCTGGTCCGCCTAAATAGTAAAAGTGCAGGGTGTGGTCGTATAGGTAGTAGCCACAATACATTAATTCGCGGAGTTTTTTGGCTGGTTCAGGTGGTTCAACATTGAAAGCCGCGTCTAGGGCTTTGGCGCTTGCCATGTGGTGGGCCACTGGGCAGACTCCGCAAATGCGTGTTGTTATTATTGGCAAGTCTTCGGCTCTTCGGCCTTCACAGAATTTTTCAAAGCCGCGGAGTTCTGGAACTTGGAAGTAAGCCTCCTCCACGTCGCCTTCATCGTTTAGGAATATGGTTATTTTTCCGTGGCCCTCCAGCCTTGTGATGGGGTTTATAACTATCTCTTTCATTTGGGCATCACCTTCCTCCTTAAAATGGAATTAGCTAAGGAATACTTGTAGAAGGTTCCAACAGGGTCAACCACTTGCTCAATAACCTTTGGGTCTACAGCTATAGAGGCGAAGGCGCTTATCATGGTGGCGCCTTGGTCTGTCACTTTTGGTGTTGGTCCGCCGCATCCAGTGCACGGGATATTAGCCTTCAAACACTGGGCGCTGCATCCGCCTCTTGTGGCGGGACCCATGCATATGACGCCTTGATCTAGGAAACATGTTTTGAAGTCGTCTTCTATTTCGTAGATTCGCCTTACTTTGGTTATTTTTCGGTCTTTCTTTTCTCGTGGGCATTCGTCGCAGACAGACTTGTTTAGCAGGAAGCTTGAGCCTTTAGGTGGGAGTTTTCCGTTTAAAATGGCGTCTAAAGCTTCAATTATCCTTGGAACTGGAGGGGGACAGCCAGAAATGAAATAGTCCACGTCGACGGTTTGCGCCAAGGTTTTGACAGTGTCGTAAAACTCTGGAAGCTCCAGCTCTCCTTGTGCAACCTTAAATCGTGTTTGAGGAGTTACGCTTTCCGGGTTTCTTGTTGAAGGAGTTTCAAAGTATGCTCTTTCAAAAATTTTCTCTCTGTTCCACAGGTTTCCTAAGCCTATTACGCAGCCGTCGCAGGCGCAGGAGCCGAAAGCCACCAGCACTTTTGATTTTTGCCTTAACAGTTTTGCCATGTGCTCGTTTTCCTCTGTTCTTATGGCGCCGTTGAAGAAGCAGACATCTATGCTTTTGTCGGGCATGGCTTCCACATCTTTATATTTAATGTCCATGGCAACAGGCCAAAAAACAATGTCTGCTTTGGCTATAACGTCTAAGATTTTCTCGTTGACGTCTAAGACTGCGATTTCGCAGCCGCCACAGCTTGCAGCCCAATAAAACGCGAACTTCAATTTTTGAGGTTTCTCCATTCTCCTCACCATTGGTCATAATTTTAATGAAGCTAGTTTATTGCAGCTTCTATAATTTAAATTTAGCTCATAAAGTAAATAGAAAATATGTTTCATTAAGCTTAATTTATTCTTAGCATATTCAAAGAGAGTTTAGTGCAATGCACACGCTAACTTGTGGCGGCGGTTTCCGCCTCTTTATCCACAGTCCTTTCGGCTTCTGTCTTTTCCCCGCTTACAACGGCTTCCGACAGTTCCGCTTTCTCTGCAGCTTGAGGCGGTTGCTTCTCTTCCTTTAGGTTTAGGGTTCCTCTAATTGTGCCGTCCTCCATGTACTTAAGCTGAAAGCCAAGATTTTTCATGAGCTCTATTGCCTTTCGGTTTTCAGGAAGCATTACTCCATAAACGCTTTCTAATTCGCGTTCCTTGCATATTTCTATAACATAGTCCACAAGCTTTGTTCCTAAGCCTAGTCCTTGCCATGGGTCTGCCACAAGAAAAGCTATTTCGCCTGTTTTTCCGTCAAGTTCTATGCTTACTCTGGCGGCTCCAATTATTTTTCTTTTGCCGTTTTCTGTTAGTTCGGCGACTATGGCTATTTCTCGGTCATAGTCAATATTGCAGTATCGAACTCTAACCTCATGGGGCATGTGCTTAAGCGTTTGGAACAGTTTATAGCGGATGGACTCTTCCGAGCAGTTTTTAAACATTTCAAGCCATAAGGGTTCGTCTTCTGGTTTTATAGGTCTTAAAAGCACTGTTCTGCCGTCGCGGAGCTTCCATAAGGTTTCATATTTTTTGGGGTAGGGGCTTATCACCAAGTGCTGGTGGGGTTCAATTTTCTGAAAGACAAGCTTCTCGTCGATTATTATGCGGGCGTCTATGGCTAAGGCTTCTTTCTCATCCACCAGCAGCGGATTTATGTCAATTTCCTTTATCTGCGGGAAGTCTATGAGCAAATGCGAAAAAAGAACCATCACCTCTTCGAGGCGTTTAATGTTGGATGGAGGCATCCCGCGGTAACCCTTCAAAAGCTGATAGACCTTTGTCTCCTCCATCATCCTTCTAGCCAAAGTCTGGTTCAGTGGAGGCAAACCGATGGAAAAGTCCCTAAAAAGTTCAACTCCAATCCCGCCCATTCCAAACATGACTATTGGACCGAAAACAACATCCTTTTTTGCTCCGAGAATGACTTCACATCCGCGTTTCTTAACCATAGGCTGAACTGTCACGCCGATGATTTCCGCGTTTGGATTATACTTTTTAGCGTTTTCCATTATGGTTCTGAAAGCTGCCCTGACCTCATCATCGTTTTTAATGTCGAGGATTACGCCGCCCGCATCTGTTTTGTGAATTATTTGGGGAGAGAGAATCTTCAAGACAACTGGATAGCCTATCCGCGAAGCTATAGCAACAGCCTCATCCTCATCTTTGGCGATAAACGTTTTAACAACTGGAAAGTTGTAAAACTCCAAAACTTTTTTGGCTTCAAACTCTGTCAATACTTCACGGTTTTCAAGGGCAGCATTCCGCATAATAGCCATTATTGGAAGCTTAGGCGGAGAAACATCCACAGGCAACTCTTCAGGCGTTTCATAAAGCAGTTCGAGGTTGCGCTTATACTGGTACATGTAAAGGTAGGTTTTAACTGCTTGTTCAGGAGTGGAAAAGGTTGGAATTTCGTTTGCGTTGAATATAAAGTTGGCTTCTTCAACAGCTTTTCTGCCCATAAAAGAGGTTAGGATGGTTTTGCCCTGCTGTCCTTTACTTTTTACAAGTTCTACAATGCTTTTAGCTATTTCAACGGGTTCCGCCACCGCTTGAGCCGTGTAAATTAATAGGATTCCGTCAACATTTTCATCGTTGAGGCATGCCTCCAAAACAGCCTTGTAACGGTCGGCTTTGGCGTCTCCTAAAATGTCAATGGGGTTGCCGTGGCTCCAGTAGGGCGGGAGAATGCTGTTAAGGTAATCCATTGTTTGCTGGCTTAACTTGGCAAGTTTGCCGCCCATGCCTATCAAGGCGTCTGTAGCCATAACACCTGGACCTCCAGCGTTTGTGATTATCGCTAGGTTTGGTCCGCGGGGCAGTGGTTGCAAACCTAAAACTTCAGCACAGTTGAATAGGTCTGCTATTTCTTCGACGCGCACTACTCCGGCACGTTTGAATGCTGCATCGTAAACATTGTCTTCGCCAGTAAGCGAACCGGTGTGGGAGGCTGCTGCTTTGGCGCTTTCGCTGAACTTTCCAGCCTTAACAACAATTATTGGCTTTGTTCTGGCGAAGTGTCTGGCGGCGCTCATGAACTTGCGGGCGTTGGTTATGCCTTCTACATACATGAGGATGCTGCGGGTTTTCGGGTCTGTTCCAAAATAGTCTATTAAATCGCCAAAATCCACATCTATCATTGAACCAACTGAAACGAAGTGGCTGAAACCCACATTCTCGTGAACCGCCCAGTCCAGAATCGCCGTGCCCAGTGCTCCGCTCTGGCTTATGAAGGCTATGTTGCCGGGTCGGGGCATCTTATTAATGAATGTGGCGTTTAGGCGTATGCTTGGGCGAATGATTCCCAAACAGTTGGGCCCAATAATACGCAAATCGTATTTCCTTTTAATCTCGAGAATCTTGTCTTCTAAGGCTTTACCTTCTGGACCAGTCTCCTTAAACCCAGCACTTATGATGATTAAACCTTTTATTCCGGCTCTGCCGCACTGTTCCACAACATCTGGAACAGTTTTTGCAGGAGTGGCAATAACCGCCAAATCAACGGTTTTGGGAAGCTGCTCAACGGTTTGGTAGGCTTTAACGCCTAAAATCTCCTTTTTGCGAATGTTTACGGGGTAAACTTCCCCTTCGAACCCGGATTCAAGAAAATTCTTCATCAAAGCATAGCCCACAGAACCCTCTTCATCGCTTGCGCCAACAACAGCCACGCTTTTAGGGTTAAAAATCTTGTCAAGATGCAACGTAACCATGCTCAAGCACCAGCACCCTTGAAAATTCGACGGCGAAGATTAAAAGTTTATGCAACGACGCTACAGTTTAGCAAGATCGTCGCTTTAAAAATTAATGCTAGAAAACTAGAGGGGAGAGGGTAGTCACTATGGGTTGTTTTTCAAAACCATTTTCGCAGAAAATCTATAGAGGGAGGAGAGCTATTGGCTTTTTTCACAACCAAAAAATGTAGAAGGGGGATATCCAATTTAGGTTTTGGCAGACGCCTAAATTTGACCTATTTCTTATTCATCAAGTATTCGTGGATGGCTCTTGCAGCCCTTTTTCCGGCACCCATGGCGCTTATGACGGTTGCTTCGCCAGTGACTATGTCGCCTCCTGCGTAAACGCCTTCAAGGCTTGTTTTGCCGTTTTCATCAGCCACAATGGTGCCCCACTTTGTAACTTCTAAGCCTTCTGTTGTGCGTTGAATAATCGGGTTTGGAGTCCGCCCAATAGCAATAATGGCGGTGTCTATGTCCATTAGGAATTCTGAGCCTTTAATTGGGACTGGTCTGCGCCTCCCAGACTCGTCTGGAGGACCAAGCTCCATCTGTATGCATTCCATCTGTTTAACCCAGCCCTTTTCGTCGCCGATAAAACGTGTCGGCGCCGCAAGAAACTTGCAGATTATCCCCTCTTCCTCAGCGTTTTCAATCTCCTCTTTGCGGGCCGGCATCTCTTCCCTTGAACGACGATAAACTATGCACACTTGTTCGGCGCCGAGGCGAAGCGCAGAACGCGCAGAGTCCATGGCTACGTTCCCGCCGCCAATAACCACCACATGTTTCCCAATCCTTATTGGCGTGTCATACTCTGGAAAAGCATAAGCCTTCATCAAGTTAACCCTAATCAGAAACTCGTTAGCCGAATATATCCCGCCCAAGTTTTCGCCTGGAACACCCAAAAACTGGGGCAAGCCAGCACCAGTTCCAATGAAGACTGCGTCGAAACCCCTCTCCTTTAACAGTTCTGGAATAGTGTAAGTTCTGCCAATCAAATAGCCAAGCTTAAGCTCCACACCCAACTTTTTAATGTAATCCACTTCCGCCTGCACTATGCTTTTCGGCAAACGAAACTCTGGAATCCCATAAACGAGCACGCCGCCTGGAAGATGCAAAGCCTCAAAAATAACCACTTCATGCCCAAGCTTGGCAAGGTCAGCCGCCGCCGTCAAACCAGCTGGCCCAGCGCCTATAATAGCTACATGCTTTCCAGTCGGCGGAGCCTTATCCGGCACTGTGAAGCCTCTAGCCCTTTCCCAGTCCGCCAAAAACCTTTCAAGCCTTCCAATGCTAACGGGTTCACCTACTTTACCAAGCACACACATTTTTTGGCATTGTTCCTCTTGGGGACAGACCCGCCCACAAATGGCGGGAAGACTGTTCTTCTCTTTAATTTTCCTTATGCCTTCCTCGTATTTTCCTTCTCTAAGCAGTTTGATGAAGGCTGGGATGTCGATTTCCACAGGGCATCCTTGGATGCATTGGGGTTTTGGGCATTGAAGGCAACGGTTTGCCTCTTCTAGAGCTTGCTCCTCCGTATAACCCAAAGCAACCTCGTTAAAATTGTGTTTTCGCACTTCCGGCGGCTGCTTCGGAATTGGAACAGCCTTTTTCTTAACTTTTGGTTTACTTTCCGCCACAGCCACAACCTCCAAGCTCCCACAGCAAAGCGCTTAAACGCTCCTCCGGGAGAAACATGCGTTGCCGATTAATCAAACCGTCAAAATCCACAAGATGCCCGTCAAACTCGGGACCGTCAACGCATCCGAACTTCATTTGTCCGCCGACGTTTACACGGCAAACACCACACATCCCCATACCGTCCACCATAATAGGCATAAGCGTAACAATTGTCGGAATTTTATACGGCTTCGTCAAGTCGCAGACAGCCTTAAGCATAGGAACAGGCCCCATGGCTACGCAACGGTCAAACCTCTCCTTAGCCAAGACATCCTTCAAGAAATCCATTCCCTTATAACCTTCAGAACCATCATCCGTCGCCACATAAAGCCTATGACTTAGGGATTTCATCTCCTCCTTAAAGAATAACAGCTCTTTTATTCGAGCGCCCATAACAGTGACAACAGTGTTTCCAGCTTCCCGTAAGGCTTTAACCTGCAGAAGCATCGGCGCAATCATAACGCCTCCAGCCACGCAGAGAACCTTGCCAAAATTCCTAATTTCAGAAGGATTTCCAAGGGGCCCAGTAATGTTCGCTATGGAATCCCCTTCCTTTAACAGACCGAGCTGCTTTGTTGTTTTGCCCACCTCGTTAAAAACAAACGTTATTGTCCCCTTCCCAGCGTCATATCCAGCTATGGTCAGGGGCACCCTCTCGCCTTTCTCATCGATAATCACTATGATAAACTGTCCTGGACGAGCCTTTTCAGCGATTTGCGGGGCATAAACCTCGAAGAGCTTAATTTTCGGCGCCAACTCCACAGCTCTTACAATTTTATACATTTTGCTAATCCCTCCCTGCAGATTTTCTTGTTGGCGGCAGCGCCGCAACCTTCTTCACAAACTTGTCAAGTTTTTCTTCAAAATCACCCGTCTGTCTTGGAGAAGCCTCAAAAAGTTCAAAGCGTTCAAGCATATTCATTTTCTTCAAAACATCCTTTAGCACAGCCATATTTCTTTCAGCCGTGTCGCGTCCCTCCTGAAGTTTACAGTCTTCAGCTGAACAGACAACAACCATAACTCCGTCAAAGCCGTTTTGTAAAGCGTTGACAACGTGAACTGGGTCAAGCGCCTTAAAACATGGAACCTCAAGCGTCACAGCATTCCTCTTAAAGAATATGCCTTCAGGATTGTCGAGGGCTGAAAACTCTGACCACTGACAACAGAAAACAAGGATTACCGGCGATTTGCCTTCGGCTTTCAGCCTAACAGCGAAATCACAGTAACGTTTCAAAACACTTTCAAACTCGAAACCCTTAATCTGAATGGCATAATGCGGACAAACTAAGGCACAGGCGCCGCATCCCATGCAATAGTCATAGAGAATTTTCGGCGTTGCAAAAGGTTCTGCTTCTATGGCTGCGTATGGGCATATGAAGACGCATTTGTCGCAGCCTACGCATTTAGCAGTGTCGTAAACAACTTTCCGAGAGTATTTGATAACTCTAACAGCTTCTTTGCTGAAGCCCAACTCTTCGAGAACCCTTCTACCGAGAAAAAGCCGCCTAGTGTTGATTTTTGTGCCCTCTTTAAAGCGGCAAAAGGAATCTTCACACTGAACTGAAACAATGTTCTTTACGCCAAATCCTAAAACCTTGAAAATAAACTCTGTTGGAACCCTTCCAGAACATGGCAAACGCAATGGAATATAATCCTTTACGCTTAAGCCCTGTTCAATTAAAATCTCTTCAACCTCACGCGTGGACGGAGAGTTTCCACGGCACATCAAAACCAAAGTTTCAATTCCAGTCTTTTTATGCAAATCTTCAACATATTTTACAAGGCTGTCATAGTCATAGTAGGCTATTTCAATCGCAAAAACTGGACAAGCACTATAGCATATCCCGCAGACTTGGCATTTTTGGATATCTATCTCCACCTTGCCAGTCTCAGCATCCCGTTTTATAGCCTCGTAGGGGCATACCGAATAGCATATGGAACAGCGGCTACAGTAATCTTGGTTTATACTTACTACAGGAGTTTGCTCCCCGCTCATCTAGCATTTCTCCAATCCGACTAAACGCATGCAAGCGCCAGAAGTTTTGAAAGATAACGCCACGAATAATATAATATTTTTGGAACAAAGTGGCTGTTCACTGCCTATAATAATAGGGTCTCCGAATATACCCATAAGCTTCCAGAGCAGCAGTTATCCCCTGTCCAACAGCCGTCCCAACCTGTTTAACTGGATGATTTGTAACATCGCCAGCGGCATAAACTCCAGAAATGTTGGTTCTCTGTCGAACATCAACAATAACATAGCCGTGCTCATCCACTTCCACGCCAGCCTCTTTGGCAAGGTGACTGTTGGGGATTTCACCAACTTGGACAAAGACTCCATCAATCGGCAACTCTCTGACTTCTCCAGTTTTGTTGTTGAATAAAATTGCCTTTTCCACAAGTTTTCCGCCTTTAATCTCCCTCAATTCAGTGTTCCAAAAAACTTCAACGTTGCCTTTCTCCAGCAAAGCCTTAACGCGGGCTTCTTCAGCGCGGAAGGCATCTCTTCTATGGGCGACTTTAACTTCTGAGGCAAGCTCCGCCAAATAAAGGGCTGTCACCACAGCAGAGTTTCCACCGCCAACCACGAGGACACGTTTACCCTTGAAAAGGGGACCATCACATATTCCACAGTAGCTCACCCCCCTTCCCTTAAACTCCTTCTCGCCAGGAACTCCCAACTCACTGTAGCTTGAGCCAGAAGCAATTATAACAGCCCCAGCCTTATAGACGCCTTTATCAGTTTTCACAACTTTCTCTTCACCCTTTAAATCCAAGCCAATAACCTTTTCAAACTCGTGAATTGCAATGCCAAGTTTTCTACACTGAGCCACAATTTTCTGTGCAAGTTCAGCTCCGCTTACTCTCTCGAAACCTGGGTAATTCTCAATCACTGGCGCGTCTCCTAGAGTCCCGCCGGCAATTTTCTCCTCTATGATTAGCGCCTTTAGTCCGCTTCTGGCAGCATAAATTCCAGCAGTCAAACCGGCAGGCCCAGCGCCAACAATTATTAGGTCCCATATTTCCATAGGCATCTCCCTTTAGTCGTCCTCATAGTCTAGTTCGTCTATCTCTATTTCGTAACATTCTTGGCAAAGGCCGTCAAAGGTTTCATATTCTTCCTTTGTGATTTTCCTTCCACAGCTTAAACAATGATAAATCTCTTCATCATCCTCTTCCATGTTGGAAGCCTCAAAATATTCTAGGCATATATCATTATAAGGCTAGTGCCAGCAGCTCCGCAATGTCCATGATTTGGATTTTACCCTCGTTTCCAGTGGTTTTTACAGCGTCTTCCATGGTTAGCATGCAGAAGGGACAAGCCACAGCTAGGATTTCTGCTCCAACATCAACGGCTTCTTTAACGCGGATTTCCGCCAAACGTGGACCTGGAATGTCAACCCACATTCTTCCGCCTCCGCCTTCGCAGCATAGGCTTCTGCTTCTTGAACGGTCAAACTCCAAAAGCGTGATGCCTTTAATGCTTTCTATAACCTTTCGAGGCTCATCGTAAATGTTGTTCTGTTTGCCAAGATAACATGGATCGTGGTAAATCACCTTTTTATTCAGCTCCTTCGAAGGGTTAAGCTTATTCTCATCAATTAGTTTTGCAAGAAGTTGCGAATGATGCTGCGCTTCAAAGCTTGTTTGGTTATATCGGTTTTTGAAAACGTTGAAGCCGTGGGGACAGTTGGTTACAACTTGTTTCACGCCATACTTGTTGAATATCTTCATGTTTTCTTCTACGAGAAAATCGAAGAGTCCTTTTTCGCCCATGCCGTAAACCTCGCTTCCACAACAATTTTCCTCTTCACCTAAAACGCCGAAGTTCAGCTGAGCCTTTTCGAAGCAAACTGCAAGGCTTTTTGCCACATTTTGGATTCTCGGGTCGTAGGCTGACGTGCATCCCACATAGTAGAGGACTTCAGCGCCTTGGGAAACATGTTTAACTTTCAAGTCTTGGCTCCATTCTGTGCGTTTTCCACGAATTCTACCCCAAGGGTTCCCATTCTTGAATATGCTTTCAAGTGCATCTCTAAGGGTGGGAGCTATCTGTCCCTCTTCAACAGCCATGCTTCTGATGTCTATTAGAAACTCGTAGGGGTTCAAGTCTTTTGGGCAGCGGATCCCACATGTAGAGCATGTGGTGCAGCTCCACAACTCGTTAGGCGGATGTATGGTTAGCCTACCCAGAGCGGAAACTTCCCGCATATATCTTCTAATGTTAAGATTGGCTTTCTTGGCAACTGGGCAGCTTCCAGTGCACATGCCACACTGGATACACTCTAAAAGCTTATGCCTCTCGACAAGTTCTTGCAGGTTCATTTTCTATGTCACTTTTGTTGAAAGTGAGGAGCAAGATTTTAAAAGCATTTTCCCCTTTATGGGTCTAAACAACCATGCAATTGGAGACATCCACTCATGTCAGAGGAGAAGAAAGAGGCTAAAACCCCCCGTGTAGGCATTTTCGTCTGCGAATGTGGTGGAAACATCGGCGACGTTGTCGATGTCGATGCTGTTGTCGAAGCTGTTAAAAACTGGGAAGGCGTGGCAGTAGCCAAATACCACAAATATCTATGCTCAAAACCAGCCCAAGAAATGATTGCCGAAGCAGTAAAAAAGGAAAAATTAGACAGAGTCGTCGTAGCTTCCTGCACGCCACGAATGCATCTTCCCACTTTCCAAAGCGTTTTGGAGCGGGCTGGATTAAACCCCTACATGCTTGAATTCGTGAACATTCGAGAACAAGATTCATGGGTTCACGGACCCAAACCGAACCCCGAAGCAACACGAAAAGCAATAAGTCTAATTAGGGGAGGTTATGAACGCAGTCTAGAACTTGAACCGCTGGAAACAATAAGCGAAAAAAGCTCACGGGAAATCCTAATAATAGGCGGCGGCATAGCCGGCATAACAGCCGCCCTTGAACTTGGATATTTAGGGTTTAAAGTCCACCTTGTTGAGCGGAAACCCAGCATAGGCGGAAACATGGCGAAACTCACAAAGGTTTTCCCCACATTGGACTGCGCCCAATGTATTTTAACGCCTCGCATGGCTGAAGTTGGCAGAAACCCAAATGTGAACCTGTTAACCTATGCGGAAGTGCAAGACGTAAGTGGGCGTCCAGGCAACTACATGGTTCGCGTTTTCATGAAGCCCAGAGGTGTTGACATTGAAAAGTGCAGAAGCTGCGGCGTCTGTGCCAAAGTCTGCCCCGTAACAGTTCCAGACGAGTTTAACGAAGGCTTATCCCAGCGGAAAGCCGCCTACATAGAGTTTCCCCAAGCAGTTCCCTCAGCTTACGCCATAGACTTTAACGCATGCACAAAATGTGGAAAATGCGAGCAGTTCTGCCCAGCAAAAGCCATAAACCTAAACGATACTGGCAAAATGGTTGAATTAAACGTCGGCGCCATAATCTTGGCTACTGGCTATAGGCTTTACGACGCGCGAAAACTCGAAAACTATGGATATGGCATATACAAAGACGTCATAACAATGATGGACTTGGAGAGGCTTACATCAGCCACTGGACCAACTGGAGGCTACGTCAAAAGGGCTGAGGGAAGCGACGTGCGCAAAATCGCCATCCTCCTCTGCGCAGGCTCAAGAGACAAAAATTACATTCCCTACTGCAGCCGAATATGCTGCATGTACGCGCTTAAACAAGCTTTTGTGCTCAAAAAAATGCTTGGAATAGATGTAACCATCTATTATACGGACATTAGAGCTACAGGAAAAGGCTATGAAGACTTGTACTGGCGAGACCAAGAAGCCGGAGTAGTATTTATTCGCGGAAAAGTGGCTGAAGTCTGGAAAAACAATAACGGAAAACTTGTTGTTCAAGTTGAGGACACGTTGACTGGCGAGACAAGGGAAGACGAGTTTGACATGGTGGCTTTAGCAACGCCAATGGTTCCACCAGACGGATTAGGCGAACTTGCAGGAAAAATGAAAGTGGCAATAGGAGAAGACGGTTTCGTAACAGAGAAGCACCCAAAACTTGACCCAGTGGACTCGCTGGTCACAGGAATTTTCGCTTGTGGATGTGCCCTAAGCCCAAAAGACGTGCGGGACACAGTTTCAGACGCTTTAGGCGCAGCGGCACGAGCAGCACTGTTCCTAAAAAGCGAATACGTAACCACAAGCCCAGAAAAAGCCTTCGTCATCACAGACCTTTGCAACGGCTGCGGCGAATGTGTAAAAACATGTCCGGTAAATGCTATAACAATGCAAGAAGGAAAAGCCCAAATCGACCCCTTCCAATGCATAGGCTGCGGTGCATGCATCCCAGTCTGCCCACAAGAAGCCATAGACTTTAGGAATGCTACATCAAGGCAGATAACCGCCACCATAAGAGGAGTGCTGGCAGATAAAACACCGGAAGAAGTTCGAATAATAGCCTTTGTTGATAAGAATGTTGGATATACGGGCATGGACTTTCTGGGACTGGACCGTGCAAATTATCCGGAAAACATCCGCATAGTCACTGTTCCATCAACAGCCATCCTTGGAAAAAAACATATCCTAACAGCCTTCGCCTATGGAGTTGACGGCGTGCTAGTCATCGAAGGAAGCGAGGAAATAGACGAAAAATTCACCAAAAAACGGATGATTGAAATGGGGAAAGAGCTTGCAGCCTTCGGAATAGAAACCATGCGACTGCGATACAGTTACGTGCCACTACCAGTTTACAAGAAAGCAGCAGAGCTCTTCACAATGTTTACAGACAGAATTAAAAAATTCGGACCCCTAGCAGAGGAAAAACGCAAAAACATAAAACAAAAACTGCAAATATAACATCAGAAAAATCTAAACCCAAAGCCGAATTCTGAAACAACAATTAAAAACACAAAACCCACTATATTATTAATGGGCGCATTTATGAGCGAGAAAGCCAAAAAAGTAAAACTTTTGAAACCCTTCGACGCAAGCAAAATATCAATAGAAAAAGACAGATACTTTCACGACGCCTATATAGTAGACCTTCCATTAGAAACCATGCCAGACCACATATGGCAAGACCTTTTCGAACGGGAATGGAAAGCTAGCCGACATTTATGGGATAGAAAACTTTTCATCATAGGAGATAAAATAAGGCTTATAACAACAGAAGAGGATTTTGAAGAAAAACTGGACTGGATAGAACGGGTTATAGACCAGACAAATAAAGCTATCGATGAGTATAACCGTAGTGTGGAAGCCGCCAAAGAGTTGGAAAGAAAGAAAGCGGCGTGGGAAGAAAGAGCAGCAATAGAAAGAATGCGAGAAATATTGATGAAAAAATTCAATCCAATCTAATTTAACTTCGAAAAATATTCATAACCGTTATTAAATCTGAAAAGTGATAACGCTAAACATTAATGATGATTCTCTCAAAATAGCAAAGGTTTAATTTGAGTTCTGCATTATTGTTGTGCGGTGTTAAATGTGAGGGACTACGTTCTCTCTGCGCGAAAACAAAACCTTTAATACCCCTCGGAACAGTTCAGAAAACTTTATGGAATTTTTAAGAAAAATCGAGGAAAAATGGCAAAAACGCTGGGAGAACGTAAGAATTTTTGAGGCAAACCCGGACCCCTCAAAGCCAAAATTCTTCATCACAGTGGCGTATCCATACCCAAATTCTCCACAGCACATAGGCCATGCTAGAACCTACACGCTGGCAGACGTTTATGCAAGATACATGCGAATGAAGGGCTATAACGTGCTTCTACCCATGGCTTTCCACTACACTGGAACCCCAGTCTTAGCCATGGCGAAACGTCTGGCGGAAAACGACCAAGACCTAATAGACGGTTTCATAAACGTCTACAGGGTTCCAAAGGAAAAGCTGAAAGATTTAATGGATCCGCTTAAAATGGCGCGTTACTTCCACGAAGAGATAAAAGAGGGAATGAAGAGAATAGGCTATTCCATAGACTGGAGACGCGAATTCACAACAGTAGATCCTCAATACAACCGCTTCATTGAATGGCAATTCTACAAACTCCGCGAAAGGGGATTTATAACCCGTGGAAGCCACCCAGTTGGCTGGTGTCCAAGGTGTGGCAACCCGGTTGGGCAGCATGATACGCAGGGCGATGTGGAACCGGAAATAGGCGAGTTCACACTGATAAAGTTCAGACATGAAGAGTGGATTCTTCCAACGGCTACGCTGCGTCCAGAAACAGTTTTCGGAGTAACAAACATTTGGCTTAACCCAAAGGCAAAGTACGTTAAGGCTGTCGTTGACCGTGAAAAATGGATAATAAGCCAAGAATCCGCTGAAAAGCTAAAATACCAAAACCGAAAAGTGACGGTTCTCGAAATCTTCGAAGGAAAAGAGCTCATAGGAAAAAAAGCCGAAAACCCGGCTACAAACGAGGAAATCTACATTCTGCCAGCAGAATTCGTAGACCCCAAAAACGCAACAGGCGCGGTAATGTCGGTGCCTGGACACGCTCCCTACGACTATGTTGCTCTAGAAAACATTAAAGGCGAAACCTCAAAGCTTACAGGATACGGACTGACAGCGGACATTATAAAATCCATAAGGGCTATTTCAATAATCGATGTTCCAGGATACTCTGAAATTCCAGCGGCAGACGTTGTCAAGCGAATGGGTATAAAGGAACAGACAGATCCAAAACTTGAAGATGCCACAAAAGAAGTTTACAGGCATGAGTTCCACAGTGGCAAAATGAAAAGCAACACGGGAAAATATGCTGGGTTATCGGTGGCTGAAGCTAAAGAAAAAGTGAAACAAGACTTAATAGCTGAAGACAAAGCCACAACAATGTATGAACTTTTAAACAGACCGGTGAAGTGCCGCTGCGGAACAGAGTGCATAGTGAAAATCTTTGAAGACCAATGGTTCATAGACTATGAGAACCCTGTGTGGAAAACCCTAGCCCATAAATGTCTAGAAAAAATGAGAATCTTTCCAGAAGAACTTCGTGCAGAATATGAGTATGTGATAGACTGGCTTCATGAAAAAGCGTGCGCGCGAAAATCAGGCTTAGGAACAAAGTTGCCATGGGACCCCGAGTGGATTATTGAATCCCTGTCAGACTCCACAATATACATGGCCTATTACACCATAGTCAGACACATAAAAGAACAAAAAATCCAACCGAACCAGCTGACAAACGAAGTTTTTGATTACATCTTCCTAGGAATCGGAAAAGCCGAAGAAATAGCGGAAAAAACGAAAATAGACATTGCAGTCCTCAAGGAAATGCGGAAGGAGTTCTTATACTTCTATCCGCTGGATAGCCGACACTCCGCCCACGAGCTGATACCAAACCACTTAACATTTATGATATTTAACCACACGGCCATATTCCCCGAAAACCTCTGGCCCCGACAAATAGTCACAAACGGGCACGTTACTATGGAAGGTGCAAAAATGAGCAAATCCTTCGGCAACATAATACCATTAAGAGAAGGTCTCGCCACCTTTGGCGCAGACCCTATAAGATTAAGTGTGCTTGCAACAGCTGAACTATTGCAAGACGCAGACTTCAGTCCCTCAGTTGCAAAAGCTATGCGCGACAAGCTGGAACGGCTATACAGACTTGTCACTCAAACATTTCAAAAAGATGCGGGAAAAATGCCTAAAGAAGAGTTCTTAACAACAATTGATAGGTGGATGCTGAGCAGACTTCAAGAACACATTAAAAAAGCGACAGAAGCTATGGAAAAGCTGGAGGTACGTAAAGCCATACAGACAATACTATTTGAACTAGACCAAGACCTACAATGGTACCAAAAACGTAAAGCAGCTAAAAACGCCAAAACATCACACATATTAAAGGAGACATTAAAAGCACAAATATTGATGTTGACACCCTTTGCACCCCACACATGCGAAGAACTCTGGGAAACAATGGATGGAAAAGATTTCGCATCTCTACATCCATGGCCCAAACCAGATGGAAAAAAGGTGGACATAAAAGCCGAGGAAAGTGAAAGCTTAATAATGAACTTGCTTGATGACACCCGCAACATAATAAAGGCAACAAAAATGACGCACAAAAAAGTCTTCTATTACACTGCAGCCCCTTGGAAATGGAAAGTCTACATAAACGCCCTTGAAAAATCCTTAAAGGAGAAAGTTGAGCAAAGCAGCCTAATTAAGGAGTTGCTGAAGGATTCTGACTTAAAGGCTATGGCTAAAGAAGTAGCAGCATTTACAAGTAAAATTATAGACGAAATTAATCAGATGCCTCAAGAAAGAAAGCAGAAGCTAATCGCTGTTGGACCTATAAACGAAACTCAAGTTTTAAAGGAGGCAGAGAGGTTCCTAAAAGATGAAATAAACGCCGAAATCATAATTTACGGAGAAGAGAACAAAGAGCGACACGACCCGAAAAACAGAGCCCATTTAGCAAAGCCATTACGGCCAGCAATATACATGGAATAGCCCTGCATCAAAGGAAGCTTTTCATTAAGCCCAATGTTCTGGAATTAACCTTAATATGGTAATTTCTCCTTCCACCACTTGTCGTTGTAATGTAAAAGTCTTCGCCTTCACGAAGTTTACAACCATAAAGAAGAGCCAAAATTGTGCGGCAAATATTTACGGTTGTCACTTTTTCGTTCCTAATTCTTTCCTCAATGTCCTCCTGCAAAATCCTAGGATTAATTGTGTAAATAACCTCAGAGCCTTCGCCGACTCTTTCATAATGCATTTCCATTTCCCTTAAAAGATGCTGAACAATATCATAATAGGGTGACCTACGATATTTTATAAGGAAGACGTAGTTTACAAGGGGGATAGGAACTTCGCCTATCCTAATTTCAGACAAGCCTGCCTCCCCCTACAGTTATATATTGTGTTACAACGCTCTTAAAAGTTTTAAGGAACATTTTTCCATACGCATCAAAAGCTTATAGGTAAAGCTATATTCAGCATTTTCACTATGAAATCCAGCAGAGGGTCCGTGGCGCAGCTTGGACAAGAAGGCGTAATGCTCGCTCCAAACAGCGCGTCGGCCTTCTAAGCCGGAGATCCCGGGTTCAAATCCCGGCGGACCCGCTAATATCGCGTTTTTATGTGTGTTTAAAAGTTTAAAGGCGTGTTAATCTCTAACCTTTGTAAGGGAGGCGTGTATGAAAGTTAGGTTTTGGCTGTTGGATGTGAATTATGAGGTTAAAAATCATGAGCCGGAGATTTGGCTTTGGGGTTTAGATGATTCTGGAAATAGGGTTTTAGTTGTTGATAGAAGCTTTCTCGCCTATTTTTACGCTGTTGTTAAAGAAGGCTTTGACGTTAACAAGGTTCTTAAGGAGGTTGAATCTAAAAAGGCAGAGTGCTCCTTCCTTGTTAAGGTTGAGGTTGTTGAGAAGAAGTTTTTCGGTAAGCCTGTTAAGGCTTTGAAAGTTTATTGTAGAGATCCGGATGTTATTGCGAAATGCGCGAGAGTTTTTCGGAAAATCGAAGGGGTGGAGGAGTGCCTTGAAGATGATGTTCGCTATTCGATGCGGTATTTAATTGACAATGACATTGTTCCATGTGGTTGGCATGAAGTTGAAGTTGCTGAGGAAGCAAAGGACTTGGGCGTGCGAGTTGACCGTGTTTATGTGGCTAAATCCTCTCCGAAATTTTTGGAGAGAACGGATGTTCCAAATTTGAAGATTCTCGGTTTCTCAGCGATATGTTACAGTAGAGAAGGCTCGCCGAAACCAGACCGCAACCCAGTTGTCATAATTTCAGCGGCAACTAACAGCGGGGAGGAGAGGCAGTTTGTTGCTGGTGAGAATAGGGATGATAAGCCTGTTCTCGAGGCTTTCATAGATTATGTGCTGAGTTTTGACCCTGACATTATTGTTGGTTTTGGAGTTAATAGGCAGGATTGGGCTTATCTTAACGAAAGATGTAAGAGGCTTGGAATACGCTTGTCTATTGACAGAGCTGGAACTGAGCCTCACACCAGTGTTTATGGGCATGTTTCGATAACTGGAAGGGCGAATGTGGACATTTTTGATTTTGCCGACGAGTTTCCAGATGTTAAGGTTAAGACTTTGGAGAATTTGGCGGACTATTTGGGTGTGATGAAAATTGAAAAGCGTGTTTTAATTGAGGATGTTGAGTTTGCGGATTATTGGGATGACAAGGCGAAACGAGAAATCTTGAAGAAGTTTTCGATGGAAAACACTCGCTGCATTATGGGCATAGCTGACGCCATTTTAGACTTTGCCATGCAACTTTCAAGCCTTGTGGGTTTACCAATAGACCATGTTGGAACGGCAGCCGTCGGCTTCAGAGTGGAATGGTTCTTAATAAAACACGCTCACAAAATTGGAGAGCTTGTTCCGAAACGGGTTGAACAGCCTTATAGGCCTTATGTCGGAGCCATAGTGCTAAGTCCAAAGCCGGGGCTGCACGAGAACATTGCTGTTTTAGACTTTGCCTCCATGTATCCAAACCTCATGATAAGTTACAATCTTTCCCCAGATACCTATGTGGCTCCGAAAGAGCCCATTCCATCATGTGGGGTTTATGAGGCGCCAGAAGTTAAACATAGATTTAGAAAGGAGCCTTCAGGATTCTACAAGGAGGTGTTGTCCCATCTTATCAACATAAGGAATGAAATTCGTGCCAAAATGAAAAGGTGCGCTCCGGACGGTGTCGAATACCGCGTTTTAGATGCCAGACAGAAGGCTGTTAAAGTTATAACAAACGCTTCTTACGGATATGCCGGTTGGGTTGGAGCAAGATGGTACATTAAGCCTGTCGCTGAAGCTGCTACTGCTTGGGGGAGACACACAATTCTCACTGCCATAAAAATGGCTGAAGAAGAAGGGTTGACGGTTGTTTATGGCGATACAGATAGCATTTTCATAAAGTATGAACCGAATAAGGTGGAAAGGCTAACAAGTAAAATTTATGAAAAGCTTGGTTTAGAAATCAAGCCCGACAAGGTTTACACGCGCATATTTTTCACAGAAGCAAAAAAACGTTATGCTGGGCTTCTTCCAGACGGGCGGCTCGATGTTGTTGGGTTGGAAGTTATACGAGGCGATTGGGCTGTCGTAGCCAAGAAAGTTCAAGAAAGGGTTTTGGAAATAGTGTTAAAGGAACAGTCGCCACAGAAGGCTGCAAGCTTTACTCAACAGTTCATTTACGAGTTGAGGCAGAGGCGAGTTCCTTACCGCGACCTTATAATCTGGAAGACATTGACCAAGCCTATTGAAGAGTACGCTGTCAAAGCCTCCCATGTGGAGGCTGCTAAAATGTTGATGGAGAAAGGCTGGAAGCTTGCTATGGGCGACAAGGTTGGCTATGTTGTGGTTGTTGGAACAGGCCGCCTTTATGAGCGGGTTAAGCCTTACATGTTTGCCACTTACGATGAAGTGGACATAGAATATTATGTGACTAACCAAGTTGTGCCGGCAGCAGCTAGAATTCTCGAGTGTTTCGGCATTGCTGAGGAGCAGCTTTTAACGGCTAAGGCTAGCGATAAAGAAAGGGAAACTAGGAGGCTTACAGACTTCTTTTAAACTAGCTTTCCATAATTTCTGGGAAGGTTGTCAACTGCACGTTTAAGGGTGGTTTTACGACTTCTGAAATGCGTGATGCTATGATGTTTTTTATGTTTTTTTCGCTGGCTATGTCCACTATTCTTTGGGTTATTATGCCGTCAAAAATAACCGTGTCAACGCCGCTTGTTTGCTGGAGTTTTTCTGCTAGCTGGCTTACTGGAAGCCTTTCTATGGGCTCTAGTTTTTCATTTAGAAGCACAGCCTCCAGCGTGCCCACTAATTCTTTTGCTATCTGAACTATTTCTTTTGGGAGCTCAATTTTTCGTTTTTCCCTTTTCGGTTTGAGAATTTCTTCAAGGGAAACTTTTGCCTCTAAAGCCTCGAAGATTTCCTTGCAGTTTAGCTCTTCAACTTCTTTGCCCCGTGGGGCTCTTGCAATGTATTTTACGTTGGTTACTTGAAGAAGCTCCTTGAGGATTAGGTCTCCACCGCGGTCTCCGTCGAGGAAGGCTGTCGCCTCCTTTTCCTTGCAAAGTTTCTTTATGGTTTCTGGAACTTTTGCGCCTTCAAGGGCTATTACGTTGTGGATTCCGCAGCGCATTAGGTTGATTACGTCTGCTCTTCCTTCAACAATTATTATTTCTCTTGCGCTTTCAACTTCTGGACCGGCTGAAAGCTCTTCTGGACCGTATTTTTCGACTTTAGCCACCTTTAGGGTTTCAGCGACTTCCTTGAAAACCTCGTCGACGGATGGCATGGCCTCGATTGTCCACTGGTGGAGGATTTCTTTTGCTCTGTCGATGATGGCTTTTCGGCGGGCTTCCCGTACATCCTCTATTTTTTCAAGGGTTACCTTTGCAGCGCATGGTCCAACGCGGTTTATGCTTTCGATGCTTGCCGCCAAGAGGGCTGTTGAAACGCGGTCTAGGCTTGTGGGGATAATTATTGTGCCTGTTGTTCTGTCGTTTTTTGAATGGAGGTCAATTTCTATTCTTCCTATGCGCCCTGATTTTTGGAGTTCTCTTAGGTCGAGTTCTGGTCCGAAAAGTCCTTCTGTTTGTCCGAAAACTGCTCCTATAACGTCTGGTTTTTCAACTACTCCTTCTATTTCGAATTTTGCGCGGATTACATACTTTACGGTAAGGGTTTGTGATGAACCCGTAAGCGTCACCTCCTATGTGCAATCTATTCATGTTAGCTTTAATTGTGTGATGAGAGAATTGTGCCTCTCAAACACTAGATTAAATTAACTTTCGATATATATTACCTTTATGAATTACCAATCTTGTTCTTTAATGTTTCTATATAAGTGGCTAAGCCTTCAACATCCTTAATCTCTTTGCCCGCTAAGCCTGAAAGCCTAAGCCAAAAGTGTAGATTTGGGTTTATTCCCGTTTTTTCTATGTGGTGTTTTAGTTTTTTGGTCAGCTCTCTGCCTCTTCTGTCGAAATCTAACATCAATATGACTTCTTTTAAGTTGGATTTTTCTATTTCCGAGATTATGTCTTGAAGGTTTTTGCCGCCGGTTTTTATGGATATTATTTTCCCTTTTATTCCAAGGTTTCTTAATGCTTTAATGTCTTTTCTTCCTTCTACGAGGATGGGTTTTCCGTTTATGTTTTCTTCTGCCAGTTGTTCCAAAACTTTATGGATTTGTTCTTCTTTTTCTTTTAGGTGTGTTGACAAGTTTGGTTTACCTTGTCACTTGTGCTTTTTTGACGGTTTCTAGGTTTTCTCTTGCTTCTTTGTCTTTTTCAAAAAATTTTCTTATGGGCTCCAGTATTTTTGCCAGTTCTTTTGCAACTGCGTTTTTCAAGTCTTGTGGGTGGAGTTGACCGTTTCTGTAGGTTTTTTCCAGTTCTGTGTAGCTTTCGAATGTGATGGTTCCTCCAAACTTTGATGGGCGTTCCACTGTGAAGGTTTCGTTTTCATGGAATATTACGTGTTTCGCTATTTCCAGCACCGGGTTCATTTCCGTCTGTTTTTCTGGACACCAAGCCTTTTTGAGTTTGGCTTTTATCTGCTCTTCTGTGTCGTGGATGAATATGGCTGTCCAAGGTTTTGACTTGCTCATTTTGCTTGCTATGACCTGTTCCAGTTTATCTTTTGCTTCGATTTTGACTGGCTCGGCTATTCCCATCAGCAAATGGTGATGAACCGCCACTGGTTTTTGCCATCCCATTTTCGGGAAGATTTCGCGGGCTAATACATGGGCTTTGCGTTGGTCCATTCCGCCGTGGGGGATATCAGCGCCTATGGTTTTTATGTCTACGGCTTGCATTGGCGGATAAAAGTATTGTGAAAGGTCAAGTTTTTCGTGTTCGCTTCTTCCCATTATTGTCATACATCTTAGGCTTCTGGCAATCGTCATGTGTTTGGAGAATTTGATGACGTCTCGCCAGTATTCAAGGTTTTTGCTGTATAACTCTGAACCTAAAACGATCTTCACTCCTGGACAGAAGAATTTGAAGGCTTTCTCATAATATTTTGCTGCTTCCAGAATTTTGTACCAGTCTCCGCCGAACTTGTCATTTATGAAGCTGTGCCAATCCGCAAGATAGGCTTGGCATCTTATTCCAGCTTTCATGAAATCGTTTATCTTAAAGCCCGAAATTACAAGGTTTCCCAAATGGAGTAAGCCTGAAATTTCAAAGCCTATGTAATGTCCAGGATGCTCGTTTGTTTCTAAAAGCTCCCTTAACTCTTCTTCTGTTAGGATTTCTTCTGTGGGCGGTTTTTTGATTAAGTCTATTTTTGTCTCTATATCCAAGCCTTATCAAACCTTCTAATTCTATGCCAAACAAAAACTTAAAAGTTGTTTCGCGGGCGCTGGTTGTTTCCCACGATACCTATCACTTAACTTCATTGTGGAGCCATGCGCTCCCCTTGGTTAAGCTCTCTCCGGCGTGGGATGTTTGCGCCCGCGCCCACCGTGTCCCATGCTTGGGTAAACCCGTCGTCACGGCAACAAGCCTTTAACCGCTTGCTGCTCTGTTGGGTCCGTCGGCATGGATTATCCGGTGGGATTGAAGAAGGCTCTGAGAAGTCATCGCCGGTCATGTTTGAAGGTTTCTGGAAAATTAAAGGTTACTGTCTAGTTCGTGGAGTTTCCCTGGAAATGTCAATTTTGTTGAAGTTTTCAGTCTGCTAAATTGGATACCCTCCCTCCATAGTTTTTGGTTGGAAAATCAGCCAATACGGGATAGGCCTCTCTAGTTTTTGGCGTTAACTGTTCATGACCTTTTTAGTTTTAATTATTTTTGTCATGTTTATTTCGAAGGCTGCGGCGGGGTTTTCAAGTTTCCATGTTTCCAAGACTTTCGGGTGGATTTCGCCTAAAAATCCAATGTTAACTCCCTCTATTTCAGCTGTGCCAACTCTACCTTCAATGAAGCTTGGATGTTTCGCCTCCTTTATTCTCCATTTTAGGCCCATGTTTGTTAGGAAAGCGTCTAGGGTGGATTTTATTTCGCTGAAGTTGGCGTTTGCGTGAATTGTTACCGCTGCTAGCCTTTCCTCGTCTCTTGTTTTTGTTTCAGCCTCCATGTCTGGCAATATGACGACGCCTAGTTCGAAAATTTTTTGAGGATAGTCCACGTGGAGGTTGTTGCTTAAAAATTCCATGAGGCTTGGAAGAAGCCAGTTTCTCAGACATGTGAAGGTTTGAACTTTTGGGTTGGCAACTTCAATTATCCTTTCTTTTTTGCAGTTCATTTTTTTGAATAGGTTTTCAGGATTCGTTAATGTGTAGGTTAAAACTTCTTGAAACCCTAGACCAATCATAAACTCTCTTGCAGCGTTCAATATGGACTGTTCGGGTTTTACACCGCCTGTAGTTGGAAGTTTACGCCACAGAGGCTTAATGTTGTTATAGCCGTATGCTATTGCAATGTCTTCAACTATGTCTATCGGATGCATGATGTCGATTCTGTAGCATGGAACTTGAACTCTAAAAGCTTCTTTTCGAGCCTTTTCAACTCCGAATCCAGCTTTACTCAACAACTTAACAATCTGCTCGCTTGTCAAGTTTAAACCCAAAACCTTGTTTACATAATCAACATGCAAATCCACACTTTGAACTTCAAAGTTTGGCGTTAAAACATGCGACTTTTCACGGGGATAGTGGATTTTAGCTGAGTAGGCTTTTCCGCCGCGGTCGACGAGGGCTAAGGTAACGATTTTCAAAGTGTTAAGCACAGTTTCATAAGCTGTTCCGGTGACTTCTACAAGCACATGTTCCGTCTTTTCCGTTATCTTTCCCAAATCGTTTGAATTTATTATTGGTGGAAAAGAAAGCACCTTCCTCTTTGAATCCAAAAGTATCGGGTATACTGCATGTTTTTTAACAATGTGTCCATATTCTAGTCCCTTGGGATGTTGCTCTAGAATCTTCTTCAAAGTCATTTCTTCTGTGAAGCCTAAGGGGGCAAAGCTAATTTCAGTAGGCTTCGCAACCGTATAATAAAGCGGCGGAGTTATGAGACTATAATTGTATAAGCCTATGCTTGTCCGTCTTCTATTCCGTCCATAAGTTTGGTCAAGCTTATCCTGTAGATGCATTAATCCACGAATTATGGTGTCGGTTAACTTTACGCCTTTAACAACAGAGCATCCTATATACGGGCGGATTTTTCCAAGCCTTTCGTCAACGTAAACGTCCAGTATTGGCTCTCCAACGGTGTAGTTTTTTAATCCTTCTTCGATGCTGAAAAAACCCCGTAAAGTCCTTGTTAAGCCTTCGATGCCCCACAAGTCTGGACGGTTTGTATCTTTGATTTCAATGCTGAGCACGCCCTCTTTTTCTTCGAAAAGCTTCGCTTCGCCTTTAACAAAAGCCAAAATTTCGTCAAGTTTTTCCATGTCCATGTGCAGTTTTATCCCAAGCATTTTTTCGAAATCAGCATAGTCAACATCTATTGTCGGCGTCTAAACCACCTCCTTCCGCCTAATCCAATCCAAGTCCTGCGTGAAAATCAAACGTATGTCATCTATACCAGCCTTCAACATGTAAAGGCGGTCTATACCCAAACCCCAAGCAATAACTGGCACGTCAATGCCTAAAGGCAAAGTTACCTCTGGCCTGAAAATTCCAGAACCTCCAAACTCAATCCACCCGTAACCCTTCCTGTAGGCGCTTAATTCAACGCTTGGCTCCGTGAACGGGAAATAGTCTGGCTTAAACTTTACAGCATCCGCCCCAGCTATTTCTATGGCGAATTTCTCTAAAACTCCCAAAAGGTCTCGAAGTGTCAAATCCTTGTCAACAACTATGCCTTCCACTTGATTAAACTCTGTAAGATGGGTTTTATCCACAACTTCGGGTCTGTAACAGCGGACGATGGAGAAGTATCTACCTGGAACTTCTAAATCCTTGCTTAACAAGGTTCTTACGCTTTGGCATGTGCCATGCCCCCTAAGAATCAGGCGCGCTGCTTCCCTTAAGGAATATTTGTATCGCCATCCAGTTGAGCCAGTTTTCCATCCGTTCTCGTGAGTGTTTTTTACGTTTTTTAATGCTTGCTCATAAGCGCTTAAATTCCCATATTTTGGCGCTTTCACGAAGTATATGCCGAAAATCTCGCGGGCAGGATGGTCTTGAGGCATATATAAAGCGTCGAAATTGAAGAAGGAAGCCTCAACAGTTGGTCCCGTCATTTCTTTAAAGCCTAAAGTGACAAGTTTCTCCTTAACCTCGTCTATAAACTGGAGGTAAGGATGCTTTTTGCCAGGCCATGTTTTGGCAGTGGGCGCCCATATATTATATTTTTGAAGTTTTGTTTTTCGCCATTTCCCGCTTGTGATGAGTTCGGGGGTAAGTTGGGTTACCTCTTCAACCACCGTTTTAATCACAGTTTTTAGGAGGCTTCTTCCAGCCTCTGTTATTTGGATTATGCGTTTTGCCTTCTCCTCCACTTTCAACAGGTTCCTCTTCTTCAAAACTTCAATTGCATTCATCAATTCTGGGCTTAGGTCTTCAGCTACAACAACTTCTTTCTCCTTTAAAATCTGCAGCAGTTTTTCCTCGTTTCCCAGAGGCGGCGCCTTTTTAGGCCATGACAGCTTAACTTTGTTTTCAGTTTTATCGATGAACGCCCATTTTTTTCGCACAAGCCAGCCCAACGCCACCGGAACAGTGCTTGGCGTTATATCCACTTTTTTCGGTATTTCTGAAATTGGAATTTCGCCTTTTTCCAGTAAAATGTTTAGGATTCGGCGTTCTGGCAGCCCTTTAACCGCGTAAAGTCTTCCCTCCGCATTGAGCCTTAAAACCTTTTGTTTGGCTTCTACGATTTCTACAAGGTTTTTCTCTTTTAGCGTTAGGGCTGCCCGCATTACAGCAGCATCGGATAACTTGCTTTCGCTGGCCACTTGTTCCACTGTGGCTTTTCCACCCAGCTTTTCCAGAGCCAGAAGCGTTTTGCGTTCTTGCGGTCTAATCTCCACCATTGCTTTTCCATCCATAATGGTTGAAGGAGCTTAGTAGAGTAGTTGTTTCAGTTATAATAAAAGTATGCATGTTCTCGTATGGCGTTTGCGTTTGGAAGTTACATTTTTTTAAGAAAATTGGCGGGGCATCCCTTCACCGCACATTAAAACACGCCGTACAAAGTATTTATGGTTTATTCTTTAGTCTCAAAACCGCTATTCGAATTGGAGAATTTCGCGGGCTTTGTCAACAAATTTCTTTTTTCTACGTTTGTGTTCCTTAACAAATTTTAGAACTATGTTAATTGTTTGTTTTTTGTGTTCTCCGCAGAGGAGCTTTCCAGTTTTGCAGTCGTGGTAAGTTTTTATGATTTCGTCGTCGTTTTCAACAAAGTGGAATAGGCATATTTCATAGACTGGGCATATTTCTGGAACCCCTCCCAGTTCCCGCTGCTCCTTTATGGTGGCTCTTCCGCCAGTGAAGGCGTTTGAAATTCTTTCTGCAATCACTTCAGGCTTGTCGTGCAATGTGAAATAATTCATTAAGCGTTTACTCATTTTCGGCGAGCCATCCAAACCCTTCATGAGCTTGTGGTAGGTTGAAGATGGAAGGATAAAACCATACTTTTTCTGGAATATTTGGGCAAGGTCCCTTGTGAAACGTATGTGGGGGTCTTGGTCTACGCCTACTGGTATAACCGTAGGTTTCGGTCCGCCAAACTCCTCCAGTTGAGGCAGCAGTATGTCGCCTGCTTGGATTAGGGCGGCCAAGTAAAGTCCTATGTGGCGTTCTCCATAAATCGCCCTCATTGTGGCTAGGGTGACGGCTCTTCCAAAGATTATAGCTAAGTCTTTAACGTGATTTTCCTTTGACTGACGATAAATGTAACCCCTCTTTGGGTCGAAACCAAGCGCAAGCAAATCGGCAACATTGTCCACTGCTATTTTCTCGCTTCTTTCGAAGGGAATTTTGTTGTCTTCGTAGGCTTCTATGTCGGCTATGCAATAGAAGGTTTGGGCGCCATGTTGTTGGAAGTAGATTATTTCCTTAACGGTCATTAAAGTGCCAAGGTGGAACTCGCCTGTGGGTTTTATGCCGCTGAGGACAGCGAACTCCTCGCCCTTAGCCATAGCGTCCAACACTCTGCTAAAGTCTCTATGTCCAAAAACTATGCCCCGCCTCATGTAAACCGAGGGGTTTGGCACTTTAGGAAGCAGAGGCTTAAAAGGCTCTATTCCAAATTCCTTATAAAGCCTCTCATAATCCGCAACAAAGCTTGTTCCAAAGGGGTCTAAAACCGTTTTTTCGCCATATTTAGACTCCAAGCTTCTACTCCTCCATCAAATTAAGGGAAAATATACATGCGAATAGTCTTTTAAACTTAAGTGTATCCGCTACAAAAACACGTAGAATTCTGGCTTGGATTATGCCAGTCCAACTCTTTTCCCTAACAATAATTCGCCTTTGGCATGTTTAAGTTTTTTGGAAAATTATTTAAACTGTTAGGTGTAATGTGAAAACCAAAAGGGATGGAAGCGCATATGAGCTCTGGAAAAGAAGTTTTTAATGTTGGCGTCTCATCCGCCTATAGGCTTTTACATCCCATGCACACGGTGCTGGTTTCCTGCGTTGACAAAAATGGAAAACCCAACATTATTACTTTGGCTTGGGCTATGCCAACATCCATAAACCCGCCGCTGGTTGCCATAAGCATAGCGCCTAGGAGACACTCCCACACGCTTATTGAAGAAACAAAAGAGTTTGTTGTCAACATCCCAACCATGGATATGCTGAAAGAAACGCTTTTCTGTGGAAGGGTAAGTGGCAAAGACCATGACAAGTTTAAAGAAGCAGGGTTAACCCCGCTGCCCGCCAGAAAGGTGAAGCCTCCAATAATAGGGGAATGCGTAGCCCATTTAGAATGCAAACTTCACAGCCAATTTACAACCGGCGACCACACCATCTTCGTAGGCGAAATCCTCGAAGCCTACGCCAACAAAAACTCTTTCACAGAAGCGGGCTACAACCTTGAAAAGGCAAAAATAGTTTTCCACCTAGGCGGAAACGAGTTCGCCACCCTCCAGCCTAAAATTTTCACGCCGCAAATCTAAAACTGGTAGCTTTCTCCCAAGTTTAAAACCACGACCTTCACGTTAGGCGCCCTTTCCTTGACTTTTTCTACAAATTCGTCTGCCGACTGCGCCAAAACGGGAAAGGTCTTGTAATGCATTGGAATAACCGCCTTTAGATTAAGCAGTCTAACAGCCTCAGCTGCTTCAGAAGCGCCCATCGTGTAGTATCCGCCTATAGGAATAAGCGCCAAATCAAGCCTGTATAGTTCTCCGAAAAGGCGCATATCGCCGAAAAGCCCCGTGTCTCCAGCATGATAAACAGTTTTGCCCTCTCCCTCAACAACAACCCCTGTGGGTGCACCCCTTGAACAGGTGTGGAAGGCTTGAACCATATGCAGTTTTACACCTTTAACCTCTACACATCCGCCAATGTTTAATCCAACAACGTTTTTGACACCGTTTTCTCCAGCATAATTGCCCAACTCAAAGGTTGAAACAAAAGTGGCGCCAGTTCTTTTGCATATGGCAATAGCGTCGCCCAAATGGTCACCGTGGTCGTGGGTGACATAAACAATATCCGCTCTGTCAATTTCAGAACTCTTTATAGGCGATGTCGGATTCCCGTCAAGCCACGGGTCAATTAAAACAATTCTGTTGGCAAGCTCAATTTTGAAGGCTGCGTGTCCAAACCACGTTATTTTCGCCAAACCACCACATCCTCTTTGCAACCAAACCTTTTAAATTGGCGGTTTATTAATAAATTTAAACTTAAAAGTTTAAAGTGGAAGGGAATTGAAAGGTTTTGACGAAGAAGCCTTAAGAAAGCTTCAGCAATCCGGCAGAATCCTCCGCGAAACCCGTGAAGAAATTAGGGAGTTTGTCCGCGAAAACATGCCAATAATGGAGGTCTGCGAAAAAGCTGAAGCCCTTATAAGAAAAAAGGGTGGAAAACCAGCCTTCCCATGCAACGTTTCAATAAACGAAATAGCCGCCCACTACACCTCACCTCCAAACGACACAAGAAGAATACCGGAAAACTCCCTTGTAAAAGTGGATATAGGAGCACACATAGACGGTTACGTGACAGACACAGCGGTAACCATATGCTTTAACCACGAACTCAGAGACATGGTTAACACAGCAGAGCAAGCCCTAAAAAAGGCTATAGAGGCAATTCGCCCTGAAACACCAACATCAAAGCTTGGCGTCTTAATCGAACAAACCATAAAATCCCATGGTTACAAGCCCATCTCAAACCTAACAGGACATAAGATTGGCAGATATCTAGTGCATGCTGGCACTTCACTACCAAACGTGGCGCATTTTTCCCTTTTAAAGGTTAAAGCAGGCGAAGTTTATGCTATTGAACCTTTCGTAACGTTCCAAAATGCTGCTGGAAAGGTGGAAAACAGCCCAGAAGTCACAATTTTTCGTTTTGTAAAGCAGAAATCCCTAAAAAACCCCTATGCAAAAAAGCTTCTAGAACATATCGAAGAAAAATTTAGGACTTTGCCCTTCGCCGAGCGTTGGCTAAAAGGCATAATCCCCCAAAAACATTTTAAAGAAGCCTTCCAAGAAATTTTGGCTTCAAAGGCTGTTATGAGCTATCCAGTATTCGTAGAGGCTAGCAGAAAACCAGTCGCCCAAGCAGAGCATACAGTCTTAATAACTGAAGATGGATGCTTAGTCTTAACTTAAAATGGAAAAGAGGCTTTCCCCTTTTCGCGAACTTCTCTATAAATAGCCGTAATCAACATTTTCTCGTTGCATTTCTGGCAAGGCTCAACCTCCTTAAAAATATAGTCTCCCCGCTGGAACTCCCTTACACTTTTGAAGCCGCATTTCTTACATTCAATTGTCGTTGTTATAGGAGGAGTTTCTATTTTTAAACGTATTATGCGCTGCCTCGTCTGGAAAAGCACGTATGTGGATGCTGCTACGCCTAGAAAACCTATAATTAACAAGTACACGGCAACTTCGATGTTTCCAATGCTGTAGGCTTGAACTGCAAGGATAAGCGCCATAATAGCCACCACCAACATTATGAATATCGCCAACATAACAAAGGATGAAACTTTGGTTGCAGCAGAAGATTCTGAAACAGCTTTACCCATTCCTCAACCATTCCCCCCTTTATTGGCCTATACCAATAGTGTTGCCCACACCTGCAATGATAATCTTGTCACCTTCCTTAGTTCTCTCTAATACCACTTGTTTAATCCTCTCAATGGCTTTATCGACAGCTTCAAAAACCTCTTTCCGCATGGGTGAAACTGCATCGCCAATATCCTCCTTAATTATGACGGCGTTTATCGGTATGCGATATTTCAAAATAGTTTCTTCAATTTTGAACTGGTCGACACCAGGACCCCCTATGGCTGCGCCAACACCTTCAGCTACTTCGCCAACACCTTCACCCTCAAGCTTTAAAGCTGCATCAATCATAACTATGTTGGCAATCTTCCCCTCATTCTCTTCAATAATTGTTTTAATGGCGTCTCCAGGCTTTCCCACGTTTCCGCCGGGTCCTTCAGCCTTTATCACGTAGGCGGTTCGCCCCTCAAATGGAATAGTGGCGACAACACAGTCTTTAGGCACTTTTCTCACGGGATGGCCGTGCATAAGCTTGGCGGCTACAAGGGCGCCTACTCCGTCGCCTATGGGTTGGCCGTAGGCAAAGGCTTTGAGGGCGCTAGCATAAGCCTCAGCCTCCCGCATTACCAAGGGCAGTATCATCTGTATCTGCATTATAATGTAAAGGCTTAAAGTCTTCTTTCCAAGTAAGAAGTAATGCCTTATCACCTTGTAAATATAGTTTAACGCCATAGCCGCTTCAAGAGTGTTCTCCAAATTGTTGGCTTGAGTTTCATCAGCCGAAGGAGCCAAAAGCCTAACTTCATCTTTAAACCGCGTGTCCCTAACATCCAATATGTGTTCAAGCTTCCAAACAACCCCAGCTGGGTCAAGACTTTGAGGCGCTATGGTGAAGTATTCAAGGAAACGGTCAACCCTAGGCGTCGGATCAGTTTGAGGCTTACCAATTTCCTTAATAGATTCAATGGCGATTCTCCGCCCCTCATCACGGATATACTTCAACTTGTATAGGGATCCCTCAACCTCCCGGAGCATAATGTGCAACTGAATCCTCTGCCCATAAAACAAGGAAATGAATATGAAAATGTAAATGGCGAAAGTTATAATCTGCGACAGTATGTCCCCTCCTGGAAACTGGAAAAGCTGGCTCTGCAACACAGCCAATGCCGCCACTACGTCCACAAACTCACCTTCCGAGAAACTAACGAGAGCTTAGTTATAAATTTTAGGTAACTCCACTACAAATTGAAAAAGGGGTTGCCAGCTTTCCCGGGTTCGCGTGGCCGAAGACCACACTACAACCGGGAACGGAGCGCGGTTTAACTTCCGAGTTCGGAATGGGATCGGGTGGGACCCGCGCCCTATGGCCGGCAAACCCCAAAATAAACCTTAAGCTTTCACACATTAACTTTTCGCTTTTTAGTGAATGTTAGCCTTCCCCTTTTAACAGTGTTTCCCATATTCCAAAACCGCCGACAGTTTCTGGGCGTTCAACAGGGTTATACCACTGCTTTTTTGTTCCTAATTTCGCCCGCATTTTCCAACCAAAGGTTTTTGGCTCCTTATCTATAGCCTCTAGTAGCATGTCTATTTTCTGAGTTATCTCTTCCCTGTCCTCTTTTCCAACTTGTTGGGGGTCTATGCTTGCCTCCGGGCCAAACTTGTCAATTTCGGCTATAAAGGCCTTAATCTTTTTGAGGTTTGTTGTGGCTGTGTACCAAAATCCCCAGTCTTGAGCTAGGATTTTCGCTATATATGATGCGTCAATGCTTTCCCTTTCTGGTTTTCCGCTTATACCATGGGCTTTTAGGAGTAACAAACAGTCCTTCAGGTCTTTTGCGCCGAAGGCCTCCCATATCTGAATTTTTTCAAGAAGCATGTCTGTAACAGTTATTGTTGGATAGTCAAGTTCAAGCCTTCCCTTAAAATCAATGGGGTGGTTTGCCACTAAAAGCTTGTCAAAGAAAACGTCCACATAAAACCAGCCCTTCGGGTGAAAGTAAATTTGCCTTTCAGAGGCTGCTGTTGAAAGGGTGGCCCTCCTTTTTGCATAGCCCAGCTTATCAAACAAGTCCTTAACTTTATCTCTATAGCCGCGATACGAGATCAGGTCTATGTCACTGTATTCTTGGCCCTCAACGGCGCCCGTTCCAACCCTTCCAAGTTTTTGGGCGAAATCCCTATACTCCTGACAGTGGATTGCTATGCCCAAACCGCCTAGAATTCTTAGAATTATGCCTCCATCCTTGGCCTTTTCAACAATTCTCTGGGACTCTTGTAGGAAGACCTCTGTTGGAACTACGCCCTTCCATTCTTCAGGGAGCTCGCGTTTAATTTCCCTATCGAGGAGCCAAGCCATGCTTGCCTCTAACCCTCTATTCTTTGGAGCCTTGTTATTTTATCACCCTTAAACTCTATTAGGAAAGCCCTTAAAATTCCCTCTGCGCGACTTGAAATTTGTTTACGGCTAGCCACCAATGTAAACCTCCACACATAGAGAATGCACATGTCACTACATTAATAAAACTTCCGAGAGAACTAATCCGTTATTATCGTTAATTTCAACGGGCAAGAATAACGTATATATCCCAATTTTCAAAATTATGTCTTGCAAAGGGGCCGTAGTCTAGGCAGGTATGACGACGGGCTCCAGAACAAAACCAAACGGGTTTGCGGACCGCCAAGCGGAATGAAGAAGTTCTGGAGCGGTCATAAGTAGAGAAACCCGTAGAAACAGCCTTTAAAGGCTGTTTCGGGGAAAGGTCGTCGGTTCAAATCCGGCCGGCCCCACTATGGCATAAATCAGCCACCTTTGGCTGCAGAGGAAACTGTTAATTTTCGTGTTTTAATGGAGGATAAAATGGTTATCGATGTTTACAGTAGGCATTTTGGCTAAATGCTGTTTATTTTGCAATTCCTTTTACGTTGCGTCGGCATTTTTAAAATTTGCACGCTGGTTTAAAGCTAATGTTTTCGCCATATGTTGTATGGGCATTGGTTCCAGCAGTAGTGGCTTCCTCTATAAGTGCAGTTTTTACATTCTGGCAAATCGAAAAGCCTTGGCTTTTTTCTGACACCAGAACCTTTTTGCATCAAAACTCTATTCCAAAAATAAACAGTAAACCCAAAACTTAAACTTTACCAGAAACTGAAGGTGTCTTCAGCAGAGATGAAGGACACTTAAGAACACTAATAATGGGCAAAGGGCTTTTAGGGTTGTCTCATAAACTCGATGAACTCCTCAAGTGTACGATTTTCAAGCGCGTAATTCGTTTTTCTCTCCCTACCTATTGTTGAGCATGGAAATTCACCATAATCATGTCCAGGATAAACTTCAACAGCATCGTCTAGTTTCAAAATTTTGTTGAAGAGACTGTGGTACATGTCTTTTGGGTTTCCACCCGGCAGGTCTGTTCTTCCACACTCTCCAACAAATAGCGTGTCTCCCGTAAGGAGTTTGCCGTTTATCAATAGGCATATGCTGTCTGGCGTGTGCCCTGGTGTGTAGATAACTTTTATAACTATTTTTCCAAGCCTTAAAGTGTCTCCATCCTCTAAACTTATGTGTTTGTTGATTTTGGAGTGTTTGTGGGCTGCAATTTTTGCATTAAAAACTTTTTGGAGGTCTTGGTTGCCGGCTGTGTGGTCGCCGTGTTCATGGGTGTTTATGATGAATTTCAGTTGGAAGCCTTGTTCTTTCAAAAGTTTTGTTATAGTTTCTGTGTTAAAACTTGGGTCGACAACGGCAGCCTCTTTCGTCGCTTCATCGGCTATCAAGTAGGAGAAGTTGTCTCCATGGTGTTTTATCTGTTTAAAAAACATGCTCATGCACCCTTTAAAGTGGGATGTGTTCGATTCTCATGCCCATTTTTGCCAAATCCTCCAAATTCTCAACGCAACCAATGCTGGCGTCTATGTTGCGGTGTTTGGGATGAACCCACATGTGCTTTGATGAAAGATTGAACTGTAGCGGAGTTTTTAGCGAAACACTGTAGATGTCTAAGCCTCTGATCAAAGCGTTGTTTAGGCACGCCCTACGAATTGAAGCGTAACTTTCCAGCAGTTTTTCTGCGCCGTAGGCGCCTACTCCATGCCATAAAGCCGCGTTTTCAGGCGATGCGAGCGAGTAGAGGAAGAACTGCGGCGATGATGGGGTTTCTTTAAATTTGTAGTTTGTTAGGGCTTCTCCTTTAACCATGAACTCGTCTTCGGCTTTTGCTATGCTTACGTCTTCTGGGGCTATGGCGTTTGGATAAAGCGGCGTGGTTTGGTAGCTAACCTTGACACTTTTCAGTTTTTCTCCTTCAAAGTATATTCTGCCCCTTGCCGCACGTTTTGAGCCATAACCCTTAACGGAATGTGGAACTGTTAAAAGGGTTGTGCGTTTTTTCATGCTTCTGCCCATGCAACGGTAGGCGCCTTCTATTGAGCTGTAGTTTCTATGGATTTCTTTAATGATGTGGTGCAGCAACCCATTAACTTCTTCTCTTTGTAATGTTTCAATGGGCATACGCAACGAAGGGAGGCAGAGGTCTATTCCAAAAACTTCAGAAAGCTGCTCCATCTGCTCATATTTTACTGCGTCAACCATTTCCACATAGCTGTTGCTGTTTTCGAGATGTCGCCTTATCAGCTCAATTTCGCCTCGCGATATAAGCGCACCATCATATTTCCGCGCAAAGTCTACATCAATCTTCAGCATGCTGGCTTTAACGTAAGCCGATGGAAAAGCACTTTGTCCGCTTTCAACAATCGACTCCCTAAGCGGGTTCATCGAGTATCTGTCTGGCTCGATGTCGTCCGTGTTCAGAAGGAAAGAGGTTACTATGCCTTCTTTTGGATTATGAAGCAGTTCGCATAATTCGCTTATATCGTCCCGCGTGATTTCGCCTAAACCGTGATGGTGGAAATAGTTTCCGCAGACTTCAAGCAGCCGAGCTGCGATAATCCCTTGAACCTCTTCCACCGTCAACTGGGGGTTTGAATATTCAACAGAGCCCCTTAGAAAAAAGTGAGCGCCTCTAAGCCTAATTTCACATCTCTTTCCGTTTCGAAAATGGTAAAAGCTGAATTCCCGCTTATTCTTTGCTTCAAACGTGGATAACGCTTTAACTAACTCTTCTACACAGTGCCAAGAGTTTTTTAGGAAGTCTTCAAGAATCATTTTCGCCAAGTTCTGAGACGACAAGCTTATTAGCCCCTTTCAAGGGATTCTGCGATGTAAATGCAGTCTTTAAAAGCTAGTGGTTTAGAAAACATTCTCACAACATTAAACTCCGTGGAGAAACCAGTATCAAAAAGCATCTTTAGGAGTTTCTCCTCCATTCGTGATACAACCATGGAGACTTCGAAGCCACGGAGCCTATTCAAAAGCGTCTTTAAAAGGGCTTCTGCAGCTTCAAGGCATCCTCCTCGACAGACAAGCGGACCTATTTCCGCATAGTGATTGTAAACCTTTGCCATGGCGTATCCGAGAATTTCTCTTCCTTCAACGTAGTGATAGCACATATTTCCCCTTATGCAAGCAATTTTTTCCAGCAGTTTTATTCTGGAAGCGCCGAAGTGGAAAGTGTCAAATGCTATAACTTTGTGTAATTCGCTTTTTTCAGTTGCTTTTACACGTTTTTCTTGAAATTGCGAGGAGAAGGATTTGCCCTTTAAAACTGTGAATTCCGTTTCGCGTTTAAATCCTAGGCGTATGTAAAATTCCACATTTTCTTTATATGAGTATAAGCCTATGTTTTCTACTCCTCTGTTTTTTAAATAGCCCATGGCATGTTTTACAAGCGTGGTTCCAGCGCCTTTTCCACGGTGATTTTTGTCTACTATTACGTTTCCAATCCATCCAACTTTGCCGAAGCTTATGGTTGTGGCTATGCCTATTTCACTCGAGTCATGCGAGAGAACGAAGCATCCTTCGGGTTCTAGGCTCATCATGAATTTGAAGTCCTGTTCTGTCAAATTCCAGTTCATCGTGTCCGTGATTTGAACTGCAAATTCTATGTCCTCTTCGCGCATCTGCCTTACACTAAACATGAAATGTCCTCTACAATGCATTTTGTCAACTCATCGCTAGGCATAAACTTTACTAGCACAAGCCGTGTTGAGATAAAGAATCTGGATGGAGGTTTAACCCATCGCAAATATAGAGAAACAGCTGAAGGTTAAGATACCCCGCAACGTAAGGATAACAACCCATCCTTTCACTAAATTTTTCAAAGGCTTCGAGAAAGTTGAGGCGGTAAAAAGCATATTTGGAGAAAAAACTGAAGAAGTGCTCAACAACCTACAAGTTGAATTTGCAGGTTTTAGAGGCTACATGGGCGTCAGCGACATAGACGGCCACCTAATAATTAGCGCCCGTTACCTAAACAATGGAGACTTGATAGACATTTATTTGGACATAATCCACGAGCTGGTTCACGTAAAACAGTTCATGGATGGAAAGAAGCTTTTCGATGACAGATACAGTTACGTTGGCAGACCAACAGAAATAGAGGCGTACCGCCACACAGTGGCGGAGGCGAAGAGGTTAGGCTTAGACGCCTCGCGAATCTGTCAATATTTAAAAACAGAGTGGATGAGCGAAAAAGAACTTAAAAAACTCGCAAAAATTCTCGGCGTGGAGTATGTTCCACCTGAAAAACGGTGAACAACAGAAGCAAAACGGAGGCTGCACAATCAGCTTTTAAAAAACCAGAATTTTCTTTTCTCCCCTTTTTCGCTTTTCGCCTTCCTTTTCTCTTCCTCTTTCTGAATTTGATATTCTTCTATCTTCTTTACAAGTTTTTCAATGTTTTCTGGCCTTTCGGCAAATTTCAAGAGTTTTTCGCTGTCGGGTCCTATAAGGATAAAAAGGGGTTGGAAATAGAGGCGTGCCAGTTGGGACCAAACGTGGCTTGTTGGTCCGATGGTTTCTAGGAAAAGCATTGCAACGTTGTCCATTTTTGAGTCTACTAGTTTTTTGGCTATTTTTGAAACCCATTCTTCTTCGTCGCTGTTGTCGAGTTGTTCTTGTTCAAGGTTCATTTGGCGTTTCCTTTGCCCTTTGCTATTTCTTTTTGAGGACGGCGAAGGCTATTGCAATAATAGCAAGTATCATTGCCACCAGTGTTGCGTCGAATCTTGGCTGTAAATATTGCAGTATTATGCCAATCAGGAAGCCTACTCTAGTCATTATCGTGTTGGCGAATAGGTAGCCGAAACCCACCATCATGCCGTATATTCCAATGGTTACCAGTGCCTTGTACACTATGCGGACAGGGCCGGCTTTTCCTTCAGTCTTCGGGAAGAACGTGAAGATGAAGTAGGTTAGTCCGCCGAGGGTTATTAGGACCATGAGCCAGTTGTTGAAGGTTTTCAATGGATCGCCTGCCACCCAGAGGGGCAAGACTGCGGCGTTTATCTGCTTTATTATGTTAGCCATAGGCGCTGCTCTTAGGGCTAAGGCTGCTCCGACGGCGACGTTTACTCCTACACCGTATCTGGCAACCCAATAGTACTTCTTTGAATATTTGAAGAAGAATGTAAGACCCAAAATTATCGGAATTATCAAGTGCCAGTATCCCACACCCTTTGCCATTTGACCGAACGCCGTTCTATTTAGGCTGTCCAATGACAGTGCTATTGAATAGCCTGCAGCGGTTCCAACGAACAAATGTTCTGCAAGTCTATATAGGACGTTGTCTTTGTAGACGAAGCTGTAGATCCAGACAATCATTACGGCTGCAAGCCAGCCTCCAATCAGCTCAATCATTTCTTTCTACCTCCTTCGGGCTTCGGCTTAGATCTTGTGGCGAATAATATGATGTTTCCGATAATTATGAAGATGAGTATCAGTGCGTGGGCGAAGCTTTGAGCGTCCATTGAGGCGAGGCCTAGTCCTTTTCTGCCTACTAGGGTTTCGTATTCAGCCGCTGACCTCTGCCCTGTAAGCATGCCTATTGCTTGTTTAGCGTCGACGTAAGGCTTGATTGAAGGTCCTATAACGCTTAATGCGCCGAAGAGTAGAGGAACAGCGTAGGGCGTGTACCATTGGCGGACATACCAGCCGAAAGTGTCTGTTCCAGAAGAAACTATGAAAACAAGGGCGAAGTCTTCAGCTTTGTCGATATTCGTCATCATCGGCAAATCTGAAATAGCCGTTCCATAATTGTCCACAGCCACTGTTCCTCGAATACTTGTCGCTAAAGACCTAACCGCCGGTTCGTTTCCAGCTATATAACCTAGGAACACGTAATCCACACCATACGTTTTATCCGCGAACAAGTCGGCTGCTGTGGATTTAAGCAGTTCAAACACTATGGGGCCATAAGTCATTGTTGACACAAAGACAAGTTTACAGTTTTTTTCAAAGAGATGTTTGATAACTGCTGCCGCTTGAGGTTCCAATTCCGCTCTTGCAGCCATCTCATAGTACAGATCCATTAGGACTGGTTTTCCAGCTGGAAGCGTGTTTTCTATGTAGCTGTAAACATCTCTTGTTGTTGAAGAAATCCCTATCGGAAGACCAACAGGGTTAAGCAGTGGAATAACTATCGAGATTACGAGCAGCGTGTAGATTATCTGAGCCATGCCGAAAGGTCTACGTTTTTCCTCTTTCGCCATTTTACTCCCTCCTCCCCATCCAAGTAGTTTCCTTTCCAACGATCAGCCGCAATCCCAGTATTATCAAGCCGAAGCCTATGCCCATGGTGATTGGTCTGAAGGCGGCAGTGTTTGGAACGTTGTATATCCAGTCTCTCAGCGGTAGGAAGCCTTCCCAAATCATTGCTCCAAGGCTTGTGTTTCCAAGCATAATTATGATTGCAACTATCAACAGCACAATTGCCGGCGGGTTCCTAGCTCTAAAAGTTCTGTAGGAAGCTGAAGCTATGTAGAAAACCAGTATCGAATACATTGCTGCATCCGCCGGAGCATAAAGGTAAGTGTACAGCCACTGAAAGTTCGGCTGCGTTGTTATCGCAATGCCCGAGGATAGGGCGTAGCATGCGAGGGAAACCATTATTATTTCTAGGACTATGACTATGCTGCTGAAGATTATCTGCCGCCTTTCCTTTTTCCTTATCTGGTTTGCATGATATCTCAATATGTCTATTCCACCAACAATAGCGGCAATCGCCGTAATCACAATAGCCCAATCAGACAGCGCCTTGTCAGCAGTTCCAAACGCGTCGCTTACTGGCTTTTCTATGTAGAAGAAGTAGAAGATCACCATTAGAACTATTATCAAGGCAACAATTATCTGCGGTATATTTCGTCTTACAACAACACTCATCTGCTCATTCCTCCCTATTTAACCAGATACTCAGCCAGTTTAACGCCCATCGGCAGCAGTATCAGTCCCACCACTATCAGAATCCAAGAAAGCAATTTCCCAACGTCTTGTCCCCTTATAGAAGCAAGGGTTTCAACATCTCCAGAAGCCATGGCACCAGCAGCGAAAATTTCCTCACCTATGAAGGCGTAGTCTGCAGCAAGCACAAAGAAGGGTATTTGGGTTTCACGGGCTGTTCCAGCCACTTGAAAAGCATCTATGGCTGCTCCAGCTTCCATGAAGATTAGGGATTCAGCCCAGAAGGGACCAACAACTATATTTGCGCCAACATTCTCCCTCTGTATGGTTGCCTGCACTGCTGAAGCAAAGGCAAACTGCTGATCTGTTAAATATCTAACGTTGTATGTTACGTCGTAGAGTTCAGGTTTTCCACCAGAGTAGTAGGCGTCTCGGATTATCTCTTCTTCAGCTACTATCAGTTCTGGAACACCTAAAGTTGAAACAAGTTGTGTACCATATTTGGCGCAAAGTTTTGCAACGTGGGATAAAACGCCCAAACCAGCAAGGTATTGGGGCGCGTTAACCGTTGATATTGGGCCGTATCCAAGAGTGAAGTGGACTGTTCGGCCCATTTCAACAGCCCTCGCTATTCCTTCTTCAATAGCGTTAAAAGCAGCAATCCTCCGCACAGGAATTGGCTTGCCTCCCTTAGCTTTTCCTATGAAGTAGTAGCCAGCCAAAAGCAAGACCAAAAGCAAAACGAAAGGCACATTTCCAGCTTTAGGATTTATGACGCCAAGGTTGAGGTAATAGCCCACCGAAACCAAGATCAGAAGTATAATGAAAAGCGCAAGTGCAACCCATGTTTTGTACCCTGCACCGTTCATGTATTTTTCCTCTCTCACCCTTTTGAACAAAAGTTTTGTTTAATGTAGGATCTATATAAGACTTGTCAAAGTTTTAAATTCAAAATGTCACTTTTAGTTAACTAAAAAAGTCAGAAACAGTTCACTAAATTATAGAAACAGATATATTATTCATAGTCGTGGCTTTATTTTTGTGAAAAATTTGAACAAAAAAGAGCCAAGCTTCATCCTAGCCACAGACGTGGGAAGCACCACAACAAAAGCCAGATTTTTCGGCAAAGTGGATGGCGAATGGAAGTTTCTCTCCAGCGGCGAAGCCCCAACAACCGTGGAAAAACCAGTTGAAGATGTTACAATGGGCATAAGAAACGCTGTGAGAGAAGTGGAAGAACTCACAGGCCACCGGATAATAGATTACAGCAGCAAGGAACTAAAGTTCATAATGCCCTACAAGGGTGGAAAAACAGGGATAGACGTCTATGTTTCAACCAGCAGCGCCGGAGGCGGCCTCCAAATGCTCGTTCAAGGAGTGGTGAAAACCATAACGGCTGAAAGCGCCCAAAGGGCCGCCTTAGGCGCTGGAGCCATAGTAATGGATGTCCTGTCAGTAGACGATGAAAGGGACACCTATGAAAAAATAAACACACTGAGGTTTCTGAGACCAGACATAGTTTTGCTGGCTGGAGGCGTAGACGGAGGAACAAAAACCCACGTTTTAGAGATGGCTGAAATATTGGCTATGGCGAAGCCCAGACCAAGATTCGAAATAGAATTTCTCCTACCCGTGGTCTATGCTGGAAACAAGGATGCTCGTGAAGACGTTAAAAAAATCCTTGAAAATAACTTTGACATGAGGATAACTGAAAACCTTAGGCCGACAATAGAGATGGAACGGGTTGAGCCTGCCAGAGACGCCATCCTACAGCTTTTCATGGAACACGTGATGGCACACGCGCCCGGATATGAAAAATTAAAGAAGCTTGTTTCAACAAGCATAATGCCAACGCCCGCTGGCGAAGGAATGATGGTGCGAAAGTTTTCAGAACTTAAAGGCGTCAACAGCATAGGCGTAGGACTTGGAGGAGCCACAACAAACGTTTACTCGTGCTTTGATGGGCGGTTCTTGCGAACCGTCAGCGCAAACCTTGGAATGAGCTACAGTGTAGGTAACGTCCTAAAAGAGACGGGCGTTAAAAACGCGAAAAAGTGGGTTCCCTTCACAGTAAGCGATGAAGATGTTATGGGCATAGTATACAATAAAATGATAAGACCGACAACGATTCCCATGGCTTTGGAGGATTTGGTCATCGAGCACGCCCTTGCAAGAGAATCCATCAAAATGGCGTTCAACCACCACAAATACTTGGCAAGGGAGCTGAAAGGCTTGAAAAAGGAGAGAACAATATCAGATATTTTCGAAGAAGTCAAGGCTGAAGACACATACATAGACTTGTTTAGGCTTGACTACATAATAGGCACCGGCGGGCTCCTTTCAAGAGCCCCAAGGAGAAACCAGTCTATGATGATACTTATAGACGCCTTCCAACCAGTTGGTTTTACAAACATCGTTAAAGACAGCGTCTTCATGATGCCCCACTTAGGCGTACTTTCAACAATCCACCCGAAAATAGCTTTAGACATTTTCGAGAAAGAGTGCCTCGTTTATCTTGGAACAGCTATTGCTGGAGCAGGAGTGGGCAAACTTGGCTCGGATATGGCTAAGATAACAATGGAATATGAAGATGGGAAAAAAGAATCCCTAACCCTACGGTTTGGAGGGATAATCAGGGTGGAAATCCCCCATGAAACTGAAGTTAACGTTACAGTGTCTCCAACCCGCGACTTCAACTTTGGAGCTGGATTTGGCAAAAGCGTATCCAGAAGGGTTAGAGGTGGTGTGGTTGGCTTGGTTTTCGACGGAAGGGGAAGACCAGTATATGTTCCAGAAGACGAAAAGGAAAGGTTTAACATGCTTTTAGACTGGTATTCCTCCATGAACCTTTATCCCAAAGAAAAAATCGAGGAGTGGAAGACTTGCCTATAAAAACCTCAAAAGAAAGTTTCGCTTACACCCCTGGGTTAAGGATAACACCTTACACTTACATAGGGAGAACCCGCAGTCTCCCATTAAAGGGTGAAATCCTAGTCAATAAGGGAGACCATGTAGATTTTGACACCATTGTGGCAAGATGCTGCCTTGAAGGGATGCCCCACATAATAAAGGTTGCAGAGTTTCTAAACATAGACACAGAAGAAACCATGCGCTATCTTTTAAAAAAGAAGGGAGACAACGTGAAAAAGGGAGAAGTCATAGCGAGATACCGCTCCCTATTCGGCTTAATAAACAAGAATATAGCCGCAGAAGTGGACGGCGTTATAGAAAACATAAACGAAATCACGGGACACGTGACAATAAGAGAGCCACCGAAATTTCTGGAGCTAAAAGCCTACATTAAAGGAAGAGTTGACGATGTGGTTCCCAACGAAGCAGTCACAATAGGAACATATGGAGCCTTTATACAGGGAATCATAGGGTTTGCCGGAGAAAATTTCGGAGAACTCCGTGTGGCTGTCTCAAACCCAAAAGAGGTTCTTGAAGCAGACATGATAACAGAAAACGACGCTGGAAAGATAGTTGTCGGCGGCTCACTGGTAACATGCGAAGCCCTAGAAAAAGCATGTAAAACAAAGGTTAAAGGAATAGTGGCGGGAGGCGCCAAAATGGAAGACTTAGAAAATATTCTAAAAACACGGATAGGCGTAGCCATAACGGGAAGAGAAAACTTAGATTTCACATTAATCCTTACAGAAGGCTTTGGGAAACTACCCATGTCAGAGGCTGCCTTCAAAATACTAAAAGATAACGAGGGAAAAATTGCAGCCGTTAACGGTTCAACACAAGTGAGGGCCGGCGTCCTAAGACCAGAAATAATAATACCCCTAGAGAAAGGCAGTCACCGCCAAGAGAGGGAGGAGCTTGGAGAGGGAAAAATGAAAGTTGGGAGCATTGTAAGGATAATAAGATTTCCATATTTCGGAGCTGTTGGAAAAGTTGTTGAGCTTCCCGTAGAGCTGAGCAAAATAGAGACAGAGTCCCATGTGAGAGTGGTTAAAGTGGAACTGGCGGATGGAAGAATCGTGACAGTTCCAAGGGCGAACGTTGAAATAGTAGCTGAGTAAAACGCATTGCATGTCAGCGCAAGTTACTGCTTTTTCTTTAAGCGTTTTTCAAAGTGTTTTAAAAGTTCACTGCTCTTTTTCCTGTCTAAACCATCAAGAACAAGGGTTTTATCCTCAAATGCTAGGATGAGGCTTTCCTCCCGCAGTACAATAGCTGACAAAAACATTAGAACCGCAAGTATAATGTAAAAGGGGTTATCAGCGTTAACTATGCCAATTACAGCGAAGATAATTGCCAACAAAAGTAAGGGTTTGCTGAATTTCCGCTTTACACCCACGTTGTCAAGCTTTGATAAGTCGTATTTCTCTTCCGCAGAGCCGTTGACAATTTTCAATGTGTTATTTTGAACTACAAGCTTTTTCTTGTTTATCACAATCTCCATTGCAGTCATCTTGGCTTCTGCTTTTAGGCTATCGATAAGCTGGAATAGGAAAATATAAGAGTTGAGTTATTCCATTTATCTGTTTCCAAGGGTTATGGCTGAGCCTAGGGTGTGGGGTATGTATGATATCTTAGTTAAGAATGGAAAGGTTGTGGATGGAACTGGCAATCCATGGTTTAAGGCGGACATAGGCATTAAAAATGGGCGGATAGCAGATGTTGGAACATTAAAATCCAGCGCAGAAAAATTTATTGACGCCGGCAACATGGTGGTTTGTCCAGGCTTTATAGATGTGCATTCTCACTCAGACTTTGAGCTTCTAATAAACAATTATGCCGAAAGCAAAGTTAGACAAGGAGTGACAACAGAAGTTATAGGACACTGTGGCGTTTCAGGCGCCCCCCTAAACGATGAGCTTAAGGCGAACTTTAGAAAAGAGAACCCAATACTAGATGAGGCTTGTGTAGCACTAAACTGGTCAACTATGGAGGAGTACTTCAAAACATTAGAAAAAGGCGGATTATCCGTAAACGTAGCTGCACTTGTCGGACACGCCAACATCAGAGCCTATGTAATGGGATATGAAAACAGACCTCCAACCAAAAAAGAGCTAGAAGAAATGAAAAACGTCACAGAAGATTCTATGAAGGCTGGAGCTTTCGGCTTATCCACCGGGCTTATTTACCCGCCGAGTTCCTATGCAGACACCAGCGAGATAATCGAGTTGGCTAAAGTTGTCGCAAAATACGATGGCATATACGCTTCTCATATTAGAGGAGAAGACGCTCCGAGGCTCATTGAATCCGTTAGAGAAGCCATAGAAATAGGAGAGTCCTCCGGCGTTTCAGTGCAGATTTCCCACCATAAGGCTCACGGTAAGCTGGCATGGGGTAAAATCAAAACAACGCTACGGATGATAGAGGAGGCAAGGGAAAGAGGCGTCCAAGTAACATGCGACGTTTACCCCTATACAGCAGCAAGCTTCGGTTTAAGCGCCATACTGCCCCCAGAAGCCCACGAGGGAGGAATCCCAAAAATGATTGAGAGGTTGAGAAACTTAAAGTGGCGTAAAAGGATTAGAAAAGAAATGCTTGAGGGCTTGCCAAAGTGGCCTAGCCCATTTTTAACTGCTGGTTGGGATTCGATTATGATAGCATTTTCAAGCAAGCATCCAGAGTATGAGGGCAGAATGATAAGTGAAATTTGCAGTTCGCTTAATGTCGACCCATTCGACTTTGTTTTCAACCTTTTAATTGAGGAAGAAGCATCGGTGCAGGTTGTAAGGTTCACCATGCGAGAAGGAGACGTCTGCACGGTTTTAAGCCATCCGGCGTCGATGGTGGGTTCAGACGCTTCCATCTGCGCAACATACGGGTTTCTAAGCAAGGGAAAACCACATCCAAGAGCCTATGGAACATTTCCAAAAGTTTTCAAAAGGTATGTCAACGAGCTTGGTGTTTTAAGACTTGAAGAAGCTGTGAGAAAAATGACGTCTTTTCCAGCCTCCAAACTTAAACTGTTTGACAGAGGAATCATAAGAACGGGCATGTGGGCTGACATTGTAGTCTTTGACTTGAAGGAAATTTCGGATGAAGCAACCTATGCAGACCCCCACAAATATCCAAAGGGCATAGAATATGTTATCGTTAATGGGGAAATAGTCATAGAGAAAGGTGAACATAGAAAAGTTTTGCCGGGTAAAGTTTTACGCCATAAAACAACACAAAAGAAAGGGAGGTGAAGGAAGTGGAGAAAAAGAGGGAAGAAGTGACTTGCATAAAAGCAGGTTTATTAATCGACGGAACTGGAAGAGAACCGTTAACAAACCCTTTGGTTGTCATAAAAGGAGACAAAATCGCAGAAATTGGAAAAGAAAGCGAAATAAAAATTCCAGAAGAGGCAAAAATTGTTGATTTGGGAAATCGAACAATTCTGCCGGGTTTAGTGGACGCCCATGTTCACATCTACGGTCGTAGAAGCTACAGTCCAGCTGAGGAGATAATAACTCCCCATGATTTGGCTGTTATTCGATCAGTGGAAGACTGCTGGAAGATTTTGAAAGCTGGCTTCACAATGGTAAGGGACCTTGGAAGCGCCATAGCCCTATCTCTGAAACGAGCAGTAAACGAGGGAACAATCTCTGGGCCGAGAATCTTTGCCGCTGGGAGACCCATCTCCCAGACAGGTGGACATTCAGACATTCATTATCTTCCAAGAGAAGAGGTGATAAAGAAAGGAGCTTTAATCGCCGATGGTCCAGACGACTGCCGCCGCGCAGCCAGAGAAGCCTTACGAGACGGAGCAGACCTTATCAAAATAATGACTTCCGGCGGAATTGGCTCCGAGAAGGATCATCCGCGGTATCCGCAGTTTACGGTTGATGAAGTTAAGGCTATAACAGAAGAAGCCCATAGAGTTGAGCGGAGGGTTGCTTCCCACGCTGAGGGAGCTGAAGGCGTGAAAATCGCTGTTTTAGGCGGAGTTGACTCGGTGGAGCACGGCTTTTTCTTGGATGAGGAGTCTGTGCAGATGATGATTAGCCGAAACGTTTACTTTGTGCCTACGCTCTGTCTGGTCGAAGTTTATAAAAAGGCTTTGGAGCGCCCCTACGACATGCCACCATGGAGGCTTAAAAAACAAGAAGAGTGCATAGACGCCATGCCGAAAAGTTTCATGATGGCTTACAAGGCTGGAGTTAAAATTGCCGCCGGAACAGACTATTTTGGGCCTCCTATGAGGGCGCATGGGGACAACGCTGACGAAGCAATAACCATGGTTAAGTATGGCATGAAACCCATGGACGCGATACTTGCTGCTACAAGAAACGCTGCTGAATGCATAGGAGTGCAAAACACGGTTGGCACTGTGGAAAGAGGGAAACTTGCCGACATAATTGGGGTGCAGGGTAACCCGCTTGAAGATATAACCGTGCTTAAAAAAGTGGAATTCGTCATGAAAGAGGGAACAATATACGTTAACAGACAAACGGCCATCTAACAAAGTTTCCGCTATCAAAAGATAAAAGAACTTTAAAACGAAAAGTTAAAGCATTAAAGATTGCAGTTTATTCTTCTGCAGCTCCAACAACTTCGGCTTCTGCAAATCTTCGGCTTATCCTAGTTATCCTTATTTTAACATGGTCTCCGGGCTTCGTGTTTGGTATGAAGGTTACTAAGCCTTGGATGCGAGCTATTCCTTCGCCTCTGCGGCTTGTTTCTGTAACGTCGACTTCGTATTCTTTGCCCATTTCAACTGGTTTTGGTGGGAACCTTCTCGGTCCTCCTCTTCCGAAGTCCCTTCTTCCGCCGAACCTTCTTCTTTCTTCCATCCGTTTTCACCTCTCATAAGTGAATAAAATGTTCCGCATTACTCAACCGTGAGTTTTCCGTATTTTCCGACGTTCAGTTGGATTTCTCCCTTGAAACTTGTTACGTAGCCGTTTTCCACTTTGACTTTGTCGTTGACGTTTACTTGATTTATCTGGTCGTTCCATAGGGTCAATTTTATAGTGCCTGTTTCGTCTGTTATGATGGCTGTTGCCACTTTGTGGGTTGTGTCGCTGAATCTTGATAGAACTTCACGTGTGGCGGATTTTTCTACAACTTTGGCTTCGACATTTACTCTTTTCATTCCGTTTCGCAATTCCTTAATTTTCACTTTTATCCTTCCTTTTAGGCTATTCTCTCCGCGACAGCGAATTTTCCGCCCACTGACAGAATGCGCACTTTAACGCGTTCGCCTATCCTGCTACTGGGAACAAAAATCAAGTAGCCTTGAATACGGGCTATCCCATCGCCTCTGCTTCCAATATCGTCGATAACAACTTCTAACTCCTGATTTTCCTTAACGGGTGCTGTGTGGAAAAGCGGTCTGCCGGGGTTGAAGCGTCTGCTACTTCCAAACCTTCTTGGTTTTCGCTGGATGTTTTTTGTTTTTTCCGGAAGCCTTCTTGGCATACTGTTTTTTCGTCCTTATCGCGGAACCAGCCTTTTCCCCGCTAAAACTCAAGTGCCTTCAGACACCGAGTTTTCAGCTAAAGGCCAGTTAGCAACACAAATAGCATCCACGCATATAAATCTTGCTAGGGTAAACAGTATATATGGCTGCATGTCATTTGTTATGATACGTCCATATGGCGATGGGGCTTAAAATTGCCAGAAACAAAGCAAGAAAAGCCCATAATCCAACTGGTAGACGTTTACAAAGAATACCGAGCCGGAACCATTTCAACATTAGCTCTAAAAAAGGTGAACTTCCAAATACACAGAGAGCAGGTTATCGCCATAATGGGGCCTTCCGGCTCTGGGAAAACTACGCTTCTTAACATGATAGGGCTTCTGGACAGACCAACAAAAGGCAAGATTTTCTTCGACGGTCTTGACGTTTCAAGGCTTGACGACAACACATTGGCGAATTTACGCAATACCAAGCTTGGCTTCGTCTTTCAAACCTTCAATTTAGTCAATAGGTTAAGCGTTTTTGAAAACATTGAGCTGCCCCTCATACCTCGCGGGATTCCCCGCAATGTCAGGGCAAAAATGGTGGTGGAGGCTATAATAAAAGTCGGCGGCGACGAAAGTTGGCTTCCCAAAAAGCCGAACCAGCTTTCTGGTGGACAACAGCAGCGGGTGGCAATTGCAAGAGCCATCGTTGGAAAACCAGTTGTATTGTTGGCTGACGAACCCACAGGCAACTTGGACAGAACCTCCGCCAAGGTTGTCGTGGAAACCTTTCTAAACCTTAACAAGGCAGGACACACTGTGGTGGTTGTTACGCACGATCCGGAAGTGGCAAACTGTATGGATAAAATATATGTCATAAGAGATGGCGAAATTATAGGTGAATACGCGTCTAATAAGGCAGAATCCCTTATTAACAAAGTTTAAAAACTCATAGAACAGGTGGAGGAGGGGATATGAAAATCTCAAAGAAAATTTTAACCCTCATGTTAGCATTTACACCAATACTTCCATACTTTTCGATACTTGCAAATAGAACCTACGGAAACGCAACGCAAGACTTTAACATTGTCCACGTTAATGTAAGGTCTTCAACCGACACGGCGGACATATACCCAGGCAGTAGAGGGGCTACATTAAAGATTCAAGCAGTCTATCAGAATGATACTCTAGCCGAGAGCGTGGTTGGATGGCTTAACACGACAGAGGGCATAAGCTTTAACGCCAGAAGTGGGGCATGTTCTCCAGCGCGGCTACTTAACGGAAGCATAGCTGAAAACGTGAGCAAAGGCGTCTACGTTGCATTTGAGTATTTGCTCGACATTTCCCGTTCCGTCAGCGCTGGAAATCACACTTTGTGGCTTAACATAACCTACGTTAGAGAAGGCACCTTCACATATGAACTGCATCCTATAAACGTACCGGTTTCGCCTTATCCTCCCATATCCCTAAGAGTTGTAGACGCCTATTTTTCACCCGCCTCTTATCCGGGTTCTGTTGACACTAACCTTTACGTAATCCTAGAAAATAATGGCAGCACCATAACATCTGCAAATTTCAACATAGCATTACCGGAAAACTTCACCATTAAAGAGCCGCGGGCAAGCACAGGTCTTGTCAACAGGGGAGACCGTTTCACACTAGTTTTTACGGGGATATTCATACCAGCAAACGTTCAAGTCGGCTTTTATAACAGCACCGTTTATGCAGACTGCAGCGCAAGAACAGAAGACGAAGTTGCCTACAGCAACACCACGATGTTGAATGTTAAGATGAGCGTAGAAAGCCCGCCTCCAGAAGAGCCCATCATGGTGGCGGCTGTAAACACGCTTTATAATGGCGTTCCAGCGCCGCTTCTTCCGTCCGCGAGAGGAATAGCTTTGAGGGTTTACCTAATCAATAGGCTTCCAGAAGCCATAAACGCCATGGCTGTAAACATCACAGTTCCAGATGGAATGCATGTCAGAGCTGTTTCTGGAACATATATTAACGGGATGGTTTCGGGCGGCACATGTTACGTTGATATTACCCTTAATGTTGACTCCACTGTTGCAGAAGGAAGACATAATGGCACGTTAAACGTGACCTACCTCAAAATAGTTTCCGGCGCATCCTTTTTGTTAAGCCAAACTGTGAGTTTCCCAATTAACGTGGAGACTGTTCACAGCTATATATCTGAGTTGGTTCTTGTTAGTGCTTATTGGGGTTATCCAGACCCAGCACCCGTTTACTCTATCTCGCGGTATACACCATTAACAATTAGGCTAGTCAATTATGGACGGTATGATGTCTGGGGTGTTGTTGTAAAAGCCTCTTCACAAAGTCTTATGCCTATAAAAGATTCAGAGGTATGTGCCACAACAATAACGCGTGGAGGCTCATGCACAGCGGTTTTCTACTTTGATATAAACACCACTGCCTTAAACGTTCCGGTAAATGTTTCAGCAAACTACATATTTACAGAGTTTGGAACCCACATCAGCGTGATTAGGAATTTTACGGTTTCTTTGCCAATTGAAATTTATCCAGCTTCTGAAAGCATTTTATCCATAGTTGGTGCCGGTTGGCAAAATGACGTTAACGTTTTTCCACAAACAAACAACGCTACGTATCAAGTAACGTTGGCGAATCGGGCACCCTACTCAATTGCCGGAGTAAACCTCAAACTAAAGCTTCCAATGGGAATCACTTCGAAAGGGCAAAGCGAAGCAGCATCATACATTGAAGGCCCCATAAGAAGTTTAGCCACATTCACCGCCTCATTCGCAATTTCAGTTGACAACATACAGGCAGGAAGCTACAACGCAAACCTGACAGTTGACTGTATACTGCTTTCAGGCGGTCCGGGAGTTAGACGTGTTGAAAACTTCACCGTGCAGATATTTGTAAATGATGATGGTTCAGCCTTGGAAGTTGTGGATAGCAGATGGTATGAAGGCACTGTTGGACCCCAAACCTACGGCGCTCACCTAATAGTGCTGATTAGAAATGTTTACGTGGATGGACTTCACGGCGCAGTACTTGAACTCAACTTACCAGAGGGGATTTACAACGCCATAGATAACTCAAGCCACGTTAAAGCCACGCCCTTATCCGTGCAGCTGCAACTGCCACTGCAACAGCAGAACATTGCGGAAATCCTAAACGCGTTTTTAAGCGCTCAACAGGCAAATCCAGCGCAAGTTTACGGCAGAGGAGACATTTTAACTTTCACCATAGCCCTTAACCTTTTTGATGTTGAAGTTGGAAGCTGCATGTTGGATGGGTGGCTTTCCTACATTGACTTGTGGGGCGGCAACAGAAAAATCCCGCTGGCGATTTCGGTTGCCGTGCTTGGAAAAGCCGGATACATCGAAGTAGCCATAGACCAAAGTATAAGCGTGCGAAGCCGCTACGTTAACACTTCGCTTACACTTGTAAACCATGGAAGCACACCAATGTATGATGTTTACATAGCAGTTTCGCCATATCAGGGAACACCAATCCTAATAGCGTCCCCAACCGTGAACCACGTTGAAAAAATAGACCCTAAAAAGGAAATTGCAATACCCATAACGTTGGCCTATAACCCTATTGGATTTTATGCCCAAACCGGCGCGGCCTCAGCCATAACTTATGGACCTGTTCCCTTAATGGTTTCAGTCTTTTACAGAGATGCAAGCGGATATTATCGAACTTTCAATAATTCCGTGACGGTTGTTGTTGAACCTTTCATAGAGCTTTTGATAAGAAATGTGCGGGGCACAGGAACAAACGCCTCTTCAACCGTAACTGGAATCCTTGTTAACTACGGCTCTTCAACGGCTTACCGCGTCGAGGCGGAACTGAAAATCGGAGACACTGTGCAGTCTGAAAATATAGGGGATGTCGGCCCCGGCGAGGAGGTTGCCTTCAGAGTAGACATAGACAAGTATAATGCCACAGCCCTTCTTACGATAAAGTACTATAACATTTTCAATGAAAGGGAAGCAAAAGAAACGAACGTTAGCATAGCACTGCGGGAAGAAGCTGCACCTCCAATAACACATGAAGAGTGGCCCATCGAGAGATGGATTATTGTGGCGGGTGTAATTGTTTTCCTAGCAATAGCGGCAGTAATGATTTATAAAATGATGAAGAAGGTAAGACTAGAGGCAACTGCCTAAAAACACAGAAGAGGCTCAGAGATGCTAGCGGATTTTTTGAGGCTCTCCTTGAAGGCTTTAAGCGAGAGAAGAACTAGGGCAGCTTTAACGATAATAGGGATAGCTATAGGCCCCTTAATCCTTGTTATGATGAGTTCTGTAGTTGGAAGCTATTCTGAATATATAGTGGAAAGAATCACGTCGCTTGGACAAAACGCCATAGCAATTTTTCCAACAGAAAACTACCGGCTTGACGCTGAAGACCTAAGCTATATTAGGACTTTTGATGCAGTAAAAAGGGCTGAACCCTTTTACAACACGCAGGGAATCGTGAAAAGAGGAACAGAAGACGTAAAAGTGTCAATCTTCGCCGTAGATTATAGCCTACTCTTTGAAGCCATTGGAAGCCTAGAAATAGGAGAAGGCGCCATCCCACCTGAAACAGACACCCTAAGCTCGATAATTGGCAGAAAAATAGCCTTCAAAGACGACACGAGGCACTTCAGCCTACACGACGTTTTAACGGCGACTGTGCCAAAAATTGAGGGAGGCAAGATAACTGGCAAGAAAACCGTGAACGTGGTTGTAAGCGCCATTCTTGAAGAATATGGCGGCGCCCTCATAGTGGACCCAGACTCTACAATCTTTATGAGTCTCGAAGCTGGCAGAAGACTTCTTGGACTGGATAAATGGTCTGGAATCCTTGTATTGGCGGATAATCCGGCGAATGTCAAGCCAACCGTCTCAGCCTTAAGGCAATATTATGAGGAGAAAGTGCAAATAATTGCCTTCAGTTCCATTGCTGAAGCCATATCCAGCGTAACCAGCGCCATAACCTTCATAAACTTTTCAACATCGCTTTCAGCCTTTGCAGTGGCGGTTGCGGGAGTAGCCGCAACAATGATAACTTCGGTTATGGAGCGCACCCGCGAGATAGGCGTAATGAAAGCTATAGGCTACACAAACTTCCAAATTCTGCTAATGATACTTTTGGAGTCTATAACGATGAGCCTTGTAGGAGCAACAGCGGGAATATCAACAGGCGTTGTGGGCGCCTACATCCTCTCCTCAAGGGGGTTCAGAATAGGCGGCATAGGCGAAAGCGGAATAACCCTACAACTAAATCCCTTAATAACGCCAGCCCTCATAATCCAAACATTAGCCCTAACAATTCTCATAGGATTGGCTGGCGGAGTCCTACCAGCCTACAGAGCCTCAAAAATACCTCCAGTAGTAGCCCTAAGATATGAATAACGCAGATGTATGGAGTAAAGCTAAACTCGCATCAAAAATCCCTCAATAAACACTGCGGCGAAGTAGGCTACGAAAGCTATGAGAAGGCTTGTAGTCCATGAAAACTCGGTTGTTAAGCGAACGGCTATGGCGCACAGAGAAACTGTCCACATCAGCATGACTATTTGAACGCCACTGTAGACCATGTTTACAAGCCATGTTTCCTCTGCAATTTTTTGGTAGGCGCTTTCAGCTTCACCCTCGACCCCGCCCATATACCCAAAAGAATACTGGAGAGTTGGCAGGGTTGAAAAAGCCGCTGTGCTTATTGCAGCTTGTATAAACATGGTTACTAATGCGAATCCAGCTAAAATCAGCATGACCCGCCAAACTGTTTTAGCCTTAAAAGCCTTTGTTAGGATGTAGATTACTCCGCCAAGCAAAACCCATCTAATAATAAACTGCATGGATGAATAAAGGGCATAAACAGCCATATAACTGGCTACACTTTCCGCATAAGGCTTAAAAACACCGCCGAAAAACAAGCCGTCAATTAAAACCCTTATGTTTGAAGTTTGATTCCATGTAAACTCTAACATTAAACCAGTTATTTCCGACCAGTCCGCTGTGCCGCGCCAATCGCCATCTGCAAGAAGAATCGTTAGATTGTTCCATATGTTAGCTGTTATGCTGATAAATTCTCCAGTTATATTCCGGTAAAAAAAGTTGCTGGGAGAATTGTTGGAATAAAGATATAACGAAACATTCTTAGGCGGGTGGTTCGGGCTTGTCCATTTTACCCTTAAATAAAGTTTTGTGAAACCGCCTTGACTTGAACAGTTCACTGGTCCTATATCTTGTAGTTGCATGGAGATTTTGTCGCTGTTTTCGGCAGAAAACTCTATGCTTCTATTCCCATAGTAATACCCGGCAATATAGTCGCTGAAATTCTCTGTACGAGAAGCCCCGATGATGAGTTCCCATCTAGTGGCGTTTTCAGTCCATTCATCCAGCCGAGCTGGCGGAGGCAAAGTTTCTTCAACATAGGTTTTTGTGACGAGAACATAGGCGGAGCTTAAGTTTGCAGCAATAAAAAGAACCATTATTAATACGGGTCCAATGTATTTTGGGTTTTGAGCTACCTCTCTTAAAGTTTCCCGAGGCGCATATATGACCTTAAGTATTCCGTATGCGAACAATGCCTATGCTCCGCGCATATTTTGTTTTGGCTTGTTTATTAAAGGTTCGCTACATTCCAAGCTTTAGCCGCCTATAAGTGGTATAGTCCACATATTCCAAGAACTGGTTTTCCGCCTGATACTTAACAGTGAGTTTTTGGCGCTGCCTTTTCTCGAGGATTTGGCTCGTGGTTACGAAGGAGTAGGCGTCGCTTCCAGCTCCAGAACCATAACTGACTATCAAAATGCGTTCGTTTGGCTTTGCTATGTCAAGAACCGCGGCTAAGCCAACAGGCGAAGAGCCTGAATAAGTGTTGCCAAACTTCGCCACTTGAAGTGAAGGCAAGTATTGGTCTTCTTTGAAGCCCAGTTCTTTAGCTATTCTAACTGGGAACTGGACATTGGGTTGGTGGGCTACAAAATAGTTGATGTCGCTAATTTGCAGATTAAGCCTCTGCATAAGCTTTTTAGCAGCTTTCCGAATGTGTTTAAAGTAGGCTGGGTCGCCTGTAAAGCGGCCACCATGCATGGGATAGGGTTCACCGTCTCTTCGCCAAAAGTCCGCCGTGTCCGAAGTGCAGGAATACCATCCTTCAAGCTCAGCAATGACATCGTTTTTTCCGAATATGTAGGCGCATCCGCCAAAGCCAACGAAAAGGTCAAGCTCGCCGCCGGGACAGTCTCTTGGAGCAGCCTGCGAATTATCTGTGCCTATAACCATAGCGTAGGGAACACCCATTTTCGGGTAACTTACAAGGGAGGCAGCATCCTTAAACATGCTTGTGGCTGCTTTGCATGCGAATTCGGTGTCTACAGCATCTACACCTTGAACGTCTTCATCTTCCTCGCCGAGCTTTAAGACTTGGGCTACTTTCGAGGCTATGGGTTTAACAGCGTAGGGGTTTGACTCAGAACCCACGTAAACCTTACCTACAAGTGTGCTGTCAACGCCGGAATGGATTAGGGCGAGTTTTCCAGCTTCCACCGCTGCTGTTATGGCGTCCTCATCTATGAAGGGTACTGAACGTTCCATGTTGCCTTCCCGAATTCTAAACCTTGAAGTGTAAACGCCGTAACCCACTATTCCCGGCGCATCATACTCCTTGTTTGGTTTCACTGGACAGTACTCTTGGTGGGGGTAATATTCATCGGCGAAGGTGAAAGCCAAAGAAATTGTTGGGATTATTTCGCTTCTCTCCACAGAATAGCGTCTTCTAAACCTTGGAACCACCTCTCTACCTTCAAGATTTGAAAAGTCTACAATTTCGCCATCTCTCACCATTTTGTCAGTTAACCTCCCAGGAACCCTTATTTTTCCGTCGTGGAAGGACACTATGCTATAAATGTAGCTGCCCATTTTAGTGAACTTGTTTGTGGGCTCTGTTATAAGGGTGCATAGTTCAAGCTTGCCCTTCTCATAGAAGAAGTCTATATCTGCCATTTTTCCGAAGCTTTTTCTGCCGCAGTTTCCACAGTAATCTCTTAACTCGAAATATTCTTTCCCGCATATTTGGCAGCGTCTTCCCCTCAACCTATCGCCTAAGTAGGAGACTCTCCTCTCAATTGGTTCACTGCTCATTCAGCCAACCCCAAAAGATGAACGTAACTTTTAGTGCCAAAACCCTCAAGCTCAAGCACACATCCATACCGCAGTTCTTTATCATCCTTAACTTGGCGTTCACCCGCTTCTCCCCTAAGCTGCTTAAAAACCTCGTAAATTTGAGCCCCACCTGTCGCGCCAAGCGGGTTTCCATCAGCCTTTAAACCGCCATTCATGTTCACAAAAAGTTTCTGTCCATCTATCTCGTAATAGCCCTTATAATCTCGACAGTTTTCAAAAACGGTTTTCCAAGCTCTTCCACCTTCACAAAAGCCTAAATCCTCGAGGGAAACCATCTCCATAACAGTTGACTGGTCGTAAAGCTCAAGAACCTGTATATCACAGAGGCTTATTCCAGCCGTTTTTAAAGCGTTTTCCATTGCTAAACGGCTGGCAAGAAAACCAGTAATGTCTTCCCTCGCCGGATAAGTCAAATAGTCTGTTGCTAGTGCAGAGCCCAGCACGTAAACTGGCTTATCCGTAAGCTGTTTAGCTGTTTCTTCAGCGGCTAGAATCACTGCGGTGGCGCCGTCGGATATTGGTGCGAAATCATAAAGTCCCAAGGGGCGTCTTGCATTTTTTCTGGCTTCCAGCACCTGTTCTACGGTTATTTTCCTCTGATATTGGGCGTACTCGTTTTTTAAGGCGTTTAAATGGTTTTTAACCGAAATTTGTGCCAAGGCAATGTTGAGTTTTTCAAGGTTTTCGCCTGTTATGCCGTATTTTTTAATGTAGGCTCTAAGCATAAGTTCGTGGTTAGCCTCTGGTGTGCATCCAGCATAATAGCTCCATGGGTCTTCAAGAAGCATTAGGTCGTCTCGGATTTTGTCCCATCGGTCGGTCATTTTCTCTATTCCACCGACTAGAACTAGGCGGTATTTTCCAGCTTGGATGGCGTTACACGCGTTAAAGAAAGCTGAACTGAAGGAGCGCACAACATCCATTGGAACATGCAGTTCCGTCAACTCGGATAGGAAGCCCTCCTCCAACCCAAGCTTATTCGTTATTGGCAGAAAATAGTCTGAAAGATAACAAGCCTCCAAATCCCTCCGTTCCAGCCCAGCCTCTTCAGAAGCCCTAAGCCAAGCCTCTTCTATGAGCCTTTCTGGCTGCCTCTCATAATGTTCTCCGAATTTTGTCCTTCCAGCCGCAACTATTACCGGACGATTTCCCATCCCTGCATACACCTTTCTAGTGTAATATTCCCATCAACAAAGACTTTTAAGTGTTTGCCAACCCAACGTTTAAGAAAACATAAGCCAAGAAAAACATTTAAGACTGTCGAAGGTGAAAACCGTGGAAAATAAAGGGAAATACCAACTAATCATAACTGTTAAAGAAATACGAGGAAACTGTCCAGTCTTCAAACCCGGCCAAAAAATTGTTGTAGAATCGCCAAAAATAATTGTGAAAGAAACAGACAACATTTGCATCCACGCCTTCGGCTGCATGCTCTCTATGCTGGTGCCCCTAAGCCACGGAGAAAGCTTCAAAAAACTGGGTTTATCAAAAGAAGAAGGCGAAAAAGGTTATATGCAATGCCTAGACCCAGGAAAACCCTACACAAACGGCGGAACAGTAATTTTCGAAATAAAAAGAGAAAAACTAACAAGCTAAAAATGCTCCGGGCGGGATTTGAACCCGCGTCTCCGGCTCGAAAGGCCGGAATACTTGACCGGGCTATACTACCGGAGCTTGTTAAAGCTTGGGCATCATGCAGATATTTTCTCTTTCGGATAAACCTTACCCTTTTAAGGCTGTTTTTAAGCATTCTTTAAGCGGTGTCAATATTGTTTCTGCCTTGTTAAGAGTGGGTGCGTAGTGGGCTGTTTTGGCGGAATTTGTCATTATTGTTTTTATTCCAAGTTTGTCTGTCCATGTGACCACGGCGCATGTGTCTGTTAAGACTTTGGCTCCGCTTGCCTCTATTTTCTGCACAAAAGTCTTCGCTTTCTCTTTTACAAAGCGGGAGGCGCAAATCCAAAACTCAACATCATCTTTCACTTTGCCAGCGCCAATCATGTTTGCGATTCTGCGGATTTCGCGTGTTGAGCAGTGGGGGCATCCGACAAAAACTAGGTCTGGTTTTGATATTGAGGCTGTTGTTAATTCGGCCATGGTTTCTTTGATGTTTTTAGTTTCAACCATGATCTTTTCAAGTTTTTTCGCTTCCAAAGCGTTATCTCTATAGTGGAACATGTTCACCATGCCAGCGGAAGCCAACGCGGCGCCCAACTGTTTAAGGTCTTCAGCCAATGGATTTTTCAAACCTTTTATCAGCGGAATTTTGTCCTCCAGAATTTTCCCTAAAAAGATTCCAAGCGCTCCATAATCCGCCTCGTTTTTTAGAGGTGCCTCAACTTCGATTATGATTTTTGGTTTGCGGTTTGCAGCTTTATGTATTCCACAGTTGGGGGTTTTTCCAATTATTGCCGCTGCAAGGGCGCTGGGTCCGCCTTCACGGTTTGTCCAAGCGCCTAAAACAGAATTGGCATAAACAACCGCTGAGGATTCAGCCCAAGCAAGGTGAGCGCCTTTTCTAGGCGTTTTAATATAGTAAGGCGTGCAAGTGAAAGACGGCTCAAAGCCAAGCTTATCAAAAATTTCACAAAGTTTTAACTGTGCCTTAACAAGGTTTCCGGGAAGCCTTTCCTTTAAATGTTTCAGATCGAAACTTTGAGGATTTAAGGTGGCTTCAACGCTGACTTTTTCGCCTGCGCTTGCTAAAGACTCCAAAAAGTCTGTAGGCGCTTCTCCTAAGGTTTTATATGAAACGCCTGACACGTGGGCCAACTCTATTGGAATAAGCTTGGAAGCGCCGAAAAGCTCGCCCAACTTCACAAGCATCTTCATGCATATTTGCTTCGTCCAACCGTATTCACCGTTGTAGATGCGCTCTTCTTCCTTTGTCAAATACACAGCTGTCAACCCTCCGCTGCTTTGAAGAGCTTAACTAACCCCCTGTAAGCGTCAACCTCCACCACATCGCCGGTTTTTATTTGGCTGATGTCTATTTGGTCCACCATTGGGATGTTGGCTATGACCGCGCCAACAACGATAACGGGGTCGGCTTTTCGGTTTACTATGGCTTTTGGGGCTAAACCATTTTTCGCCAGCGCATATAACACATAGCTACCCACTGTGGAGCCATGCCCGTGAGGAAAGCACAAAACCTTATCTTTTACGCATTTGCCGTAAAGGTCATGACTCTTTTCAGCTATTTTCCCATTGGTGGGGTTTATGTCTCCGAGGAAGCTTATGGGTTTCATGGAAACAAGCGCTTCAGCTCTGCATTGTCCTTCAACAATGCCTCGTCCACGCAAAATGATTTGTTGTGCAGTCATCCCTAAGCGCCTTCAATAGGATATTTTAGCTGAAGAAGGAATCTCCCCGAGAACGTTTAGGGCGGCTTCTGCCACTTTCCCCCTGTTCTTTTCGTCTGTGTAGACGCGCAGTATGTTTATGAAACCTTTCAGAACATCGAATATTCCAGAGATTTCACTTAGCCGCTTAACCTCCTTTTTCCCATCACGCGTTTTATTGAAAACGGGGATTTCCATGGGTTCCATAAACATTGAATGGTGGTATGGCACTGAAGGCACAGTTGGAACATCGATTATTATGGCTTCCGGATCAACTTTTGCATCTTTTGCAATCCTATTCCTTATCTGGTGGCGGAATTCCTCGGCGCTAAAAATGTTTGATACGGTTTTGTCTTTCACGTAGAATGTTTGTTCGTAGGCGCATTTCAGCATCTTTCTCCTCTCAAGGTTTTTGATTATGGGGTTGGATTTTCTGCAGTTTTTAAGCATAGCCCAAACTGTGTAGTCGTCCATGGCTAAATAGTCTTCTGGAGTTTTAAAGCTGGATAAACCTAGCTCTTCGTCTGCCATTTCAAGGGCTTTGGCGAGCATTATTTGAGCTGCTCTTCCGACACGGTGGAAGTATATGCTTTTGAAGGATTCTATTCGGGCTATTATAAAAGATTCAAGGGTTGAAAGGGCTCCCATGTCCACGGCGAGGTTTCCGTCTAAAACGTCAAAACTGTGGATTAAGCGGAAAACGTCTACAAAGCCGTATTCTGCGCCAGTGTGGTATGTGTCTCTAACAACAAAGTCCAGTTTGTCCACGTCTATAGAGCTTCTTATTATCTGGTTGAGAAATGCTTTTCCGCTTATTGAAAGAGAACCAACCGCCAGTTCCGAGATTTCCTCTGCTTTATAGCCAATCTTGCCAATAATGTCCTTAAGTTCGCTGTGTTTGATTATCCATGCGGTTATGTCTTCATGGGTTTTGTTAAGCTTTTTTGTTAACAAGTGCTCGAAAATGTGGGAAAAAGGTCCATGTCCCACGTCGTGGAGTAAACCTGCAATTCTAACGGCTTCGGCTTCTTCGTCGCTGATGGCTTGGGAAATGTTGAGGTTTTCAGCTACTTTGCCAGCTAAGTACATGACGCCCACGGAGTGTTCAAAACGTGTGTGGTTTGCTCCTGGATAAACGTATTCGGCGCCAGCCAGTTGTCGCAGTCTGCGAAGCCGCTGCACTGGGTAAGAGTCAATTATCGTTTTTTCTTGCTCTGTGATGTAGACGTATCCATGCACTGGGTCTTTTATTTCACCCCAATAGCTTTTAGGCATCCTTTATTCTCCATACGTGGTTTAGACAATTATTAATGTATGTTCCTCTTATAATGTCTAATGCTTGCCGTGGAGGAGTAAAAATGAAAAGAAAGGGTTTCTTCATATGCATTGAAGGCTTAGACGGTTGTGGAAAGACAACTCAAACGAAAATCCTCGTGGAAAAGTTGAAGAAGAAGGGTTACGATGCGGTTTATACTGCTGAACCCAGCCGTGGAAAAATTGGAAGATTTATAAAGAAATATTGTTTGCATAGAGACAAGCGAATCTCAAGCATTGTGGAAGCGCTGCTTTTTGCCGCCGACCGCTATGAACACGTGGAAAACGATATACTTCCAGCATTAAAAAATGGAAAAATTGTTGTTTCAGACCGTTACGTATACTCTTCTCTGGCGTATCAAGGGGCTGCTGGGCTTAGCCTTGACTGGATTAGGCGGATAAATGAACATGCCTTGGCGCCGAACTTGGCGATTTTCATAGATGTTGAACCGAACACTGTTATTCAGAGGCTGAAACCAAAAAAGTCTGTTATGGAAAACCTTGAAACTCAACGCAAAGTGCGGGAAGTTTACATGAAGTTTGTTGAAAACGGAGAACTTGTCCAAGTTAACGGAAACAAGTCGAAAAAGGAGGTTGCAAATGAAATCCTATCTATAGTTCTTAAATCTTTAAGGGGCGACTTTAACGCGTGAATTGTTAGACTGCCTTTAACACTTTTCTGGAGAAAAATTCGTTAACTTTATTGACAATTAGGTTGACGATGTCTTCTGGCAGCATATGTCTTGGTCCCCTCTCATGAAAGACGTTTATTTCCATAAAGCCAGCGTTGAATGTTAGGCGAAGCATGTAATAGTCGAATTTTAACGGAATTTTCTTTCCATATTGTTTCTTGTAATATCTTATAGCGCAGAAAAAGTCTATAATGGGCATTGGAGCCTTGCGAATTTTTTCCAGCACTTTTTGCGTTTCCGCTGAATCCAGGTAGTTGAAGGTGTCGCCTTCCGCTATTCCAAACTCAAAAACAACCATGCATGCAGGGATTGATGGCTCTGTGACTTCTTCTAGGCTTAATTTTTCGCCATTAAGCTTCTGTGCCGTTTGAACCAATGCTTGCTGCAGTTTTTTGTTTGAAATCAACGTGGCAAATCGTACAATTTTATGCGTGTTTACTGGAAAGCCTTCATAGAAACCAAGCATTTTGAAATCGCCTGCAAATTAGGCTTTTCTGGCTTTTCTAACTTTCTCCAAGTTTTCCAAAAGTCCGGAAAGGGCTGTGCCAAGCTTCTGGAGCTCTTCAACGTTTGTTTCATGTTGCATTTTTTCCTGAATTTCTTGAATTTTAGCTAGTAATGTAGCTTCTAAAGTTTCAAGGCTTAACGCGCTTGTTATCTTTGCCAGTTCCGCCTCCTCCTTGACAACTATAACTTTTTTTTCACATTTTGCACACCATAAATCGCCGTTTTTAAGTCGAAAAATGGGTGATGCACAAACTGGACAAGCAAGCTCCGTAAGTGTAGAGCCTTGCCGCAGCAAATCAGCCATACGCTTAATATGCTGTTCTTCAGTCGACTCCGCACCAGCTTTCCGTGACATTTGTTAAACCTCGAAAATAAGATAGGTATAAAAGCCTATATAACCTAATACACCCACTTGTTACTCTATAACTGGTGTGGTGACCCTTTATGGTGCGGAAGAAGAAGCTTGAGGAGTATGAAGAGCGCATAAAACAAGCCATGGCTGTGCTTGCGGAAGTTTCCGAAGACACCACAACCCCCCGCAACATCAGAAGAGCCGCAAAAGACTCTATGGACGCACTGCAAACAGCAGAGTTTACCCCCGCTGTTAGAGCCTCAAACGCCATATCCATACTAGACGAGATTTTGCAAGACCCCAACATGCCGCCCTATACACGGGTGAAACTCTGGAACGTGATGAGCATACTGGAAGCCATAAAAGACTAAACCGCTCGAATGTTTTCATAGCTTTAGGAACAAATATTTAAAGCTCGATTATCAAAATGGCTGTCTCTTGAAAGAGGTGTTCCAAAATGAAAGTTTTCCATTACGATGAAGTAAAAGCCGAGGAAGCGAAAGAGGAAGGGGCTTCAAAGTTGAGGGTTAGGTGGCTTATTACAAAGGATATGGGAGCTCCCAACTTCGCCATGAGGCTTTTTGAAATGGAAACCGGCGGACATAGTCCAATGCACAATCATCCATGGGAACATGAGGTCTTCATATTGGAGGGGGAAGGCGTTGTTGTCGGCGCTGAAGGCGAAAAGAGATTTAGGGCTGGCGATGTTGTTTTTGTCCCGCCAAATGAGAGACACCAGTTTAGAAATGACGGCGATAAAACTGTGAAGTTTCTATGCCTTGTACCCCACCACAGTAAACCTTGAATATCTCCAGAGTTTTGAAGAGTCGCTAAAAATATATGCTGGTTGTTACATCTAGTTTTGGGTTTCAAGAGGTATAAAGCTTTGAAGTATGACGTAATAATTGTTGGAGCTGGTCCAGCTGGAATATTTTCAGCCCTTGAAATAGTTGGCAAAGCAAACCTCAATATTTTAATGCTTGATAAGGGTCCAGACCTTGAACAGCGAAAGTGCCCGGCAAGCCGAGGCTTCGGATGCGTAAACTGTGAGCCATGCGGGCTTTTGTGCGGTTGGGGTGGAGCTGGAGCCTTTAGCGACGGCAAACTCACCTTATCAACAGAGGTTGGCGGCTGGCTAAACCAGTATATCTCTGAAAAAGCGCTTAGCGAGTTAATAGACTACGTGGACCGTATCTACATAAAATTTGGAGCCCCAAACCACGCATATGGCGGCGACATAGAAAAAGTTGAGGAAATAGAAAGAAAAGCCTCTCTAGCTGGGTTAAAGCTTATCCACCAAAAGATTAGGCACATGGGAACAGAACGCTGCGCTCAAACACTGCGGAAAATGCGCCAAGAACTAGAAGGTAAAGTTGAAATCAAAATGCGAAAAGATGTTAAAGGACTTATTGTAAAAAACGGCGTCGTAGAAGGCATCGAAGCCTTAGACGGCGAAAAATTCTTTGGCAAATATGTAATAGTCGCGCCTGGAAGAGGGGGAGCAGAGTGGCTTCAAACAGAAGCCCAAGCCTTAGGCTTAAAAACACTTAACAATCCAGTGGACGTCGGCGTAAGAGTGGAAGTTCTTGCCACAGTTATGGAAGAGTTAACAAGCATTCTTTACGAACCAAAATTCATCTACTACTCAAAATTCTTCGACGACCAGGTTAGAACTTTCTGTGTAGCGCCCTACGGTGAAGTAATATCCGAGTCCTATAATGGAGTGTTAACTGTCAATGGGCAAAGTTACGCTGAACGAAAAACGGAAAACACAAACTTTGCAATTTTAGTTAGGACATCCTTCACAGAGCCTTTTAGAGAACCCATAGCCTATGGAAAATACTTGGCAAGGCTTTCAAACCTCCTCAGCGGAGGCATACTCATACAGCGGTTAGGCGATTTGGAAGCGGGCAGACGCTCAACACCAGACAGAATTGCAAGAAGTGTTGTTACGCCAACCTTGAAGAATGCCACGCCCGGCGACTTGAGCTTTGTTTTGCCATACCGTTATCTCGCAGACATAAGGGAAATGCTTGAGGCGTTGGACAACATAGCTCCAGGCATTCACTCAAGGGACACTCTTCTATACGGTGTTGAAGTGAAATTCTATTCCTCAAGGCTTGAGCTAAGCAACTCGTTGGAAACCAAAATAAGAAACCTATTCACCATAGGCGACGGAGCCGGCGTAACCAGAGGACTAATCCAAGCCTCAGCCTCAGGCGTGATTGTTGCAAGGGAAATCTTGAAGCGTGAAAAGCAGAAGGTTAAGGGAAATGTCAATAATTAAGGAGATAAGCTGCTCCTACTGCGGTGCGCCCATCTCTTTTAAACCAGGTGAGATAATCGCCACGTGCAGATATTGCGGCTACACTGTTGTAATCGAAACTGGAAAAGCCTTCATTTTCGAACACTCTATGCTGCTAAACAGGTACAACCCAACACAAGTTGAAGAACCAGTAAGAGAGTGGATGAGTTCAGGTTTTCTAAAACCGTCAGACTTGGCTAAAAAATCGAAAATCACTGAAAAAACTTTGATGTATTTACCCTTTTGGGTTGTATCTGTAGAGGCTGAAAGCACTTATAAGGGTATTTTCGAGCGAATAAACCCGCCTGTCGTTAAGGAGGGAAAAATAGCCAAAAAATATGACTGGCTTATACTTGCAAGAAAAGCTGCAGAGTTTCCAACAAAAGAGTATGATGTGCCATTAGAGGGAAAGGTTCCCTACGACTTTAGAAAAATCGAAGAGTTCGCCAAAGTCTTAAACAGCGAAATCAACAGAGACGAGGCTGTGGAAATTGCGAAACAGGAAATCACAGAGCATCACCGCTTTTTAGCCCAACAAGACATTGACCGAATAATAGAAATGAAAAATGAGATAAAAGTGAATCAAGCAGTTTACCTTCACGCACCAGTGTGGCTCATAAAGTATGAGTATAAGGGCGAAAGCTATAGCCTATGGCTGGACGGCGCCACCGGAACCGTCATAAAGGGAGAAATACCCACAACAAAATTTGGAATATTCTAGATTAGCGACACAGAACCCTCTAACAGTTTTTATTAGCCGCCATGAAAATATTGCTGTAGAGGGCTTGAATACACAATGAACAGAAAGATAATTGGACGGGGAACATGGTACGACAAAATGGCTGCAAAAGTTGTTGAGCGAGAGCGGAAACTCGGCAGAAGCCTAGACATTATAAGAACCGAAATGGGATTAGGTGCGTCTGGCTTCCCCCATATTGGAAGTTTAGGCGACGCCGCCCGTGCCTACGCTGTAACCCTGGCCTTAAAAGAACAAGGCTACCGCTCAGAGCTTATAGCCTTCTGCGACGACAAAGACGGACTACGCAAAGTTCCAGCTGGACTGCCAAAATCCCTAGAAAAGTATTTGGGGTTTCCAGTTACCAATATCCCAGACCCCTTCAAATGCCACGAAAGCTATGGCAAGCACATGAGTTCGCTTTTGCTGGAAGCCTTAGACAAATGTGGAATAGAATACCATTACGTATCAGCGAAGGATGCCTATGAAAAAGGCTTGCTAAACAATGAGATTCGAACACTGCTGTTAAATGCGAAGAAGGTTGGAGAAATAGTTAAAGAAGAGGTTGGTCAAGAAAGGTACACGGAAGTTTTGCCATACTTTCCAATTTGCGGAAACTGCGGACGAATATACACAACTAAGGCATTGGAATTTCTGCCAAACGAAAACAAGGTGTTATACGTATGCGAGGGAATGGAGATTAAGGGCAGATGGATTGAAGGCTGTGGACATAAAGGCGAAGTTGACATCACAAAAGGCGAGGGCAAATTAAGTTGGAAAGGCGAATTTGCAGCCCGATGGAAAGCCCTAGACATAAGGTTTGAAGCCTATGGCAAGGATATAGCTGACTCTGTCCGCGTCAACGACAGAATAAGCCGCGAAATATTGGGCTACGAACCGCCATCCCACGCAAAATATGAAATGTTCCTCGACAAAAGCGGGAAAAAAATTTCAAAATCCACAGGCAACGTTTTCACACCGCAGGTTTGGTTTAGGTACGGCTCTCCACAATCACTGATGCTGCTCATGCTGAAAAGGTTTGTTGGAACCCGCACATTAGACGTAACAGACATACCCTCATACATGAATGAACTTGACTATTTGGAAGACATATACTTTGGAAGGAAAACCCTAAAAGACAAGAGGGAACTGGCAAAACTGAGAGGCTTATATGAATACTGCTGGGTTCTAAAACCCCCGCCAAAACCCAGCATCCACGTACCCTACAACATGCTTGCCTTCTTAGCTAAAATCGCACCAAAAGACAAGGAAATAGACTTCATAGCTGAGAAACTTCAAAGCTACGGCTATCTGCAAAAAGGACAACAACCAGACGAAAACTTGAAAAAGCGAATGGAATACGCGCTTAACTGGGTTAGAGACTTCGAGGAGATAAAAGAGACAACAGTGACGCTAAAAACAGAGGAAAGAAACGCTATAAAAGAGCTTATTCAAACATTAAGAACCGAAGAAGAACCAGAAAAAATACAAAACGCCATATTCAACACAGCCAAAAAACATGGAATACCGCCACCCGAATTCTTCAAAACCTTATACACGATTCTAATAGGCACACCACAAGGCCCAAAACTGGGCCCCTACATAACCGCCATGGGCAAACAAAACGTGATAGAAGCCCTACAACACGCACTAAGTAAGTAAAACCCTTTTATGTCAACACCATTATCATCTAACACGGGCCCGTTCTAGCTTGGATAGGAAAAATCCTATCCGAACTTACATAAATTAAAC
>CAZCSF010000004.1:0-125740 GCA_964501295.1 uncultured Candidatus Bathyarchaeia archaeon | reverse complement strand
CTCCATAACAACCACGAAACAAAATAGCACTATACAAATAAAAATTTCGAAGCTCTGTAAACATTTAACCTTCAACTAAAAGCTTCTTCAACCCCTCCCTCAACGTCACTTTTGGACTGTAACCCATTTTCTCCTTGGCTTTTGAAATGTCTGCGACACTATGCCTTATGTCGCCTTCCCTAGCCCTATAATGCAAAATTTTCAAATCCCTTTTGTCGGCGATGTCTAAAAGCGTTTCAGCCAGCTGGTTAATGGATGTAGCCACGCCTGTGCCGATGTTGAAAACCTCTCCCGCAGCTTTTCCACTTTTTAAGGCAAGCATGTTCGCCTCAACAACATCCTCGACATAAACGAAATCCCGCGTCTGTTCGCCGTCGCCGAAAACCATCAAGGGGAGACCTTTCCTAACACGGTTTATAAACTGGGTTATAACACCGCTATAATCGCTGTAAGCCTGCCTCGGACCATAAACATTAAAATACCTCAAACAAACAGTCTCCAAACCAAAATCCTCAAAGTATTTCCGCACGTAACCTTCAGCGGTCAACTTCGAAACACCATAAGGCGACATCGGCCTAGTCGGGCAGCCTTCTTTGATAGGCATTTGCTCAGCATTTCCATAAACAGCGCATGAAGAAGCATAGACAAAGCGTTCAACGCCTCTATCCACAGAAGCCTTCAACAAATTCAACGTTCCATTAACATTAATGTCATGGGTCAAAACCGGATCCCGCACAGATTCGGGAACACTAACCAAAGCCGCCAAATGAAAAACACAATCCACATCGCCAACCAAACCATCAACAAGGCGGGCATCCCTAACATCTCCCTGAACAAAACGGAAACCCCCCTCGCCAACATGTCGCCTAACATTATCTAGGCTTCCACTGCGCAAATTATCCAAAACAATAACCTCAAAACCCTCAGCCAAAAGCCTATCCACCAAATGACTGCCAATAAAACCTGCACCACCAGTAACCAAAACCCTCAAACCGCCAACACCAACCAAACAAACAAAAATAAACAACAACATAAACCTTTCACAAAACAGCAAAAAGCAACCGAACCCCATAAGAAGGCCCAACATACAAAAAACGTGAAATAGCTAAATAATCCACCACAGGAACCTTTCAAATATTTATAGGTGTAGCCTGCGGGGAGGGGGCAATCGAGGTTTCTCCTGTTCATTATTTTAGTCATAAAACAAATATAGGAGTATATACTCCATTCCTTCTGGAGGGAATTCACTGACCGATAAAATCAAAACAAGCATATTAATCGACAAGGATCTCTGGAAAAAATTCAAACTTAAAGCAAACGTTGAGGAAGGCTTAAAGGGAGTCAGTAAGGCCGTTGAAGAAGCCTTGGAAGAAGAGCTAAGCGATCTTACAGTTGCAAAAGCCCTCGAAAACATGATTTCCGCGCCTGCAAGGACAATCGAGGTTTCACCCATTCGGCCAAAAGTTAAAACATCCGCAGGAAAAACCGTTCGAGAACTGAGGGATTCAGCCGCTTGCTAATATACCTCGACTCAAGCGCCATAGTCAAAAGATATGTGCTCGAAAATGGCACAGACAAAGTTCAAGAAGTTTACACAAAAACCCTTCAAGGCGAAACCAAACTGGCTTTTTCTGTTTGGAATATAGGCGAAGCCTTAGGAGTATTAGACATTTATCGAAGGAGAAAATGGATAGGAAAGGAAAATCACAAAAAAGCCCGAGAACTGCTCATCACGGAGACTTTAAGGCTTATAAAACTTGGATTAACTAAAACAATCCCTGTGAGGACGAAGCTTCTTATAGACTCATGGACCCTTATAGAGAAATATCACATCTATCAAGCTGACGCGCTCCAAATAACCTCAGCAAAACATGTTAACGCCGACCAATTTATGACAGGAGACAAAAAACTAGCGGAAATTGCGAAAACAGAAGGAATCAACACACAATACCTTGGCTAGAGATGAAGCCCCCGCCAACCACACCCGCATCCAAACCAAAAACAAAACCAAAACAACAAAAAACAACCAAAAGCAACCAAAAACAACCAAACCCAAAAGAAGGCCCAAAACATGCAAAAAGCCCTAGAAATAGCCAAAAAATCCGCCACAGGAAGCTTCCAAATATTCATAGGCGTAGCAGCCTCCACCATAATAATGGCAATAGGCACAATAATCCTCGCAAGGCTAATGACGCCAGAAGAGTATGGGCTATACTCCGTAGCCTTAATCCCATCCTACATGGCAGTTCTTTTCAGAGACTGGGGAGTAAACTCAGCCATAACCAAATACACAGCCAGCCTCAGAGCCGAAAACAAAGAAGAAAACGCATATGAAATAGTTGTTTCTGGCATACTTTTCGAGGTTACAACAGGGCTTATCCTATCAGTAATCTTGGTTTTTCTCTCAAACTTCATCGCCTCAGCAATATTTCAAAGACCAGAATCCTCATCCCTAATCGCGATAGCCTCCATCACAATATTTGCAGGAGCCCTCCTCACAGCCGCACAATCAAGCTTTGTAGGCTTTGAAAGAATGGAAATGTACAGTTTAGCCAACATCTGCCAAGCCATAGTTAAAACCATCGCTTCTCCGCTTTTAGTCCTAATAGGGTATAGCGCGTTAGGAGCAACTTTAGGCTACACCATATCCTTCTCAGCATCAGCAGTAATTGGATTGGCAATACTATACTTAACCATAATCAGAAAACTCAAAACCAAAAATCCCAAAAAAGCAAGCATAAAACAAACTTTAAAGAAAATGTTACATTTCGGGGTTCCCCTTTCATTTTCATCCATTATAGGCGGTTTTCTCGTACAATTTTACGCTTTTCTGATGGCTATTTATTGCACCGACGCCATGATAGGCAACTATCAAGCGGCAACCCAATTCGCCACCATACTGACATTCTTCACAATCCCCATATCAACAGTGCTTTTCCCAGCCTTCTCAAAAATAGATCCAAAAAACGAAAGCGAACTACTTCAAACAGTCTTCACATCATCAGTTAAATACACAGCCATAATCCTCGTCCCAGCCACAACAGCCATGATGGTTCTATCAAAACCCATGATAAGCACATTGTTTGGAGAAAAATGGACTTACGCCCCCTTCTTTTTAACATTATACGTAATAAACAACCTTTTCGTAATTTTCGGAGGCCTAATACTAGGAAGCCTACTGGCAGGGCTAGGCGAAACCAAAACTCAGATGAAGCTAAGCCTTATACATCTCACGTTTGGAATACCCTTAGCCTTCTTGCTTATACCCTCCATGGGAATAGTGGGCTTAATACTTGCAAGCATAACGGCTGGAATACCCGGCACTTTTTTGGGGCTATATTGGGTATGGAAACGCTACAAAACTAAAACGGACATTAAAGCATCTGCGAAAATACTCACAGCTTCAGCTATTGCATCAGCTGCAGCTTTCCTAGCCATAAACCTCATAACTTGTGCAGATTGGATAGAACTAGCTGTGGGAGGCGCAGCTTTCTTGGCAACATACTTAATCACAGCCCCAGCCATAGGCGCAATCAACCAACTTGACATCAACAACCTTAAAACAATGTTTTCTGGTCTAGGAGCAGTTTCCAAAACATTAAACATTCCATTAAACGCTATGGAAAAGCTGCTAAAAGCATCATAGTAAGCACACTTTGTGCAAATCACTGCTAGTACACAACAATATAAAAGCCTTTTTAGAGAGCACATGAATATAATTTGGTGGTAAAACCCTTGAAGATTCCTTTGAACTCCATTATTCAGTTTGTACAGCGATCAACTCAGTTCATAAAACGATCAAAGAAGACAATATTGCTCATTCTAATTGTTTCTGCAGCAACATTACTCATCAGCACGGCAGTTTCAATATGGCTGAGCAGTTTTCACAATCTGCGCTTAGCAAGTCTAGGCACCATAATCGTGAAAGGCGCTAAAGTATATGGCGGCGATGTACAAAACTATACTCAAGGAAAGCTGACCCTTGACTGGGGGATAGTCTATCCGGGAGTTCCTGTAACCCGGTCATTCAACATCAGCAGCGACAGCAACGTGCCCATAACCCTCATTCTTCTAGACGTAACAAGCGCCAACATAACTTTTTTCAATTCTGAGTGTGAAATAGTCGCCGAAACTTTGCCCATTGAAAGGCCTATAACTCTTTCAAGCAATTTTAACAACACAACACTTGGACCTAACGAAGTTGTTTACGCCACGTTGACATTAGAGTTTTCTTCGCATCCAGATTTTTTGCAATATCTTATAAGGAATAATGTAACGATGTTCAGCTTTGACATAGTCATAGTCACTGTGTAAAAAATCAATTAACTTTCTATAACAAATTGAAAATTTTCTATATCAATTCTACGTATGGGTTTAATTTTGTGTTTTTACAGTTTAAAATAGGGTAGAGAAAGGAGAAGTCGAATGCAGAACACTGTTGTTTCAGTGGTTATTCCAGCATACAACGAAGAAAAAACCATAGGCAACGTTATCGAAGAAACCATCCAAGTACTGGACAGTTTAGGGCTGCCCTACGAAATAATAGTTGTCGACGATGGCTCAAAAGATCGCACGAAGGAAGTAGCTGGAAAATATAAAGTCACAATATTATCTAACGGAAAAAATATGGGGAAGGGTTACGCCTTAAGGAAGGGGTTTCAACAAGCCAGCGGCAACATCATTGTAACCATTGATGCAGACGGCTCTCACAGACCAAAGGAAATTCCAGACTTAATTAACGCGTTATTAGATGGTGCGGACATAGTGGCTGGTTCAAGGTTTTTAGGCAAAGACAAAGACCATACTTCAAAGCTCCACGTGTTCGGCAACTATCTAATAAACATGGCAATAATGGTGTTGACGGGGAAAATGGTCACAGACAGCCAGACAGGATTAAGGGCCTTAAAAAGGGAACTTCTCCAAAGTTTTAGTCTAGAGTCTCAAGGCTACGAGGTTGAAACTGAAATAACTGTGAAGGGATTAAAAAATGGGTTTGTCTTGAAGGAAATACCGATAAGCTGTGATAGAAGAAGAAATGGAGTGTCAAGGCTTAACGCCCTTTACCAAGGGCCAAAAATCTTGAGGACAATTTTAAAGCATGCGGCGGTACCTAAGTGAAGTTAAAACTGAATAGAAAATTTGTTAAAAGGTCTATACTTATTCTCCATATCAATTTATAAAAAAGGCTTCAGAATACTTTATTGAACATAGAGAGAGGAGACACATTGGAAAAAGTTCTTAGAAAAATGTTACTAGCATTTTTAATAGTTGCATTCATAGCCAGCATGCTTTCCGTATCAGTTGTTAAGGCAGAAGAGGAGCTCGACAGTTACGATAATGTTTCAGCGGAACAGGTAGTTAAGGATATCGACAATACTGTTAACTTGGGCACCGGCGAAGGAGAGATGAGATACGATCAGAACTACACAATCTATAGGTTGACAGTGTTCCCAAAAAGTGTTTTTATTGGACAATCCGTGACTGCAGTAGCGGAAACAGACAACCCGCGTGTGACACACATCACATTTGTGTGGGTAAAACCGTTTAGTGGAATTAAAAAAATAGAAACCGTCACTGTTTATTCGGAAAATGGCTGGAAAAAAGCTAACAGCACATATACCCCGGACAAGTTAGGTTCATGGTGGGTGTTTGCTTTGTTTATAAAAAGCACAAATACGGGGTCATGTAGGTGTAAGTGTGGATGGTTGTACGCCATGAGGTGGACATGCTTTAAAGTGACGAAAATTACGCAACAAATACCCGATTATCCGATGGTCGGCACTGCTGGTGCGATGACAACTATGCTTGTTGGTTTGGGTCTGTTCCTAAACAAGAAGAGACAAAAACCCATTTAGTTCTCATTTTTAATTCTTCACAGTACTTTCAAAGTTAAATTTTCTGTTTTTGGAAGGCTGATACCATGAAGAGGTTGTTAGGCAAATCTAAAGGGATACTTAACAAACTGAAGGTCTATTGGCGACATATTCTAGCTGCATCTCTATTTTTGTTGATAATTGCAGTGGTTTATTGGCGTGACTTAGAAATTTTGGCAAATGAAGCTCTATACACGGAAGCTCTTTCTCATGTTCTTTTGATGCCTCTGTTTGTGGGCGTACTTCTTTACTGGAAAAGAGACGCGTTTAAGGCTTCGGTTGCTTTAGACTCTCTGCGGAAAAAATCGGGAAGCATGTTTTTTGATGAGTTTGTTGGGTTAAGCTTATGCCTTATTGCCTTTCTCGTTTACTGGTATGGCTCTTACACGTTTTATCCTCTGGAGTACCATATGCTCTCCTTGCCCATATTCGTGGCAGGCGTAATCCTTATTCTCTTTAACCTAAAAACCTTAAAAGCGCTTATTATCCCAGTGGTGCTTCTCGTTTTCTTGGTTCCAATCCCCAACGAGATAACGTACACTTTAGGCGGAAACTTGGCTAACTTTAACACGCAAGCTTCGTACACAATGCTGAAGGGGTTTGGGCTTCCAGTAACGCTAAACGCCACATATGGTTCCCCAACCATAATGCTGACAAAATCCCCAGCGCAGCCAGTCTCATTCACTGTGGATATTCCATGCTCGGGGATTTACATGTTAACCGCCTTCTTCCTGTTTGCCGTTTTTCTAGCGGCTATCGTGCAAGCTTCAGTTCTTAAAAAAATCTGGATATTCATATTTGGATTCGCCATATTTGAGGTTTTAAATATTATCCGTATAACAGCCATAGTTTCTGCGGCATACCTTTTCGGCGAAGAAATCGCCATGTTAATTTTTCACTCGATGGCTGGCTTAGTCCTCACATTTACTGGAATCTTTATAACCCTAATAGTATCCGAAAAATTGTTGAAGATAAAGGTCGCTGCGGGCAAAACTGAAGCACCTTTATGCCCGGAGTGTAAACGGTTTCGAGAAAAATTCCAGAACTTTTGCTTAAACTGCGGGCAATTCTTTAACCCGTTTAGAAAAAAGCCTTCTCGAACTTTTTGGGCAAAATTAACGCTTCTGCTGATCGGCTGTTGTCTAATATCTTTAAGTGTCAATGCGCCGGTTTTCGCCATCTCTAAGGAAACAATAGAAGTCACCTCATGGGAAAAGGCAACAGGCATTTTGCCGCAGGTTCCAGAACACAGACTCGCTTTTCTATATCGAGATACAGACTATGAACGAATAGCAAAACAAGACGCAGCGCTAGTTTACGCCTATTTTCCCGCAAACCTTTCGAATCCAGTTACATATGCCCTTGTAAGCGTGGCAAACAGCATCTCGAACCTTCATAACTGGGAAGTTTGTCTCATATCATGGCAGACGGCTCATGGGCGGTATCCGCTAGTTGAGGTTCTCGCCTCAGAGGACAGGCAGCTTCTTGAAGGCAACCAGTTGATCGCTAGATACCTTGTTTTCCGAAACCCCGAGGAAAACTATACTCAATTAACACTCTACTGGTATGAGAGAGCAACATTCAAAACGGGCGCCACCGTGCAGCAGAGGTATGTTAGGATCAGCTTAGTAATATTATTGGTAAGAAGTGTTTTCAGTTATCGACAATATGAAGATCAACTTCTAGAGCTTGGAGAGGCTGTAGCCCGCCACTGGGAGCCAATAAAAACTCAGTCTCTGTTTTCTTTGGGGATATCAGCGCAGCAATCTCTTCTTGTCTTTTCAATAGCCTTCATGATAGTTGGAAAGACAGCCCAATCCACCAACGAGTGGCGTAAAAGAATGAACAACCTCAAAATATTCAACAACCTCGCTTCACCAACGGACAAACTTGTACTTCAGACAATCACCGAGCTAAGCAGGACAAAAAGGACTGCAACAACAGCAGAAATAAACCTTGCAATTAAAAACAAAACTGGAAAAACTGTGAGGATTGAAAGACTTGTGGAAAGGCTGAACCACCTACAAGAATATGGATTCATAAAAATGGATATGACCTTGAACAATAACAATCCTATACTGGTCTGGAAAAGCTTAGTAAACCTTTAGAAACCTTAAATGACTGGTTAAACAATTTTTAGTTTGAAATGTCTCCAGAAGCGAACAAAAAAGTCGAAGAAAAAACAGCTGAGATAGAAATAATAAAACAGCTTCAAGTGGAAGTTGAAAATCTGAAACTAGAATTAAAAAAGACTAAGAGCATTCCATCGGGAAGGATAGGTTTAGCCTTCGCTATTCCGGGCGTATTGGCCCTCATCGCTGCAGTCCTAACAAACTCGAACGTTTTAGCCTTTATAGGCTTGGGCCTAACTTTTTGGGGGGCCTTGTTCTTCTTCGTAAGACCAATAAGATATGTGCAAAGCAGCCTAATAGACTCGACAGCTATGCCCACATACAAAACAGTCGACAGAATGATCAAAGACCTTAAATATAAAGGTAAAAGCTACTACATACCGCCTTACCCGAAGGAAGTTTATCTTCCAGAATACTTAAAAGGCCTCAAAGAACCCGTGGTTTTCATTTCCGCTGACATGGGCGGCATGCCCTCAATAGAGGAACTTGCGAGGAGCAAATTCTTGCTTGAAAGCCCAAGCGGTATATGCATAGCTCCACCAGGTTTAGGACTGTTAACCCATTTTGAAAAGGAGTTGGGAAAGGATGTTGCGAAACTTCAATTAGCCGAGTTGTGTGAGAGCCTTCCGCCAATAGTTGTCGAAAGCCTTCAATTGGCAAAGGAGATGGACATGGAAATCGTAGACAACCAAGTCTACCTAAGAATGCTCGATTCCACGTACAAAAATCTCTATAGGGCAGAAGAGGAACTTAGAAGCATTCATTTTCTAGGATGCCCCATTGTAAGCGCCGTAGCCTGCGCCCTCGCCAAGGTGACTGGAAAAATGGTTACAATTCAAAAGGACAACGTGTCTCTCGACGGTCAGACAATTGAAGTTTGGTATAGCATCATAGAGGGTGAAACGTGAACTTTCCAATGTCAATGTCGGACATAAGCCTATGGCTTGCTGTTATGGCAATCATCCTGCTAATAACTTCTGAGCTTATATCCTCAGCCACTGAACATTCGGTAAATATAGTTATTGAGAAGAAACGTCTTCGACTAGTGGCTTTAGCCTTGGGTTTAGGGTTTATGGCTACCGTTGTCATGCGCATATTCCAACCTTTCTGACACCCGTGGTTTCAACGTTTTAGAGTTAAAAATAACGAGAAGTTGACCTTTTATGAGGTGTATTCTATTCCCTTTATGACTACGGTGAATGAAAATTCTGTAATTCCTGTTCCCTCAATGTCTGTGGACACCGAGAGATTTAAAACTGCTTTAATGGATTGATTTACGTTTAAAACTTGGCCCTCAACGTTCCAGCTTAGTTCCATATAATCGCTTGCAGAATTTGGATTCCAACTTTCTGTTGTCATGTTAAGTGTTATTTTTGTATTTCCAATGTTTTTTATCCAAATCTCTCTACTAGCTTTTGCTCCTGGTTCTATCAATCCCCAGTTAATGGATGTCAAGTTGTTTGCGCAGCTTGAATCGCTATATACTCCGACGCCCACGGCTTTTACGCTTCCATAGTTTGGAACCCTTTGATAGGCCATGAGCAAACTTGCAGCCAAGGCTGTTATAACCATGGCTGTTAATGCGATGGCAAATATGACAGCTATGTTAAATTTTTGTGTTTCCATACGGGAAACCTCAACGAGAACGATATCTTAAGTCTTAATAAACGTTGCTGTTTACGTTAACAACACAAATACAGAAAATCCAAAAGCATTAAAAGCCTTATTAAGTGTTGACGGCTATTCTGCCAGCACAGCATAAGTCTGGCGGCTGTCAACACCTAAACAACCCTATAGATTTATTTAATCCAAAACCCTCTGTCTTTAGGAGGATAGGAAAATAGTTGTTTGCTGTTGGACATTTCGCCTTCGGGTATGTTCTTGCGAAGTTGACGACGCAGGTGACTAAAACTGAAATGAATGTTCCTCTTGTGCTGACTCTTTCAGTTATCCCCGATATCGACTTACTAGTGCCCTTCGTTGAACATCGCGGTCCATTCCATTCCATCATAATGGCAATGATAATTTTCATGCCAGTATTTGCTTTATACCGCAAAAAAGTGCTTCCATATTTTGTAGCCTTAATTCAACATTCGTTAATAGGCGACTACATTGTGGGTGGAGTGCAACTTCTATGGCCTTTAACACAGCAGCCTTACGGATTGAGTGTAGACATTTTTAGCCTAGCAAATATGACTTTGGAATGGCTATTATTTTCAGCTGCTGCAATGGTGATGTTAAAAACTAAGGATATAATGGTGCTTTTTCAACCTCACAGTTCTAACATGATTCTTGCAGTGCCCATTTTCACAGTGCTTTTGCCCACATTTTTAGCTTTCCCTTTGCACGTCCCAATGGCACTGGTGCCGCCCCACATAATATACTTAACCCTCTTTCTAACATCCTTGTTAATAGACTTGAAGAAAATAGTCAGTTAAGTTACAGCTTCAACAGAGAAACTCAGCAAAATTATTAAAACGTTGAGATATTGTGTGTTGATATGTAAAATTTCACGAAAAAGTTTATTAGTTAGCTGTGTAGTCTTACGTGTTTAGCTTCAATCTATTGGAGACTTTTTAAGCTGGATGACCCAAGAATCCGGAGGAAATTGAAAGTTTGAAAAAACCCGCGTCATGTGGCATCCTTCACTGTTTAATTAAATGTAAAAGTTGCATGGTGATTGAGAATGTTTGAGTTTTCAAAAGAAGACGCTAATGTGTTATTGAAGGCGTTCTTCAAAGAAAAGGGTTTAGTTCGCCAACATTTAGACTCCTATAACGAGTTCATCGATCACGGTTTGCAGGAAGTTATAGATGAAGTTGGCGAAATACCAATAGAGGTTCCAGAATGCCCATACAAAGTTAAGCTTGGCCAAGTTTGGATAATAGACCCTCAAACTAGGATAAGCGGCCCATACGTTACGGAGGTTGACGGGACAAAGCATGAAATCTACCCAATAGAAGCTAGGCTACGCAACCTAACTTATGCTGCTCCAATAGCCCTTGAAATGACCCCTGTGGTGGATGGCAGAGAGCAAGACACCGAGCTGGTCTACATTGGCAACATTCCAGTAATGTTAAAGTCTAAACTGTGCTTTTTGTCACAGCTTTCCCGCGAGGAGCTAATAGCATGTGGAGAAGACCCAGACGACCCAGGCGGATATTTTATTGTAAATGGTTCTGAACGCGTTATTGTGGCTATGGAGGATTTGGCTCCAAACCGCATTATCGTTGATATAGACGAGAAAGGCGCCACGCCAGTTTATCAGGCTAAATTGTTCTCCACAACGGTGGGGTTCAGAGCCAGAATAGAGCTTAAAATGAAGTCTGACGGAGCCTTATACGTAACCATGCCGGGAGTGCCCACAGATATTCCCTTCGTTATTGTTATGCGCGCCCTAGGATTAGAGTCAGATAAGGAAATAGCCGAGGCTGTTTCCCTCGAAGAAGAGATTCAAAGCGAGTTGGAGCCGTCTTTTGAAAAGGCTATAGGAGTTGACACGGTTAAAGACGCTATCCTGTTTATTGGAAACCGTGTAGCCCACGGACAAGTTGAAGAATACCGCATGCAAAAGGCTGAAACAGCCATAGACAAAAACTTTCTGCCCCATCTGGGAAGAACAAACCAAAGCCGAAAAGATAAAGCCCTATTTTTAGGCGAAATGGCATGCAGAGTCATTGAATTAAAACTTGGAAGAAGGCAACCAGACGACAAAGACCATTTCAAGAACAAACGTTTAAGGCTTGCTGGACCCCTTTTGGCAGATTTATTCCGTGTAGCCTTCAGAAACCTTGTGAGGGACATAAAATACCAGCTTGAAAGGATAGGCGTTAAAGGTCCAATAATAACGGTTTCTGCGGCTGTGCGTCCAGGAATAATCACTGAAAGGCTTCAGCACGCGCTTGCAACTGGAAACTGGGGTAGGGGACGTGTTGGTGTAACACAGCTTTTGGATAGGACAAATTACCTTTCAACGCTAAGCCACCTTAGAAGACTCCAATCTCCACTGAGCAGAAGCCAACCCAACTTTGAAGCCAGAGACCTGCATCCAACTCATTGGGGACGCCTATGCCCAAACGAAACCCCTGAAGGCTCAAACTGTGGACTGGTTAAGAACCTAGCATTATCCGCATGTATTTCTGTTGGAGTGAACCCTGAAAAAATTAAACAAATATTGTTCAGTATGGGCGTTATGCCAGTGTATGAAGCGAACGAGACACTGAAGCGTTTTGGAGCAAAGGTTTTCGTTGACGGAAACATTGTTGGCTACTGCACTTCGCCTGAAAAGCTTACACAAGAGTTTAGGGAGAGACGGAGGATGGGAGAAATCTCCACAGAAGTTAACATAGCCTACTTCTCTAAGGTTTACGGCGAGAGGGAAGAGGTTTACGTTAACTGTGATGAGGGAAGAGTGAGGCGTCCACTAATAATAGTTGAAGGCGGCGTCCCGAAGCTTCAACCAGAACACGTTGAAAAAGTAGCTCGGGGAGATATCGCGTGGGAAGACCTTGTTAAAAACGGCGTAATCGAATACTTGGATGCAGAGGAGGAAGAGAACGCTTACATTGCCATAAACCTGGAAGAATTAACCCCGGAGCACACACACCTGGAAATCGCAACCCACATTATCCTTGGAATATGTGCTTCAACAATCCCCTATGCGGAACACAATCAATCACCCCGCAACTCCTATCAAGCAGCCATGGCAAAACAAGCCTTAGGCGTCTTCGCCACAAACTTCCCCCTCCGCGTAGACTCAAGAGCCCACATACTCCACTATCCACAAACGCCCCTTGTGGAAACCGCTTTAATGGAAACCATGGGATACAAACTTCGTCCTTCCGGACAAAACTGCGTATTGGCTGTCCTCTCCTTTGAAGGCTACAACATGGAAGACGCCCTAGTTTTTAACAAAGCCTCAATAGAAAGGGGCTTGGCACGCTCAACCTTCTACAGAATATATGAGGCTGAATGCCGACAATACATGGGTGGATTAAAAGACAAGTTCACAATACCCGAGCCAGGTACAAGAGGTTTTAGAGGAGAACAATACTATAGACTGCTGGAGCCCGATGGAATAATCAGTTTAGAAGCCCAAGTAGCAGGCGGCGACGTTTTAATAGGGAGAACGAGCCCACCGAGGTTCCTGGAAGAATATAAGGAATTCGAAGTTAAAGGGCCGTCGATGCGTGACACATCTGTGGACATGAGGCCTTCAGAAACAGGTATAGTTGATGCCGTTTTCATAACAGACTCCGGCGAGGGAAGCAAACTTGTCAAGGTTCGGGTTAGAGACCAGAGGATTCCCGAACTAGGCGATAAATTTGCATCCCGTCATGGTCAGAAAGGAGTTATCGGATTGATTGTTCCCCAAGAAGACATGCCCTTCACAGAGGACGGCATAGTCCCAGATATAATAATAAACCCCCATGCAATCCCATCGAGAATGACCATTGGGCAGTTCATCGAGTCAATAGCGAGCAAAGTTGCGGCCATTAGGGGAAAACTTGTGGATGGAACTCCCTTCTCAAATGAAAGGTCGGAAGAACTGAGAAAAGCCCTAATAAAGCTTGGCTTCAGCCACACCGGAAGAGAAGTCTTCTATAACGGTGTTACCGGCGAAAAGTTTGTGGCAGACATTTTCGTTGGAGTCGTGTATTACCAGAAACTGCACCACATGGTGGCAGACAAAATACATGCAAGGGCTAGGGGACAAGTGCAGATGCTGACGCGGCAGCCAACCGAAGGAAGAGCGAGAGGCGGAGGTCTAAGATTCGGAGAAATGGAGCGAGACTGCCTTATCGGACACGGAGCAGCAATGCTTCTCCATGATAGGTTGCTGGAAGAGTCGGACAAGTACACTTTATATGTTTGTGAAAACTGCGGCTACATAGCCTACTACGACATGAAACAAAGAAAGCACATATGTAGACTATGCGAAGACAAGGCGAAAATCTCGCCAGTTATAGTGTCTTATGCTTTTAAGCTTCTCTTACAAGAACTGATGAGCCTTTGCATTGCGCCGAAGTTGAAACTTAAGGAGAGGGCGTGAGATGGCGTTAGAAGAAGTTGCCCATAAAGTTGTCGATGAAATTCGTTTTGGATTTTTTTCGCCGCAAGAAATACGCAAACTTTCAGTTGTTGAAATTCAAACTCCAGACACTTATGATGAGGATGGCGCTCCAATAACCGCTGGGCTGATGGATGGGCGTCTTGGAACCCTTGAACCAAGGCAAAGATGCAAAACCTGCGGGAACACGGCGATCCGCTGTCCAGGACACTTCGGCCACATCGAGCTTGCAGTTCCCATAATCCACATCGAATTCGCTAGAATAATTTACGACCTTTTGAGAACAACTTGCAGAAACTGTGGGAGAATGCTCCTTCCAGAAGACTCCGTCAAAAAACTGCGGGCTAGAATTGAAAAAACCCGCCAACTTTTGGGAACGGTTCCGGATGAAATGTTTAAGAGGATAGTTCAAGAAACTAAATCTAAAACTTGCCCCCACTGCAATGCCTCCCAATACAAAATAACCTTTGAAAAACCAACAAAATTCAGCGAGGAAATCCCTGAAAGCGGTGCCCAGCTTTTAACGCCAAGCATGGTTAGGGAGAGGCTTGAGCGCATACCCAACGAAGACCTTGAACTTTTAGGCTTCGACCCTAAAACCGCCCGCCCAGAATGGATGGTTTTACAAGTGCTACCAGTTCCACCCGTTTACGTGCGTCCATCCATAACTTTGGAGTCTGGCATACGTTCAGAAGACGATTTGACACATAAACTTGTGGATATAATCCGAATTAATCAAAGACTGAAGGAAAACATGGATGCTGGAGCCCCAACGCTCATAATTCAAGACCTGTCAGAGCTTCTCCAATATCATGTGACAACATACTTCAACAATGAAGCTTCTGGAATACCGCCGGCAAGGCACCGTTCCGGCAGAGCCCTAAAAACGCTTTCTCAGAGGCTGAAGGGAAAGGAGGGAAGATTCAGAAGCAACCTTTCCGGGAAGAGGGTTGACTTTTCAGCGCGCACAGTCATATCTCCAGATCCCAACCTCGACATCAACGAGGTTGGCGTGCCCATGGAAGTTGCCATGAGGCTTTCAGTGCCCGAAAAAGTAACTCCATGGAACATTGAAGAAATGCGGAAACTTGTCATAAATGGACCATTAAAATATCCCGGGGCTCTTTACATTATCCGTCCAGACGGCAAACGCATTAGGCTTGAATTTGTGGCTGATAGGGAGAAGATCGCTGAAGCCCTTGAGCCAGGGTTTATTGTTGAAAGACACCTTAAAAACGGCGACATAGCCATCTTCAATCGTCAGCCATCCCTTCACAGAATGTCCATAATGGCGCATCGTGTACGGGTTCTCCCATACAAGACGTTTAGGCTTCACCTATGTGTGTGTCCACCCTACAACGCTGACTTTGACGGAGACGAGATGAACCTTCACATTCCCCAAAGTGAAGAGGCTCAAACAGAAGCCCGCCTTTTAATGCAGGTTCAAGACCAGATACTTTCTCCAAGGTTTGGCGGTCCAATAATAGGAGCAATTCGAGATTTTATAACAGCTGCCTATCTCTTCACCAGAAAATCCAACTACCTCACAAAGGATGAAGTCAGCAGATTGTTAATGGCGGCTGAATACGAAGGACCTTTGCCTGAACCCCAGATTAAAGAACCGCAACCTATGTGGAGTGGTAAACAAATCTTCAGCCTCTTCCTTCCCAAAGACTTGAACTATGTTTTGAAGGCGAACATTTGCCATGGATGCTCCAAATGCCTAAAAGAGGAATGCCCCTACGACGCCTACGTTGTTGTTAAAAACGGCGAACTCATAAGCGGCGTAATCGACAGACGCGCCATAGGAGCTGAACAGTCTGAAAGCCTCCTTCACAGAATAATAAAAGATTATGGGACGGAATCTGGACGCGCGTTTATAAATAAGATTACGCGGTTGTTGAAACTTTTCATAACAATGCGGGGTTTCACATACTCCTATGAAGAGCTTGTTCTTTCACCGCAGGCTGAGAGTAAGATAAGAAAAATTATGGAAAGGGTTGAGAAAAGGATCAGCGAGCTTGTGGAAAGCTATCGCAACGGCACATTACAAAGGCTTCCCGGGCAGACTCTGGAGGACTCCTTTGAAATTTACGTAATGAACGAACTGGCTAAAGCAAGGGACGAGTCTGGAAAAATAGCTGATGAAGATTTCGCTCTTGAAAATTCAGGCATAATCATGACCCGCACTGGCGCTAGAGGTTCAGCCCTCAACATTGGACAGATGAGTGCATGTGTGGGACAACAAGCAGTCCGTGGAAAACGAATAATGAGAGGATATATCGGCCGCGCCTTACCCCACTTTAAATATGGCGATCCAACCCCAAAGGCAAGGGGTTTTGTTTACTCTTCATACCAGAAGGGTTTAGACTCCATTGAATTCTTCTTCCACGCCATGGGAGGAAGAGAAGGCCTAGTGGACACGGCTGTTAGGACGCAGCAGAGCGGTTACATGCAGAGGCGGCTAATCAATGCGCTGGAACACCTTCGCTTAGAATACGATGGAACCGTGAGAAGCTCAGCTGGAGACATAATCCAATTCAAATATGGTGAGGATGGTGTTGATCCCGCCAAAAGCGACCATGGAAAGGCTGTGAACGTTAACCGCTTAATTGAGCAGATAAGAATCGGAATGGAAAAGGGTAAGCCAGCCTCTCCAGAATATATCAAAAATAAACTGAAAGAAGTTGAGGATCAACTGACACCAATGCTTATAAACGAACTTAGGCAAGGCTTGGCGGAAGCAAAGCTGAGCAAGGAAGGCGTTGACAAAGCCGTAGAGTTGACAGTTGAACATTACAAAAAGGCTTTAATGGAGCCAGGTGAAGCCGTTGGCATAGTCTCCGCCCAGTCCATAGGCGAGCCAGGCACCCAGATGACCCTTAGAACTTTCCACTATGCTGGAGTCAGAGAGCAAAACGTAACTCTAGGTTTGCCCCGGCTGATAGAGATTGTGGATGCCAGAAGGGTTCCATCAACACCAATAATGGTCATCTACTTGGATGAGAAGCATAGGAAGAGCAAAGAAGCGGCTGTCAAAATCGCACGGAACATACTTTACACAACATTGGAGAATATAGCGGAGGCAATTTATCAAGATCCGGTACGCGAAGAAATAGTTGTGGAGCTAAACAAAGCCATGATGGAAGACAGGGGAATAACAGTTCAAGAGCTTAGGGATGAATTGAAAATAGCAAACTGCACCGTGAAAATAAGCGGGAACCGCGTGCACATAAAGCCTAAAAAAGCTGAAGTCCTCAAAAAACTCTTGGACAAAGTTTCCTCCTTCTACATTAAGGGTGTTCCAGGTATAAAGCGTGTTTTGGTTACAGAGGAGCATGGCGAGTGGGTTATCAGAACCGACGGCTCAAATCTCTCCAAAGTTTTAGAAGTTTACGGAGTTGACACCACTAGGACAACAACAAACAACATTCACGAAATAGCCAAAACCTTGGGAATAGAGGCTGCAAGGAATGTCCTCATACAAGAGGCTAAAAACGTTTTAGAAGAGCAAGGGTTAGATGTTGACATACGCCATGTAATGCTTGTTTCAGACATGATGACCGCTACTGGCGAAGTGCAGCAAATTGGAAGACACGGCATAAGCGGCAAAAAAGCCAGCGTCCTAGCCAGAGCAGCCTTCGAAATAACTGTTCCAAACATTGTGGATGCAGCCATCCGAGGGGAAAGCGATCCGCTGGAAGGCGTAACTGAAAACGTTATAGTTGGCCAATCTATACCAGTAGGCACGGGCTTGGTGGAGCTTTTCATGTCCACTTCAGAGTTGAAGAGGGAGAACAAATGACAGACATAGATGTAAATAAAGCAATAACAACCGCTGTGAAAACTGGTAAAGTTTATTTTGGCGCAAACTTCGCCATACAAAGCGCTAGAACAGGGAAAGCCAAAATGATAATTATAGCCTCTAATTGTCCAATGGAAATCCGCAGAGACCTAGAATACTATTGCCGGCTTTCCAGCATCCCCTTAATCGTGTATAAAGGGTCATCAACAGATTTAGCCATGGTTTGTGGAAAACCCTTCATTATTTCAGCGTTAACTATAAGAGAACCCGGCGACTCAGAAATTCTCAGATTAATAGAAACTGTCGAATTAGAGGGGACACACGGAGGAAGCGAATGAACAGCGGCATAAAATTCACAAGCACAGAGATGAAGTACATCGCCTTGTTTGAAAGCATAAGCGGCGCCAGCGTAAAAGACTGCATAGTTGACGAAGAACAAGGCCGTGTAATCTTCGTTGTCAAAGAGGGCGACTTGGGAGTAGCCATAGGCAGAGGCGGAAGAAACATAACACTACTAGAGCGAATGACGGGCAAAAAACACGAGGTAATTGAACACTCCGATGATCCAGCCCAATTTATCAAGAACGCCTTAAAACCCGCCACAGTTCAGGAGGTTAGAATAACCGAGCGGCCGGATGGGAAAACCATCGCCGTCGTGACGGTTCATCCAAGAGACAAAGGCGTCGCCATAGGAAAGAACGGCAGAAACGCCGAAAGGCTCCGCATGCTGATGAAACGCTACTTCCAAATACAAAACGTCAGCATAGTCTAAACGCAAAAAAGGCACGGCTGAAACATGAAAGAAGAATTAGCTTTGACTGTTTACACGCTGTTTCTAGCCTTTAGCCTAATGATTAACCGCGTTTACGCCGCAGAAGAATCACCCATAAACCAGTTTCTAGGCAGCCCACTTCTGATTCTCACAGTAATAATAGTAATCGACATCATAGCTTTCTTGTATAGAAAAATTAGAAAGTGAAAGTAGAAACGTGCATCCGCAGCTAAACGTTACTGGTTTTTAGAAAAAGCGTTGCTCACCTAAGACAATTGATTTTCCATCATTTGACAACACTGTTTTCCCCGGAGTTTTCAATACAATCTTGTTTTCGTTTGAGATAAACGTCATGCAGCGTGTCTTATAGACAATTTTAGAATTTTTAATGATTAAAATGTCTAAGCCAGAGGCGTCGTCGCTTGTGAAAGCGAAAACTAAGCCTTGCTCGAATGCGCCGTGTCTGTGCACTCTTGGGCTTTCTCCGAAGAAACGTTTGCATAAACCTTCTGCTCTTTCGATAAATTCGCGTTCATCTGCATATCCTTTCTTTGCTAGGTCTTGTCTGTTTGCAACAACCAGATTTCGTAGAACATGCTCAACGTTTCCAATCATTATGAAGGGTTTTTCAATCTCTTTTTCAATGGGCTTGCCGATGGCGCCCTCGTCGGTTTCGACGATTGTGTCTAGAATTAGTTTGCCGTCGCCGTGAAACACGCAGCCTATTTTGTGGTCATTTACTTTTATCAACACTGCCAGCGTGTCTTTGCTGATTTCTAAAATGCCTTTTTCCGTTTTCCACAACGTGGTCGCTTCTACTACTTTTTGAACAGCGTCGTCCAGTTGATAATTGTGCCATATCATTCTAAATCACTCTCTTCCACAAACCTTGCTACTTTAAACGCCATTTTGTAGGCAGTTCTTCCAGGCATCGTTATTAGGTAGCGTCCTCTTACCTTTTCCTGAACCACGAGTCCTGCTTCTTCCAAAATTTTAAGGTGGCTTAGAAGGGTGCTTGTTGTGATTTCCGGAAGTTTTTCCTGTAACTCGTTTACATATTTGCCTCCGCTCATGAGTTCCTTTAATATTTTTAACCTATGTTCGTGGCTTAACGCGTTCATTATTTCAGCTGTTTTCGAAAAGTCTACGGGGGCTTCCTCTTTTTCGCTAACTTTTCCCTTTATTATCTTTACGCCTCTTGGACCTATGAATATGGATTTTTCAAGTTCTCCGTGGATGCTTTCAGCTACGCTTTCTAGAGCATCTTCAACGGATTCTCGGATGTTGTTGCCGATGTCTATGTAGAATTTGTATCCTCTTTCTTTTCTTCGCTCTTGAGCGTCTCTAAGCTGTTCTTTTAAGCTTGCAATCTCGTTTCTGAGCTTTTTTAGTTCCTCTTTAATATCCTCTTCTTCAGACAAATCCCTTTTTCCTCCCAAATTTATATTCATCTATTTCAATTCGATAATTATCAAATTAAAAACGATGGATATAAACTTTGCGACTCCATCAACTTCAACAAAAAACTACTTTGACAAAAGAACGTCTATTAGCGCTTTCTGGTCTACTTCTACCCGTGTTCGCCAATCCAAATACAACTGTTCATTCTCGTCTTGCGTTAAGTATCCATAACGTATATAACGGTCTATGTTAAGACCGACTTTCCATCCGGGCAATTTTTCCCGCAGCAGTTCTTCCACCTCTTTGCGGGGTGCTTTGCCCTTCTTTGATATTATGTAGGCTATGGTTATGGCTAGTCCTGCCAAATCGTCTATTCGCCAGCCAATCATCTTCGCCTCTTTTGGCGTGAGTTCGCCGCGTAATGTTATGTAGAATCTTGCTTTGTCCAACTGTTCGGGGGTTGGTTTTTCAACGGGTTTCTCCTCTTCAAAAACCGTCTTAACCTGCAAGTCAAGAGCTTTCAAGTAATCGTCTAAAATGTTTAAGACTTTTGGATAGTCTGCTCCTAAGGCTTTGCGGAGTTCCCAGCCTTTAACTCCAGGCTTTTTGTGTCTTCGGTAGAAAAGCATGTGGACTGCGCGTTTCATTTTACTTGCGTAGTAAGCTTTCCTTTTGCTCATTTAAGCGTGCTCCTTTCTCCATTTCTCCCATTCTTCAAAGGTTATGGCTATTGGCACCGAAACCAGCTGTTTTTTAGCTATTTTCCTCTGCTGTTTTTCATAGGGTCTAATGTGGATTTCCTCTTCCAAAGGGTGAATTTCAAGAGTTGCGTAGCCATATGTGACGAGAAAGCTTGTCATAAAGGCTCTGTAGACTGTTTCTTCGTAGGTTTCTGCGCCAACGAAATCCCAATACTGAATCTTTCCGCTTTCTCCCTCTTCCTTTACCAGTCTTTTCAGTTCATTCCAGAAGTTTTCAAGCTCCTCTGTGAAGGCTTTATCGCGGAGGATTCTCTGCCTAATCAGCTCTTCACGGGTGGCAGCTCCAGCTCCTTCCTCTGGTATGGGAAACTCCTTCCATCGCTCTTTCAACGGCGGAAGGCTTTCCCAGTAGCGGGTTGCTTCTTTCAAACTGTGGATGGAAATTTGCTCCATTTCAACTATTGGATGCCAAGTCTGAAGAAAGGCTTCCACCATTTCCTCCTTTCCTAAACGCCTAAGTTTCTCTTCTAGGAGGAAAGGGTCTGTGTAGAGGGATGTTGAACGGTGTTTAACCCATTCACTTTGAAGCCTTATAACAGAGGCTAGGCGGTTTATTGTTTCAGCATCCAAGCATAAGTCTTCGGGTTGCTCCCATTCTGGGAAAAATTCCCTTACAACTTTAATGATTTCGTCAACGTCTATTAGGAAAGGATCTAGGGAGCGCTCTTCAACAGACCTGCACATCTCAATTATGCGCTGAAGCTTTTCTCTTCCAATCTTAACGTGTTCCCTTTTCGACTGCATTAGGCAACCTCTTTGATTATGGATTTCCCTTCAATGTTCTGGACGGTGATTATGTTAACCTTGTCTTCTGTGAATGTTACTTGGCTTGGGGTTATAACAACATACTGGGCGTTAGCGTTTTTAACAGTTGAAATCAGCATCTGCGCTATCACTTCACGGTTTTTCGGATCCATGTGCACATCATATTCATCTACTGCACGGAAGGGCGAGCGTACATGCTGTTGCAAAGCCAGCAGAAAACTCATTGTTGCTGTCGTCCTTTCTCCTCCGCTTTGCGTGTAAGCGTTTAACGGAACTGGTTTTCCACCTTTAAAGCCTACGAGGATTTCAAGTCCAGCCGCCTCAATATCGTGCTCATTTACAAGCCTAACTTCACCAACCGCCTGAGACTGCGCTAGGATTTTCTGATACTCTGGGTTTACACGGTCTAGGAGGCTTTGGATCACTGTTCGCCATGCTTGCATGCGCGCCTTAACTTCTTCCAAGGCTTTTTCACGGTTTTCAGCCACAAGCTGTGCCTTCTCTTTTAGTTCTAGGTAAAGTTTTGAATACGACTCGTACATGCGTTCCACATCTTCGGAGACGCCAGCCAAAGCAGCTAAATGCCCATCTGTCACGCGGATTTCATCTAAAATTTCGCCGACATTTTTTATAACAGCGATTCTTGGACCAGTTTCCTCAGCCCTTTTTATAGCCGTGTCCATCTGGGCTTTAGCATCGTTTAGTTCTCTTTCCAGCCTTTCAATATTGGCTTTAGCGTTTTCCATTCGGTACTGGAGCAGCGCAAGTTTAACGCGCGTGCCGAGGATTTGGCTTCTAACCTTCTCGATTTGCTCTTCAAAAACCCTTGTTTCTGACAGCTTTCTGTTGAGCTCTTCATCAAGCTTTGAAATTTTCTGCCTTGAACTTTCTATAAGCCACTTTAAACTTTCAGTTTTCAAGAGTTTCAAATGGTGTTCACTGCTATGGGCTTCGTTTTCTAGAAAGGCTGCTTCTACAAGCAGTGGTTCACAAAGCGAAATTGTTGCTTGGCTTCCAGCCTTTTCCCTTTCAAGGCTTATAGTCTCATCGAGGCTTCTCTTCCATTCGCCTTTTAGCTTTTCAAGCTGGCTTTGTTGCGTTTGAAGATGTTCCTCTGCTGTTTTTGCCTCGCCCTCAATTTGCCTTAAAAGGGCTAGCTCCTTTTCACGGTTTGCCTCCAACTCTTTAACTATGCCTTCTCTTCGGTTAACCTCTGCCCATGCAAGTTCCCGCTCAAGAAACCGCCTCTTCGCCATCAACTGCTTCTTCTCTTGAAATCTATCGTACTGTTCTCTCCAATAGTTGAGCGTCTGCTCCGCCGACTCCAAAAGCTTGCTTATAGACTCTTCTTGGCTTAATATTCGTGTAAGCTTTTTCTGGGCTTGAAGCACGTTTTCGCGATAAGGCTCCAACCCTACAGCAGCCTCAACCATCCGCAGTTTTTCCTGCGGCGAAAGCACTGTAAACTGTTCCACCATGTTCTGATGCATGATAATAAGCATGTTATCCGGGTCAACGCCCAGCTTAGCCAAAAGCCTTTCCACATCCTGTTTCGTAGCAGCCCGATTCTCAAGTTCAAACCAATATTTGCCGTCCCGCCTCAAAACCCGCGTGAGAAAAATCTGGTCCTTGTTAAACCTTGCAACTGGACGTTTTCCGCCTTTTTTAGTGTTATCCAGTATAAGCGTAATACGCGCCTGGTCTTTGCCCCAACGAATTAAATCGCTGAGCTTTCTGGAACGCTCAGTGTAAGACTGCCCAAGGGCTACGGAAATAGCCAACAAAAGCGAAGACTTTCCAGCACCGTTGGGACCGCAAACAACGTTTACGCCAGATTTAAAGGGTACCCTAGCATACTCGTAGCTCATGAAGTTTTCAAGGATCACCTCTTGAATTAACACTGGTTTTCGTGCCTCTGGTGTTTCTGTATGCAATATTAAAAGAGGTTAAAAACTCTTATTAAAACAATTAGGCAAACACAGACCAAAACCTACCTCTATTTTAACAAATTTTTGAATGGTTAAAATTTGTTAAGGCTAAGCTTTTTCCATGCCTCCATTTCCAACATCCATTCTTTAGCTAGCTCTTTTGGGAAATCGTTAAACATTTTCTTCAAAGTTGCTATGGTAAGTTTTCCAAGGGGCTTTTGGCACACGGCGCACTTAAACTTAAAATGTGTTTCTTCGATGGTTAGGAGCGGAGAGCGGCAGTACGGGCAGAATAGTATTCCATTTTTGTAAATCGGCGACTTCAACCGGTTTTCCATTTCAACCCCTCTTTATAATATTTTATGAGATGTGCCAACCCCTCTTCCTCGGCCCTTTTCATCAAGTAGTTCCAGTCTATTTCTTCCCGCATGTTTAAAAGCACGGACATAACATCTGAAAAGTCAAAGGTGTCTGGTCTTCTAGCTTTCAACTTGGTTATTATATAGTCTTCTGGGCATGGAATGGTTATTGCCACATCATCAACCTCCACCCTTCTAAGCTTTTTTAAGGATTCTTGACTTAATCCAGCGATGCTTAAAGAGAGAAGAATATCCACCCCTGTTCTCGTTGCTCCGTCAATAAATTTCATCACGGTTTTTCCGTTATAATACAAAGTGTACCTATCAGCTAAGGCTTTCTGAAGTTTCTCCTTAGAAACATGTGAAACAAGCACAATGTCTATATCCGCCGAAGTTCTAGGTCTACCATAAAAATGCACTGGAATAGCCCCTATAACCACATACCTTATCCTACGCCTTTCTAATCTTTCAGTTAAATCCCTTAAGCAAAGCTTAACCTGTTCCGGTATATAGCTCATGACTGTTCTAAACTTTTAGGTTAAAAGAATGATATAAGCATTCATAAGCTTGTGTGTTGTTGGGAGTCGCAAAGGAAGATTTAAACTTTCTTTTTGCATAAAAACCTTGGCGAATTTACAGCATGAGACCCTATAAGAAAAGCCTTTACGAAGAGACTATAAGATTATTTGCCGAGCATGTCTATAAGATTCGTTACGTTCCACATGAACTCTTAGAAGACTACAACGCAACGTACAATGTCATTTTCGAAAACAAACATGTTGCAACAAACGCAGCAAAAGAGCTTAACATCCCGTTGAATGAAATATGGATTTCTGAAATGTGGCGGCCTTATGAGAAGTACATAGTTTTTCACGAGTTAAGGGAAATATATTATCGGGCAAATGGATTCAGCAACGACGAAGCCCACAAAAAGGCTTTACAGGACGGTTTCTCTTTATGGAGTGGGGACAGCCTTTTCCATAAAATGATTAAAGACATGAAGGAAATGGATCGAAAAACTGCGGAGAAAAAGAGAAGAAGGTAACATAACCAAAACTGAAATTCGTCAAACCCTTCGGGAACATGATTTTGGCGTATGGATTTTTGCTTCATAACCCTAATAATGTAGCATAGCATCTACGATATTCGAGTTCTGATTAGTAATGCAAATGGCAATAACTGGTGAAAAGTATGTTTCACATAATTATAAGCGTCGTTGCACTTGTTGTTAACGCGTTTTTGGTTTATTTTACAGCTCGTCTGCTTCTCGTTTTTAAAGGCGGCATCATGGAGAAACCCTGGGTTTTCGTAGCCCTTGGAGTCTTTGCACTGGCTTTTGGGGCTTCGCTGTTTTCAATCCATTATCTTTTAAACCTAGGAAACAGCATTGTGCACGGTGCTGGCGGGCTGTTGATGGTTTTGGGCGGCGTTTTCGCCCTAATCGGTATTTACTTGCAATACAGAACTTGGACCATAAAGGCTTAACAGTTCGTGTCTCAACCATTGTCTTAGGCGCGGGGCAGACGCAAAACTTTTAGTTTTAAGCCTTTTACAATACTTGTTGGCGATTGTCGATGGTTGTTGCTGGTAAGGTTTTCCGACTTTCAGAAACCCTTTCTTTGGACGAGATTGCTTCTAGGCTTGAGGGCTACCGCACTGAAGAACCTTATGAGGAGGGCGACTACAAGTTTACGCTTGTAACAGAAGTTGTTGGTCTTTTGCCAAAACCCGAAGAAAACATGCTTAAAGGTGTTTACTCCCACGATTATGTGATTCACGTTTTTCATAGAGGCAAAGTCGCGCCTTTGCCCCGCACCATTGAAGCCCTCTTCAGCTTTGCTCAGCGGGAAGACTCCACATTTTTGACTGTTGTTGAGAAGAAACGCTTAGCCAACTTCATAGCCAACAAACTCAGCGAAATCCTCTTCGACCGAGTAGGCGGCATAGTGGAAGCCCGCATCCCACCAGAAACCCTAAGAGAGTTTCACCTAAAAAATCCGGAGGACACGAAAATCACGTTTTTCGATAATGTTGACATTCCAAACGTGAATAAGCTTTCGCTTTATGGACCAGACTTGATAAACACTTCGATTTTCGAAGACTACTGCAAACACGGCGATTTATGGTATGTTGTTGCAAGATCCAAAGAATACGGTTACGTGGTGGGCGTAACCCGTGACGCCTCAGTAACCATATTCAACCTAACAGACAAGGAGAAATATCTCGAATACGTCACAAAAGAGGTTTACCCACTAATTTTAAAGTAGCCTCCAAGAGGGCGTTTACTTGATTTTCGGCTATGGAATTTTGATCAGTTTGGTTGGCACTATTTTTAGTTCCTTAAGCCTTGGATCCGTCGTTATCAGTGTTCCTTCAAGCATTTTCACAGCCGCCAGTATGTAGGCATCCACAAGTGAAAGTTTGCCCCGATGAGTGCATTTCAAGCTTCCGGCAGTGCGTGTTAAACTTTCATCTATTGGCAGAATTGAAATCTTTGAATGTCTTATGGAAAGCTGCCTAACTTCAGCCACGTCGCGTCCAAACTTTTCGCACGTCTTATAGTACAACTCTGCAATGTTAGTTTCGCAGGTAAAGCCTTCAGCCTTTCCAGCAACCACTTCATCAAGTACTTCTTTAACGTGCAAGTCCTCGGCAAAGTAAAGGAATAAAGGTCCGGTGTCAAAAACAAGCTTATTCTTCTTCAGAGGCTTCTCTCCTTCTCTCCTCATGCAGTTCTCTTATAATCTGGTAAACTTTTTCTTTAGAGGCTTTGTCTACCCCGAAAAGGTCCTCGAAGGGGACAACAGGAACCATCAGTATTCCCTCATCTGTTTCAATAAACTCCACGATGGAGCCCTTTTTTAACCCATATTTCTTCCTAATCTCAGAAGGGATCGTTACCGTACCTTTTTCGGTTATGGTATAACCCAAGTCGTTTCGCCATACTTTTTTAATGAAAGTATTCTATTTAAGTTTTCTGTAATACTATAAGCTTCAAGTTTTCCTTGTCGAAGAGGGTAAAGTTTAGGTGAGAGAACCGCACTACTTTAACCAATTAGAGGATTTGGAATGTCGGAAAAGGAAACAATAGAAAAAGTGAAAGACCGCCAAGGGCTTTTAGCGAAAATCCAGAATCTTTTCGGGTTGGGATATGTTACAAAAGAGGACTTGCGGGAGTTAGACAAAAAGCTTAGAGACTTTTATTATGCGGATTTCAAAAGTCTACGCCACAAATGGGAAGAAATTTACCTGTCAGCTTTGAACGCTGGAAAAGCTACAGACGACTTCAAAAAGGTTATTCAGATAATTGACCGTGTTGGTGAAAAGGTTCACCGTGCTGATTATGGTTATGCGGGTTTGATGGATCGTAAGGGACGCATACGTGAAACTGAAATAGCCAGAGTCTTAAACTATGATAGGGCTTTAAGCGATGATATTCAAGGGATTGTGAAGGCTATCGCTGACTTTTACAATGAAACTCAAGCTGGAAACTGGGCGGATGCTGCGGCGAAAGCTCGAAACATTAAATCCTTAATACTTGGTTTTGAATCTAAATGGGATGAGCGTGAAAAACAGTTTAGACTTATGGAGGTTTAATTGAATGCCAATAATTGAAAGAGTTGCATGGGACAATGCAAAACCAGAAGACATAGCTTATAGGTTTCCTAAACTAACCTTGAAATATGGCAGTCAAGTAATAGTTATGGAAAACCAGTGGGCAGTCTTCTTCCGCGACGGCAAAGCCTACGATGTTTTCGGACCTGGAAGACACACTATAACAAGCAACAATATTCCACTTTTAACTGGCGCCCTGAAGGCTTTAGGCATTATAGCCAACATATTCGACTGTGAAGTTGTCTTTGTAAGCAACAGCCAGTTCCGGGCGAACTTCGGAGGAAAAGCCTATTCCGCGCCAAGCGGTGACATAAAATATCAAGCTGAAATAGGATTTTACGGTTACTTGCTCTATAAGGTTGAAGACCCCAAGCTTTTTGTTGTGGAATTTTTTGGCAACCGCGGCGCAAGCTCTTCGCGGGACGTGGAAAATTACATTAGAGGTTTTATAAACGAGCGCATAATAAGCGAGTTTGGGCATCACGACATATTTGAAGTTGTGAAAAACGCGGATGCCACCACGGACAAGGTTTCCCTAAAAATCAGCGACGAAGCAGCAAGAGTCGGCTTGAAGGTGATAGACTGCGTCTTTGAAGGCATAAACATACCAGAAGAGGCTAGGCGTTTCGCTTCTGGTATAGGCGCCCAAGCCATGATGATGCAGTATATGAAGGAGACGGCTGGAGAACTTAAAGGAGGCGAAGGCGGTGGCGCAGCAGCCGCTGGTGTAGGCGCTGGTGTAGGCTTAACAATGCCGTTTCTTATGGCGCAGCAGATGCAGCAAGCTCAAGCAGCCCAAGCCCAGCAGCTAATTGTATGCCCAAACTGTGGAGCCAAAAACCCGGCGGGCATGAAATTCTGCGGTCAATGCGGCTCAAGCCTAGCGCCGCCAGCAAAGGTTAAGTGTCCAAACTGTGGAGCTGAAAACCCTGCTGGAATGAAGTTCTGTGGAAACTGCGGCTCGCCATTAACACCACAAACCAGCGCGGAAATCACATGCCCCAAATGTGGTACAAAGAATCCGCCTGGAACAAAGTTCTGCGGCAACTGCGGAGAAAAACTGGGTTAAAACCTACTACTTCCTCTTTTTTCCAGTTTTAACAGCTTTTCTCAGCGGTGAGCCGCATCTCCAGCAAAAATTAAGGTTGGAAGGCATTGGTATACCGCATTTTGGACAATTGACTGGTGGCAGCGGGTATAAGGCTTGACCACAATGTCCGCAAAACTTGTTTTCAATAGGGTTTCTGTTTCCACACTTTAAGCACACAATCACCGGCTTAACGGCTTTTTCCGGCGGTTTAAAAACTTGAAGCATAGACTGCGCCATAAATAAGCCTAAAGCCAAGCCCATGCCAGCGGAAAATGCCTCGCCGAAACTTGATTCAGCCAAACTTGCCTTCACAATAGAAATTCTGGGTTAGTGCAAGAAAAACTTTGCTAAAGTCTAGCGCTTCCGCCTTCAATCTCCTTTATTAATAGGCTTGCTGCTTCTCTTGCTTGCTTTAATATCTCTATCTTTTTTAGAACTGCTTTCCTTCTGTTTGGATGACGTAGAAAAGATTTTCTCAAGTTTTTTATTTGAGATAAGCAAATTATTGTTTGTGGAGGATGATGGTTGGAAGCCTATGTTTTAATAAATGCTGAACCAGGCATGATATGGGAGGTTGCGGAATCCACGCTTAAAATTGAGGGGGTTAAGATGGCGCATGCTGTGACTGGACAGTTCGACGCTGTGGCTTATGTTGAGTTTGCAAAAGTTGAGGAGCTTGGAAAAATAATCGAGGAGATTCAAAAAATTAAGGGCGTGCGTCGAACTCAAACCCTTATAGCTGTTCCAACTCCCATCAGAAAATAGCTTGAAAGCCTATTCTAAATCAGCCCAATCCAGTTGCCGACGGTTTCCCCGAAATATGCGAGAATGGAAAAAACCAAAAACCTAGGTATAAAACTCAAAATTAAGAATGTTTCAACGCGCGTTTTCAGCAGCCCACATATTAAAGCGAGAAACTCCACTGGTAGAAAGGGAATAACCCCAAATAAAACGTATAAAATCCAACCCCATTTACTCCACAAAAGCGTGGCTTCCTCCATTCTTTCTGCTCCCATTTTCTTCATGATGTATGGTCTTCCAAGACGGTAAGCCAAAAAATAGTTGATGGAAATCCCTATTGTGAATCCAACTGTGGCAACCAGCGCAAGCGACATTGGATTTATCCCGAAGGATGCAGCTGCCACTACAAGAGCTGGGCTTCCAAGAGGTATTATTGTTCCAGCAATTATGGTTGCGATGAAAACGCCTAAAAGACCGTACTCTTCAACAAAATTTTTAGCATCTGAAAAAACCTGCATGCTGCTTATATCCACAATTTTTAAAACGATTATGGCTGCTATGCCTATAGTCAGCAGGACTAATCCCAAAATTATGGAAGACCTAATCCATGAGATTTTAAGTATACTCAGTTTTTCATGGTTTTTCGTGCTGTTCATTTTAGTAGTCTACTCCCTTTCTTGCTTGACATCCCTTTCTATAAGGGTGTTTAACCTCCTTCATTTCGGTAACTAGGTCGGCGATTTCTATTATCTCGTTTGGTGCGTAGCGTCCCGTCAAAACGAGTTCAACGTGTTTTGGCTTGTTCTTGATGAGTTCTAAAACTTCTTTTAGGCTTATGAGTTTCAGGTTTAGGGCTACGTTGATTTCGTCTAATATAACCATGTCGTAGTCTCCGCTTTTCACAACTTCGCGAGCTAGCTGAAACGCTTCTTCAGCAAATGCGATATCAACTTTTTCCGGTGGCTGGTGTGTGACGAATTTTCCTCTTCCAAAAGCTTTCAGTTTAAGGTTTGGAAGCTTGTCGATTATGTATAGTTCTCCGTAGTCGAAGCCTCCTTTGATAAACTGTATTATGTAGACCTTTAGCCCTCTTCCTATCGCCCTTAATGCCAGTCCGAAGGCTGCTGAGGTTTTGCCTTTTCCGTCGCCCGTATAAACCTGCACAAGCCCCTTTTCGAGTTTAGGCATGTGTGGTTTACTCCAACTCTTGGTTTAACAGTTTTTCAGCCGCTGATGCTGGGTCTATTTGTCTTTCCACAATTTGCTGGAGAACCTTTTCGAATCTTTTCTCCCTTTTCAGTTTTTCTATTATTGAGCTTGTCACTTTTTCCTTTATCGCCTCTATTAATTCGGCTTCAGCTTTTTCTAGGCTTCTTTTGTGCCATAACTCTTTCTTTAGGAACTGCCAGTGCTCTTCTATTTTTTCTATTAATTTTGGGACTCCTTCGCCTGTGAGGGCGACTGTTTTTATTATTGGCGGTGTCCAAGGCTTCTCTTTGTTGTCTAACTGCAGCATTGCTTGGATATCCATTACAGCTTTGTCTGCGTTTTCTCTGTCAGCTTTGTTCACGACGAATATGTCGGCTATCTCCATAATTCCCGCTTTTATGGCTTGTATCTCATCGCCAAGTCCAGGCGCGTGGATAACGATTATTGTCTGTGCCACTTTGATTATTTCCACCTCTGATTGTCCGGCGCCGACGGTTTCAACAATTATCACGTCTTTCCCAGCGGCGTCCAATATTTTTACAGCGTCTTTTGTGGCTTTGGCTATTCCTCCCGGGTTGTTGCGGGTTGCCATGCTGCGGATAAAAACGCCTTCGTCTGTGCTTAGTTCTTGCATTCGGATTCTGTCGCCTAGGAATGCTCCGCCGCTGAAGGGGCTTGTTGGGTCTACGGCTATCACGCCGACGGTTTTACCCCTTCGCCTATATTCTCTAACCATTTTCTCTATCAAAGTGCTTTTTCCAGCGCCGCCTGGACCCGTTAAACCTATTATTTGGGCTTTTCCAGTGTGGGGATAAATAGAGGCGATTAAGTTTTGGGCTTCTTCTGGACTGTTTTCGGCTATTGTTATGGCTTTCGCTATTTTTCTTCGGTCTCCGGCAAGCACGCCATTTATTATTTCATCAATTTTTGACAAGGACTTTTACACGTCTTCTTTAGGTTCTTTTCTGCACATTCTCTAAAACATACTTTATTATTGTCTCTGTGGGAGTTCCAGGTCCGAAAACCTCTTTTATCCCGATTTTCTTAAGCTCCGGAATGTCTTCTTCTGGTATTATGCCTCCGGCGAAGACTAGCACGTCTGTTAAGCCTTTCTGCCTCAGCAAATCCATTATTCTTGGAAAGAGAGCCAAGTGGGCGCCGGATAAAATGCTTAAGCCTATAACATCCACGTCTTCTTGTAAAGCTGTTTCAACGATTTGTTCCGGCGTTTGCCTCAATCCCGTGTATATCACTTCCATTCCAGCGTCTCTTAAGGCTCTTGCAACAATTTTTGCTCCCCGGTCGTGGCTGTCGAGTCCGGGTTTGGCTATTAAAACCCTAATTTTCTTTCCACCTTGCATTTTCCTCGCCTCATTTAAATTATAATTAGTTCTTTGTATTCGCCGTAAACTTTTCGCAGCACTTCTGTTATCTCGCCTAATGTGGCATATACCTTAACCGCTTCAATTATGGTTGGCATGAGATTCTCATCCTTTTCTGCTGCATAATGAAGTTTTTCAAGAGCTTCTTCCACTTTTCTGTTGTCGCGTTCCCTCTTTAACTTTTGCAGTCTCTCTATCTGCTTTTTTTCAACGCTTGGGTCCACCCTTAAAAGTTTTACAGGACATTTTTCTCCTTCTATGGCGTACTCGTTTACACCGACTAGTGTGCGCTTTTTCTCCTCTATTTCCTTCTGGTATCTGTAGGCGCTTTCAGCAATCTCCTTTTGGAAGAAACCCTTCTCTATGGCTGTAATTACTCCGCCCATGTCATCTATTTTTTGTATATACTCCATAACTTTTTCCTCCATTTCATTTGTCAGCGCCTCCACGTAATATGAGCCCGCAAGGGGGTCCACAGTGTTTGCAATTCCGCTTTCGTAGGCTATTATTTGCTGTGTTCTCAAGGCTACTCGCACAGACTCTTCTGTTGGCAAGCATAAAGCTTCGTCAAAAGAGTTGGTGTGCAAGGATTGGGTTCCGCCCAGCACAGCGGCTAAAGCTTGGATTGTTGTGCGGACAATGTTGTTTAGGGGTTGCTGCGCCGTTAAGGTGCAGCCAGACGTTTGAACGTGCATGCGCATCCACATGGAACGAGGGTTTTTAGCGTGGAACCGTTCCTTCATTATTTTAGCCCAGAGGCGTCTGGCAGCGCGGAACTTGGCTATTTCCTCAAAGAAGTCGTTGTGGGATGCGAAGAAGAAGGATAAACGTGGCGCAAAATCGTCTACTTTCAAGCCTCGTTTAAGGGTTTCCTCCACATAGGCTATTCCATCATAGATGGTGAAGGCTAACTCTTGGACTGCTGTGGCGCCTGCTTCGCGGATGTGGTAGCCGCTAATGCTTATCGGGTTCCATTTTGGCAAGTATCTGGCACAATATTCAATTACGTCAACTGAAAGCTTTAAGGATGGCTTTGGCGGAAAAATGCAGAGTTTCTGAGCGAAGAACTCCTTCAAATTGTCGTTTTGCGTTGTTCCACCAAGCTTTTCTCTTGGGACTCCCTGTTTGTCGCCGACAGCCACGTACATGGCGAGGAGGATAGGCGCTGGACCGTTTATAGTCATAGAAGTCGTAACCTTATCTAATGGTATGCCGTTAAAAAGGACTTCCATGTCCTGCAGTGAGGATATGGCTACTCCGCAGACGCCTACTTCACCCCTAGCCATGGGATGGTCTGAGTCGTAACCCATAATTGTCGGGTAATCAAAAGCCGTGCTTAATCCGGTTTCACCCTCGCTTAAAAGGTATTTGAACCGCTTATTAGTGTCCTCAGCGGTGCCGTATCCAGCGAACATTCGCATAGTCCATAGGCGACCGCGGTACATGGTTGCATGCAAACCGCGCGTAAACGGATATTCTCCTGGAAACCCTAAATCCCTCATGTAATCCAAATCTTTGATGTCCTCAGGCGTGTATAAGCCCTTAATCGTCATGCCAGAATGGTTTTGGAACTCCTTTTTCCTTTCTGGGCAATGTTTAATCCAGTTTGGCAGTGTTGACTTTTCCCAGCGTTGCCTTTCTTTGGCTATTTCTTTAATTTTCTCCTCATCAAACATGCTGCGTTAACCCCTATACAAGCTGGTTTGACTAAAATATTTACGTCAAGCCTAAAAAGTTATTTCTCTAACAAGCCATGAAACAATGGTTTAAAGGTGAATATGAATGGCTTTGGAAAAAACGGGTTTCTCAACAAAGGCTGTCCATGGCGGTGAAAAACCAGATAAGAGAAGCGTTGTCACGCCGATTTATGAGACTTCTGTTTTTGCCTTCACGAATACGAAAGAGTTAATCGATGTTATAAGTGAAAAGGCGGAAGGCTACATTTACACGAGATTTGACAACCCAACCTTAAGGGCTGTTGAAAGGAAAATAGCCATTCTCGAAGGCTCTGAAGATGCTGCCGCGTTTTCTTCTGGCATGGCAGCGATAACAACAACACTGCTTACCCTTGTTTCGAAGGGCGATCATGTGGTGGCTTCAAGAGACCTTTATGGCGGAACCCTAACCTTTTTCCAAGAAATGCTGCCACAATTCGGCATAGAAGTCAGCCTAGTCGACGCCGCAGACATCAGCCAAGTAAAAGAAGCCATTAAAAAGAACACACGGGTCGTTTACGCTGAAACTCCCACGAACCCAACACTGAAAATTGTGGATTTACCACGCCTAGCCGCTCTAGCAAAAAAACATGGAATAACAACGGTTATAGATAGTACGCTTGCCACGCCATACAATCTAACGCCTATAAAGTTTGACATAGACATAGTCGTCCACAGCGCCACCAAATACCTTGGCGGACACAACGATATAACCGCCGGAATTGTCTGCAGCTCAAAAGAGTTCATACAAAAACTGAAAAAAACACGGAAAATCTTGGGCGGAACCCTAGACCCAATGGCGGCTTGGCTTTTACTGCGTGGTTTAAAAACGCTAGCCCTAAGAATGGAAAGGCATAACCAAAACGGAATGCAAATAGCCCAATTCTTGGAAAAACATCCAAAAATCGCCAAAGTCTATTATCCGGGACTGCCAAGCCACCCGCAGCACAGCCTAGCCAAAAAACAGATGCGCGGCTATGGCGGAGTTGTAAGCTTCGAGATAAAAGGAGACTTTGAGAAAACAGTGCAGTTTGTGGAAAGTCTAAAACTCTGCCTCTTAGCGGCAAGCCTAGGCGGAACAGAAACCCTCGCCACACAGCCAACAACATCATCCCATTACTTCATAACCCCAGAACAACGCCAAAAACTCGGCATAACAGACCAACTTGTGCGTTTGGCTCTCGGAATAGAAGACCCGGAAGACATAATAGCAGACCTAAAACAAGCCCTCAACAAAATCTAGAGAGGGAAAACGCAACCAAATTTCCAGTAAACCAAAATCTATAGAGGGGTAGGCTGCTATTGGCTTATTCCGCAACCAAAATAATATGCTTTAATAGGCTGTTTCCCTTGGCAGTACAGCATGAACAATTATTGTCCTCTCACGCTCCAACTCAAATAGAATGCGGAGCTTTCCAACACGCAACCTATAATGGTTTCTGTAACCCCGCAGTTTTACAATGTCAAGTCTACGCGAGAAACCTTCATCTCTTAAAACATGTAAAGCTTCAACAATCCTATCGCGGGTGTTCTTGTCAAATTTTTCAAGCTGTTTGGACACCTTTTTTTCTAAAAAGATGCAGTATTTTGGCAAAATGATTATTTCTCCTTCTTTTTAAAATCCTCTAATGGCAGAAGCTCCACTTTTCCCTTTTCTTTAGCTTTCATGTAAGCCTTAACGGCTTTAACTTCGTCCTCTGAAGGTTCCTCTACTCCAATAAGCCTCTCCTCAACAATCTCCTCTAACCTCTCAACCTTCTCCCGAACAAGCCTAACCTCTTTCAAAACCTCCTCCAAAACACCACTAGACATAAACCATCCTCACATACAAATCACCCTTTACAAACTTAACCTTTTCTCCACAACAAAATCTAGAGAGGTGTATCCAATTTTGGCAGTTCGCCGCCAGTAACAAAATTGACATCTAATGGGAAAAATCTAGACAGAAGGGGATAGGCACCTTACTATTAATTCTCCTTCCATTTTCCAAACAGTGCATTTAAAAGGTTTCGTGGAAGTTTTTCAAGGAAAAAGGGGAAGTGAAAAGGGCTATTCTGCTGATTTGAAGTAGGCTATGTCGTTTATTGAGGCTTTTCTTTCGCTGGACGGCTTAAAGACGGCTTCCACTTTCATTCCAATGTAGACTTTGTCTGTTTCGCCTATCCGATGGATTAATCCGCCATGGGCGCCTTCAAACTTTATTAGGGCGTATATCTGCGGCTTTTCCAGTTTTTTGCCGTCCACATCTATTGTGGCGATGGTGTACGTGTAGACTTCGCCCCTTTTGCCAACATCAACCCATTCTTCAAGCTTTGCAAAGCACCTTTCGCAATAAAGCCTCGGCGGAACAAAGACAACTCCGCATTTTGGGCATTTAGCCCCCATTATACGCCCGTTTTCTTTTATCTCTTTGAAAAAGCGTTCTCCAGCGATGCCCAGCGTGTAGCGATATTCAGCCTCCATGTGGCCTATCCAATGGCGCGCATCAAACGGATTGGTTATTTTTTCCAAACTCATGGTTTTTCACTCCTTTAACGGTTTGAAGTATTTTATGTCCGTGATGGCTCCTACACGCTCTTCTGGAGGTTTCCAGACAGCTTTTACACGCATTCCAATTTTGATTTCCTTCCAGTCTCCATATTCTTCTATTCTGTGGATTATTCCCATGTTTTCAGAGGTGCCATCTAGGTCTATTATTGCCACAACAATGGGCTCCTTTAGCCTAGTTGCATCAGCAGCCAGAAATGAAACTGAAAAAGTGTTGATTACGCCAGTGTCCTTCACATAAGTCCACCCGTCTGTGGGTTTAAAGCATTTTTCACAGTAAATCCGTGGCGGGACCATTATGCGCTTGCACTTGCTGCATGTTGAGGCGATAATCCGCCCATTCTTCAACTCTTCTAGGAAACGGCTTATGGCTATGCCTGCGCTCCACGCATATTTGGCTTTAGGCCTAAAACTTTCAAAAAGCACCTTCCCCTCACGGAAGTCCTTTGTCTCAATCTCCTCACCCGGAAAATGCTTTATTTTTACACTCATTTTCCACTCCTCCTCTTTTATCGTCTTAACACTATTACTGAGCCATACTGCATTAGGTCCCCCCATGCTTGAGCAACACCTGTTCTTGGGTCTCCTGGAACCTGCCTTTTGCCAGCTTCGCCCCTTAGTTGCCAGAAGATTTCGCAGACTTTCATCATTCCCGCTGCCGATATCGGGTTTCCACATCCAAGAAGCCCGCCGGACGGGCACGTCGGCAAGTCTCCGTCCCTCTGGGTCACGCCCTCCCTTGTCAGTTTCGGCGCTTCGCCCTTCTTGCATAAGAGCAAGCCTTCCATGTGGTGCAGCTCTTTATAGTCGAAGGGGTCATAGGGTTCCGCCACATCGATTTCTTTAGGCGGGTTTTTGATTCCAGCCATTTTATAAGCCATACGCGCCGCATACTCCACATAATCCGGATAATATAGGTCGCGGTTAGTCCAATGGGTTGAGTCAATGCACCAGCCTACGCCGTCAATCCATACGGGATTGTCGGTGACTTCTTTTGCCACGTCTTCGGAAACCAAAACTGCCGCGGCTGCACCGTCGCTTGTTGGGCTAACATCTAGGCGTTGAACAGGCCAAGCCATAACTTCCGAGTTTAACACGTCTTCAACTGTTATGTTTGCAGCTAGCTGAGCAATAGGGTTGTCTAGGGCGTTTCGCTTGTTCTTGACTGAGGCTAGGGCTATGTCCTCCTTCTTTATGTTATGCTTGTGCATGTAACGGTTCATTTCCAAAGCGAAAATCCAAATGAGGTTCATGCCTATTGGACGTTCAAGGATTGGGTCGAAAATCGTTGTGAAAGCGTACTGCGGATGCGGATAACATGAAGACATTTTCTCTTCGCAGACAACCAAGCAAGTGTCAAACTGTCCAGAGGCTACATGCCACCATCCAGCCAAAGGCGTAAAAACTCCTGTTCCACCGCCCACAAAAACCCTTGTGTATGGTTTATGGTAGGCTCCTGCTCCGTCAGCCAAATACTCGCCTTTCATGTGGACGCCGTCGAAGGCGTCCGGAGCCGTTCCCATAACAACGCTTTGAATGTCGCGAAGCTCCATTCCCGCCTGTTCTAGCGCAATTTTTGCAGCGTGGTAGGACAGCTCTTTCCCAGTCTCTTTCAAGTTTCTTCTGAACAGGGTTATTCCAGCTCCAACTATTGCAACCCTTTTCTTACCAAACATGCTCTTCCACCTCACTTAACATTGCTTAACACGGCTACAGCACCCGTTGCCGTTGGGATTCCCCGCCATGTATGGGCTAATCCCACTTCGACGTCCTCAATTTGTCTTGAGCCCGCCTCGCCCCTCAATTGTAGAACAACCTCCAAGACCTTTTGCAGTCCAGAAGCCTCAAGCCCATAACCCATTCCAAGCAGTCCTCCAGACGGGTTCACTGGAAACTCGCCATCTAACGCTGTTAAGCCCTCCTCTGTTAGTTTTCCAGCTTCGCCATAATCGCATAGCTTTAGGGCTTCCATATGCTGAAGTTCCTTGTAGGCGAACAAGTCGTGAATTTCGGCGAAGTCTATATCCCTCCATGGATTGGCGATTCCTGCTGTTTTATAGGCCATTTCTGCCGCTAATCGAGTGTAAACTGCCCTCGTCCAGTCTCTTGTTTCCAGACTTGGGGTTTCAGTGCACCATCCGACACCTTTAACCCAAACTGGCTTGTCGGTGAGCTTTTCAGCAACTTTCTCCGAAGCTAAAGCCATGACTATGCAACCGTCTGCTGGTGTGCTTATTTCCAGCTTTTTCAGCGGATGGAAGAGGGTTTCAGAACACAAAACTTGGTCTATGGTTACGTCTGCACCGTAAGCCGCGTAGGGGTTCGCTATAGCGTTTTTCTTGTTTTTCACAACTACTTGAGCGCACTGCTCTTCTGTGGCGCATGTGTCATGCAAGTAACGGTTCATCTCCAAACCAGCAATGTAGTATGGGTGCCCGCCCAATGGTCTATTAAAAATTGGGTCAAGTCCAAAGTTGACGATGTCCATGTATGTGAGAATGTCTGAGGCTTTGCTGTGGGCTTCCACCACAACAGTGTCGAAATGACCAGTTTTTATCAGCATGTAAGCTGTTGCCAACCCAAGTATGCCGTCGCCGGAAACCGTGAACAAGTGCCGCAAAGCCGCGCCAAGCTGGTCTGGAACGAATTCATCGGATATGCTGAAGCCTTCCAAATAGTCTTCGGCACATGTGACAAAAACATCCACATCCTTTCTTGGATTTATTCCACCGGCGTCTTCGTAGGCTTTAACCGCTGCCTCAAACATCAACTCCTTGTAGGAAAGCTCCGGAGTTATTGGTCTGAAGCCAACGCATCCAACGCCAACAATTGCAACTCCACACATTCTTCTCTTCTCCTTTTTGTTTTAGAGCCTATAGTTTAAGGAGGTGTTTACATAAAACTTTCGTGGAAAAATCGCGGAAACGTTGATGAAACTTAAATACTTGTTTCATAACTATGAATTTCTCCCGTAAACCCTAGGAGAAGTTTAATTTGAAGGGGAAACCCCTCGCATCCATAGTTTCTGCAGGCTTATCACGATTTGGAAAACTTGAAGGCTTATATGCGCGAGAAATCTTTGCCGAAGCAGCAAAAGAGGCTTACCAACGCTGCCCAAACTTAAACCCCAAAAAAGACATAAAAGCCCTTTTTATCGGGCATATGGGCGAATCCTACGAACATCAAGGACATACGGGCGCGACAGCCGCAGATTGGGCTGGTTTACTGAACATACCTGCGACAAGAACAGAGGCAGCATGCAGCTCTTCCGGGGCAGCCTTAAGAGCTGGAATATTCGCTGTGCTTTCAGGCTTATGCGACGTGGTCATGGTGGGAGGCGTCGAAAAAATGACCCACAGAACAACGCCTGAAGTTACCGAATATTTGGCTATGGCTTCAGATTTCCCTTTTGAACAGTGGCACGGCATAACCTTTCCAGGGTTGTTCGCTTTGATGGCGACAGCCCACATGCACAAGTATGGCACAACAGAAACGCAGTTGGCCCATGTGGCTGTTAAAAACCATTATAACGGAAGCCTAAACCCGAAGGCCCACATGCAGAAGGAAATAACTCTTGAAACAGCCTTATCCTCGCGGGTTATAGCTTGGCCCCTAAAACTTTATGACTGTTCCCTTATAACTGACGGAGCCAGCTGCCTAATCCTCACAAAACCAGAACTGGCAAAAAAGTACACCGACACACCCATCCACATTATTGGAAGCGGACAAGCCAGCGACACGATAAGCATGTACGAAAGAGAAAACTTCACATCGTTAACAGCGGCTAAACTAGCCGCACAGCAAGCCTACAAGATGGCTGGATTAAAACCTGCAGACATAGACGTGGCGGAAGTCCACGACTGCTTCACCATAGCCGAAATAATAGCCTATGAAGATTTGGGTTTCTGCAAACCAGGCGAAGGGGGACATTTAGCCGAAAGCGGCGAAACAGCGCTTAAAGGCAGAGTTCCAGTAAACACAAGCGGAGGCCTAAAGGCAAAGGGGCATCCAGTAGGCGCCACTGGCACAGCCCAAGCATATGAAATTTATTTGCAGTTGACGGGACAGGCAGAAAAAAGGCAAGTGAAAGATGCAGAAGTTGGTTTGACGCATAATGTTGGGGGTTCAGGCGCTACAGCAACCGTTCACATTTATAGGATGGGCTAAAATGAGCGAGCAAGCGCCCTTCACAATAGAACAGTTCTACAAACATATGCTCCAAGGAAAGTTTATGGGTGGAAGATGCAAAAGATGCGGCAAAATCCACTTGCCACCTCGACCATTATGCGATATTTGCTTCTCAAATAAATTCGAATGGGTTGAACTCCCAAAAAACGGAAAACTCCTAACGTACACAATTATTCATGTGGCGCCTCCACAATTTCAAGGAATGGCACCCTACGCTGTCGGCATAGTCCAGCTTGAAAACGGAGTAAAAATTCCAGGCATGATTAAAGGCATAGCCTTGGAAAAAATAAAGATTGGCATGTCCTTAACATTAGATTTCGGAACATGCGCCGCCACACAGCCATGGCCCCAATGGCCAAGATATTACTTTAAGCCAGCATAAAGAAATTTTCATGTTTCCAAAGTTTTGTTTAATGATTCAATTAATGTTGGCAAGTCTGTTATTGAGGTTATGAGGTAGTTTGCGCCTGCTGCGATCAGCTCTTTTGGGTTTGAAACGCCTGTTGGCACGGCAACAGCAACAGCCTTCAATTCTTTTGCGCATCTCATGTCGCTGGAGCCATCTCCAACAACCACCACCTCTTCGGGTTTAACATTTAAAGCCTTCAACGTAGCCTCCAAGTGCTCTGTGTTTGGTTTAACATATTTCACATTGTCCCGTGGCGTTACTGCATCGAAAAACTCTGCCATTCCGAACTTTTTTAAAATATAGTTTGTGGATTTTTCGCCGTTTATTGTGCATAAGCCAAGTTTCAAACCCATTTTTTTCAAGGCTTTTAAAGTTTCCAGAACTCCTGGCAGAAGCCCTGTGGTTTTCGCTGCTTTTAACTCGTATTTTTCAGCTATTTCTATGGCTTTTCGGCGGATTTTCGTGAAAGAGCTTTTAGATTGTCCATTATTTTTCATGAAGATTTCGGTCTTCTTTAACATTTCGAATATGCTTTCGTTTATGGATAAGATTGAAGCGGGCATTTCAGCCCTTATGAGGAAGCTTCGAACTTCAGCCCTAATACTTCTATAATCTATGTTAAAGCTTGTAAGGGTACCGTCCAAGTCGAAGATTACCGCTTTAACCGTCATCTTTCCTTTCCACTTTGCTTTTGGATTTTGAAGCGTTTAATCACGCTGTGAAAGAAATATACTTTACGGTTAAAGTAGCTTTGATATTGCAGAAGCAGTTAACGTAAATTGAATATTTAACTTCTAACACAATTAATATTTTGATGCACCATGAGTTTTGAAGAATACTTAAAAGAGAGATTGTGGCCCATCCTCGTCGAAACAGTTCACGCTTTAATTATGTATCCCCATCATAAGGCTTACACCCGCGAAGTTGTTCTTCATGAAAAACCAGACATAACGCCCGCAGAATTAGCCGCAAGGCTTGGCATACCTTTAGGCGAAGCCCTAGTAATCCTATATGAACTCAAGAATGAAAGGTTAAATTAGGTTCTTAAACTAAGTTTAGGGTTTTGTAACCATCCTCACAGTTGCTAAAATCAAGATTGTTCCAAGCAGCACTTTAAGGATTTCCTCATCAATAACGGCTGCATATGTGCTTCCAACCAAAGCGCCAAGGACTGAACCCACTCCCATTATTATTGCCATAATTGTGGCGCCTTGGTTCGTGTGACCCATCCGGTGATGTTTTAGAAAGCCCATGGCAACTGTGGGTATAGAAACAAGAAGGCTTGCGGTTCCAGCCACAACAATGTCAAAATTGAATAGGTATATTAAAATTGGGATTCTAAACTCGCCCCCAGCAACACCAAGGGTTCCAGATATAATGCCTATGATAACACCAATAAAAACTGCTAAAACAATTTCCTCTAATACACCTAATGTAAACTGGAAGGGTAAGGGAGGCGTTTGAATGAAAGGCTCAAGCCCAATTTTCAATCCAACAACCACCAAAAATACTGCTAAAATCTTTTTCAGAGGCTTTTCAGGAATTTTATTGGTCAATAGTGCGCCTAAATATGCGCCGATAATGGAGCCTAAAGACATGGCGATGGCTATGTTAACCGCCTTCTCATTCAATAAACCCAACTGAAACCTTTTAAGGAAAGAGACTGAAACCGTCAGAAAACCCACGAGGAGATTAACAGCCACGGCCGTAACCACGGGCAGTCCGAGAATGTAAAGCAGTACTGGTATCCTAAACTCTCCGCCGCCAACGCCAATTAAGCCCGCTGCTACTCCCATTAGGAAACCGAAGAAGAGGGCTGCAAACGCTCTAGCTAATGGCACTTCTAGTTTTTGAGCTATTTTCGAACAGCCTCCCCATTCCGCAAACACGATGTGTTTCCCTAGTCATATCGATTTAAACTTATAAACCTAATGCAACAAACAAAACACTATGCCCCAAAACAAAAGCAAATTCTCTTACAAAATATGGCTGGAATATGAAGGAAAACCAATTTTAGGCAAAGGCGGAGCCCAAATTTTAGAGCAAATAGAAAAGGAAAAATCAATTTCAAAAACTGCAGAAAAACTTGGCATGTCCTACCGTTACGTTTGGAGCTACCTTCAAAGGATTGAAAAAACATTAGGCAAACCAGTTATAGAAACTTACAGAGGCGGCAAATCAGGCGGGGGAGGCGCAAGACTTACAGAGCTTGGAAAAGAACTGCTTAAAGAGTATAAACGCGCAGAAAGTCTTCTAAACAAAATTTTAGGCGAATAAAACTTATTAAATAACGCTTTCTGTGCCACTTAAAATTCTGAAACTTTACCTAATGTTTAGGCTTAAATAGTGGCAGCCACAAACCAATCGCTGCAAAGGTGAATTTTAAATGAATAAGAATATGTGGAAAAAAATCGCAGTAATAACCATCATAACAATAATACTTTTGACAAATGCAACTATCACCACCGCTCTTAGCAGCAACCCTCTAAGCGAAGGCGAAAACACAAGCATCTTAAGTGGAGATTCAACGTCTACTAAAATCTTCAAGAATTTATGGGGATTAAATGGCTTTCCACAGAATGATTTCGTTGATGTGAATTCTGATTTTACGGTTCTTAATCATAGAAGCTCAATTGTTTCAGATGAGGATTCAATACAATTAATAATCGGTATAGACCATACAAAATCATGGGCTTACAACACCATTGCCGACGCAGTTGCTAACAGCAAAGGAAAAATTGTAAACACAGTGTCAATAGGCAATAGGATCGTGGCAGTAGTCGCTGACATCCCATTAACCACGATCTCCTCTTTTAAAGAGCAAATGAACAGAAACTCTTTAGTGCGCTACGTAGAGCCCAACATGAAACGACAAGCCCTACTGGAGCCAAACGACCTAAATTGGGCAGTTCAGTGGGGTCCAAAAAAGATAGAGGCAAATTACGCGTGGAACACAACGTTAGGCTCTTCCGACATCATCGTGGCAGTTGTTGACACAGGTGTTGATTATACACATCCAGACTTGGCTGGAAACTATTTGGCTTTAGGCTATGACTGGGTGAAAGATGACGACGATCCAAAAGACGATTTTGGTCACGGGACTCACTGCGCTGGCATAATTGCCGCTGTTATAAACAATAGCGTGGGAATAGCCGGCTTGACGCAAGTTAAGATCATGGCTGAAAAAGTTTTGGACAATTGGGGTTATGGATTTGATGATTGGGTAGCCAACGGTATAATCCATGCCGTAGATTCTGGGGCAGACATAATTAGCATGAGCCTAGGCGGATACGGCTACAGTAGCCTTTTACATGAAGCCGTTAGATATGCTTACGAGAATGGTGCCCTGCTGGTTGCCGCTGCTGGAAACGATAACATTAATGTCAAAGTTTATCCTGCAGCTTATGAAGAAGTCATAGCTGTAGCAGCCACCGACCAAAGTGATTTAAAGGCTCCGTTTTCAAACTGGGGAGAATGGATAGAATTAGCAGCACCCGGCGTATCCATATACTCGACCATGCCAACATACCCTGTAACCTTAAACGACTATTATGGTTATGACATGAACTACGATTATATGAGTGGCACTTCTATGGCTTGCCCCCACGTTGCCGGTGTTGCAGCGCTCATCTGGGGTCTGTATCCTAGCGCGATAAATGACTGGGTTAGAGCTCAATTAAGGTGCACCATTGACGACTTGGAGGTTTCAGGCTTTGACGAGATGGGTTATGGAAGGGTTAACGCGAGAAAGGCTGTTGAACAAGAGCCTCCAGAACACGACCTCCTCATCTTGAATGTGCAAGGTCCAGAATACATTTGCCCGGGAGACCAAGCCTCCTACAATGTAACTGTACTGAATTTTGGCACAAGCGATGAAACCAATCTGAATGTTAGCCTCATCGTAAACGGCAGCCTTGTCGACTCTGAATCCATAGGCTTTCTTGCAAATGGAACATCCATCAAAACCACATTATCTTGGACCCCTTCCATTGAGGGAATATATAATGTAACATTTTGGGCGGAACCAGTCTCTGGAGAAACCAATGTGCTAAACAACGTACTCTCATGGTTTGTGACAGTAACATACCCATTAATTAACCCTATTGAAGGCCAATGGGCAAGCTATGTAATAAGTCAATATGACCCTGGAACTGGACAACTGTTATATAAAGAGTATTGGAACCTAACATATGAGGAATACATTGAACCCTACAGAATTTACATAACGATCACAGCAGAAGACCCCTACGGAAATGTTTACATGGATTGGATGGTTGTCAACACGTTGAACAGGCTTGTGGAGGAAGGTGTTTGGGCTGGGTTATGGTATCCCGGATGGATAGAAACCGACATAAACATTGGCTCCAAAGTAAACTTGCTGTATGAAAGTGCGACAGTCACTGGTAGCGAGATTATTTTGTTCGGCATATATCCCGTCGAATGCTGGGAGTTAACCCACCCATTAGATGGAGCACAATACCTGTTTTGGTATAATAAAATAACCGGCTTATGGATTGGTATGGACTTAATTGTTTCCTATTACACCTACCCCTATCTGCAGCTAAGGCTTGTCGAGACAAACATTCCGGTAGGTACAACATATCCACATGAGTTGGCAGCAACCTTGGAAACGTCGTCATACCTTGAACCTGGCGATACAGCAATATTGAATGCGACAGCCTACAACATAGGGTTAAATGATGAGGCAAATGTGAAACTCTCAATACTCATTAACGGAACAGAAGTTGCAAGCGAAACCTTCAGCCTATCAAACGGTTCATCATACACAATAAGCCATGTCTGGACTCCTGAAACTGAAGCCTTTTACAACATTACAGCTTATGTTCGTCCTTTGCCAGACGAGTTTACCACAGTAAACAATAAGGCAGAAAAAATTGTTCGCGTCTTGAAGATTAAGGGGTATGTGCTTTTCGACCAAACTCACTTTACCGACAGCATCTTCATGTATAGCACGTGGGTGAGAGCCATTGAGGATGAAGGCTATATAACTGAGGTTCTAACAACAACACCGATAAACAGATCCACGATTGAGGGCTATGACATATTTGTTATTCCACAAGCAGGGAACTACTACACATCGGATGAGCTTAATGCAATAAAAGATTTTGTGAGGAGCGGAGGCGGACTGTTAGTTATAGGAGATGACGCTCCATCTGTTTATACCCAAATCACAAGCTTCGCTGGAATAAGTTGGGACTGGGAAGGCAGCGGATATAGCGGGTACACCAATGACATTACTCCCCATCCAGTAACAGACGGCGTCATCAGCGTTTACTTTGGCTATCCCGGAAGACTTTTAATAAGCTCTCCAGCTCAAGACCTGATTCGGGACCGCTATGGAAATGTTATGTTGGCGGTGGCCGAAGTTGGCTTGGGCGCTGTTGCATGTATAGCAGACGAACAATCGATAAACAATTATTACATTTCCTACGCCGACAACCTACGCCTTGCCGTCAAACTAATCAGTTGGCTTACAAATAGACCGCCCCATGTTTCCGTTGAATATTCGCCGTTAGATCCATACGTGGGCGAAACTGTGACATTTAACACCTCAGCCTCCTACGATCCAGACGGAACAATAGTGGATTATATTTGGGATTTCGGCGACGGAACAGTGGAACATGGAATTATAATAACCCATGTTTATGAAAAGGGCGGAACCTATACCGTGTCATGCACAGCGATAGACAATGATGGTCTAAACACAACGTTGAAAATGGAAATAACAGTTCTGAGAACAACGCTAAACCTTCAAGTCAAGGCAGGAGCGATACACTTCACAGGCGAAATCGCTGAATTTTACATTTTAGCTTCAAGCTTGGGAGAACCTATAAACGCGGATGTAAGTGCCCAACTATACTTTAACGGAAGCCTTTATGCAAACCTAACCGATGCGATAGAAACTGTGGGTTTAGGATTTTATAGAATACCCTACACAATACCTTGGAACGCGTCTGCAGGCACCTACACGTTAATCGTTAAAGCAAAATACTACTCGCTAAGTGGCGTTTCCATTGAAAGCTTTCTGATAAGCCAAACACTGACAAGCTGGAACGCCCACATTGATGAGATTAAAGATGGCATAGCAACGGTTGTTATACCAGACCTTGACGCAATAAAGCTTAACCTAACAGCCATGGGCACAACTCTTCAAAATATATTCCTTAAGGTTACAGCCATAAACGGTACAACAGCGATCATTCAAACAACAATAGGCAGGATAAACGGAACAGTTACAGAGATAGAGGGCAATATAGCCACGGTTGTCGTCCCTGGACTTGGACAAATCCAGACGGATGTTTCTGGTTTAATAGGGGCTCAAGAGACTTGGACAATACCACAGTATCTAGTTTTGGTGTTTTCGCTTGTCGCCGCCATAAGCGCTGTGTTGTCTGTTGCTTTGCTGCTGAAATTAAGAAAGTTTGCAAAAACTTAGACTGCAACTTCCCCTTTTCTTTATGTTTATTCTACGACGTATCTGTAGGCTATGTGTTCGCCTGCTGTTGGACTTTTTCTGATTATGCGTAGTATGTCGCCTGGTTTGGCGCCTATGGCTTTGGCTGCTGGATCTGAAGCCTTAATTTGGGGTAGCTGGTATGGTTTGACTCTATATTGGGCTAGGACTTTTTCGCGTTCTTCTGGTGTTAGGATTTCGTGTTTTGGTACAAGCTTATGTTCGAAAATGTCGAAGACCGGGAAGGTTTTTGGGAGGAGCTCTATACGTTTTTTCTTTGCCGCTTGTTTTGCGGCGTTGGTGTAGCGTCCGCTTGCCACGAGGATTCCGCGGTCTATTTCTGCTTCTTTCATGGCTTTTGCCATGCGGTTTATGGTTAGTATACCAACGGTTTCTTCTGGAACACACCAGATGAGGGCTTTCTGTTTTTCCTTTGGAATTTCGACAACATAGGTTGTTGTGTCTTTAATTTTCTCGCTTTTGAGGAGTTTGTAGCCTCTTAATTTGATTAGGATTTTGGCTTTGCGTTCCTCTAAGGTTTCCTCTTCAATGCTCAAATCATAAACCTCATATGGGAGAGCGTTCCGAATCCTAAACAATGTATTAAACCTTTAAACTTTACGCTTTGTCAAAGCTTAAGAACCAAGGCTGCAATATTTTAATATTCTAACAGCGAGAGGGTGTTCAATTGTCTGAAGATTTTGGAAAGTACGCTTTAAAAGAAGCTGAAAAGAATGGTGCATCCTACGCGGACATAAGGATAAGTGAAATCCTCAACGAAAACTTAACAGTAAAGAATGGTGAACCAGAAACCATATCCTATTCACAAGTAAGAGGCTTCGGCGTAAGAGTCATCGTTGATGGTGCATGGGGTTTTGCGGGTTCAGTTGACATAACAAGGGAAGAGATTAAGCGCTGCGTTGAAAAGGCTGTAAGCATTGCAAAGGCTAGCGCCATGCTAAAGAAAAGGGAAGCTGTTCTGGCGAAGGAAAAAGTTTACCGTGAAAAGTATGCTACAAACTTCAAGAAAGACCCCTTCAAAGTTCCGTTAGAAGAGAAGCTCAAAGTTCTGGTTGAAGCCAGCCGCTTCTTGAAAGAGTTTTCACCGTTGGTGAATGTTTCCTACGCCCACTACAGAGGTTACCGTGAAAGCAAACTTTTCATGAGCAGTGAAGGCGCAAAGATAAACCAGCAAATAACATGGTGTGGCGGAGGAATATCAGCCATAGCCGTCAAAGGCTCAGAGGTTCAAGTGAGGTCTTATCCATCAGCCTTTCGCGGCGACTTCGCCACCTGCGGCTATGAGTTCTTTGAGGCTTTAGCCTTAATGGACCACGCCCAAACCGTTGGAAAGGAGCTTCTCCAACTTTTCGAGGCTGAGAAATGCCCTTCCGGCGAGATAGACCTAATCCTACGGGGAGACCAGTTGGCTTTGCAGATACATGAAAGCTGTGGGCATCCAACAGAGCTTGACCGGGTTTTGGGAACAGAAGCGGACTATGCTGGGACAAGCTTTCTGACACCTGAAAAACTTGGGAAATTCCGTTACGGCTCTGAAAAAGTGAACATTGTGGCGGATGCTACGGCGCCTTTGGGGCTTGGAACCTTCGGCTTTGACGATGAAGGGACAAAAGCCAAAAAAGTTTACCTTGTAAAGGAAGGCGTTTTTGTAGGCTATCAGAGTTCAAGGGAGACTGCTGCTCAGCTTGGGCTTAAGGAGAGCAGCGGAGGCATGCGGGCTGATTCGCCGCTGGCTTTGCCCATTATACGAATGACCAACATTAACTTGCTTCCAGGCGATTACAAGGCTGAAGAGATTATTGAGGATACTCGTGAAGGCGTTTTGATGATGACGAACCGTTCATGGAGCATAGATGACAAACGCATAAACTTTCAGTTCGGCACAGAAATAGGCTGGCTGATAAAGAATGGAAGCCTTGAGGAAATGGTTAAGAATCCAACATACATGGGTGTAACGCCTCAATTCTGGGGTTCATGTGACGCCGTCAGCAAAGACGACTGGAAAATGTGGGGCACGCCGAACTGCGGCAAAGGTGTGCCGGGGCAAGTCATGTATGTGGGTCATGGATGTGGCACAGCCCGCTTCCGCAAGGTCCGCGTTGGACTTATAAGGTAGGAGGGAATGTGTATGGATGTTGAAAGGCTTAGGGAAATAGCTCAAAAAACGGTTGATTATGCCCTAAAACAGAAAGTTAGCCAGGCGCAAGCCGTTGCGTTTATGGTTGACAATGCTTTGACGCGTTTTGCAAACTCGCAAATCCACCAGAACGTGGCTCAGAAAATTGGCGGAGTTTCGGTAAAGGTTGTTTTGGACAAGCGGATAAGCACCGTTCAAGCGAACACGCTTGAGGAGAAAGGCATTAAAGCGGCTGTGGAGCAAGCTGTCAAAATTGCGAAGGCTTCTTCACCAAACAAGGATTTCAAAAGCCTTCCGGAGTCGGAGGCTTGGAGACCAGTGCGTGGAGCTTTTGATAGGCAAACAGCCGAATGCACGCCCATGTTTAGGGCTGAAAGGGTTGGAGAAGCCATAAACACAGCCCACTCCAAATCGCCTAAGGTGGCTGCTGTTGCCGGATACTTGTCTACGGGATGTATGGGGTTTGCTGTGGCGAATTCTTTAGGAGTTTCGGCGTGGGCTGAACTTTCGCTGGCTTACATGAAAACAACAGTGATTTCCAGAGAAGGCGAATCTGAAGGCTTTGGAACAGCCGAACAATATTCAAGACGCGTTAAAGACATTGAGCCTTCTGCTTTGGCTGAGGATGCAGCGGAAAAATCTGTGCGGAGCCTCCATCCAGTGAAGGTTGAACCAGGCGAATACGAGGTCGTCTTATCGCCTTTAGCTGTGGCTGTCCTTCTAAACTATATGGGTTATGTGGGCTTTTCAGCCCGATCCTACCAGGACGGGCAATCTTTTGTCAAGTATTTTGCAAACCAGCAAGTCTTTGACAGCAAATTTAATGTGGTGGATGACGCCAGAAACCCGAAGACGCTTTATGCTGTTCCAGTGGACGGCGAAGGAGTTCCCAAAAAGCCCCTAGAGTTGATAGCCAAAGGAACAGTTTCGGAGAAAAGCATTTGCCACAACTCTTTCACAGCCGGCAAGGAAGGCAAGAAAAGCACTGGGCATGCGCTTCCCCCGTCAGGCGATTATTATGGTGAGATGCCTTTGCCCTACAACATGATTATGAAGCCTGGAGACGCCACCATGGAAGAGGCAGTCGCCGATACAAAACACGGAATATTCGTGACAATATTTCATTACGTTAATCCTGTTGAGCCGACAAAGCTTATACTGACTGGACTGACAAGGGACGGAACATTTCTCATTGAAAAAGGCGAAATAACAAAGCCAATTGTTAACATGCGCTTTACAGACAGCATGCTCTCGGCTTTCAAGGAGATTCCAATGATTGGAAAGGAGCTGGTAACTCTTGAAGCGGCAACTGTGCCTATGGTGAAGCTGAAAAAACTTCGCTTTGTAGGCGTATCCGCCTACTAACGCCCTTTCTTCCCTCTATTTTTAAATGCGAAGGGTAACCTTCTCCACATATTTCCTCAAAGTTTCGGCAAATCCGGCGATAACATCTGGTGGATAAGGTTTTAGGTTTTTGTATTCTTCACTTAGGGTGTCGCCGGGTATAAACTGTTGAAGGGCATAGTTTTTTGCGCCTTTAACGGTTTCGCCTATTATGGTTATGTCTTTTTCTTCAACTATGTTTGGAACAACGGTGGTTCTAAACTCGTATTCCACTTTGCCGCTTTTTAGCATCTCAATTGTTTGCATAAGTGCCACTGCGTCTTTAGCTCCTAAGAGGTGGTATTTTTCAGGTGAAGTTTTGAAGTCTAGGGCTATATAATCCACGTAAGTGAGGCATTCCTCCAAAACTGTTGGATTCAAGCCATTTGTGTCAAGTTTTACAGCAAAGCCTTTATCCTTCAGCTTTTTTAAGAAGCGTGGCAGTTCCTTGTGGATGGTTGGTTCTCCGCCTGTTACGACAACGGCGTCCACGTATTTTTTGTGTTCCTCTAGGATTTGAAGGGTTGTTTCCTCGTTTAGGAATGGAGGTTTTGGGTTTACAGCTATTCGCCAGTTATAACAGTAGGGGCAGCGTAAATTGCAGCCGGGTGTGAAAAGCACCGCTGCCACTTTGTCTGGAAAATCTATTAGGCTTGTTTTTTGTATGCCGCTGAACTTCATGGTTTTCACGAGCTGGCTGGCACTGTTGCTGGTGGCAAAACGACAGTTTTTTCAAAGGTTCTGCGGACGGCGAATTCTGCTTGTTTTCCGTCGTTCCATTGGTCTACTGGGCGTAGGTAGCCCACAACCCTTGAGTAGACTTCGCAGTTTGCTCCACATTTTGGACATTGCCGGTGTTCGCCGCTTATGTAGCCGTGGGTTGGGCAGACGCTGAAGGTTGGCGTTAAAGTGAAGTATGGAAGGCGGAAGTTCCAGGCTACTTTGCGGACGAGTTCCGCGGCGGCTTTCCAAGAGTAGAGCCTTTCGCCTAGGTATATGTGGAAGACTGTTCCGCCCGTGTAAAGCGTTTGAAGCTTGTCTTGATGTTCCAAAGCCTCGAAGAGGTCGGCTTCGTGGTCTACTGGCAGCTGCGAGGAGTTTGTGTAGAAGGGTTCCGCACCTTTAGCCAAATACTTCTCGTTAGCCACAATAATGTCTGGGTATCTGCGTTTGTCTATGCGGGCAAGCCTATAACTTGCGCCTTCAGCCGGTGTAGCCTCCAAATTGTAAATATTGCCAGTTTCCTCTTGGAAATCTGCAAGCTTTTCTCGCATGAAGTTTAGCACTTTTACCGCGAATTGGAGACCTTCAGGTGTGGCTATGCCGTAGCCGAAGAGGTTCATTATAGCCTCATTCATGCCCACTAAGCCTATGGTTGAGAAGTGGTTTTTCCAGTATTTTCCAAAAGTTTCTTTTACGCCTCTTAGATAACGCCTAGAATATGGGTATAGACCGTTTTCTGTGAATTGTTCTAGGACTTTGCGTTTTATTTCTAGGCTGTCTTTGGCGGTTTCCATGAGGGTTTCTAGGCGTTCGAAGAATTCATCTTCGTCTTTTGCTAAATAGCCAAGCCTTGGAAGGTTTAGGGTTACCACGCCTATGCTTCCTGTTAACGGGTTTGCTCCGAAGAAGCCTCCTCCGCGTTTGCGGAGTTCCCGATTGTCTATTCGTAGGCGGCAGCACATGCTTCGGACGTCTTCGGGTTTCATGTCGCTGTTCACAAAGTTTGAGAAGTAGGGGGCTCCGTATTTTGCTGCTACTTCGAAGATTTTTTGGGATGTGGGTGAGTCCCAGTTGAAATCCTTTGTTATGCAGTAAGTCGGTATTGGAAAAGTGAAGACTCTTCCTTTTGCGTCGCCTCTGCTGAGGACTTCCGCGAAGGCAGTGTTAAACATTTCCATTTCCTTTTCCATGTCGCCATATGTGGCGTCCATGACTTTTCCGCCGATGATGACGGGTTCGTCTTTCATGAATTCTGGGATTTCCAAGTCTAGGGTCACGTTTGTGAAGGGTGTTTGGAAGCCTACACGGGTGGGCACATTCATGTTGAAGAAGAACTCTTGTAGGGATTGCTCCACCTCTTTCTGGCTTAACCCATCATAGCGTATAAAAGGCGCCAAGTAAGTGTCGAAGTTTGAGAAAGCTTGGGCTCCTGCTGCTTCGCCTTGAAGCGTGTAGAAGAAGTTGACCACTTGGCCTAGGGCTGTTCTGAAGTGTTTTGCTGGTACGCTTTCAATTTTGCCCGGCACACCGCCGAAGCCTGAAAGCAGTAAATCCTTTATGTCCCAGCCTACGCAATACGGTCCTAAAACGCCTAGGTCGTGGATGTGCATGTCGCCTGAAAAGTGGGCTTCTGCTATGTTTGGTGGGTAGATGCGGGTTATCCAGTATTTGGCTATAACTGTAGATGACAAGTAGTTGTTTAGGCCTTGCAGCGAATAGCTCATGTTGGAGTTTTCTTTTACTCGCCAGTCTTCTATGTCTAGATATTGGTCTACTAGGTCTGCTGAGCTTAGGAGGGCTGCCAACTCACGCAGGTCTTGGTGTTGTTTTCGGTAGAGGATGTAGGCTTTGGCTGTTCTTGCGTGACCGTTTTCTATCAGGATTTTTTCTACAATGTCTTGGATTTCTTCTACTGTTGGGACGCCGTCTTCTCCGAACCGCCTTTTAAGTTCGGCTACTACTTGATTGCTTAGTTTTTTGGCGAGTTCGCGGTCTTTTCCGCCAACCGCCTTGGCGGCCTTCCAAATAGCATTAGTTATACGCTCTTGATCGAAAGGTTCAAGTCTTCCATCCCGTTTTCTAACAAATTTCATTATTTTTCACCTCTTGGAGCACGCGGCGGAAGTCTTCTGGTTCTTCGAATCTGCGGTATACGGAGGCGAAGCGCACGTAGGCTACGCGGTCAAGGGTTTTCAAGTGTTTCATTACTAGGTCGCCTATTTCTTGGGAAGAAACTTCCTCCTTGCCCAGCTGCATAAGCTCTTGTCTAACCTTTTCGGCTAAGGCGTGGATTTGCTCCATGGTTACCGGCCGTTTTTCGCCGGCTTTCTGTAAGCCTCTAATTATTTTGTTTAGGTCGAAGCGTTCCATTCGGCCGTCGCGTTTTCGCACCATAAGCTCTATGGCTTCTATGTATTCGTAGGTGGTGAAGCGTTTTCCACAGTCGCTGCATTCTTTGCGTCTTCTTATGGTGTTGTCTGCCGAGTCGCGGGTTTCAAGCGTTTTGAGGTTTTCTGAACCGCAGTAGGGGCATTTCATGAAGGCTTCACGTCGCGTGCTTTTAACAAGCATTTTAGTGTTTTAATGCTAATTTCATGCACTAAATGTAGTGTTGCTTTTAACCCTTTATGCAGTGAAAATTTAAAACAAAATATACGCTCTAAACCCAAAATATACAAAATCCAGTAACATCCAGCCAGAGATGAAAGCGGAAAACTTCAGCCTCTCGGCGAGAATAAAGCCGAAAAGAAACCTAAAAGGCGAAAGAACCGCTTTAAGGGTTTTCCTCCTCAACATAAGCGTGGAAAATCTCCGTATAAACACGAAAAACATTAAAAAGTTAAATACAGCACTGTTTATGTCAATTTTGTGTTGGTTCCGCTTCTGCAAAATTGGTAGCCTCCTCTAGTTTTTCAGAATCTCTTATTTTTCTTTAACAGTTTTAGGAACTCTTCTTTTGTTAGTCCGGCTTGTTGTATTATTGCCAGCAAGCATAATTAGCAGCATTATTGCCAGACACTTTCCTTGAATTTTTGGTTGTTGAATAAGCCAATAGAAGCCTAGCCTCTCTAGTTTTTGGTTTAGTGGGAATTTGGTTGTGTTTTCCAGAGCGTCAATCAAAAACCAAAACTTCAAGGAAAACAACATAAAACAAGCAATATTAATAACAAAGCCATAACAAACCATCACATTCCAAACAGATTTAAGCATACATCCTCAAAGGTTCTGTTAGAAGCGTAGTTTAAACCGGAGCACTGCAAGCTTGAATCTGCTCGCATGGTTTGACCCTTGGCGTTCAAGCCTTTGCACTTGTCCGCCTAAATTGACTTTTAACCCTTACACTGGATGCGACCACAAATGCATATACTGTTATGCTTCCAGCTATATACCGCGGTTTTATGATTGCCGTCCCAAAAAAGATTTGCTGCGTAGGCTTGAGCGGGAGGCAGTTAGGCTTAAAGGCGAATTAATCTCCATCTCGAATTCTTCAGACCCTTACCCGACTGTTGAGGCGGAAACGGGTTTGACAAGGCGTTGCCTAGAAATTCTGGCGCGGCAAAACTGCAGAATCCAGATAATAACCAAGTCAAACATTGTTGTGAGGGACATGGACCTTTTAAGGCTGGTGCCTTCCATGGTGGCTCTAACCATAACAACAGACAACGCGGAAACTGCCAAAATTTTGGAGCCATATGCGCCGCCGCCATTGGAACGCTTAAAAACAGCTGAAAAGCTTGTGGATGAGGGCATACCCGTAGCGGTGCGCATAGACCCAGTAATCCCATATGTTAACGAGAATCCAGAGACTTTGGTTAAAGCCATAGCCGAAATAGGTGTAAAACACATAACGGCTTCCACTTACAAGGTTAAGGCGGACAACTGGCAAAGGCTAAACTTAGCAATGCCAAAAACCGCCGAAAAACTCAAACCTCTCTATTTTGAAAAAGGCGAAAAAATTGGAAGATACACTTACCTGCCAAAAGACTTGAGGCTTAAGCTTATGGAAAGCTTGGCGAAACAAGCCAAAAAATATGGTTTGAAGTTTGCCACTTGCCGAGAAGGCTTAAAAGGTTTAAACACGGCGACATGCGACGGCTCATGGCTGATTAAGGAGAAGCCCTAAAGGCTTACCAGAAACCGCCTTTTGATGTTAGCTTAACCTTCGCCTCTAAAGAGCCCAACCCAGCGGTTGCAAAAGTGAAATTGTAGCGTCCACTTGACAGCTTAATCCACTCGCTGCTGTAGGTTGTCTGTCCGCCTTGCGAAGCCACATGATTCCATAAAACCTTGTCGCCGCTTAAGATTTTCGCATTCCACAATGCGTTACCGCTTTGGACGTAAACCTCAACCCTCACATAGTCGTGGAGGAATGGAACCTCAAACTCTACACGTTTAACGTCTGCGCCGATGGTGAATGCAACAATGAAATCCACCAAAACCCGTGGATAAGTAACCAGAAAATAGGCAACAGCCAAAACCGCGATAAGCATTATAGTCAATGCAAGAACCATTTTAACCCTAGATTTTTTAGGAGAGACTCCCAAAGACTTGCCTCCATCAGCTAAACATGGATAAAAAGCTAATTTAGCCTTATGAAGGCAAAATCAAGATTCAGCCAAAGCTGCAACAGCCAGAACAATTAGAACTACGCCTGCAAAAATTAGAACAACGGCTAAACCCATAACAAAAACTGACATAGGATTCATTTCAAAAAGCATGTTAGTGCTTTGAAGCATAAGCAGCACACCCACCACTACAAGAACCAACGCCGCCAACAACATTTTCCAAGAAAACCTTTCCCTCTTGCTCAATTAACCATACCCAAATAGAAACTGTGAAGAATTGATAGGATAGTTTCGCCTTTTAGCACTGTTATTTTTCTTTTTCTTTCTTCTCTTTCTCTTCGCCCTTAACCCCTTTAACCAAGCCTTTCCCAACACCCTTAACTATTCCAAAACCTTTCTTCACGCCTTTACCAACAACCTCGCCTGTTTTCTCCATGGCGGTCTCTGCTTTGCCTTTCTCCTCTTTCTTCTTTTCCTTCTCACTCAAGACCTTCACCTCCACAAGACTATTGGATCTTTAATATTGTTTTTCAGAGCAGTTAAAACTTTCGAAGGATTATTTCATAGCAAGTTTTAAATTTTGTATCAAAGTAAAAGAATGGAACGGTGAACGCATGTCTAAATCTAAAGATGAGGAAATGCTTCAAGTTTTGAAGGACATAAAGGCCTTATTGGAGCCTAAGCCTGCGCCGCCACCAAAGAAGGGTTTGTGGAACGAATTCATAGACTTTATTTCCAAGTATAAGGTGCTAGGACTCGCTGTCGCCTTCATTATGGGTGTTTATGTTGGTCAAGTCGTACAATCCCTTGTTAAAGACATATTAATGCCGATAATAGGTTTAGCGCTTCCCGGACTTGGAAACCTTTCAACATTTAAAATAGCTGTCCCGCCAACAGCTTTAGATGCTCAAGGAAACCCTATAGACCCAACTTACACTGGACAACTGTTCGGCATTGGAAACTTCCTTGTATCAATAATAACATTTGTGATAGTGGCCTTCGTTATCTTCCTAATAGTGAAGATAACTAAAAAATGGGGCATAGAATAGCACTAAACCCTGCTTTTTTCTTTTTGATTAAAATTTAGTAAAACTAGCCAAGCCTTAAAAAGCTTATAAATCCAACGTAACAATAAAGGTCATTGGTGAAAAAATGATAGTGGAAATAACAAATATCGTGGCCGGACTGATCCTAGCAATGGGCATTCTACCAAGCATACCTGCTGTAGGGAAGAGTCTAGAAAAAGTCGCCAAATGGCTGGGTAGATTCCAAACGATAATCGGAGTAATAGCGATAATTATTGGAATATTGTACTTTGGCTTGCAAGGAATAGTGGCAATCATAGCTGGATTGATATTGGCTATGGGCATTCTGACAAGCATACCTGCAATAGGGGCGAGCTTAGAGAAAGTCGCTAAGTGGCTAGGCAGATTCCAAACAATCATCGGAATAATAGCCATAATAATCGGAATTTGGGGGCTCCTTTAACTATCCCCTTTTTTAATTGGATTCTTACTCAGCTATCGTGGGGCTAAATTGTCCATGGAAAATTCTTCTGTATTTGAACACTTGCTTAAACCATATGCGTGTGCATCACGCTCATTTCTCAATAGAGATTCATAAGAAAATCTTATGGTAGCCCGGGGGAGATTCGAACTCCCGTCAGGGGCTCCAGAGGCCCCCATGCTTGGCCGCTACACCACCGGGCTCCGCTTTTTCAAGCATTTAAGCCAACTTCCACGGTAATAACTTTAACGTTTGTATTTTAGTATGAAGATTCCTGTTGTGGCTTGGCATCCGGAGCATATATAGAAGAGGGTTTCAAAGCTTATTTTTGTGGCAATCACTGTGGATAACAGTGCTGCTGCTTCTGTGATGTCGTATACAGATTCAAACATTCCTAGAACTGTGCCCCTCTTTTTCTCGTCGCCTAAATCAACTACTAAAGCCAACAGTGATGGACGCTGCAGCGCATATGAAATTCCAAAGAAAAACTCGATTATGTAGAGGCCCACCATGTTTGGAACGTAAATGTAGCTTAAGGAGCATAGGGCCCCCATTACGACTCCAACAGAGAAAATTCGCTCTTTCCCATAAACGTCGGCAAGTCTTCCCGCCACCACTTTGAATAGGGCGGCTACAAGGCAGAAAACAGCGTATAATAAGCCTATATCCATGATTGATGCTGAGAAGCGGTTAATGACAAATATGGGGTAAACTGGACCTAGCAAGCCGACTCCTAAAGAGTATAGGGTACTCAAAGCTAAAGCAAGCATTAGCGTTTTGGATGGTTTCAGCATGGGATTTTCCTCCCATTGAAACCGCGAATACACTGTCTGTTTCTAGCATGCTCATTTCGGGGTCGGCTTGCCTCCAAACTGGTAAAAAATCCAGTTTAAGACGTCAAAATAAACTTTTTGCGAAAAGAAGATGCCCTTTCACATTTTATTCTTGGCTTAGAATGACATGAATGCGCAGTTATTTTGTCACAAGAACCGGGCATGGAGCGTTTCTTATGACTCCTTCGCTTACACTTCCGAGAATTATCTCTTTTATTCGGCTTATGCCTCTGGCTCCCATAACAATTAAGTCGAAATCGCCTTCTTCAGCTGCCTTAACTATTTCATGGGCAATGTGGCCCTCTTTAAGCAAGGTTTCCACTTTAACGCCTTCAGCCTCGGCTCTTTCTCTGCCTTCAGCTAAAATTCTGGTGCCCGTCTCCTTCATGGCTTCAGCCACCCTCGAATATTCAACTGGAGCCATTATTGGAATTCCAGGGGTGAAGGTTGCGGGTTCCGGCGCCACCACGGGTCTTACGCCGACGGAGTAAACGTGGATTAAGGTGAGTTTTGCAGCGAACTTTTTTGCTATTTGTATGGCAATGTCCAAAGCTCTTATGGAATGTTCAGAACCGTCTAGGGGAACAAGAATCTTGGCGAACAATTGGGTTTTCTCCACGATTTTCTATTCTGCCGTGTCCTTAAATATGTTTTGAATTTATCGCAAACTTAGTTTAAAAATAAATGCGGTTATAGAAGTGAAAAGTCTGTGGATTTTATCTTTCCTTTCCCATCTATGACAACTTCAAATTTTTCCGCCCAAGGATGTCCTTCAAGGTCTATGGGACATGTGCCCCTGACAACCCAGCATCCGTCCCTCTGCTCAACTGTGGAAACTTCTATCCTTTCAGTGTTCTTCCGTTTCTTGAGAAATTCAACAGCTATTTCCATGGCGTCCTTTTCCATCAAAACCTTCATTTCAGCGCATCCCTTTTTCGCCCCTTTATTTTCATATGGCTGGCATTAAGGGTTATGAATGAAAAATCTTTAGCATAGTTAAACATGTGCCTTTTTCCGCATATATCCGCTGAAAGGCTCAAAATGCAAATGCAAAATGTAACGTAATGCGATAGATTCAAATGTCGTTAAAACAGTTTAACTTTTAGAAGCTTATGGAAAGCAAATTTGTAAGCGAGAGAAAACGCATAATCCTCCACGTGGACATGGACCACTTCTTCACAGCCGTGGAGGAGAGAGAACGCCCAGAATATAAGGGGAAACCAGTCATCGTTGGAGCAGACCCGAAAGGGGGAAGGGGCAGAGGTGTAGTGAGTACATGCAACTATGAAGCCCGCAAATATGGCGTAAGATCCGGCATGCCCATCTCAAGGGCTTGGAAACTCTGTCCGCAGGCGGTTTATTTGCCAGTAAACTATGAACTTTACGTTAAAGTTTCAGAAAAAATAATGACTATTTTGAGGAAATATGCAGACAAATTTGAAAGTTGGGGCATAGATGAAGCCTTTTTGGATGTTTCCTTAAAAGTGAAGGATTATGCTGAAGCTGAAAACCTAGCCCGCCAAATAAAGCGGGAAATCCTAGAAAAAGAGGGGCTTACATGTTCCATAGGCATAGGTCCCAACAAGCTTGTAGCCAAAATAGCAAGCGACCATCAAAAACCAGACGGCTTAACCGTTGTCAAAGAAGAAAATGTGGAACAGTTTCTTGCACCCTTGCCAGTGCGGAAACTCCTCTGGGTTGGTCGCAAGACGGAGCAAAAACTGCGGGCTATGGGGATAAAAACTATTGGGGATTTAGCCCGCTACGACCCAACAGTGCTCGCTGAGGCTTTCGGCGTCATGGGCACCCAACTCTATCTTATGGCGCATGGAATAGACAAAAGCGAAGTGGAGGAGCGAAGTGAAATAAAATCTATAAGCCGCGACACAACCTTCGAAGAAGACACCTCCGACTTTAACCTAGTCCTAAACACGCTGAATAGGCTTGCAGAAGAAGTCCACAACGACCTCATCAGACAGCAACTATCCTTCAAAACAGTCACGGTGCGGGTTCGCTACGAAAACTTTGAAACCCACACCCACAGCAAAACATTACCCTTCATAACAAACCGGCTACAAGACATCCAAAAAACAGCAAAAGAACTCCTACAAGACTATCTGAAACCAGAAAGAAAAATAAGACTCATAGGCGTAAGAATCTCAAACCTCATATCAGCGCAAAAACAAAAAACTCTAGAATTAGCAGATTAAAGCGATTCAGTCTTCTTTCGTATGGTTTATGCGGTTTAGGAGGAAACTCTTATATGGAGCTTTAAAGGGTATATGATGGTCGTGCAAGGCTGCTTTTCATAAGCGGTTTTTGCATAGTATAAGTAAAAGGAGTTGAATAGGCGAAATGTCAAGTAGAGAGATGCACAAGGCAGTTTGTTCTGATTGTGGCGCGGAATGCGAAGTTCCCTTCGTTCCAGACCCAAGCAGACCAGTTTACTGCCGAGAGTGCTGGATGAAGAGAAGAAATCAGAGAAGAAGGTATTAGTTTTACGTTTAACCCTTTCATTTAACCTATATTTTCCACATTTTTACCATCCAATGTAATAGTTAAATAGAAAGAAGTGCGCTTCTCTAATGTGGGATTGTTTATGAGCGAAAACAAGACTTTGATAGCCTACGCCACTAAAGGAGGTGCAACTGAAGAGGTTGCCCTCAAAATTGCAGAAGTTTTACGGCAAAAATATGGATTTGAAGTTGACATTGTTAACTTAAGGAAGAATCAACATCCAGACATTTCCCCATACAAGAATGTTATTGTTGGAAGCGGCGTTAGAGTCCAGCGAGTTTACAAAGAAGCGGTAAGGTTTCTGGAAAAGAACGATTTTGAAGGAAAAAACGTTGCACTTTTCATTTTATCCTTGGAAGCTGGAAATCCGAAGAGTTATGACAATGCCGTGGCAAAGTACATTAAAAAGTTGTTGGAAAAATATCCCCACGTGAAGCCTATTGCAACAGAAGCCTTTGGAGGAAGAATGAAAGTTTTGGGCTTCACGGTGGCTGATGCACGGGATTTTGGCAAGGTTGAGGCTTGGGCGGAGAACTTGGGAGAAAAACTGCTGGGCAAAGCGTAGCCTTAACTGTGCAGTTTAAACTCCCATTGGCACCATAAATCTTTTGGATGGGAGTCTGGCGGGCAGACAAGACAGTTTACTTTAACCCTTTGGTTTAGGGTTTCCGCAAAATTTCTGAGGTAGCCCCATCTAACCCTTTTGCATGGAAACTCGTCTAAACCCTTTTTCAGCCTAGCCTCCTGTGTTCTGCAACGGTTTATGCTTAGAACGGCTTTGTCTGCTGAAATTTCCACTGTTTTGAAGGGTTGGTCTAAAGCCCAACTTGTCAAGCGTGAAAGCCCCATAATCGTTGGGATATTCGGGTTTTCGCCAGTGTCAAACATTTTCTGTAGGCCTTTGGCTTCTATTGCCGCCATGGCTTCCCAAACTTTTGCATCTATTTGGGTTGCCGCCTCTGTTCCAAACTTTTTCTCTATTTCAAGGAAGTATAATCCGTCAACCCGCCAAAGATTTCTAATTTGAAGGAAGAAATGGTCGAGAAGTTTGTCCATGGGCATTTTAGCCAACATCCCGCGGTCTTCGATGCTTCCAAGGGGGTATTCAGCCATGATATTTTCACCACGCAGTATGTGCACCGTTTAATCTAAATAATCTTTGGCTTAATTGCGCATGAAAAAGCAGCAGAGACAAGTATTGTTCTAAAGTGTAGCATTATATGTTGCGCTTTCTTTGTTGCATTTAAACTGTAAGGGGATGGAATCTTGAAAAAAGCATATGTTGTTTTTGCAGCATTAGCAGCAGTTGCCATAATTCTAAGCGTTGTGGGCGCTTTGATTTTCTATTCACGTTTTCAGACATACTCGGAGAGCTTTGAAAACGGTTTTGGAGAGTGGCATGCAGACGCGGATGTTCCTGAAGACCCAAATAATCCGGGGCAGCCTGTGGAATGGCACATCAACCACGTGACAAACGTTTCGCATTCCGGTCAATATTCTCTTGAGTTATTCATTGATGGGCGACAAGATGATGGAACCGTTTGGATAGAAAGGAGAATAGAGTTAAAGAAACGTTCGCAGGTCAAGGTTTCCTTTTGGCTTTACAACGAGCAAGAGAGTTTAAACACCAGAGCCGTTGTATGCGCTTATGTCGGCGCTGAAAACCCTGAAGTTGAAGAGAACTTTTATGTTCTAGGGTCTGCCGACGAGGTTGCGGGATGGAAAAACTATGCCTACACAGCGATTATTGACGCAGATTCCAGTGGAGAATTTTGGGTTGCCGTTGGAATTTCGGTGCGTTGGGAAACCTACTTAACCTATCACATAGACGATGTTGAAATAGAAGTTTTTGAGCCTTTTCCTTAGGCAATGGAAAGCCGCAAGGTTTAATATTAGACGATGCAGAATCAACTTTCATTTTGTTAGGGCTATAAGCATGTGAAAAGGGAAGCGGCGAACCGGTTTGGAAGAGTTAATAAAAACAGTGATTCTTGGCGTTATTCAAGGCTTAACCGAGTGGCTTCCCATATCAAGCAGTGGACATCTGGAACTTGCTGAAAGGTTTTTGGGATTAAATGTTCCCTTGGTTTTCGATGTCATATTGCATGTTGGAACTTTAATGATCATCCTAGCCTTCTTCAAAAGCGATGTTAAAGGAGTTCTTTTAGCCTTCATGCGTTTAGACTTTAAAACGGATTATGGAAGGCTTATACCGCTCATCATCGTTGGAACGGTTCCTACAGCGTTTATTGGACTGGTTATCCACACCTTTTTTGAAGAAATCTTACAAGAGGTCTTAACTATAGCAGTGGCTTTTATTGCCTGTGGGACGGTGCTTTTCTCTGCAAAAGCTGGGAGAGAGGAAAAAGGCGAAATAGGCTTTTTTGAGGCTTTCCTTGTGGGTGTGGCTCAAGGCATAGCCGTAATACCTGGGCTTTCTAGAAGCGGGTTAACCATTGCTACAGCGCTTTTGCTTGGAATTCGGAAGGAGAAAGCTTTCAAGTTTTCCTTTCTCCTATCGGTTCCAGCTGTAATTGGAGCTTTAGCCTTAACCCTTTACACAGAGTTTGATAGACTGGCTTTTTCAGGTTTCGGTTTTGTTGAGGTTGCTGTTGGAATGGTTGCAGCGCTGATTGTGGGTTATTTGGCTTTGAAGCTTCTTTGGAAAGTGCTTGTGAAGGGAAAATTTCATCTTTTTGCGTTTTACTGTTGGATGCTCGGAATATCTCTAATAGCGGCTCTTTTCTTGGGCGTTTTATAGCCATTTAGGCTTGCCTGAGAGAAATTCCGTTAAAAACTTTGCGAATTCGCCGTCCTTCTGGTAGGTTTCAGCTATTTCCTCGTTCACAAGGATTTTGAATCCGCTGTTTAACACTTGTGCGATTTCTTTGGCTACGCCAGCGTTTCTTCCCCCATCCTTAAGCCTTTCGCCGAGCAGTGCCACCGCATCTGTATGTTTTCTTCGAATTTCCACAACCCATCTTCCATCTTCAATGTAGGGTCCTGAAACCGTTTCGAGGCTGCCCGTGTGTTTGTCTAGAAAGTTTTTGCATTCCTCTGCCTTTTCTAATGGTGGTCCAAGATGTTTTTTCACTGGCGGAAGGAGGCGGCTTTCAACCTCAAATATGAAGGCGTTTAGGTTTTCCTCGTTGCTCCATGAGGTGCAACGCAACACGTTGAAATCGTTTAATTGCAGAAGCTTTGCCAACGAACGTTGAGACTTGTAAAGCTGCCCCCATAAGATGTCTGGAACTGCTTCTACTTTCCCAAAGACGACAAAAATCAGTGCTGAGCCGCGGGTTTTCAACGTTTCCCTTAACTTTTTCAATGCTAAAGCCTTTGTTTCCTGCGGATAAAAGAATTTTAGACTTGGCTTTTCTAAGAAGGCGCGGGCTGCCGCTACAAAAGTGTAAAGTTTTTGGGGTTGCACTGCTGAAGCCACGTTTCTTCCCTTGTCAACTGGGTCGATTATGACTAGGGGTTCATTAAATAGTAACGCCAACTCGTCTTCCCTATCCATATAATGGTTTTCTATGTCTATGACGATTCGCTGTTTATGCTGTGCAAACGCCTTTAACACGTTTACGAAAGACCCGTAATGTATAACCAAAAGCTCGCAAAGATATCCGCTGAAGCCTCCAACCTTGATTTCTGCACCGTAAACCCCTATTCCCTTCATAAACTTCTTTATTAGACGGACTTCGCTTCGCATTTGCCTGTTTAACCGCTTATTAGCATAGTCCGTGTGGTATGGCGTGCGGTCTGTGGCGCTTAACCACTCTCCAGGCTTGGCGTCATAACATGGCACTATGTTAACTCGAACATCGTCAACAAACGCCTCCAAATAAGGGTGTTCTGCAAACCTTGCAACTTGCCTTGCGCCTTCTGTAGCTTTTCTGGCTATTTTTAGGGCGATTTCCCCAAGGGATTTTCGAGGCATGCTTGTCGGCAAACGCATGAAAATGTCTATGTCTGGTTCCTCGCTGAGCCAAGTGTCTTTGGCTACAGAGCCTTCCAATCGCACTTTTGCTTCAACGCCGAATTCCGCCATGACAGAAGCCACTTTTCCCTCCAGCTCTTTTGCTAAAGCCTCTATTTTCGCCCTCTCTTCATTTTTTGGACTAACCCCATCCAGAACAGCGTTGCAAACTTCTTCCAGTTCCTTCAGCATAAACCTAGCCCTTTTTCACTCTTATTTTTGTGGACAGTACTCCCTAAGTGTAGAATATATGGGTCCTTTTGGTGTTAGGTCGCTTCTCTTAAGCCTTAAACAGTTAACCCTCACAACTCCAAACTCAAAGTTTATGTTTTCCTGAAGGCATTTTGCAAGTTCAGCCTTGTTTCTTCCAGACTTTACTCGAGCAATAGTTAGGTGCGGACTGAAGCCCTTAGAGTCTGGAGCAAAACCCAAACCGCGCAATTGGGGCTCTAGCTGGTCAAAGATGCCTCGCAACTGGTTGGCGCCTTCCCTTATCCCAGCCCAAACAACCCTCGGATAACGCAGGTTTGGAAAGGCTCCCACCCCTTGAAGTTTAACGTCGAAAGGCGTGAACTGGATTTTTTGCATCTGCCCATAGATTTTGTCAACCATGTTTGGCGTTATGTTCCCCAAAAAACGCAGTGTTATGTGAATGTTCTGTGGTTCAACAAGCTTCAAATCAGCGCCAGTTTCAGCCAAAACTTTCTGCATTTGTGTTATCCTTTCCAAAACATGGGCGCTTTCAATGTCAAAGGCTATGAAGCTTCTTATCATTTCTGGCATTAAGCATTCCTTCGCATATTTTAGCCTAAACCTTTCATAAATGCTTTTAACATTAAAGAACATTGCTATTAGAAGGGCTTTGGATGGCAAGTGAAAAATTAGTTGTGGGCTTAGCTGGAATGCCTGGAGCTGGAAAATCCGTGGTGGTTAACGTTGCAAAGGCTATGGGCTACGGGGTTGTTGTCATGGGCGACGAAATCCGAGAAGAAGCCCGACGGCGAGGTTTAGAGTTAACTCCCGAAAACCTTGGACGTATCATGCTTGAACTGCGACGCCTAGAGGGTGAGGCTGTAATAGCACAGCGATGTATCCCAAAAATAAAGGGAAGGACCGAAAACAAGGTCATTGTTGACGGTTTAAGAAGCCTAGCCGAAGCTGAAGAGTTCAAAAGGGTTTTTTCAAAATTCACACTTGTCGCTGTGCACTCTTCGCCAGAAACAAGGTTTAAACGGCTTTTTCATAGACGGAGAAGCGACGACCCTAAAAACTGGGAGATTTTCCGAGAGAGGGACATGCGGGAACTAAGCGTTGGATTAGGAAACGCTATAGCCTTGGCTGAGTACATGATAGTGAATGAGGAAGGTTTAAGCGTTGCTAAAGGAAAGGCTGCAGAAATTTTAAAGAGGATTGAGGAGAAATGGATGAAGTAGAAGTCCACATTGAAGCTGAAATAAACCCTACGGAATCTGAAGAAAAAGTGAAAAGGGCTGTGGAAAACGTGTTCGGCAACATACAAGTGCAAATAAAGCCTCTGGCAAAGGGAAGCCTACTAACAGCAGAGGCAAAAGGACTTGAAGCACTAACAAAGCTTTACAATTTGCTGCGGAGGGAACGCATCCGCGACGCCGCCAGAGGAGCCCTCTTTGAAGGATTAAGCGGAAACACCATAACCTTTTATCTGAACAAGCAAGTTGCATTTTCGGGACACTTGTCCTTCTCTAAGGCTGTTGCAGAATCGCCGCTTGGACCCATAAAAGTGCAGGTTAAATGCGACGACCCGAGGCAGCTGATTGATTGGCTTGCCCCCAAAACGGTTTAAGGCGGTAAGTATGAGTTTGGAAAAAGTTTACAACTACATCGATGCGCATGAAAAAGCCTTCGTTGAAGACCTTGTTAAACTTGTTAGACAGCCCAGTGTTTCAGCTAAAGGCGAAGGCATAACTGAATGTGCAAAACTTGTTGAGGAAATGATGCGGGAAACTGGACTTTCAACAAAAATCCTCGGCGGGAAAAAGGGAAATCCAGTTGTTTATGGCGAGGTTAAATCTAAAATTTCCAGTAGAACTTTGCTTTTCTACAATCATTATGATGTGCAGCCTCCTGAGCCCCTTGAAAAATGGAAATATGAGCCTTTCAGCGGCAAAGTTGTTGATGGAAAAGTTTATGGAAGAGGCGTTACGGACAATAAGGGCAATCTTGTTTCTAGGCTTAAGGCTGTTCAAGCCTTTCTTGAAACCGTTGGCAATGTGCCCGCCAACATAAAATTCTTTGTCGACGGCGAAGAGGAAATTGGAAGTCCAAACCTTGAGCCGATAATCAAAAAGCATAAGCATCTTCTTTCGGCGGATGCAGCCATATGGGAGTTCGGTGGAACAGATAGACGTGGAAGACCACAACTCTACTTGGGTTTAAAAGGCGTATTATCAGTGGAGTTAAAAGCGAAAGGAGCGCTTAAAGATGTCCACTCTGCCAACGCGCCTTTAATACCCAACCCCGCGTGGCGTCTTGTCTGGGCGCTGAACACCTTAAAGTATAAGGATGAAAAAATCCTCATTGAAGGCTTTTACGAAAAGGTTCAGCCTCCATCCAAAGAAGAAGTAGAATGTTTGAAGAGAATTCCCTTCGAAGAAGAGGAACTGAAGGAAGAGTTAGGCTTAAAACAGTTTCTGAAGGGTGTTTCTGGCTTTGAAGCGTTAAAGACGCTGCTTTTCCAGCCTACATGCACAATCAACGGCTTACTTTCGGGATACACTGGAAAAGGCTCTAAAACGGTTTTGCCCCATGAAGCGATGGTTAAAATGGATTTTAGGCTTGTTCCAAATCAGAAGCCTGACGAAATTTTCGAAAAGCTTGTCCGCCACCTCAAAAAATGTGGATTTGATGATCTAGAGATAATAAGACATGGCTCCACAGAACCTGTGAAAACCTCCATTAGCGACCCTTTTGTGGGTTTGGTTGCAAAAACAGCTGAGAAAGTTTACGGAGAAAGGGCTGTAATTTACCCGCTTAGTGCTGGTTCCGGTCCAATGCACCTGTTCCGTAACTTTCTAGGCTATCCGGTTGTTTCTGCTGGATGTGGTCATCCAGAGGCTAATACACATGCGCCTAACGAAAACTTGAAGGTTGAAAGCTTCATTAAAGGAACAAAGTTTATCGCCACTTTGATTAACGACTTCGCCCAATAACTGGTGTTTTCCTTGTCAACAAAGGCTACAATAACTGATAAGGGCGCTGTAATTCTTGGCAAGAGTGTTGCATGCGACGCTTTCGAAGAATCTAAACCCTTAAGGGTTGTCACCCACGCCCATGCGGACCATTTGATTGGCTTGCAGCAGAGCCTAAGAACCTGCGAAAAGGTGCTTATGACTAAAGCCACAAAGGATTTAATTGACATTATGAGAAGTCCACTTTTTCTCATGGGCGGTTATGTGGAAGCCCTTGACTATGGCAAAACCCTGCATTATGGCGAAGAAAGCATAACGCTTTTCCCAGCAGACCACATTTTAGGCGCCGCCCAAGTGCTTGTTGAGGACGCTGAAGGCACGCGAATCCTTTACACTGGAGATTTTAGGCTGGATGGAACACCCGCATTAGAGGCGGACATTCTCGTCATGGAAGCCACGTACGGCAGTCCATCCTGCAAGCGCTCCTTCGACAAGGACGTTAAAGGCATGTTGGTTTCCATTGTTGAGGAGGGCCTAAAACATGGGGCGGTTTACGTTTTCGGCTATCATGGTAAAATTCAAGAGGTTATGCAAATCCTCCACGAGGCTGGTTTAAGGGTTCCTTTTGTGGCGCCTGAAAGGGTTTTCCAAATTTCAAAGATATGCGAGAAACATGGCATGCGGGTTGGCCGTCTAATGAGGCTTGAGGAGAAGGAGGCTAAGATTATGCTGGAGCGGAACCAGCCTTGTGTGGCTTTTTATCACATGGGCCTGCGTGGCAAGGTGGGGCGGGGATGTTTCTGTGTTTACGTCAGCGGTTGGGAGTTTGATGTGCCATGCCGTGAAATCGGCGATAGGGAGTTTGTTATCGCCTTAAGCGACCATTCGGATTTTGACGGTTTAATGGAGTATGTTAGACGTTCAAGGCCTAGGCTTGTGATTACGGATAATTTTCGTGTTGGTTATGCAGAGACATTGGCGCGGCGCATTCAGAGACGTTTTAGTGTTTCGGCGGTGGCTCTTCCTAGGAGGTAGTTTAGACTTTCGGTGTTTGTATTAAGTATTACTACACAAGATTTATCTTCTATCCCGCTAATTTATACTATTGAATTCGGATACCCGATTCCGAATTCGCATGACTTAAATAAGAAGAAATAAAGACGCTTCGGATGCGGAAAAAGCATGCCCTCCCCACTGCAACCAGAGTTCTTCGCATTGGTAGGCATAGACCTCTTCCTAGCCATGAGCCTCCTCACATGCTTGTTGGATAGGCATTTTCCATGGCAGCTTCCCTACGTTTACCAGTTGGCGGCGCTGGCGGGTTTTGGGCATCTCCTAGTAAGCCGCGAGTTTATGCTAACCTTCGGCGAATACATGCGCTTCTGGTACAGCCTCCTATATTTGACGATAGCCCTAGCCAACATAATAGCCGTAAACATCTACCTAGGCGTAATCAAAAGGTTCATGAATTATGCACGGATTTTCATGGCAGCCGTCACCTTACCGACGCTAACGCTAGCCGTATTCTTCCTATCCAACTACGCAGAAATCGCCGTCCACCCCCTTGTCATAGTCCCCCAAATGGGTTGGGAAGCCACCTTCGTAGGCATAGTAGCCTTCGACACCCTTGTAGTGGGGTTGGGCACCTACATATTCTTCAAACCAAAATGGTGGTACATAGCCCTAGGCGCAGGCACAGCCATAGCCGGAGCCGCCGCCTACGCCATTTATAAACCTTCATGGGGAGAGGCAGCCTTCATAGCCTCAGCAGCAGCCCTAGCATTAGCCTGCGCCATAGTCCTAGCCCTCAGCGCCTACGTCCTCGTAAAAATATGGATAGAAACCCTAAAAGAAAGAAAAAAACGAAAAGGAGGTGAAACAACAAAATGAAAACAAACTACAAAAAAGTTGCAAAGCTATTAACACTATTAGTGACATCACTGTTAATTGCCACTGCGAGTGTACAAGCTTATCAGGCTCTCATGTACATGCAAGGTTCTATATCTGTCAGTTCTAAAACAGTGGTGTGGATAAAAGATGGCATAGAAGATCCAGACGACATAGTAACTGTCACTATAGCGGGTATAGAACCGAATACAACTATGATTTTTAATAATACTGCATACCTTAAGAACAAGGGTTCTTCGTCTCGCACTGTAGATTCTATCAAAGTAACTGATACGGTAAGCACTGACTTTGAAATATGCAAAGTTTATGTATACAGTAATTCCACAGGAAGCTTTATTTTAGCTGGTGTTCTGAATCTCGAGAATGCCTCAGACGAAATAACCAACGACATAGTGCTGGATCAAAATGAGTGTCTCAAGTTCGATTTCGAAGTTAGAGTTTCTTCATCGTCTGTAACTGATAGTAGTTTCACAATACAGGTCACATACACATAAAGCTCCCCTCTTTTCTTTGCTTTCTGATTCTTTTTGGTTGTGAATGGCAAATAGCATAAAGTAAAATGAATAAGCGTAAACCTTTATTTCATTTTCAAAAGGGAGTAAAAAGCTAGCTATTAAGATTGTTCCAAACTCTTTTTCTGCCAAAGTTTAAATGTGGAGCGAGACAATGCTATCATTTAGTCTACTCTGAACATGGAGAGTGAAAAAGTGTATGCGCAAGTCTTCTTTGTTTTCTGTTTTCTATAAGCTTAGCTCAAAAGAGCATTTAGAGTTCGTTAAGAAGTTCTGGCTTAATAAATGGGCGCCTTACTGTAGGATAACTGATTCTTGCCTCTGAAATCTTGGTCTGACGGTAAAACAGTAGGAAACGGTGGAAAACCTTTTATTTGTAAATTTTGTATTACCAATTGGTGAGAATTTGAGTAAGTATACAACGGTTTCCACTAAAATTCCTCAAGAACTTAAAGAAAAAATGAGAGAGCTGAAAATTAAACCTTCAAAACTTTTGAGAAAAGCCATAGAAGACGAAATTAGAAGAAGAGAGGCTGAAAAACTCAAAGAAGAGATAGAAAGGCTAAAACCAGTTCTTGACAAGGTAGGCATGGAAGAAGTTGTGAAAACTGTAAGAAAGGACAGAATGCACAGATGAAATACCTATTTGATTCATCATCCATTTTCAAAGCTATAAAGGAAAACAAAATCGAAACCCTAGTTGGCAATTACACGCTGGAATTGGCGAGATACGAGCTTGGAAACATATTATGGAAAAACTTCGCCTTCCAAGCAAAAGCCCCAGAAGAAGAAATTAAGATTCTCGCAAAAATAGTAAAGCAAATCCTAAACACCATGGAAATCATACAAATAAGCTGCAATGAAGAAGAAGTATTACAAGTAGCGGCAAAACTTAAAATAACCTTTTACGATGCCGCCTATGCATATTACGCAAACATAAAGGATTTAACGCTTATAACCGAGGATTCTCAGCTGCTAGGAAAAATTGTGCCCCATGTTAAAGTTTCAAAATTAGGCGACATTACCCAGCCAACAAAATAAAAAAGTGTAGTTGCAAAACCCTACGCTTCAAAAAGCGTGTATTTTGCTAAAGTTTAAAAGTGAAATGGGATATTGCTGTTACTCGAAATTGTTACAAAATGAAGTGAGGTAAATGAGTAAGTCATCGCTAGTTTCGGGTTTTTATAAGCTTAGTCCCAAAGAGCGTTTAGCCTTTGTTAAGGAGTTTGCCGGCTTATCTGATGAGGAGTGCGCCTTGTTGCAGAATACGGGTAGTTTGCCTTTGGATTTGGCTGACCGCATGATAGAAAACGTTGTTGGGGCTATTCCAGTGCCGTTGGGCATTGCCGTAAACTTCCTAATTAATGGTCGGGATTATTTGGTGCCTATGGCTATTGAGGAGCCTTCTGTTGTGGCTGCGGCTAGTTATGCTGCTAAAATGGCGCGGGATGGCGGAGGTTTTCATGCGAGCAGTACTCCGCCAATCATGATTGGACAAGTTCAAGCCGTAGGCATAAAAGACCCTTACGCGGCTAGGCTTCGCATCTTGCAAGCCAAAGAAGAAATCCTAAAGAAGGCTAATGACCAAGACCCTGTGCTGGTTTCTGTGGGCGGCGGAGCCAAAGACCTAGACGCAAAAGTCATCCAAACAGTGCAAGGACCAATGGTTATTAGTGAGTTGCATGTGGACTGCCGCGACGCCATGGGCGCTAATGCCGTGAACACTATGTGCGAGGCAGTAGCCCCTCTAATAGAGCGAATAACTGGTGGGCGCGTTTATCTGCGGATAATTTCCAACTTGGCTGTTAAGCGCCTTGCCAGAGCATGGTGCGTTGTGCCGAAAGAGGCTGTCGGAGGAGAAGAAGTCGTAGATGGCATAGTTAATGCCTGGGCTTTTGCGGCGGCTGACCCCTATAGGGCTGCAACCCACAATAAGGGCATAATGAACGGCATAATAGCCGTCATAATTGCCACATGCAACGACCACCGCGCTATAGAAGCTGGAGCCCACGCCTACGCCTCCAGAACTGGACATTACACGACGCTTTCCACGTGGGAGAAAAACGAAAACGGCGACTTGGTAGGCTCAATAGAACTGCCCATGGCTGTCGGCTTAATAGGCGGAGCAGTGCGCACCCATCCCATAGCCAAAATATGCCTAAAAATCCTCGGCGTAAAAACAGCCAACGAGTTTGCTGAAGTCTTGGTGGCTGTCGGCTTAGCCCAAAACCTAGGCGCTTTAAGGGCACTAGCCCATGAAGGCATACAGCGGGGTCATATGTCTCTTCACGCGCGGAACATTGCAGTCGCCGCCGGCGCAACAGGCGAACTCATAGACTTGGTTGCTGAAAAAATGGTGGAAGAACGCAAAATCCGAATGGACAGAGCCAAAGAACTCATAGAGCAGTATAGGGCGACGGGAAAACTCTAAAAGAGACTAAGCTGAATCAAGAAACGGCGAATTACAATGAAGATACTGCCAGGTCCAGCTTCGAAAGAATTAGGCGAAAAAATAGCTGAACTTTTAGGCGTTGAAGCAATACCAGTCTTTTTTAAGAGTTTTCCAGACGGCGAATCCTATGTTAGGCTTGAAGGCAATGTTGAAGGCGAAAAAGCGGTTATTGTGCAGACGACAAGTCCGCCGCAAGATGCGCGAATAATCCAGTTGGCTTTGATGGCGGATGCTGCCAAAAGAAATAACGCTAAAACCGTTGTAGCTGTTGTTCCCTATTTGGCGTATGCACGACAAGACAAGGCTTTCCTCCGAGGCGAAGCCATAAGCATAGAAACCATAGCAAGAATGCTTAAAGCAGCTGGCGTCGACAGCCTCATAACGGTTAACGTGCACGAGAAAAAGGTTTTAGAAAAGTTTCCATTTCCAGCTAAAAGTCTTTCAGCCATTCCCCTTTTAGCCGAACATTTTAGACAGAAAGGCTTCAGAAGAGCTTTTGCATTAGCTCCAGACAAAGGCGCCATAAACATTGCTGAAGAAGCCGCCAAAGTATTAGGCGGAGAATGCGGCTTTTTAGAGAAGCACAGAGACCGCTACACTGGACATGTCAGCGTTGAAAAAAGGGAATTCAACGTAAAAGATAAAACCGTGATAATTTTCGATGACATTATAAGCACCGGCGGCACAATAGTTGCAGCTGCAAAAATTTTACACGAACTTGGAGCAGCCGAGGTTTACGCTGCATGCGTCCATCCGCTTCTGGTAGGCGAAGCTGAAAAACGCATCCTCGAAGCAGGAGTAGCGGAAATTGTTGGAACAGACAGTGTCCCCAGTCCAGTAAGCAAGGTTTCGTTGGCTCCACTCATAGCCAAAGCATTGCGGGAGCTTAAAAGTGGCTAACCTTTTCTTCCTCTTGTCAGGCGAGCATGAAACACTGCCAACAGCCGAGCTGAAAGCCATCCTTGAGGCGGAAGGCTACACATACAAAGTTTTGAAAGAACTAGATCAAGTTTTGAGGATTGAGGCTGACGCAAAATGCGTGGAAGCCGTTAAAAACCGTGCGGCCCTAACAAGACTTTGCGCACTAGAACTTTTCATGTGCAAGGCTGAACCAAGCGAGGCGGTTAAAGCCTTGCACTTCATAAGCCTTGATGGAGTTTTAAAGAAAGGCGAAAGTTTTGCGGTTCGCGTAAAACGCGTGAAAAGACATGCTTCAGAAGTTGACGGGATGGCTTTAGAAAAAAAGCTTGGCGCCGCTATCCTTGAGAGCGTGAAAGGCGCGAGGGTGAATCTGCAAGATCCAGAAAAAACCTTCACTGGCATTTTAACCGACGGCAAACTTGTTTTCGGCTTAAAACTGGCTGATGTACCATCCAAATCCTTTACGGAAAGGCGTCCCAAGAAGAAACCTTTCTTCCACCCGTCAGCGATGCCGCCGAAACTTGCCAGGTGCATGGTTAACTTGGCTGAGCCAAAAGCTGGAGACTTGGTTTTCGACCCTTTTTGCGGAACAGGAAGCATCCTCATCGAGGCGGCGCTTATGGGTTGCCGCATTTTAGGCTTAGACCTTCAACGGTGCATGGTAAGGGGCAGCCAGAAAAACTTCACCTATTTCGACATCGAATCCGAAGGTTTGATAGTGGCTGACGCTCGAAACTTGCCAGTAAAAGCTGTTGACGCCATTGCCACAGACCCGCCCTATGGAAGAAGCGCAACCACCTTTAGGCGAACCACAAAACAGATAATTGAAGACGCTTTTAAAGCGGTTTATGATGTGCTAAGCAGAGGAAGGCGGGTATGCATGGCTGCGCCTAAAACTGTAGAGATAAGCCAAATTGGCACTGCTTTAGGCTATAGGCATGTGGAGTCCCATTTTGTTTATGTGCATCGAAGCTTAACGAGAGAAATAGCCATCTTCGAAAAGGTGTAGTGTGCTCATGAACTTGAAAGCTGTCTTCTTAGGCACTGCTGGAAGCGTTCCCACTCCAAAAAGGAGCTTGCCAGCCATCCTCATAAAACGTAAAGGCGAACAGCTGCTGTTCGACTGCGGCGAAGGCGTGCAAAAACAAATGATAATTGCTGGCGCGAGCTTCCACAAAAAAATGAAGGTTTTCATAACGCATATGCATGGCGACCATGTTTTAGGCTTGCCCGGACTCATACAAACCATGGCATTGCTGGACCGCGACAAAAAACTCGAAATTTATGGGCCGACTGGAATTCGAAAATTCATGGGATGCATAAGGGAAACTGTGCAGTTTGGCCTAACATTTCCAATAGAAATCCATGAGATTGGAGAGGCTGGCACAGTATGCAAAGAACAAGAGTACACTGTTCAAGCGGTTTGGGCAAACCATGTAACGCCAAGCCTAGCCTACGCCTTGGTGGAGAAACCCCGCCCCGGAAAATTTTACCCAGAAAAGGCTAAGGCTCTAGGTGTTCCGGAAGGTCCATTGTGGGGGCAACTGCAGCATGGAAAAGCCGTTAGGCTTTCAGATGGAAGGATTGTGAAGCCGGAAGATGTTTTGGGACCGCCCCGTCGTGGAAGAAAAATAGTTTATACTGGGGATACAAGACCTTTCGATGGTTTGGCAGAATTCGCAGCCAATGCAGATTTGCTTGTTCACGACGCCACCTTAGACGATGAGTTGGCTGAAAGAGCTGAAGAAGATGGGCATTCAACACCAAGCCAAGCGGCAAAAATCGCAAAAAAGGCGAAGGCGAAAAGGCTTGTTTTAACTCACATCAGTGCAAGATACAAAAACACGTCAAAGCTTTTGAAGCAAGCCAAGAAAATTTTTAAGAACACTTTTGTGGCTGAAGATTTTTTGGAAATCGAAATCCCCCCCTCAGACGAGTAGGGCTTTCAGTTTTTCGATGCTTTCGGGGACATGCTCCACAGACTCGACGATGATGGTTTCGCTGTAATTGATTCGCTTTAATAATGTGGCGATTTTCTCCCAATTGACAGTTCCATAGCCCACTCCTAAGTGTTCGTCGTCTTTCCCACTGTTGTCGTGGGCGTGGATGTGCACTATTTTGTCATGAAAGGTTTCTAGGAAAAGTTCTATCTGCCCGTTAAGGTTTGCATGTCCAATGTCTAGGGCTATGCCCAAATCCAAGTCAGCATCCTTGTAGAACCTTTGGAAATGCTCAACACTTTTCATTAGGAAGGGGTATGGCTCCGGAACGTTTTCTATGGCTATTTTTACGCCGTGCTCCTCTGCTATATCGCATAGCAGTCGCGCGGTTTTGCAGTTTTGAATCCAGTCTGCTCCTGGGTAGAACATGCTTATGCCCGTTTTTAATCCTGGATGGAAAACCCAAACATGCGCTTCTAAAATGTTTGCGAGGGTTATGGATTTTTCGAGGCGTTTAAGCATGGCTTTTAGCATGCACTTTGATGGAGAGGCTATGTTTATGTCTGCGAAGGGTGCGTGAATTGAAAACTTTAGGTTGTAGGATTTTCCAAGTTCCGTAAGCGTTAAAATTCTCTTTTTGTTTAAGGCGTGGAAACCGTCGTCGACGATTTCTATGCTCTTAACAGTCATGTTTGTTATTTGTTTGATTGCCTTGTTGAAGGGTTCGTTGAGGCGGTGAAGGGTTGAAACTCCTATTTCTGGTCTGCTCAAACGCGTTCCCACAGTTTTGTGTTATGTTTTAAACTGTTTCTTGCTTATAACTTGGTTTGCTGTTTTTCTTTAGAGTTGCTTTTGTTTCTGAATTTTTGGTGAGCAAAACATATATGTGGTTTTGTGGTCATAGAAAGTTACTACTAAAGGTGGTAATTTCGTGCACCTACCAAAAACTGGAAGGTGTACCAATGTCCAAACAAACTTTTAAACCCCTAAACATCGGAAGGATAATGACTTTCAATGAAAAACAGAAAATATACGGTCTTGCAATTGAATCTAAAATAGAAAAGGGAAACCTTCGCAAATTAACTGAATTAGCCGATAGTTTGGGCATAACAATTCGATACATTCAATTTTCTATGGAAGAATCCATAAAACCCACAGTAAACGCCATAGCCTTCCTAGACTTCACAAATTCAAAAGCCTCGCCAGAAGAAGCCCTAGAACTACTCCATAACAGCTATAACTTCATTAGAAGTGCAAAAATAATAAAACCCTGTGGAAACAGCGGCATTTTCGACAACTTCTTCTTCCCTCTAACCGTCGCAAACGAAAGGGCTGTCATCTTCAGAAAATCAGTATACGAAACCCTCTTCACTGGGGTTAGGGAGAAATTTGGCTCTGCTGGTGAAGCCATGCTGTACTATCAAGGCTTCAGCGTAGGCTTTGAAATTTATGAACAGTATGTGAAGATAGCCAAGTCTAAAAAAGTCGAGGATTTGATTGAAGTGGCTAAAGCCATAAACATGACCTTAGATTGGGGAATAGCAGACGATGTAAACATAGACGAGAAAAAGGGATATGCCAAGCTGCGAATTTACCAAAGTTTCGAATGTGAACTGGGCAAGGATGAGGGAAAACCTTACAGCCAATTCTACAGAGGCGCCATCGCGGGAATATTCACCCGCTTCTTTGGAAAAGATGTGAAAGTTGAAGAGACAAAATGCATCGCTAAGGGCGACCCCTACTGCGAATTCGAGGTAAAGGCGTCTTAAAATTTTTATCCTAACCTAAGCAAGGATGTTCCATAAGGTTTCTCAATTTTGTAAGGAATGTTTTGCAGTTTGAGCGGTTTGATTTGGAGCGTGTGAACTCTTACATTAGTGAAGTTTAGTTTTCTGTTTTGTAGCGTAGGTCTGCATAAACTACTCCACGCTTAACCCTTTCCTCTTGTTCCTTAACCCATTTTTCTATGCCTATTTTTGCAAGCGTTTTCCATCTTGGATTAAAGTTGGATAATGTTCAGCTAACGATTTGATAAGCGTGCATGGATAATCTTTACATTGGGGACAAACTTCTACGCCCTTTTCCCTTGCGCAATTGCGGATTTTACAGTCTGGAGGTCCGTCCTTTCCAACTCTGCAGTTGCAATCAAATGTTGCGAGTTTTTGTAGAAACTGCCAGAACGGTGGGAAAACTTCTATCATTTCTGGCACGTATTGGTAAAAGTCGTCGAATCCTTCTTCATGGAGGCTTTGTTTTAGTTGTGATGCTTGTTTTGGTATGCGGCTTTGTTGTGCGCATAATTTACAGTATAGGCCGCAGTAGGTTACGTGATGGAGTATTTTTTGATTTGGCATGGCTTAAGCATTAAGGTTAAAGGATAAATAAATAGTTTGGTTTGGGTTAAAATTTTTATATTCATAAACCTAGAATTTTATGTTGGCGTGTTGGGGCGCGTAGGCGCCTATGACTGGTGAAGGAAAAGGCAAAGTTGTTGACAAGGGAAGAAGTACCGAAAAATCTTCATCTATATACCTAAAGAGGTTTCCTCAGACACTAGTTTTCCCTTTAAGGTTGGGGAAAATGTAACAGTAAAAATTGATGGCGAGAAGCTTATAATAGAGAAGAGGCGACAGCGAACCACGAATTAACACGGTTATGTCCCTGTTTCCATCTTGCAAACTGAAACTTTATACCCCTTAACTTGGTTATTAGAAATTGGGAAATTTATGGTAGAGGAAAAAGAAATAGTTGAATTTCTCAAAACGCGTGAAAGTGGAGTTTCCCTCAGCGAAATTGCTGAAGGTTTAGGAATTCCAAAGTATGGACCAAATTCTGCTTACGCGCTTTTACAATCTCTCAAGAATAGGGGAGTGGTTGAGCGCTGCGGCGAGTTGTGGGTGCTCATTGTCAAGGAGGAGAAACCCTCCGAAACACCCACAAAACCTCAAGAGCCTGAGCCTAAACCAAAGCCGGAAACCACTGTTCCGGAGATTGAAAACCTTGTTAGGGCAATGGCGCAGACCCTTGCAGAGGCTGTGAAAAGCGCTAGAGCTCCGACTGATGAGTGGGAGCTGGCAACAAAACCCATGACGACAAAAATCGAGGAAGGCAAGGAAAAGCTGAGCACTCTAGTGCTGAGACCAGACGAGGCGGTTGAAGCCAAAAAGCCCCTCTTAGGTTTTCCAACAGGCACCTTTATTGACCAGTTATTCCTAACCCCAGACGGGAAAACCTTGGGGGGCATTCCCATATGCGGGCAATTTGCCATCACCGGGTTGCCGGGAGCTGGAAAATCCATTCTTGTTGAGGAAATCGCCGTACGTGTAGCTGCTTCTGGTAGGAAAGTGCTTTATGCAACGGCTGAAGACACTTGGAAGAGCGCCACTCCCCGTTTTGATTTGCAGTCTAGGCTTAAGCAGAAAGCCGACATTTTGGGTTTAGACTGGAGCAAAATCCGTGAAAACCTTTTCGTGCTTGACACGGTGGCTTATCCAGAACTTCGCGAATGGAATACCTTCGCCGAAACTTATCGTTACGTCGCTGAAAAGGAGAAAATCGAACTAGCTATAATAGACTCTGTAACGGTGCTTGAAGCCTACCGCGGGGCACTAAAATACCGTGTTATGGAGTTAGCCCGCTACAACCAAGTGCATGGCATAACTGCCCTTTACGTGAATCAACGCAGTTCAGAGGTTTGGGACAGCTACGACATGGCGGGCGGCATAGGCTTAGCCCACAACCTAGACGGAACAATAATAGTGGATTATGGACGTGTATACTGGTATGACCAACAAGTAGATTTAGGAGCAGACAGAGGCGAATTCGTCCGCATAGTCCGCGTGCTGGACTGCCGCATGAGCAACTTTGAAAGGCGAAGGATTAAGGTAGACATAACAGAAGACGGATTCTTGAAGGCTATTGAACCTATACCGAAAACTTCAGAAATGGAAAAGAAATAGCAGTGGCAAAAACGCATGTCAATAGTTAAACCGCCAACCCTAAAAGAACTAATAGAAACCTACGGCTCAGCGAAAGAGGCTGTTCTCCGCCTAATAGAGGCTGGATTTTCCCCGGAACAAATAGAGCGACGCACTGGCATACCCTACTATCTTGTACGCCTTTACATGGAAGGAAAACAGCCGAAAAAAGATGCGGCTTTCTCCAAAATAGTTGAAGTTTACGAACGCCTTGCAGTGCTTCGTGGAAAAAAGGGCAAAGAAACCGAGCTGGCGAAGTTTTTTCAAAACCCAGAACTGCCACTGGAAACCAAAACCCGCTTTGCTTTGGGAACAATAACCGAGGAAAGCTTGAAGGTTGGACCAGGCTTGATAGAAAGAAGTATAAGCCTAGCTACCGGCGTCTCCAAAGGCGAAATTAAAAAACTTCTGATAGACTATGGGGAACATGGAGAAGTAGCTTACCTCCTTAAAAAACCTTCAGAGCCCACCCTTTTCGTGAATGAGGTTTACGAAGCCATAAAGCTTCTGCCAAAACTGAAAGGCATAAGAGAACGCGAACTCTACATTTCAAGCCTATTAAAAGCAAGCACACCCCTGGAAGCAAAATATATCGTTAGGCTTCTTTTAGGCGACTTGAAGCTAGGCTACTATGCAAGCACTGTTATGAGGGCTGCAGCTAGAGCTTACAACGTTCCGCAAGAACTAATCCAAAACGCCTGCGCGATAATGGGAATAGCTGAAGGAATAAGCATGGCTTCTGAGGGAACGCTGAAACTTTCAGAGATAAAAATGCGTCCAGGAAGGTTCATCAAACCTCAACTAGCCCACTTATATGAGCCGGACAAAGTTGTTTATCCTGTAAGAGCAGAATACAAGCTTGATGGAAGCCGCCTCCAAATCCACAAGTGGGGCACTCAAACATGGATTTTTTCAAGACGGGGCGTGGAAAAATCTCAGACTTTGCCAGAAGTTGTGGAGATAGCTAAAAATTTTGATGCTCAAAGCTGTATTGTTGACGGTGAAGTCATAGCTGTAGATGATGCTGGCAACCCTCTGCCTTTCCAAGTTATGCTTGAAAGAACTGTGCCAAGGGAACTTGCGCCTGAAGAGCTTAAAGAGCGAATGGAAAAGGTTAGGGTTACTTACAGAGCCTTCGACATTCTATTTCTAAACGGTCAAGAACTCACAAAGTTACCGCTTTCCCTAAGGCGAAAATACCTTTTGGAGATTGTTCCGCCGGAATATCTTGCCGAAGGGGTTGAATGCCAAAATGAAGTTGAATTAATGCGTTTCTACGATGAAGCTTTGAAAAGGAAGTTTGAGGGCATAGTTGTCAAAAACTTAAACGCTCCATACGAAATCGGACAGCGCACCTACACATGGCTTAAACTGAAACCGGAACGCGACACAATAGACTGCACAATAGTCAAAGCATTATATGGAAAAGGGAGACGTGCAGGCCTATACTCCTCATTCCTTTTGGCAGTGCGCGCCCCAACAGAAAAGAAACTTTACACCATCGGGAAAGTCTCCAACCTGCCAGAAGAAACAATGGACACGCTTAGAACTATAATTGAAAGAACAAGGACGGGTGAAGACGAAGAAGGGGTTTTCGTAAAACCGACGGTTGTTGTGGAAGCCACATATCAGGAGATTCAGGAGACAGACGAGTACACAAGCGGATACGCCCTAAGAGTGCCTAAAATAGTCCGCTTCAGAACAGACAAGACCATCGAGGAAATTGACACCGTTGAAAAGCTTAAGAAATTGTATGAGTTGCAGTATGAACGTTATCCAACGCAGTCCATTTAACAGGGCTGTTAGTTTTCCCTCCATTTAGCCTTGAATGTCACAAGGAATATGGAAATAATTATCATGGTTAAAAGGACAAGCCAGCGGATTACAATCATCTCCTGCGACAGTGATGTAATCCCAGAATAAGCCCTAACCAGTCCAGCAGCATTAGATGTTGGGAATAAAACAGCTATCCAGTTTAAACCACCTAGCAGCTCTTCTGGGTAATAGACCGGTGGAAGGAAAATCAAGCCTAACCCAAGGATGGTGGATATGTTATTTAATGTGTAAACGCTTGCCTTCTGAAGGTATGTAGATATGACAAAGCCTATACCGCTTAAAACAGCCCAGCATAAAAGCAAAGCCGCAATAATCCACCCCAACGCGTGTACTGGCAGGAAACCAAGCCACAAAGCAAGCGCCAGAAAGAACACAAGCTCCGGAGACGAAAGTATTAGTGGAGCTAAGGCTACTCCCATCATATACGAAATCGGGTGAACAGGCATGGCCACAATCATCTGCCTAATTTTCACGTATCTATCCCATGTGATGTCTTGTATGGCAGCGGCTATGCCGATGAAGCCAACAGTGGAAATCATGGCTCCTATTAGGCCATAACTGATTTCTCCGCCGAAGATTAATATGAAAAACAAGGGCAACGCGCTTATCAAACCCATAACCATCAACATTAACGGCTGCCTTTTCAGATCTGGAATGGCTTTTAAGGCAGCGATTACCAAGGCGTCTTTAACCATTTTTCCGATTTTCATTCATTTCTCCTCCTACAAGTTTTACAAAAACATCTTCAAGCGTGATGGGTGAGGCTTCAGCCTTCAACCCGTTTTTAAGGGCTTTTTTCACAAGTTCTATGGCTTCGTCTCCGCTGTCAATGTAGATTATTCGTTTGCTTCCAAAGCTTACGGAGGAATGGTTGTTGATGAACTCATTCAGCGTTTTTAGGCTTCTGCCTTCAACAACAACTCTGAACTTTTCCTTGGTTAGGCTTTTGATTTCTTCAATGGTTCCCTGTGCTATTAGCTCGCCTTTGTTTATTATGGCTAGTTTGTCAGAAACCATTTCGGTTTCCTCCATGATGTGGGTTGTTAAAAGAATGGTTTTGCCTTCTTCAATCATTTCCCTCAAAACAGTCCAAACTTTTCTCCGCGCCACAGCATCTAAACCGCTTGTGGGCTCATCCAGCATTAGCACTTCAGCATCTGAAGCCAAAGCCGCTGCGATTATCGCCCTTTTCTTTTCTCCGCCCGAAAGCGTGACGCAAGTGCGGTTTTTCAGCTCCCACAGTTCAACAGCCTTCAAGGCTTTTTCAGAAGTTTTCTTTGCTTTTTGTTTGGTCATGCCGCGAAGCAGCGAAAAATAGTAGCAGTATTCCCAAGGTGTGAAATTGCCATAAGTAGCCACATCCTGTGGAACAACAGCTATGTGCTCCCGCACACTTTCAGCTTGACTTACAACGTTTAAACCCAAAACATAGGCTTCACCGTTTGTAGGTAATAGCTGCGTGGAAATAATTCTAAGGAAGGTTGTTTTTCCAGCACCGTTGGGACCCAGCAAAGTGAAAAGTTCGCCTTTACCGATAGATAGGCTGACGCCTTTTAGGGCTTCAACGGTCTCTTTGCCATGGTATTTTTTGACAAGGTTTACTGATTTTACTGCTTCCAATGTCCTCAGCCTGTTAACACGTTTATATTATTAGGGCTGTGGAGCTGGTTGTTAAGGGTTATGGGTAAAAGTGATCAAAGATTTGGTCATCAACTGCTTTTAGAAGATTCTCTTGGCTGGGACAAGTTGATGGATGAAGCCTATATTCGCCTTGCTTTTAAATTGGTCGTTGCGGATGCCTAAGGCTATTTCTATAAACTCTTTTATGGTTTGGTTGGCGAACTTCCATGTTGGTCTTCCATAGATTAAGCCCTTGCACGTGGAGTCTGCATAAACATAAAGATTTTTTCCACCGTAGGGATAGACCGCTTCTCTTGCATATCCAAACTTTGGACTGCCCAAAATTTTGAAGGGCCACAGTTTGCATGCTGTTGGTTTCATGTGCTGAAGTCCACACAAGTGCATGTTCGATAGCTTGTAGAGAAATATACATGAGCCGTCGCTTTTCCTTCTTAAATAAAGCTTGTTTAAACCTGAAGCTGTTGTTTCTGCTCCATAGTTTTTCACTATGTTTAACCATTCTTGGAAGTTTAGGACTACGCTGTAGGCTTTGCAGCATAAGCCGCAGGTGTTGCATTTCCAGTCTGCTATGTAACTCCATGGAACAAACAGCATTCGGCTACCCGCGCTCGTTTATCTTTTCCCTAAAATTTTTGAGAAACAAAGCTTAATTAAAAGTTTATTTTGCTTCTTCCAATTCTGCGTTGCAAAAGGCTTTCAGTTTCTCCCTTACTTCTTTTGGGATTTGGGTGGCTTTTAATGTTTGTCTGTCCACAGCTACAGCAACGATGTAACCGTTTGCCAACAAATCGCCCGTTTCCTTGTTGTAGATTTTGAAGTCATATTTCACGGCTTTTTCTTTCAATTCTTCCACTGTTAGCTCTATTTCAAGCAAGTCGTTAAATTTTGCTGGCTTCTTATACTGGCAGAAGGCTTCCACCCGCGGCATTATTATTTCCTTTTCTCCAAGCCAACTCATTAAGCCAAGCTTTGTGTAAAATTCCTCTTCAGCTCTTTCGAAAAATCTGAAAAAGTTTGAGAAGTGGACTATTTGGGCGGCGTCGGTGTCTACCCATGAAACCCTATAAAATGTTTTAAAAGAGTGGGACATGTTTCCACGACTTGGGGAAGGGCTAGCCTTTCCTATAGAGGTAAATGGTGTGGGATGGGTATCCAAGCTTCGGGTTCTCACAGAAATTGTCAACTTTCAATGGTTTCCAACCCACAATTTCATAGTCATGGGAAACAACACGGGCTCCATTTCTAAGCTCAACTTCAAGTTTTGGCTTAATCTTCTCGTTTGCGCTTGTTGTTAAATATAGGAATATGACATCGGCTGATGTTAGGTCAACGTTGAACATGTCGCCGTTAACTATGGTTACTCTGTCTTGAAGGCCTTCCTCATAAACTGTGCTTAAGGCTCTTTTCGCCAGGTCCTCGCGCAGTTCGACGCCGACAGCTCGTGCACCGAACTCTTTCGCAGCCATGATAACTGTTCTGCCGTCTCCAGCCCCTAGATCAAAAAACACTTCTCCGGGTTTCAGTTGTGCCAAAATAAGCATGTGGCGGACAACCGGAAGGGGTGTGGGAACATAGGGAGCTATGAACAGTTTAGAGGCCTCCCTTCTGGTTTTAGCAATGTCTCCCCCTCTTTTTTAAAATTTTCTCAGTTTAAGCTACGTAGGTTGACCTTTTAGGCGTGGGTCTTCTGGATTCTCCGCATTTCATGGCGCTTTGAGCACATAACTCCAAATATTTTTCCTCGTCTCCAGCGCCCACAGCTTCGGCGGCTTTGCGGCAGAGTTCGCTTGGTTCTTCGCAACCCTCTTCCTTGCATAAGCCCGAAATGTAGAGGCAGATTTCCTGCACGTCTTTAGGCTCTAATACGGCTCTGTTTGTGCGGATTAGGAGGCAGAGTTCCCTTGCCAAAACACAGTTTTTAACGTATTTAATCCTGCTTAAAACTTCTTCGCGAAGTTTTTTCCGGCTTATCTCCAAACTTCTTATCTCCACATGATATTGAGGCGACGCTCACCCAGATTAAGGTGGTCTCCGATTTAAAAGTTGTTGTAAGTCTCTCGGCGCTTCTACCAGAATCTTTTGCTTATGGCTTTGCGTTCCATCTCCAAAACAAGCTCGTAAAATCTATCATCAAGCCGCGAATCTTTCTCAAGAACTTCCTTTACGTCTGAAGGTTGAACTTTTCTTGCGCATAGGGCAACCACCGCCGGCTTTCCATATTCAGCTATTAACCGAGCTGTTTGCATGGCTTGCTTTCGCAGTTTTTCTTCGCTTTTTGTCAATTTTTCGCCTTTCTTCTCTATTAAGGGTAGAATCTTCTCCTCCTCAACCTTTAGCAGCCCAATTGCTTCGGAGCCGCATTTTGGACATTTGGGTTTTGTCGGCAAGTCTTTTACGCGCACCATGTCCGAGTAGCTCCAACAGTTTGTGCAGACTAAGTTGCATGTCTCGTTGAGCAGCCTTGCCTTGGCAGATTCTATGAGCACGGCGCGCATTCGTTCAGGCGGTATCAAATCTGTTTTCATGCTGACACGTTCTATGCCAACCCGTGCAACTGGAGTGGCTTTTCCTTCAGTTTCAACTTTTTTAACGGTTATTTCGCCATTGCGAATTTCCATCAAAACATGGACAAGCCTTTCAACGTCCAAGTCTTTTGTGAAAACTTCCTTTAATGCTTCCTCAAAAATTGGGGTTCCTTCAAAGCTTTTCAAAAGCCTTTGGAGGCTTACGTTGCTGAAGTCCGCCCATTTCTCAAGTGCTCCGAAACGCCTCGCTACATGAATCATTCGCCTCTTGAAAAGCCCAGTCTTCACAGTAGCCCTTGTTAGGCTTTCTCTTACAGCTTGTTCCCCCATGCCAGCCATTTCCATCAATAAATCTGCCATTTGCTCCGCGTTCGCCGCCCCCATGGTTTGCACAAATATCCTATAAGGGTCATGTTGAACCACTACGCCGTATCCTATTTTCTCAGATAGCAGCTGCCCAATAAGCTGGGCTAAAGCTCTGTTAGTAAGGGAGCCGAAATGGGCGTGAACAATCACAAAGTCTTCCCAATCTTCAACTATTATCCGCTTGTCCGTAGGAACCGGCATCCCAGCAGAGACGTGCTCCACAGTTTCAGCCAAGGCTTCTAGAATTGTCTCTTTATCAGCTGGATATTGCATGCTAAGCTTAGCAGCGATTTCCTCCGGCGATAGGCCCTTCAACATTTGCTCCTCAACAAAACCTCTGATGCTTCCAACTTCCTGCGCCACTTCAAAAGGCACCGGGATTTCTTCACCTATCCAGCTTGGAATAGCCCCAGTGGGATCGTCGACAGGCTTAACGTAAACCTTGTCGCCTGAAACGTGGAGAATCCGCCATGGGCTTCCGCGAATTATGAACTTTATGCCCGGCTTGCCATACTCCGCCATGAAGGCTTCGTCTAAAACTCCTATGGCTGAGTCAGCTGACTCGTCGACGACGAGATACTGTTTTTCTTCCGGTATCATGGACAAGTTGTTAAAATAATATTCGAAAAGTGCTTTTGTCCTCCGCGGTTTTAAGGCGACTTTGTCTTCGAAGGAGACCCATGCCAACCGTGGAAAGCGCTGATGCATATACCCGAAAATTTTTTCAACATCCTCCATTGTTAAGTCCACGTATGGATAAGCCTTTCTAAACATTTCTAAGACTTCGCCGAATTCGAGGCGTTTCTGTTTGACGAGTAAGCCTGCTATCTGGTGGGCTAACGCGTCGTAGGGTTTCAGCGGAATTTCAACGGGCTCCAAATCCTCTTTTAAGGCGCGCTTGGCTATGGCTAAGGCTTCAAGCGTGTCATCAGAATCCATTGTGACGATTATTCCTTCTGCTATGCGGCCTATTCTGTGGCCGCTTCTGCCCACGCGCTGGATAAGCCTCGTAACCTGCCTTGGACTCATGTACTGGATGACTAGGTCTATTCTGCCCACATCTATGCCCAGTTCTAGGCTGCTGGTGCAAACCAAGCCCTTCAACTCGCCGTTTTTTAAGCCTCTTTCAGCAGCTATGCGGGAAGGTTTAGCCAAAGAACCGTGATGTATGGAGACTGGAAAGTCTATGTCCCAAACCTTGAAGCGGCTGGCTAAAACTTCTGAAATGGCTCTAGTGTTGGTGAACAATAGAACAGACCGGTGGCGGCTTATATAGTCGCGGATAACCCTAAGCCTAGCAGCTACTTCTGGATGCGTATAAAGCTGGCCGGCAAGCCTAAAATCATCAGCTTCCGGCTTTGGAAAAACTATTTTAAGATGCATTTTCCGCGCAACTGGAACCCGCACAATCTCCACTGGGCGGCCGTTTCCAACAAGAAACTGCGCCACCTTTTCCGGACTGCCAATGGTGGCTGACAAACCTATAATTTGAAAGTCTCTCCCAACCATGGTTCTAAGCCTTTCAAGGGCTAGGGCAAGCTGACTTCCCCTTTTGCTATCAGCCATCTCATGCACTTCGTCAATTATGACCCAGCGCACCTGCTGCAGATGCTGCCTCATAATCCAGCCAACCAAAATCGCCTGCAACGTTTCAGGTGTGGTTATCAAAATGTCTGGTGGACTCCGCGCCTGCCTTGTTCGTTCACGAGTTTCTGTGTCGCCATGCCTAACCGCCAATTTAATGTCTAGGTTGTTGCACCACCATTCAAGGCGCTCCAGCATATCACGGTTCAAAGCCCTCAAAGGCGTAATGTAAAGAACCTTTATGCCGGGAGCCGCCGGCTCTTGCAGGAGCATGCTTAAAACTGGCAGAAAAGCAGCCTCAGTTTTACCCGTTGCCGTAGGCGAAATAAGCAAGACATTCTTTCCCTCGAGGATTAACGGAATAGTCTTTTCTTGCGGTTCTGTTGGCTTCGAGAATCCCCTCTGCTCAATCAAGCGGCGAACAGGCTTAACGAGAAGGTCAAAAGCACTTTTAGGCTGTTCTTTCAAGATGCGGTTAACCTCAAATTCTGATAGAATAGCGGAAAACCAAAGGTAAAAGCATTTTGCACAAACAAAGCGTTAGCCTTGCAAGCGAAACAAACAAAAACATATAATGGTTAGAGATTTCAAACAAAAAGGAGAAGGGCAGATTATGAACGAAACTATAGAGGTTATAAAACGTAGGAGAAGCATACGGCGGTTTAAACCAGAACAGATACGCGACTCAGACTTATTGGAGTGCGCTTTGCTTGCGCCTAATGCGCGAAACCAGCAGAAATAACACTTCACGGTAATCCAAAACAAGGAAGTGTTAGACAAAATGGCAGGCATCATGAAGGAGAACATGTTAAACTCGGGAATAGAATTTTTGGCGCAAAGGGCGAAAGATCCCGATTTTAATCCCTTCGGAAACGCTCCTACAGTGATTCTAATCACGACAGACAAAACAACCCGTTTCGCTGAAATTGACTGTGCCTTAGCCGCCGAAAACATTTTGATAGCAGCCGAATCGCTTGGCTTGGGTTCCCACATAATGACTTCCACAGAATTCTTATTCACATCAGAAAAGGGCGAGGAACTGAAAAAGGAGTTAGGGGTTCTAGAAGGATACGAACACGTCTGCGTAATAGCCTTAGGATACAAAGATGAAAACCCGCCGGCAAAACCGAGAAGAAAAGACGTGATTAACTACATAAAATGAGTTTAAGCCCTTCCAAACAGCATCGTAAAAATGTTCTGGTTAAACATTCCTTGTTTTATTTTTGATTAAAATTCCGATGGCAGGGAATCTCTTAAGAACATCCTCGCCATGAGGTGCCTGTTGCAATGCCGCTGTTAAATCCTTACCAGCCTCATGGAGAACTTGATGTTTTCCATCCTTCCATAGAAAACTGGCTGACACATCAAACACTTTTCCCTTGTATGCTATATAGGCTGGTTTTCCATTTTTGCCGTTAAATTTGGCGAGCTCTTTTTCCGTAAACTCCTTCATTATTCAATCTTTCCTCATTTAAGCGAATATGAAGTCGAGCAACATCATCACGATAAAGCCTGCAATGAGACCGAAGGTTGCTTGTCTTTCAAAACCCTTTCTGTGGCTTTCTGGTATTATTTCGTCGCTGACAACGAAGAGCATGGCTCCAGCGGCAAAGGCAAGCGCCCAAGGCAGAATCGGATGAAAAATGGATACAAGTGCAACTCCTAACAGTCCTCCAATTGGCTCAACTAAGCCAGTTAACGTGCCATACCCAAGAGACTTTCGCCGGCTGTATCCCTCTCTTAACAAGGGCAACGCTACCGCCAAGCCTTCAGGCATGTTCTGAAGCCCAATAGCCATAGCAACCACAAGCCCAGCCGCTATGTCTCCAGTTCCAAAACTTACTCCAACAGCCAAGCCTTCAGGAAAATTGTGAATAGTGATTGCTAAGGCGAAGAGCCAAACTCGTGAAAGCCTGGAAGGGCGTCCTTCTGCACCCAACGTTGGATGGAAATGGGGGATGAAACGATCCGCCAAATGCAAGGCAACCGCGCCTACTATTATTCCAAGAACTGCAATCCATATGCTGCCGAAGCTTATGGCTGGAATTAAAAGGCTGAAGAATGTGGCGGCAAGCATAACCCCAGCAGAGAATCCAAGCATGACATCCAACAACTTGTCTGAAACATTTCTTGTGAATAATACTGGCAAGGCTCCAGCACCCGTGGCTAAGCCTGCAAGTAAACTCGCTGCCGCACCAAGCCAAATAGCTTCTGTGCTCATACCTAACATTTGACCCAGCAGCTAAATAATATATGTTTAGTTTAAGAAAAAGGGGGGGAACTGAAAGAAATGGGCAAAGTCACTTATTTCAGGAATTTTGAAACGAATGGTGAAGTTTCGCCTCTGCGCATAAAATGTCCAGATGGGCCTTCGCCTAAAAATTCGGAGAACCAAGACTCGTGCTCAATTTCTTCGTTGAGAATAGCCAAAGCTAAGTCGTATGTTCGATGATCTTTTCCAGCAGTCATGTTGCAAATATGCGTATATCCTCTTACAGCGCATCTTTCTGCTTCGACTAAAACCTTTAAAATTTCTTTAACCTTTGTTGGATCTTTGGGTAGCTTGGCTGGCGGGCATGCCGACAGGTCATGGAAAGCTTTCATGTCTTCTGGCAGTTTGCCTCCTAACTCGTATATGCGGGAGACGAGTGCCTCAAAGTGGTTGCGGTCTTCAATGCGGGCAGTTTCCGCGATTTCTTTTATTCCTTCTCCTTCAAGCCCTATAAGGTTGCATCGCAGAATCGTGTAGTAATAGTAGGTTGTAAGCTCAGCCGCCGCATTCTTTACAAGCAATTCAACAAGCTGGTCAACGTTTATTCCAGCCTTCTCCACCATCTCCCGCGCTACTCTTGCCATTTTATCACCTTCGACCAGAAGAGTATATGTTGCTGCCAACTAATGTACTTTTTCAAATGAGCCTAGCATTTGCATTGGATAAAAGGTGAAAATAACGAGAAGGCTAGCTAAAGCGATTATGGTGTTCCTATATTTTGTTTAGAACTTCGCTGTTTATTTCTTCTTCGCCTATCTTGAAGGTTTCTGGTTCCTCGCGCTTAAGTATGGTTTTTAAGGCTTCGGGAGCAAGTTCCCTTACAAGCCGCAAAATCTCTTTTCTAGCAACCTCAAAATGTTTCGCTAGTAAAATCTTTTCTTTATACATGACTCCAGCAAGGGGACATATCTTCTCCATCTTCAAATACCACTCGATTTTGCCTGTTTGCTTGTTTATGTCGAAGGTTATTGGTCCAGCAACGCATGTTTCCGGTTTGACTGGATGAACAATGCATTTTCGCGTTGCCTTGTCATAGAATATGCAGTAGCCATCCGCGTCTTCCCTTGGAAAAGTGTATTCAGCGTTGACAAATGGGTTTTCTATGGGTATTTTATGCTTTTTCAAGTATTCCTCGATGATTTCTTTTCGCCTTAAAGTTATGGGGGGTCTAGCGTCCCAGCAACAGTTGATTTCACATGTGCCGCAGATATCGAAGAAGTTTTTCTGCCTTTCTCCTTCAGCTTGCATGTACGCCTTAACCTCCCTAAAAGAAGGGCTCGTTGTCAATTAGGCTCTTTAAAAGTTTCGAGTAAACATTCACTATAGCCTCATTCAAGTCTGTTTTTTGCGCCCTAACCTGGACCTTCTCCCTAATAACTTCTGCGAGGCTTCCATGTTCTATTCGCCTTTGCACTAATGGAAGATAATCTTTCTCTTCATCCGTAGCGTTTTCCCAAGCAATTTTGAGAAAGTGCTCGCAGACTTGTCTGGCTGTCGGTCCTTTTGGATGCAACACTTTGGCGTTGAGCCCATGTTTTATGACGGATTTGAAGTCTTCAGCTAAAAGTTTTGTAGGCATAAGCGGCGCATTTTTTGCCATTAACCCTCTAAGTAAGGCTCTTATGAAACAGCTTAAGGCTACATCCGATTTTATGCATTCTTGCTCATCCATAACTCTTATCTCAACAGCCTTCCTTTCAAATCTGAGGATAACGCCCCTAGAATTAACCCATTCTTTGTTAAGGATGCACTGGTGGGCTCCAGCTTTAGCCAAATCAGAAGAGTATTTTTCAATAACATCCTTTCGGTACTGTTTGAAAGAGTAAACATATTCTGGCACCACATTTCCAGTTATCGAAGGGATCTCCTTCTGGTTTTCCATGTAAAAATAAAGCCTGTTATCCACATAATCGCCAAAACAACCTTCATAAATCGGCGAGGAGGCTGAAACTGCTGGAAGGTAGGCGCAAACGTTTGCAAGCAAGTTATGCACTTGAACAGCTTTTTCCTCATCAGAGTATGGAATGTTAAGTTGGAAGCTTTGAATGTTAAGCCAGCCGTGCTGTTTAAGGTTGAAGATTCGACTGAAAGCCTCGTAAATCTGCCTGTGACGGTGGGGCCAAACAGTGGTTTCCTCAAGTCTTAATGTTGGATGCATCCCCGTTCCCAGAAGCCTAGCCCCGTAACGCTTCTGCAAAAGTTCGCCTAGCCTTAAAACCGCCGTGTGCATTTTTTCCTCAAAGTTTCTTGGCGACTTGAAGGGCTTGTTGGGTTTAACCTCTAAAACGTGAAGCTGAAGCTCCTTTCCAAAGGAGAAGTCGCCGAAGTCCACAAAATTTACAACTCGTCCATAAAAGTCTTTTACGACTTTGTCAACTATGGGCAAAGCCTTCAAGTTTTCATTAACCAATGAGAATTCGTGTTCTGGTCCAAGAACCTCTAGGGTTCTATACGTACAGATAGCCTCTTTCATTCAATCTGCAAACAACCCAAATATAAGCTTATAGCCACAGTTTTCTGAAGACGTAGATTGCCCAACCGAGGGTTTCCCTTCGCCATTTAAGATAGGTTTCCTTTTCTTTGGCGATTCGCTCTAAAAGTTCTGGAACATCTGGGTCTTGAGGATGAGCTCTTGCATAGTCATCGGCTGCCCACCATTGGAGACTCTCATAATTGTCCCAATCGTCTTCATTGCTTACAATTGTGTAAAGACACCTTAAGCCTTCGTCTTCGCCAACTTTTACGTTGTCCTCGTGGGTGCCATACTCGTTTCTGCTAAAACCTTCAACTCTCAAATATTCCATGCAAGGTTCCTTCCGCCAAAAAGCTTCGCCGACAATTATTAATCCATCCGGTTTCGCCAATTCTTTAAGCCTTCTTAATGTTTGTCTATATCCGCCAAAAACCCATGAGGCACCTATACACATGGCTACATCAAAAAGCTCACCTTTTTCCGGTTCATATTTGGCTCCATCCATCTCCAAAAATTTGATATTCGCGTTTGGAGCACGTTTTTGGAGTTTTTCTACACATTCGCTTATGCAGTAAGGCGATATATCAACGCCAACGCCTGAAATGCCATATAACTCCGCAAGCCTAATAAGAAGTTCGCCTTTACCGCATGCTACGTCTAAAACCCGCGTCTCCTTTTCAAGGCTGAGAAGTTGACAAAGTCTTTCAAGCTTCTTTGTGCTTATTGAATTGCACACTAAATGTTTTTTGTGAATAATGTCATAGTGCTTCCATTTATCCATTAAATGCTTCTTCCTTCATCGTTGAGTTCACTATGATTAGTTTTTAGTTGTAAATAGCTTTAGCTTCCACAGTTAATTTTAAATACCTAAATGGTGTTAGCGGATTTCTGTTGTCTGGTGCCTCTTGCGTGCTGGTCGTCTCAAACATAGACCTAAGAACAAACACGCCCGTAACAAAACCATCGGCCTTCCTCAAATCTTCTGTTAGAGATTTCATTCTCAACATAAACAACGATTATAGGTATATGAAAACTGGGTATTATGTTTCGCTCCACGCTGAAATCCTTGGAAACGCTGTCATGCCCACAACAGAAAACGCCATAGACGCCTATCGAATGCCAGTCTTTCTTGTTAGGGCTTCAAAGAACGGGGCATCCATTATGCCATATCTTGTTACAGACTCTGTTAAACAGATAATGGCGGAATTCGACTTTCCAGTTGTTGTTTTTGCTGTGAACCCTTTCTCTTTTAACGGCTTCCAAACAGCCAAAAACAGAACCGCCCTCTATAGGGCTGTTAAAAGTCTAAGCATGAATTATCGGTATGCTGTCTGTGCCCAACCCCTGCGCGGCGAAATGGTCTCATATAAATCATTTTTTGGACAGTGCACTGTTGAAGACGACAGCGCAATGGAAATAGCCAGAAAAGTTTACGAAACCTTTAATATCCCGATATGCAAGCTTCATATCCAACGTGTTGGTGGAAAAGCCTACCTATGCGGTCTCCAACCTTTGAAGATGGAGGAAATTTCACCGTCAGAAACGGATTTAATTTCTAAAATAGTTTCTCGGTTTTCCGAGAAAGGCGGGTTTGATTGACGCGGATAGCTTGTTTTGTTGAAAAATACAATTTCTCCAATTCAGGAGAAGCGGGGGCTCTGCAAAACTTTAAACAGACAGCTGAGCGGATGGGATATGAGTTCAACTTTATATTTAGGAATGGGCTTTCAGAAATTCCAAAATACGATTCGGTTTTCATAAGAGCGACGACGGATCCGCTTTACACGGCTTACGTGGTCTCTAAAACTGCTTGGGAATTAGGCTTAAAAGTCATTGACGACCCAGAATCCATAAAAATATGTGCCAACAAAATTCACCAGCACCGCCTTTTCGAAAAGTATAGTGTTCCCCACATTCCCACAATTTTCTTGAACAAAGATGAACTCCACCATAGAAAGATTTCCGAAATCTTCGCTTCCTTTGGAAAACCTGTTGTGCTAAAGGCGCCCTACACAAGCTTTTCTAAGTACGTGGAAAAAGTGGCATGCGAGACAAGTTTCCGCGAGGTTGCTAAACGCTTCTTCAGAAGGTCAGACTTTCTTGTCGTGCAGAAGTTTATGCCCTCCCGCTTCGACTGGCGAGTAGGCGTCCTCAACGGCGAAGTCCTATACGTCTGCAAGTACATGATGCCAAAGGGCAGATGGAAACACGGCGTAAAACGCCGCGGAAAACCAAGCTTCATTTGGGGGAGAACCGTCACTCTAAAACGAAACAATGCTCCTCAAAGGCTTAAGGAGACAGCCCTAAAAGCTTGCAACGTGATTGGGAAAGGGCTTTACGGCGTGGACATAAAGGAGGTCAACGGCGACTACGTGGTGGTTGAGGTTAACGACAACCCAAGCATCTACAAGGGCCAAGAAGATTATAGGGACAAGGACATATACGAAAAAATCATAAAATTCCTAGCCGAGTAAAGCCGCTATTCAAAACAGTTCAGTTGCGTGTGAGTTATGCATAACTCACATTTTTCCGTGTCAAATGTGGAGTCTAGAGCCATGTGCATGTTGCATAACAAGCCTTTTGCTCTGGCGATTTTGCAAATTTCACAGAATTTCAGCATAAAGTCCTTGTGGGATAGGTCTTTTTTCGCTAGGGAATCCGCCAACCCTTCTATCAATGCTTTAATTTCGTTATCTTTTTCTAGGTCTAGGGCTTTTCCCCGCATTTTTCTGTTGTAAAGACTTATGGCTGGTTGGCTTACGCCCAGCAGTTTGGCTGCATCCATCTGTTTTAAGCCGTGTTTTGTCATGAGTTGTTTGGCTAGTGCTGCCCTTACTGGTGGGAGAAGGATTTTTACGGCTATTTCGCATGGTAAGAGCATTTTGCTTCATTCCTCCTTGTAGTATTTTGGGGAAAGGCATAAATATACTTTATTACAATTGTAATAAAAGGTGAATGCGTATGCACGAAAGAAACGTAATGAAGTTGGCTGAAAACGTTTATTGGGTCGGTGCAAGAGACTGGAACCGCAGACTTTTTGACGCATTAATCCCCCTTCCAAAAGGAACATCCTATAACGCTTACCTCGTGATAGGCAGAAACGGAAAAGCCCTAATAGACACGGTTAATCCGGGCTTCGAAAATGAGCTTGAAGAGAAAATCCGCAGCCTCCCGAACCCAGAAGAGCTGGACTATGTTGTCATGAACCATGCGGAACCAGACCACGCTGGCGCCATACCATACATGATGAAAATTGCCCCGAAAGCAAAACTTGTAGCCACCAGCAGAGGCGCCAAAATGGCTCAAGTCTACTATCACGTTCCACAAGAAAGAATTAAGGTTGTAGCCGACAACGACGCTATAAGCCTAGGCGACAAGACTTTACGCTTTATTGAAGCACCCATGCTCCACTGGCCTGAAACTATGTTCACTTATCTAGAAGAGGATGGAATATTGTTTCCATGCGACTTTTTCGGCGCTCACTTGGCAGGCGGCGCCTACAGCGATGAAATTGAAGACTATTTGGTGCATGCCCAACGGTACTGGGGCGAAATAATGATGCCTTTCAGGGCGATGGCGCAGAAAGCCCTAGAAAAAATCGCTGGTCTTGACGTCCGTGTTATGGCACCAAGCCACGGCCCAATCCACAGAAAACCAGAGCTTATTCTAAGCGCCTATAAGCGGTGGACTGCTGGCGAAACTCGTCCCAAGGCGGTTATAGCCTATGTAAGCATGTGGAACAGCACAGACGCCATGGTGAAGCAGATGGCTGAAACATTGGCAGCTGAAGGAATTGAACTGGCTTTCCATAACCTAGCCATAACAGATGTGGGCGATTTAGCCAAAGACCTTGTGGATTCAAAAGCAATAGTGCTTGGCGCGCCGACAGTTTTGGGCGGAGCCCACCCGTTGGCTGTTTACGCTACATACCTTTTCAAGGCACTGCGCCCACCGACAAAATTCGCAGTCGTCCTAAGCTCTTACGGTTGGGGCGGAGGCGCGGTGAAACAGGTTCAGGAACTGCTTGGTGGTTTCAAAATTGAGGTTGTGGGCGCATTGGAGATTAATGGTCCACCCACAGAGGAAAATATGCGGCAGATTGTTGAGATAGGCAAATCTTTAGCCAACAAAATTAGGGAGGAAGCATAGCATGGGCGGAGTAACTGAGGAAAACCGCAAAAAAGCCCTTAAAGAGATTCTTAGGCAACTCCATGCCGGTGTGCCTCCGGACCAGGTCAAAGAGAGGTTTAGGCAGTTTCTTGAAGGAGTAAGCTCGCTGGAAATTGCCAAAATCGAGCAGGAGCTCATAAACGAGGGCGTATCGCGGGAGGAAATTCAAAGGCTCTGCGACGTGCACTTGGCAATCTTCAAAGAACAATTGGAAAAGCAACGGTTTGAGGCGGCGCCAACCAGCCCCATTGGCATACTTCTCGAAGAACATAAAATGCTTCAGCAGATAACCCAAAAACTAGGCGTGTTAGCTGAAAAAGTGCAGGGCGCCGAAAAACTTGATGCTGTAAAAGAGGAACTGGCGCAACTGGAGCATATTGCAGAAGAACTTCTAGGTGCAGAAAAACACTATTTGCGGGAAGAGAACGCTCTCTTCCCAGTTTTGGAGAAGCATGGAATAACCGAGCCTCCAGCCATAATGTGGATGGAGCACAACCAGCTTAGAGAAAAGAAAAAGCAGCTAAAAAGCCTACTAGAAAACGCTGCAAACATGAGCTTCCAAGATTTTAAGAGGCAGCTTGGCGAACTAGCCAACGCCATAAGCAGTGTCCTAAACAGCCACATCTTCAAGGAAAACAATATCCTTTTCCCAACAGCCCAACGGGTTGTCACAGAACAAGAATGGGCAAGCATGCGGGCAGACTTTGACGAGATTGGATATTGCTGCTTCACCCCAGAATATTTAATAACGAAGCCAGCCAAAACTGTTGAAAAGCCAACAGTTGAGGTTAAACCTATGTCAGAAGGCGTATTACAGTTTGAAACTGGAACACTAACGAAAGAGGAAGTGGAGGCTATTTTGAACACACTGCCAGTAGACATAACCTTCGTGGATAAGGATGACGCTGTCAAATTCTTCAACAAGGCTGAAAAACGCATCTTCGTAAGAACAAAAGCCATTCTAGGCAGAAAGGTTCAGCTCTGCCACCCGCAAAAAAGCATCCACGTGGTCAACAGAATCCTGGAAGCCTTTAAGAAAGGCGAAAAAGACGTGGCGGAATTCTGGATTCAAGCTGGCGACCGCCTAATCCACATAAGATACTTCGCCGTGAGGGACAAGGACGGCAAATACTTGGGCACCATAGAAGTAACCCAGGACATAACAGACATAAAGAAAATTGAAGGCGAAAAGCGGCTCTTGGACTGGGAAGGCTAAACATTGAAAACAGTTCTATTCGTTTGTGTGGAGAACAGTTTTAGAAGCCAAATCGCCGAAGCCTACTTCAACAAGTATGCGCCAAGCGGATGGACTGCCAAAAGTGCCGGCTTAACACCAGCTGAAAGGGTGCATCCAAACGCTGTTAGGCTTATGCTTGAAGAAGGCATAGACATAAGTCACAAAAAACCCCAAATCATGACAAGGGAACTTCAAGAAAAGGCTGAAGTCGCCATAATCGTTTGCAGCGGCGCCCTATGCCCAGTAGTCTACACGAAGCATGTGGAAGAATGGAACATGCCAGACCCTGCCAAAATGCCGCTTGAAGAAGCTAGACGTGTGAGAGACGCCATAAAAGCCAAGGTTCTAGATTTAATTGAAAGGCTTAAAACTCAACAATCCTAGCTTATTTCCCGCTTTCCTTCAAGGCTTTTTCTACTTCCTCCCTTATAATGTAGCCAGCTATGTGGAGTATGGGCTCTTTTGCTTCTGGGTCAACGTTCATGGTGGCGGTGCACGGATAACTGTGATGAGCCTTGGCAATGGCGTCATATAGAATTTCGCGTTTTGTTTCAGCACCTATCAGTTTTCGTGCCACATACCATGTTGAGCCGCACGGGGCACTCCGCCTAACAACAGCCGCCTCAATCACTTCTCGTCCACCCCTCTTAGTCGTGGAAACCTCCAGCTTTGGACGCCCAACACCAAGTTCCAAAACAAAACGCGAAATTAGCGGCTTGTCTTCGGATGACTCCAGCGAACAGAAGGGTTTTGGAAAAGCGTATTCCAAGCCCAGCTCCACGCAGCGTTCCTCAGCCTGTTTTCTCAAGCCCGATGGAACTTCGTTAAAATCCTCGATAGGCATTATCAAGCCTTTAACGCCAGCCCTTTCAATGTGAAGCGGCAGTTCTAAAAGCAAGTCTTTATGCAAGCCCGAAGCCACACACAAGTCCGCTTTTGGAACGCTTTTTGGCATGTATTCTTCAGGCTTGTCGATGAAGGCTGGCAAATCCGAAGGCTTGGGAAGCTCTATGGCTGCGCGGATGTTGCGGACATAACTGTAAACGCCATACTTGCATGAATCACAGTATAAGCCGCAAGACTTGCAGAAACTCGGGTCGTTTATGAGGTTTCTTATCACACGTTCTGCAAACTCGCCACTGTAAACAAAAACCAGAGTTAAAGGCTTCTTTTCGCCAGCCAGACTTTTCCACACCCTTAAAGGATGGTTAAAGCACGTATTCTGGGCGGCGGGCAGCCAATAAGACATGCTCTAGGAAGATGTCTTCTGGAACAGCCCCTAAAAACTCCACCTTCTCGTTTATGACGGTTTTTGGAACACCCATGACTGCATACTTATGTCCGACATGAGGAAACTCGCCCACATCCACCACGTCAGCCCTAACCATGTCACTTTCAACAGCAAACTTGAAGGCTAAACTCGCCATTGAAGGGCAATAGGGACAAGTCAAAGTGACAAAAACCTGAATGTGCACTGGTACCTTCACACCCCTAAGCTTTTCCCTACTTTCTTCAGAGATTTCCGCTTTTCCCCGCGAAGCGCTGATTATGCCGTCTAAAAGGGTTCCAAACTCGTAGCCGTAGGGCAAACCGTAAAACCTAACGCCATAATCTTTGGCACCTACAATGGCAACGGCTGGAACTTTATCTATACCATAAGCCCTAGCCTTATCCGCGTCAGCCACAAAATCGTAAACCTCTGCGCTTATCTTGTCGCTTAAACCAGCCAACTCCTCCGCAAGGCTTCTGGTCTGAGCGCAGTAAAGGCACTCGTATTCCTGTGTGAAAACAACAAGCTTAACAGGGTTCTGCAACTTATGGGCTAACTCTTCCATCAAATGTTTCTTGTGCTCTTCTGAAATCAAGCCTTATACGCCCTCCACACTACTTCCTAACTTCTATCTTAATCTCTTTCCAATCCTCTTTAACACCACGCAATGAACTAACCGCCCCAACAACAGTGCCGCCCAAAATCTTAACAACAAACTCGTTAAGCCTTATCTCCTCGCCGTCCACAAAAAGCTTCACATCCAATACAACCACCTCAAAGATAGAAATCCTTCTCAAAAGTAAAAGCTTTCCGTTGTGGCAAGACAAGTGGATTAAAATTTAAAGAGCTGCCATCAACTTAAGGCTTTTAATTTTCTGCAGATGCGCCCCGTTCCTTGTAATCAGCGTGCAGCCTCTCATTATCCCTTATACTGATGGATTGACTTGCTTTTTAAATTTGCCCAGGCTTATCTGAAGACTTTCTTTAAGTTGAATGGCTTTGATGGCGATAGGAAGTTGAAGGTTAACAAGAGCAAAGCAAGAATCAAAACAATAGAAAAAGAAACAATTAACATACGCCGCTGATTTGTGTGGCGTGTTCTAGGAATATGAAAATGGGAGAAAAATGGGGTTAGGAGTATTATTTTATTTATTCTAAAAAAGGTGGAGGTGAAGCGGCTATAGCGGTTGTTAGCCTAAGTCTACAAAGGAGTCTTGGCTTAATCCGCTATAGCCGAGACAGCGTCTATATAGCTGTGGTTATCCGGCGTGAAAACATAGTTTGTCCCTGAAATCCTAACCTCTAAAATATCATAATTTTCGATGGGGTAAGAAGCCCAAAAAGAATTGTTTCCATAAGAGAGGATTATGGTGTTCTACTTGTACCCCGACTGGTTCTCAAAGAAAATAACTTTTGACCCTATGTTTTTTATGGTTATGTTGCATGAGGTGGCATTAATGGGGTGCACTTCTAATTGTAGGGCTACGTCAATTTTCTCTCTTCCACGGTTGATATACTCGTCAGCGATGTATAATATCTCTTTTAAACCTTGGAAAACTGTTATTAAAAATGTGGATGATAGCGCGAGCAAAACTATTAGAATGATGGATGAAGTTATCGTTACTGAAAAACCCATTCCACCACCTCAAGATGGAGGGGCTGGGAAGAGGTAGCTGCTGCCTATTCCCTTTGAAGGAACTATTTTGGCTTCGAAGATAACTCCTTCCACGTTGCTAGATGGATAAGCCCTTATGACTGCTGTTTCCCGCGGTTCCCAGGTATTATCTCCATCTGAGTCTGATAGGCTGAACTGTCCACTTCCAGCGCTTGCTGTTGCGTTGTAGGTAAACAATTGAGCTTTTCCGTATTCTCCCACATAAACATCTAGGAAAGTGAAATCGGTAAGCGGTAGGTATCCAACGTTTTTAGCGTATATGACAAAGTGGGGTGGGCTTGTGGTGCTGTTTATGGTGGCATAAACTATCTCCAACTGCAAACTAACAATTCTTTTATAATCGTTAACATTCTGCACTAATTCGTTTTGAACAAGGTTTCCAGTGTAAAATGCGTAAACAGAAAAAGCGCTTGCTAGGCATACTGAAGCTATAACCATTATCATGTGGGATAAAGTTAAAGAAAAGCCCATTACACAGCCCTTTTTGCCATTCTAGCCTTTGCAGCTCTTCCTTCAGCTATGGCGATAAGCCGCTTCACATCTTCCACGCCTACTCGTACGCCTGAAATCACAGAAGCCTTATACATGTTCAGCAGCAGCTTGCTCTTTGTAAGACCTTTGGATTTGGCTTTTTCAGCTACAACAGCCAAAGAATAAACCTGTTCGTTGACTCCTTCCGGCATAAAGCCTAAGCGTTCATAGGATTGTGAAATCTGCTTTATGTCTTCTGGGGTGAAGCCCAAATCAAGGAGAGACCAAACCCAGTCTAGGTACACAGCCCCAGATGGAGGAAGCTCAGCCTTTAAGCGAGGTTCTTCCCTCGTTTCTTCTGCTGGTTTTGCCTTGGCTTCTCTAGTTTCTAAAGTTTCTTCTTTCGGCAACGGCGCAACCATTTCTATTGGCGGTTTTGGAACACTTTCTTCCACTTTCTCCTCAGGCTTTTCTTCGGGTTTCCCTAAAACCAGCGACTTAACTCCTGAAGGAAGCCTTTCGCTGTTCAGCTTTTTCAAGTCCTTTTCGCTTGAGATGACCCGCAAGAGGTTGAAGGGATTTTCAATTTCGCTTACTGCTGACCGAATATCAATTATGGATCTTTTAAGCTCAGCTACGGCAGTGTTCAGCTCTTCGGAAAGCTTTTCCACATTAAACTTCAGCTTTTCAATTTCTTGCTTCTCTGGTTTTTCTTCGCTTTTCTGCTCTGGTGTTTCAGAGGCTTCTTTTTTGCTGTTATCCGTTTTTGCCATATCCACAAACATCCTTTTAGACTGTTGATTCACTGTATGAATCTGTGATTTGCATTTAAATTATGTGAAACCAGAATCAATATTTGTAAATTTTACAATTTAGAGTCTAATTTTTATAATATTTCCAAATTAGATTCGAAATTAGAACATAACACTGCCTAAAAGTTACAGCTCCACATCCTTACCCTTTCAAAACATATATTTATGCTGAGTTTGCAGAATATCTACGAGAATCTATGAAGAAAGCGCATTTACTCATACTCTTAGTCTTATTAATCATTTCCGCTATTTCTATGCCTATAATTTACGTTTACTACTTTGATGATGGAAAGGAATTATTCTTCGGGGTTTCTTTTGGCTTAAACACAGCAAGCGAAGCGAAACTTCTCATAGATAAAGTGAAAGACTACACAAACCTTTTCCTCATAAACTCTTGGGATATAAGCACAAACGAAACCGCTCTAAATGAAATATGCGAATACGCAATAAACGCCAAACTACACTTCATAGTGTTTTTTTCCTTCGTTTCCCGTGTTGTTTATCCATGGCACCAAACATGGCTTGACACAGTCAAAGAAAGGTTTGGTGAATATTTCTTGGGAGTCTACTTTTATGATGAGCCTGGTGGAAATCAGATTGACAAGGGGGTGTGGAGAGGAGGCGCGTCGGTAGAAGACTTTTCCAACTATAGTGAGGCGGCAAACTGGTATGTTAAAGATATTAGTTCCAGCGGAAGCATGATTGACTTAAAAAGCAGAAATATTCCAGTTTTCACGTCGGATTATGCCCTTTACTGGTTTGACTATTTAGCGGGGTACGACTGCGTCTTTGTCGAGTTTGGATGGAACCACAGCAGAATCCAGCACATAGCTTTAGGCAGAGGCGCGGCAAAAGTGCAAAACAAAGAATGGGGCGTAATAATAACATGGACCTATAACCATCCGCCATATCTTGAAAATGGAACCCGCCTATTTGAGGATCTAGTAACCGCTTACAGGGCAGGCGCCAAATACATCATCGTCTTCAACTATCCAAAACTGAACGAGTATGGCATACTAACAGATGAACATTTCAATGCCATGAAGAAATTCTGGAACTTGCTAAAACACTCCCCAAGAACCTTAGGAGAAAGAGTAGATGGACAAGTGGCTTACGTGCTTCCAAAAGACTATGGCTGGGGAATGCGAAGCCCAGAAGACAAGATATGGGGCATATGGCCTCCAGACTATTTATCCCAAACAATATGGGAAAACATGAACACACTCATCACAAGATACGGCTTAAAACTTGACATAATCTACGACGACCCAAAATTCAACTACGAGAAAAAATACTCTACAATTTACCCTTGGAATAGCACAATCACCTAAAACAAAATTCAGCACCAAAACAGAAAACAACATGATTCTCAAAATGGACCGGGCGGGATTTGAACCCGCGACCTCCCGAGTGCAAGTCGGGCGTTCATACCACACTGAACTACCGGCCCATGGGGTTGCTTCTTGTATGGAAAACTGATATGATGGAATTTAGAGATTTCGGTTATTTGTTATGCTAAAGGTTAAATCATAAGGTTGGGTTATTCTAGTAAAGGAGGAGGATGGTGGAGTTCTATTTTTCTCCCTTCTCTCCCTAATGAAACCGTTCCTCCTCCATGCTTCGTCGACTCAATTGACAAAGTATTTTACGCTGGATTTGGAGATTGATTGTTGGTGGAGAACTGGTTTGGCTGAACAGTTTTCTGGAAAATTCGTGGTTCAGCGGCATCATGCGAGGCATTTGCATTACGATTTTAGGCTTGAAATAGACGACGTCCTAAAAAGCTGGGCTGTTCCAAAAAAGCCGCCTTTAGAGTCTGGCGTTAAAAGGTTAGCGGTTGAAGTTGAAGATCATCCGCTGGGCTATGCAGAGTTTGAGGGCATAATACCAGAAGGCATGTATGGTGCTGGAAAGGTGGAAATCTGGGATAGGGGCACCTATACTCTTAAACATAGAAGCAGCGACAAAATAGAGTTCACTTTAAACGGCGAAAAAATGCGAGGAGACTACGCTCTAATAAGGTTTAAAGGCGATAAAAACTGGCTCTTGATAAAAAGAAAACACCATAAACCCGCGGCTCGAACCCACAATTTTTTAAAAAGCAAAGGTTCAAAGAATGAACTGTGGAGGAGACAGAATGGTTAAGTTTGAAATCGTCAAGGTTGAAGCACCAAAAGAATGCAATGTAATTTTAGGCATGGCGCACTTTATCAAAACCATTGAAGACTTGTATGAAGCTTTGGTTAACTCTGTTCCAAACATAAAGTTCGGCATAGGCTTCTGCGAAAGCTCCGGCCCATGCCTAGTGAGACACGAGGGAAACGATGGGGAGCTGAGGCGGCTTGCCGCCGAAAAAGCCTTTGAAATTGCCTGCGGCCACAGTTTCATAATTTTCATTAAAAACGCTTATCCGATAAACGTGTTGGACAAGGTTAAAAAAGTGCCTGAAGTTTGCACAATTTATGCGGCTACGGCGAATCCGCTGGAAGTCATCATAGCCGAAACAGAACAGGGTAGAGGAATAGTAGGCGTTATTGACGGTTTTAAGAGCAAGGGAATAGAAAACGAGAGCGACATAAAAGCCAGAAAGGAGTTTCTGCGGAAAATAGGCTACAAACTGGGTTGAAAGCGCGACAAAAACGTCGCAGGGTGGAACTGTATGCTGAAGTTCACTGAATTTAGGCGGCTTTCTTTGTTATCTTGAGGCTATTAACTCCTGCCGCAGTTCAAAAGGAACTTTTTCCTTCATTCTTTCAGCAGCATACTCAACTAGATGTTTAAACTGTTTTTCCGTCAACACTTGACGAGCTTTCGCCAAAATTTCTAGGCAAATTTCTTTAAAAACAAGGTCTGTGCAGCCCATTTTTGCGTCGTCAATTAATTCTTTGCAAGCTTGAAGGATTTGGTTGTTCAAGGCAATTCCACCCTGCAATCAAAATAGTTAACTCTAAAACATTAAAACACTTATGAATTCAAAAACTATATTAAAAATCCATATTTGCTAAAAAAGCTGAACCATAATCAATCCCAGTAGATTCAACTGGCAGCCTTTATGGTAAAGAAATGGAGAGATTGGAGGTTTAATGATGTTTTTTGCTTATTATAGCTGCAACTGATAACAGCATTGTAAGCAGTAGTAGAAATATTTCCAATGGAAATTCTGGAATCACTGTTGATCCGACAATTTCGATGTTGTGTTCGCTATGGGTGTATGTGAAGTAAATGAAGGAGTGGGTGCTGTTCCACGTCCATACCGCTGTTGTTGGCGTGCCGTTTACCAAAACTGTGTATGGTCCACCGAGGAGAACATTTGGAATCGTTACGTTACAGAAGCCCGCTGTCCCTTCGTCGCCGGCAACTATAAAACTTATCTTCATTTGCGGTTGGTTAAAGTTGAAGTTTGTAAGAGTTGAGTTGCTGACAACTTCAACGGAATATTCTTTTTCTTCCCAAGGCACTTTGAATGTCAGCTTTATCGGACCGCCAACGTTTGATACGCTGCGCATGCTGATGCTGGATTCAAAGGCTTGGGCTGCTCCGACGCTTTCAAACCATGTTACGGATTCGCAGCCCTCCTTTGTTATGTTTATTAAGTATTCTCCTGGCAGTAGTCCTTCAAGCGAGAAGTATCCGCTGGCGTTGCTGCTTAATTGGATGAAAGTCATTCCTATTGCGGATATTGTGGCGTTTTCTATTGGGTTACCAGTTGAAAAGTCAACCAAGTAGCCGAAAAGCTGCGCCCTTGTGGACGCATTGAGAAACGGTCTGTAGTATACTTCTCTATACGCGAAGTTGTCGAAGAAATGGTATATGCGGTCTTCAATTTTATTTTGGCTGGCGGTTTCCCAGTAATTGTATGTGGCGTTGATGATTACTCCATCCCCGCCGGGTGCTGAAACCATGGCATATTTAGCGTTTGAGTGGATGTCGTTGTGGACTATGTCGCATCTTAACTGTTGGGCAAACTCGGTGAATTTAACGCCAATGCCATTTCTTGCTATGTAATTGTTCACGGCAGCTAAGTGTTCATTGTTCATTGGGCGAAGTTTAAGTCCTGCTTCAGCGTTATACATTATTAAGTTGTCCTTTATGAGGCCGTAGCAAACTGTGCAGTCAATGTATATGCCGCTTCCATAATTGGATGTAATGGTGTTCCGGCAAATTTCGTAGTAGCGTCCATTACCAATTAAGGCTATGGCGTCGCCGTTTCCAGAAGTAAACGTGTTGTTATGGATTTTTACAATGCCATTAGGATAGTTAATTCTTGTGCCGCCGCTTTCGAAGTAGCCGATGAACGAATTGGTTATTTCCACATAGAAATCTAGAGTCCACATTGCAAACATGTCAGTTACATATATGCAGCGAGTTATGTTACAGTTTCTGATAATAAATTTCAAGCCTGTGAAATCTATGGTTTGCCAATTTTCTGGCCATGTCAGCACGTAATGTGCATAAGAAATGCGAACGCTGTCCAAAATTATGGTGGTGTTTCTAGAAGTGTAGTGAAGGCGGAAGCCTCCCCAATTTGGTGTGGCACTTCGGTTTGCGGTGAAAATTATGGGGTCATCCTTTTCTCCTGTAGCGTTTAATGTAGCGCCTTTATACAGCCAAATATAGTATTCCCCGTTTGCAAGTTATTTTCGTATATTAGCAAGTCTCCTGTTAAGACATAGGGGCTTCCGTACTTATTCCATGTGATGTTCTCGTATATTACGCCGCTAACGGGTGTAGCTACTAACACGTGGAGAAGGCTTTGGGCGGCAAACTCTGTTCCATTCCATATGTTGGCGTAATGGATTCCAGTGGTGGCGTTTAGGGGAACAGTTATCCGAGTTTTAAACATGCCTTCCGCATCTGTTGGAACGTTTTCAGCAAGAACCGTTATGTTGTCCCATTTTATTGTTACGAAGCCATTGGGGTCATAGTATTCTCCTTTCGCCCACAGCGTTACACCAGGTCTTCCAAAGTCTATTGTTGTCTGGAAAAGCTCTGAAGATGAGAAAACAAGCGTGGGTTTAACTATTTCGTAGCTGTTTTGGGTTATAAATCCACTTGTGCCCTACACGCTTAGGTGGTGAACCCCCCCAACTTGACCGTGGGATGGTTACGTTTACTGCAAAGGTTCCGTTCTCATTTACGTAGACGTCTGAAGCTAATTCAGTGGTGTTGTCCTATTTTATGCTGAGATAAGAGTCCGATGTAAACCATGTTCCCTTGATAAGCACAAAAGGATTGGGCGACCTCTGCGCGTAAGCCCTTGCCTCGGCAAAGGTGGGGACACCCCCAACAAACTTCCATGTGTATAGGGCTATGGTGGGCTTAGGACCTTTTAAGGCTTCCAACACATCCGCAACTCCATAACCGTAATCGTTGTTAACTCCGCCTCCTCTTTGGACAGCCCTAGTCAATAATGCAGCCTTTATTTTCTCTGGAGACCAGTCTGGATGCGCTTGCCTAATCAAGGCAGCTGCACCGGCAATCATTGGAGCTTCAGCGGAAGTTCCGCTTACAACCCTATAGATTAACCACTCTTTTTCCGGATACTTAAAGTATGGAAGAGAACCCGCCATTATAGAAACGCCTACAGCACATATGTCCGGTTTGAACCTATCATCTAAGGTTGGGCCTCTGCTGGAAAAACTGGCGATGTTCTTAGCCCTATCCACAGCTCCAACAGCAATGACTTTTTCCGCCGCTGCCCGGAGTTCCAACAGTATACGGTTTTGGCCCAAAGTTGCCAGCAACTACAACGACTACTATACCCTCGTCTACAATTTGGTCGCATGCTAAGCTGAGAACGTCTTTGCCGTCTGATGGCCCGATGGAACCAAGACTCAAGTTAGTAACTGTAATGTTATAGACATTTTTATTCGCCGCAACCCATTCAAGTCCTGCGATGATGTTGCTTACATGACGAAAATAGTGGCTGTAAAAGTGTTGAATTCAAAGGGAAGAGGGTATGTAAGCAACACCCTTATACGTTCCGTTAGACCCGGCGCCTGTTCCAGCGGCTATGCTGGCAACCATGGTTCCATGTCCATTATCGTCATAGGGGTCAGGATTGCTGTTTACAAAATCCGCCCAGCCGACAATTTTTCCTTCAAAATCGGGATGCTTAGGCCATATGCCGGTATCCAAGACGGCTATGGTTTGGTTTTCGCCGTAAAGGCCGTAATCATCCCAAACCTTGTCTACGTTAATTACTTGCACAGCGGTGTCAAGGACTGCTTGAACTTGAAAGTCTGGCTCAATACGAACAACACCTGAAAATTCAGCTAGTTTAGGAATAACCTCTGCAGGCGCGGTCACTGCAACAGCTCTCACCAGCGTATAGGCATACTTAACAGTCACAGCAGAAAAGGTGTCACTCAGTTTGCTGATAAATTGGGCATTGCTGCTATGTGACGGAAGGGTCTTGTAAAAACTCTGCCCAGCATTATACTGAATGATGACGTTTACGGTTTGATAAGGGTCTCTTTCAATCTCCTTTTTTAAAAGAATCGACAATCTTGTCATTGTCAGCGTCCAGAAGTGTTATGTTCGCATAGCTATCTGAGTCTTGAATGTTTTCTTCTCTGTAGATTCCGTTGAATAGAAGGTTATAGGAAGCAATTGACAGAAGAACCATCATTACGATGACAATAAAACTTTTGCTGAATTTTTTCTTCATTCGATTTTCACCTAGCAAATTGGCAAAACTATCATACTTTTGTCAATCTAATTTAAGACTTCAGAAAGGGGAATACTAATTGGCAGTATGTATGCAAATAATTCAATTAGTTGCTTTTGACAAGAAATAAAAGTGGCAAAGTATCAAAAGTATTGATGCAAGATGATAAGAGAAAGCGTGGTTCATTTCATAGGAATTGTTGAAAGTACAGGGGAAGAGGCGAAGATAAGAGTTTTTCCAGAGTTTTGTGATGGGCTTAAGGGTGTGGAAGATTTTTCTCACTTAATAGTGTTGTATTGGATTCATTTGCGCGACAGTGAAGAGGATAGGCGAACCTTGCTTGTTTATCCGAGGAGGCATAAGGTGAACGTGTTAACTGGAGTTTTTGCTTGCAGAAGCCCATCCCGCCCAAATCCTATAGGCTTATGCGTGGTTGAACTTGTTAAGAGGGAAGGATGCATCTTAACGGTTAAGGGGCTGGACGCCATAGAAAATTCGCCAATAATAGATGTTAAACCCTACATCCCCCAAATAGATGCTGTTCAAAATGCGCAGGTTCCAGACTGGGCACAAGAACAGCACAGTTAAAAGCGAAATAGATAGAGGATATCCAATTATAAGAGAGAAGAAGCTGACAAAATTGACATCGGACGGAACTTGAAAAACGCGGTACGACCAGCTGCCCTCCATGGATAATGTTTTAAAGTTACAAACATTAGCATTTTGTTAGGGGCGAAGATGGAACTTGAAGCTTTAGCCTATTCGCACGCCGTCAAGTTGTTAGGGGTTTCTAAACGATATGGCAATGTTACGGCTGTTGAATACCTCGACCTAGAAGTTGAAAAGGGTGAAATACTGGGGCTTCTTGGACCAAACGGCTCGGGCAAGTCCACGACGATAAAAATGATTTTGGGGCTCGTTAAGCCTGACACGGGCTCTATAAACGTTTTAGGCATAAACGTTAAGGACAACCCCATCGAAGTTAAACGCAAAATAGGCTATGTGCCAGAATCTCCACGCATTTACGAGTTTTTAACGGGGCTCGAGTTTCTCGACTTCACCGGAGACGTTTACGGCATGGCTCCTGAGGAGAAGAAGAAACGTATAGAAGAGTTTGTTAAGGCTTTAGACCTGGAGGGACGCGAAGGCGACATGATAAGCTCCTATTCTGAGGGAATGAAACAGAAAGTTGTCATAATATCGGCTCTTATGCACAAGCCTCAACTTCTCCTATTAGACGAGCCTCTAAGCGGTTTAGACCCCAAATCCGCGCGAATTGTAAAAGACTTGCTCCGTGAACTTGCCTCTCAAGGCGTCACCACAATAATGTCCACCCACGTCTTAGAAATAGCCCAAGCCATGTGCGACCGCATAGCAATAATGTATAACGGACGACTGCTGGCTTTAGGCACCATGCAAGAGCTTAGGGAGAAAGCCATGATGCCCGAATCTAAACTGGAAGACATTTTCCTAAAACTCACCGGAACAGGCGACGTAAAACCAATTGTTGAGGCTTTGACGAGATGAACTGGAAGACGGTTTTGCGGCTGATAAGCATAGACATAAAATCTTTAAGGCTGATTAGGGGAACAAGGCTTGGCAGCATCCTAGAAAACAAGGTGTTAACAATCGTTCTTTATGTGGGGGCATGCATCTGCGGCGCCACAGTCGGCTGGCTCATCGGAAACTTTTACAGTGGAGTGCCAGACCCAGCCCTAAAAGAAGCCATTTTTAAAGGTGCAACAAGCCTTTTTGTGACTTTTCCAACATTGGCTCTTATATACGGGCTTGTTTTCACACAGATGAGTCAAATCCAGCGCATAGGCGCAAAGGTTTCAATTCAACCCCTTTACTGGTATCCCATAACCTGGGAGGAGCATACCCTTGCATCTATAATAGCCAACTTGATTGGGGCACCATTAATAATCACAGTTTTTATCTGCGCAGGCATCTTGGTGGCTTCAGCCTTTCTTGGGCTTATTGCTTTGGCTGTTTGCACAGTTCTGGCTTTGATGGGCAGTCTCTTCACGGCAAGCATAACCACCGAAATCGTTAGGGTCTTGCAGGTTAGGGTTTCAGGGGCTGTGACAAAAGTTGCTGGGCGAACAGCAGTTTGGGTTAGGCTTTTGGGAACTGTAATGTTCCTAATAGTGTTTTACCTTGTCTACTTCATCCTTGTTTACGGCGCCTCTTTCCCAGCGTTAATCGAGTCGCTGGCTGGCGGGCAAAGAATGCTCTGGTTTATTCCCTATCTCTGGTTTGGAGTAACCCTATCCGCCATTGTTAATGGTTTAAGCTTTGAAGCAATGATATTTGCCTTAATTTCGATGGGCTTCATTTATGCACTTTTTATTGCGGCAGTTCGCCTTAACGCAAAGTTCGGCTTGTATGAGGCTCCATCCATCACCATATCCCGCAGCATATACACGCCTAAGATTGGCTTGCTTGGAAAACTGGGTTTTTCATCCCTAGAAGCTGCAATTATGCGCAAGGATTTTAAGGCGTTCACACGGCGCCGCGAGTTGATGTATATTTTCATCATGCCCATAATCTTCATTTTAATGCCCATAATTTCATCAACGAGGGGAACAGCCGACACCATGCCCTCCACATTTTCCAAATTCCTTTTCGTCTACATCGCCTTACTGCCGGGAACTTTGATGGCTGTCTCCATCGGAAGCATTTTAACAGGTTCTGAAGGTGAAAGCATATGGTATGTTTATGCATCTCCAGTCTCGGCTAAAAGTTATGTGAAGGCAAAATACTTTTTCACAATGTTTTTCAGCCTAGCCGTTACGGTAATATGCATCCTTTTTGCTGCGGTATGGATGGCGCCTTCCCCTCGCACAGTTTTGGTGGGCTTTTTGGAAGCCTTTTTGCTGGTTCTCGCCCTAAGCATGGTTTCCCTCAGCTTTGGAATAAAAGGCGCAGACTTCCGAGAACTGCCAAGACTAAGAATGATAAGACCCCTATGGAGCTTAATCAACATGGCAGTCTGTTTAGCTTTGGCCTTAGCCATAATCTCGCCAATGATCCCCTACGCTGCGAAAATTCTGTTTGAATCCATCTTCCTACCAATAGATCTATCCACCATCATTTCAGAAGCATACCTATATTCGGCTTTATCCCTAAGCGCCACAATAGCCGCAATCATATTCTTCGTTTTCTACAGAATAACCGTCAAAAACGCCGAGGCCCTACTAAGCAGTGCGGGGGGTTAGGTTTAAACTTCGGTTTAAATTATCGGAATTTCCACTCCTCGAAAAAGAAGATGCTAGAGCATGGTTAGCCTTTACTCGCATCTGGTCTAGAATGTTGTCGTCTGCGAAACATTATTGTTAACAGTGTTACACCCATGAATAGTGGTAGGATGACAAATGACGAAAACTCCGGGATTATCACTACTTTATGCTCAGAGTGAACGTAGGTGAAATAAACATAGGTATACGTTCCATCAGTCCATGTGCTGATGTACATGGGTTGTTTTCCATCAACCAGAATTGTGAAGGAGCCCTGCCAGAGGTTTTGAACCAGAGTGTTTGGGAGTGTTAGATTACAGAAACCTACAGTACCGTCTTGTCCTGTAACATTGAAGCTTATTTCCTTCAGTAACTCGTTGAAACTGAAGTTGGAAATCGTGGAGTTTGTGAATAGTGTTACGGGATAGAAGTTTCCTTCATACTCTATCAAATAATTATATGTGCCTATGCGTCCGTTTGGGTCAAAGGCATAAAGCATGTTTGACCTAACGACTAAGGCAGTTTTCTCGCTGACCATGTGTCTCTTGTAAGTTCCTGACGGGACAAGTTTAACCCAACTATCTTTTAAGCTGTTGAAGGCATAATACTTGCTGTATGCCGTATTGGAGATTAAGCCAATAAAACCCTCGGTGTTACATGCATAAGGCGTATCAAGAATCGTTAAGTTTGTCCATTGTCCGGAAAGGCCGCTATATCCATATAGTGTCTTGGTTTCAGCATTGTAAAAAGAGGCGGCAAAGTCGCCTAAACCGTTCGTGGTAAACATGAAATCAAATGCATATACTGGTCCCCCCCCTTTGTGCGTCGAAAATGTATGATCTGTTGCTTGATCTTGCCCATGCAAGGCTGTATTTGACATTTATTGAAACCGAACTATCCACAGGGAACTCGCATTTTTCATATGCGTCCAGAAATGAAGAGTAGAAAACTGTTTCTCTGGTTGGGCTCGTATCTGAGCGGTATGCAAAGACACGTTCACCAGTGGAATAGGCCGGTGAGGTTGCTTTTGTTAGCCCCTCTATGATTGTCCATTGGTTGGTTCGACTGTTGTAGATGTACATGGTCATTTGTACGTCGGAATCGCTGAATCTGTTGAAGACGCAAAAGTCTTTCCCTTCCGGGAAAAAGCCAGTTTTTGGCTTGTCTATTGAAATCATTGAACTTTGCCCTGTTGAAAAACTATGTCCCCATGCATTATCGACATCATAAACGACGAGAACTTCACCGCCGCACAGAATGAAGCTGGTGACGCTATTATAGGTAAGGCCAGGTTCTATCACAACCGACCATTGACCCGTTATCCCCGAGTAAATAATAAGCTTGTATACTTCCCCAGTCATTACTGCGTGATCAACTAGAAAACGTCCGCCAGGCATCCAATATTGACTCCATCGTTCTTCACCTACGATGAAGGATACAGTTGTATAGGACCACGAACCAAGACATGTGTCATACCCATAGAAGTGCCCACGTATCTCAGATGGCAACAAGTCTTGTTTAAAGCTTATAGCATAGGCGGTATGCTCACCTTCTTGTAGATCACTTCCAGCACCTGTGGCAAACTGGGCGCCTAAACCGCTTACTGTAATTAAGCTGAATTCGTTTGTGTAGGCGCTGTAACCTACAAGTACAAAGTTTTCAGCTTCACGCTCGTAAAATCCTGCAAACCCGTGATCCAACATTTCAAAGCCCCAACGATTATACGAACCTGGATAATAGCCACTGTCTTCCAGTTGGTTGAAACTATGCGTGTGGAGACTGTACACAACAATTTTTGGCGGTTTATCAGCACTGGACCAACGGAAAAAGACATAGTCATCCCTTACTACATACGCGGAACCTGAATAGCCGACGGACAAGACATAGTCATATTCCTGCCAGCGTCCCAACTTAGAATCAAACACGTACATCGTTTCATTGGTAACAAATAAAGCTAAATTCCTTCCACAGTAATAGGCACGACCATAAATAGTATTTAAGAGCACACCTTCATACGGTATAACATCATGACTGCATGTGAAAGAACTGTAGCCTATTAGGAATTCGTCAGTATACGCAAAAACCGTATGGCCCTTGGCTTTCATATCACGAATAACTTTCACTGTCTCAAATTTGAGCTCAGTCCAAGCTGATTTATTTATATCGAAAAACAAAATCAAGTCCGACACTTCTTTTGCAAAACCAACACAATCCTCTCCACAAACAGCGAAAACACTTCCAGTTGTAGGATAAACAAAAGGATATCCAATCCATTCACCGTTTTCAGCAGATGTCGCCCTTGCCGTTGAAGAAAGAGTTGCTGGAATGGACAACAAAAATGCAATTATAATCATAATGAACTTGGCTTTCGTTATGTGTTTGTACATAGAGAGTACCCAATAAAATTTAACAACTATTGTTTATAAATTATTTTGTATCCGTCCTAGCCCACTTTTTTGAATAGCAGTCCTCAAAAGGCAAGCAGAGCCTAAAGTGTGGGGGGTTCGGTGAAAAGTGCGGGGGGTGGGATTTGAACCCACGAACCCCTACGGGACAAGGTCCTAAGCCTTGCGCCTTTGGCCAGGCTTGGCGACCCCCGCGTTTTGCAAGCTTAATATTTCTCTGCATGAAGAATCCTAAAATAACACCTAAATAATAAATTATTTGTCTTGTATAGGCTATTGTTGTGCCTCGGTGGCCTAGCCTGGTGGGGCATCGCCTTGGTAAGGATTTGCGACTCCAGAGAGGCGGTGGTCGCGGGTTCAAATCCCGCCCGAGGCTTTACGTCTTAAAGCATTTTTGAAAGGTTGTCTAGGATGGCTACATAGGATTTTTCAAGGGTTTTTAGGCCTCCTGTTGGGCCTCCTTCTTCGACGACTAGGTATTCGTTTGGTGCGTGGGCTCTTGCTCCGTGGCCTATTCCGCCCATGACAAAGGGTAGGTTTAGGGGTTCGCGGTTGAACATGCAGAAGGGGGCGCTTCCAGCCATGTGGGGCCATATTTCTGGTTCGTAGCCGAATTCGCGGTATGCTTTTAGCACGGCTTGGGCTGCTGGTTCGCGGATGCTTGTTTTAGCCCATCCGTAGCCTTCTTCTAGCTGCACTATTTTTATTTCTTTGAAGCCATTTTCGTCTAGGTGTCTTCTTATTTTTGGGATAACCTCTTCAACTGTCATGTTGGGTACAAGGCGTACGTCTATCTTGGCTGTTATCTTGTGGGGTAAAACTGTTTTTGTGCCTGGTCCAGTGTATCCGCTCCATATTCCGTCTATGTTTAGGGTTGGCGAGTAAAGATATTTTAGCAAGGCTTCTTTTCCGTGGATGTCGTCTATGAAGCGTTCAACTTTCATCTCCTTTTTAATGGTTTCTTCGTCAAAGGTTTTCTCCAGTTTTTCTATAAGCTCTAGGTCTTCTGGGCTTGGCGGAGCTACGTTTTCGTAAAAGCCTTTTACCAAGACTTTGTTTCCATCTTTTGTTGTTAAGGTGCTTAGGGCTTGTATCATTCTCAGCGCTGGGCTGTCAACCCAAGCCTTGTTGCTTCCATGGATGTCGAATTCTGTAGGTCCATAACCCCAATTCTTTCCGTCAAGTTCCAGTTCAAAGTAGACTATTCCCTTAACGCCTAGAGTCATCTGCACTTTGCCTTTCTCATCCTGATCTGCTGTGGGGAAGAAAACGGCGTCTGCCTCTTTCAGAATATCCATATACTTGTTTATGAACTCTGGAAGATGGCGGCTTCCAAGCTCTTCCTCTCCTTCGGCTACAAAAATTAGGTTCAGTGGAATTTCTTCGCCCACAGCCTTTATAGACTCGCAAGCGTTTAGGAAGGCGCCAAGCTCGCCTTTAGTGTTTATGGCTCCTCTTGCAACTAGGCATTTTCCAAAAGGCTTCATCTCAACAACATGTCCTTCTAGTGGAGGGACAATCCAGCCTGGCTCATCCACGGGCTGCGTGTCATACATCATGTAAATTATCACGGTTTTCTCTGCGCCAGCGTCGTAAAAGCCGTAAACCACTGGATTGCCTGAAGTCTCCACAAGCCTAGCATCTTTGCAGCCTAGACCCTTTAAATAATCTCTAATAAGCGTGGCGCATTCGCGGATTCCAAGGTTTTCAGCTGAAATTGAAGGCTGTCTAACAAGTTCTTTTAAACGGTTAAGGTGTTCTTCATAATGTTCTTCGATATATTTGAAAACTTTTTTCCTATTCATTGTAATTCACCTTTAACATTTCTTAAATATTTGTGCGCATATCTAATAAAGGGCTTTTGGAAATCATGCTCTGGATAATTTAATATATGCAATTTAAGATTTAATGAAGATTAGAGGGAAGCTTTTGCCCTTGGATGACCCCCTAATCATCGCGTTGATAGTTACAGCCATAGGGGTGGTTCTCGCGTTTTTCATAATTTTTTATGCCATGAGAAAGAGATGGGGAAAGGAAGAGCGGGTTGCAGAAGAGAAGGTAGAAATGGAGACAAAAAGTTTGCCTTTCAAAGTTGTTAAGACGGTTTCTCAGGAAGAAGCTGCGAGGGCACGGGAAGAGCTTAGAATATTGGATTTGGAGAGGGAAATATTGAGCGACGCCATTAGAAGGCTTTATGAAGCGCATGCTGAGGGCAAAATAACTGAAGAGGAGAGGGAGAGACTTGCGCAGACTTATAAGGAGAGGATGATGTCCGTTAAGGAAGCCATCTCAAAAGACGAGTCTCTTGTGGCATTACACGAGCTAGAAGCCATGCAGGAAGACCTAATAAAGCTTTTCAGCGAACGTTTCGACGAAATAAGCGTTAAAATTGAGGAGCTTCGTTTAAAGGTTGAAGCAAAACCCATAAAAGAGATAACGATACCAGCAGCCAAGCCAGCCAAACCGTTGGAGAAGGAGGAAAAGCCGGAAGCAGAGGAAAAGGCGAAGAAGAAGAGAAAGCCGCCAGCTAAGCCTTCCCCAAGAACAGAAGCGGAAAAACGTATAGAAGAAATTAGGGCTGAAGTGGAAAAAGTTTTGGAAAGACTGGGGCAGATGGAAATTGAAACCTAAAAGGGAAGATGTGGAAAAAGCCAAAAGAAACGCGGCGTTGGAAGCTGTAAAACACGTTAAAAACGGCTTTGTGTTGGGACTGGGAAGCGGAAGCACTGTAGCCTATGCCGCTGAAGAAATCGGAAAAAGGATAAAAGCTGAACACCTTCAAGTAAAGGTTGTTCCCACTTCTTATCAAGCTTTCATGCTCGCTGTTAAAAACGGCATCCCAACAACAACATTGGAAGAGCACACCACCCTAGACTTAACGATTGACGGAGCAGACCAGATAAGTGGAAACTTAGACCTAATAAAAGGCATGGGAGGTGCCTTAACCCGTGAAAAAGTAGTCGCCGCAGCATCCCAAAATCTAATAATAATTGCAGACGAACGGAAAAAAGCTAAAATTCTAGGAGAAAATGGTCAACAAGTGCCAATAGAAGTCGTGCCCTTTGCCTCCCCGTTTGTAATTAAGAAGATAGAAGAGCTTGAAGGGAAACCTAAAATAAGAGAAAGCACGGGGAAAGTTGGGCCGGTTATAACCGACAATGGAAACTTCATAATTGACGCCGATTTTGGACTTATAAAAAATCCAGCTAAGTTGGAAAAGGAGCTGAAGGCTATTCCAGGGGTTGTTGAAACGGGACTTTTCGTTGGTATGGCTAACATGGTCTATTTAGGAAAAAAAGTGGGTGTTGAGAAACTGGAACGTAAAACGGTTTAGAAGCCGTAAAGTTTTGAGTATTTCTCTTCAAGATACTTTATGTATGGTTTGACGTCCAGTTCTTTACCCGTTATTTTCTTTATAAGATCTGCTGGATCATAGAGATTGCCATATCTGTGAACATTACTCACTAGCCAACGTTTTATTGGACTGAAGTTTCCGTGGCTGATTTGTTCCTTCCAGTCGGCTTGTTCTTTTTCCATTTGCGCCAGTATTTGTCCGCTGTATATGTTGCCTAACGCGTAGCTTGGGAAATAGCCGAACAACCCGCTGGCCCAATGGGTGTCTTGCATTACGCCTTCGGAGTCATTTTCGATGGTTAAGCCTAAATATTCTTTGTAGTTTTGATTCCATATTTCTGGAAGTTCTTCAACGCTTATTTTTTCGGCGAAAAGGTCTCTTTCAATGTTGAAGCGTATGATTATGTGGAGGCAGTATGTCACTTCATCTGCTTCAACTCGGATTTTTGAAGGTTTCACTTCATTCACTGCGTGGACAAAAGCGTCGAGGCTTACGTCTGATAAAATGTTGCCTGTGATTTCCTTAAGTTTTGGCAGAAAGTAGCTCCAAAATTCTCTTGACCTTCCAACGATGTTTTCTACGAAGCGGGATTGGGACTCGTGGAATCCTGACGAGCATGCTGTGCCGACGGGTTGGTAAATCCATTCTGGGTTTAGGTTTTGCTCGTAAATGGCGTGTCCAGCTTCGTGTAAGACTGAAAATATTGAAGAGGCAAAGTTGTCTTCATGGTAATGGGTTGTTATACGCACATCGTCATAATAGCCCGTTGTAAATGGATGTTCAGTTTCGTCGATTCTGCCTCCCGCCGTGTTTGATTCTATGTCGTATTCAACGGTTTTGGCGAGTTCTTTTGCGATTTTGCGTTGAATTTCTATGGGGACTCTGCGCTGTAGAATGCTTGTGTCTGGCTTTTTCGGAGAAGCCTCGCATTTTCTCAAGAGTGAAACAAGTCCCTCTTTTAGTTCGCTGAAAACTTTGGTTATGGTTTCAGCTGTCATTTTCGGCTCAAAAATGTCGATTAATGCGTTGTAAGGCGTTTTTGTCTGCTTCACTTCCATTAAGATTTCGGCAGCTTTCTTTTCCAACTCTAAAAGCTTCTCCAATTCGGGTTTAAACATGGAAAAGTTTTTTGCAGCCTTCGCTTTTTTCCAAACATCTGTTGTGATCGCACGTTGTTTTGCTATCGCTGCGACAAGTTCTTCTGGAAGCCTTGTCTGCTCATCATACTGCTTCTTTACTAGGTATACGTTTCTCTTTTGAATTTGGTTTAACTCCTCATAATGTGGACTATGCATTATTTCTTCGAGCAGTTTTCCAATTTCAGGATCCGTGCTCATTCTATGTTCTATTGCACTGAGCAAAGCAAGCTGTTGGCTTCTAAGGTCTATGGCTTTAGGAGGCATCATCGTCTCCGTATCCCATTGTACCACGTACACAGCTGACTGGAAGATTAGCAGATTTTTGACCTTCTCCATCAATTTCTTATAGCTTGATTCCAACACTTCCATATAGAAATCTCCAAATTGCTAAAGAGTAGGGATTAAGCTAACACCTTATTTTAGCTTTAACCCACGAAAATAAGCGATTTGTTAAAAGCCTATTAAATGCCTTGCCAAACTCTGGAGGGCGTTTGGCAAGTCAATGTTTTTAGGGAGCTCAAGTAAAAGTTTAAAATGTATCTGGGTAGTCAAAAAAGTTGCCGGGGTAGCCTATTTGCGCTTTTTACGAGGAGTTCCCCCGCAAATCCCCCTTTTTTAGGGTTTTACTTGAATTTGACTCGTTTAAGGTGTTTGAGGTGAGAAAGGTGAGTGGTGAAAAGACGGTTAAGTGTCCTAAGTGCGGTTATGACCGGGTGTATAAGGATGGTATAAGATATACTCGCTATGGGGAAGTTCAAAGGTATTTGCGTCGAAAATGCGGGTACCGTTTTTCATAGGGGAAGCAAGTTTTCTGTAAATGACCTCTTTTTCTGTTTTTACTTTAGCTCAGTAGAAAGAAAAAGCTGTGCCATGTTCTTAGGATTTTGGGGAAATTCACTGTTTCATTTGGCATTATAAACCATCGCTTTTCTTCTGGAATTTGTTTCAATTGTTCTGTCAAAGCCAATATTTCTTCTTTGGTTGTTGGAGGGCTTATTTTAAGGATTTTCGTTGCTTCTGTCGCTTCTATATCATCATGTAGTATTTTTGCTAAAAGTGCTGTTCGGGTTGCATTGTAGCGGAGGTTGTCCCATATGAAGCTAATGTTTTGAACAAGGAACGGTCGGAATCTTCGTAAGCCATCTTGTAAGATTTGAAGTTCAGATTTTGCTCTATGTGCTTTATCTGGTGTTAGGTTTTTGATTAGTTGTTCTCCACCTCTTTGCGGGAGACTTGCTACTTGACAGGTAAATAATAGGTCGTCGAAGCATTCGTCGATGGTGTATTCTTTGTTTCTTATTTTTGATTGCGTTTGTATAGCTTGATTGTAGCTGGTTTTGCATTGTTCTATGTTGAACTGGTTCTCTTGCAGTATTCCTATGTCAAATAGGTGTTTTGCGTATTCAAGTCCGTTTCTGCTGTCGTTTAGAGGTCTGCCGATGGTTGTGGGGCCGATTGTAGAGAGTTTGTCTCCGAGGAGTGCGCCTATAGTTGGTGTTGTGACTTTTATCGTTGAGTTGAAAAAGAAAGTTTTAAGGGGTGTTTGTTGGGTGGCAAATTTAGGTTTTATTCCCATTGCGTCAAGCAGTATTGTTCTATTTCTTTCTGTTATTGGTGGGGTTTCTATTCTGTAAAGATAAAAAGGTATGTTCTCGCCAACAACTCTTTCTCTTTGAGTATATGAGAAAGCTTTTTTGTTGAATTTGTGGTGTATTTTTTCTAAAATTTTTTCGAGTTCGTTTCTTGATGCGTTTGTGCATATGTCGACATCAATGCTCAGTCGGGTCCACTTGTCTTTCAGCAATGTCTGAATTGCTGAGCCCCCTTTGAATACGAATTCCAATCCTTCTTCTTGGAGTTGCCCCACATATTCCAAGCAGAATATTGCTTTTTCAAGGTTGGCTATGTTTGTTATGATTCCTTTTGACAGTAGTTCGCGAATTTTATTTGGGTCGAATGTTTCTTTTGTTCCGACAGTTTTGTTTGTAAGGGTCATTCTTTTGCGCCTTCCACAATTTCATCTATGACTTTTAGGGCTTCTTTTCTCCCGATGAACAGATTGTCTGGTATGGCAAGTTTCGTGTGTTGTTTTAGATTGTAAAGTAAGATTATTATTTCATCTCGTATGTTTCGTCTATGGGCGTATCTTAACAGGCGGTGGAAGTTTATTCCTTCTCTGCGTAACATGTTTGCGAAGATTCTTCCAAGCTCAGCTGGTGAGAAGCTTAGTTCTTTTCTTGTAGTGAGGTAGTAGATGTCTATCCATATCCGTTCCGGTGTGGGAATCAGCAGGTTTTCAATTTCGATAAGTCCGTATTTTTCGCTTCTTTCCAAGATGTATAGGCTTTTATTTGGATAGTATGCGTATTCTTGGAAGTCTTTCTTTTCTGGGTTTAGTATTACATGGTATCCTTGCTCGATGAGGGCATCTCGTATGCTTGGGGAGAGGATTTTGTTTGTTTCGATTACTATTAGGTCTCGGCTTACTGCGTAATGTGCGTATTCGGCTAACATGTTTATTGACCATATAACGAATTGTGCCATTGGAAAGCGTTGTCTAAGGTAATAGGCTATTTGAGACAATTCTGGAGATGGCTTGACAATAGCTGTTGATCCTTCTCCTTTTTTGTACAGTCCTCTTCCGATTCTTTTGACGGTGCCAATTTTTACGAGGCGGCTCAGGTAATTCTTTGCGGTTATACGGGATACATTAAGGTCTTGCATCATTTCCTCTATTGATATGGTTTCATGTCTCGAAACATATTCAACTACTTTCTGGGGTACTGGCACTTCTCATCACATGATTTTTAATATACGTTTGTCAATATATATAGTTTGTTGTCAAAAGTATACTTGACGTTACTGAAACAATGCTTAAGCCCCAAAGGCTAACATAACAATTAAAATATTTTTCAGATATTATCAGATTTCTTTTGTTCATTTCAGTTGTTGGATTTTGTTAATCAGTGTTTGTCTGGTTTCTGGGTTCTTTTGCCATTGTTCAGAGTATGTCCTCCATTATTCGGCGGAGATTTTGCCTTTTGTTTTTAATTGGTTTAACAGTTCAATGAATTTGGCGAATTGTTGCCGTTGCTCCATTAATGCTTTTTCTCGCAGTTTTTTCCGTTGGGCTTCTGTAATTATTTTTGGCGGGGTGTAGGTTTCGTATAGGAATCTGCAGAAGTAGGTTATTTCCCATGGTTTGGTTACTGGGGAGCTTTCTTTTGCTTTTAGGAGTTCTTTTGTTAGGGTTTCGTATTTCTCGCCGAGGCTCATGGCGTCATAGTGTATTGGAAGCCATGGTGTTTCTTGGATTATGTTTAGGAAGTGTTCAAGGTGGCTTGTGCTGAAAATTGGGATTACTGAGCCTGTTTCGTAGTTGAAGCAGAAGATGATTTTCTTGGCGATGTGGCTGTCTCCGCCTAAGCCTTTAATCTCGCTCCATGGAGCATCTACTTTTTCAGCAAGAGACTTCTTCTTGTCAACCACGAGGTAAAGCAAGTCCTTGAAGAGGCCTATTTGCTTTCGTATTTGAAGATAGACTTTTGGATATGTTCTAAGGTGTCCGAGAGGTTTAAGGTAATACTCTATGTAATGAAAGAATTCTCCAATTTCTCCTTTATCTGTTCTAAAAATGTCATCTGGAGTTAGGGTTTCTATTGAATCTGGTTTCTCAGCAAAAGGGTATTTCGCTCTGAAAACCTTTAGCTTCTTAAGAGCCTCATCCACTGACCGCCTAATGGCTCCATCGCAGTCGAAGACCATGACTTTCTGTGAAACCTCTTCTTTCATTCGGCCCCTCTCCGTAAATTAGGCTTTGAGTCGCCAGCCATGAACTGATGACTCGCAGTTGTAATCCAGCATATAAGGTATATGTGAACCTTAAGTCGCTATAAGATTTTTATGCTTTGATGAGCCTTTTTCTTTATCGAGTTTAGGGGTGTGCGCGTCCATTACACGTTGCAGCCTTATTAGGGCACAAAAAACTCGAGAACATCCAAATCTACGTGCAACTCGACAAAAACCTGTTCAAAGATACAGATGACGGTTTCATATGCAAAGTCGCCCACAACGTCTGAGAAGCCATAGAACTAATGGAAGCCGGCTTTGAATACGTCACAGGCGAATACAGCGACGGCGGCAAACTCTTCCGAAAACGTAAATAAACGACCGCAACCTTAAAAATGTATCGGGGTAGTCAAAAAAGTAGCCGGGGTAGCCTAGCCTGGAATGGGCGCCAGACTCATAATCTGGAGAACACAATGGGGCATAAGCGCCCAGCTGTCCAGAGGTCGCGGGCTCGAATCCCGCCCCCGGCACTTATTCATGTTTTTCTATTGATGTTGTGTTTCGTGTTGATATTTCAAGTTGGTCTCCAAACCCCTTCTTAACGTAGGCGTTTTTTATGGCTATTTTTTCGCCAATTTTTAGGTTTGCGGTTTTTTCGGCGTTTTTCCGCCATGTTGAAACCCAGATGCTTCCGGTTTCGTCTTTTATCTCGAAAATCGTCAGTTTTACGGTTTCGTTTCTGGATGTTTTCACTTTTCTTAAAATTGGTTTGGTTATTACTTCGCCTTCCACGTTGACGGTTTTCATTCCTTCTTTCAAGTTGGCTATTTTTAGAAAACCTTTTTCATGTTTGAAAAGGTTTATGTAGGTTTCATTATCTGCGTGAATTTCCATTTTTCCGTTTAACACCTTTTTTGCCTTAGCGTTTACAACTTGTAGTTTAAACCCTTTTTTGAGGATTTCCCTAACCTCGTCGACTTTCTCGTTCCAAACTACAATGGGAATTTCACCTGTTTCATCCGCTAAAATAAAACGTACAACTTTTCCTATGGTTTTGTCTTTTCTCTCAAAGGTGGATTCTTGGAAGATTTCCATAACCTCTCCTATGAGGTTCACCCTTTTATTTTTGAGGGCGCTGGTGATTGCCCCAATCTTTGTTGAAAGCTCTTCAATTGTGGGATAATCTTCAGCTTCTACGTTTTTTGGGTTAGTGTCAACTTCTCCTTTTTCGCCTATGTGGAGTTCCGCGTGTCCCAAGCGTCCCTCCTTGGTGTATCCGTGGGAAAACCTCACAATTTGCCCAATCCTTATTTTGTCTGGATCTGCAAACCCAGCCTTGTCATTCCATAAGACAACCCGCATTGTGCCGCTTTTATCGGCGACAAGCATACTTGCAAATCTTACCCGTCTATTCTCCTTATCGGAAATTTTGGCAGGAAAAACAGCGATGGCTCTCCCGACAACAGTCACGTCATTCAAGCCTGGAACAAGGCTTGCTATTAAAGGCATGGAAGGCGTAAAGGCTTCATGTGAAACTTTAACGCCGAACTCAGCTGCAACCATCCGCAACAAAACATCGTCAGAAATTAAACCCCCAGACTTTTTCCGCTCCTCTTCCAGCCTCTTCAAAAGCGTGTCCCTTGAAATCGTTGAATTTTTCGAGATTATTGCGTTAATTAATCTGTCAACATCAGCCATATCGCTCAAAACCACCACAAAAGAGAAGGGGCTTTCTAAAAAGTTTACTGGTTGGATTGGCGATTTTCAGCAAAACTTATATGGTGGGATTATCTATCCAGCAACAATGTTGGAAAGTAGAAAAATTTGTATAATAGCCATAATGGTGGCTCTTTGTATAGGTTCAAACTATGCCCTAGTCAGTATACCAAACTTTAAGGCTATGGACTTTTTCGTTTTCATTAGCGGATTTGTTTTCGGTCCGTTGGTAGGTGCATCTATAGGAATTCTTGTATGGCTTATTTATGGAGTTTTAAACCCTTATGGCTTTGTTTTTCAAGTATGGCTTGCAACCATGTTTTCAGAGGCAATCTATGGTTTTGGCGGAGGCATCTTAGGAAAGAAAACAGCTTCCACAAGCTTTTACAGTGGCAGCGTCGGGCTAAGTTTTCTGTTTGGAGCATCAGGGTTTTTTCTGACGCTTTTTTATGATGTAGTTACAAATGTTGCTTAGGCATGGGCTTTCAACATCCCTATAGGCATAGCCCTAATAACGGGTGTGCCCTTCGCGTTGGTTCACGAGTTAAGTAACACGGTTCTTTTCGGAACATGTTCTGTTCCCCTCGTCATCATGCTGGAAAAATTTATAGGAGGTGAGAGGTTTGGCGTTTTTAAAAAATAAGTGGGCTTTAGCCGCTGTGGGTGTTCTATGCTGGGCAATAGCTGCTTCCATTGCCTTTGGCTATTACTATTATCAATACAGCGACCTCATAGCAAGACTTGGCAGAGCCACCGTTTTAATAAATCTTGGCGTTGATTATGGAAACGGCACCCGAATATGGTTCAACGAAACAAAGGGTTTAACCCTATACGATGCCATGTTAGAGGCTGGATGGCAAGTTGAAAGCACATCTTACGGCGCCATGGGCTTATACATAAACGCCATCAACGGCCTAGAAGAATCCTTAACCGAAAATAAATACTGGGGTTGGTGGGCATGGACAGATTACGGATGGGCCCACGGAGGCTCAGCATGCGACAAATACATAGTAAGCCCAAATGAAACAATCCTTTGGTATTATTCCCCCATGGATCCAACAACATTCCAGCTAACCCCACCACCCTAAAATTCTTCAAACATGTAAACCACCGTATTTTTCAAAATAACCATTTTACCCTAACTAAATAACATCTTCCACAAGCTATTCTTTAGTTTTGGCGGGCCCGCCGGGAATTGAACCCGGGACCTACGGGTTAAGAGCCTCAACCCATCCCGTGCAGCGGTCTGGTCCGCCGCTCTACCTTACTGAGCTACGGGCCCGATTTTTCCTATCCTAACATTTATATACATCCTCT
>CAZCSF010000003.1:50355-137525 GCA_964501295.1 uncultured Candidatus Bathyarchaeia archaeon | reverse complement strand
TCGTTGATCCATTCATGCACGTCGGAACTTACCCGACAAGGCATTTGGCTACCTTGAGCAACACCAACTATTGGTGTTGGACCATATCTTCACCGCCGCGTGGCGGTGCCCGGCGTATGGTCTCTGAGGCGCCCACCCTCTTTTTAATCTGAGATATAACTTCATCCAATGGGTATTTTCTGTCGCTGGACATCGCATATGCTTTCTCAAGTAGTTTTATGAAACTTTTGAGGCTGCGGTGCTCTCCTTTCTCAAGGCTTTGGACAATTTCTTTGAAGGCCTCAAAGTCTCTTTGTTTGACGATGGGTTTATGCTTGTTAAAGAAGGGGATTATTGCTTCGGTTAGGTGCCGCCGTGAATCAACAATATATTGAAGCACAGCGTCCTCCTGTCCAGGCTTTGGTATTATGCGACCACAATTGAAAACCCTCTTGATTATCTCTAACACAGCGCCGTGTTCTTTGCTCTGTGCGATGTGAAACACTGGGTCGATAACCCATCCGAATCTGGTGTCATCCTGCCTTTTAATGGACACCGAAAAGCATCCTTCGCCATCAACAAAGCCTACGATATAATAGTGTAAATATTTCCGTCGCCTTGGCAGCTTTTTCGGATCCATCAGATCAGAAAATTCGTATAGCAACAGCCCCACCAAAACTGTAGACCTTGCCCATGGTAATTAAGCCTTATGTCTCTTTGAGGGTGGTTCCCTGCGGATCAGGATCACAGACTCAACCACTTTTCCCTACTCGGGGAGTTGAGCCTACCCTTTCCCCGCATATAGCCGAGTTTAACGACTCCCTAACTCGAGAGTCAGAGTTACTCCCGGCGTTTGCAGGCCCTTAGCCCGGTTGAACCCGGGTTTCAGGTACCTGTACTGGCCAGGATTCAGAAGCCGTTCACACCCTTTCGGGCTTGCGGCTTCCTGTGTTTTTATTAAACAGTCGGGACCCCCTTGCCACTGCGACCTGCTGTCCCGGCACAAGGCCAAGACGGCAGGCACCCCTTATACCGAAGGTACGGGGCTAATTTGCCGAGTTCCCTCGCCCTGGCTTATCCCCGACACGCCTTAGGTTTCTCGCCTAGGGGCACCTGTGTCGGTTCTAGGTACGGTCACGGAGGATCCTTCCCAACGCCCTTTTCACTGGCTCCAGGGATCAGCTAAACCGCCCTAAAACGGGCGGCTATTCCCGCCTTCGCCTGGTTCTCGCCATTACGGCACTCCCCAGGCTTATACGGTTAAACAAGGCGACAGCCTTGCTCAGCCTACCCCGAAGCGTCAGGCGTTGGGCTTGCGTCGCCGCAGTTGTACTTCCGTGGCGCCGGAATTTTAACCGGCTTCCCTTTCGGCATGGTCGGTTAGGCCATGCCTTAGGACCGGCTTACCCCCGGCTGACGACCGTTGCCGGGGAACCCTGGCCCCTTCGGCGGAGGGGATTCTCACCCCTCTTTGCTGTTACTACCGCCGGGATCTGCACTCCTGACCGGTCCACTGGACCTCACGGCCCAGCTTCTGCCCAGCCAGGACGCCCTCCTACCGACGCAACGCGAAGTTGCGCCCTGAGGTATCGGCGGCTGGCTTAGTCCCGTCCATTTTCAGGGCCATAAGCCTCGGCGGGTGAGCTGTTACGCTTTCTTTAAAGGATGGCTGCTTCTAAGCCTACCTCCCCGCTGTCTGAGGCTTATGACGCCTTTCGGTTTGACGTTTAGCCAGCACTTTGGGGCCTTAACCTCAGTCTGGGTTGTCCCCCTCTCGGTCCGGGAGCTTACCCCCCGTAACCCGTCTCCCAGGGTCTGCGGCGCTGATGGATTCGGAGTTTGAAAGGAAAGTGGAGCCTTTCGACCCCTTTGCTTTCCAATCAGTGCTCTACCCCACCGGCCGCCTCGCCTGGGACTGGGCTGCGACCCACTTCGGAGGGAACTAGCTATCACCGGGCTAGATTGGTCTTTAGCCCCTAGCCCCAGGTCTGGGGAACGAATTGCACGTCAGCACCCTTTCGAGCCTCCACCAGGCTTTCGCCTGGCTTCGCCCTGCCCAGGGCTAGATCGCCCGGTTTCTAGCTTCACGGCTGTGACTCCGAGCCCTTTCAGACTCCGCGCCTCGCTAGGCTTACGCCTAATTGCGCGCATGTCGGTTTCCCTGCGCCTACGGGCTTGAAAACCCTTAAGCTTGCCACAGTCGTGAACTCCCCGGCCCGTGTTTCTAGACGGAACGTGCAACCCTGGTCCCCCTCCCTCGTACTCCCGCCTCACGACGGTTTCCTTTGGGAGGGATCTACCCTTCCGGGCTGCACACGTCTGTAACCGTCTGGTTTCAGGCGCTTTTCACCCCCCTCCCGGGGTACTTTTCAGCTTTCCGTCACCGTACTAGTGCACTATCGGTCTTGAGACGTATTTAGTCTTGGAAGTTGGTGACTCCCAACTTTCCGCACCCAAACCAGGGTACGGTACTCTGGGACACCGGCACAGCTCCTTCCGGTTTACGCCTACGGGGCTTTCACCCTCTATGGCGGGCCTTTCCAGGCCACTTTGGCTTAGCCGGCGAGGAGGAGCCGGGCCCATAACCCTACATCTCCCATGGGTTATCCCCGTGGGATTTGGTTTGGACTCTTCCCCTTTCGCTCGCTGCTACTTAGGGAATCCCGTTTTGGTTTCTTTTCCTCCCCCTACTAAGATGCTTCCGTTCGGGGGGTTCCCGCTCCCTGCCGGGAGCACTGCAGACTCCCGAAGGAATCTGCAGTAGGAGGTCCCATTGGGGAATCCCCGGTTCTAAAGCTGCATACGCTTACCCGGGGCTCTATCGCGGCTGGCCGCGCCCTTCTTCGGCGCTCAAGCCGAGCCATCCTCCAGACGGCATGGCATGTCGGGCCTTTGGCGGTGTCTGTTTGGCGTCTATGGTGAACCCTCTTGTTGTTGTGGTTTGCCTATGCGTGGCTTCATTATGAGCTTTTGGGCTCATTCGCCCTTTGCTCCGCATCGATTGCGATGGGAGCTGCATCTAGCTTAATGGCTTAACGTAATGTAGCCAAAATATTTCTGAAACGGGTTTCGCACATATAAGGGTTGCGTCGCATGTAATAAAGGTTTTTAATAAGCTTCTGTGCTTCGTATAACGTTTTTATTTTTGTTCTGGAATATGCCTATGATAGCGTGCATGGATGAGAGTGCCTCGGTAGCTCAGCCTGGTAGAGCAACGGCCTTGTAAGCCGTAGGTCGCGGGACCGAAGCCCGCCCGAGGCTTTTAAGGTTTTTATGTTGGTTTGGCTGTGGAAAAAGCCAATAGTAGCCTACCCCTCCAGGTTTTCTGTTTTGATGTTAACAGGTTGGGATAAACAATAATTTCCACCGAATATACAATGGTATAGGGAATTATGATGCGGGAGTTCGTTTTGTATTCTCGCTTGGGGCGCACCGATGCTAGGTGGGGCAATTTGCATGATGCTGGACGTTTGGATATAGTTTATGAATGTGCTGTGGCTAGCCTTTTCCTCTCCCATGCTATACGTAAGGAAGTTGTTTTCCACGCCATACTGAATGGTCCGCCTTCTCCGCCGTTACACTTGAAAATTGAAGGTTTAACGTTGCATGATGTTAGGACGGATGTGGACACTTGGACTCAAATATTTAAGAAGGTTTTGTCTGGCAAACCTCATCCAGGAATAAGTCTTTCAAAAACAAGCTTTGAGGCTTTAGTGAAGGCAAAAGCGGAACAAGCCCCAATATATGTTCTTGAAGAAGGTGGACGAGACGTTTTTGAAATGGAGATTGGAGAAAATCCGGTTTTTGTTTTGGGAGACCATGTGGGTTTGCCTAAAAAGGTTGAGGCTTATGCGATGCGTTATGGGCAAAAAGTTTCTCTTGGAAAGGAGCCTTATTTAGCGGCTACATGCATAACAGTTTTGAATTACATATTGGACCGAAGGGAAAGGGCTGAGCTTACGGTGGGAGGGGCTGATAAAAATAAGACACTATGAGGCTTATTATAATGCCTATTGAACTCAGACAGAGAAAGACTGCGAAGCCAAAAGCCAGCGAGCACTTCTCCTTGGTTCCAAACTTTATTCCTAAACTTCCAAGGTAAGACTTCCAAACAATCCCAAGAAAATAAATGGGCAGAGAATACAAAAACCTAGTCCAACCAACTTGGGATTGAAAAGCAGCGATGGCTTGTCTTGCCGCTTCAAGATTTGTAACGTCAATAACAATTGAGGGAAACAAAAACCATAAAGCTGCAAGTCCAAGCAGACCAGTGACCACGTCAGCCAGATACGCGTATCCAGTAACAGAAGCTGCTGTTTTGAAATCCCAGCCGCTGCCGCGGTCACAAGCCGCTTTGACAATTAAGGATTTTATCAGCCAACGAGCAACCATAAAGCCGAAAACCCCAACACCCGCGATGGCAATGGCAAAAGCCATAATTCCCCAGAAAAAGCTCCAGAAACCAGGCGGCAATGAGCCAACAAATTGGATTTTCATGAAGATTAAGCTCATGCCAGCGACCACCGTAACTATAATTTCAAAGAGAATAATGATGAAAACTTCGCCAAAACTAGGCGTTAAAGCAATGTCCTTCATGCCTTCAGAAGGTGAAAACAAAACCTTCAACAGTCTTTGGAAAAAAGAGAATCTTCTTTCATAAGGCTTTTCAGGGGGAACGGGTTCCGGCAGTTGCGGAGGCTGCACGCTTGGCGGAGGAGCTTCAGCTTTAAATACCAGTTGAAGGAGATTTTCTCTATCCATCCTTTACATGTTTATCCATATGAGGGATATTTAACCGTTTCATTTTGCAATTTTATAACGCGAGAAAAGCGAGGAAAAGCCTAAAAATAAGCGCTAAATTTTTATCTTTGTGATTTCTGGTTTAAAATCTGTTATTGGATTTACGGTTTTAAGTTGGGACATTGGAGGTGAAAGCATAAAATGGCAGCTATTCGGGAGTTGCCAACCACTCCAGTGTCAAAGTTTGAAAGGATAGGCGCCCACACCCACATTAAGGGTTTAGGCTTAGATGAAAGCCTCAAGGCTGTGAAAATAAAGGATGGCATGGTGGGACAGGAAAAGGCGAGGGAAGCTGCAGGCTTGGTTGTTAAAATGATTAAAGAAGGGAAACTGAGTGGAAAATGCATAATTTTGGCTGGTCCGCCGGGCACTGGAAAAACCGCCATTGCTGTGGCTGTTTCGAAGGAGTTGGGTGAAAATGTTCCTTTTATTCAAATGAGCGGCAGCGAAATCTATAGTACTGAGCGGAAGAAAACTGAGGTGCTTATTGAAGCCATAAGAAAATGTATAGGTGTTGAAATCCATGAAATGCGAAAGGTGTACGAAGGCGAAGTTGCTTTAGTTGACATTAGAACGGCGCCGCATCCCTACAATCCTTATCAGAAGGTTCCTGAAAGCGTTAGGTTAACGCTAAAGACAAAAGAAGAGGAGAAAACCATAGAGGCTGGAGCATCAATAGCCCAGCAAATAATTGCTGAGGGCATATCTGAAGGCAGCGTTATCCAAATAGATGCTGAAACAGGCAGAGTGGTTAACCTTGGACTCTGCTTGGAAAGCCAGAAGGGTAAAACCTACGACGTTGACACGCGGAGGAAGGTTCCCCGCCCCAACGGCAAGGTTTTAAAAGAGAAGGAGTTTGTTTACATGCTTACGCTGGCGGATTTAGACGAGCTTAATGCGAGGCAACGCTCTGGTGGGTTTTTCTCCCTGTTTTTCGGCGGCTCCGAATCTAAAGAGATAGACACTGAAGTGCGAATGGCTGTTGACCAACAAGTCAAAGAGTGGGTGGACAGCGGAAAAGCCTTCATCCACCCCGGCGTGCTTTTCGTAGACGACGCGCACCTCTTAGACTTGGAAGCATTTAGCTTTCTTGGAAGAGCCATGGAAAGCGAGCTTGTTCCCATAATAATTTTGGCGACAAACCGTGGTGTGGCTAGAATCCGTGGAACAGACATAAAGAGCCCGTTAGGCTTTCCAGTGGACCTAATAGACCGTTCGGTTATAATTGCCACACAACCCTACGATACGGAAAGCATTAAGGAAATTCTCAAAATCCGCGCTGTGGAAGAGAAGATTAAACTGGATAAGGATGCCCTTGAAAAGCTTGCAGAAGTTGGAGCCAAAAGCTCCATGAGGTATGCTGTTCAACTCTTAAGCCTAGCGGCTCAAAACGCGAAATCCTCCAACAGAGACAAAGTCACAGTGGAGGACGTGCAACGGGTAGACGACCTCTTCATGGACGTCAGCGAAGCCGCCGAATACTTGAGGAAACATGAGGAAAAACTGCTGGTTCATTAGTTTCTAAACTGTAAAAACAATCCTTATTTTTGAATAGCAACCCTTTAAATCTCCATTTGCCTTTCTTTAAGCGGTGGTTTAATGTCTGAGAGAAAGCATAAACGGGAAACCACAAGTCCCGCCGAATTAAGTCTTCCAGAAGATTGGGGATTCGTTTTAGAACCAGCGAAAATTGAGATAGGCTCTGGGTACGCTGTCTCCCTAAGCTATGACGAGGATGGCAACCCAATAGTTGACGTTAAAACCTATGGGGAAGTGGACTCAGCCAAAATAAGGAGAGACATTGAACGCCTATACCCAAACGCTCAAATTCGAAATTTAAACGAGCCAACAGTTACCGTTGTCAAAAAAGGTACACGTAAAAGCAAAAGGAAATCTGCAAGAAAGTAGCCTCTCGCCCAAAATTTCAACTTTTGAAACGAGATTGAAATTAAATCAAAGATTCCTTCATATAAATTTTCCTTTAAAAAGTTGAAATTTCAACATAGATTGTCAAATTTGAAAAGTGTGCTTTAAAGGTTGGCGAATAGAAAGCTTTTGCTTTGACCGTTTAGTTTTTAAGCTTCCATTGAGGCATGATGTAGAATTCTAAAGGGACAGAAGCGAGAACATGACCGAAAAGGGCGACAAGCAAAACGAAAATGAAAAGGAGTTAAAGGTTGTCTACGTTCGTTCAGTAGCGAACGCCTTTGGAACAAGCATGATAAACCCTTTTGTTGGACCATGCGCCGTTAAAGGTTTGGGCGCCTCTTCGTCTGAGATGGGTTGGCTTCAGTCAGTGAGCAACATTTCAAATAATGTTATGCAAGTTCTCTGGGGAAGACTAAGCGACAGACTTGGGCGAAGGGTTCCCTTCATTGTTTTAGGCGGTTTGATTGTTGCTTCGCTTTGGGTTCCACTGTTATTTTTAAGGTCTGCAAGCCAGCTTGTGGTGCTGGTTGCCTTACAAGCGCTTTTGGGTTCAATGGCGGTTCCAGCCTGGACTGCGTTGATTGGCGATTTGGTTTCTTCATCAAGCCTTGGAAGAGTTAACGCCGCAATCAATTTATGGGCTTCCATAGGCAGCCTAACAGCAACTTTGGCTTCAGGAATTATAATGGCGAGCGTCGGCGGAACAGTGCGGGAACAGCTTCTAATCCCAGTTGCCATTGCAACACTTTGCGGACTCGTATCCTCCATCGTGATGGTTAAAGTTAAAGAGAAAAACGGAAACGCCAAAGTGAAAAAACCATTTATCGCCGACCTACTTGACGTCGTAAAACTCGCGGAAAAATCTCCAGACTTTTTAAAATATTGCAGTGCAAGTGCAGTCTTCAATTTTTTCATGTCAATTTCTTGGCCGCTTTTTGCAATAACGCAGGTTAAGGTTTTAGGGGCTTCAATGCTTGAGATAGCTTTGCTTTCGGTTGTTCAAGGAGTTTTTACGATAATTTTTATTGGATGGGCTGGAAGGCTCACGGACACTGTTGGCAGAAAACCACTGCTGATTTTCTTTAGATTCGGCTATGTTTCTGTTCCCCTAGTCTATGCTTTCTCACCAAACATATACATCATAATAGCCGTTGGAGCCTTCTGGGGCATCGTTGCAGCCTTCGAACAAGCATGCGCAACAACATACTTGTTGGACGTTTCTCCAGAAACGCACCGCGGAAGTTTCACAGCATTTTATAACCTATTAATAGGAGTGGTGACTTTCTTCGGCTCTCTGATAGGCGGATATCTATCCGACTTCACTATCAGCACTTACGGGCTGGTTTTAGGCTTACAAATAGTTTACATGGTTTCGGCTATAGGAAGAGGGATAGGCGCAGCAACATACTTTAGACTTAGGGAGACGCTGAAAAGAAAAGAACTTAAAAAGTGAAAGTTTAAATGCCCAAATATTCCCCAGTCACTGGAATTTCGGTTCGGCATCTTGGACATTTCTTATCATCGGCAACAGCGTATTTCAAAACAGAATATCCATATCTTTTAATGAGCACTTCTCCACAGTTGGGGCAGTAGGTGTTCTCATACTTGTGACCCGCCACATTCCCAATGTAAGGATATAAAACCCCAGCCTTCTTAGCCATTTCATAAGCCTTCTCCAAAGTTTCAATTTTTGTTGGCGGATTGTGGAACTTGTAGGCTGGAAAATACCGCGTAAAATGCAGCGGAGTTTCTGGTCCCACATTCTCTAAGTGTTTTTCGATAACCCATTTCAGCGTGTTTTCATCGTCGTTGACACCGGTGACAACCAAATTCACAATCTCAACGTGTATTCCCATGCGCTTGGCTTCTTTAGCGTTTCTCCAAACCTTTTCCACGTCAGCGCCCCCACAATATTGCCTATAGGTCGCACAGTTGCCTTTAACATCCATCTTAAGCCCATCCAACCCAGCCTCGTGGAGCGCCTTTAAGGCTTCAAGGGTCATGTAACCATTCGACACGTAACAGCAGTATTTTATTCCCATGCGCTTGCCGATGCTGAACGCGTCAACCGCCCAGTCTGTCAAAAGCGTGGGTTCCTGAAAACTCGCGCATAAACCAGCATCTCCGCTTTTAAGGGCAAGTCTAACAACTTTCTCTGGCGGATAATAAGCCGCTTTAGCCGGCTCTGGAGCAGTTTTTGAAAGATGAAAATTTTGACACCACACACAGCTGAAGTTGCAGGACCATGTGGAAAAGGTTAGGGCTGTGGAGCCCGGCCAGTAGTGGAAGAAGGGTTTTATCTCTATGGGACGGCTTTCAACAGTGCTTATGTCGCCATAAACAAGCGTGTAAAGTCTACCACCAAAATTCCGTCTAGTTTTGCAGAATCCAGTTTGACCCTCTGCAATTTCACATCTTCTTTCGCATAAGGTGCACTTGACCCCATCTTCCCTAAGCTTTTCGTAAAATATGGATTCCCGAACAGTTGGATGTATAGGCTTAGCGTCCATTTCAGTGCCTTCGGAAATGCTCCCAGCCTTTTGGTTCTATAACGCGCCTTTCTCCTTCCGTTTCTAAGAGAACCCGTTTTTCAGCCGTAACCCTCCCTATCTTAATGAGGTTGCCGCCGACGCCTTTAACGGCTTTCTCTGCTTTGCTCCAAAGCTTAAGTTTTACAGTTAAAATAAGTTCGTATTCCTCGCCGCCGTAAAAGGCTAATTCAAAGGGGTCTAGGCCATTCATTTCAGCAAACTTTGCTGCTTCAGCAGCCACTGGAACACTGTCTATTAAGAAGCCTACACCGCTTGCCTTTGAAATTTCATAAAGACTCCACGCTAAACCATCACTTGAATCTATGGCGGATGAAACCGCCTTTGAAGCGGCTAGGGCTAACCCCTCTTTCAGCCTAGCCTTAGGCATGTAAACAGCCTCAAAAAGAGAATCGCAGATATCCTTGGGCGCTTTAAGCCTTTCAAGAAGAAGCTTCAGCCCAGCAGAAGTTTTCCCAAAAAGTCCAGTGACAGCCACCAGGTCGCCGGGTTTAGCTCCACTCCGCAACATCAAAACGCCTTTTTCAGCTATACCAAAAACTGAAAGGCTTATCACAAAGTCTGAAGCCTCGTTGGTGTCCCCGCCAACAATGTAGGCGCCATATTCACGGGCTCCAGCATTTAACCCACTTCCAATCTCTTCTACATCCCTTTCTGTCAGTTTTCTCGGCAGTCCAAGGGATGCAAGGATTGCTAATGGTTTAACGCCTTTTGCTGCAAAATCGCTGACGTTCATGACAACAGCCTTGCGGGCTGCTTGCCAAAGACTCATTTTTGGCGGAACATCTGTTTTATCCACAAGCATGTCCGTTTTCAAAACTGCAAGTTTGCCGTCTCCAATTTCATAAGCTGAAATGTCATCGCCGAAGGGTATAGGCATTTCTGGCATAATATCAAAGCGGCTTTGCAAAATCTCGATTATTTTGCGTTCACCCATAAAATCGGAGTTTTCCTTCATCAATTTTCTCACAGTTTTTCATCACCCCTTTAATAAACCCTCGGAAACATGTGTTCCGCTTCTTCTCTTTAGCGCAAAGGTAAATATCGCAGAAAACTTCGCCTTCCATCTCAGCCCTGACACTTTCTTTTGCGCATCCCAAACATTTATCCCTTCGGTAAACAGCACCCCAACCGCATTAAACCTACAAGGAGACAGTAACTCAACATCCATCAATTTCCCTTCAACATTAAAATATATGCAGAATCTTTTAAAACTGATGATAAAAAGCCACATCCTTATAAAACCCGTTTCGTCTCTTCGTAAGCGAAAGCGCTTGCCTCGGTGGCTCAGCCTGGTAGAGCAGCGGCCTCGTAAGCCGCAGGTCCCGGGATCGAAGCCCGGCCGAGGCTTAATCCTGTTTGGTTTTGTATTTTTGTTGTGCGGGTGGACAGAAATGTTTATTAAGTATTAATATTACCGATTCATATCGGAGATACCGTTTAAAAAGGGGAAAAACATGTCTCCCCCTCTGCACTTTCATCATCACCATGAAGAAAAACTTAAATGTCCCTACAGGGGATGCGGGAAATCTTTTGAGAAGCCTGCGGTTTTGACGGACAATTCCACGATACCGAGGCAAACTTATTATGCTTGCCCTTACTGCATGTCGAAAATAGACATTGTCGTAGAAGACATGAAAATCGTAAGTGTTAAAACGACGGATTATCCTAAGGTTTTTGATTCACCAGCGAAATGCGCCTACTACTTCGGCTTCCTAAACACTATTCCAAAGGACATGCCCATCCCAGACGAATGTCTAGTCTGTCCAAAAGTCCTCCAATGTTCCGTCAGAAAACGCTATTGAAAAACAGGCTTCAACATGTTCTTTAAGCAGAGAAACATTTTAAACCCTCTTTTCGAAATTTTACTCCAAAAGGGGCTGTCGGCTAGCTTGGTCTAGGCTTGGAGACTTGGGCTCTCTAGACCCCGGTTCAAATCCGGGCAGCCCCACCATTCTTCCATAGTTGGACTTGGGTTTTGTTAGTAAAGTTTATTAGGTAATACTTTTTTATTAAAAAGTATTACGAGGGTTTGAAGTGCACATACCGGATGGCTACTTAAGCCATGAAGTTTCCATTTTGATGAGCGTTGTGTCGGCAGTGTTCCTTTTTTGGTCTTGGAAGAAGGCTAAGGCTGCTTATCCGAAGTCTTTTGCTTCTTTATTAGCTGTTTCAAGCGCCTTTGTCTTTGTGGCTCAGATGATTAATTTTCCAATAGCCTATGGGACTAGTGGGCACTTGGTCGGCGGCGCTTTTCTCTCTGTGGTTTTGGGACCCTATGCGGCGATTCTCAGCATGACTATTGTTTTGCTTATGCAGGCGCTGTTTTTTGCAGATGGCGGAATCTCTGCCCTAGGAGCCAACGTGTTTAACATGGCTGTAATAGGGGGGTTAAGCTTTTTCATAGTTAGGCTGATTGCGGGAAAATCTGATAAGGGCAGCCGTTTTACCATAGGGGTTTTTGCGGCTTCTTGGCTTTCTGTTGTTTTGGGAGCTTTATCATGCGGTTTGCAGATAGGCGTGTCTCCAATGTTTTCACAGGCTGGCGGAATAGCCGTCACCCTTCCAGCCATGCTGTTCTGGCATGTCATAATTGGATTCTGCGAAGCGGCAATAACAACAACTTTTGCGATGCAGCTTTATAAGTTGCAGCCAGCAATCCTTAACGGTTTAGCTTTTCTTAAGAGGGGTGCCGTTTGAAAGGATATGTTAAAGCTTTAATTTTGATAATGGCTGGTTTTGCAGTTTTGGTGCCTTTCGCCTCAACTTACCCCGATGGACTGGAAACAGTGGCTGAAACCCTTGGCGTTGAAGAAACCAAACCTTTTTGGGAAGGATTAATGCCGGATTACATGCTGCCAACCGTTGATAACCCTTATATGTCAAATTTGTTTGCAGGCTTCTGCGGAATGCTCCTTGTTCTGGTTTTGTCTTTCGCTCTTGGAAAAGTCTTGTCCAAGCCTAGCCAGTAGAGTGGTGGGTTATTCTCTGCTTGCAAGTATCACTATGTAGTCGGCTGTGTCAGCACACATGTCAGCGGCGTGTTCAATAAACTCCACCAAATCGTCGAAGATAACCATTGAGCCACTATCCATTTCCTTTGCATATTTAATAAACAAAGCCTTAGTTTTTAGGTACTCATCATCTATTTTCTTTTCGATTTCCTCCACCTTTTTCGCTCCGCCTATGGCTGCTGAGGAGTCCACTGCTATTTTTTCAATGCTTCCCCTCAAGGCGTGGGCGCAGTCTACGAGATAAGCTGTCGTGTTGGCAGTGTTTTCCCATAACTCCTTTGGAATTTTTGCTCCTTCCAGCATTTTGATGCATCTCGCAGCATCCTTAACATGGTCGGCAAGCGTGTCAAGTCTTTTCACAAGGTGCATCAAGTCTTCGCGGTATTCTGCGAATAGGGCTACGCCCTTCGAGAGTTCTTTAAAAACCTCTGTTCGCAGTCTGTCAACTTCCTTTTCAACCTTGAAAATGTTCTCTATATGCTGCATAGCCTCTTTTCTATTGTTTTCCACCATTTTCTGCATGGCTTGATGGAGAAGCGTTACCGTGTCAAGCGCCTTTGTTATCTGGTCTTGAGCTAAGTCAAGGGCTTTTGTTCTCCGCCGCCTTTCAAACCATGCGTAGCTTTTCTTTTCCAAGCTTTCATCTCCTTAACATAGCTTTAACGGAATGCTTAATAACACTTTGCAAAAGCCAACTATGTTTTTTCATCCTCAGCAACCCAGTGGGCTTTAACTTCGCCCTCTTTTGTTATCAAATACTCCTTTTTGAAAATCGGAGCCTCTTTTTTATATCTTTCAACAGCCTCCCTCAAAACAGGGAAAACGTTTTCCCTATGAGAACCGGCAACCAAAACGTATACGAGGTCTTCGCCAATTTTGAATTCGCCGAGGAAATGGTGGATTTGAACGTCAATTATGCCTTCCCTATTTTTTAGGTCTTGGCATATTTTTGAAAGCACATCCTCAGCCTTCTCTTCATAAGCTTCAACCTCCAACTTCTGAACCTTATCCCCCTTGGATGTTTCCCCACGGACAACGCCAACAAAAATAGCTAAAGCTCCAACTTTCTGAAAAGCCGTATTGCCTTTCACCTTTTCAATTAGCTTTTCAAGGGATAAGACTCCTTTATCGTGAACATGCCCATTGGACATTGCGGCACCACGCTTTACACGTAGTAAAAACCGAGTATTTTAAGGTTAAACAGCCTTAATCAGCTTTCCAGCTAGACTGGAAAGGGTTTTTCGGTATTCTAAAAGTCTTTTATAGGCGTCTTCAAGCGTTATCTCTGAAAACAGCACTGTGTCGTTGGGTTTGGCTTGTCCAAGCCTATCTAAATCTGGGGTTGTTGCAACTGCTATTTTTGGGTATCCCCCAGTTGTTTGGGCATCCTTCATTATCACAATTGGCTTTCCATCTTTGGGAACTTGGATTGCCCCTGGCAAAAGGGCGTCTGAAACAATTTCAGCTTTCTTCTTATGCTCTATGGTTGGACCTTCAAGGCGGTATCCCATGCGGTCAGATTCTATAGTAACCTTGTAGGGGTTTGAAAGGAAGGTTTCGACGCCCTTTTCCGTGAACATGTCGGCTTGAGGTCCCAAAATCACATGCACTTTAAAATCGTTGGTGAAGCTGGGCACAAGGTTTTCCGGCATTTTATACGCTGTTTCAACAGGAGGAACGTTAAACCCTTCAATTACGTCTCCAGCCTTAAGCCATCTTCCCTCAATTCCACCGAATTTTCCCCGCACATAAGTTGACCTGCTTCCAAGAATTGTAGGCGCGTTTATTCCCCCTCTTATGGAAAGGTAACTTCTACATCCATCCTCCACTTTTCCGAAAGAAATCACATCTCCCTTATGGACAGTTAAGGTTTGCCACATAAGGACAGCCTCTCCATTAATTTTCGGCGAAAGGTTTCCGCCAGTTATGGCAATCTGCGTGTCTGCCAATGCCTGAAGTTCTGGTCCAATGAGGGTTATTTCTAGGCATGCATCGTTGGGATTGTTTTCAACCAGCAGGTTTGCCGCAACCATGGAAAAAGTGTCCATGGCGCCGGAGATGGGAACTCCATATCTGAGGTAGCCATATCTTCCTAAATCTTGCACTGTGGTGAAAAATCCGGGCTTCAAAACATGAAACACGTTCATTTCTGCTTTTCCTCAATTTGCGGTTTATAAGCTCCCTTTTTGGCAAGCTCCTCGATTTTTTTTAATTCTTCCTCTGAAATTGGCTTAAACTTAACAGTGTCTCCTGGTTTCAGCAAGGCTGGCGGCTGCCACAATGGGTCAAACAGTTTGATGGGAGTTCTGCCTATTATTCGCCACCCTCCGGGAGCCTCGCAGGGGTATATTCCCGTCTGTTTTTCTGCTATGCCAACAGAGCCGGCTGGCACTTTTAGGCGGGGGGTTTCGAGGCGTGGTGTTGCAATTTCGTCTGGAACATCGCCTAGATAAGGAAAACCGGCGACAAAACCAATCATGTAAACCCTATATTCCCTTTCAGAATGCAGTCTAACTACTTGTTCCTCGGTTAACCCGTGATATTCAGCTACATAACTCAAGTCTGGTCCGTAGACGCCGCCATAAACAACGGGAATTACAATCCTTTCCTTTTTGGCTTCTAATGGTGCTTCTTCTAACGCTTTTTCAATTTTTTTAATGGAGGAAATCAATTGTTGGTGGGTTGTCTCCATGAGGTTGTAGCGGATGAGCAGCGACCTATATGTTGGAACAAGCTCCTCAACCCCCTTTATTCTTGCTTTTTCAATAGTTTTGCTTAAAGCGATGACTTTGCTGTTAATAGCTACGTTAATTATGTCGCCAAATTCAACTATTAGGGCGCTGTCGCCGAAGGGCAAGTAACGCGTGGGCGTGTGAACATAGGTTTCCATAGTAAATCCTAAAATTAGATGAATTGGCTTACTGGTTTAACTTCAATATGCGCTTTAGCCAGTTCCTTCCTTAAGGCTTCAGCAAGCTCCACGGCTGTTGGTGTGTCGCCGTGAACGCAAATGGTGTGCACCTTGCCCAGTTCCAAAACTTCACCGTTAAAGGCTTCCACGGTTCCTTCCTTAACTGCTTGAACAGCCCTTTCCACAACTTTTTTCGGTTCTTTGATTATTGAACCGGCATGTTTTCTTGAAACTAGGCTTCCATCTGGGTTGTAGGCTCTGTCGGCGAAAAATTCGTAAGCCACCCGCAGTCCAGTTTCGGCAGCGATTTTAGCCATCACAGACTTTGGTGGAGCAAAAACTATTAAATTATGATCTAGTTCTTTAACGGCTTCAGCTATCGCCTCAGAAAGCTCCTCGTCTTTCACTGCCCTGTTATACATGGCACCGTGGGGTTTCACGTGTTGAAGGCATACGCCGTAGATTTTTGCAAAGCCTTGAAGAGCGCCAACTTGATAAATAACGTAGCTTTTTGCCTCTTCAGGGGTTAGTTGCATTTCTCTTCTTCCGAACCCCATGAGGTCGGGGTATCCTGGATGGGCACCCACAGCAACCCCATGTTTTTTTGCAAGGGCTATTGCTTGGGCTATTGTTATGGGGTCTCCAGCGTGAAAGCCACATGCAATGTTGGCGGATGTTATGTAAGGCATTATTTTTTCGTCGTTTCCAACTTTGAAGGCTCCGTAGCTTTCACCCAAATCGCAGTTTATGTCCACTCTGGGCTTCAAGGTTCACTGCCCTCACACATTTAGGATATTAACGTATTTTCGCATGTCCTCAGTTGCAGCTGAAGGAACTGGCAAATCCTTCATGGTGAGTAAACCGGCTGGTGCATTAAGCACTTTTGGGATAGAGTTAACCACCATTGCCACTGTGCCGATGTCTCCATGAATGCATGGTTGGATTTTCTGGCGGATTGTTGGAACGCCCGTGATTGTTATGGCGTCGTATTCTTCTTTTGCGCCGATATAGGCTTGAAAGTCTAAAACTATGACTTCTTTTTTGTCCATGAATCCTTTTGCCGTTTGCCTTAAGCCCGCCACTTTTCCAGCCTCAACTTTTATGGCTTCGCTTTCCACGGGTTCTTTAGCTATTAAAGGCTCAACGGGTTCAGCCCTTATTTTTTCCAGCTTCCATGCCAGAGCGTCTGCTATCATGGCTATGGACTGTTCAAGCCCCACGTGTCCAGTAATCTGTCCACTTTTGATTTTTTGTTTGAACTCTTCTACGGTTAGTCCGGCGCCTATCTTCTTCTGGAACGGCAACCGCCTTGTGGCAGCATTCATGACTCGGACTGCTTCAATTTTTTCTATCTTTTGGCAGACTGCAGTCAATGTTATCACAAGGGTGTCCATTAAAAAGCCAGGGTTTATTCCAGTGCCTAAAACTGTAACATCGTGTTTTTTTGCCAGCGCGTCCAGTTCTTTTGCAAGTTTAGGCTCCGAATGGTATGGGTATGAAAGTTCTTCACATGTGGATATCACGTTCACACCATGTTTCACCAAGGAGGCTATTTGGGGATAGGTGTCTCTAAGGTAGGAGGATGTTGCATGGATGGCTATGTCCGCTTTTGCAGTTGAAAACAGCTTGTCAACATCTTCGATGATTGGTACACCAAGTTTCCCCTTTAAGCCTAAAACTTCACCTAAATCCTTGCCAATCTTATCTTTTGCCACATCAACTGCGCCGACTATTTTCAAGCCTTTCTTTTCTAGGAGAGCCTTGGCTATTAAGCTGCCTACGGCGCCAACCCCGTATAAAACTGCTTTAACTTCCTCCATTTGCATCCCTTTGTTTATGGTTTAGTGTGATTGTTCGGTGTATAAAAGAAATACGTTTGGTGAAGGAGGGGTGGCTCACGCCAAAAACCTTTACATTTGTAAAGCTTATATCTTGGGATGTCCCCAATAATATGAATGGCTGGACAACAACTTGAACCCCATAAAAGCCATGACATATAAAGAGGCTCTTGCAGAATGCGTTGATGCCGAGAAGCTCAAGTTTTGCTTCGAATGCGGCATATGCACAGCAAGCTGCCCCATGGCTGAACTGTTAGACAGAGCGTACAATCCAAGAAACCTTCTGGAAAAACTTTTCATAGACACTGAAAGGGCTTTGGCTTCTGATGAGCTTTGGCTCTGCGCTTGGTGCTACCGCTGTTATAGGCGTTGCCCCCAAGCCCTAAAACTGCCTGAAATTTTCCTCCACGCCCGAAGGTTCGCAGTTAAACATGGATACACGCAGCCGTTTAAAAATGCTGTTAAAAAATTTGTTAAGGCATCCCCCCTCCCCCTAGTAGCCATCCTAACATGTTTTCATCCAGAACGCGCGGGGTTAGATCTAAATGCGGTTTTGAACGAGGCGGAACAGTTGCGAATAGAATTTTTAACCGAAAAAAAGGAAAAAAGGGAATTCATTAAGGGAAAAGTCGCCGTCATAGGCTCTGGTCCAGCTGGGCTTACAGTTGCCTACGAGTTAGCCTTGAAAAGATGCGAAGTAACGGTTTTTGAAGCGCTTCCAGAACCTGGTGGAATGTTGAGGAAATGTCTGCCTTCATATCGTCTTCCAAGAGAGTTTTTGGACAAAGACATCAAAGCTTTGGAAGCACTAGGCGTAAAGATAAAGACGGGAATTGCGGTTGGCAGAGACCTTGATTTTAACAGTTTATGGAATGAGGGGTATAAAGCCATCTTTATTGGTGTGGGCGCTCATATGAGGCGGGAATTGAAAATTGAAGGCGCAAACTTTGACGGTGTTTTCCACGCGTTAGACTTTTTGTGGATGGTTAATTCTGGCGAAAAGCCGAATGTGAAAGGGAAAAAAGTTGTCGTTATTGGCGGTGGAAACGTTGCAGTTGACTCTGCACGAACCGCCTTAAGGCTTGGAGCAAACGAAGCCAGCATATTATATAGGCGGTCTGGTGATGAGATGCCTGCAAACCCATGGGAGGTCAAAGAGGCAGAAGATGAGGGAGTGAAAGTTGAGTTTTTGGCTTCGCCTAAGAGGATTTTAGGAAAAGACGGGAAAGTTTCAGTTGTCGAATTTGTTCGCATGCAGTTGGGTGAATTAGACGCGACTGGAAGGAGAAAACCAATTCCGATAGAGGGGTCTGAATTTGTGAAAGAGGCGGACATGGTGATTTTGGCAATAGGTGAAGCCCCAAACTTACAGTTTTTGCCGAAGGAAATAGAATTAACCGAGGATGGCACGATATGGGTTAACCCATTAACCATGGAAACAACCCTAAAAGGAGTTTTCGCCGGAGGAGATGCCGTCACAGGACCAGCAACAATAATTGAGGCTGTAAGGGCTGGAAAAATCGCAGCAGCCTCTATTGAATATTACTTGAGGCTTCTTGGGTGATGAATATGGCGAAAGAGGAAATCCGCATTGGAGTTTATGTTTGCCACTGCGGCTTAAACATCGCCGGCTCCGTTGACTGCGAAGATGTGGCAAAGTTTGCGGCATCCCTTCCAAACGTTGTTTTGGCTAAGGATTATCGCTATACATGCTCAGACCAGGGGCAGGAACTCATAAAGAATGACATTAGGGAAAATAGGCTTAACCGTGTGGTTGTGGCTTCCTGCACTCCGCGGCTTCATGAACCCACGTTTCGAAAGGTTTGTGAAGAGGCAGGGTTAAACAAGTATCTTTTTGAAATGACCAACATAAGGGAGCAGTGCAGTTGGGTTCACCTCCATGATAGGGAAGCAGCAACGGAAAAGGCTAAAGACCTTGTAAAAATGGCTGTGGCAAAGGCGGCTTTGCTAACGCCAGCCGAAGAAATTGAAGTGCCAATAATTCGGAAAGCACTGGTCATCGGCGGAGGCGTCGCTGGAATCCAAGCAGCATTAGACCTTGCAGACACTGGTTACAAAGTATATTTGGTGGAGAAACAGCCAAGCATCGGCGGGATGATGGCGCGGATAGACAAAACCTTTCCAACAATGGACTGCTCCATATGCATTCTTGCGCCTAAAATGTCTGATGTTGGACATCACCCAAACATTGAATTGTTAGCCAACAGCGAAGTCGTCGATGTTAAGGGCTATATTGGAAATTTCCATGTTAAAGTTTTAAAGAAACCCCGCTATGTCAAGGAAGACTGCTCCGCATGCGGCGACTGCTCAAAAGTTTGCCCCATAACAGCTCCAAACGAGTTTGACGCTGGTTTAGCCCTAAGACACGCCATTTACACGCCCTTTGCACAAGCAGTCCCATCCACCTATATAATCGACATGAACCTATGCCTCAACAAAGACGGCATCATGGTATGCGACAAATGCATTAAAGCATGCGAAAGACAAGCCATAGACTTCACAATGAAACCGGAAACCGTAGAACTGGAAGTAGGCACAATAATAGTGGCAACAGGCGCTGAGGTTTTCGACCCGTCAACGCTTCCAAACTATGGTTACGGCAAATACTTAAACGTAATCACATCGCTGGAGTTTGAAAGACTAATCAACGCTGGCGGCCCTTCTGGTGGACGATTAATAAGGCCCAGCGACATCAAAATCCCGAAACGGGTGGCTTTTATTCAATGTGTAGGTTCCCGCTCCAATAAGACTGGAAGAACCTATTGCAGCAATGTGTGCTGTATGAACACGATAAAGGATAGCTTGCTTATAAAGGAGCACTGGCCTGAAACCGAAATTTACGTGTTTTATGTTGATATCCGCGCTTATGGGAAAGGCTTTGAAGACCTTTACAAGAGAGCCAAAAACGAGGGCGTCATATTCATCCGCGGGCTTCCCGCAGAAATAATCGAAGACCCAAAAACCCGCAACCTTTGGCTGATAGGCGAAAACACCTTGCTGAAGGAGCCTTACAAACTGAACTTTGACTTGGTAATTCTCTCCGTAGGGTTAGAACCGCGAAAAGACAGCGAAATAATCCAGCGGCTACTAACGCTTTCAAGAACCCAAGATGGGTTTTTCATGGAAGCCCATCCAAAACTCAGACCAGTGGATGCAGCCACTGGTGGAATATTCTTTGCTGGATGCGCTGAAGCCCCAAAGGACATAAAGGACAGCGTAACCCAGGCAAGTGCAGCTGCTGCCAGAGCTGGCATATTAATGGCGAAGGGTAAAGTTACAGTGGAAGCCATCACGCCAATTTTTGACGCGGAAAAGTGTAAAGCTTGCGGGCTCTGCACAAAGGTTTGCCCCTACAACGCGATAACCTTAAACAAGGAGCTTAAACGCATTGAAATTGTTGAAGCTGCATGCGGTGGATGTGGAACATGCGCTGCTGAATGCCCCTCTGACGCGTTAACACAGAGCCACTTTACAGACGAGCAGATTATGGCGCAAATAGACGCTGTAACAGAGCACGACGCAGACAAGAAAATAGTTGCCTTTTGCTGTAACTGGTGCGCCTACGCTGGCGCGGACTTTGCTGGAGTTAGCAGAATGCAGTATCCCTCAAACGTGAGAATAATAAGAACCATGTGCTCTGGACGTGTGGCTCCAAAATTTGTTGAAAGAGCATTCGCAAGAGGCGCTGCAGCCGTTCTTGTGGCAGGATGCCACCCTGGAGACTGCCACTACATAAACGCCAACTACCAAACACAAAAACGCGTGGAACGCCTCTGGAGAAAAATGGAACAGAATGGATTAGATAAGGAGAGACTTCAGCTGTTGTGGGTTTCAGCCGCTGAAGGAGAGAGGTTTGCTTCAAAAATCCATGAAATGCAAAAAATAATTGAGAAGGTTACAAGCGAAGAAATTGAGCTAGCAAAAAAGGTTTTCACAAAAACTGGAGGCGCTTAAATGCCAGAGAGACATTGGAGAACCCCCCTCGACGCTGAAAAGGCTGTTAGGCCAAAAGCCGAAATCCACATAATAAAAGACCAGTGTAAGGGATGCGGCTTCTGCATACAATACTGCCCCAAAAAAGTTTTAGAAGAATCCGACGAAATCAACGCCAGAGGAGTTCACCCACCAAGGGTTGTTAACGAGAAAGAATGCATAATCTGCAGTTTCTGCACAGCCGTATGCCCAGACTTCGCGATTTTTGTTAAAGAAAAACAATGCAAGGATGGATGTTAAATGGCTAAAGAAAAAACCGTCTTATCAGGCGTGCACTTCATGAGCGGCGACATTGCATGCGCAGAAGGCGCCATTGCAGCCGGATGCCGATTCTTCGCTGGATACCCCATAACACCAGCAACGGAAATAGCGGAACACATAGCCGCCAGAATGCCAAAAATAGGTGGAGTCTACGTTCAAATGGAAGACGAAATCGCTTCCATGGCAGCCGTTATAGGCGCCTCTTATGCGGGTTTGAAAGCGATGACTGCAACTTCTGGACCGGGCTTCAGCCTAATGCAGGAAAACATCGGTTTGGCTGCCATGACTGAAGCTCCATGCGTGATTGTTGACGTGATGCGGGGTGGACCAAGCACCGGGCAGCCTACGCTTCCAGGACAGCAGGACGTTATGCAGGCTAAATGGGGCTCCCACGGCGACTATGAAATTATAGCTTTGGCGCCCTCATCCGTCCAAGAAATGTTCGACTTAACCATAGAAGCTTTCAACTTGGCTGAAACCTATCGAGTTCCAACAATGGTTATGGCTGATGAGGTTGTGGCCCACATGTGGGAGAAACTGGTCATACCCCCAGCTGAAGAGATTAAAATAGTAAACCGAAAAAGGCCAAACACTCCGCCAGAACAATATTTGCCATTTATGCCTGGCGATGATTTGGTTCCGCCCATGGCTTGTTTCGGCGAGGGCTATCGCTTCCACGCCACCGGTTTGACACATGACGAGTATGGATATCCCCAAACGCAAAGTTCAGAAGTTCAAACAAAGCTTGTGCAGAGGCTCTGCGATAAGATAAGGAAAAACGCCGAAAAAATAGTCCGCGTTGAAGAGACAACGGTGGAAGATGCCGAAATCGTGGTTGTCGCCTATGGAATAGTGGCAAGGGCAGCGCTTAGCGCAGTGCGAAAAGCAAGGGAAAACGGCATAAAAGCCGGGCTTCTCCGTTTGGTTACTCTTTGGCCGTTCCCAGAAAAGCACATAGCCAAAGCCGCTGAAGGGGCAAAAGCCATAATCGTGCCAGAGATGAACTGTGGACAAATGGTGCGGGAAGTTGAAAGGGCTGCAAAGGAAACATCTGTTTTTCACCTATCAAAATTGGGAGAAGAACCCCACACGCCTATGGAAATTTTTGAAGCTTTAAGGAGGCACAGCAAATGACTGAGGCAGAGGCAGTTGAGCATCCCTTTGCAAGGTATTTGAGAGCTGCTATGATGCCGCACATATGGTGTTCCGGTTGCGGCAACGGCATAATTCTAAATGCTTTTGTTCATGCGCTGGACGAGTTGCAAATGGATTTGAATAAGCTTGTGGTGGTTTCTGGAATAGGCTGTATAGGAAGAGCAGCCGGATATACGAACGTGGATTCATTTCACACCACGCATGGTCGACCAATAGCTTTTGCAACGGGGGTGAAGCTTGCAAAACCGGAGTTGGAAGTGGTTGTTATAAGCGGAGACGGCGACCTCTTCGCCATAGGGGGAAACCACTTCATCCACGCGGCGAGAAGAAACATTGGGATAAAGGTGATTTGCGCCAACAACTTCAACTATGGAATGACAGGCGGCCAAGTTGGACCAACCACGCCCTTAGAAGCCTTAACGACAACAACCCCATATGGGAATATAGAGCATCCCTTCAACCTAGTTCATTTGGCAGCCGCTTCCGGCGCAACTTACGTGGCTAGGTGGACAACGCTTCACGTGCGTATGCTGGCAATATCCATCAAAAAGCTGCTGCAACGGGAAGGATTCTCCTTCATAGAAGTTGTATCGCCTTGCCCGGAAATCTTCGGACGCCACAACAAGATGCGAACGGGACTTGAAATGATGGAATGGTTTAGAAAGGCTTCTGTAATAGAGAATTTTTCAGACCCGGCGAAGGCGGAGATAACTCCAGAAAAAATTGTTATCGGAGAGTTTGTGGATGTGGAAAAGCCGACTTATGAAAAACTGCTTCACAACAAGATGGCTCAAATCCTGAAAGAATCAAAAGAGTAGAGGCGAAGATAATGCGTGTGGAAATAAGATTTGCAGGTTTCGGCGGACAGGGAATAATCAAATCTGGAATAATGACGGCAATGGCGGCATGTATTTACAGTGGAAAACACGCCGTGCAAACCCAGTCTTATGGACCGGAATCAAGAGGCGGAGCATGCAAGTCTGAAGTGGTAATTTCAGATGGGGAAATAGATTTTCCAAAAGTCACCGAACCAGACGTTTTAGTGGTGATGTCCCAACACGCCTACAACGAATACGCAGAAAGCGTGAAAAAAGGCGGAATAATAATCCTCGACCCAGACATGATTCCCAACGAGAAAAAACTTGAAAACGTGAAAGTCTTCCGAGTGCCCGCCACGAAAATGGCAGAGGAACTTGGAAGAAGAATTGTTGCAAACGTTGTTATGTTAGGCGCGTTTGCAGCAATAACAAAGATAGTGGACAAAAAAGCCCTTAAAGAGGCAATCAAAGCCAACGTGCCTAAAGGAACTGAAAAATTGAACTCAGCAGCTTTCGAAAAAGGCTATGAATATGGCGGAAAAATTGCTGAAGGCTAAATCCTACTGCTCCACGGTTTGCAGTGGCGCCTGCAGCTGCGTAACTTGCGTCAAAAGTTTTGATTTTCTGATGCCTGCATGGCGTAGTGGAACAATTTTTTTCGCCTCGTTGTAAACGTCTGAAGCTATTTTTCCAAGAACCATTTCTTGGACGAACTGGTCCATGGTTAAGACTTTGCTTTTCTCCTCAACTATTTTTGCCATAATCTTGCGTATGGCCTGCTCTTGTGAAGTTTTAATTCTTGAAAGGGTGAAGGCGCAAACAGCGACCCGAAGCCTGTATCCGTCTTTTGTTGTAACGTTGAATATGCCGTCAACTTTTGTTGTTCTCCTCCGCACAAGACTTCGCAAATAGTCTCTTGAATATTCATGTCCCTTAAACATGGTGCGCGCCGTTTTCCCTTCCACACTTGTGATTTGGAAGTAGATTTTCAAGTATTGATGGGCGAAATCTCCAGTAATCTCATAAAGCGTTGCTTCAACGACTCTTCCAACAAGCTTTTCCTGTTCGTCCGCTGGAATTGCTCCAAGCTCTACGTTTCCAAAATATGGCGGAGCCACTACCGTATACCATGCCTTGCTACGCCACTTATCCCTCACCTTTTTTGTAGACACTTGCACCCTCCATTTTAACAGCGAAGAAGAGTCTCATTAAAGGGTATTAAGCTTTACCTTTTCAGCTCAATTTTCTCCATGCCGCCCATGTATTTTCTTAAAACCTCCGGGATTATCACCGACCCGTCTCCTTGCTGGTAATTCTCCAATATAGCCACAATGGTTCGCCCAGTGGCTAAGGCTGTTGAGTTTAAAGTGTGCACAAAACCCTTCGGCGGCTCGCCTTCTTTTTCTCGGTAGCGGATGTTAAGCCTCCTCGCTTGGTAATCTGTGCAATTGCTGCAGGAGATTATTTCTCTATAGGCGTTTTGAGCGGGCATCCAAACTTCGATGTCATATTTTTTGGCGGCAACTTTTCCAATGTCGCCGGTGCAGACGTTTACAACGCGGTAGGGCAAGCCAAGCTTTTGCACAAGCTCCTCTGCGTTTCTTATAAGCTCTTCATGAATTTTCCAAGAATCTTCGGGTTTGCAGAAAACGAACTGTTCAATTTTGTTGAATTGGTGGGTGCGGAAAATCCCCCTTGTGTCTTTGCCATGCGCTCCGGCTTCTTTCCTAAAGTTTGCACTTACTCCGACAAGCTTTATGGGCAAATCATCAGCCTTTAAAACTTCATCCATATACATGGCTGCCATTGGATGTTCTGAAGTGGCAATCAAGTATAGGTCTTCGCCCTCAATTTTGTATAGGTCGTTTTCGAAATCGCTGAGGGCTATGACGCCTTCGTAGGGTTTGCGTCTCATGAGAAAAGGGGGCTCTATAGGCGTATAACCCCTCTTAACCATCTCTTGTAAGGCGAAGTTCATCAAAGCCATATCCAAGAGGACGCCTTCCCGTTTAAGATAGTAGAATCTGGCGCCGGCGATTTTTCCAGCCCTTTCAATGTCCATTATGTCTAGGCTTAAACCCAAATCTATGTGGTCTTTAGGTGGGAAGCTGAATTTTGGAATTTCCCCCCAAGTCCTCACCGTAACATTATCAAACTCGTCTTTGCCTATTGGAACCGACTCATGCAAGAGGTTGGGAAGCATCATAAGATAATATCGCACTTTCTCCTCGTATTCGGCAACTTGCTTCTCCATCGCCGTGATTTCTTCGTCAACTGCTTTAGCCTTTGAAAGAATAGCTGCAATGTCTTCGCCCCTCTTTTTTGCCGTTGCAATTTCGGTTGTTATGCGGTTTCTTTCACGGCGCAAATCATTAAGTCTTGTCAAGTGTTGCCGCCAAAGCCTATCACATTCTATTAGCTCATCCAACATTTTCAGGTTTTCAGGGTCGCCTCTCCTTTTTAGGTTCTCTCTAACAAGTTTGGGATTTTCTCTAATGAGCCTTATGTCCAACATTTTCATCAACGAGCCATTAACGCTTCTAGCTTTATAGAAAAGGGCATATGTTCTTATTCAATTTTCCGTGCTGTTTTTAGGGTTTTCTCTGCTGTGGAGATGGAAAAGAGCAAATCGTCAATTGTGGCGATGAAGGTTTGAAGCTCCCTTTTACATTTTATGTGTGTCCAAACACTGTTGTTTTTCTTTTCAGTTTTGATGTATAAACCCGAAGGAGCCTTAAAGTTGTCTGGTGAAACTGCTTGTGCAATGGCTTTCGCACTTTTAGCATCATTGTAAAATATCGTGATTTCAGCTTCCAACTTTTTCGCCTGCCAACCGTCTTCCAACCAGTTCGTTAACAAGTTTTATGAAAGTGTCCACGTTTTCAGTTGGAATTTGTGCTCCGGCTGCTATGTTGTGTCCTCCGCCTTTTCCAAGACATTTTTCAGCTGCCGCTTGCATAATTTCTCCTAGATTGACGCCCTTGTAGGTTACAGCGTCTATGGTTCTGGCGGACACTTTCACAAGTCCTTCCTCTTTCACATCGGCATATGCAATGAGGGGTTTTTCTGGGTTTGGAAGAGAAGTTGAAAGAATGGAGGAGATGGCTCCTATCACCTTGTCGTCTATGAAGTCTTCACCGTAAACAACGTAAATGTTTTCCATCTCCCGTATTCTTTCTGGTTTTTCCATAATCCAGCCGAGATACTTGTTAATGGTTCGCCTATAATCTTCAAGAATTTTGTTGGCTTCATCAAGGGCTGAGCCTCTGTCGCCCATGCAAACCGCCACACCAACGCTTGGCTTGTCCATGCGTCCAGTTGCATTAAGCAGAACAGCGAATTCTCTGCCATCCCTCAGCGGCGTCCAAGGCTCTTCAAGGTTCAACGTATAAACATGTCCTATAAGATTAGAAATCTCATAGCGCAGTCCCTTTGAAAGTAGGTACTCTGCAAGGGCTGAGCAAAGCCTTTTCTTCTCTTCTTCAGTCAAGTCTCTTAAAGCCCTCCACTTGTCGCCATGCTTCGGCTTTATGTCGAGGCTGACTAGGAAGGCTAGGCTTTTGTCTTCTTCACCGCTTATTCCAGGAATGAAGGGGTTTGTTGTGGACGCTAATGTTTTGTGGATTGGACGGGTTTCCCTTCCAAAGAATATCAAGTCTTTCTCAACAGTTAGCAATCCTTGAGTTTTCGCGTCTTCAACTATTTTTTCGTTTAAGCCGCCAAGCATCCGCTGGTCATATTTGTCTTGGAGGTCTCCAAGTGCACCAACAACGGCTACAGGCGCCAAATCCATGTTCACTTTGTCGATTGCCTTAGCCAAAAAATAGGCTACGCCTGAACTGCTGATATCTCGCGCTCCGTCAATGCCGTAAAGATGTGGGTTAACACATGGGAAATCTTCGGCTGGTTCGCTGCCCAGTTGATGATGGTCTAAAACAACAACTTCTATTTCTGAAGCTTTCTGCTTTAACAAGTTTGCGTAGTCGCTTCCCAAATCTGTAAAAATCACCATTTGAGGCTTTTCCTCAAGGATTTCAGCCACAAGCTTCTCGTCCACCCACTGGGTTATTCTGACGCGGAACCTTGCATCAAGCCTATACAAGGCTTTGCCGATAATCCCAGCGGCGGCAATGCCATCAGCGTCCAAATGCGAAAAAACATGGATGAGGCTGTCTTCTCTAACTGCCTCCAAAACTGTCTCGGCAGCTTTGGAAACGCCTTCAAAGAAGTTTGCAGTTTGTTTTTCGTCTAACGCCATCACCATCACAATATGTTATAGAATTTCCACTTAAAACGGTTCAGCTTTTAAGGATTTAAAACGTTAAAGCATAAATTTTAGGTTATAGAGGCTATTTTTGGCTCATACTTCCAATTGGGAGGCAAAACCCCTTCACGTTTATAATACCTTGCAAGCTTGTGAATCTTTGCTTCAACAAGCTGTAACGCCCTCTTATTATGCAAGTCTCTCCTGTGCTTCTCCAAATGAGCTGAAAGCCGCGCCGCCTCCTTAAGTAAATTTCCAAGATCTTCAGGTATTGAAGGCGCAAGTCCAGCCTCCCGAAGAATCTGCGTTATAGTTTTTCCGGTTAAGGGCTTAACAAGCGGGATAGCGTACTGATCCCTCAAAATAGTGCCTATCCGGCTTGGAGGGTGCCCCTCCCTAGCCAATTTAATAACCAGCGCCTCCACTTCTTCAGGTTGGTATTTACACCAGCTTGGAGGGCGTTTACTCACTGGTCTTGTTGAGTGGGATTTTCCCTTTTCCTGTTTTGGCATTTTTATCCCTTTCAGATTCTGTAAGAGCGAGGATAGACGGATATTTAAAGTTTCAGCCCTAAACTATGAAGGTGGATTAACTTAAATAATTTGCTTATAACTAAACTGTTTATACCATTTTGCAAATTTCTGGAAAGCCTTCGCCCTATGTGAATACTTGTTCTTTTCATTGATGTCCATTTCGGCAAAGGTTTTTTCGCTTTTTAGAGGCTTGAAAACGGGGTCAAACCCAAATCCCGAATAGCCTTTTCGAATTGTTTCTGTTATTTCTCCTAAAACTTCGCCATTGAAGCATACTGGAGATTCTAATTCTTGGGAGAAATAAGCAACCACAGATTGGAACTTCGCTTTTCTGTTAGGGGCTTCCTTCATAAGCTTTAAAAGACCCTCGTTTCCAATGGTCTTGTAAACATATGACGCGTATGGTCCAGGAAACCCATTTAACGCTTCTACGAATAAGCCAGCATCCTCAACGATGATTGGGAGGCGGCACTGCTGGAGAGCGTGGATGGCGCTGGTTTTTGCGATTTCTTCTAGGCTTTCGCTTTGAATTTCCAGCGTTTTTACTCTTAACATGCCTACGGCTATTTTATAATGGCTTAAAACTCTGCGGGCTTCATTGAACTTGTTGATGTTGTTTGTGGCGAAGAATATGACTTTGCCTTTTAATTGGGAACTCATTTGTGCTCACGTTTTCTTTGTGCTCCTTTTGCAGACATATTAAAGTATTTTTCCCAATCGATTTGCACAATTTCTAGAATGTTGCCGTCGGGGTCTGTGAAGGTGGCTTGTCTTCCGCCCCAAGGCTCATCGTGTAACTCTTTAACAAACTTAACGTTCTTGCTTTTCAATTCGCTGTAAAACTTTTCCACATCATCGACTAGAAACTCTACTGAAGGCGAATTTGGGGCAACATGCTCGCCTTCCCCAAGTTTTGGGATTAAACCTATCTCAACTCCGCCGCATTCAAAACCCACATAGCTGGAATACTCATATTTCTTTTCCAAGCCGAGAGTTTCTCCATAGAATTTTGCCGCTTTTTTAAGTCTGAAACATAGAAGGTTATACACCAAACAGTCTTTATCACATCTCGCTTCTCCTTTCAGCTATATATCGGCCTCTCCTCTCTATTTCCCTTATTTTATCTAAAACATTTTTCACAGTTTCAGCATCTAAAACGCTTGAGTATCCCTCAATCACGTTTTTGAAACATTTCTCTGCAAACTTGAAGTGGGTGCTTTGCAATGCCCTTTTCATCAAGTGTAAATCTACGCCTCGGGCTTCAAGCTCCTTTGTCTTTTCGCCTAGTCCAAAGTCTACGAAGAAGATTTTTCCATCGGAGTTTTGAATCATGTTTGAGGTTGTTAGGTCGCCGTGAACTATTCCATGTTTGTGGAGTTTGCCAATTAACTCGCCGACTTTACGGCATAAGTGCAGTCTATCCTTTTCGGAAACCTCGTTCAGCAACTGTTTTAACTGTTTGCCTTCAATGAACTCCATTATGATTGTGGAATTTTTCACGTCAACCAGAAATATTGTTGGCGTTGGCACTCCAGCCTTTTTCGCTTCGTGCATCAGCTGCGGCTCGTGGACGGTTCTGTAACTTCTTATTTGCTCGTCCATTTCCGGAAGCCTATAACCCTTTGGTAAACGCTTCTTCATTACAACTTTTCTGCCATGCCACTCTGCCAAGTATAGGCATGCTTCCGCTCCCCTTTTAATCAGCAACAGCGGACTTATTTCACCCAAGGAACTTCAACCTCTTCAAGCCGCCACCTCAACCTCACGAAACTTTCATCAATAGATGTTGTAACACCATGGGTGAACGCTAAAACGCCTGTCCATGCAATCATAGCCCCGTTGTCAACTGCAAACTCCTTTGGCACAGTGCAGAATCTGGCATCATGTTCCTCAGCTATGGAGCGAACCATCTCTTGAAGTCTTTTGTTGGCGGCAACCCCGCCGGTTAGGAGTACTTCCTTTTTCTCTGTGTGGGCTAGGGCTCTCTCAGTAACTTCGACTACCATGGAGAAGGCGGTTTCTTGAAGGCTGTAACACAAGTCTTCAAGTTTAAGGTCTCCCTTTTTCAGCATGTTTATGGAGGCTGTTAATAAACCGCTGAAGGACATGTCCATGCCCTTAACAGTGTAAGGCAGCGGGATAAGCCGCCTTCCATTTCGAGCGAACTTTTCAACAATGGCTCCAAAGGGTTCGCCGGGTTTCTGCCTCAGCCCAGCCTCCCTTGCAAAAACATCTAAACAGTTTCCAAGGGCAATGTCCAATGTTTCGCCGAAAACTCTGTAACGCCCAGCGTCAAACGCCGCCACCATTGTATTTCCACCTGAAACATAAAGCGTAACAGGGTCTTCTGCATCGTTTTTCAGCTTCCCTATTTCAATGTGGGCAACACAGTGGTTTACCCCCACCAGCGGAACACCTAGGTAGGAGGCTAAGGCTCTTGCTACTGTGGCACCAGTTCTGAGACAAGGACCAAGCCCGGGACCTTGGGAAAATGCTATGACAGACAAGTCTTTAGGTTTTATTCCAGCTTTTTGGAAGGCTTCTTCGAGGACTTTGCTGGCGTTTTCTGCGTGATGTCTTGCGGCTTCTCTCGGGTGGATTCCTCCTTCAGGAGGCATGTAAGCGCTTATAATGTTCGCAATTATCTCCCCTTTGAAGGTTGCTATTCCAACGCTGAAATCGTCTGCTGTGCTTTCAATGCCTAAGCAGTAGCCTTCAATGGTTTTTCTCCTTTTCATTTCAGCCGCCTTTCAACCTAAATTATTTTATCTTGGGATAAACATATTTTATTTGAGAAAACCTATATATTAGCGTGGAAGACTGGAAGGAGAAATGCCAAAACCCAATGATTTAGAGCAAAAGGCGCTGCAAATAATAATGAACTCTGGTAATGAGGGGTTGCTCCAGTCTGAACTATGGAGGAAACTCGGAGCAAGCAGCAGAGAAGGCTCAAGAATAGCCCTAAAACTTGAGGACAAAGGGTTGATACGAAGAGAAAGGGAACTCCGCAACGGAAGATGGACTTATAGGCTTTACCCAAAAAGGCTTCCAGCGTCCATAGACTCCATAGCAGACTGCCCATGCATGATGTGCCCCGACAGTCAAAGATGCGGCCCCTCTGGCGCCGTAACCCCGCAAAACTGTGAAAAACTAACAGAGTGGCTTTTCCACATAGCTGAAACGGACTATAAGATTTTAGGTGACAGCTAGTTTTGCCCAAAGCCTGGATTCAAGAACGCAAAAGAGACTATTACTATAGAAAGGCGAAAGAAGAGAAATATCGTTCAAGAGCAGCCTACAAACTCTTTCAAGCTGTAGAAAGATACCATTTCATCAAAGAAGGCGATGTCGTCATAGACTTAGGCGCTGCACCGGGCGGCTGGACTCAAGCCGCAAGAAAAATAGTTGGAGCTGAAGGCTTTGTCTTGGGAGTCGACTTAAAACCCATCGAACCTTTCCCAGAGCGAAACGTTAGAACAATCATAGGCGACATAACAGAAGGAGAAACAGTTAGGCAAATATTAGAGTTGATTCCCAGAAAAGCTGACGTGGTGATTTCAGACGCTTCTCCGAACATTTCTGGAATATGGGAGCTGGACCACGCCCGCCAAATAGACCTTGCCCAAAAAGCCTTGCAAATAGCCCTTGAAATTCTCAAGCCACGGGGAAACTTCTTTGTAAAGGTCTTTCAAGGAGACATGTTAGAAGACTTTACAAGCAAAGTTAGACAGTACTTTAAAGATGTGAAGGTTATAAAGCCTAAGGCTAGTAGAGCGAAAAGCTCGGAAATGTTTGTTTTAGGAATGCATCTAAAAGTTAACGCGTTGCTTGCTGAGTAAGCGGTAGAGCTAAATTCTCTCAAAACCCTAATAGAGAGAGGTGGAATCTTTGAGGATAATTGCTGCGGATTCTTCATCAGCCATTTTAAACGAAAAGTTTGAACCCACAGTGATTGTGGCTACAGCCGCTGTCTTGGTTAAGCCGCCCTACAGAGAGCCAAGCAAATGTTTAGCCAAGCCAATTTTTGCAGACGCTGCGAACAGCCATGAAGTTATAGTGTTTGAAGCGGAACTCTGCAAAGAACTGCTTACAAAGGCAAAAGCAGACGTAGTCCACCTTGACATGTCTTTAGGCGCGGTTCCATTGGAACAGCTTTCTCCCATACAGTTTTCAAACATGAAAATCTCCAGCAAAGCTAGAAGCAACCTTATAAAAATTCTTCCAAGGTTAAGGAAAATTGCTGGTGAAATCTCACAAAAATACGGAGTTGAGGTTTTAGCGATAGGGAAAGAAAGCATTCCCGTGAGGATTGCTGAGCTAACAGCGGGAGCCCACGCCATATTATACGCTTCAGAGAAAGCTTTGGAACAGAATGAGCCATTAATGCTTGGACTGCCATCAAAATGCCAGCCAAAAATCCTTGAAGACAAGGTTTACGTTTATTCTTTGATGGCGGCGGAACACGACGTTTTAGGCTATGCAGTAGATATCAACGGATTTTTAAAAAAAGTTAATATCACGGAAACGCTAAACCCATGCGCAAGAGGCTTCAGAACACTGAAGATAACCCGAAAAGAATAAAACATGGATAGAGGGCATATTTTGGCTTTAAACCTTTGGACACAGTTTCCATCAAAAATAAAACGTATACTGGCTGTTCTAATGTTTTTCCTCATTTCAATAGCTGTAACCGTTGCAGGCGTCCTAACCCCTCTAACCACTACGGAGGCAACAGAAATCAACGAGGAGCTTAAGCAGATGCAAGAATATGTTTCATCCGCCGATATGTTCCGCGGCACCACATTAATCTTCGGCAACAATTTCGTTTTATGCCTTTCATTCTTTATACCGTTTATAGGTCCCCTTTTCGGATTTTATGTGTTATACAGCACTGGCGTTGTAATTGCAGCACAAAGCATCGCCGAAGGCATAAACCCAACCTTAACCTTTCTGCTTTTATTCATTTTTCCGTTTACATGGCTTGAGTTTTTGGCATATTCTGCAGCCTTTGCCCAGAGCGCTTGGCTAAGCTGGCGTATACTAAAGCGTAACTGGAAAAGGGAGCTTGTGAACACATGCATCATAATCTCTATATGCGCTATTACGCTTTTAATAGCTGCAACCATTGAAATGGCGATAATTCACGCTTTCACTTAAGCCCTTTTTACGTTTTTGATTTCTAAACTTATGTTTAGGGCTTTTACGCTGTGGGTTATTTCGCCTAAACTGACTATGTCTATTCCCTTTGAGGCAAAGTCTAAAATGTTGTCAAATGTTATCCCGCCACTGGCTTCAAGGAGAATTTTCCCAAAAAATCCACGTTTCTTCAAAATGCTGACGGCTTTCTCCACCTGTTTTGGGGAAAAGTTGTCCAGCATTATTATGTCTGCTCCGGCTTTCGCTGCTTCTATGGCTTCCTTAACATTTGACGCTTCAACTTCAATTTTTTTACTGAAAGACGCCTTTTCTTTAACTGCTTCAACGGCTTTTTTAACGCTTCCAGCTATGGCAATATGATTATCCTTCACCAGAATCATGTCGTCTAAATGAAGCCTATGAGGGTCGCCTCCGCCTACGAGGACAGCCTTTTTATCGAAATAAAGCAGTCCAGGCGCAGTTTTTCTCGTGCACGCAACCCTTGTTTTGTATTTGGCTTTTCTGATTTTTTCGATAAGCTTTCTTGTGGCTGTGGCGATGCCGCTCATTCTTGAAACAATGTTTAGAATTGTCCGTTCAGCAGACAATATGGTTCTGGCTTCTCCTGAAATCCTCATCAAAACCTGTTTTGGCTTTATTGCGTCTCCATCTTTAACGTAAGCCTCAAAATTTAAGCCTAAGCTTTCGATAAGCACTGAGGCTTCTTCGATTCCAGCAGCCACACCGGCTTCTTTTGCCACCATTTCTGCTTCTGCAATGCAGCCTTCTGGAACTATGAGGGCTGTTGTCACGTCGCCTTGTCCAAGGTCTTCGGCTAGGATTCGCCTAAGCTTTTCTTCCAAAATCTTCTTCGGCAAGAACATATGCCTACCATTCCACCATCAATAGGGCTTCTTATTTAATAGTTTTGTAAGGATAACTGAAATAAATGTCAGCAGCCATTCTCTTGAATTATGCGATTAATGCTCAGCTGCACGGAACTGGGTTTGGGACACGTATCGAGACTGATGTTTTTAGGAAAGATGCTTAAAGAGAGAGGAAACCAGCTTTTCTTTTTCTCTGGAGGAAACGCCTACAAGCTTTTGAAAAAAGAGTTTGAGAACGTTTACCACTGCACGCCTGTGGCTTGGTACGAGAACGCTTGGGGAATAAGTGTTTCAGCTTCGCTTTTGAACATCCTCTTCCCCCTTCCACACTTTAATCTAGAAGAGGGAAGCCTCGGAATTAAATCTCCGAGTGGATTAGAAACTGTGCATCGCTATTACGACTTAAGAAGGAACCTTCTAAAAATCAAGCCCAACCTAATTGTTTCAGATGGAGATTTGCACGCACTGCGCTTAGCCCACAGATGGAAAATTCCGTCAGTATACGTGACAAATGTTATTCGACCAAGCTACCGTTTTTCTCCGCTGCTTATTCCAGGCGAAAGGTTTACGGAACGCTATGTGAGAAAATGTTCAAAAATAATTGTTCCAGATAATCCTCCGCCCTACTCCATATGCGAATATAATTTGGGCAACCTTGACGCTGTTGGGGTTAGAGACAAGGTTGAATTTGTCGGCGCCTTCATTGACATGACGCCTACGAAGACTTCGGAAAACCACATTTTCGCGTCCATAAGCGGACCCTTAGGAACGAGGGCTAAGCTGAAAAAAACAGTGATTCCAGTTTTAAGTCTGCTTAAAACCAAAAGCATAGTGAGCCTAGGGGAACACGGCGAGAAAAATGCGAAAACTGTTGGAAACTGCACCATATATGGTTGGCTTTCGCAGCAGGAAAGAAATGAATACATGGCAAAGGCTAAATTGGTAATCTTCAGTGGAGGACACACCACATGTTTCGAAACCATAAAACATGCAAAACCAAGCATATGCATTCCCACACAACCAGAGCAGTTGGCAAACGCTAAAAAAATGCAGGATTTAGGCTGTTCAATTATTGCAGGAAATAAGGAGCAGTTGAGGCAAGCCATTCGAGAAGTGGAGGAGAGAAAAGACTTTTACAAAAGTAATGTGCAACGGTTAAACCAGTATTCTAACAAGTTTAAGGGTGTAGAAAAAGCGGTGGAGATCATCGAAGAAGCTGCAAAACTAAAATAATTGTTAAATGAGCCTATTTTCCGCTGAGGGTTTTCCGTCTAACTTCACCCTTTGGTTTTTCTTCTTCAAAAATTATGGCTTGAAACTTGTAGACTTTTGTGCCTTTCATAAGCCAACAGTCTGGAGGCAAACCAGCCTTCACGCAGCATTGGCATAGAAACTCTTCCTCATCCCAGTTCCATTCTACTGGTACTTGGGGAAGCAGTAGTCCCTTATAGAAGCCTCTTTCTATAATTAGCCCATCAACACCCACCTTGATTTTGGAAGGGTGTTCGCTGGGTTTTTCCACCTCCACCAATTGCGGAGGAGTAAGCACGCTCACTTCAAAGACTACGCTGTCTAGTTCGTTTAAGGTGAGCGGATAAAATCTTGGGTCTTGGGTTGCTGAGCTTATGGCAGACTCTATAACCGCCTCTGCCAATGGAGTTGTTGGATAAGGCAGTCCAATGCATCCCCGCAGTTCTTTTTCTCCGCCTTCAACACTGTTTATTGTCACAAAGACTCCGCAATTTTGCATAAACTTTTGTGAAAGCCCTTCTGGAACACGAATACGCTTTCTATTTTTAAGGTATTCTTCCACTGCGGTGCGGGCTAGCTTAACAAGAAGTTCTCCTTCGTTTAGGGTTAAATCGAAGGACAAGGGGTTTTGTCCCCGTTTAATAGACGCGGTTTTAGAATTTTATGGATTCTTCTCTGGTGCCATCCTTTGTTATGAGTAGGAAGTCGATGCCGTCTCCGCTCATGATGTCTCGGCTTATGGCGGATTTTATGGCTCTGACCACCAGTGCTTTTCCGTCTTCCATGCTTAAGCCTTCCTTGTAGCTTTCTTCAAGTACTCCCATGGCTATTTCTGTCCCAGAACCAACAACAGCGTATTTATCTGGTATTACGGAGCCTAAAACGTCCAGCACATAGAGGGATGCGCCCTCTTCATCTATGCCGCCTACAATAGTCTGAGTTATTAAAGGTGCAAGCCTATTGGCGAAAAGCAGGTTCGATATGAGTTTGGCAGCTGACCTAACGGATATTGGTCTACCAACATCCATGCCATACAAATTCGCGTAAGCCTCCACTTCCCTAATGAGAATCTGCATGTCTGAAACCAGTCCAGCGCACGCTGCGCCAATATGGTCTGTTATCTTGAAAACTTTTTTGCCGCCTCTGCTGACAACCAAATACCCGTAGGAAACACGTTTTTCAGAAGCTAGGATAACGCCGTCTCTGCATACTATGCCAACTGTTGTTGCGCCTGGAATCCATAAATACTGGTGCATTTGCCCTTCCTTTTCCACGCCGTTTTCACCTTTCCCGTGATATACCAGCACAACCTATTAAACTTAATGTCTCCCTAACTGTGAATAATAGTCTTCTAAATTGCCTTTCCAATTTTTATATTTAAATTCTGGAAGCTTCTTAATACGGCACAATGGTTTAGCTATGATTTCTCTAACTTCGAAATCCTTGAAGAAGTTCATGCTGTAAGCAGTTTTAACCACAAGGGCTGTGTCCAAACCTTTGTATGTCCCTGCGCATGCCACCACTTCCTCGCCTTCTTCCAGCTCTCCAGCATCCGCTGCCATAATAGCAGCCTCTATGGCTATTTTGGTGCCCGCTCCAAAAATTTCCAATGTTTTATCGATAACGCCTTCTGGAGTTGGATGCTCCCAATATACGGAACGAGATGGCGGAGCAAAGGGTCTTGTGCCTTGAACGATTTTACATCCATTTTCTATAAGCTTTTTCAAGTTCTCCGTGTATTCTTTACGCTTTAGCCCTATTGGTATGTTCCCTTTAGGTCCCCATGTTTCCGCGGGATAGTGGGTTACAACAATTATTTTGATTTTCATTTCCTTAAATACGTCGAGAGCTTTTATAGCGCTTCTCCCGGTTTCAGAGGCTATTACAACCTTGTTGATGCCCGTCTCCTTACAACGAATTTTTGCTGCGCGGAGAACTCTTTCCGTGTTCACTTCACCGCAGTATTTGAAATAAACGGTTTTCCTTTCAACATCTTCCAAAAGTGTTTCCTCCATAGAGCTAAAATAGCCGTGGCTTTATAACGCTTTTTAAGAGGCAGCAAAATGATAACGCTTCATATGAAGAGCGTTAGGGATACATGGTTTGGTGTTGCATGTGAAGGGGAAAAGGTTTTCGCCACAGCGTTTGCGTTTAGCCAAACTCAAGTTTTGCAAAGTTTGTTGAGAAGCATTCCCTTTAACATTCCTTTTCAGCATTCCATGAAGGGAAACAGTTTTGCCGAACTGGTTATCGCTTCGCTGGCAAATATTTACAATGGTGAGGGATATGCCCGAAAGTTTTCCCTTGCCATGGAACATTTGTCAAAATATGCGCGAAGGGTTCTTGAAGCTGTTGCCTTGATTCCAGTTGGCTATGTGGCTTCTTATGGTTCCGTTGCAAAGACGGTGGGCGGAAGCCCTAGGGCTGTGGGACAAGTTATGGCGTCAAACCCTTTCCCGCTGATTGTTCCATGCCATAGGATAGTAGCCTCAAACTTTTCTTTAGGCGGATATGGCGGAGGCTTACAGGTTAAGCTTGAAATCTTAAAGCGGGAAAAACGAGGCTATGCAAAGGAACAAGAGATTCTTGTAAACGGAAGAAAGATGCAGATTTTCCCAGTTGAATTTGTATTAGAAAGGCATTAAATGCCATTGTTTTTAACGCAAATAATAAAAGCTTGATGTTTAAACTTCAAGAAGAGATGGTTACATGGTTAAGCGCGGGCTTTTTGTTGGAAGGTTTCAGCCTTTCCACTTGGGACACCTTAACGTGGTGAAAGAGATTTTAAAAGAAGTAGATGAGCTTGTAATCGCCGTCGGCAGTGCCCAGTACAGCCACCGCATTAGCAATCCCTTCACAACCGGAGAAAGGCTTGTCATGATTCGAAGAGCCTTAGAAGAAGCTAAGATAGATTTGGGGCGAATATGGATTGTGCCGGTACCAGATGCCCACATACACATGGTTTGGGTTTCCGCTGTTGAGGGTTACACTCCACCCTTTGACATAGTCTATTCCAATGAGCCTTTAACGCGGAGGCTTTTCATAGAGGCTGGCTACGAGGTTAAGGCTGTCCGCTTTTACAAGCGTAAAGCATATTCTGCAACTGAGATAAGGGAAAGGATGTTAAAAGGTGGAAACTGGGAGGAACTTGTTCCCAAAAGCGTAGCGGAATTCATAAAAGAGATAGGCGGTGTTGAAAGGCTTAAAGACCTTACTAAAAGCGATAAAGTTTAACCTTATCTCCAACCTTTACATTGAAGGTTTCCGCGGCGTTTCCCATATTTATTGATATTTCAAGAAAATCATGGCTTCCTATTATGGCTAAGGGTTTTTGAGCTTCCACTTCTGCATAAGCCTTACAAAGTTTCAGCGGTAACTCTGTGTTTTTAATTTTTATGCAGACATCCGCCTTAACATTTAAAGCCTTTAGATGTTTTTCTGCGAAGTTTGTCACTATGTTTCCAAAACCGTCTACATGAATGACCTCACCCATGAATGCATTGCCTTTTCTAACAGTTTCCGCAAACTTTGGCACAACAATGCTGCGAATTTCGGGTCCAAACTCTGTGGGGTGGATTCCTTTAGATAGAAATGCGGCAACTGGTGCAAAGATGTCTCTTCCGTGAAAAGTGGCAGATATTCTTGGAAGCATAAACTTAGGGTTTGCTATCTCATAAACATGCCTTATGCCTTGGTTTTTTGCCGCTAAGGCTAATAAGCCGTTGTCTGGACCTATGAAAAAGCTGTTTTTCGTCTCTATTAGTATGGGTTTGCGTTTTGTTCCAACGCCGGGGTCTATAACCGCCACATGCACCGTGCCTTTTGGAAAGTAGCGCGATGCAGCAGCAAGAACATACGCGCCCATTCTTATGTTGAACTTCTCTATTTGGTGGCTTACGTCAACTATTCTGGCGTTTGGATTTATCTCTAGAATAACGGCTTTCATTTCAGCCACATAAGGGTCCACTAAGCCGAAATCTGTGGTTAAAGTTATTATTGGATTTAACATGATGTTTCCATCTTCATATTCTTTGTGCGCACACTCCTATCCACCATGGGAAACTGGCACGAAAAACACTTCATCCCCATTTCTTAACAGCGTTTCTAAACCGTTTAAGACGCTGATTTCTTTCCCGTTCACAATTATGAGAGTGTTGGGTCTTGGGTCGCCGAGCTCTGGGTCAATTATGGCTTTCCCCATTTCTGGAAATTTTTCCGTTATCCTATTTACAACCTCTTTTATGGGCGTGTTCCTCTCAAATTTTAGGATGATTTTGCTTTTTCCAGCCAAGTTGCGAAGGCTGCCGACAAACCTTACAGCCACACTTATTTCCATCCAGCTCAACACCCTTATAAAACTATGATTATGGAGATGTCGTTAACGTTTGTGCCTGTTGGGCCAGTGAATATTAAATCGCCAAGCTTTGAAAAAAAATTGTAGGAGTTGTTATTTGCCAAAAATTCTTCAGCTTTAAGTCCGGCGGCTTCAGCTTTTGCTATGGTTTTTCCATCAGCCACTGCTCCAGCAGCGTCTGTGGGTCCATCCACACCATCAGTGCTTAGAGAGGCTATTACAACGCCTTCTAAACCGCTGATTTTTAAGGCTGCTGCTAGGGCTATTTCCTGGTTTCTTCCACCTTTACCCTTTCCAGTGACGGTTACAGTGGTTTCGCCGCCAACCACTATACCCGCTGGTTTTTGAAGGGGGTTTCCATAAGCAACTATTTCCCGCGCCAACGATGCCAACACTGTTCCAACATATTTGGCTTCCCCTTCAAGAAGCGAAGTTAAAAGAACAGCGTTTAATCCTTCTGATTTTAGGGCTTCGCAGGCAGCAGTGCTTGCAGTCCTATTGTTTCCAATAATAATGTTGAAAACTTTTTTGAAAGCCTCGTCGTTGGCTTTTGGGGTTTCTGGGATAAGCCCCCTTTCACCGTCTAACAAAACCTTTTTGATGGATTTGGGAGCTTTATCCCACAAGCCATATTTTTTTAGAACTTTTATGGCGTCGCTGAAGGTTGTTGAATCCGGCACGGTTGGTCCGGAAGCAATAAAGTCTAAGGGGTCGCCTAAAACGTCTGACATGATAAGGTTTAGAACTGTGGCTGGATAAGCCTTTTTTGCAAGCCAGCCGCCTTTAAACTCTGAAATGTGCTTCCGAACAGTGTTTATCTCATTTATTGTGGCGCCGCATTTGAGAAGGTCTTCAGTGAGTTTCTTCTTGTCGGCTATTGTGATTCCGTCTCTCGGCAGTGGCATAAGGCTGGAACCGCCGCCAGAAATTAAGCATATTAACAAGTCGTTTTCTCCTGCTTTTTCCGCCATTTCCAGCATGCGTTTGGCTCCTTCAACTCCGGACTCGTCTGGCACTGGGTGGCTTGCTTCATTAAGTGTAATTATGCTTGTTTGGTGTCTGCTGCCTCTTGGCACATTGACAAGCCCATCCGTGATTTTTTTGCCCAACAATGCTTCTAAGGCTTCAGCCATTGAACCGCTTGCTTTCCCGCCGCCAACAACGTATATGTTTTCGAACTTTTTAAGGTCAAAAATGTAGCCGCCAACGTGTAGAAAAGCACCTTTAAGCAAAACTTTCGACTTAATTATCAGTTTTGGATCTACGGCTTTTATGGCAGCTTCCAAGCTTTTTAGGGTTAATTCTCTAGCCCTTTTATCTAATTTGGTTTCACCGTTTTGGATAAGCTGTTCTCTATTCTTAACGGTCACCATTTGCTTCCCATCATTAAATTGCATGGAATGGAATCGTAAATGTAATAAGTTGAACGTTAATAAAGTGTTTTGCAACCGTTAGTAGGTGAACTGAATGGCAAAACCAAAAGTTTACGTAACCCGCGAGCTTCCCGAAAGAGGCATGAAAATAATAAAGGAGCATTTTGAAGCAGAAGTTTGGCCGGAATATGGTCCGCCTCCGAAAGAAACAATAATAGAGAAGGCTAGAGATGTAGACGCTTTAGTCACACTTTTATCTGATAAAATAGATGCTGAAGTTTTTGACGCTGCACCAAAACTGAAAATTGTCGCTCAGATGGCTGTGGGATTTGACAATATAGATGTGGGCGAAGCTACGAAAAGAGGCATATATGTAACAAACACTCCAGGCGTTTTAACCGAAACCACAGCGGATTTTGCTTGGGCTTTGTTGATGGCTGTTGCAAGGCGGGTGGTTGAAGCAGATAGGTATGTGCGCACTGGACAGTGGAAGGTGAGTTGGCATCCCAGCATGCTTTTGGGCAGAGACGTTTACGGCGCCACATTAGGAATTGTAGGCGCTGGCAGAATAGGAACAGCCGTCGCCAGAAGAGCCAAAGGCTTCAACATGAAAATCCTCTACTACGACGTTGTGCCCATGCCTCCTGAAATAGAAAAAGAACTCGACGCCAAACGCGTTGATTTAGATACCCTTTTCAAAGAATCCGACTTCATAAGCATCCACGTTCCATTAATAAAGGAAACATACCACCTTGTGAACGAGGAAAAACTTAGGTTAATGAAGAAGACCGCATACTTAATCAACAATTCCAGAGGACCTGTTGTGGACGAAAAAGCCCTCTACAAAGCATTGAAAGAGGGATGGATTGCCGGTGCAGCCTTAGACGTTTTTGAACAAGAGCCCACTCCAATGGATAATCTGCTGCTTAGACTTGACAATGTTGTTGTCGCCCCCCACATATCAAGTGCAAGCCATGAAACCCGCTCAAGAATGGCTGAGATGGCTGCGGAAAACCTTGTTGCCTTCTTTGAAGGGAAGCAGCCGCCAAACCTCGTAAACCCCGACGTCCTTAAAGTGCGTCCATTATCTAGGCTTTTTTAAACATTATTACTCAGCCAGCTGAAGTGTAATAGTTAAATACTCCATAACCTAACCTCTTCAATCCCTAAGGACGGTGGTTCTATGCCATCCATATTTGCAGATAGAATGGCTGCTCTTGGAACAGAAACCGCCTTTGAAGTGCTCGCAAAGGCGAAAGCCCTTGAAAGGCAAGGAAAAGACATTGTGCACTTGGAAATAGGCGAACCAGACTTTGACACTCCTAAAAACATTAAAGAGGCTGCAGTGAAAGCCCTTTACTCCGGCTACACCCACTATGTTCCAGCGGCTGGAATTCCCGAACTGCGGGAAGCCATAGCAGAATACGTTTCCAAAACCAGAAACATTCCAGCAGACCCCGAAGAGGTTGTGGTTACGCCTGGGGCAAAGCCCATAATGTTCTTTGCAATATTGGCGTGTGTAAACCGCGGCGAAGAGGTGTTATATCCAAATCCGGGATTCCCAATTTACGAGTCCATGATAAACTTTGTTGGAGCCAAACCCGTTCCCATACCCCTCAAAGAAGAGAACGATTTTAGGCTAGACCATGAATATGTGAAAAGGAAGATAACCAAGAAAACTAAAATGATTATTTTGAATTCACCTGAAAACCCCACGGGCGGAGTTTTGACAAAGGAGGATTTGAAAGTCATAGCCGACTGCATCGCCAACAGAGGTGATGTTATAGTGCTTTCAGACGAAATTTACAGCAGAATAATTTATGAAGGAGAACACGAGAGCATTGCCTCGCTTCCCGGAATGAAGGAAAAAACAATTTTGCTAGACGGATTTTCGAAAACCTACGCCATGACGGGTTGGAGGCTCGGCTACGGCGTTATGCAAAAAGATCTAGCCCAGAAAATTGCACAACTAATGGTTAACTCCAACTCTTGCACATGCTCCTTTATCCAAATGGCGGGGGTTGAAGCTCTAAAAGGTCCCCAAGACGCCGTAGACAAAATGGTTGCAGAATTTAGAAAACGCAGAGAAGTAATAGTCAACGGCTTAAACAAGATTGAAGGCATAACATGCAAAAAGCCAAGAGGAGCCTTCTACGTTTTCCCCAACATAACTGGCACAGGAATGACGTCCAAAGAGCTTTCAGATTATCTTCTCAACGAGGCTGGCGTGGCTGTTCTGCCAGGGACATCCTTTGGAAAATATGGTGAAGGATACTTGCGCATATCCTTCGCAAACTCTGTTGAAAACATCAATAAGGCTTTAAACAGAATAAGCCAAGCTCTTAAAAACCTTTAAGCGCTGACCCTTTTAATTCTCCACTTTTTCTCCCGTCAATGTTTCAACAATTTCTGAGGCTATTTGTATTAGGCTGTTTGCTTGTTGGATGGCTTTTTCTTCATTAACCTCTTCCAACTGCGCTAACTGTTGCATTATTCCCTCAATTTCAATAAGGCATTTTAAGACTGGGTCATTTCCCATTTGAGGTTTTTCCATGGCTTCTCTTACAACGTTTTCTATGAAGGCTGGTTCTCCTAGGCTGTAGTATATGGCGTTTCTCGCTTTTCTTATCGCCTCCAAAACTAGGCTTGGAGCCATGTAAGGCATTTTTCTAGCCGCCTCTAACTCTGCCTTTGCCTCCCGCAGATATCGTAAAGCCCAACCCCGCCTGTAATGGTCTATCATAGGCTTAATCCTCTGCGCCTTTTAAAATATGGAAGACTTTAATAAAGTTACTCGCCTTCTTTGGAGCCCTCGCCAGAATTTAAGGGTTTTAAACCAGTGTAAACGTGGGTTATGTAGCCAGCAATTTGGTTACGCACTCTGGTTGATGCTCCCTGCACCAACGCAGAAACAGCAAGCTTGTTTTTTTCAAAGTTGCCGGAGAACTTGTTGGGAAAACGTCTAATGAGTTCCTTTGCCACCCGTTTAACGTGTTCTGTCCGAACTTTTCCCAAGTCTCTGTCACCCAGCAAACTTTATTGTTGAAGACGATCTTAACGGCAATGTAAACATTTCATAGACAACAAAACTAATTTAACTTTACCTTTTCTAATCCGAAAATGTAAATAGGAACCCTTATGCTACATTAAGCCTACAAATCTGTGGAAAAGGGAAAATGGCATGAAGATGGCTGTGCTTGTCTACGAGTATCCACCGAAAATCGTCGGCGGTTTAGGAACCTACGCAGCGGAAATCACGCGAAAATTCGTCTTGTTAGACCATGATGTTACAGTTTTCACCATGAATGATGACGAGGGAAGCCTTCCTACAAGGGAGATTTGGCGCGGTATAGAAATTCATCGTCCCCTCCACATTGACATTTCTGATTCGCTTCCAGACGTGGTGGCTGAAGACGTAAAAAAGTGGGGTAGGGGAATCCAACTTTTCTCGAAAATCCTTGTTTACAATTATTTAAGTGCTTCAAAGCTTGTCAACGAGCTTATTGGGAAAGAAAATTTCAAGTATGATATCATAGTTGCCCATGACTGGCTTTCAGTTATCGCTGGAATAACCATCAAAAAGGAGACCGGCTTGCCCTTGGTTTTCCACGTTCACTCCACGGAGAAGGGGAGAACCCTTGGAAACGGTTCAGAAGTTGTCAGCAACATCGAACTCCGAGGAGCCCAAGCTGCAGACCTTGTCGTCACAGTTTCCTACGCCATGAAAGACGAGCTTATAAAACTTGGTTTTCCAAAAGACAAAATAGAAGTATGCTATAATGGGGTTGACCCTCAAAAATATAATCCGGAAACAGTGAGCCAAGACCAAATAATGCGGGTTAGGGAAACCTATGGCATAAAACCCGAAGACTCCATGATTCTCTTTATTGGAAGACTTGTCGGCGTTAAAGGCGTTGACAAGCTTATAATGGCGATGCCCCATGTGCTGCAGAAAATCCCCAAAGCAAAACTTGTAATAGTCGGCCTAGGCGATTTGCAGGATTATTTGGTTAACTTGGTTAGGATGATGAGGCTTCAAGATTCTGTGAAATTCAACTTTGAATTTATACCAGAAGAGGAGCGCATCCTCCATTACGCAGCATGCGATGTGGCTGTTTTTCCAAGCCTATATGAACCCTTCGGGATAGTTGCCTTAGAAGCCATGAGCATGGAGCGTCCAGTGGTTGTGGGTGCAGCGGGAGTAAGTGGGATGCGGGAAATAGTTATTCCATGCGGCGAGGAACAGTGCGGCTTTCATATTAACCCAAGCAACCCAGCAGACATCGCATGGGGCGTCGTCAGCGCTTTAGAAAATCCGGAAAGGAAAAATTGGCTTGGGAAGAATGGGAGACGCCGAGTTTTAAACGAGTTCACGTGGGACAAGATAGCTGAAAAAACCATTGAATTATATGGGCGGGTAACAAAACATTAAAAGACTGGTGACCTTGGACTTTGCAAGCTCCACGCAAGTTAGAAGGAAAGTTGCAAAGGAAGCTGCCACCCTCCTCTATTCAGAAGTTGAAAAAGAGTATAAGCAGGCGAAATTGAGGGCTGCGGAAACTTTAGGCGCCCACTTTTTGCCAACAAACCTTGAAGTAGCCATAGAACTGGACAAAATAGCCGAAGAAAACGAAGGTGCTGCCCGACAGGAACGACTAATCCAAATGAGGCTGGAAGCCTTAAAACTGATGAAAATCCTCAAAAAATATAACCCAATCTTAGTTGGCAGTGTTTGGCGGGGCACAATTTACCGCGACAGCGACATAGACATAACCCTTTACCACAACGAGCCAAAAGACATTATAAAACTGTTGAAGCGGGAAAAACTCAACATAATGGAAAAGGGATGGGTTACTATAACAAAGGAAGGAAGAATGGAAAAATCCTTCCGCATACTCTTGGAGTTACCTACAAAGGAAAAAGCCGAAATAACTGTTCGAAGCATGGCAGAATATGGCACTAAAGAACGATGTGAAATATACGGAGACGTAATTTCTGGGCTTAACCTTCGAGAACTGGAAAAGGTGCTTTTAAAAAATCCCACACAGAGGTTTGTCCCCTTCTGAAATGTTCTAGTTTGCTAGAAATTTAAATAGGCGATTTGCAATAAATGGAAACAGAAAACATGTCGAAGGTACTCATGTGGAGTTCGACAAAGAGACATTCAAAAAATTGTTTCCAAACCTAGCTAAGGAAATGGAGACGGGCGAAAACAAGGTTGCAGTAAACTCTGTACGAACAGACAGCAATTGCGGTGAAAGAGCCGCGGCAAGGCATTTTGTCCACTACGACCCAGACGTGATTGATTTTCTGCGGCGCTGCGACACACAAGAGCAAGCTGAGGAAATAATAGCCTACATGGAAAAGAGAGGCGAAATAAGCAAAGAATATGCGGAAAAATTGAGAAAACAGCTTAAAGAAAAGGGCGTTAGAAGCTTCGGTTCAAAGAAAGAGGAAAACTACTATCTAAAGCGTGGAGGGCTCCTAAAATAGCGTTAAACCTGCTCAGGCGGACTCTTTCTGGGGTATATCCCGTGTAATATTTTAGTTTATGGCTGTGCAGTCTTCGAACAACATGGGGGTATAATATCAGTTCTTCGATTTCGACTTCATCAGCTAGTCTTGGGCTGATTTGCCTAATCCTCTGCAAAAGAGACTGCAAGCTTTTCTTCGTTGAGAAAGAAGCCATAACCGCTGGGTGGCAGCTTACCTCTGCATCCGCCAGTTTTTGTAGGGCTTTAAGCTGCAACGTGAACCCTTCGGGTTTTGCTCCCGTTAGCAGTGCAAACTCTTTTTCGTTGCAGCCTTTCAATGAAACCCTCACATGAACAAAATCGTACTTGGCGAGGCTTTCAGCGTAACCTTCGTCGTAGGCTAGGGGTATGCCGTTGGTTTCGAGGATAAAGCGGTATCCTGTATCTTGAAGGCTTTCTAGAAGCGCCAACAGATGCTGTTTTCCAATGGTTGGTTCCCCGCCGCTGACCCTGAGTAAATCAAGTTTACATTTTTTAGCAAGAGAAATCAAACTTTCAGCAGCTTTTTTCGAAGTGAAAAAGTCGCCAACATCAGCTGGACGCTTCATAACTATGTCTGAAACCCAGCAGAAACGGCAGAGCAAACCACACCCAACACAGTCTGCGGTTACTATTCCGCCATACCACCTTGCAGGTCTAATACGGTAATATTTCCTCTCTTGTCCTTCCGAACCTATGCGAGTAACCAGTTTTTCGATGACAATGTGCCTTTTAACAGGGTCGTATGGCAATGTTAACCTTCCCTTTTAAACACGTCATTACTAAGTGCACAGCATGAGTTTTAAATGGTCGTTTGCTGCACATTTTATGGGCGCATCATGCTATTAAAATTTGGCGACATTCTTAGCAACCGTGAAATTTCAAATATTTTTGATGTTTGCGCCCAGCGGGGAATAAGGTACAGTGGAAGCTTGCGGAATGGGATTAAACACGTTGTTTTGATAACCGTTTTAGATAAGACACCAGAGGAAAGTGTGCAAAACCCTTACAACGATAGGATGGAAGGCGAATACCTCTTGTATACTGGGGAGGGACGCTTTGGAAACCAGAAGATGCGGAGGGGCAACCTTGCTTTAAAACTGCAAAGGGAAAGGTATTATCCAATATTTGTTTTTGAAAAGAAAACGCCGGGAAGGTACATGTTTCTGGGACAGTACAACGTTAAATCGGTGCAAAAGGAAACTCAAAAAGACGTAAAAGGAAATAGGAGAAGCGTGTTCCTCTACAAACTTGAAAGGGTGGCTGTTTCGGTTCCCTTGCCAAAAAAGATTGCTGAAAGGCGATTATATTCTAAAAGTAAATAAATGAGTCCTCGAATATTAGAAAGCCAGATTTCAAAGGCTAAGCTGGAGGAAAACATTTGAGGAAGAAAGCTGTGGCATTTACCGTCTTGACAATTGTAGTTTTAATTTTTGCTTTGAATGTGTTATATATTTTGGATGTTAGGGCAGGGGCATATGCGGTTGACTGGGTTAACCATAGAGTGGAAGTTTTGTATAATGGCTACATTTTCATTAACGATACAATCAAGATAAGTGGAACAGTGCCCGAAAGCTTTCTCATAGGTTTTCCATATCAGTATGGTCCTTACATGCTTCGCTGTGTAGCCTACAACACGGCTAATCCCGCCCAACGATATAGCGTTGCTGTTGATGTGCCTTTGGAAAACTATGTTGGCTTTTACGCAGTCAATGTAAGCCTCACTCCAAAACCGGGAGACGGAATTTTCACTGTTGGTTTTGTGCTTTCAAACAGCCTTCTTAGGCAAAATGCGCAAAACACGAGCCTTTACACTTTGGATTTTCCAGCCTTTCCAAGCCTTACGGTGAATGCTTCCTCCTGTAACGCTTCAGTCATTTTGCCCCCAAATGCAAAATACGTTTTTGGCACCATTGCCACATTTAACTATTCAACAAACATGGCGTTGCCGCGGTTAACTTATCAACCGTCAAATGTAACCTTTCTATTAACCACTGAGGGGATACAGCTTTTTACGGTGGAGGAGTTTAAGCGGGAAGTTGTCGTAGGTGGCATGGGAGAAATCACGGTTTCAGACAGCTATTACATAAAGAATCAGTCGCCCAAACAAATCACTTCTGTTGAGGTGTTTCTCCTCCCCAACGCGTCTAATTTGGCTGTTAAAGACGAGTTTGGAAGGAAGGGTGGAACCATCATCTTAGCTGATGCTGAAACAAATCGCTACAAGATAAGTTTGACATTGCCTGTGGAGATTGGAAAGTCCACAAGATTCATCGTTGAATACACTTTGCCTAAAAACTATATCCAGAAAAGCGAAACCGACAAGGCGGAACTCAGCCTAAAACTGTTCCAATATGTTAACTATTACATCGAAGAGGCATGGGCAACATTCACGCTTCCAGAAGGCGCCAAAATAACAAACGTAAACTTCGAAAACTCTTCAGCAGCCATAACTTATGGCACCATGAGGGAAGTTTTCCAAGAAAAGATCACCGCAAATAAACAGGGAGTGTTTTTCCTAGACAGCTTAACCATGAAAGTTGCGTATCGATATAATTTGCTTTGGCTTTCTTTCCGTCCCACATTATGGGCTTGGGCTTTAGCTACGCTTGGATGCGCAGTTATCGCCATCTGGAGAAGACCTAAAGCGCCCGCAGTGCCCGCTGCCGTGCCAACCGTTGTGGCAGTGAAATTAAGCCCGGAGATGATAAAATCTTTTGTGGAATCCTATGAAGAGAAGAGGAAAACAGTCACAGAGATGAAATCCCTTGAAACCGCAGTGCGCAAGGGAAGAATTCCGAGGCGAAGATATAAAGTGCAGAGAAAAACTTTGGAAACACGTCTTGGTACGCTTAACAGAAACTTGGATGATTTAAAGCTGAAGTTGCGGTCGGCTGGAGGAAAATATGTAAATTTGATGCGTCAGCTGGAGGTGGCTGAGACGGAAATCAACGAGGTTGAGGCTAACATTAGAAGCGTAGAGACGCGGCACAGAAGAGGAGAGTTAACCCTTGAAGCGTATCGAAGGCTCCTAGCCGAGTACGAGCGTAGAAGGGAAAAAGCCGAAACAACCGTCAACGGAATTCTCATAAGACTACGTGAAGAACTTCGCTAGTAAACCTAAAGACTTTTATTTTACTCCTTAACCTTGAATGAAATCTAGCTTAAAGGAGGAAAAGGATAATGGTGAAAATAGTGGTTGACAACCACAAGTGCACTGGATGCGGCACATGCGTCGACACATGTCCAGTAGGCGTCTATGAAATAAAGGATGGAAAATCAGTTCCAGTAAAAGTTGAAGAATGCCTTGTCTGCAGAGCATGTGAGGCACAATGCCCAGAGGGCGCCATCCAAGTAATCGAATAATCCTTCCACCATCTCCCTTCTTATTCTATCAAAGTTTTGCCAACTTTTGAAAAATTTTCTGCAAATACTGCTTTAGTGGCAGTTTTTCCCTTTTAGCCAGCTTTTTAAGCGCTTTGTCCACTCCAGTGGCGTATTGTATCGCCTTTTTAGGCTTGTTAACTATTTTTGGCGGCAGTCCAAGTTTTTCGGCGGTTTTTCTCAGCACAGTTTTCCTAAGCACGTTGCTTTTTGAATCGATTTTCAATTTTAATGGTAGCCTTAAGGCAAATTCGACAAGCGGATAAGAGGCGAAGGGCAAGCGAAGCTCCACGTTGTGGAAACTGCAGAGTTTAAAGTCTCTTTCAAAATTGTTTTCATACATCCTTAAAACATCATTTGCCATTGCCTTTTCAGCAACGGTTCTGCCATAACGCGAATAAAGGGTTAAGTAACGTTTATAACCGCCGAAAAGCTCGTCTGCTCCTTGCCCCGCTAATAAAACTCTAAAACCCAGTTCAGAAGCCTTCTCACCAGTCCAGTAAAATGGTATTCCTATGCTAGTTTTAAGGGGGTCTGGGCTTTCAATAGCCCGCAACACTTGCGGGAGCACATGTTTCACAGCGTTTTCGCTGTAAAGGTATTTGTGAAAGGGAAGCCCAAGCAAATAGGCAACTTCTTCAGCTTCCACCGATTCCCGCTGATTTTCGAGGCTTACGTGGATTAAGTGCACTTCAACTCCAGCCTTTTTAGCCAGAAAAGCTGTTAGGCTGCTGTCTAAACCGCCGGAAAAAGCCACTGCTACCATATCTAAACCTGCAGTTCTTTCCCTAACCGACTGTTCTAAAAGCCCTTGAAGTTTTTCAGCAGCTTCTTCCATAGATATGGTGCTTGGTCTGTCAACACGTTTTTTCAAAACCTTAACTGGCTTTATCGTTAACCCCTTTCCGTCGACAACCATGAAATGTCCTGGTGGAAAGGATTTCGCTTCTTTTACGCCAATCTTCCAAAGTGCTTTGCACTCTGACGAAAAGGCGAAAAAGCCGTCTTTCTCGCTGTAATAGAGGGGGTACAAGCCTAACGCGTCTCTGCCGATAATAAGCCTTTCAGCTTCAGCCACAGCGAAAGCAAAGCTTCCATCAGCCTCGCTGACTAATGCTTCGGCTCCGGATTCGCCGTTTGCAGCCAACATGTTAGCAATGGCTTCTGGGGAATAGGGCTTGGGAGACTGGTAGATTCTTCCATCAAAAACTGAGGCGATGTTTCCAAATCTAATGAGCTGCGGCTTATCCCGCTTTAAAACTTCAAGAAAAACGTGTCCTAACGCCGTTTTTGATTTAACATCTAGGATTTGCAGCTGTTCTGGTTCAGCCTTTATGTCTATGCTTTTGGGAGTTGCAGCTCCGAAGGCGTCAGCGCCCTTGTGCCTTAATGCCTTTAACATTTCAACAGTCTTCTGCACTGCGTGTTTTTCTTTTCGGTCATAAACGGCGATTATTGCCCGCATGTTTCAGCGCCCTTTTCCAACAGCAGTTTAAAGCTTTCTGTAGTAAAACATTAATCCTTAATCCCACTATCTTTGTTCGAGGGAGAAGACATTTGCCCATACTTCCCATAGACACTGGGCGTTATGGCACGCCGGAAATGCGGAAAATCTTCGAAGAGGAAAATCGTGTTCAAAAAATGTTGGATGTGGAAGCTGCCTTAGCCTGGGCGCATGCTGAGGTGGGCAACATACCGCGGGAAGACGCTGAAAGGATTATGGCTAAGGCTTCGCTTAAACACGTAAAGCTTGCCCGCATAAAGGAGATTGAACGGGAGATTAAGCATGACGTTATGGCGCTTGTGAAGGCGCTGGCAGAGGCAAGCGGTTCCAGCGGGGCTTACGTGCATCTTGGCGCCACAAGCTACGACATAGTTGACACGGCAAACGCCCTACAGCTCAAAGAAGCCCTAGAAACAATTGAAAGGCGACTGAATGCTTTGGAGAAAATCCTAATGGAGAAGGCTCTGCAGTATAAGGAAACAATTATGATGGGCAGAACCCACGGACAGCACGCTCTACCCATAACATTGGGCTTCAAGTTCGCCGTTTGGATGCGGGAAATCTCAAGGCATATCGAAAGGCTTAGGCAATGCAGAGAACGCATACTAGTCGGAAAAATGAGCGGCGCTGTGGGAACCCAGGCGGGTTTAGGCGAAAAAGCCATAAAAATCCAAGAGCTGGTTATGCAAAAACTGGGTTTAAAGCCAGCAGATATTTCAACGCAGATTGTGCAGAGGGACCGCCATGCTGAGCTAGTATGTCTACTAGCTTTGATTGCCACAAGCCTAGAAAACTTTGCCACAGAAATCCGAGAACTGGAAAGACCAGAGATAGGCGAGTTGGCTGAACCCTTCGAAGCTGAAAGGCAGGTTGGCAGTTCTACAATGCCTCATAAGCGGAACCCAGAAACATGCGAAAGAGTGTGCGGCTTGGCCCGCATAGTCAGAAGCCTTGTGGTTCCAGCCTTGGAGAATATGGTGACTTGGCATGAACGCGATTTGACACAGTCTTCTGCGGAGCGTTTCATAATCCCAGAAGCATGCATTTTAACAGATTACATGCTATTTTTAATGACCAACATTGTGGCTGGCTTGTATGTTAACGAGGAGCGCATGCGCCAAAACATTGAACTAACACAGGGACGAGCCATGTCAGAAGCTGTAATGATAGCTCTAACAAAGAAAGGTGTAAGCCGACAAGAAGCCCACGAACTCCTAAGGAAACTGACAATAAAAAGCGAGATGGAAAAGCGACCCTTCAAGGAAGTACTGTTAGAGGACAAGGTTGTAAGCAAGAAGCTAAGCGAAAAAGAAATTGATGAGGCTTTAAATCCGAGGAATTATCTCGGCACTGCAGTAATGCAAGTTAAGTTTATGGTGGAAAAAACCAAAAAAGAACGTAAAACCAGAGGGTTGGCAGATTAACGCGTACCTCTAGTATTCTGTTAGGGCTTTTTGTTTCCATTCTTCTTCTTTTTCGATTTTCTCCCATGTTTCTTTCTTGACAAAGCCGCCTATTTGCTCTTTGATTTTCTTTGCTAGCTTGGGTCCTATTAGGGGCAGTTTCATCAAGTCTTCAAGCTGGGCATGTTTTAAGTCTTCTATTGTCGTGTATCCGGCGTTGTATAGTATTCGTCCGCGGATTCTGCCTACGCCTTCAAGCTTAACGATGGGTAGAAGCTCCTTTTTCACACCTTTGTCCACCCTTTCCATAAGCTCAAGGGTTAGGGGCTGAATTTCCTTGTTGCCAAATAACACTGCTAACTCATGGGTCGCGTAAAGCAGCCACTTGGCGTTTTCAATTGTTCGGTAGAGGTCGCCGGGCTGCACACGGTGCTTCTCTATTATTTCGTCTTCGCTGGCTTCTTCAATCCAAGCCTTTAAAACCATGGCGGTTTTTACTTCGCCTAGAAACTCTTCGTAGCCTATGCGGTCTTCCCATTCATTGGGCACGGGTACCATGAACTCGTCTATGTGTTCTTCCATGAAAACTGCCACTTTGTCCAGTTCGCTTGAGTATGGTCTAAGCATTGGGCGCATGTCGGGAGTGTGGGCTATCATGTGGAGGAGGCTTAAATCTGTTATGTAGGCGGGTTTTTGCCTCAGCGCATCGCGGATTACGACGGCTGAAACTGGGTCTATGTAGAGTTCGCTTACCCGTTTTCCAAATTTTGTGGCGTAAATGTTGACTCCGCTTACGTCAATCATTTCCTCGTCGTAAAGGAACCGCAGAATCTTTGCAATCATGTTTTTAATAGCTGCAACATCATATTGGTAAGCGTAAAAAGTTTTGCCGAAAAAATCGTAGATGCCAGCCTCAGTGTGAGCGTAGTCAGCTGCCACAGTAGCCAAAACATGGGAACGCAAAATCCTTTCCACGGCAAGCCTAGACCATATCCGTTCAGGTTTGGCGAGCACGTAGCTTTCCATTAGATAGTCGGCTTCGTCGGCTGTTCTTGCGATGAGAACGGCTTCGCCGATTTTGTCGTATTTAGGTCTTCCAGCGCGTCCGCACATTTGCTTATATTCTAACACGCTGATGGGATAGTAGCCGTATCCGGGTTCGTATCGTCTGTAATCGTGGATTACCACGGTTCTTGCTGGAAGGTTCACGCCGAAAGCCAATGTTGGCGTGGCGGTTAAAACCTTTATTTTCCCTTCACGGAAAGCGTCTTCAATTATTTTTCTGTGGGCGCCGCCTAAACCGGCATGGTGGAAGGCTACTCCGCATTTGACAAGTTCTGCAAGCAGTTCGCTTATTCTTGTTTTTTCACCTGTAGTCAAAATTCTTTCAGCTTCGCGTTCTAAAGCCCTTTTAATAGGCTTAGATAAGACTTCGCCAATTTTCGGCGCAGTTTTTTTCGCAAGAGTAACCGAGTTTTTCCTTGTAGACGCAAAAATTAACGCTTGCCCGCCTGATTGGACTGTGTTTAAAGCTAGGTTTATGGCGGGGTTTTTGACTTCTTTCTCTATCTTTCTGGCGTCTCCATCCTTGAATTGGACTTCGTTGTGGAGGAGGATTCCTTCTTTTAGGGTTATTGGACGCCACTCGGTGGCGACAAAGCCAGCTTTAAGCCAGTTTGCAATTTCTTCAACATTGTTTATTGTGGCGCTTAGGGCTAAAACTTGGATGTCGGGGTTTGTCTGCATGAGCCGGGCTAAAACAACTTCGAGGGTTGGTCCCCGCTCCATCTCATTCAGCAAGTGCACTTCGTCGGCAACCACCAGCGAGATGTCGTCCATCCATTTGGCTTTATGCCTCAGAAGCGAATCCACCTTCTCGTTTGTCGCCACAATAATGTCATAGCGTTCCAGCCACGGATCTGGACTGTCATAGTCGCCTGTTGATATGCCGACGCTGATTCTTTTGCCGTCGCTTTTGGTTATGGCTAAATACTTCTTAAATTCCTCATACTTCTCGCTGGCTAAAGCCCTTAAAGGCGTAAGATAGAGAACTTTTCCGTCTTTTTCAAGGATATGCTTAAGAGCACAAAGCTCAGCAATCAAGGTCTTGCCAGAAGCCGTTGGACTAGCCAAAACAAGATTACGCCCATCCAAAGCTCCAGCTTTTATGGCTTCTTCCTGCGGCGGGTAAAGCTCCACAATCCCGCCCTTGATTAGAATTTCTTTAACATGCTCTGGAATTGACAGTTCTGTAACCTTCACTTGGACACGCCTGTCGTTTGCTTTTTAACTGCACAATAAAGGGAAGCTGTGGATTTAAAACATTACGCGAAAAGCAACGGAAAAGGCTACACTTAAACGGATAATAGAACAAGGCTAAAGCAAGGAATTAAAAGTTGGCATTACAGTTCAAAGTCGACAAAGTTGGCGGTTCTTCTTAAACTTAAACAAGCCTAAACCAAAAGCCATCGCCAAAACTAGTCCCGCTGTTCCCACTAGTGGCGCGTCTGGAATAACATTGAACGATGTTGCGCGAATCGCAAAATTGACTCGGCTATTTCCTTTAGGCTTGGTTGCATTGTAGAATATCACACGGACACCCCATTCCCCAGCGACATCGGGATTATGCGCATTCTGTGCATACCAGTATGTTATATTTATGTTGCCATTTGCCCAATCAATAACTTCTTGAGGAACATTGGGCGGAACATCCGGTGTTTTTAATGGCCCTTGAATTGTTACGTTTTCATCCCAAACTGTGTTGTTAGAGGGATTTTTCCATATAAATCGAACATGAGTGACGTCGGGGTCTGTGGTTCCAGCGGTTGCAACCACTGTTTGCCCAATTGGAACGTTAATCTTATGCCAGTTGGTTGTTACAGCGTATCCTGAATTTATTCCACTCCACTGCGCCAAGACTAGGTTTATCCCCGTAACAACAAATAACGACAACGTTAACAAAAGAGCAACAGATAATCGAGTTTTATTCATTTACACACTTCCTAAATAATTCATCACGGCCATGCTTAAAAAGATGTATGGACGAAAACTATAGACAAGTCAAAAAGTCTTCTATTTCCTTAATCGCTTGTTAGAACTCCGCCACTAAATGCAAAACCAACTTAATAAGACCCTCTCTTTTGTATGCTCCTAATTTTTCTAGGGAGAGAGAGAATCTAACTTAGGTGTTTTCTGTTTATAAAGTTTGATGCTAACGGTTTCTGGTGGCAGAAAATCTATAGAGGGGAGGTCACTATTGGCTGTTTTTCAAACCAAAAACTATGGAGAAGCAGCATATTTGCAGCCAAGAATAAATTGTCAACATGGCAGAAAAGCGAACCTCAAGCCAAATGCCTTTTTTATAAGCTAAAACCAATTATTGTTAAAGCAGAGGACTTGAAGTTTATGGTGGAAAATGTTAGAGAGCTTCTCAAAGCCCATGAAGGATTAAGGCGTGAAGTCTACCTAGACATTGAAAACTCGAGCATGATGCCAAAAGAAGTTGTAGAGGCTATGCTGCCATACTTTAACCAACGCGCCTATGGCAACCCAACCCTCACCCATAAGCCAGGCTGGGAAGCCTATGAAGCTATAATGGAAGCCTCCCAAAAAATAGCCAGCTTCTTAGGTTGCAAAAACCTTGAAGAAGTCAATTTCACTCCGGGGGAAACAGAAGCCAACAACCTTGCACTTCTGGGAACCCTACTGCAAATGCGGGGTAAAGGCAAGAAAATTGTGATTTCTGAAATTGAACCCTTAAGCATTGTGCACGTGGCGGAAATGGTAGCCAAATATGGTTTTTCCATAGTGAAGGTGCCAGTCAACAGCGAAGGCTTTGTAAACCTTGAGAAACTTAAAGAAGCTGTTGATTCGGAAACTGTTTTTGCAAGCTTCTCAACTGTAAACCATGAAATAGGAACAATACAACCCATTAAAGAAGCCGTGGAAATAGTTAAAGACAAAAACCCAAAAACAATTTTCCATACAGATGCTTCGGACGCTTATGGAAAAATTCCCCTCAATGTTCGGGAACTGAACGTGGATTTGGCAACCATAAGCAGCTACAAAATTCTAGGTCCCCGCGGAATAGGCGCTCTTTACGTGAAGGAAGGCGTAAACATAGAGCGAATTTTAGAAGGCCAAATTGGAACACAAAAGCTTTGGCCTGGAGTTGAAAACACTCCTTTAATTGTTGGTTTTGCAAAGGCTTCTGAGCTAGCCTTCCAAAACTTTGAAGAGAATGTGGCGCATATGCGGAGACTGCGTGACAAGCTTATTGAAGGGATAACAGCACGCATAGTGGATGTGCGGCTTAACGGGTCTAAAGGCGAAAAGAGGGCGCCCGACAACGTTAACATAAGTTTCTTGCGATGTGAAGGTGAAGCCTTAACTATAGAATTAAGCCTAAACGGCGTTTATGTTTCCAGCGGAAGCGCGTGCACAAGAAGGCTTTTGCAGCCAAGCCATGTGCTTGTGGCTATAGGCAGAAGGTTCGAGGAAGCCCATGGCAGCATTCTTATGAAGGTTACTCGTTATCACACAGAAGAGGACATAGACTATGTTTTGGAAGTGTTGCCTAAAGCTGTGGAAAGGTTAAGAGGAATAACGGGCGCAACGGTGGTGGAATAAAATGTCGCGTGTGCCATTACCCTACGGTCAAAAAATCCTCGAACTTTTCAGAAACCCGAAAAACCTTGGAAAAATGGAAGACGCTACAGTTTCGGCTGTGGCTGGAAATCCAGCATGCGGAGACATGATAACCTTCTATCTGAAAATTAACGAGCAAGACGTCATCGAGAAGGCTTCCTTCGAAAGTTACGGGTGCGCCGCCAACATAGCCACATCCAGCATTGTAACTGAAAAGGTTAAGGGAATGAAGCTTGAAGACGCTTGGAAAATCACATGGAAAAGCGTCGCCGAAGAAGTTGGTGGACTGCCAGCCGTCAAATTCCACTGCGGCATACTAGCCGTAGGCGCCCTGAGACGCGCCATCCGCGCCTATTATAAAAATAAGCAAACCACCCCAGAATGGTTGCCAAAAGACTTAACCTTCGAAGAGAAACAAGCCCTTGAAGAGGAAGAACTGGCGCGAATCCTTTCAAAAAAGATGAAGATGGCGGAAGAGGGCACGTAATGTTTGACCCTTACAAGGTTAGAGAAGACTTCCCAATACTGAAACGGAAAATAAACAATCACCCGTTAATCTATTTTGACAACGCGGCAACCTCCCAAAAGCCGAGACAAGTCATTGAAGCCATAAAAAAATATTATGAGCAGCACAACGCAAACGTGCATCGGGCAGTGCACACGCTGTCTCTTGAAGCAACAGAGCTTTACGAAGAAGCCCACGAAGAAGTAGCCAAGTTCATAGGCGCCCACAGCATAGAAGAAGTGGTTTTCGTCAGAGGCACAACAGAAGCCATAAACCTAGTTGCCTATTCATGGGGACTCAAAAACCTAAAACAAGGAGACGAAGTTCTAGTCACCCTAATGGAGCACCACAGCAACATAGTCCCATGGGAAATCCTCTCAAAAATAAAAGGCTTCAAAGTCAAATACCTAGACGTAAACAACGATGGAACTCTAAACCATGAAACATTTAAAGAGGCACTTTCTCCAAAAGTCAAAATTGTTTGCATAGCCCACGTCTCAAACGTTACAGGCGTCATAAATGATGTGAAATTCCTTGCAAGGCTTGCCCATGAAAACGGCGCCCTAACACTTGTGGACGGAGCCCAATCCGTTCCCCACATACCCATAAACGTTAAAGACTTGGATGTGGATTTCCTCGCCTTTTCTGGACATAAAATGCTGGCACCCACGGGAATAGGCGTCTTATACGGTAAAAGGGAAATCCTCCAGCACATGGAGCCCTTCCATGGAGGAGGCGAAATGATTAGGGAAGTATCCTTTAATCCTAAAACGCGTAGATGCACAATTTCTTGGAACGACTTGCCATGGAAGTTTGAGGCTGGAACCCCCAACATCTGCGGCGGCGTTGGCTTAATGGCTGCTGTAAAATATTTGAAGACTTTGGGAATGGAAAACGTGAAAGCTCACGAATGTGCCTTAACCGAATACGCCATGAAACGCCTAAAAGAATGCGAAAAAGTAACCGTTTACGGCCCCAAAGATTCAACTATAAAATGTGGCATAATACCATTCAACATTGAAGGATTCAACTCCCACGATGTGGCTTTGCTGCTTGACAGCTATGGCATAATGATAAGAAGCGGCTTCCACTGCGCCCAGCCCCTCCACCAAAAATTCAAGCTTTCGTCATCAGCAAGGGCAAGTTTCTACATCTACAACACAGAAGAGGAAATAGACAGTTTCATCGAAGCCCTAAAGGAGATAGAACAATCGTTATGAACGCAGAAACAAGCGTAAACGAATACATAGCCAGAATAGAAGAAGCCTGCGGCGCAGAAAAAGACTTCATAGTCCACTTCAAATACGACAAAAAAGACGAAGCAATGGCAAAAATACTGAAAAAGGCAAAAGTCGAAAAAACCGTCACAAAAATAATTTTCGACCTAACCTACAACAATTTTTCCTTCCGCCTATACGCAACTGGAAAAGCCATCTTCAAAAAAATAAAAGACAAAAATGAACTATATAAGGTTTTAAGCGATCTTCTGTTATAGTTGTGGGTTTAATTAATCGTATTGAATCGCAAGAAGTAATATTTAAATCGTTTGCAAACAATAAAACTAATGAAAACAGAAGGGAACGCCATTGTCGCAGCACAAACAAAAAATGGAAGAAAAACCAATAGTCACAGTTGGTTTCGGACACCAAGGCGGAAAAAGAAAACTTAGCAACGCTTCTTATGTTACAGAAGAACAGACAAAAACCGAAATCAAGGATACAAGGATATCGGTTTCCATAACAAAAACAACAGCAACAGACACCTACACAAACACTGAGTTGAGGAAAAAATACCGCATAGAGAAATACGACCTCCATCCAGGATATGTTTTTCCAGAATCGGTGCGTTCCCTCATTCCCAGAAACACCCCAGAATACGTGGACAGAGGCTTCAACTATGTTGAAAGAATAGTGCGCGCCCTCTACTACTTTAAACAATGCGCCTTAATTGGGCCTAGTGGAACAGGAAAAACCCACATAGTTTACTTGATTGCCGAATTGTGTGGACTGCCCATATGGGAGATAAACTGCGGACTGCAAACATCCTCCTACGACTTGTTCGGGAGATACATAGGCCTTGGGAAAGAAAACTGGATTGACGGACAAATAGTGATGTGGTGCAGAAACGGCGGCATCCTCTATTTGGACGAAGCAAACATGATGAAACAGGACATAGCTTCAAGGCTTAACCCAGTTCTAGACACAAGGGGACACATAGTCTTAACAGAAAAGGACAACGAAATAGTGCAGAGACACCCTTACGGATACTTAATAATATCGATGAACCCGTTTTCCGCAGAGTTCGTTGGAACAAAACCCCTAAACGCAGCCCTTAGAAGACGCATGTCAGTCTGGATAAACTTCGACTACTTAAGCATAGGAGAAAAAATAGCCTCAGAAGAAGTGGAATTGATTGTAAAAAGAAGCGGCGTCGACGCAAAAACAGCAGAAAAAATAGTCCGCGTAGGCGCCGAACTCCGCAGACAATATAAAAACGGAGACCTACCCTATGGACCTTCTCCAGGAGACCTAATAAACTGGGCGACACTGATAGTTGACGGATGCTCACCTATCGAAGCAGCAGTTGAAACAATCGTTGGAACCACCAGCGACGACGTGGAAATTCAGGCAGCAGTAAAACGCATAGTAGAGTCTGTCTTTAGCCAGTTCTAAATATGAAAATGGGTTAAACCTTGAATTTTTTTGATTTTGCCTGGTCAACAGCCCTTCAAGTCGCAAAGAAACCCTATAGCGAAATTAAAATTCTCCTCCATGAAGACTTGAGGTATCCATATTTGGGAAGGGATGAAAAAGGCTTTGTTTTACACCTAATCAAGCCTAAAAGGCTAAATAACAATTACGTCGCCTTCCAAGGGTTAAAATTCAATCTTCAAAACCCAACCCATAAGAAGATTATTTGGTATTTGTTTAAGGCATCGGTCTGCCACTTAAGCTTGCACGCGCTTCTGTCAGACTTTAGGGTATACTCAAAATGGGCTAGAGGAAAACAGCTTAACCTATCCACTTTTACGGTAAGCCTAATCGAAGACGCTATAATAAACAAAAATCTAAAGCAGTCTTTCAGTTGGATGCTTCCAGAAACAACCTACGCAAATGTGATTTCATATCTACGAATGAAAAGTGCTGAAGAACTTCCAAATGAAGCCTTACAAATAATGGCTTCAACCCTTCTCAAACATAATCTAGGGAAAGTTAAAGGAACAGTGAAAGATGATATGCTAACAGAAGCTGAAGCTATCGCTTCAATGCTGCAAAAAATCGGAGAAAAACCAACAGCAGACGAAAAAATAGTTTACGCCAACAAAATATACGATGCCTTGTCAATTTACGGTCAAACCTTCGAGGTTCCATCCCTTTTGTATACAGAAAGTCACGGGACAAACGACCTGTTTTACGAAGAACAAATACCAAAAGAGGAAGAAATTCAAGGGCTTTTAACGGAAACGCTGAAAAAAGTTGAACCAGAATTTAATGACGAACAAAAACTGAAAAACGCCTTACAAACTTTAGAGGACAGTAACGCGCAAAGGGCTTTAACAGGATGGTTGGAACGTGAGAACTCCCAGTTTAAAATTTTAAGGGAGTATGCCGAAAGAGGGAAAAACACACAGTTTGAAGACTTCGCATTTCCAGCAGAAGATTATGCTGAATTCCATAGGCGGAGAGAAGTTTTAGGCAGCCCTATTAGGCGGATACTCCATCAGCTGAGGCTTTTAAAGAACATCAGCGGCGAGGACTTCAAACAGGAAAGCGGATTTGTCGATTTACAAGAGGCAATACAGGTCATCGCAAGTAAAAGCCAGCGGACAGACATATTTGTACGTGAAGAGTTACAAACGCGGGAGGATGCATGGTCTATACTTATTGACGCCAGCCACAGCTTAAACATGTTTAAAGGCGAGGTTCGAGGCATAGCCTTATGCTTAGCAGAAGTTGCTAAAATGCTAATTCTTAACCAAAACTCTTGGGGGATGTACGCCTTCAACAATAAATTCTACATAATAAAAGACTTCACGGAAAAATATGACGCGCGGGTTAGAGCGAGGATAGGAGGATTAACCCATGGAGGATTCACATATTTGCCTGACGCCATCCTTCTTGCAGCACAAGCCCTTTTAAACCGCCTAGAAGAAGCCAGAGTGCTGGTTGTTGTCTCAGATTTCTTTCCAGCGGGATATGAGGATGCAGAGGAAAAATTGAGAGAGAACATTAAGAAGGTTGAACGAATGGGCATAGGCATTATAGGTATAGGCGTAAACAGCAGAGCAGTTAAACATTACATTAGAACAAGCTGTGTTGTCGAAAACTCATATGACTTAATTAAGAAGTTCACCAAAGCCTTTATAGAGTACAGTGCAAGCTAAGCGAATCGCGTTGCCTATCTAATTTTTAAATTTGCTTTATAACTGAGAAATCCGCTATAAACTTGAACTTTTCTTCGCCTTCCAACTCTTTCTTCGGCTTAACAGCTATTTTTTCTGGAACACCGTCATGGATGTATGCGACGTAAACCACATTTTTACCAAAACCGTAACGTTCCAACTCTGTCAAAGAGTTTTTGACCCTCTCCAACCTGTCGATCTTGTTTTTCAATTCCTCAACAGCCTCAAAAATTATTTCCATCTCTCCAAACTCGTCAGCACAGAGCATTAAATCCTTAAATTCAACCCAATCGGTTGAAAAGCCGGGCTTTTCCTCTTTTTTACCGCCTTTTCTGCCGCCAGACCTTAAAATTTTCTGCAATTCTGAAGCCCTTTTAGCCCAGTCCGGGTTCTTAGCGGATTCAGGGTTCCTTAAAAGGGTTCCTAACCATTGGCTATAATCGTCTAACAACGCTTTGTTTTGATTTATTTCTGCCTCAACCATCTCCCGAATCTCTTTAAGCGAATAGAAAGTTCGGATTTCTGTTGAGGGCCCGTCCAATTTCTACACCAGCAACCCTATTTTCCTTAACCCTCATTGTTTAATGTATCCTTGACCACATCCATGGATTCTTTTTCCTCTTCCGCGACGCTTGTGCTTCTAACTATAGCCTTTACAACGTTTTTCAACTCTTTTTTTATCCTTCCGAAAAAGCTTACCCTAGCACTTATCCTCTTTCTGTAAAGCATTATGGCTTTAGCCAGTTCAGGCACTATAACCAGAAGGGTAGCCATAACAATCTCCGGCGGATATTCAGCCAAAAATGTGGAGTGAACTTCGCCTTTTTCGTAGACAAGAATCAGATGGCATTCCTCGTTTAAAATGACTTTTTTCACTTTCGCCTTTATCGGAATTTCCCGCGGCGGGATGTAAAATGAGACGTTAAGCTTTTTCAAAACCTGTTTTAGAGACATGCAAAGCTCTTTAATGAGCTTGTCTTCTTCCATCAAAAACTCGCTTAACTGCAGAGTTTCCTCGCTTATGCTCTTCAAAAGTTCTTGAAGCTTCTGTTCAAATTCAACCTTATGCTTTTCTATCTCCTCTTCATCCAGAACTTCTTCGCTGCCTTCAGAAAACTGTAAAGGATGGAAAAAGTATGCCTCTTCCACAGCCTCTTCTTGAGGCTTTTCCGTCGACTCGGGAGGAATCGCACTCTCACCTGTTTTTACGCTTTTATTTTCCATGATTAAACCTCAACATTAGCTAATAACACAGCTAACTAACAAAAGGCGTTTGAATAAAATAATAGAGTTAGTATGTGGCGACTTGTTACGCACTAGGCTACTTTTTCGCCATAGCACGGTCTATAAGGTTTTACGAAAATAAAGGCTATAACAAGGTATAGAAATGCGCCTAAAACATGCCTTACAACATCTGATGCAGACCAGAACCAACTTGTTCCTCCGCTGAAGTGCAAGCCAGCAATAAACCAGGCGAAAACAAAATCAGTTAGAGATTCCACGATTGCAGCCATTTTGGCTGGAAACCTAACAAGGTGAGAATCCAGACTTAAGGTTACATAGATTGGAAAGTTAGCCACAAAAACAAACAAGGTTAACCCAGCTTGGACGCCGAAATTCTCCATAAAGAACCTTGCATAAACGTTAGCCTCTTCCCATGGAAAACGACAAAAAGCCATTGTGGCGAAATAGTCGAAAAAAATGAAGGCAAAAACCAGAAGGATTCTCTTAAGCCAATGATTATTCTTCGGAAAAACAAAGCACTTTAGACGGAAAAATGCACCTAATTCCTTTTCCATTTTCCTCCTCCCTCCCCCTCTCTAGAAGCTTGCCTACACGTCATCTCTAATTTTACATTTTGGCTATAAGCTTTGGCGAGTCTAACTGTATTTCTAATCCATATTTTGAATTCAGAAGTATAAAATATAGCGATAGCCGAATCGATTTCTGTCTCCGAATTGGAACAGGAGTAGGCTCTATAAGGGGTTTAAATGGAGTTGTCCGTTGAAAAACCTGAAAGCATAGTAAAACTCTACGACGAAAATAGCGGACTGTGGCGTTTTGTAAAAACAGACAAAGGTCCAACTAAGTCAATGGAAACTATTGAAAAGGCGCTTCGCGGTCTTGGATTGTCAAAGAACGAAGTGAAAGTTTACGTTTACCTAGCCAGAACCGGCGAGCACAAGGCAAGCGAAATTTCTGAGGCTCTGTCTCTCCACAGAACAGAAACCTACAGAATATTGCGAGACTTAGAAAAGAGGGGGCTAATATCATCTGTTTTTGAAAAACCCTTAAAGTTTATCGCAACACCCTTCGAGAAAGCCTTAGACATACTCATAGAAACAAAAAGAATGAAGCTGAACCTTCTAGAAAAGAAAAGGCAAAATTTAGTTAACATTTGGCTTTCACTGCCAAAACCAGAAGTTGAACTGGAGAGAAAAGAGGTTTTCCAAATACTGGAAGGAGAAGAACAAATAAGTTTAAAGGCAGATGAAATACTTGGCAAGGCTGAAAAGGAAATCCTTGTCTTCATTTCAGAAAACGACATCGCAAACTTCTACCATTCAGGATTTTTAGACAGGCTAGAAAAAGCCTCAAAAAAGGGTGTAAACGTACAGCTCCTAATAAACTACTCTCCAAAGACATGCTTCTTCATAGAAAAAACCAAGCTTAAAAAAACAAAGTATTCACGGTTAAACTCGGATGAACTGCCCACCTTTATAATGTCAGATGACGAACAGCTGCTCTTGTTAATAAGGAAGGAGAACGGTAAAAAGAAGGTAGCAGCCCTCTGGACAAACTATGATGCCTTCATAAAAGCCCTAAAAATCCTCTTTACCGAACTGTGGAACAATGATGCTTAAGCTATACCCCCTCTTAACCTAAAGTTTTTCACTTCTTGCAAAACTGACTTTGCCAACATTCTGGTATCCTCATCCATTATCATGAGCAAAGCAAGATAGAGTAGCCCCCCAAACGCCGTCAGCCCCAAAATTTGATAAACCCTTGTGGGATGCAACATTTCACGTAAACTGTAGAGGGCAAACCCCATAATAACCGAAGCAAAAAGGTACCTCATAACGTTCTTCCATGGAACCATTATTTTAACCATTTTGCGGATTATAACATAAAGGAAAAGAAACACGGCAAACCGCACTGCTGAATTTATAATGGCTACTGAAAGCGCAGAGCGAACAGAATCCAGCGAGTAAGTTGTCAGCACATAAAAAGTTAAGGGTATAGTTATTGCCGAGTGAACGTAGGGTAAAGAAAAAACCACGAAAAGCCTACTTTTGACCAACTCTTTAAAAGATATTTTCGCCTCTTCATCAACCCTTTCAAATCCATAAAGCACAAAAACGAAAAGCGTGGATACTGTCGCGACAAAAGCATCAACAGCCAAAACAACTAACACTGGCCATGCATCAATATACTCGTCTTTAAGAATCGCAAGATAAAGCTCTGGTACAGCCAGCACCCCAACTGTCATCGGAACCGCGAACATCAAAACTGTTTTAAGCGAAGTCGCAATGTCTTGGCTGCTTTTTTCAGCTAGAAGCTTCGGATACAACGCAAACGCCAAAAAAGACGAATATGAGACTATGTTTGCTATCTGAAAGGCAGCACCATAATTTCCTCGAGCCGCTTCTCCGCCATAAGTAAATAGCATAATGAAAATAAAAGAAGCTATCTGATTTCCCAAAGCGTTGTAAACGTTTGCAACAGAACCCTTAAGCCACTCTTTTAAATACGCCCATCTGACACTTTGCCTAAACTCGTCGGCAAGCAACAGGGTATAGTAGATTATTTGCGCAGATATAGCCACAATTATGCTAATTATGGCTCCTTGCAAACTTTTCTGCATACGGATTATAAGCACATAACCCAAAGCTACTTTGAGTGTTTCTGCAACAATCGCCCCGTAACCAAGGGCTTGTGGTTTTTTAGCCCTTAGACATGCCTCAAAAATGTTGAGGAGATAAACCTCAACTATTTGCAATGAAACAAGCATGTAAAGGTGCGTATACTCTTGAACGCCAAGCATTTCAGCCATCAGCGGAACAAATGGCAAATAAACGATAACCGCGGCTATGGATATCGTCAAATTTGCCAGTACTCCAGTTTTCGTGGCATCCTTTTCGCCCCTTGCCACAAAACGCATAGCCCAGAACGGAAGAACCCCTGCAAGCAACGTAAAGTAGACCAGTACATCGTTTATGTTAAACCATACTCCATACTCAACTTTCGTTGTAGAACGAGCTATCATGTACTGGAAAGCTAAACCAGTGACTACACTGAACATTTTAGCAGCGAAAATAACAAAACCTGAATACTGAAGCCTTATCGTGTTTTTTGCCAAGCATTGACCCCAAATTATCTCATTTTTAGAGTCTAAGACGCTTAACCTTTTTAAAATACTTGCTGTTGACTAGTATTTGCAGAGAAAGGCAGTTGAAGAGATGAGCTTAATTGACAACTAAAAATGTGCTAATTCTGGCAGGTGGGGGCGGTCACACCGCATACGGTTATGCCCTAGCCCAGAGACTCTATGGAAGGGCTAACCTGCACATTCTCGTCCCAGAAGGAGACAAGTTAAGCAAGGAAAGACTCAGCAAATTTGGCACAGTGGATTTCCTTTTAAAACCAAGGGAAGCTAAAACACCAACCAGCGAGTTTATACCAAAACTTGCAAAGGCGTTTTTTGAAGCCTTCAAAAAGGTTCCCACAGAATTCGACGTCGTTGTAAGCACAGGCAGCAACTTCTGCATACCGCCAAGCCTATTCGCTTGGATAAAAGGCATACCAATAGTGAACATAGAAAGCTCAGTTCGATTCACAAAAGCCTCAAAAACCGCGCTTTTACTACAGCCTTTTTCAGCCATCACTGCATTACATTGGGAAGAACAGAAAAAGCTTCTGAAAAAAGGCACGGTTGTCGGTCCTCTAATTCCAAAACCCGAAGTTGAACCATGGAATGGGGGCTACATCCTCGTAACGGGCGGCACATTAGGACATAAACGGCTCTTCGACGTAATCGCTGAAAGCAAACTGGAAAACGTGGTCCTACAAACAGGCACTGTTGATCCAGAACCTTATAGAAGACGGCATCCCGAGTGGAAAATCCTGGAACATTCCGCAAGATTTTATGAACTTGTAGCTGGTGCCGACGTGGTAGTTACACATTTTGGCGCAACAATTTTGGAAGCATTAGTCTACAGAAAACCAATAGTTGTTGTTCCCAATCCAGAATGGACCCGCACTGCAGGAGTTGAAGACGCGGAACATTATGCAAAAAAGATAAATGCGGTAATGGTTTCCGAAATCACGCTGGAAAACATTTTAAGCGCCATTGAAGAGGCAAAGAGAAGAGAGTATCCAAAACTTCCGGACGGATCATCAAACCTCGCTGAATTAATATTAAAACTTGGCTAGTTAGATAAAACGTCATTAACTATTTCCACCATTTTCTGAGCAAGTTTTTTTCTATCAAATTGGAATGCCAGAGACCTCGCCTTTTCTCTATATTTTTCATGCTCCGCAACAAGTTCCACAAGCTTATCAGACAATGCTTCGGGATCTGGTTGAGCAACATATGCTCCTATTGCATTTTTATTTATGAACTCTTCAAGAGCAGAACCCTTTGGGCCATACCCCACTACTGGGAGTCCCGCTGCCAAATAATCGTAGGTCTTAACTGGTATGGCGTATAGGTATCCTATATTGCTGGTGAAGGGACGACCTACGACTCCAACTTTCACTCTACACAGATAAGCAGCCAAGTTCTCGTAAGAAACCCAGCCTGCAAAGGATACTCGGTCAATTAATCCTAAAGTTTGGGCGTATTCTTTCATTGGTGTTAGGTATTTGCCGCCGCCTATAAGAATTAAGTTTAGGCTGTTATTTTTCAGCGCGTCAAGCAGGAACTCTACGTTATGGTATGGGTGGTCTAAATCTGCCAGATAGACTAGATCAATGTCGCGGTCGCTTTTTTCCTCTTCACATTTAATTACGTCAACATCAGTGCCATTAGTGATGACGACAACTTTTTTTTCGCCTAAGACTTTTTCATAATACTGTTTTATGGGTTCTGTGACAACGGAGATTTTCGATGCGTACCGTAATGCTTCGTAATATTCAGCGACGATTCTTTTGATAGGGCCTAGATGATACATAAGAGGATGGGCGATTTTGGCGTATTCTTCCCAAACATCTCTCACATCAACGATTAGAGGTAGCCTTTTTTTCCTGGCAACTTTATGGCTCAATATAGCGTTTAGCAAGGTTGGCGTTGTCGTCATCACCAAATCTGCGTTTTTAGAAGCTTCAACTAACCCTTTGGGGGTGGATCTAAAAAAGTAGCTTAAGTATTTTTGGAGCCGTTTCAAGTTTATTTCGAAGTTTGTAATGGTGTACCCGTTGGCTTCAAGGGCTTTTTTAAAATATTTCATTCTTACGCCGATTGCGGATAATTCCTTCTCTTTTGTTGAGACGAATATTATGTTTTCCTTAACCATCTTCATACTCTCTTACCGATTGTGGTAATGCTCTATTCCTTTTGGAAGGATTTTATTACCCCTAATATTTTTTGGGAGGCTTCTCCGTCTCCGAAAGGGTTTGGCGTGTTCTTGAGTTTTTCCGTTATCTCTTCCCTTTTTTCTAAAATTTTGTTGGTTGTTTCGATTATTTTTTGTTTATTTGCTCCGACAAGGTGGTTTGCTCCGAGTTCAACTGTTTCCGGCCATTCTGTTGTTTCGCGAAGGGTTATGCATGGTGTTTTTAGCCAGAAAGCCTCTTTTTGCATTCCGCCGGAGTCTGTTAGCGCCAAGGCCGCGTCTTTTATCAGTTTTATTGTTTCATGGTAGCCTAATGGCTGGATTATTTTAATGTGTTTTTGTTCTTCAAGTGTTTTGTGAAGTCTTGTTTTTCGTAGCTGCCTTTGGGTTCTTGGGTGTGCCGGAAAAATTATGGTTAGTGGTTTAAGCGTTGTTATGGCTTCTGTTATGTTTTTTAGGTTTTTGGGGTTGTCTACGTTTTCTGGTCTGTGGGTTGTTAGTAAAGCGTATGTTTTTGGTTTTAAGCCTAGCTGTTCTAATATTGTGGTTTTTTCTGCTTTTGGCAGCTGCTGGATTAGCACGTCATACATGGTGTCGCCTGTTTGGTGGATTTTGTTTTTGGCGAATCCTTCTTTTAGGAGGTTTTTTGTGCAGTTTTCTGTCGGCGTAAACAAAAGTGTTGAGCAGTGATCTGTTAGGCGTCGGTTTATTTCCTCTGGCATGTGCATGTCGTAGCTCCTGGCGCCGGCTTCCATATGGGCTACTGGAATGTGCAGTTTTGCGGCTGTTAGGGCTCCAGCCAAAGTGGAGTTTGTGTCACCTGGAACTATGACCAAGTCTGGTTTTTGTTGCTGCAGTAGTTTTTCTAGGCGAAGCATTATTTTTGCTGTTTGCTGGGCGTGGGTTCCGCTTCCAACGTTTAAGTTCACTATGGGATCAGGAAGGTTGAGTTCTTCGAAGAAGATTTTTGTCATTTCATAATCGTAATGTTGACCAGTGTGGATTATGTCTAGGTGGATTTGTTTATCTTTATTTGTTAGATGGATGAAGGGTGCGGACTTGATGATTTGGGGGCGGGCGCCCAGAACTAGTGTGACGTTCAAGTGGGTTTCACCAGCATCTAATTGGATGTTTGCCTTAAATAACAGTTATTTATTGAATATGTCTTTTACTTCTGGCTGGTAAAGGCTATGTGTCCCTGTGAGAGGTCGAAGATTAGGATTTTGTTTGTTTATTATCAGTTGTCTAGTTTTGTACGCTGTGATTTGGAGATTCTTAAGAGGCATTTTAATGTTAAAGAGTTGAGGATACCGACCTTTAGAAACCCTTTGAACATACTTAAACTACTTTTAGGAATCGCTCGTGTTGACCTGGTTTACACATGGTTTGCAGGCACAAACGCCTTTTTCACAACACTATTCTCCATCCTGCTGAGAAAGAAGTCGCTTGTGGTTATTGGAGGTTATGAGGTGGCTTATGTTCCGGAAATTAATTATGGGTCTTTGCTTTCGCCTTTGGAGCGGGTTAAAGTGAAGTTTGTTTTGAGGCATGCCAGCACAGTTTTGCCTGTTTCTAGGTCAACAGCTATGGAAATGTTAAGGGTTGCCAAGCCAAAAAGGTTTGAAATCGTGTATAACGGCGTTGATGTTGAGAAGTTTAAACCTTTAGGTAAAAAGGAGGATTTAGTTATAACAGTTGCAAACATTACAGAATCAACTATAAAGAAAAAGAGGTTGGATGTGTTTGTAAAAGCGGCAACTTTTCTTCCTGAAATTCAATTTGTTTTGGTTGGAAAATACGATAATTCAATTCAGCATCTTAGGAAAATTGCTGGTTCTAACGTGGTTTTTACGGGTTACCTTTCAGACGAAGCGTTGTTAAATTGCTATAGAAAAGCGAAAGTTTATTGTCAGCTTTCAACTCAGGAAAGTTTTGGCGTAGCGTTGGCTGAGGCTATGGCATGTGGCTGCGTTCCCGTTGTTACAAAGAGATATGCTCTTCCAGAAGTTGTTGGAGACACAGGCTTTTACGTGCCATACAACGACCCAAAAGCAACAGCAGAAGCCATCAAAAAAGCATTAAAATCCAACATGGGAGAGAGAGCACGAGAAAGAATAGAGAAAAGATTCTCTATAAAAACTAGGGAAGAGAAACTTGTTAAAGAAATTGTTAATCTATTTCGATTTGAAAATAAGGGATAGATGGGTTTATGAAAGTTTCTGTTGTCGTTCCAACGTATTATCGGCCTAAAGATTTGGCTGATTTGTTTGACAGTATTTTAAGACAAAGTGTTAAACCGATGGAAGTTATAGTTGTTGACGATACTCCAACAAATGTCATTGAAAGAATATGTGAAGAATATCATAATATGTTTAAGAGAAACAACATTAAACTTTTTTATGTCAGAAATTATAAGCAACGTTCTGCTGCAATTGCACGAAACATAGGAGTCAGCATTGCTAAAGGCGAAATAATACTTTTTCTGGATAGCGACATTGTTTTATACCCTAACTACATTGAAAAAATTTTAGAAGTCTTTAGCGAAGTTCCAAACTTCTTAGGAGTGCAAGGATGGAAAATTCCTAAAAATGTTCCGCAAGACAGTAAAGGGCAATTGAAATATGTTGCAGCTAACAATTTAAGAAAATTTTTTATACTTTCACATTTTACAATAAACACTTGTGGATTTTCTAAATATCCAATAATCCTTACAAAGATATTAAATTGTAAATCACTTAGCGGTTCAAATATGGCTTTTAAACGGGCGATTTTTGATGAATTCAAATTTGACGAAAACCTTTTAAAATATTCATATATGGAAGACTTTTTATTCACATATTCCATTCATAAAAAATATCCAAACAGTCTTTACATAACTCCGTATGCTAAATGCATACATAAGGTAAGCGAGGAGGACGAATAACAACTTCAACTTTTGAAAATCCTCATTTACGTGTATGCAGAAAATACGTGTTAATGAAGCTCTTTGACACAAAAGGCATAATCATTTTCGGCTGGCAAACCCTAGGCTTATTAACACTCAGCATCGCACGAAAAATTTGGAGGTTCTTTAAAGGCGCTTATACGCTATAACCAAATAAGGATAAGGTAGCCTTAGAAGGGTTCTTCTTATTTTGTCAACAAGTTTTAGCGTTTTAGGGAGAGCAACGGCATCAACAACTTTTACGTTATATCCAAATTGAACAAGTTCCCGTGGGCTCCACTCACTAATATGTCTTTCATAAGGATTGCCATAAATTTCCTCCTGAGGCCAGCCTAAAGGAGATGTAACGATAATCAGCCTTCGGCTTACTCTTTCCAACTCTCCTAAAAGTTGGTAGCCTGCACTTTTTGGAATGTGCTCCAAAATTTCACATGCCAAACTAACATCAACACTTTTTTCCTTAAAGGGCAGAAAGGGAATTTTAACATGAACCAACGCGGCATAAATGTTTAACCTACACAATCTCATCAAGTGAGGACGCCATATATCCACTCCGATTAAAAATGGAAAACCAGCCTTCCTAGTTCTGATCAAGAAACCCCATTCTCCAAAACCACAACCAACATCTAAAACAACATCACGTAAATCCTCGGGAAGAAGCCCAAGTACATGAGCATTTAACAATTGGCTATGGCTCATACAATTACTCACAAATCCTAACTCTCTACTCCGTTACTTAAAAGTCTTAAATACTATTCTATCACTTCATCTTTAGCTTTTTATGGCTATGTCGTTTCTGCTTGTGATTTTGCCGTTTTCGTCGTATATTATTTTGTAGCGTGGATTCGCCAACTCGTCCCTTAAAACCTCCGGGCAATTCTTTAAGAGATAGTCACACTTCACTAGGTTTTTTGCAAGTTCTGCAAAAGCCACTTTTACCCCTTCCTCTCCAGAATCAATGTTATAGTCAGCTTTTAACCGATACCTCACATAATCCTCCAATTTAGGGAAACGCTGAAAATCCGCAATCTCCCGCCAATCAGTCCAATACTTCCTATAAAGTAGGTAATTCGCGTTTTTAACCGTTACCAAGTGAACCGCGTGAAGGTGGGGAACCAAAATTCGCCTATAATAGAGTGGAAAATTTATCGATTCAAACCTTCCCGCGTTATAAAATTTCACGTGAGGAGCCCATGTGAAGGCAAACACTTCACGCCTTATCCGAAATCCCCAAGGTCCCATGTGGAACAGATCCCCGTCCAGATATAGAAAGCCTATGTTAACACGGTAGTACATTTTGGGATCCAAATCTAACAAGAACTTTTTAAGCTTCATAATATCATGAGGCCCACTAGTGTAGGCTATGTGATCAGCATCCCAAATTACTACCCATCTGTATTTTGTGCAACGGAGCCCAACATTGGACTGGTAAACATATGTTTCTGTGTCTCCCATAAGCGAGTCTAGAGGGACATTCATATGAATGAAGTTTAAGTTTAAACTCTCCTCTCTGGCGACTTTCTTAATCTTTGCCGGAGTGTCGTCAGTTGACGCGTCAATAACGATTATTTCGTCGGCAAAATCTTTGATGGATTTCAATGAATGCTCCACCCATTCATCATTGCAGCTTCTCACAATAACGCTTACACCGTTTGGCCTTTCTGGCGGGGGCTTGACAACCCCAATTTTTGGTAGAAAGCTAAAACAGTAACGCACAAAATCCACAGCCTCATGCACTACAGCTTCATAGGATTTTAAGGGAATTTTTAAATCATAATCATTAGTATTTCCTAGCGCCATGAACCACCACTCAACCTCACCAACTCTTTTTCTAACTTTTCTGCGCGCTTTCTGACCTTCTCGATTTCTCCCTTAATACCTTTATCCTTAACCTCCATTTTACGTTTTTTCATTAGATTCCAAAATAAACCGTAAAAGTTTAGAATCGAAACTTTTTAAGAGCAGCTCACGCGGTGGGTGTCCTCGATAAAATCAACTACATCGTCAAACTCCGCTCCAAAATGCCTACTTATCCTATGCATTTCTTGAAAACACGCAATCATCCAAGCCCTATAAGTAGTCTCAAAAAGCTTAGCCAACCCCCCTCTCCAAGTAACTGCAGTCTATCATTTTAAATCAGATGCTTCATCGCGCAACGCTTATAAATTATGGTTGCATAGATGTTTACGGTGATGTTTATGGCTAAAAAGACAACAATAACCCTCAGAGAAGACGTTTACCAGTCCCTCAGAGAAAAAGCTGGAGCCAGAAACATTTCAAACCTAATAAACAAAATTTTAATCGAATATTTCGCAAAAAAGGAAAGCATGTTCGGAACCATGAAACCAACCGACACCAGCGATCTAAGAAATCACAGGGAAAGATTATGAGGTATGTTATAGACTCCTACGCATGGATAGAATATTTCATGGGAACAAAAGCAGGAGAAAAAGTCAAACCCATAATCGAAAGCCTAGAGGAGAAAATAACCCCCACCATATGCCTCGCCGAAGTCTACGCAAAAACCACAAAAGCAGAAAGCACAGAACTAGCCGAAAAACAACGAACCTTCATCAAAGAAAAAAGCGCCCTCGCTCCACTAGATGAAACAATCGCCATAGAATCCGCCAAAATAGACGCCGAAATGAAAAAGAAGGTTAAAGGCTGGGGACTAGCCGACTCAATAGTATACGCCACAGGAATCATAAAAAAAGCTGAGATAGTAACAGGGGATGAACACTTCAAGAACCTTAAAAACGTAATCTTCATTAAATAAGATACTGAACTAAACACCTCTCGATAACTCCATCTCGAGTTTTTCCGCCCTTTTCCTAATCTTCTCCACCTCTTCCCTAACACCTTTATCTTTTATTTCCTCTATTCGCCTTTCATTAGACTCTAATATCAACCGCAAAAACTCTGAATCATAAGCTTTCAAAAGCAACATAGTATTAGGGATAAGACAATGTCCACCTATCACGCCTGGAAACATTACTGGCCTATCCAATCTCACGTGGTGCGTATTCTCTATAAAATCAACCACATCGTCAAAGTCTGCGCCAAAACTCCTACTAATCCTATGCATTTCTTGAAAACACGCAATCATCCAAGCCCTATAAGTGGTTTCAAAAAGCTTAGCCAACTCTGTTTCTAGGCAACTCTTCAAAACCTTCGCCTTCAAACCAGCCTCTTCAAAATGCTTCTTCGTTACTTCCGCCGATTTCGCATCAGCACCACCAACGTACTTCGCCCAACGCTTCAACTCCCACTTCATATACTCTAAGCTTTTGTGTACACCCCGCACAGGCGAATGTGCCACAAGACACTGGCCTTTAATCCGCCTATAAACATCTACAGTTGTGCCAGGAGCAACAGTACTGTTAATAATCACTAGCTTGGGATTAAAACGCTCCACATAACCCGCAACACTTTTTACAAACTCCTCTTTGTCGTGGCATGGAATACAAACATGCATAACGTCAATGTTATTAGGCAAGACACATGACCGCCCAATACCCCGCATCTTATCCGCGTCCAAATCATAACCATAAACATCAAACTTTTCACTTTCCCTCAAAAGTTCAAAAAGGGGACGGCCAACCTCTCCCAAACCAACAACCAAAACCTTCTCCTTAGCCATTTCCAAACCAGCCTTCATTCCGGTTAAGAACAACTAAAACCGTCAAACTATTTAAGCTTCTCACAACCCATACCTAAGCAAAGGAGAGCAAACCATGTCTATGCCAACATCAACACCAAAAATGGGCAAAGGTGTAATAATAGGCGAAAACGTTCAATTCGGCAAGGACGTAGTCATCTGGAATTATGTAGTTATAGGCGACAACACAAAAATTGGAGATGGAACGCGCATAGGAAGCTTTTGCGATATAGGAAAAAATGTTGTGATAGGCAGACACTGCATAATACAAGCCCACGTAACAATTTCAAACGAATGCCGAATAGGCGACAACGTCTTCATAGGCCCCAATAGCAGCTTACTAAACGATAAATTCCCCCACAGCCGCTGCCTAACCCCATCAATAATAAAAGACAACGTCATCATAGGCGGATGTGTCACAATACTACCAAACGTCACAGTACACGAAAACGCAGTTGTAGCCGCGGGAAGCGTTGTAACAAAGGATGTCCCGCCCAACAATGTGGTTAAAGGGGTACCAGCCAAGCTGATGATGACAAGACAGGAATATGAAGTCAAAAGAAAGGAGTTTATTAAAGTTAAAAAGTCAGAGGCTAAAACTTAGCTTTTTCCGGTTTGTGCTAATTTTTCCACAATATTGGCGATTACATCTACAGGGTTCTCAAGCTTAGCCAGCAAGCCGCTAACATCTCTTTTGCTGCCTAAAACCTTTTTGGCAAGCCTAAAAACAGAGGAAGGCTCCGCTTTAAACAATGGAAAACCCTTCTCCATCAAATAATCATTCACATACTGCCTTGAAAAAACATCAACCACTATGGCTGGTGTTCCTTGTAAAGCGGATTCACGGGTTATTGTTCCACCCATCCCAACGAAAAGGTCTGCTTGCGCCACCAAACTTACGGAATCAATAAAACCTTCTGGAACAATTAAACCTTTAATGGCCTTCCGCCGATATCTGGGGAGAAAAACAACTTTACCGAGTTTCGTCATTTTTTTCGCCAGAGAAACAGAAGAAAACTTTTCTTTAGCATAGACGGCTTTCTCCTCAATCTCTCTTACGACGATTAGCGGGCTTCCAAAATCATACTTCACCATGGGCTGGAAACCCCTAATCCATGCAACCTCATCCACGCCATCGAAAAGAACTATTTCGCCCTTCACATTGTAAACTTGCAATTCTTCTTTAGGAATCGCCTTTGAAGCAACAATGTAGTTGGCGAGGGGCAAAGTAAGCCTATGCACAGCTTCAGCATAAGGAGTGTCCACTGTGGTTATTGTAGGGATTCCCAAACCGAAAGCCACCCGCATCTGATCTACAGAACCGTGACAAATAGCAATGTTAGGAACGGCTTTTCCAAAAACTTTACAAAACAGAAGTTGACGGCGAACCCCTTCCTTAAGCCTTGAGAGCAGGGATTTTGGGTTATATTTTCCTATAATGATGAATTTTTCATCGAGAAAATTTGCAAGAGGTGTTGTGTCTGGATGTTCACGGGTTGTTAGAACAACTTCATGTCCCATCCCTCTAAGTCTTTTCGCTATGGCAACACCGTATCGTACATGCTTTCCAGTGCAAGCGTCATACCATATTCTCATTACTCACACCAGCAGTACATTTCTCCAATAATTTTCCCATTTTTAACCAGTTTCGCTGGAGCATCTATGTGGCGTATCCAGTAAACATTTTCTGGTAAAATGTTGTATTTGGGGATTTCTGGAATGTTTTCTTTATAGGCAAGTTTAACGTAGAGGTATGGGATGTTCGCGTAATAATCTTTGCGGAAAACTTTGCTTGCGTAAGAGAAGAAGAAGGAGGTTGTAAACATTCTGGCAGCATTAATTTCGGTAACGCATGGAACTCCATCTTTATTATCCTTAAGGTCCACGCATGCTATTCCGTTAAAGTTTGGGTCTATCGCTAGCACAGCTTCTGTTGCGATTCTATTCACAGTTTCGTCATGTATGGTCTTCTGGACTGCTGGTGTGCCAGTAACTCCAGAAGGGGCGAGGTGTGGGTATATGTATTCTAAGCGTTCTCTGGCCATAGAAGTCACAAGTTCCCCATCCTTCCAAAGACTGTGGAAGCCTATGTTCCTTCCAGGTAAATGTTCTTGGGCAATGAACCCCCAGTTTACGCCTCGTGCCTTCCAATAGTTAATCCATGAAAGCGCCGTCTTTATGTTGTAGGCTGGAGTGCTTCCTCTTCCGCCAGCGCCGTGTCTAGCCCTAATCCAGACAGGGTTTCCAAACTCTTTAAAAGCCTTTTCGACATCCTTTTCGTTGCGCAGTTCCATGGTTCTGGCAACAGGCACATCCTTTTTTATCCAAATTTTCGCAGATTCAAGCTTGTCCTGGCATACCTTTACAGTCTCTTTTGACGGCAAGAAAACGTTTGCCTCAAGCTTTTCACGATTTTCCGAAACAATCGTCACTTCGCCGTCTGTTTGCGCATGCAAAAAATCAACTTTCTCTTTCCTGATAATTTCATTAAGCTTATCAATGTAACCTTCTTCCTCAGCCCTTGGAACCAAGTACTTTCTGTCGGTTGGCGCCAGATAAATGAAGTAATCGCTGGCTTCTGTACCGACAATGAATATTTTTTCAGGAGCTATGCGAAGAGACATGATAAAGTTTATGCCGGCGGGCCCGCCAGCCCCAGTGGCGACAATCCTTTTCACGATATCACCTTAAGATTTGATGAATAGTATTGGGGATTAGTTTAATATTTTACCCTTTTACTGTTAAGGGAAAATTCGCAACTCTCATATAAATCAACATCTAATTTATCTCTATCCCTTAAAGGGCCGGTCGTCTAGCTGGTTAGGACGCAGCCCTTACGAGGCTGAGGTCGCCGGTTCAACTCCGGCCCGGCCCACTTTGTGTTTTTGTGTTGGACAATTATGCGAAAAAGTTTATTAAATATTAAGATTTGGAATATAGGTGGGTTGTGTATATGCCGGAAGGTTTAGCTCAAGTGAAGTATGGTGAACACTCTTTTCTGAGGGAGAAACAGAATGGTTTAACATGTGGTGAGTGTGGCGAAGTTTTTGAAAAACCTGTTTTGGCGACGGTTTCTTCTGGAGATTCGTCGAAAACTTACTATGCTTGTCCTCGTTGCCTAACTAAAGTTAAAGATTTGGCTTCTTCGAAAAATGAGGAAGGGGGGAACGCTTTCATTGTGGTGCAGAAGGCGAAGGGCAGCGAAGCAAGCAACGTGAAATGTGCGCATTTCCCCGGGTTCTTGAAAAAGCGTCCTAAAAACATGCCTATACCAGACGAGTGTTTAACATGTAACCTAATGATTGAGTGTTTAACCCAATAGACTAAGCACAACGCCTTTCAATCGTTAAATTTAAGTATGAGATGGCGAAGGCAATCTAGCGAGGTTAAATTTGCTTCCCCTAAAAGACTTAAACCGTCCGCTGAGAACTCCACATGTAAACCGCATGTTGCTAATCGCAAACATAACCATATTTCTGGTTTACTGGCTTTCCGTTGAGGAAATTTATTTGTCACCTGGGGTTGCAAGCGTGATTGAGAACAGGTTTGTGCTTTTTCCTCAAGAAGTTTTACATGGACAGAGAATTTACACGTTGGTGACGTCCATGTTTATGCATGCTAACTGGCTTCACCTTTTGGGAAACATGCTTTTCCTCTACATTTTCGGAGACAATGTTGAGGACATCTTCGGCCACGTGGGCTACCTTGTCTTTTACGTTTTATGCGGGTTGGCGGCAGCCTTCTCCCACATAATGAGCCTTTATTTCGGCTTAATCTATCCGGCGGATTTTAGCGTGGGCGTTGTGGGAGCCTCTGGGGCGATTTCGGGGGTTTTAGGAGCCTATTTTGTGCTTTATCCGAAAGCAAAAATCTTAACGTGGGTTGCCTATTTTATACTGCCCATTCCCGCAGTTATTTTTCTAGGCTTTTGGTTTCTAATGCAGTGGCTTTATGGACTATTTGACATTTACAGCGGAGTGGCCTACTGGGCGCATATAGGTGGATTCATTGCTGGAATGATTTTGGCTTTGGCTTTTGGATTAGAGAGAAAGAAAGCGAGAGAAACAAAACTTCGCCTTTAAGAGGGGTCTGTCCGTCATGAGTTCCTCATTTGCATAAATCAGACTGGGACGGCTACATCATCCCCCCATAGGTATAAACATCATCCCTAAAATTAATGTGTTATGGTGATGGCTAAAAACGCATAAGACTCAAGTGGAGATGCATGGCTTTTGCAAATTTAGCTACCATTACGAGACATAATTTAACTATCACTGGAAGCTAGCATTCTATTTTCTTGCGGAGCGCTCTAAGGGTTCCGGAAACCTTTAGGACGTGAACTGCTGCTGGTTTAGCCATTATCTCCGTTATGGAGGCTATTGCTGCCCTAACCTTTTCGGTTTCAGTGCGGACCACACGGATTATGGCAAGTTTCTTCTCTGCATCGTGGTCTATTAGTGCTAAGCCTGCTCTGCTGGCGCCATATTCTCCATAGAGCCTTAAGAGGGCACTCCAAACAGCGTCAATAAAATCCTTTGAATCAAATTTTTCGTTTGAGTCAATTTTTAATGCTAGATAGCGGCGTTTAACCTTCATGGCAGTCGCTTCCCCTTCGAATTAGGCGGATGCCAGGCGCAATGAAGTTTGGACTAAGCTTTTCCCTGTTCCTTTTAACAATGATCAGAGGGTTTTTTGAAACAGCATCTACAGCCGTTGGCCTATCTAGGTCGAAGAGAGAGGCTAAAGCTGCCATTTCCAAGGGTTTCCGCATAAGCAATTCATTTGTAGCTCCGCTTGAAACGACAACTGGAACATGAAAGTCTTTGGCGATGGCTGCCTCCCTTCGTAAAGCGGATAAAAGCCTAGTTTTAGACGAGCCCTTTAATGTGATTAGCGGCTTAACATCAATTTCAAGAGCTGCTAAACCTTTTGAGGCAAGCTGTGCCTCCGCTTTGTCAAAGAATCTTTTGCGGGGGTCTAAGGCTGGAAAGTTTAGGAGGTCTACTCTGTGGTCTTTTGCGGCTTGCCGTGCAACAGTTTTTGATTCACAAAATACCGCAATTATCTCAAATTTTCTCCTGAATTTTCTTAAATGGTAGAGGAGTTCTTTTGGGGTTTTGGGTTTTAAATCTAGACGAGAGGCAAAATCTAAGGCTGTTTCTCGGCTTATCTCCTTCAACCTTTGAATGTAATTTTCGCTGAAACTTGTGGGAAGCGGTGTTGCTATTAGGCGGTAGCCAAGCTCTGAAGCCTTTAACATCATCTGCCTTGTCTGTTCTATGCTGCCTAAATTTGGCAGTAAATGTAAGTCTGCGAAGGCTCTTCTCATGGAATTATCCCAATTTTTCGGCAGATTTCCAAAATCTCTTTTATGTTGGATTTCTTAAAGTGGATTCTGAAGTGTATGGGGTCTGTTGCGCAAAGCCTAATCTCGTTTAAGTAGGCAGACTGTTTGTCAAGCCTTATGTATAAACATCCCTTTTCAATGTGCTGTTCAATCTCGCTGCTCAAAACTTCCTTGTCCAAACTACTCAGACCAGAGGCTAACTTCTTAAGAAAGGCTTCAACATGGTCTTTATCCTTAATTTTTGCTTCCAAAAGCATTATGGGGTTTCCATGATGACCAGTTAAATTTGACTTTTTGAAGGTAATATTTTCAGATACTTGTGGTGGAAGCGTGTTACGTACAGCCAATAAAACTTTCTCTTCGTCTTCTGTTGCGTGGGTGAACACTCTTATGTTAATGTGGGTTACCGGAACCTTAGAAGACAAAACCGCATCATCACATTTCATTTTTGTTACTTTTCACTTTTAGGCTTTCTTCTTCTGGGCTTAGGTTCCGAAGCTTTTTTGGCTGCCAAAAACCCTTCAAGAGCCTTGACATTATCTTCATGAAGTGTTCTCCTTCTATAATCCACAAAGATTCCAAGCTTTAGCGCTTGCTTCACATTCAGCCCGGCCTTTTTCAGTTCTCCTAGGCTGAAGCCTTTTCCTAGACGTTGTTTTCCGCCTTTCTTAAAAACTATGGGTTTAACAGTTTCCATTGCCTTTTTACTCCTCTGTCGCCGCCTTCTTGCTTGGTCTAGCTTTTTCTGCTCCGCGCCCCTTATTCCTTAAACCCCTAACCTTTTTACCTGCGCTAGTTAAGCCTCTGAAGACTCGCCCCTTATGCTGTTTTTGGCATATCCAATTTATGTCCTTATCCGCCTTAATTGCTGGATGATTCTTGTCCACCATTATGACTTCAAACCATTTGAAACGTCCATCTTCGCCAACCCAGTAGGAGTTTAAAACCTCTAGATTTGGAAATTTTCTGGCGGCGCGTTCTTCAGCAATAAGCCTTAGACTCTTGGCTGGCTTATACTTAGTTACACCCATCCCTTTAGGTCTTCTTCCCGCTTTTGGCCGCTGTTTCCGCAGTCCCCCCCTCCTAACGCGGACACGAACGACAATGAATCCTTGTTTTGCCTTGTATCCAAGTTTTCTAGCTCTGTCTAAGCGGGTAGGTTTTTCCACACGGATTATTGTTGGCTGTTTTCGCCATTCTATAAGCCTTTGACGCATTAAATCGTCTACAAAGGATTCCTCTGGTTTTTTCCAAGCTTCTGCAATGTATTTGTATGCCATTTTTTCACCTCGTTTATGGTTTATGGTTCAACCTTAAAGGTTACATCCCAGCGGATTCTCATCCGCCATCGGCTTTCAATGATTCAACAGCCAACAAAATAAACTTTTCCAAAAGGGAAAGAACAGCTGTCATTTGGTCTTTTCCTCAAGCTTCGCCTTTTTCACAATGAAGTAGCCGCTTTGATTTTTCCAAACCTTTTCAGCTTCAAGGATTTTCAGCCTTTTCTTAAAAAATGGGGTGTCAAGCACTAGGGTTTCGTATTCGCCCCCTTCACCTACAAGGGAAACGCCAAACCGCTTATTTAATTCAGCCAAAGCTTTAACGGTTTCCTGGTCAATTTTTCTTCCAAGCCAATCCTTTGAAAAGCCATAAGCGAAAACTCCGGTTATAATAACTTCAAACTTTAGGTCTAAAATTTCTTTTAGGATTTTTTGGGGTTTTTCTTGCCAAAGGGGGGTTACGCACTCAAGCCCTAACTGTTTGCAAATCGCTTCTATTCTCGCCTTCTGGTAGTTGGAGGCTATCGCTCCAGAAACAAGTCCATCAACATCAAGCTTGGCGATTAAACTTTTCAAGTCCTTAACTTCAACTTCCTTCATTCCGGAAGTTTCACGCTTAACGAGTGGGATTCCAACAGCTTCAGAGAACAAGTCCATCAAGTGCATGTTTGGATAATGGAACATCCAGCTGTCTTCTCGTAGGGGAAGCATGCTTACCAAACACTTCACTTTATAGCCTTTGCTTAAAACTCTATAAAGCGCAAGGGTGGAATCCTTTCCACCAGTGGCTAAAACCGCTACCCGCATGCCCTTCTACTCTATAAGCTTTAACCTTGCCTCTCTAAAAAGCGCCTCGGTTTTTAAGCGCCACCTTTCAAACTCTTCCGGACCTTTCGGGTAATTTCTGTAGTGAGCCTTAACCTGCTTCATTAGGTTAACTGTGACCCTTAGCTTATTCAAGAAGCGGATTCGCTTTAAACCTCTAAAAACGCGTCTAGCCGTTTCACTTATGTTTAAGTGGAATTCTTCTCCTAAACCAGCCTTCAAAACATCCTCTTCCGTTAACAACGCATATTTCATCCCATAATTGAGGTCTTCGTCTTTGCATGTCAGAAGCAGAAGCCTAAAAACGTCAAGTCCAGCCTGCTTAGTCCCATAATCCTCCATATATCTAACGTTGTAAATCCACAATGATTTTTGGCTGTTGTCGCCTTTCTCTAAAGCCTCTGCAATGGTTTTTCCAGCCAAATATCCGCTTAACATTGAAGGACCAATGCCGCCACCGTGAATTGGGTTAACTAGGCACGCGGCATCTCCGGTGATTATAACTCCGTTTCCAACCATGTTGTCTAACGGTCTCCGGGCAGGGTCATACCATGCCCCGCCACTCAGCAAAAGCGAACCTTCGAAAAGCGGCTTCGTCAAAATATGCTTGTAAAATTGGTTTTTCGGATTCGGAAATTTGCCCCGCATGCAAACCCCTAAGCCAGCGTTAACTTTGGCGCCGCCCTTATAGAAAATCCATGTGTAGCCTCCCGGAGTTACCTTTTGATTCAAGTAGATTTCACAGTATTCTTTGCCCTTCGTTTCCTGTTTAAGCTGCCTGATCTCCCTATAGCAGGCTTCCACATCCTCGTTTGAAATTTCATTTTCTATTCCCATCTCTTTTGGAAGTTTCCGCCTAACCACAGCCAAAAAACCACTGGCATCCACAACAGCTTTCCCATCAAACCGAACTTTCTCATCGGTTTTCATATTTTTTGCGAAAACTCCAGTTACGCACCCTTTCTCAACTATGGGTTCAAGGCACTGCGTCGAATCATGCAAGACGGCGCCTTCATCTAAAGCCATTTTCAAAAGCCACTGCCCAAAAAGACGCCTGTTCAGCAGATATCCCCTAAAATCTTCATGTTTAATTGTGAAAACTGTTTCCAAATTAGGTGAGTATATTTTTACTCCTTCAATCCGCTTCTCCAACTCGCCATGTTGAGGGGCTTTCAAACCAAGGGTCTTCAAGTGGTGTTCTCCTAAGGCGTCTCCGCAGACTTTCTCTCCTATCTCCTTGTGGCTTTTCCGCTCAATCAAACAAACCTTTAACCCTGCTTCTGCTGCTGTTTTTGCGGCTAGGCAACCCGCTGTTCCAGCACCAACAACTATAACGTCATACTTCATTTTAACAAGCCTCTGCGGTGTAATTTCTATACCTTGTTGTAATAGTAAACCTTTATAAAAGTTGAAGTAACCGTATTCACACTTGGTGTGGCAAAATAAATCGCAAAATAACGTTAAGCAGTGAACTCCGCGGTCTGATAGAGGTGCGGATGAGGCGTACTCTAGAAGGGATAGAGGAAACTCTAAAAGAGTTACTTGAAAACCAAAACATAACCCTTGACAACCTAAAAGAAGACATTGAAAGCCTTGAAAAAAGTTTCACTCTCCTATCCCAGAAATGGAACCTTGAACTGCTCTACATTCTCTTCTTCAAAAACACCGTCTCCTTTAGCGGATTAAAAAAGATTTTAGGTGTAAACTCCCGCACCTTATCAGACAAACTGAAAAACCTAATGAAAAACGGATACATCAAAAGGTTGGTGGAAACTGGTCCACCCATAAGAGTAGAGTATGCACTCACAGAGAAGGGTAGAAACATTGTGCTGCTTGCACTGCCCCTGCTCTACTATTCAAGTGGTTTAGCTTCGAACAAAAGATTAGGCTAAACTGCTATTCTGTCCACTTAAATGCTACGACTGCTTGAAGGTCTTTAATGGCATGGGTATGGCTGTTGTCTCCTTGGGGGTGTCAAACACCATGCAAGTCAAAGTTTTTTCTATCCCTTTAACGGTTCTAAGTTTGTCCACAACGAATTTCCCAATAGCGTCCACATCCTTATCCTTAACCTTAATCAGAATATCCCAATCACCGGAAATTATGTGAACCTCTTGAACTTCTGGAAATTTTGATATTTGCTCAGCTATGGCTCTTTGCGACAAAGGTGTTTCCTCATTTTTCCCAGTTCTATAAGAAAAGGATGCCAAAATGAAGGCTGTCACACCGAAATTTAATTTTTTATGGTCTAAGATGGCCCTATACTCTTTTATTATTCCCTGCTGTTCCATCCTCTTTATTTTTGCGAAAACCGTTGTTATGGGCGAGCCTATTTTCCGCGCAATTTCTTTGGCGGTCATTCTACAGTTTTTCTGCAGCAGGTTCAGTATAGCCAAATCCTTTTCGTCCAGTTGGGATTCCATGTGTAAAAATTACATAAATTCAAACTTAAATACTTATCTATTTGAGAAAAATACAGAATTTCCAGTAAAAAATTTAATAATGCCTCTAGACATTTTAAACCCCTCATGAGCTACGACGCCTTTGAAACCCTTAAAAAACGATATTTGACGCTAAGAGACAACGGATTGGCCAACATCTTTAAAATTCAAGACGCGATAATCTCCTCGATTAGAGTTTTCTTAAAAAGCGAGGGATTTACTGAAATTTTAGCGCCCATTATCGGACCCGTAACAGATCCTGGAATCAGAGGCGCAAAGCAGGTTACGATTGACTATTATGGTGTTCCCTTCAAGGTTATGAGCAGCATGATACTTTACAAGCAGATGATTATCGCTTCTCTGCCCAAGGTTTTCGCGCTTTCACCCAACATCAGACTGGAGCCCCTAGAAACTGTGAAGACACGCCGCCATTTAACAGAGTTTAGGCAGATAGACCTTGAAGTGGCTTACGCCACATGTGAGGAAGTTATGGAGCTAGGCGAAAAAATGCTTTGCCACGTAATAAAGGAAGTGAAAAACGAATGTTGCGAAGAGTTGGGAGAACGTGGAAAAAGTCTAAAAGTGCCCCGAAGACCCTTCAAAAAATACACCTATAATGAGGCTATTAAGATCTTGGAAAACATGGGAATGCACGTTGAATATGGCGAGGAAATTCCTTGGGAAGCAGAAGAAGCCTTATCAAAAGCCCACAGTGAACCCTTCTGGATAACAAACTATCCAGCAACAGCCAGAAGTTTTTATTACATGGAAAATGAAAGAACCCCGGAGGTTTTAGAGGACTTTGATCTAATATACCCGGAAGGGTTTGGAGAGGCAATTTCAGGAGGAAAAAGGGAACATCGTTACGAAAGGCTTGTTAAACGAATGCGGCGCAGTGGCGAAAACCCCTCTGATTACGGATGGTACTTGGACATGCTAAAGGCTGGAATTCCACCTTCTGCAGGTTTTGGAATAGGCGTTGAAAGACTGACAAGGTTTATCTGCGGACTTGAAAATATTTGGGATGCTGTTCCATTCCCAAAAGTCGCCGGGGTACCGTCTCCATAACATTATTGGTGATAAAATAGTAGAGTTGTAATCTAGATTAATGATTCATAATTGTTAATTATATTTATGGCGATGTGGAATCGTAAAGTCAAAGAAGGCGTAGTCGGATGATGAAAAAAGCTGCTGTTAAAAAAAGCGTGATGTACACGGTTGATTTGACGAAGATTGATGGAGACGGAGCCTTTCCATGCCCAAAATGCGGAGCAATAATATCTCCAGACGATGAAACTGACGAAATATACCAAATTGTTGACACAAAAGTTAACGGAATACGCTTAGAAGAGCTAGTTCTACAATGCAACAAGTGTGGAAGCACCATAAGGCTTGTGGGCTTCTTACCAGAGTCTGAAGGCTAACAATCATTAAAGCTATTTTTCCTTTTCAAATCGCCGACTTACCACAACAAAAACTAGCCATAAGACAACTTCATAAAAGGCTCCATTGAAAAGCGCGCTTAGAATCTCTGCGTATTCTTCTTCAATTTTTCCAATTAAAGTACAGATGACATTTCCGGGAAACAGTGGCGATGGGATAAGCAGCGACGCACTAAAAATATGGAGAAAAAAACTATTAGGATGGGAATGCCTTTCATTTTGCACTCCTAATCAATAGTCAAGATATCTGAAATA
>CAZCSF010000003.1:0-50255 GCA_964501295.1 uncultured Candidatus Bathyarchaeia archaeon | reverse complement strand
GATGGGAATGCCTTTCATTTTGCACTCCTAATCAATAGTCAAGATATCTGAAATAACAATATTTAATAAAGATTTCTGTAGAACCGCTCAACAAAAATACAAAACCGCAATTAAAACAGTGGAAACGCTAAAACGAAAATTGCAACCAAAACGATAGCTAAAAGTTTCCGGCCATTAGAAAGACTTGACACGTCATCTAATGGTCCCGGATGCCTCTGTAATGACAGAAAGAGAACAAACAACGCCATCAACCAAAAATCGCTTAGAACAAGTAGGAAAATTGATATAGCTGTCAAAATTGCTCTCACCTTGTCGCCGACTAAGGATCTGGCAACGTGTCCCCCATCAAGCATTGCTGCAGGCAAAAGGTTAAGCATTGTAACGACCATGCCAACCCAACCTGCAAAACCGACTGGATGTAAATACAATGCCTGTCCGGAAGCAGGACTAGGGATCAGTTTAAAGTATCCGAGAAGTTCTCCAATAATAATCATCATTAAAGGAGCTGGCAATTCAGCAGCTTCCTTGACGGGTTGTGCAGGCACGGACATTGTTAATCCGATGGCGGTTGCAATGGTTGCTACAATGAAGCCGACTATTGGGCCGCTTACCCCCACGTCAAACAGGGCGTCTTTGTTTGATGGCAAGGATTTTTGAATTATAACTGCACCAAAGGTTCCTATGCCTCCGCCGAGGATGGGGGGCGGACCAGGAATGAAGTATGGTGGTGTTGCCTCTATTCCTTCTTTGTTAGCGGTAAATTTGTGTCCCATCTCGTGTACTCCGAGAACCGCCATTATGGCGACAGTAAACATAGCGCCTCCGAGAATGGGGTCTATGGCTCCACCTATGTTGGCAAGGCTTCCAGAAAGCACATACCCTGTGATGAAGGTTGTTCCTATTGTTGCAAAGAACAATATCCAATTGATGAGGATGTTGCTTGGTTTGGCTGGCGGCTTTTGAAGGATTTTAAGGACAGGTCTTCCTTCGGATTTCCTTAGAAATGCTATCAAACCAATAGGCTCCAGTTTTTTAAGTAGTCTTATGAAGGGTTGTTTTGTTTCTTGGGGGTGTTTAAGGTAGAAGGTGGGAATGTCATGTTCTATTAGGGTTTCTTCTATTTGGAAATGTTCTGAAACCATTTCTTTCAGTTTTTCAAATTCTGTTTGGCTTGCATGCTCTGTTGTCTTTTTCAAATCTTCGTTCATGACTGGTTTTCCTTTTCTGTTGATTGGTTGTTTATGAAAGTGTGGGTTGGGGTAGAAAAGTTTATTGGATTTTCATCGAGGTCGTATTCGGATTCTGAACCACTAAAAACTTTTTAATAACAAAACATCGCACAATCCGTCTGAGCGTGAAACAAAATGAATAAGAAAAAATAACACCGTTAGTCGTAACCAGCCTTCTAATAATATCAACACTGCTAGCGGTCACATATAAACCGATTGTAAGCGGCAACTCCAGCCCACAACACACAGCCACCGTGTCGCTAATAACAACAACAGTTCCGGAAGTCACATACACCTTCAACGTTACATGCAAATTCCAATCCATAAACAAGACAAACATAATTCTGCCATCAGCTTTACAAGGGTAAGCGCACAAGCTTTAAATGACACAGGCAATTGGGCCGTCTCATGGATAAGTGGAACAAACTCTTACAACTTCTCCATAGCAGCTGGAAGTTCCGTCCCCAACCTTGGAGCTAATCAATGGACCAGATTCAGAGTTACTGTACAGTGGCCTGCTGTTCCTCCGACAACCGTCAAGTTTGGTGTAGACGCCTTCTCCCAAACTACTGCAAGCGCTAACAATACGGTTTGGCTTACAGTAACATTCAACCCTCAATTCAGCGCTACCATAACGCCGTCACTTGTTAAAAGTAGCACAAGCTACAACTTCAATGTTACAGTTAAGAATTTGGCCTCAAGTGCCGGACTTGGAACGGTAAACGTGACTTATCCAGCCGGGTGGAATTTTAACGCCATAGTGAACTACGGTGGCAGCAGGTCTTGGTCAATAGTCCACGATGCCTCTGGGAAAACCTTCAAACTTTCAGGTCCCAATCTTCTGGTGAACGAATACGTCTGGATACAAGTCAACATGACCACCCAATCCGCTAGCGCTGACCCAGTTAATTGGAACGCCCTAGCTTGGGATATAAGCGGAACCCCTCTCGGAAACCGCAACCTACCAGTAACCGTCGACGGGCAAAATCCGACAGTTATCATAAACCAGCCCGGGTCAGGTGTTAACTATTACAGTGTTGGCGCTGGGAAACGGATATGGATAAACGGAACAGTGCAAGATGATTTAAACATAACAAAGTACGGGGTAGCCCTAACAATCAACGACACAAGGTTTGAGCGTCTAATCTATGCAAAGGGAGCAAACCATTACATATACAACTTCGCTTTCGCTAACAAAACAGCAATTTCAGACGGAAAACTTGCCATTAAGGTGTCATCCACGGATGCTTCTGGGCGTTCAGGCTCAGCGGAAAGGTCGACAACAATCGACAACACTGCACCCCAAATGGTTTATGTCAAGGTTCTAGACCAAGGCAATAACGAACTGCCATACGTTTCCGGCGTATACTGGATGGGAGCAGACACAATAAATATAAGGGTTAAAGCCGCATTCTACAACCCAGCAACGCCCATAACTGGCAGGGTCTATCTTAACTCAACGTGGTACACGTTCAATAATGAAACTGAAACAAGCCCTGCTCTTAATGTAACGGGTTCCAACTATGTTGTTCTGAAGATAACTTTGGTTGACAGCGCCACACCCACCCAAAACAACTTTACGAGAACATGAGAAATCAAAAGAGACAGAGTTAAACCATCTGCTCCAACGTTTACTGTGCAGCCTATCTGCGGCGGAGCAATAATAAGAACTTTAACAGCAACAGACAACGTTGGAGTTTTAAGCTTCAAAGTTTACATTAATGGAACGCCAGTAACTGTGCCCCTCCTAAGACTTCAAGCTCAAACGCTAACCAATGTAGATTCGCATAAAACATTCTCTGGAATACTGATTCTGGACCTGACAAGCTACGCTGATAAAACTGCAAACATAACTATCGCGGCGGTAGACTACGGCGCCAATGAAGGCCCAGGGGTCTCCACTACAATCTCGGTTCCTAAAGGCACTTGGTATCCAATAGTGCTCCATCCAAAATGGAACTTAGTATCGCTGCCACTAATACCCAACAACACGGCAACATCCAACATTTACTCACTGATACTAAAACAAGGCGCCTCTGGAGTGACGGTAACCTACGGCTTTGACAACACGGCGAAATCATGGGTAATGAACCCAACCACCATGACAGATGGGAAGGGTTACTGGATCTACATGAAAGCCTACGATGTCCTAATAGTGCAAGGACTTCCAACACCAGAACCTCCAGCCTTGCCAACTACATATCATCTGCCGGCAGGATGGTGTCTTGTAGGCTTCACAGAAACAATCTCCATGGATGCCTCTGATTATGTGGAAAGCCTTGAACAGAGAAGCTACTTCCGATGGCTCTATGTATGGGATGCGGCAACACAAAGCTGGACCATGGTTGACACCAAGCCAGAATCATCGGGGACATTGTATCCAGGGCAAGCCTTCTGGATATACCTCTACACAGACCAGGATCTGATTCCACCAATTCCATAGCCCCACCTTTTCTTTATCCCCTATATTAAATGGGAGGCAAAAACGGATGGAGAAATCTCTAAAATTTGCAACAATAGTCTTGACAGCACTCTTAGCCGCGGCATTTTTTACCCCATTAGCTAAACCTCAAGTGCCGCTAATACCCATGACCATAGACGGCTACGTGCTAATCCACAGAGTCGACGGAACAAACAAGACGATTCCAGCAGGATTCGCTGTCTACGCAAAAGAAGGCACGACGATAATTAATGTGGCGGATCCGCAGAATAGGTGGATAACTGATTCAAGCGGATATTACATGTTAGGTGCCAGCGCCTCTTCAAACGGTGTACCGATAGATCTTTGGGTTAAAAACATTAATGTCACGCGCATACTCTTCCAGCAGGGAACTTTCCTAACAATAAACCTCACCGTCATCGAAACAACCCCGCCGACAATTGAAATAATCTCCCCAACACCAAACGAGAAGCTGCCGCCAAATCAGCCTGTATGGATAAACGCCACAATAACCGACAATTTCGCATTGGACACGGCGACAATAACATTAACGCTTAACGGAACAGAGCTTACTCCAGCTTACAATCCAGAAACTGGATTACTCTCTTACCAAACAGACCCGCTGGAGGAAGGTCTATACATAGCCAACATATCTGCAGAAGACTTAGCTGGAAACTCGGCAACAGAGACCTGGAGTTTCACGGTAAAATCAGAAGCGGTTCCGCCAACAATCGAAATACTCAGTCCCACTACCGCCAGTCCAGTTTATATAAGATCTGGACAAACATTTGAGCTGACAGTGAAATATACGGAGCTTAATCCGTTAAATGGAACGCTGAAAATCTACAACGCAACATACACTGTTTTACAGCAGACAAATCAAACTGCCATAGCCCCCGGAACCGATGTAACCCTAACAGTTCCAGTAACAATTCCGGGAGAAACTCCTGAGGGAAGATATGACATAAGTGTAACCATGTTTAACATTTACAACTTAAGCGCAACAGCAACCCAGACGAACGCCGTAATAGTTGACAACACTAACCCAACGGTGACAATAACCTATCCAATAGACGGCGCCTATCTATCCACAAGCAAGGTATGGATAAATGGAACAGTGACGGAAACCAATGTGAGAGCCCAAACTCCCACAATAAACGATGCAAGGTTTACCCTTCAAGTGTGGGAAACCGCTGCCGGAAAGTTTGCCTTCCGAAACAACACGGCCCTACCAGACAGCCAAATAACAGTGGTGGTGAGCTTCACAGACCTAGCCCAGAACATGGCTTCAGACACTGTAACCTTCACGTTGGATAATACGGCGCCTTCAATATCCAATCCGTATCAAGATCCGCCGGGACAAGTGGTTCAACCAGGCGAAACTGTGGAAGTGGAAGCTGGCTACAACATAACGGTGAAGGTTAACGTAACAGAGCTAAACCTTGAACAGGTCTCGCTGTACTACAACATTTCAGCCACGGAATGGAGGGAAATTCAAATGAAACCAACAGCAGGCAACCAATACACGGCTACGATACCTTCAAGCAGCTTCGCACCGTGCACAACAATCTACTATTACATAGTGGCAGTTGACAAGGCAGGAAACAGGGCGCAAACTCCAGTGGCGGGAGTCTACTTTGGAACGCATATAATACCAGAGTTTACAATATTGGCTATAATAGTGGCATTGCTTGCATTTACAGTTGCAACAATAGCAAAAGGAAAGAACAAAACTCGCCCATAACCCCCACCTTATTTTTCTAAAATTTAATTTATTTTCTAAAAAGCTTCAGCCGCTGGGAAGCCTCCCTTTTATCGCTTAAAGCGAACACTTCAAAAAGTTCAAAGCTTGCCCCACAGCCTTTACATTGGACATAGGCGTGGTTGCGTTTCACTCCTAGCCAAAACCCTTCTTTAGAGCCACATTTTGGACAAAGGTTCAACTTGCTTGCAGCAGCTATTATCTCCTCTAACTTCAAGCCTCTTCCATCTTCGAAAGGATAGAGGCATTTTAACAATTTATGAGTTACTGCTTAAACCACAATATTCTTTTAAGTTGAAGCTCAACAAAGCTTATTAAGGCATGAACTGTTCGCAAAGGCTAGCGGAACATGATAACCAAAATGTTCACTGTAGGAAAACTTTTCACAAACTGCTACATAACGGTTTGCCCAGAAACAAAAGAAGCTATAATCATCGACCCAGGCTTTGAAAGCGCCTTCGAAGCTGAAAAAATATTCAGGTTTCTTGAAGAAAAACGGTTAAAGCTGAAATACGTCGTGAATACTCATGGGCATCCAGACCACATATGCGGAAACGGCATAGTTAAAGAAAAACTGCAAACACCTATACTGGTTCATGAGAAAGACGCCTTTATGCTTGGAAAACTAGGGAAAGTAATCGCAAAGTTTTTCGGCTTCAACAGTTCCTCACCCCAAGCAGATGTTCTCCTCAAAGACGGAGACCTAATAAAATTTGGAAAAATAAGTCTAAAAGTTATGCACACTCCGGGACACAGTCCAGGAAGCATATCGCTGATAGGCGAAAAAGAAGTCTTCACAGGAGACACCCTCTTTGCAGGTTCTATAGGGAGAACAGACCTCCCACAAAGTTCAGAAAAAAACATGCGAAATTCGTTGGAGAAGCTGGCAAATCTTCCCGAACATTTTATGGTTTACCCAGGCCACGGACCCACAACAACAATTAAGGCGGAAAAAGAGAGCAATCCGTTTCTACAATGGGCTTGGCGGCTATAAGGCGTTTTTGAAAAGGTCTTCCTCTCTTGAAATTTCCAGCTCCCTTACACTGGACTTTTCACAGAATTCAACAATGTCCTTTAAACCCTTGAATATTACAACGGGCGTGGCTTCTGTAGCTTGACCCATAAGAAGCTCCGCTGCAGCGGCAATCTCGTCGGCAACAGCCACATTTTTAACCTTTAAAACATACCCGAAAAGGTCTCTTTTCCCCCTATAATCTCTAAGCGATTTAATTCCGGAAACACCTATTGCAAAGTTCACTTGTCCCCGCCTAAAAGGGCGACTGTAAGTGTCGCAGACAACCACTGCAACCTTTTTCCCCGTCAGCCTCCTTATTTCCTTGCGGCACTCCTCAGCCGACGCGTCAGGGTTTTTCGGGAGAAATGCAAAGGCATCTGCGCCTTCTATGTTCGACTTGTCTATTCCAGCATTAATACAAATCAAGCCGCGAACGTCTTCTACAAGCAAAACTTCCCGGGAAATTTTCAAAACGTTTTTTGTCTCCCTCAAAACCAGTTCCACAAACTTTGAGCTTTTCCCGGTTTTCTTTGCGATTTCTCTAGCCTTTTCTGAAGGGACAACGTCTTTAAGCCTTACAATGCGCCCTTCAGCCTTTGAAAAAACTTTCTGAGCCACGGCTATTATGTCGCCGTCTTCAATTTTCACACCGTTTTTCTCTGCAGTTTCAACAATTATTTTGGCTAGGTTGTCTCCGGGCTTTATTAACGGAAACTTTTCAAGGGCTACTGCAGTGAAGCTTTTCAAAGGTTACCCACCCCTCTTTTCAGTGGATGCATTCATAAAGCTTTTAAAGTTAAAACTGTTGCCTTCACTCCGCCACTTTTAGAGAATTTGAAGTCATATTTCCAAGTTTTATTTCAAATTCATAATGTTTAAACAAAAAGCAGCAGAAGGATACTTTAACGCAATAATAGTGGATGCATCCATATGAAGAAGAAGAAAATGAAACTTTTCGTTATTGTGCTTGCTTTAGCCTTCAGCCTCCTCAACCTTCCACTTGAAAAATTTGTCCCAGCTGCAAAAGCAACCTACGTGGAAGGAGAAATTGGAATAGACACTGTGTGGAGTCTCGTGGACAGCCCGTTTGTTCTTTCTGGAAACGTTACCGTCCTTGCAGGTGTAACGTTAACCATAGAGTCTGGAGTTGAAGTGAAATTTGGAGGTTTGTTCTCGCTTATTGTCAACGGCACACTTGTTGTTAGGGGGACGGAAGAGAAACCGATAAGATTTACATCCAACAAGGAAACACCCGAAGCAGGAGATTGGGAATCAATTATTTTTAACGGAACCGGTCAGCAGCCTTCAATTTTGGAAAACTGCTTAATCGAGTATGGAACAAACGGCGTAACTGTTGAAGGCGGCACATTGACCATTCAAAAAAGCATTATACAGTTAAACTCCAAAAATGGAATCGCAGTGCTGGGCGGTTCTGTCACTGTTGAGCAGAATACATTGCAAAATAACAATGAGGGCGGCATCAACATCTCCGGAGGCAACGCCCTTCTACAAGGCAACCTTATCGTGTTAAACGGGGATGGCGTAACTCTAACTGGAGACTTGTCAGCATCCAACATAACAATAGTGCAGAACCGCTTGGAATCCAACAAGAAAAGCGGAGTATCCTTGGAAATGGATGTTTCTGGCATTGTTTCCATAAGCCACAACGTTGTAGCTTCGAACCTTTACGGCTTCTACATTTCCACCAACGAAAGCACGTTTATAACGCACAACTATGTTCTAAACAACAATGTAGGCGCCTTCTACAGTCAAGGAACAGGACACGTAGCCCAATTCAACGACATTTACGGCAACACTTTAGGCATGGACGCCTCTTCAGAAGCTTTTGTTGACGCTGAACAGAACTATTGGGGAGACAGAAGCGGACCGTATCATGAATCTCTGAACCCAAGGGGCAAAGGAAACCCTGTAGGCGGCAACGGTGCAAACATAGACTTCATATTCTTCCTAACAGACTCAATTGACCACGCTAATGCTCCGCCAACCGCTGTTTTATGGGCGGATAAAACCCTAGTTGCGCCAGGTCAAGAGGTGACTTTTGTTGGTTCCTATTCCCATGATGATGGACGCGTTGACCAATACCTTTTCGATTTTGGAGATGGAAATAGCACCGGTTGGACAACCCTTTCGCTTTTCTTCCACACTTACGCCGAAACTGGAAACTATAATGCAAGCCTAAGGGTTAGGGACGATTTTGGCAGCATAAGCAGCGCAGCCTCCACGCTTATACGCGTAGTAAATCTTCCACCCTTAAACGTGGAACTAACCCTCAGCAGCTCCACAGTCCACCGTAACGAAGAAGTAATAGTCACAGTCCGCGTTTCTCAAGGCGGCAATCCCGTTGAAAACGCAAACGTAACACTTTTATCAGTTAAAAATGGAAGCTTTTCGCCAAGATCAGACTTAACTAACTCTTCCGGATATTTCACAGCAACCTTTACAGCGCCGGATGTTACGGAGATAACCAATATTCGAATTATTGCAAGGGCTTCCATGGAAGGCTTTGCAGACGGCTCCAGCTACAAGTATTTGGAGGTTCTTCCACCCTTAACGGTTGATGTTGCCGCTGACCCCTCAACGGTTTTGTCAGAAGAGCTCTCCACAATAACGGTGCATGTATCTTGGAACGGTGCTCTGGTTCCCGAAGCCCTTGTCAGCCTATCATCCAGCAACGGTGGAAACTTCAGCGAAACTGAAAAATTAACAGACTTAAACGGTGAAGCCTCATTCACTTTCAAAGCTCCACTAACAATAAGCGAGATGAACACGACAATTGTGGCCCATGCGGCGAAACTAGGCTACGGCGACGGCGAAGGACAAGTGGTTGTAGTTGTAATGCCAAAGGTGTTGTCCATAAGGGTTTCTGCTCAACGTAGCACAACAATTTCAGAGGAAGCTGTGAACGTAACTGTTCATGTGGAATATGAGGGAACTCCAATTCAAGACGCGAATGTAACAATTTCAGCCGAAGCCGGAGAATGGTCTCCCACAACAGCGCACACTGATATCCTTGGAAACGCCACCATCACCTTCAGAACACCCCCCGTCCCACAGGAAACAAACATCACCATCACAGCAACAGCCTCAAAAACAGGCTATGTCCCCAACAACAGCTCAATAACATTGACAGCCAAACCCGGAAACCTAACAATCACTGTTATTCCAAGCGCTTATACGGCTGGTTCGGAAAAAACAGTGAGCATAGCAGTTTATGTAAAATGCAATAGCAGACCAGTGGAGAATGCAAATGTTACAGTTGCCGCCAACGCGGGAGCATTTAATACGGCATTAGCTCTAACAAATTCAAGCGGCTACTGTGAATTTTCATTTTTTACACCCAAAACTGCTGAAGCTACGTCTATAACCGTCACTGTGAACGCTGCAAAGTATGGATACGCAAGCTCAACGGAATATGTTTACTTGACAGTTGTTCCGGAGGCGGCTGGAGGAATACCCGTAACAACGATTTTGCTGATACTGATTCCAGTGGTGCTTGTAGTTGTGTTTGTGGTTTTGGTTAAGCTGGGCGTTATTTCCATTTCAACAGGTGAAGAGGAAGAGTAGTGGTGGTAGTGGCAGTTGGGGTATACAGCGTTTCGTAAGACGTAATATTTAATAGCTAATGTGTGTAGATATATAACACAAGTACAGGAGAAGAAAGAATGGTCAAACTGCAACTCAAAGACAAGCTAGCAAAACTCAAAAAAATAAGGATAAAACTTAACATTGGAAAACCAAAACAGTTAGCCATCCCACCGCCTCCACCGAAACCCGTCCCAAAAGGCTTCAAAGTTGTTGACCGATACCCGCTTTATGAGCCTTTCGCACATGTTGCCATAGTGCAAAACCCGAAAACAGGCGAATACAAGTACATATTAGATGAACTTCAGCTTGACCCCCTTGAAAGAAGCGTTTACAACCGCATATTGGAAATTCTCCTCGCAGAAATAGAATCCCCAAAAGAGGAGATATTAGACCCGAGAAAATTCTTCGCAGAAGAAGCCAAAAAAATTGTTGATAAATACCGGATAAGCCTAGGCTGGCTTCCAGACGTTTCTTGGTATAAGATTCTCTATCATGCTGAAAGAGACCTTGTAGGCTTCGGCAGAATCGACCCCTTAATGCGAGACCCCAACATTGAAGACATTTCATGCGACGGTGTCAATAAACCGGTTTACATTTGGCACCGAAGCTACGAAAGTATAGAAACAAACCTAGAATTCGAAACGGATGAAGAACTTGACAACATGGTTGTAAAACTCGTGCACATGGCTGGAAAACACGTAAGCTCAGCCTTCCCAATAGTTGACGCTTCATTGCCCGGCAAGCACAGGCTTGCAGTCTGTTATAGGCGGGAAGTCACACCTTTCGGCACAGCCTTCACGATTAGAAAGTTCAGGGAAGACCCCTACTCAATAATAGACTTAATAAATTTGGGCACATTCTCAGAGGAGATGGCGGCATATTTCTGGACATGCCTTGAAAACAGAGCCTCCGTCATGGTTTTGGGTGGAACAGCCGCCGGAAAAACAACAGCCCTAAACGCTTTGGCATGTTTAATCAAGCCTGGAAGCAAAATAATAACGATTGAGGAAACGGCGGAGCTTAACCTCCCCCATGAAAACTGGGTTTCTTTGATTGCTAGGCAAAGCTACGGCTTAGGTGGAAGCAGTGTGGGCGAAGTAACCCTCTTCGACCTCGTTAAAACTTCTATGAGACACCGTCCAGACATCCTCATTGTAGGCGAGGTGCGAGGACAAGAAGCCTATGTGCTTTTCCAAGCTTTGGCAACGGGTCACGGTGGCATGTGCACAATGCACGCTGAAAACTTGGATTCAGCCATCAAACGTTTAACCCAGAAGCCTATGGATATAGCCCCAGCATATATTCCGCTGATGAACATTGTCTTGTCTGTTCAAAGGGTTCATCTGCTAAAGTCTGGAGAGAAAAAAGCCTACAGACGTGTCCTAAACGTCAACGAAATAGCAGATTACGAGGATTACAGAAATGTTTTCAAGTGGCATCCAGCGAAAGACGAACACTTGCCAGCATTAAACAAGAGCATAATGCTTTCTGGGATCACTGAACGCTTAGGCGTAAGCAAAAAGGACTTGCTTGAGGAAATAGAGAGGCGCAAAGAAATTTTGCATTGGATGCGGGAACGCAATATAAGAAGCTACAAGGATGTAGCCGCAATCATCGCCGAATACTATGCAAGACCAAAACAAATCTACGAAAAAGTCCTCGCTGGAGAGGAGGTGAAAGCTGTTGCCGTTCCTAGAAGCCCTTGAAGCCTGGTCTTTCCGCGTTTTCGGGCGAATAGCGCCCTTCTTCCTAAAACATGTAGTAGAGTTTAAAAATTATCTGGAAAGGGCGAAAATCAAAATCTATCCTGAAACCTATGTTTCGCTAATGCTTTTCCTTTCAGTTCTAACAATTCCAGTGACCATCCTCTCAATAGTCGTATTATACGTTTACGGTTTCATTCCAGTGGTATTTCTGGTGCCTCTTCCACTGTATATTATGATAGGGTTCTTTCTGATACCTTTATCGAGGGCGGGGGAGAGAGCTGCCAACCTTGAAAGGGAAATGCCCTTTGCTGCTGCTTACATCAGCGTTATGGCATCCGGCGGTATAGCGCCCTACACGAGTTTTAAGAGGCTTGCCGAAGTCGAGTTAATGCCTGCCATGCGAAGCGAAGCAAGAGAGATAATAAAGGATGTGGAAATTTTCGGAATCGACCCCCTTACAGCTATAGAAACCGCTGCGAAAAGAAACCCGTTGGACATTTTCAAAGATTTTCTCGCAGGATATGCTTCGACAGTAATAATTGGCGGAGACATTGGACATTTTCTTGAAAGAAAGGCTGAGGACATTTTCAAAACGAGGGCTATGCGGGTTAAGGCTGCAGCTGAAAGGCTTGGAATGCTCTTAGAAACTTTCATAATCGTCATGGTTTTGATGTCGCTTTGCTTCTACATTCTCTTCAGCGTTGAATCCATATACAGCGTTGGAATCTCCATGTATTCGGGCATTATCCTCTACACGTACTTGTTCACACCGATGCTTTCGCTGATGTTCATTTATTTAGCGCACAGCATGCAGCCTAAAACGCCTGTTGTGGACATGCGTCCCTACACGGTTTTCGGAATCTGCAGTTTAGTTGGCATAATAGTGTTGCTTTTGTTGACGAACTTCTTTGGGTATATGCAGTTGCCTTTCTTTAGCCAACTTCAAACATTAATCGACTTGCCAGTAGCCATTGCCATAGCCTTATTCGTTGCAACTGCGCCAGCCGCCGTTGTCCACCAAAAAGTCAGCAGCAAAAAAGCCAGCATAGAACAAGGAATCAACAGCTTCTTAAGAGACTTAACCGAAGTCAGAAAAACAGGCTTGTCTCCGGAAAAATGCATTGAAAGCCTTGCCAACCGCGACTACGGCGAGTTCAGCAAAGAACTGCGCAAAATAAGCTCCGAAATTTCATGGGGAGTCCCGGTGCGGAAGGTGATTATGGATTTTGTTAGGCGGGTAAAGAGTTGGATGGCTCAGCTGGTCATGTTCCTCCTAGTTGAAACTATAGATGTTGGCGGCGGCACAATAGCCATGATTGAGTCGCTTGCCAGATTCAACAACCTAACACAGGAGGTGGAAAAAGAAAAGAAGATGGCTGTTCGCCCCTACATAATGATGCCCTACTTCGCTGCTATTCTCCTTGTGGCGACAACAACAATGATGATTGGCTTCACATCGGGAACTTTAGGCGTTGCTGAAACTGGCCAAACAAAGGATTTAGGACCTATGATAACAACCTTCGTCACATCTGCGATTTTCCACAGCTACTTGATAGGCATAGTGGCTGGCAAAATAAGCGAAGAGTCTGTGGCGGCAGGCTTCAAGCATGCGGCAATCCTCGTGATAATCGCTGTTCTAGCTGCAAAACTGGTGCCCATGTTCGTGAAATTCGGCGCTTAAGGGGGGCGAAGCCTTGAAATTCAAAAAATTAACCAGTATGGGGTTGAAGAAGGATAGGAAAGCTGTTAGCCCGGCGATTTCGACGGTTATACTTACAAGCGCCATTGTAGTGCTTTTGCTGGTTACGATTGTTTTCGCGAACAACTTTCTAAATGCGAGGATGACTGAAAACGAGTTCAGCGCCATGAAACAGTTCATGCAAACCGTTGGACTTCAAATAGATGATGTGGCTTGGATTCCTGGACGCGTCCAAACCCTTCGTTATGCAAGCAAATACGGTCAAGTAAAATTTGAAAATAACACGTTAACCTACAGTGTATACCTACACGATGGAACGGGCTACAAGTTTTTTGCCAACTTTACCACAGGCATCCTATTGTTCAATGTGCCGATAAGCAGCTACACCCTTGGCAACAACTATTATGAAAAGGTTTTTCCATCTTCAAGCAGCTCCTTCCTGCAGACAGGCACATCAGCACCGACAAGCTATGTTTTCGTTGTTGAAAAACTACCCATGTATGACGGCGACTACATTAGAATCGTTGTGGCACCGGTTATAAGGGTTCTAAACTCAACTTTGGGAACAACAACAAAATATTTCCGATTCTTTTTGCCCATCCTTGTTTCTGGAAGTCACCCCCGTTATTCGCAGTCTGCAACCCTTTCAGGAAAATCTGTTTCAGTTAAAACAGGAAGCTGCAATGCGGTTAGAATAACTGTAAGTTTTCCAGGAATGTCTAAAGGTTTCGGAGAGAGCTTCTTCAGGTTTGAAAATTCAGAGGAGATTTTTGATGTTCCAGACGGTTCGGTTGTGGAGTTTTACACTGGAACGGTGGTGGTTTCTTTAGGGTTGCATGGTTAAGGGGTGGTTGTTATGGCGCATATTACTATTGAGTATGTTATCATGCTTCCGATTCTGATATTGCAGATTATTCTTTTCCCTTTAACTGCAAGCTGGCTTATGAACATCTGGGTGGATTCGCGGAGAACCCTTGCGCTACAAGAGGTTGCCAGCCACCTTGGAAGCGTCATCCAACAAGTTTATTTCACCTTAAACCATGAAACAATAACCGTCGGCAGCATAACCCAAAAGCCAGACGTGCCACCTTTCATAGAAAACTATCCCTATATTGGAAACGCAACGTTAAAGACGGTTTTAGACCCCGCCATGAACGCCAGCAAAGTTTTAACCATAACGTTACGGCTGAAAGGAGCGGGAACAAAGGTAACCACAACGGTTCTTTTGGGACAGAATGTTGTTTGGCAAGAGTCCACCTTCATAAGCAACTCCACAAACGCCTGCATAATCGCCCAGAAGTTCGCAAACAACGGAACCATACGTTTAGCTTTTGGAGGGTAAAGCTCCATGGCAGGCTCCACAATAGACCATTTAATCGCCATGACCGTTTTCCTAGGGGCACTGCTTATTTTTATAAGCCTCTTCAACCAGACTATTCAAACGGCTGTGCTTTACCAGCGCAACAGAGCCATTGCAACAAAGTGCAGCGATCTTCTTGACAACATGCTACTAAATCCAGGTATTCCAGCCAACTGGGCAAGGGATGACCGCCTAAGACTAGAGGGTTTTGGATTACAGGATCCAGAGTTTACTCAATATAGGCTTAGCCCTTTTTCGCTGATGCGTTTGCGTTCTTCAATTGGTGATCCCGTTTACTATCCAGGAACTCGTATGTATTATAGTAACGTGACCATGGGATTTGGCGAATACTTGCTGGTGTCTTTTAATCAAGTGCTCAATTATTCAACGGTGGCAAAACTGCTTGGGATAAACAACACCTACGGGTTTCAGCTTTCTATATCGCCAATAGTGATGGTTTCGATAAGGGAAACTCGCGCAGGAAATCCGCTTACAATTACCATTAGTGTAACTGGAAAAGGGTTTCCCCTCTCAAACAGTGTTGTAAGTTACTGTCTTTTAACAGTCGTTGAGAAAGGTGATCAGCGTTCTCCAGCCTACCGTAGCAAATTCGGCACTGCTTATACGGATAAAACAGGCATGGTGGTACTAAACTTTGAAGATGTCCCTGCTACAAGATCTTACGCTTTAATTGTTTATGCACACCTAAGCGGACTTGTGGGAGTAGGATATCACCAACGCGTAAGCGCCGATAAACGCTACGTGATTCCTTTCATAGAGAGCATTGAAAACAAGCGGGTGATACTTGCACATAGCTATGACGTGCATAAATTTGGACCACCAGAGTCCGCAGTATTTTTCAACGCAACATTTGTTCTTCTAAGTGAGGATTTTACCTTACGCGAAATGCCGATGGAAAATTCTACAGGCAAAATAGGTAAGGTCAACTATGGCGGTGGAAAGAAATTTGAGTACGCAAACCTCACCATTCCAACATATAATCCTGGAATTTTGGTGGTTACATATCAGAGCAACAATGAATATGGCGTTGTTCTTATGCCTTGGGGTGTAAGCGCTATGGCTTTTCCAGTGGTTTTCGGAGAAGACCCCTCTGATAAGACTTGGGTTGCCACGGACATTCGCCAAGTTCTTGTGGACAAAGTTGCCTACCAAGCCAAACTCGCCTTATGGAGTCTTGAGGGCTATCAGGTGATTGGCTGATGATGCGGACAATAGAGGTTTTCCTCGTAATCGTCATCATCACTGGAGCCTTCATAATAGCGTCTTTTTATGCTGTCTTACCTGTGCCGCGGCGGGTTTCACCTTTAAACCTTAGAAGAATAGCCTTAACAACACTTCAGGTTTTGGATGCCGATTACTCTCTAAGCGAAGTGGCATTTAAAGAACCCGGCGACCCAGATTACGAAACTGCTTGGAGTCAGCTTCAAGTGGCCCTTTCGGCTTTGCTACCCCCCAACATGATTTATAATTTAACAGTTTATGAAGTGCGAGGCGACGGAGGAGAAGAGCTTTACATACCTTTAAAGTCGATTTCGAATGCTGAAAGCCTCGGCATACAATCTGAAGCCTCATCTTACCTAGTCGCGTCCTCCAATGTTACTTTCAGGGTTATTCCGGAAAAGATTGGGGAGCGGCAAGGCACAGGCGGAACCCTATATATATTGAATTGTAGCGACGCGAGGGGCTGGTGGATAACGGGCTATACGGCTCACACCCTAGCCCAAGACCTATACAACCTCCTATCCCCCTACTTCCAAAAAACAGTAATGGTGCAAAACACAGCCCAACTCGCAAAAATACTAAACGGAACAGCCCTTGAAGGCGAAACACTGCAAGGCGCAGTTGTAATAAACACCTTCGGAGAAGCCGTACCAATACCAGCAGGATATTACGCAAGCACGGGGGTTGGACGAGACTCAAACGGGCGCTATTCCATGTACTGTTATACCCTCGGGCAGAGGGTGCGTCAATATAACTGGACTTGGGTTAGCATAGTTGGCTATCCTCTGTATTATGTTAGCAATGCTGGCTTGTTTCCAGATAATCACAATGATTGGGGGATTTACGGAATGAGGAGCGTTGAATCATCCGGATTCAATGCTTTTCTTCGAGGTTTAAACGGTTTGAGCTACACTTATAATAACACATGGATCACCAGGAGCCTTTCCAATCCTGTTTATCTCTCATCAGAGGCTCTTTACTATTGTAACTACTATGGAATTTATCCCGCGCCCTATCAGACAGCAACTAGAGCACTGCCTTCATGGATAACAAACACATATAACCTAAGGATAACCACCTACATCTTCAATCCTTCAAGTGGCTGGTTAGCCGGAGCAGTTTTCAGACACGCCGTTTCAGGAGCTTTTCTTGCATTGGGTTTGACTAGAACGCCGGACATTAGACTTACAGCCTTAGGACTTTTGAGCGATTATAAGCCTAGGCTGTTTCGTTCCGAATATACCGCTGCTGGCGCCACTAGGCTTGTTGTTTTGCAGCTTGGACAGGTGGGAGGTGTATAGCCTTTGAACCGTAAAGGTCAGTTTTCGCTTATTGCCGCCTTGCTGGTTGCTGTTATACTCATTGCAACGGTTATAATCACTTATTCCGCCATCCGCAGCAGTCCAGTTTCAGATATGCCTCAAGTTTTAAGTGCAATAGATGAAACCAATTTCGCCCTAAAACAAGTTTTAGGCTTCACAATAGGCTATTACGGTTCAGTTTTAAAAGTCACTGGCAACGTGACATATGCAAGAATTTTGGCTGAAAACTACCTCTACAGCGGACTCATCAACATAGCAAAAATGCATCCAGACTGGGGCGCATCCCTCAACGTTGAAAATATAAACCTGCAAGCCCGATGGTTTGAAAAAATAAGCTACAGCACTGGGGATCTAGCCGTAAGCTACAACCTTACTGGACTGGGAATTTATGGAATATCCTACGGGATTACATGCAAATTAAACGTAAATGTAACCGGCACAGTGGATAACAAGGCAATTTTAAACATAACCAAAGACGAAAACGAACCATTAATAAATCTTGGAAAAAGCAACTTCAAATTCTACAAATACAACTATGACAGCTCAACATGGGAACTGGTTAATCCAGCAAACGAGCCGGAAGCAACATCAAACGGAATGTATTTGATAAACTTACCGTATGGGGTGGATCCCGACTCATACATGGTTCAAGTGGAAGACCAGAGGGGCATAGTGGTTACGGCTGCATCCTTCACCCGCTACACCTACACGTTGTCATGGAAACCAAACATGACGTTGATTAGCGGCGAATCTTTTGAAGGCGTATGGCCTCCGTCTGGATGGACTGCGTCTGGAAGTTGGAGTAAAAAGAGCGCCACAGCTTACGATGGAGCGTTTTCGGCTGGCGTGGATGGCCAAGGAGGAGGCGCGTCTGGAGATTTAACAACTTTCGACCTTAATTGCACTGACGCATCTTCAATTTATGTAGAGTTCTGGTATCGAGACGATGGATGCGAAAACGGCGAATTCCTGCTTCAATATTATAATGGAAATGCTTGGATAACTGTTGCAGATCTGGGGAACACCACGCTTGAAAATCAGTGGCTTCATTATCAACAAAAGGTTACGGACAACCAATTTTTCAAATCAAACTTCAAAATCCGCTGGTCTGCCGTAGGCGTTGACAACAAAGAATACGCATACATCGACTATGTCACCGTTAAAAAGGAGATGAATCTACTAACGCCGAACGAGCCAATAGTTGTCGAACTTTTGCAAAACGGTACCATGCGGTGGCTGGGCCAAAATCTACAGTTTACAACACAAGCCAAACCTATACCGCCCATACCAGTAAAATCCATACGCATAAACCAAACCATAAACGGAATAAACCGTGAAGTCCCCTTCCAAGTGGAAGATTGGGCTTCAGAATACAAAGTTCCACTGGGCTTGGCCAGTAACATGAGCGTTTTCGGTAATAGACACATGCTTGTTTTCCTTGTAAACCGAAATGTTTCAAAAGTCACAGTATGGTGGGATGGAAGCGACACAGCAACACAAACACCATATACATACACTAATCGTTACTTTAACGATGATGTCTCCAATAGAAGATTGAGCAATGGCAGGCTTACCATTGAATTGTCGTCTCGCGGCTTCACAATTACGGCAACGGTGGGCACGGTAACAAGCACAGCAAATCTGATGTGTATAAATGGTAAAGAAGACAATACGGATCCTGAGTGGGCATACACCATATACAACGGTGTTGTAAGAGATATTGTGCACGGTGAACCAGAATTTTCTGGTGGCGTTAACAACCCTACACCATATGGATGCTACAACTTTTATTCACATGTTGTTATAACATTGCCAGCGAACGCCACATACTATACCTATCAACTGCGCCTAATATTCCTGAACTCAACAGACAAACCAAGAAGCATAACGGAAATACGCCTATTAAGAGTCAGCAGTACACAAAGTAGCTTTTCTCCGTTAACAGAAAATGGTACATTGCCGAGCGGTTACCCAAACGTTTCTACTGCGTATGATTTATTCTATAACAAGTCGGGCGTTTGGCAACACCACTGGAGCCAACTATTATACCAGACGAAAGGGTTTGGAATAATGTTCCCAGACGAAACAAACAAAATGTTATACTTCTTTGACAACAAAACCACCACCGGAAACCCGACAGGCGCTCTAAGAACAGTAAGTTCCAGTTATCCTACCCAAAAGGCAATCGAACTTCTTCCAGTGAGTTCACGGGCCTCTGTAACGGGCTTTACTACAGCGTTGGATATTTGTTGGTATGGTGCTGTGGTTACTTTTGACGGCACTACGCCCATATACAAGTTGGAAGGCGGAGTTCCCACAGGCTTGTGGATTCTTGTTGAGTATCCGCCCGTAATAACAGTGACAGCGGAAGGCTAAGCCAATGTTAGGGTTTATTTTGAATTTGGATTTCAAGTTCATACAAGTTAAATAAGTAATCCTCAAATTTCCTAAACTAGCTGGAAGGTGCAATCATGAACACAAAAACCTTGTTAAAATCTCGACGGGGTATATCCCCCATACTTGCAACCCTCCTATTAATCGTAATAGCCGTGGCAGCCATAGTTGTAACCTATGCTTGGATAATGACCTACATGAGCAGCGCCGGACACCGAGCAGGCGTAATGCTCTACGAAGCAAACGTAAGATTCTACGACAATGGCAAGAAAATAGACATTGACATAGGAAACTCGGGAACATCCGACACGGAAATCCTCAAGGTCTACGTAGGCACTTCGCAGTCAAACCTTCAAGACGTAACAACCTCTGGGCTTCAAAAACCATTACCTGCTGGCGAAGTAGTGAGCATCACATTAAACTACACATGGACAAATGGAACAACCTACTACTTCAAAATTGTTCCAAGGGCAGGAGCACCGCTAGAGTTCAGCAAAAAAGCCTAATTTTCATATAAACCTACCACAACACACATTCTCCAAAATTTTAAAAAATCCATTTTACCGCTTCCCATTAGCGTTTTAAAGCAAACGACACAATAAAATAATCCGGCTGAAAATCCACGGTGATTAAAATGCAAGTATTCATCCAAACCGCCAAGACCGTTATAACGCTGTTTTTCCTTTTTTATGCTTCTTGGAGCGATTATAAAACCCGCGAGGTCAGCAACAGCGTTTGGATTCTTCTTGCACCGCCAGTCTTTGCACTAACTTTTGCTGAACTTTTGCTCTTCGATTTTTCAGCTTTGCCCTTTTTCGGTTTATGCTTCGGCTTGACAACAGCCTTCGCAGTAATACTTTTTTATGCTGGAGGTTTCGGCGGTGCAGACGCCAAGGCTTTAATGTGTTTGGCTTTAGCTTTGCCCTTCTATCCCACAGAACTTTTGAAAAAACCCTTTTCTGGAGAGATTTCGCCTTTCATGCAAATGTTTTTCCCCTTAACAGTTTTCAGCAACTCCGTGATGCTTGCAGCTTTAATGGCAGTTTACCTCTTCGCCTACAACCTTTTATGGCGTCAACGAACTGGTAAACCTCTTTTCGAAGGAGAACAGCAAAAAGAATCTTTAGGCAAAAAAATTCTCGTCCTTATAACGGGTTATAAGGTTTCGGTTGAAAGGCTTAAGGAGAAATGGCATCTTTATCCCTTGGAAGACGTGGAAAAAACCGAAAAGGGAACCAAAAGAAAGCTTGTGCTTTTGCCCAAGGATGAAAACCGAAACGCTATAGTTGAAAGGCTGGAGAAAGCCGTCCAAACTGGAGAAATCGAAGAAAAGGTCTGGGCAACTCCTGGACTGCCAATGCTAATATTCATGGCTGTTGGACTTGTTATTGCACTTCTTTACGGCGACATGGTTTGGAGCTTAATCCGTTTTCTCTTAGGATAAGAACTGTCAAAAAGGGTTAATTCACCCTAATGCCAAAACTACTGTTGAGCGGCGAGAAATTGCTGGACACCTATTTAGATGAAGTTAAACATTTCCTGAAAACCCCAAATGAAGAGGTTAGCGTCGTCGTCATGCCAGACTATTTCCTTGACAGATTTCTAAACATAAACTGCGAACCCGAAACCTTCCTCAAAATAATTAGTGAGGTTGTAAAACGAAAAGGAGGAAGCATTGACGGAATAGCCCAAAAAGATTTCAGGGGAGGAAACGCCATAAACACCGCTTCCGCCCTAGCAAACCTCGGCGTAAAGGTCACGCCGATATTGTGCACCGACAAACTTGGGTTCAATCTCCTTAGGTTTTACCTTAAATCGTCGAAAATCAGCTTTTCCCACATCAGAATCGCCGAAAGCCCTTCTATAACCACAGCCATCGAATTCAAAACAAGAGATGGGAAAACAAATGTTATGCTAAGAGATGTCGGTTCACTGGCGGATTTCGGACCCCAAAGCCTAAACAGCGAAGACTTTGAGGCTATTGAAAAAGCCGATTATGTATGCGTTTTTAACTGGGCTGGAACAAGAAAATTTGGAACACAACTGGCTGAAACCGTTTTCCGCCACACTAAAACAAAGGGCAGAGGCAAAACCTACTATGACACGGCAGACCCAACCCCCAACAAGAGAAAAACACGAGAATTATTACGAAAAGTTCTGCAAACAAACCTCGCGGACATTTTAAGCCTAAACGAAAACGAAGCAGTGTTTTACGCTTCAAAATTAACCCCTAAAATAAACCGCCCCATGGGAGGCCTAAGTTTTGAAGAGTTAGCCAAAGAATCTGCTGAGTTTTTAGCTAAAAATTTCAAAGCAAGAATTGACTTGCACACCACAAACTTCGCAGCAACCTTCTCAAAAAACAGCAAAACAGTGGTTCCAGCCTTCCAAGTTCCAATTTTAAGAGCCACCGGGGCTGGCGATGCATGGAATGCTGGAAACATTGTTGGCGACGCTTACAGGCTTTCAGACGGCGCCCGATTAACGTTAGCAAACGCTGTAGCAGCCTACTACATTTCAAATCCGCAGGGAAAACATCCCACCCGCAAAGAGCTCATTAAATTCTGCGACAAGCTAAAAGGCTTATGGAAGACCAAAACAGATAAAAATTAGGTTAAGTTAAAGAGCAGACGGTTTGGAGATGCGACCGTGCCGTCGGAAATCTTCGATATAGATAAGTTCGTGGAAATAAGCGAAAGAGCAGATTACTGCGCAGTAAAACGTCTAAAAGACGTTGTAAAACTGAAACTTCGCACTGCAAAGAGGCTTTACACATTAAAAGTTGAACCTTCAAAGGCTGAAGAAGTCATAAAAAAGCTTCGATGTGAAATCCGCGAAATATAAACTTGAAGTCTACTTTTTAAAGCATGCATGAATCCCGCTTTGTATGTCTAGTAACGCCAAAATGGCTTTAACCTTAAGCTCAAAAATCGCGTAATCATCATCCACGAATAAGGGTATTCCCTCCAACGCTTCCAGCACGATTTCGGGAGCCGCAGAGTCCAAGTCAACAATGTCGACTTTATCCTCGTCGAGGTTCAAAGCTTTTGCCACATCCACAGCAAGCTCTCCTAAATCATACAAGTCGTGGGATCTTCCGAAGTAAACTGCAATGTCATAATCACCCTTCAAAGAATATCCTTTGGCTCTGCCGCCAAACAAAAAAGCAGCCTTAACCTTTCCCTTAAACACTTCATGTAGGCTTTCATATAAGGTATCCGAGCCTGGTGGGTCTACTGGTTTTTCCTTTAAACTCATTTTGAGGGCGTCAGCAATTCTTGGAGCATCTTCTACAAGTCTTTTTGCGGAATTAATCACGAGACTTCTGTCGACCGTGGTATATGCGTGTACAAGGATGTTCCTTATTCCAGCCATGGATCTCAAAATTTTAGCATCTTTTTCACTTAGTAAGCCTAGTTCCGCTAATAGGGTGCCTATTTCCGAATATCCCTTAGGTGTTCTTACACCTAGGGCTGAGATCACCATTACTCCTAGGTCTAGGAGCGCTTGTATAGTTAGTTGGGCAAGTCTTTCTGTTCCTCTGTAGCTTTTTTCACTATTTAGTTCATGTGCAAGTTCCACTATTTGATTTGCTTGTTTGCGGATTCTCTCTTTTACCTTCAAAACTTTCCCAACGTTTAACCTGCTACTATATTTATAGGAATAACTTGTTATTTATTTACTACGCTGTTTTCTGGTTAAGGTTAATATGTGCGAATGAAAAGAGGAGTGGGTGAGTGCTCTTTAGCTTCTGAATTTTTGGAGTTTTGTTAGTAGCTCTTTGTCGCCTTCGTAGTCTCCGGCGCATGTTGCGATTACGCCGTCCACCAGCCCGTCAAGTTTACTGGCGACTTCTTCAACGTGTTCCATTGTTGTGGTGGTTGGCCACCCTATTATTTTCACCATTTCAGCGTTTTTGGGTGTACCTACCAAGAAGTATGTGTATATGGGTTTGTTGAGGCGTTTGCATTCTTTGGCTACTTGCTCCAGTGCTGGGAAGGTTTTGTCTTCAAGCCTCATGAAGAATACGAAGTCCCATGGTTCTTTTGCACGGGCGATGGCTTCCTCAATGGTTCGGCGGGCGGTGAGCAAACATCCCAGTTTAACGTTTTTTAGGCGTATTGTTGTGCGTAGAAAATCGCGGCCTTCCTCTGAGGATTTCAACATTTTTATGGGTTCCCCGTATTTTGGTATGTCGCCCATGGTGAGCACAAGTCCATCGAGGCCTACAGCGTCTGCGGCTAAAGCCAAACCTCCAACTTCGACGGGTCCCTTGTAGTGCAGTATGAAGATGGGTATCACTATTTTGTCGGGGTATTTGTTTTTGAGAACGCAGCCAACGGCTGTGCCGCTTGGCGCTGGCATGCCAGCGGCGCTGTCGGTTATGTTCCATCCATCAACAAGGTCTTTAACTTCTTCGGCAAGTTTGAGGAATTTACGGGTTGGAACAAACTCATGCAATATTTTCATTGAAACCTCATCTCGCCTTTAAGAAAGAACAGTATAAGATTAAAAATTTTTGCATACGCATAGCGGAAAATGCAGATTAAAAGCCGCTAAAGAGGCGAAACTATAAGAAACATCGCTGTTTCATATAACGCGTTGTGAGGGCAGCTTATGAACATAATTCAAATAATTGCAATTGAAGGCTTGCCTATAATAAAGACTGGAGACAACATTGCAGAGCTGATTTGCAAGGCTGCGGAGAGACAGGGGACGCCTATCCAAGACGGTGACATAATAGTTGTTACGCATGTTATTGTTTCTCGAGCTGAGGGACGCGTTGTAAATCTAGACGAAGTTGAGCCCTCAACATTTGCGGAAAACGTTGCAAAACTTTACGATAAAGACCCAGCCCTTGTCGAGGTTGTCCTAAGAGAGGCTAAAAGCATTAGGCGGATGGTTGACGGCAAAATAATAACAGAAACTAAACATGGGTTTGTGTGCGCCAACTCTGGAGTTGACAAGTCCAATGTGCCTGGAGAAAGATGTGTAGCCTTGCTTCCAGAAAATCCGGACGCTTCCGCAGATGGAATTAGACGGGAGATAAAACGGTTAGTGGGCTGTGATGTTGCCGTTATAATTTCTGACACCCATGGTCGCCCCTTAAGGGAAGGTGAAATAAATGTTGCTGTTGGCGTTGCAGGTTTAAAACCCATCAGAGACCGCAGAGGTGAGAAAGACTTGTTTGGATATGTTTTAAGAGTTAAACAAACCGCTGTGGCGGATGAGCTTGCTTCGGCTGCTGAGCTTGTAATAGGACAAGCAGATGAAGGCGTTCCAGTGGCTATAATCCGCGGATACAAGTTCTTAAAGTCTGAAGATGCTAGGGCTGTGGAGCTTATAAGACCTAGGGAGAAGGATTTGTTCCTCTAAGGTGGTGTAAAATGAGCAGAGAACATGTCATGCTTCGAGAAGTTGACGGTTTGGAGATAATATGTTTAATGGATAATTGCGTGGATTTTTCCTCATCTATTGATAAGAGGGAAGTTCAAGGCGTTCGAAGCTGGGTTGCGAAACACATGGGCGAGAGGTGGGTTAGGGAACACTTTAGCCTTCCAATAGCCGAGCATGGTTTGTCAATGCTTATTAAAGTGTCCTATAACGGAAAATCTCATACGGTTCTTTTTGACACTGGTGTAAGCCGAGAAGGAGCTGTTTCAAACGCCAAAGGAATGGGAATAGACCTAAAACAGGTAGAGGCAATAGTCTTATCCCATGGGCATTACGACCACTGGGGCGGTCTTATAAGCTTCATTCAAGCCATCGGCAAGGCTGGTTTACCAATAATTGTACACGAGGACATGTTTAAAACTCGCGGCGTAATTGACAATAATGGAAAAATAAGGAAATATCCGAATTTTCCAAGGGAAAACGAGATAAGCCCAGCAGAGTTTGTGAAAACAAAAGAGCCCTTTCTTTTAGCGAACAAAACGATTCTTGTAACTGGCGAGATTCCACGAAAAACAGACTTTGAGAAGGGTTACACGCGGCAACACGTCTCAATAAACGGTGTATGGCAGCCGGACCTTTGGGTTTGGGATGACCGTGCGCTGGTAGTGAGTGTTAAACGCAAGGGACTTGTGATAATTTCTGGATGCGCCCATGCAGGAATAATCAACACGGCGTTTTATGCAAGGCAAATCACGGGAAAAGCGAAAATCCACGCCATAATCGGCGGCTTCCACCTCTCTGGAAAAGAATGCGAAGAAAGGATAGGCAAAACTGTGAAGGCGCTTAAACAGTTAAACCCAAAAATTGTGGTGCCAATGCACTGCACCGGCTGGAGAGGCGCCTTCGCAATTGCAAAAGCTATGACAAAAGCTTTTGTTTGGAACAGTGTTGGAAACCTCTACACACTTTAAGAAAACACGTCGAACAAGTCTCGAACTAAAAATTTAAAAATGAGCATCTCAAAATAAAGCATTCCAAAATTGTGGGGTTGAAATTGGTGATAAGGGAGAAAAGGCAAACTCCGTTTTTTAAAAAGAAGCTTGAGCCAATAGAAGTTAAAGTCCCAAAGAAAATTTCAGAACTGCTTGCGGAAATGGCTAAAACAGGTTTTCAAGGCAGAAAACTGGGCGAAATCGTCGAAGTTTGGGAGGAGATGCTTAAAGATGATGTTGTAGTCTTTTTCGGGTATGCCGGCTCCATGAGCACCACGGGGCAGTGGAAAATTGTTAACTGGCTTATTGAGCATCGCTTCATAGACGTAATAGTCTCAACAGGCGCCAACATTTCTGAAGACATTTTGGAAGCCATGGGAGGCACTTATTGGCAAGGTCACCATTTGGTTGACGATTACGCGCTTCTAGCATATAAAATAGACAGGTTTTACGACGTTTTTGCAGATGAGCTTGAGTATAGACAGATGGAAAGCCTTATTGCAAACTTCATGAAAAAGCTGAGCTCTAACCGCAAATATTCCTCAGCGGAGTTCCTACACCTTTTTGGCAAGGAGCTCTCACAAATGGGAATAAAAAGCATTACTGCAACAGCCTATGAGAACAAGGTGCCAGTCTTCTGCCCAGCCATAGTTGACAGCGGTTATGGAATTGCTTACCTCCTAAACAGAAAGCTTGAAAAAAACTTTGACATCACCATCGACCAAATGAGGGATTTTGAGCAACTCGTCGATGTAAAAGCCAAGGCAGCGGCAAACAGCGCAGTAATCTACATAGGCGGCGGGGTCCCAAAAGATTTCATACAGCTAACTGCAGTGGGCAGAAGCCTAACAGAGTCCAGAATGTATGAAAGGTCTTACCCGCACAAATATGCCATACAAATTACAACGGATGCTCCTCACTGGGGTGGGCTTTCAGGCTGCACCTTTGAAGAGGCAATAAGCTGGGGTAAAGAGGCGAAAGAGGGAAGAAATGTGCAGTGCTGCTGCGACGCCACAATAGCCCTACCAATAGTGGTTCACGCTTTGGCAGAGAAAATCGATAAAAGGGAGAAAATCCCAGACTTATCTTGGCTCTTTAAGGGCTTAGAATAGGCTTCGGCGCATATCATGGAAAAAGTGAAGGACTTCGAAATAACGAAGGACATATCCACAGACAAAATTGTAAGGCAAATGCGAGAAAGCGGAGGGTTCACAGCAAAAAACCTCGCTGTAGGCGTAGACATCCTCGAGGCGATGCTGAAAGACAAAGTTTCGCTTAACTTTTTCTCTTTTCCCGCATGCATCATCGCCACGGGCACCCGCGGCGTAATCCGAGACATGCTTAAACTGAAATGGTTCAACATAGTGGTTACAACGTGCGGCACTTTAGACCATGACTTGGCAAGGTGTCACCGAGACTATTATCAAGGCGACTTCTTTATGGATGACAAGCAACTTCACAGAAAAAACGTAAGCAGGATCGGCAACATCCTGGTGCCAAACGCGAGTTACGGCGAAATTATCGAAGAGAAAATGACGAAAATATTGAATGAAATTTACGTTGAGGGAAAACGGGAACTGGCAACCTACGAACTTTGTTGGGAGATAGGTAAGAGGCTTGACGAGAGTTCATTATTATATTGGTGTTGGAAAAACAGCATACCCGTCATCGTCCCCGGCATAACAGACGGTGCAGTGGGCTATCAACTGTGGCAGTTCAGCCAAGACCACCCATTAGAGATAAACGTTTTGAAAGACGAACAGCTTTTAAGCGACACGGTTTGGCAAGCGAAAAAATCCGGAGCCCTAATCATAGGCGGAGGCATATCAAAACATCACGTTTTATGGTGGAACCTTTTCAAAAAAGGATTGGATTACGCAGTTTATATCACAACTGCAGTGGAATACGATGGAAGCCTTTCTGGTGCACGTCCAAGGGAAGCCATATCATGGGGAAAAATCCGCGAAAAAGCCAAAACGGTAACCATAGAGGCAGACGCAACAATAGCCTTGCCGATAATGTTTGCAGCTCTCTTGGAAAGAATGTGAGTTCTCAAAGCGGTGGAGAATGTGAAGGTCGCTGTTTCTGGTAAAGGTGGTGTCGGTAAAACTTTGATTGCTGCTGGTTTAGCCTATGCCTTCGCTTGTAAAGGGTTTAAGACCATCGCCATTGACGCTGACCCATCGCCGAACCTTGCCCTAACACTTGGTTTGTCGCCAGAAGAAGCCCGCAAAATAGTGCCCATATCCGAGAATAAACAGCTTGTCGAGTCTAAAACGAGCACTGGTTATGCTGGAGTTTTTCGTTTAACCTTCACTGTCGACGATATTGTTCGAGATTATTCTGTTAAGACGCCTTTTGGCGTGAACTTAATCGTTATGGGAACTGTGCGTTCCGTGGGAGCGGGGTGCACTTGCCCAGCAAACGCTGTTATACGTTCGCTTCTGCGGCACATGGTAGTGGAACGAGACGAGGCTGTTGTTTTGGACATGGAGGCTGGTGTCGAGCACATGGGACGGGGCACAGCGCAGCACGTGGATGTTATGCTTGTTGTTGCTAACGCTAACATGAAATCCCTTGAAACAGCCAAACGCATTCACGAACTAGGCGTTAAAGCGGGAATAAAGCACATCCACCTTGTGGGAAACAAAATTGAAAATGAAGCCCAAAAAGAAGCGGTTGAAAACTTCGCCGATAAAAACGGTCTAGAGGTTTTAGATTTTCTACCCTACGACCAAAAAATTGGGGAGGCTGAAATGCGTGGGGAGACCCCGCTGAAATATGGGGACGCAGAAGCAATGAAAGCCATAGAAAGGTTGTGTGAGAAACTTTTGCAACGTAACACCTAATAAGACTGGAAAAGATAGCATAAGTAAACGCGTATAGGAGCCTAAAAGCTTTGAAAATCCTAGTTACAATGGGACGGGGCGGAACAGGGAAAACGAGTTTTGTCGCCCTAATGACAAAATATTTTGTTGAAATCGGCGAATCTCCCTTGCTTTTGGTAGACGCGGATCCAGATCAAAACCTAGGCGAAATGGTCGGTGTGGACCTTCACGAAAAGGGCAAAAAATCCATTTCAGAACTCCTCGTGGAAACTTTCCTAGAGGAGGGAGGAACCACTGTGGGGGTTCCGCCAACCGAACGCATTGAAAGCCGCATATGGGCTTATGGAATGTATGAAGGCGAGTATTTCGATTTCATAGCCCTTGGAACAAAATGGGTTGAGGGATGTTATTGCCTTCCAAACGCAGCGTTGAAAGGAGCTTTAGAATCGCTAACAAAAAACTACAAGTATGTATTAATCGATTCGCCCGCCGGTTTGGAGCATCTGAACAGAAGGATAACATCCAAACTGGACGACATCTTCGATGTGATAGACCCCTCTAAAAAATCCTTTGACCATGTGAAACGTGCCCATCGTGTGGCGAAGGAGGTTAAAATAGAATTTAAAAACTTCTATGTTGTCGGCGGATTTAGATTTCCAGAAAGCCTAGAAAACCAAGCCCGAAGTCTTTTACCGTTTAGATTTTTGGGGAGAATAGCCTACGACGAACACGTGGAAGAGTATGTTCTTGCTGGTAAATCATTGCTGAGCTTACCCTCAGACACTTCAGCTTACCTTTCTGTGAAAAAGATAATGGAAAATGCCGGATATGGCAAAGCATAGCTGAAAATTTCCGAAAATGTCTCAACCGCATAGTTTTTGCTGATAACGTTCCTAGAAAAGTTTAAAATGTTGGTTGGTGACATTAAACCTTCTACTCTAGGTTGTGTCACCTTGAGCAAAAAGGGATTACACGTAAAAATTGGAGAAATGAAAACAGACATTGGGCTTGTTAAAAACCTTGAGGTTTCCATAGGCAAAATAGTTGAAGAAACATGGGCTGAACCAATGGGGCCCACGCCCTTCCCATCCTTAACCGCTCTAAGAGAATGGGACTTGAAACTGTTGCAACGCTATAAACCGTTTTATCTGCCCTTCTGCGACGTCTGCTGCCTCTGCACTTTTGGAAAGTGCGACTTGACTGGGAACAAACGCGGAGCCTGCGGCATAAACATGTCTGCCCAGCAATCTCGAATAGTGCTTTTGGCATGCTGCATTGGAGCAGCAACCCACATTGGGCACGCACGGCACCTTTTAGAGCATTTAATTGAAAAATTCGGCAGAAGGATGCCTTTGGATGTTGGCGGATTAAACGTTCAAGTGGAGGCGCCAGTAACAAGGCTTGTTTGCGGAGTAAAACCAGAAACTCTGGGCGACTTGGAAGAGATTTTAGACTATGTTGAAACCCAAGTTACTCACCTACTATCCGTTGTTCACACCGGGCAAGAAGGCAGCAATTTAGACTTTGAATCAAAGGTTTTTCAAACAGGGATGATAGACCATGTTGGAATGGAAGTGGCAGACATCGCCCAAATAGCGGCTTACGGTTTTCCAAAGGCAGACCCAGACGCACCCCTAGTGGATCTGGGCTATGGAACTGTAAACGTGGAAAAACCTGTCATTTTATGCATAGGCCACAACGTTGTTCCCTCGGTGGGCATAATTGATTATATGAAGGAGAATGGACTTGACGGCGAAGTTGAAGTTTGCGGTTTATGCTGTACAGCCCACGACATTACACGCTATTATAAGCGCGGCAAAATTATAGGTCCAATTTCATGGCAGCTTCGCTTCATAAGAAGCGGCGTTCCAGACGTTGTGATATTGGATGAGCAATGCATAAGAACAGACTCCTTCATGGAAGCTCAAAGAATAAAGGCGCCGGTGATTGTGGCTTCAGAAAAGAACTGTATGGGATTACCAAATCGCACCAACGACCCTGCAGACGCCATAGTGGAAGACCTTGTAAGTGGAAAAACACCCGGCGCCTTAATCCTTGACCCTGAAAAGGTCGGTGAAGTTGCTGTTAAAACAGCCTTAAAAGTTGCACCTTTAAGGAAGAAGTTTAAGGCAATTCCAGAGGTTGATGAAGTTCTCCAAAGGGCGAAAGACTGTAGGCAATGTGGAGACTGTAGAAGGGCATGTCCCCAAGACTTGCGCATTCCAGAAGTCATGAAAGCCGCAATGCAAGGCTCCTTGGCGAAACTTGCAGACTTATACGATTTATGTGTTGGATGTGGACGCTGCGAACAAGCATGCCCCGTTAGCCTACCAGTCCACAGCTTCATCGTGAAGGCCGGCGAAAAGAAGCTTAAAGAAGAAACCTACAAGGTTAGGGCTGGAAGAGGCCCAATACAAGATACTGAAATAAGAAATGTTGGAAGCCCAATTGTGCTGGGTGAAATTCCAGGCGTAGTAGCCTTTGTGGGATGCGCCAACTATCCAAACGGCGGAATCGAAGTGGCGGAAATGTGCAGAGAATTCGCCAATAGACGCTACATAGTTGTCACTTCTGGATGTGCTGCCATGACCGCTGGCATGTACAAAAACGAGGAGGGCAAAACGCCATATGAAGAGTTTACAGGCGAATTCACTGCTGGATGCATGGTTAACGTTGGCTCATGCGTTTCAAACGCCCACATAGCCGGAGCTGCAATAAAAATTGCCAGCATCTTTGCGAAAAGAAATTTGAGGGCTAATTACGAGGAAATAGCCGACTATATCCTTAACCGTGTAGGCGCTGTAGGCGTAGCGTGGGGAGCCTACTCTCAAAAAGCAGCATCAATAGCAAGCGGCTTCTGGCGTTTAGGCGTACCCGTAATTGTTGGACCCCACGGCATAAAGTATAGGCGTATGCTTTTGGGCAGGGCTGACCGCGAAGAAGACTGGTACGTTTATGACGCGAGAACCGGCGAAAAAGTGTACGTTGGACCAGCGCCGGAACATTTGTTCTATGCAGCTGAAACAAAAGAGGAAGCCATGGTTATGATTGCCAAGCTTTGTATGCGCCCCAACGACACGACGAAGGGAAGAGCCATAAAGCTGACCCATTATATTGACTTGCATAAGAGGCTTTATGGAACCATGCCTGAAGACATCCATCGGTTTGTGCGCACAATAGCCGACGTCCCAGTCACCATGAAAGATGAAATTATAAAAATTCTTGAAGAGAAAGGCTGGAGGGAAACAGTCATTCCAGACCCAACGCTTTTACCTAGGCTTATCCGAAAGAAAAAGGAGTGAATGGCATATGGCGGCTGAACCTTGGCAAACAGCGGAAATTCCAGGACCGAAAAAGGCTTTGGTCATAACTAAGCCGGAGGTTGTGGCGGCGATGATTAAGAGGGCTAAACATCCAGTGCTGGTGGTTGGCTATAGGGCTTCGGAAATCGAATTTGAGGGAGAAAAACTCGTAGACTTTATCATCAAGTTTTCTGGGAAAAGCGGAATACCCATAGTAGCCACAGCCCACATGGTAAACGAGTTCTTAAAGAGAGGCTTTAAACCCGCCGGTTTCATGCCTGCAGTAGATATCGGAAATAGGCTTGTCGACCCTTCTTGGAGCGGCGTTGACGGCAAAGGACAGCACGACTTAGCCTTGTTTGTGGGGCTTCCCTACTATATGGAGTGGACTATTCTTTCTGGGCTGAAACACTTCGCCCAACATTTGAAAACCATAACTTTGGATAATGTTTACCAGCCCCATGCAAACTGGTCTTTTCCCAATATTTCTCATGAAGATTGGGTAAAAAGTCTTAAGGTTATAATTGAAAAGTTTGAAGGAGGCGAAAAAGAATGAGCATGTTTCAAGACATACCAGTCGATGTGGGCGTAATCTACGAAGGCGAAAGAATCAGAAGAAAGGACATGTTCGTGGAGCTAGGCGGACCAGACGTCAAAGAGAAGTTTGAGTTGGTAAGAGTTAAGCGGATGGAAGAGGTGGAAGACGGCAAAATCGCCATCATAGGACCAGATTTAAAGGACATGGAAGAGGGCAAAAGCTACTCTTTCGGCATTCTCATAGAGGTGGCTGGCGCCAAGCTTGAGCCGGAGCTTGAAGGCGTTATTGAGAGGCGAATCCACGCCTACTGCAATTATATTGAGGGCTTTATGCACTTGAACCAACGCTATGACATTTGGCTTAGGCTCAGCAAAAAATCCTACCAGAAAGGCTTAAACTCCTTCCAATATATTGGGAAGGTTTTGCATAGACTCTTCAAAAGCGAACTGTCCATAATAGAGAAAATGCAAGTAACCTTCATAACAGACGCTGAAAAAGTTAGAGAACTCTATAATGAAGCCCTACAGATTTACGAGGCACGAGACGCAAGAGCAAGGGGGCTTAAGGACGAGGAAGTGGACAAGTTTTACGGCTGCATTCTATGCCAGTCTTTTGCGCCAACCCACTGCTGTGTGATAACTCCTCAGCGTTACTCTAATTGTGGTGCCATAAGCTGGTTTGACGCTAGGGCATCAGCCAACATAGACCCGAAAGGACCCATATTCGAAATTGACAGAGGCGAACTTCTAGACCCCGAAAAGGGCGAATATTCAGGCGTGAACGAGGCTGTTAAGAAGCGCACTTTAGGCGAGATAACCCGCGTTTGGCTTTACACAGCTTTCGGCTATCCGCATACTTCTTGTGGCTGCTTTGAGGGTGTCGCCTTCTACATTCCAGAAGTTGATGGCTTCGGCATAGTGCATAGAGGTTATAAAGACGTGACAGTGAACGGTCTAGCCTTCTCAACCCTTGCAGACTCAACCGCTGGTGGACGGCAAGTGGACGGTTTCCACGGCATATCCATTGAGTACATGCGTTCTCCAAAGTTCTTGCAGGCTGACGGCGGATACAAACGTGTGGTTTGGATGCCTAAAGAAGTGAAAGAACGCGTCAAAAACTTCATTCCAACAGAATTAGCCGACAAAATAGCCACCGAAGAAGAAGTCAAAACAATTGACGAGTTAAAGGCTTTCCTTAAAGAGCGCAACCATCCAATTGTAGAAAGCTGGAAAGAGGAAGCCGTAGCAATCGCAGAAGCAGTGCCCGCTGAAGCAGAGGCAAAAGAAGAAGCAGCACCAGCAATGGTGCCGACGATAACTGCTGCAACCTTGCCAATAACCGCCGGCGGATACAAAATCATATTGAAAGACGCGAAAATCTATGCAAAACGTGTCATAATACGTTCAGTGAAAAGTGAAAAACCCGAGAAAAGGTGAAAGTGTTTGACAGAGAAAGAGAAGAACGAAAAGGTTTTAGGGTTAAAGCTAAACTCCCGCCTACTGGAACTTTTGGCAAAACTTCAGGAATTGGAGCTTGAAGACTTTGAAATGGAAGTCGGCGATTTGGAAATATGGCTTCAACCAAGCGCTGTAGCCGCTCCAGTGATGGCACCGCCAAAGGCTGTTGCTCCACCAGTTAAGGCTAAACCCGCACAGATAATCGAGACGGAGTTTATCCCACCAGTTGAAACCTATCCAGGCAAAGTTGTTGAAGTTAAGCTTGGTGCCACAAAAAGCGAGGGTGGAACCCGCGGCAAAACCGTGGTCATCGGAGGGGAAACAACTCCGGCTTTCTACACTTTCGAAAGGGTTACGCCTCATCCGCCAGTCATATCCTTGGACGTTTTTGACATGGAGGTGCCTTTGGCGAAGGCTGTGAAAATGCATGTTAAGGATGTTTTGGGCGACCCAGCGGCTTGGGCTAAGCTTGCTGTTGAAAAGTTTGGAGCTGACCTCATAACCATACACCTCATCAGCATCGACCCGCTGGTGAAGGATGCCACACCTAAAGAGGCTGTTAAAACCGTGGAGGCTGTGGCTCAAGCGGTAGATGTGCCCCTTGTAATTGGAGGTTGCGGAGACCCAGTTAAGGACGCGGATGTTTTCCAAGAAGTTGCTGAAACCTTTGCCGGCGAGCGTTTTCTTATAAGCTCTATTACGCGGGACATGGATGTTGAACGCTGCGCCAAATTCGTCAAAAAGAATGGGCATGTGGCTTTGTCTTTTACGCCTATGGATTTAAACCTCGCTCGGGAGTTGAACCGTCGACTATACGATTTTCTGCCCAAAGAAGACATTGTCATGGACTTGACCACTGCGGCTTTGGGTTATGGTTTGGATTACGCCTTTACAAACATGGAGCGAGCTAGGCTGGCGGCTTTAATGGGTGACCCTGAACTGGCGCATCCCATGTCTTCCGGAACAACAAACGCTTGGGCTGCCAGAGAAGCCTGGCTTAAAATGGCTCCAGAATGGGAGCCCAGAGAGCTTCGCGGACCACTGTGGGAAGTAGTCACAGCTTTGACGCTTCTGTTAGCGGGTGTGGACCTTTTCATGATGATGCATCCAGCAGCCGTTAAAACCGTTAAAGACGTTATAAGCCAGCTTATGGGTGGCAAATCTGCAGACGCTGAAAGGCTTGTTGAATGGGTTTCCATGAAAGTTTAGGGAGCCAAAGTGGAGGTTTAAAGGTATGAGCGAAAGGGAAGTTAAAGGCAAAATTGGCGTTAAAGAATTAAGCCCCATAGACGTTTACAAGCTTTTACCTAGAACTAACTGTAAGGAGTGCGGCGAAGAAAACTGCATGGCTTTCGCCACAAAAGTGGTTAACCGCGAAGTCCCCATTGAAAAGTGTGCGCCCATTCTAAAGAAGGAACATGAAAAAGCGTACAAACAGCTTAAGGAAATGTTGAAACCCGCCGTAAAAGAAGTTGTGGTCGGCACAGGTGAAAAAGCCGTAAAAATCGGCGGAAAACTTGTAATGTACCGCCATGAACTCACATACTTCAACCCCACAGCCATAGCTATAGACGTAACAGACGAGATGGCTGAAGATGAAATCTTAGGCAGAATTAAACGCGTTGAAGAGTTTCGTTTTGAATATATTGGGCAGATTTTGAAGTTGGACATGATTGCTGTTCGCTCCACTTCCAACGATCCGGAAAAGTTTAAGGCAACAGTGCACAAAGTAGCTGAAAACACGAAGCTTCCGCTTGTCTTGTGCTCGCTTAACCCCAACGTTTTGGAAGCTGGTTTGATGGCTGCTCCAAAAGCGAACCCATTGTTGTACGCTGCAACAAAGGATAATTGGCGGGAGATGGCTGAACTTGCCCTAATGTATAACTGTCCATTGACGGTTTCGGCGCCAAACAACCTTAAACTTTTAAAGTCTTTGACGAAAACCCTCGTCGAGTACGGCGTTGAAAACCTTGTTTTAGACCCGGGAACTTTTCCAGGCGAAGGCTTAGCTGATACGCTGAACAACGTCACCATGATAAGGCGAGGTGCATGCAAGCAAGGCGACGAACTTTTAGGCTTTCCGCTCCTAGGTGTGCCGATGACTGTTTGGCTTGAAAGCGCCGGCTTAGCCGAAGAAATCGTAAAGTGGCGGGAAGCCTATTTGGCAGCCATGCTGATAGTGCGGTTCGCCGACATACTGGTAATGCACAGCATAGACGGATGGGCGCTCCTACCAAACGTCATATTGCGGCAGAACATTTACACAGACCCCAGAAAGCCGGTAGCCGTAGAACCAGGATTAAAAGCCTTTGGCACACCAGACGAGAATTCGCCAGTCATGTTCACAACCAACTTCGCCCTAACCTACTACACAGTGGCTTCAGACATTGAATCAGCAAAAATAAACGCCTACTTGCTTGTTGTAGACACGGAAGGCATAGCCGTCGACAGCGCCGTCGCCGGACGCAAACTCACATCAGAAAAAGTAGCAGAAGCCATAAAGGCTTCTGGAATAGAAAACAAAGTAAAACATAGAAAACTCATCATACCTGGAAAAGCAGCACGCCTAAGCGGAGAAATAGAAGAGCTAAGCGGATGGCAAGTCCTAGTAGGCCCAAGAGACTCGTCGGAAATACCGAAATTCCTACAAGAAAAATGGCAAACAAACCAAAATCCATAAATTATTTTTCTTTTTTGAAACATTTTTAACCCTAAAGACATTTACAAACAAGATAAAATCTTTCCGTTCTATTAGTTATCGCTAACAGAGGTTCGGTTTGTTTGCTTTCCAAAGAAAAAGGCGGTTATTGTAGAGGTGGTTGTGGTGTGGCTCTGGGCTTCATCAGCATTTTTAAAATGAAAGCTATAGCTGTGCCTAAGCTTATTGTGATTACTAGGAAGACGTATATTAAAAGGGTCATGTTGTTGTAGGCTGCTTGAAGGTTTTTAAGTTGGTTTTGTAGCTGATTGATTGTGGTTTCTTGTTCTTCTATTTGGTCTTGTAGCTGTTCATTTATTGCCCTTTGTTGCTCGTATTGTTGTTTGTATGGTGATTCAATGTATGGATAGATTTCAGTTGTTGGATTATCAGATTGATACCATCTTTGTGCCGCCTCGTTCCATATCTCGGTCCTCGCCCTCACCAGAACATGCGCATATTTCTATTGGGAGAGTTGCGTTTGTAAAGAAAGTTTGCAGGTATGTTGCTCCATCAGCATAAAAATAGCTTATGGTTGCCGTTACTTCATAGACGCGTATCTTGGTATCCTTATCGTTGTATACCGTTAGCGAGATATATCCAGTTTCACCTTGATTATACACCGTTCTATCAAGAGCGCAGGAAGTTATTGTTGCAGCATTTGTACCAGACAGCAGAATAGAGAAGATAATTAGCACAGTTGCTGCTAAACAGATTCTCTCACATTTTACCATTTTTGCTCGCCTTTCTGTGAAAAATGCCAAAACTTTGGATAAAGGGCTTATGAATGCTGAATAAGGATTGTAGCGCATGTTCAAAAAGGGTTTATTTTCTTTCCGTTTATCCATATTATAAATGCATAAGTCTTATTTTTACAAATGGCAAAAATACCTAAAGGGTAGTAGCGTATATGAATAAAAAGATTGTTGCGGTTGCTTTGATCGTAATTATAGTTGTAGTTGCAGCTTTATCATTGTGGTTTTTCTATAGATATGAAGCCACAGTGTTGTCGTTGACTTATGAAGCCGCGCCAATAATGTCTTCTCCGCTGTCGGGGGTAAATTATACCTGGGTTGCGAAAGCCTATAGTGTGCGGTTTTTCGGCATCTCTCCTTTTGATGGAAAAGGATGCGTCTATAGGGAGAGAATAACTTCTGAAAATAGGTTTAGGCACGCAGAATTCCATAACCTTAATGTTTCGTTACGTCTGAGGATTCAAATAATCAACCAGACAGGATATGCAATATTTAATGGAACCTTAGAAAACACAGATGGCTGTGACAGGCAAATCACTTTCGAAATCAAGCCACAACATCTGCGAGTAGGCAGCACTCTTCAAATCAGAATAACATTAAGTTTGAACGTTAGATATAATTATGGTGCAGGAGGAGAACCCAAACAGTTTACTTTACAAAAAGAGTGGACAAAGACAATACAAGTTCAACAAAGTGAACCAACAACGGGCGAAGTTCTCTAGAAAGCAAACCTACAATCCACGCTGTAATATAAAAAACCTTACCATAAACAAAGTTAAGTTAGCTAATTGCTCGCTTATCAAGGGAAGTAAAAAGAAAGCAAAGAGTTTGTGACTATTTTCCCGTTAGTTGCTGTTGATGGAAACAAGCAGTTTTAAAATTCTACGACCCATCATGTCCCTTCTGCATGTACTTCGCCGAACAGATTAAGGCGTCAATAAACGAAGTTGCGCCAAACCTGCCAATGCGAATGATAAACATGTTTGAGGAACCGGAAGAAGTGGAGAAGCGGGGACAAGTTCCATACTGCGCTGTCAACGGGAAACCCATAACCGCTTTCTTCATGGATAAAGAAAACTTCCAAAAAGAAGTTAAAATGGCGTTAACAGAATACTGAAAGTGCAAAGTCGCCTATCACGTCATCAGCGGCTTATACAACTTCAAATACTCCAAAGCAGTTGGAAAAACTGCCCTAACCCTTTCAATACGTTTTTTAGCGTTTATGCCATGCTCCAGTATCGTGAAGGCACGGGGTGTGCTAAACCTTTCTGTATCGCCGTTCTCTCTTTTACGCGTTATCCTTATGCAGTCGTCCACTATACAGTTTAGCACGCATGCACCGCAGTATATGCACAATTCTTCTATTATGCCGACTTCGCCGCTGCTTTTCCAGAACAAGGCGTTTGTGGGACAAGCCTTAATACATAATTTGCATTCAACGCCTTTGCATGTACGCTTGTCTATGGTTATCTTTCCGTCAACAAAGAATTCTTTAACACCCAGCGGCGCCAAAAGTTCTTCTCGCCGTTTTCGCTTTTCCTTCTCGCTGGTTTCAACAAGCAAACTGAATATGTCTGAGGTTGCGAACCCGCCGGCTTTGTCTTTCTTCTCCATCCCGTCCATCTTCAGCTAAACCATTCTGAAACAAAACTATAACCTTCGAGGATTATAACTATTTTATCCAAAATCCAGCATAAATTATGGAGCAAGCTATCTAAACCGCCAATCTTACACGTTACAGCCAAGATTCAGCCTATTCGCCGAAAAGCTTCCTCAAATGATAGTTATTTTCACTTTGCTGAGGGCTTGCCTTCCCTTCCAACTCTGGAACTGCCACGACTTCTGCAGACGAGCCAAGCCTCCGCTCTAACTCGTTTATCCTTGACTCAAGCTTCTCCACTACATCCGTTTTAATCTTGAGTTTCTGCTCCAGTTCTTTGATGGCTAACTTCTCCTCCAGCAGTCTAGCCCTTTCCTCAAGGGTTTTTTCCTTCTCTTCCAGCGAACGAAGTTGAAACTCTAACTCCGCCTTTTTCTTCTGCAAGTCTTCGATTTCATGCCACAAAGTCAACTTATGCACACCAGCCCTCTTCTATTCTGTTATGGAATAATTAGGGTTATGAATCCAAAATCCATATCCCAACTCAACAAAATCCCACGGAAAGAATATAACCCCGCCAATGTTAAACAATTGACAGGCGAGTCGAAATGTGCGAGTTTAAAGTAATCCTAAACGGAAAAGAAGTCTGGAACGACGTTGTTTACGCAAAGGCTGAAACAGGAAAAGTGATAGTGAAAGATGTGGCTGGACAAGCAAAGGAATTCAAAAACTGCAAAATCGTCGAAGTAGACGTAAACAAAACCCGCCTCGTATTAGGCGGCTCCTAAACCAAAAAAGCAGCGAGAAAACCCAAACCCAAACCCAAAAATATGGGAATGGGAAGCCCTGGAAAAATCCCGCTGCGTTCCAACATCCTGAACGCCAAAAAACACCCCAGCAAAACCCCAACCATAGAGGCTAAACAGGGCAAAAAGCCAAAATAAAGCAGCATATGCCCCACAAGCATGGAATAGAAAGTCAAATCACCCAAACCCATTTGAATGTCTTTAAAAGAGAAACTTAAACCGCGAAGCTTCTCAAGCCCCGTGCGAGCTATTTTTCCAACGGGTCCACGATAAACTGCAAACGCGTCGTAAACCGCCAAAAAACACAGAATGAGAATAGCGCTTAATGTTTGAATGGAAGTACCGAGCAAGGTTCCTAGGGCGCCGCCCAACAAAAGAACTATGACGTCGCCCATTTTGCTCCGAGTCTTAAAAACCACATACCCGGCTAAAAACGTTATAACCGCCGAAACCACAATTAAAACTTCAACATGCAGCGGAACGAAAAGCAAAAACAAAGCATAGAGATATATAAGCGAAAGCAGAAAAACAGCAGTTGCCAACGCAAAACCGGTAACAAAAACTATAAGCTTAAGCTTTTTCCTCCTTAGAAGGAAAAACAAAAGGGAAGCCCCAGCCCCCACCAAAATGACAAAGTAAAAGGCGTTGCCAACAGACCCCGTGGGAGTTTCATCAGGAAACGGTGTCACCCTGTAAAGCTCCATTGCAGACGCCATAAGAAGATAAGCGCAGCCAACCCCGAAAAGCAAACTAACCAGAATAGGCGCCAAATGAATTAATTCAGCTTTAAAACTTTGACTCAAGGCTTCCCACCAAACCCAGCCATAAACCCATGAACCTTCAAATAACATTTATTGCAGAATAAACTTTTCTTTCTATCCGTTTCGAAAATGGAATTGGAAAAATACACAACACAAAACGGGTTGGAACAATGAGCTAAACCCAAAGTGTGCCCAAGCTCATGCACAGCCTCCTTAGTGCTCCTTTCAACAAAAAGCTCAAAATTTGAAGAAGCACCATAAAACTCGGGTCTAAGCCTCCACAAAGAGATTAAAGCAGCTTTTCCCGGGCATTCAGCCTCTCCAAAAACAAAGTTTAACCCGGGAACGAAAATGTCAACGTCCACGACGCCTAAAACGTGGGTTAAGGTTTCAGCCTTATCCGCATAACTTTTCACCAGCCCCAAAATCATGTCGGAACGATGTTGTCTTCGCGAGACATCAAAGGTCTCCCGCGGCAAAGCCAAAGTTTCAGAAATTAACTGACATTTTGTTTCTGGAAAAGCCATGCTTAGGTTTTCGCATATTCTCTCCAAAACGTTTAAGTCGACTTGTCCAACCCGCAAAATTCCTATCTTCATTTCTCTACACTAAACCTCAAATGTGGCTCCCGGCTTAGGAGCAAAAGCCTCAAGCCCCAACTCCTGCTCCACCCATTTCGCGAAAAGTTCACAGTTCCCCTCAGCTCCATGAACCACGTAAACCTTGGCTTTTCCATTAATCCTTTTAACAGCCTCCTTAAGCTCCTTGGCGCCGCAATGAGAAGAGAAATCAAAGTGTTTGACTGTTGCCTTAACCTTCCTCATCTTTCCATCAATAACGCAGATACCTTTCTCTAAAAGCTCTCTTCCAGGGGTTCCTGGAATCTGATAGCTGACAAGAAAAACGGCGTTCTGAGACTTTTTCCCAATTTTTGAAATATAAAAGGCTGCTGGACCGCCTTTAAGCATTCCCGCCGGCGAAATTATCACGCATGGTGTTTTTGTTGCTTTTCTGCGGTCTCTCCAGCCTTCCACCCAGTTAACCGAATGCACAGCGTCCATAAACAGCTTGGGATCCCTCAAGAAGCGTGCATAATTCATCATCAGTCTACTTGCTTCCCGCGCCATTCCATCAAGATAAACCAAATGCTCAAAATGGTAAGCGGCAAGGATGCATGCAATCTCTTGGGATCTTCCAATGCTGAAGGCTGGCACAAGAACGGTGCCTCCCCTTTCCACAAAGTCTGTTACCTCTTCCACAAAGCTTTTCTCAAGCTCCGCCCGCTCTGGATGGTCCTCATTGGCATATGTACTTTCAATAATTACAGCGTCAAGATCTCCATAGTCCATTTTCGCCCCTTCCAAAAGCCTCGTGTCAATTAGATTAAAGTCTCCGGTGTAGAGAACACGTTTTCCTTCGGCTTCTATGAGCACTTGGGCGCTTCCTGGAATATGCCCCGCATTGTGGAGCTCGAAGGTTATGTCGCCTACTGTTTCTTTGACACCGAAATCCACATGCTTAACGTTTCGCATCATGGCTCGCAGTTCCAAATACTCATAGGGCAAGTAATAGCTGGAAAGGTGGATGAAGTCCGAGATTAACAGTTGGCTCAGCTCCGCCGTCAACTTGTTGGCATAAACGGGCTTCTTTCCATGGATAAAAAATATGGGAACCGCTCCAGAATGGTCAAGGTGGCTGTGCCCCAAAATAACTGCATCAACTTCTTTCGGGGGAACATGCATCGGAAAGCCTGGCTCATGATTTAACATAACGCCGTAATCCAGCAACACCTGTGTCTTCGCGGTTCTAAGGGATATGGCTGCTCTTCCAACCTCTTGGGTTGCGCCTAGAAATTTTATTTGCAGTGGACTCATTTTCGTTTCAACCGTTAACGCAGTAAACATTCGCATAGCTCTTTTAAAAATGTATTGACTTCTCAGTATAGGAAACCCTAACAAGTCCCCGCTTAATAGCCTTTAAAATATCTTCCAAATCCGTGGAAGCTTGAATTTCACTGTAAACAGTCCATAATTCCTCTTTCCTATGGGCGTCGCTTCCAGCCACTCCGGGCAGCCCCGTCATCTTGGCTAGCTTTTCAGCCAAAATGTTAAGCTGGCGGGGGCAACCACCATTTAGTACTTCAACTGCATCAATGCTATAGTTTTTTGCTGAATCTCCCAAACCAAACGCCCTATAGGGATGCGCGGCAATAACTAAACCACCCCTACTTCGCGCAAAATCAATAACGCTCTCAACAGTCCAAGGTTGCAAAGGCACTTCGGCAACCCCTAAAAGAAGCAAATCGCCGTTTACAGTGCTTACCTCCACGCCTGGAATTATCAAAATGTCCTCATAAACAGAAGCTAATTCCCGCACCTTATAATAACCTCTTACAGTATTGTGGTCTGTTACCGCCACTGCCTTTATGAAGGGATGGGCTAAAAGCTGATCCACCAAGGTTTTAGGCTGTATGGAAGCATCATATGAAAAAACCGTGTGAACATGCAAATCTGCTCGAATCAAGGCAGTCACCTAGCTTTCTTGAATTTTTTCTCTTTTAAAAATCTGGAAAAAGCCTCAGCCCAGTCCTCCTTTACATCGAAATATTTGAAGGCAATGCGTTTTTCCGAACAAACTCTTCTGCAAGCCTCCAGAACTTTTGCATTCCAATTTTCAGAATTGTGAAAAAGCAAAACCGTTCTGTATCTTCCAAGGCTTATGCAGTCTGTCACTTGAACTGCCACATATTCGGCTGTTTCTTCGTCTGGTGGCAGGGCAATTTCATGTTGGGAAAGGGGATAAACCTCGTCAAGCTCTACTGGAACAACGCCAAAAGGAGCCTCATAAAAGCACACGTGAACGCCGTTCTGCTTCTCTCCTAAAACGTTGTGAAGAATTTGGGACAATTTTTTATATTCTTTGGATTTATGGAAGGGCTTCACTCTGGTCTGAGGCATCAAAACAAGAATTTCTGCTTTTCGCAAATTTGTAAACCTTTCAGAAAGCCTAATTCTGTGGCGTACAACCTCTGGGCGGGAAAGCCCAACAGAACTGAAGAAGAAAAGACCGCTGCGCTTTACGACTGGACTGTGTTTTTCAATAAAATCCTCATACCTCTTCAGCTTTTTCAAAGCTTGGAACAAAGCCGGATGGCCATGTGCCCTAAATTCTAAATGCTCCCAGAGTCTGCCATCCCTTATAGCCTGTTTTATTCGTTTAATCTCTGAAATGCACATGTAGAGGTTATGCTCAGCAAGGAAAACTTGCCTTTCATTTTGGGGCATCTCCGCCACTTCTTTTGGTGTTTTCTTTGTGCATTTTGGACACGCGCATGGAAAATATTCAAGCTCCTCCAGCCTAACAGTTCCGGTTTCTGTCATGTAACGGTTCTCTCTGGCGTATATGGCGTAAGCAGCTGAATCGAAAAAGTCACATCCCAAGGCAACTGCCAAAGAAAACATAAAGGGATGCCCAGCGCCAAAAAGATGAAGCGGCCGCTCAACGGGCAAATTCATCTTAGCGGTTAAAATCATATCCACCAAAACATCAAACCGATAATTTTCCATAACCTCAGTGGGGCTGCCTAAAGCATGAATATGAAACGGGAGGGCTCCCATTTCAGAAGCGGATTTTGCCACAAGATCTAGATAACGCCCGCCTTGAACAGGCCCAACCCAGAGAATATCCTCTCTCGTTTTGATTTCGAAAAGCTCTCTTGCCCTCTTCAAAGTTTCGTTTACAGTGCGCTCTGCATGTTTTCTCGACGTTTTCCAGCCAGTAGGCCAATCCAATATGGTAGCTATGTCGGTGTCTATCCTCTCCTGATAATCCACAATTTCCTTTGAGGTAACCTCTATATCTCCGTAGACTAGGATTTGGTAGGCACCAGAATCTGTCATTATAACGCCCTTAAAACCGAGAAACTCATGCAAACCCTTTTCTGCCGGTTGGTTTTGAAAGCGCTTCATTAAAATGTAGGCGTTAGTTATTAAGGCTTGGAATCCGAACTCTTCGCGGATTCGTTCGGGTGGAATAGGCTGTATAGCCGGATTCACCACTGGAAAAAGCAGTGGAGTTTCCACTGTGCCGCTTTTGGTTCGCAGTTTTCCAATTCTTGCAAGCAAGTCTCTTTCTTTAATTTCGAAGCTCATCATGGAATCTAAACAAAATCAGTTAAACATGCTTATAAAATGTGAAGCAGAAGCCTCAAGACAAGCTGCAAACTTATATCGTGTTCCCGCTTTTATTACTGGTACAAGAGGAAGCGGGAAAATGGTCTTAACGGTTGAGATTGAAGAAAAACCAAAACTTGATAACCCCGTCTTAATCGAGGGACTGCCGGGGATAGGATTTGTAGCCAACATTGTAGCTTTACATTTAATCCACGAGTTGGAAGCAAAACGTTTTGCCAAAATCTTCTCTGCTTCCTTTCAAGACTTGGCGGTGACAACAGAAAATGGAGGTGCCCGCTCTCCGATAAATGAGCTATACTATTACAAGAGTAAAGGTGAAGGGCGAGACTTGATTATATGGCATGGCAACACCCAAGCCCTAACCACCTTTGGACAATACGAGTTATGTGGGCGCGTCTTAGACATTGCAGAAGAGCTTGGATGCCGCTTCCTCATAACGGTTGGCGGATTCAAGCAAGAAGAGGTTAAAGAAACCCCGGAAATTTACTGCGCAGCCTCAGACCCAGAAACCCTAAAGGAGGCTTTAAACCTAGGCGCAAAAATAATGGTTGGCAACGTTTTCGGCGTGGCTGGCATCCTAATCGGAATTGGAAGCCTCAGAGGCTTCAAGGGTTTTTCGCTTCTTGTGGAAACGCTGGGCACCTATCCAGACGCAAACGCCGCCCGTTATGCGCTTTCAGCCTTAAACAAGTACCTAAACCTCCAAGTTGACCCGTCACGTTTGGATGCCGCCGCCGAAAAAACTGCAAAAATTTTGGAATCCTTCGGCTGGATTAGACCTGAAAAGGAAGAAAAGAAAAGGGAAGAACAGTTCCGCTGGTTTGTTTAGCCTTTAGTTTCGCTAACAAACTGTTCATAGACTTTTTGCACTCTCTCAGCAGCCGGACCTGAACCTTCAACAACGCCTTTTTCAGTCACTTTAACTTTGTCCATAACCCAAATGAACCCTTTATCCTCATAAAGCTTAACCATCGTTGGAAAAACCCTTTCAAGACGTTCTGCCAAAGCCTTCAAGTCGAAGGGCTTTTCTACGCTGAGAATCTGGGCGACAACATTTCCGTTCAAGAAAACTCTATGGAGTTTTTTACCTTCCTCATCCTTCGCTTCAGCCAAGCATAGGCTTAAATTGTCCGGGTTAATGCCTATCAAAGTTCCATTATATGTTTTGCCAGCCGTAGTGACAACAATAACTGTCTTATCCACAAGGGCTGAAACTTCTGTGAAAAACTTCCTCTGCGCCACTGACAAGCTTATCCACCTCTAACCTATGTGTTATAGGAACGCACATATTTTAGGATTTAAACTACACAAATGTTATTAGTGTTGGCTGAAGGAAAATAGCGTTGTGGCTGAAGTAAATGGCACGTGCTGATAGGGAGCGGGATGCCCTATATTCTAGACTTCGTTCAATAGAATCTGACCTTGCCAGCGCTTCTGCCGCAATAAGCGATGTTGAAAGCAAACTAGCCTACATCGACAGCGCCATGGCTTCCCTTCCAAGCAGGCTTACAACAGTTCGCGGACGAGGCTATGCGGCAATGGGACACCTTGAGAAAAGCATCGACATTCTAACCAAAAAATGGATGGAAGCCTCTCCAACCATCAAACAAGCCTTCTACAACAACGTCCAACCGTTAACGGCTCAAATAAGAACCCTTCAGTCCGAAGCCAATAGACTTAGGGCTGAAATAAGCCGTGGAAACGTAGCCTTCTGTTGGACTTTGGCAGGTCGTCTTTCAGTAGAAGCCTCAACCTTAAGAGCAAGAGTAGCCGCAGAAACAGCTAAAATTGGCGCATCTCTAGGCGAGTTTTTAGGAAGTATAAACGCCATAGACAGAGACCTAAAAGTCGCCGAAAAAACCGTTGAGCTTTTCTCTTTCGCGTCTTTTCCGCTAAAGCCGGAAGAAAGCCCAGTCCTAGCCATCGAAGGAAAAATCATGACAAAAGATAAATGCGAAGGAACATTGTACTTCACAAATCAAAGGTTCATCTTCGAAGGAAAAAAGGAAGTTGTCCTCGAAAAAAAGCTTTTCATAGCAACTAAAAAGAAGACGGAACGCACAGTGCTAATGGAACAACCCATAGGAGCATTGCAGGAAATCTCAAAGGGAAGAGTGGGGTTAATAGCTTGGACTGGAGTTTATATCCGCTTTAAACCAGGAGTTGGAATGGATGAAACTCCATTTGACGTTAAAGACTGGGAAGCCGACGTGATAACAAGATTCTTCCAATACATTATAGGAGGAGAAGCCGACAGGGACATAGCCACAATAAAGGGCGTAACCATAAAAGAGGCGCCCACCATACAAGTTGTCCGTTGTCCCCACTGCGGAGCCCCCTACACAAAAGAAATCTACAAAGGTCAAACGTCAGTGCAATGCGAATACTGTGGAACTTCAATAGTAATCAAATAAGTCAAACTAGCCTAGCTTTCTTTCCTCTAAGCTTTGCTTCAAGAACACGGCAGTGTCCGAAGGCAAATCACGGTAAACAATAGCGTTTGGTCCAATCCAACAGTTTTTTCCAACCTTTATGCCGGGCATTAAAAGCGCATTTATTCCAGTCTTGACATTGTCTCCTAAAACCGCGCCTAGTTTCGTTCTTCCAGTATCCACAAGCTTACCCTTAACCATCATTTTCACGGTTCCAGCGTCAAACCTATAATTGGCTGTTATTGTCCCAGCGCCCAGATTACAGTTCTCACCTATTATGCTGTCACCCACATAGGACAAATGCCCAATATGCGCGCCATCCATAATGATGCTGTTCTTTATTTCACAAGCATTTCCTATGCGCACCTTTTTACCTATGCTTGTGCATGGGCGAATGTAACAGTTAGGACCCACATCGCTGTTTTCCCCTATGTAGGCTGGTCCTTCAATGTAAGCTCCGGAACGTATCCGCGCAGTTTCAGCAACAGCCACTGGACCGGTTATGTGGGCGCCTGTCTCGACGTATCCAAGCACGTTATGTTCCATTCGTGTTAGCACCCAACGATTAGCCTCAAGTAAGTCCCATGGTCTGCCAACGTCAAACCAACCGTCTCGCGGAATTTCAGCAGCGAAAACGGGCTTTCCTTCTTTGAGCAAAAGTTCAATAGCGTCTGTGATTTCCCATTCGCCCCTTGAAGAGGCAGATATCCTCTTAGCCTTTTCAAAAATTTCCACGGAGAAAACATAAAGCCCAGCATTAGCCAAGTTTGAAGGCGCCTCTCCAAGGCTTGGCTTCTCAACAATACGTTTCACGCTTCCCTCAGCCTCAAGCTCGACTATACCATAATCCTCTGGGCGTTCAACAGGCACAACGGCCAAAGCTGCCGCAAGCTTCTTCGCGTTATACATGGAAAGAACTTTCCTTAAAGCTTCAGACGTGAAAAGTAAATCTCCATAAATGAGCACAAAATCTTCTTGCACGTAGGGTTCAACCGCACTTACAGCGTTTCCAGTTCCAAGAACCACGGGCTGTCTCACATATTCTATTTTCAGCCCAAAACCCTCTCCAGAACCGAAATATCTGCGAATTGCCTCAGCCATGTAGTTGACAACAATTATTACTTCATTTATTCCACAAGCCTTAACAGCGTCCAGACAGTGTTCAAGGATTGGTTTCCCGCCGACATTTATTAAATGTTTTGGCCGCGTCAAAGTTAAGGGTTGAAGTCTCACCCCTTCACCAGCAGCTAAAACCACAGCTTTCATTTTTCAAAACTCTCCACAGCTTCTTCAACTAGGCTTACAGCCTTCTCTATTATTTTTTCAGCAACTTTTAAAGATTCACCTTCCACAGTCAAACGAACAAGAGGTTCAGTGCCAGAAGCCCTAACCAAAACCCAACCTTCTTCTAGAGCTAAGCGAACACCATCAACTGTTGAAAGCTTTCTGTAATCTGGAAAGCTGGATTCCAAAAGCTCCTTTGCCTTCTCAACAGCCGCGTACTTTACTTCATTTTTGCATGGAACACTTTTTCTAAGCACTGAGTAAGCGGGAACATCAGCAACAAACTCTGAAAGGCTTTTATCCTCTTCCTCCAAGGCTTTCAGCAAAAGCGCCGATGAAAGTATACCGTCTGGACAATAATGATATTGGGGATGCATCCACGCTCCACATGGTTCTCCACCAAAAACAGCATTAAACTTTTTCAAGGCTTCAGCCACGTAAACATCTCCAACTTTGGTTCTGAGGACTTTTCCGCCTAAGGGTTCTACCATCCTCTCAATACACATAGATGCCTCAACATTTGTGACAACAGTTTTACCGCGTCTTTTCTTGACAATGTGAGAGGCGTAAACGGCTAAAATCCTATCAAAGTCCACAAAGGCTCCGTTTTCATCGATAAAGGCGGTTCTATCGCCATCTCCGTCGAAGGCTATTCCAACATCAACCCCTAACTCCTTCACAACTTTGGCTAAAGACTTGAGGGATTCAACGTTCGGCTCTGGACTTCTTGCGGGGAAAAAGCCGTCGGGCTGAGCGCTTATGGCTGTAACTTTACATTTTAAACTCTTGAAAACTGCTGGTGCAATTTGGTATGTTGCTCCGCATCCGGGGTCAACAACAACATGCCATTTCCTATTTAGCCTTACACTTTCATTCACCATCTCAATGTAAAGATGACTTTTATCCATAAACGAAGCTTCGCCAAGCCCACGCCACTCTGCCAAACTAAAACTTTCACTGTTTATAACTCGTTCAATTTCGTTTTGGCTTTCCTCATCGTAAGCCATGCCGTCTCCATTGAAAAATTTTATCCCATTATATTGAGGGGGGTTGTGAGAGGCTGTAACCATAACACCAGCATCGGCGCCAAGCCTCTTTGTCAAATAGGCTAAAACAGGAGTTGGCAAAACGCCAAGACAATAAACTTTTGCACCGCACGCCAATAAACCCGAAACCAAAGCATTCTCCAGCATCAAACCAGAAGCCCGTGTATCCCTCGCAACAAAAACCTTTCCCGCCCTTGTAAAAGTGCCAACAGCCATCCCAACCCTAACAGCCAAAACAGAAGATAAATCAACATTAACCAAACCCCGAAGCCCAGAACTACCAAACAACCTCAGCCCCATACGCCTATCCCCCCAAACAATCCACAAGCGCACCCTACGGTTTAGTGGCTGCCGCAGTTTAAATAATTTGACCGAAAAACGATGGGCCGGACCG
>CAZCSF010000002.1:0-199363 GCA_964501295.1 uncultured Candidatus Bathyarchaeia archaeon | reverse complement strand
AGAAATATTGAATCTGAAGTTTTCTACTACCTTTTTCTTCAGTCCAGAGAATTTTCCTCTCTAAATCTGGAATTTTCGCGGAAAACTCTTTTCCATCTTTAGTGTAGGACAAGACTGTTTCCTCATCAAATAGGAATGCTGCCCTATTCCATACACCGTGGATTAACACGTTATACTGCTCAAGTTCGTAGGGCATTCGCATCTCATAAACTCTGAACAAAGTAAAAAGATGCTCCACCTCATAAGCCAAATTTAACACAGTTTCAGCAACATCTTCCCTTTGAACAAGAGGGCTGAATTCTACGAGTGCAGATTTGCCGGAAACAATTTCGAAAAATGAGCCTGGTTTCTCTGCAACTAATATGTTGGCTTCATATGGATAAGCACTTTTCAGCCAAAAACCAGCGTTATAACTTTGTGGATTTAGATAAGAATAATAACCTATAGCCTCATAAACCTTGCCAGTTAAAACCGGAAATCTGGATACAAATAGTAAAGAAACAAAAGAGATTAGGAGAACGGCTTTCAAACAGTTTTTAAGAATTTTCCAGTCCACATTTACTACATAAGAAACAGCAAACTTAACCATCAGATATGTTATTACAGCTGCAAAAATAACCGCGGAGGGCATAAGATAATAAACAAATCGGTCATATGGAAGTAGAACACCAAGAAAGTAAGATTGCGACAAAAATAGCGGAATAAAGAAACTTAGGCACATGAGTGTGTAGAACTCTAATTTTTTTCTTCTCCTGCTGTTATAAAAGGTTAAGAGAACCCCCAAAAAAGCGAATAAGAATATGAAGCCAAAACTCATTAGAAAAACATCCAGAGTCACACGCCAAGTCAAGTGTAAGTATGTTCTTTGACCGAAGAAAATGTGTGTTATAAGGATATTGATGTAGGGCAGTATAACCGGGACATACCACAAAAGGAAAGCGGCTAAAGCCCCTAAAACTGCCACGATAAAAGTGCGGGTAAACGACCTGCGAAACACGAGAAAGCTGATTAGCGCGTATAATATCAGAATTGTGATGGTGAGGAAAGTCGCGAAATGATGGGTTAATACCAGAGAAAAAGCAGTTATAAAAGCTATAACCTTGTAAGACCATCCCTCTTTTTTCGGCGACAAATAAAAAAACAGCAAGTACATGTATGCTATGCTGAGCAAGCTTGGGTAACCACCCCAAAAATTGATTTCGTATAGTGGAAAACAAAGCAGCATTAACAAGGAGGCAATGACGCCCACCTCCTCGCTGTGGAGTCTTGTTCCCAGCAAATAAACAGAAAAAATTAGCAGCCAATCAAATGTGACGGACAAAATCTTCATTAGAAAGAGAATGCTCTCAAGGTTAGATGCGCCTGTAAAAATTACGTATTCTGCTACCAAAATACGATAAAGCGGTGGGTACCAAGCAGCTTCAGAAAATGAGGCTTTTCCAGACTCTAGTATTTCGTATACTTTCAGCAAATGAACGGCGGGGTCATTTCCAAGAATTAAACCGTTGGAGGACAGTAACATATAAAAAATAAAGACTATTAAAGCGGAGAAAGATATTACATAGATTTTTATGTAACCCTCTTTGCGCATATTACCTTCCATCTTTAACCATTGGAATCTCGAACTTTAAATATTGCGACGTTATCGTTTATGAAAACGAGGTTGAACATGGGGTCGTTTGCAAATCTTTCAATTGCGCAATCTTTCCGTTCGCATGCAATGAAGGTTATTTTCTTCAACTTTATTATTTTACGGTAATCAAAAACTTGGATGGGTAAGCTTGTAGATTCTTTTTTTGACCATGAACGAGTCATGTTAATTAATAAGCTTTCAATGTATTTTTCCTCAATTTTTTCGGTTTCAAACCCTCCGATAATCATTTTTATCTCTATGCTTTGAGGGTTTTCAGCAGTATAAAGTAGTTCTAGGCAGTTGGGGTTATCAGAGGGAAACAGTTTAATGAGCGGTTTTTTCTCTTCGAATATTATTTGAGCGAATACCTTTGCGTTTTCATCTAACACCCCAACAGTTTGTTCTGTCTGTAAGACTTTACCTTGTATGTGCAGCATAATCCGAACATATTCCAGAGAGGTGTTGTTGTCCAAACTTTTTATGGATAAGGATAAAAAGGCAAACCTAGTGTCTTTCAAAACTTCTATCCGCCGCGTTAAAGTTAGGTGGGCATTTTCCCTTACTGTCGACATATGCGCTGATTCTTGCGTTGTTTCAAGGGTCAAGTTTTTCGGTGAAACCTCTATGGCATCAATCATTTTTGTGCTGGTGTTTTCTCTGTAAAAGATTGTCACTTCATTTTCGTTGAAATAAAGCATCGGATGTGGCTCTGGAAGCCTTGTACAGTTTATTAGTAACATGGGGTTGTATCTTCCAACGTAACTTCCATCATCCCATATTTCGATAAACCCGTTGTTTAGAACAAAGTTTGTCCTAAGTAATGTTCTCGCAATGTATGCTGCTTCAAACTCGTGAGGGACTATCAAAAACTGAGGTTCAGTGGCGCTTAACGTGACCCGCTGTCCAAATCCGGAAATCCACCATCCATAACCATGGTTAGAAACAAAAACAGCATCTGTGGAAGTTCTCTCTTTAATCCACTCTATCGACTCAAACTCTGGAGGATAAACAACCCGATAGTAGTCGGCAATGGAGAAACCGTCACTTGGACTTGAGAAAAATGGGATGAAGCCAAGCAAAGAAACCACCAGAAATCCAGCTACGAGCAGTGAATGAAGAGTTCCTAGGCTAATGGGTGCTTTAACATCTTGCGTGAAATTCCCCAAGGCTTTTGCAATAAAACCGGATATATGGTCGATTAAAAGTGCAAAAAACACTGTTAATGGGAAGATCAGAAAATGCAGAAAACGGAAGTAATCTGTGTAAACTCCAATTATAAACGATTGTGTTAGAATCGCGGGTATCAGAACCCATAAACTGAATAAAAGGCTGGTTTTATCAAAAAATGCGCCCTTATACCTTTTCGAAAATATAAGGAAGGAGAAAGCGGGAATCAGTGAAGCTAGTACAAGTTGAACGGAAACCATGCGGGTAAAGACAATTGCTTTCCTATTCTCGTCTATGGCGCCGGTAAACATGCCTTCTTCGACGTTTTCCAGATAAGCGGGAAAAACATGGGCTATGAAAGGCGAAGCTATTAAAAGACCGAGAAAAATGGACAACACAAACATGAGAATCGTTCTTTTATCCTTTGACGATTCCTTAGAAGCAAAAAATGCCAAAACAAGGAATGGACATGCTATACACAGGAATGTTATTACACTCAATGAATGGGTGATGAAAAGCATTCCAATTAAAAGAGAGGATACCGCGACTAAAATTGTTGAAGGCGTATCTCTTCTGAAAAACATGTAAAAAATCAACGATATGATCATAATCGTAATTATGTTAGGGTAGCCCCCCCACGCTATCATTTCTATATCGTATCTTGACAATGTAGCCAAAAAAGCCGCTATGAGAGAAGCAAACGGTAACCCCCACAAGGCTCGAGTTATGAGAAAAGCGCACAAAACGATTAAAGATGAAAATAGAGTTGCAACCAGATATTGTGCAAGGTAGTCTGGCATCCCTGTCATCAACCATATAAAGGATGTGAAAAAGTGGAAGCCTGGATGGGTTAAAGAAGGACCACTTCCCATATGATAGTAGTTCCATGAAAAGTTTCCATTTTCCAAAACCATAGAATTAATGATGCTGCTGTGTAATCCAGCGTCTGGTCCTGGAGGATAGATTTCTGTTTGCAGCAACAAGAGGCGGTAAAGTAAGGCGAAAATGAAAATGCATAGTGCTAAAGAGTTTTCATTTATCTTTTTGCCCGCTTTCATCATCTATGAAACCTTTGCTCCATTTTATGTGGGTAAAACTTAAATTTTGCCTTATTTATAGAGCACGCTGAAGGGATATATGAATGTCGTGGCTTAAATCCATGATGGAAAAGGAACCGCCAGAACCTGAAAGCCCCTTGGGAACAATTGTTATCGGAAACCTTGAACCGGATTTGCATGAGTCTGCAAAAGAAATGGTGAGGAAGGCGCTTAAAAGGGCTGGATTCAAGACAGTAGACTTAGGTAAAGCCGTTGCTCCCCAAACCTTTGCCTCAAAGGCTAAGGAAGTAAACGCGAACATTATAGCTGTTTCAATAAACACAAAACCCGCCAAGGATAATTTACCAAAACTGGACCAGGCGTTAACCGATGCCGGGCTGAAGGGCAAAATTGCTCTAATGATTGGCGGAGCAGCCGTAAAGAAAGAAGATGCCGATGCCATTGGCGCACTTTACGGAAAAAGCAAGGAAGAAGCCGTAGCGATAGCTAAAAAGGTCATTGAAGGAAAATAAAGCTAAACATTAAAAGGGAAAACCATGTTTAAATTTAAAACTCCTCAACAGATTTTTGAGATTGGAAGGGTGAAAGTAGGCGGACAGCCCGGAGAGCTTCCAACAGTCTTAATTGCTTCGATTTTCTATGTTGGCCAAAAAATAGTGTTGGATGAGGGGAAAGGAGAATTCAATGTTAAGGAGGCAGAAGAGCAGCTAAACAAACTGGAGCAGTTAAGCGATTTAACTGGAAATCCTTTCATGTTGGACGTTGTTGGAACAACCGAAGAGGCTTTCAGAAAATACATAGATTTCATCGCCAAAACCACAGAAGCACCATTTCTTATAGACGCAATTAGCCCAAAACTCCGCCTTTCCGCATCTCAATATGTTAAGGAAGTAGGCCTTACAGAAAGAGCGGTATACAGCTCCATCAACAAGGGCAGCCCCCAATCGGAATTGGAAAAAATAAAAGAAAGCTGCATTAAAGCAGCCATAATACTGGCTGAAAATCCTGCAGACAACAGCACCGAGGGCAAAGTAAATGCCACAGAACAAGCCTTAGCGCGTGCAAGAGAGGCAGGAATTGAAAAGTTCCTAATCGACACATCCATTCCAGCCTTTAGTCCAGACATGGGTTCAGCAGTGAGGGCAATATATTACATAAAGGAAAAATTCGGCTATCCTACGGGTGTAGGAACCGGAAATGTGGTAACGACTTGTGGGTGGCTTAAAGTGAACTTCCCCAAAGAAGTGCGAAGAGGATGTGACGGCGCCACCAACGCGATAATGCAAACGATGGGTGCCGATTGGCTGATGTTTGGACCTATTGAGAGGGCAGATTATGTATTTCCCGCCGCATCCATAGTTGACACTTACATCCTTTCAGCGATGGCCGAAGTTGAGGTCAAACCCTTAAGCGATACTCATCCCATATTCAAAGTGTTCATGTAACTCTCCACTTTTTATATTTAAATCGAGCATGGAAAGATGGTGATGGAGAAAATAAAAGGCAGATACTGGTTTATCGCTGTCGTTATCTTAACAGCATTAACCCTATTAACGGCATACACTATTCCGGGCGATTCCTACCTAGTTGTGTTCCGATATGCCTTTGGATTTGTTTTCGTTTCATTTGTTCCTGGTTACTGCCTTCTTCGACTGCTTTTCCCAAAAAATAAGGAAGTTGACATCGTGGAGAAAATAGTGTTGTCGGTGGCTTTAAGTTTCAGCATAGCCGGATTGGTGGGACTTTTTCTCGGTTTGAGTGTCATTGGAATAAATTTTACTTCAATCACAGTTTCCCTTGCTGTGGTTGTTCTCTTTTTGTCTATTCTCGCCCTTAAAAACGCTTAACTTAGCCAAGCTTCAAATGTAATGCCCTAAGTAAATGGGCGAATGAAGTTCTTACTGCGTACATTCCATAAACGCCTCCAACCCTAAACATTTTAATCACGTATTTTGGTCTAAGATAAAACTGTTGATAAGCCTTTAACCGTATTTCCTTTAACCTTTCTATGCTTAAAAACGGTGTTTCAAACACTGGGGTTGCTGTGTCGTATTTTTCGAAATCTTCGGTTCTCAACCATCCTTTCTCCTTAACAGTCTCGTATAATGGGGTTCCAGGGTATGGAGTTGCTATGTAAAATCCAACATCGCTGGGGTCTAAGCTCTTAACAAAGTTCACTGTTTCCCACGCTGTTTCTTCGGTTTCACCTGGAAAACCCAAAATTACGCTTGCAACAGTCATTAAACCAACTTCATGTGCTAGCTTAAACGCCTTTCGGGTTTGCTCAATCTTTATTTTCTTTTGCATTCTGTCAATTATCATTTGTGAGCCGGATTCAACTCCAAACCATATCGCTATACATCCGGCCTTCTTCATTTTTTCAAGCAGTGGTTTGTTAACCATGTCTACCCTTGTTTCACAATCCCATTTCACTTCCATATTCCTTCTTTCTATTTCATTGCAGATTTCCTCAACTCTTTTGGGGTCAACGGTGAATGCGTCGTCGTAAAATGTGAACTGGTCAGTTCCATACTTTTTGTGGAAGTACTCCATCTCGTCTACAACGTTTTTGGGACTTCTCATACGGTATTTCCGCCCAAACATTCTGACAGCTGTGCAAAAATCACACCAGTAAACACATCCTCTGCTGGTCATTAACGGGATTATCAGTTTTCCCATTTTTATGTATGAGTTGAGATTTAATAGATGATGTGCAGGGAAAGGTAAATCATCCAAATTTTCTATGTAAGGTCTATCCTCGTTTCGGATGATTTTATCTTTCTTTCTGAAAGTTATCCCTTTAACTTCACTAAAACTTTCTTTATTTTTCAGCTTTTCAAGAATTTCGAGGAAGGTTATTTCTCCCTCCTTTCTTACAATAATATCCAGGCTGAGACACTCGTTCAGCGCATTAATGTCCCAGAAGGTTGCATGGCACCCCCCTAGGACTACTGTGCATTCGGGAAAAACCTCTTTAGAAATTTCTGCTATTTTTAACGCCGATTTATACGTGAGGGTTGCCGAGGTTATCCCAATAACATCCGTGTCTGTATTTGCCAGTTTTCTGCGGAACCCTTGTAAGTTTAACCTTTCTCCTTGGCAGTCTATGACTTTCACGTCGTAACCGCTTTTTTCGCAGACTGCCCCTAGATAGCCCAAACTCAAAGGAATAAGAGGTGGATGTTGATGGGCTCTTTCTGGGTATGGAGGATTAACAAGGGTAACCTTCATACACTTTCCTCTCTCGGATAATTCGCTTCAACATTATTTATGTATTTTCTATTTCATGCGAATCTTTTCAAAGCAAATTTAGCCAACAAAAGGGGAGAGGAAGCGTTCAGAACAGGTTTCTCCATTTGTCTATCAACTTTAAAAACTCATCTGCACCGTATTCTTCTATCTCCTTCAAGACATCTTCTGCTTGAATTGAAGCCTTCTGGAAGTCCCTAAGCCTCTGGGCGTTCTCTGCTAAAAACAAGATGCCGTCAACTCCGGTTCTGCACACACGCGCTGAAACCTTCAGCAATTCGCTGACTGTAGGTACTTCCCTAGGATCATCGCCTGGACCATATACGTAAATGTTTATGTAAACTGGTTTTTTCAACAGGCTCTTAAGAGATCTGGCTAAAGTTTCGAAGTGCCATGGAGTTGCATAGCTTTTGGAGAAAATCGGCACGATAAAGGCGTCTGTGTATGGTGCTAGTGCGTCGAAGTCTATGCCAAAACGCTCCTTTGAAAGCACAGGGTCGGGCAGCAAACCCGCTATGAAAGGCTTATCCCACTTCTTCACCCGTTCACTCGCATCCTTTATGAAGTTGGTTACTGTTTGTGTTCGCCATTCCACCCAGTTTAGTCCGCTCTGCCTCCACAACTCCACACACCTCGGACAAACACAAAAGCCGTGGTCTGCAAAGTGGATGCTGCTGAGGGTTATTCCCGAGGCTACTTTCGCCGCGTTTTCTATAAAGTCCAGTATCCACTCTCGGTATTCCGGATTTGTCATGCAGAGGATATCCCAATGAAAATTATACTTCTTATTCGTGCGTAATGCTGGGCCGTCCTTTGAAATTGATACCCATTCTGGATGTTTCTTTGCGTTGGTGTTGTCGCCGAAGCATGCTATGTTGTTGTACATGCCTTCTTTAGGTGTTCCTATGGTGCCTGTTTCGGGCTTGAGACGGTAAACGTGGATGTCAAAGCCTTCAACAGTTTCAGGGGAGAATAGAAAGGATCCAAACTTCAAGATATCACCATCGCTTTTGACACGGAAACACCATGCTTTATATTTAAAGTTTTTGAAGGAAAAGGCTTTGCCCTTTTCATTTCGTGTCAAATATCCTACGTAAATTCAAAGCATTTTACAGCTATTGGGGTGAACTCGCCTTTTGTGCTTCGAATAAAGAATATTGAATAGGATGAGAAAGTTTCGAAGTGTTCATGTGAAAAACTTTTATAATTTGCATGCATTCTGCTTCCTAAAAGGTGTGGAAAATGAAGTTTGGCACATACCTATTTGAACCGGAGAAGGTTCCAGGCTTCGATTTTGATTTGTTTCGGGTGAAGCCAGAGGTTGGAAGAAGGCAACCGCCGCGAGCAGACATGTACAGCAACGTCGCAATATTCGGAGACAATGTTACAGCACGTAACCATCCCGAGTGGGTTTCCCAGTCTGAGCATGGACCTGCTTTAAGAACCAATGATAGATATAATTTCCGTTGGGACATCCTCTGTCCCACAGTTCCAGAGTATAGAGAGGAAATGCTAAAGTATATTGAAGAGGTGGATAGGGCTTCTCAAGGCATTTGGCTTAACAGCATTCACTTTGCAGACCACGGTCACTGCACTTGTCCCCGTTGTAAGGAGAAATGGCAGAAGAGTGGACTAAGCTGGCTTGAATGGCGTAAAAAAGAAGTTACAGACTACATTGCCCAAATCCGAGACGTTGTGAAAAAAGAGCTGGTTATCGGTTTGCTTCCAGATCCCGTTAGTTCCTATGAGCGTTTTGGCATAGACTTCGACGCACTAGCACCATACACAGACGCCTTCAATGTCGTTATGTTTTCGAAAAATTATGCCACTCCATGGTATTGGGAAATGCTCTGCATGGGCTTCAAGAAATTGCTGAAAAAGCCGATGTATATAAGCCTCTACGTGTTTGGTCCCGGCGACGATCCTAAGGAGGTTCCATCACCAGCGGAGCTTCTAACGGTTTCGGTTCGCTGTGGGAGAACAGGGATTGACGGCATCCTCTACCTCGCAGGGAAGGCAAGCCAGATAGTGGATTTTCAGAAGGCGGCTGTTGACAAAATTGAGCTTAGGCAGAAGCTGAAGAACTACGGATGTCCCGAAGTTTTGGAACTGGTTGAGCGCTGGGAGCAGATAGTAGGATAGAAACTGTAAACTAAAACACCTAAGCGCCTCACCACTTTTTTACAGCATCTTATATTTTATTCAAAATAAAGCAACATGTGAATGATTGACTTCTTAAAAAGAGTTTTTTGAGAGATTTTTCTCAATTATGCAAAGCAGCGCATTTTTTAGGAATGGATTTGAATTTGTCTTCTCTTTGCTCAATTTGATGGAGCGCTGAAGATTTTCTTCTTTGCAAATTGTTCTGAAGAAGCTCTTTTTGAATTCTTCACTTAGGATGTTTATGTCTCCGAATTCCTCTGGAATCAGTCCTTTCTTAACTTCTTCGTCCATGTTTGCAGCCATCATTAAAACCAGCGAAAGGAGGGGTTTCTCTCTTAAGGCTTTTATGATCCTCGAGTTTATCTCTTTCACATTTACCTCTGCATGGCTTTTTTCAGAAATTTCTCGCACGAGCTCTTCTATAGGCAGTTTCCGCTCAGAGAACCTTTTAAAAACAGACCTTGTAGGAATTAAGTGATTGCCATTTTTCAGTATAGCATCTTTTACGGCTTTTCTGGTGCAATAACCCACCAACCTTCCAAGTTTTGAAGCTGGGCCGCCATGTCTTATTTTGGAGCCATTGTTGGTGGATAGCACGGCAAGGCTGTCTGTTATTGTTCCTGTGGCGGGATCGCCTGAATATGCGCTTCTTACGTCTAAGTCTCTTAAGCCTGCCGTTTTCGCTTCAGTTGCTGTTATAAAGGTTTCTAGGAGACAGCTCTCTGTGGGGTTACCGTTGATGGCGATAATTGTATTTATTGTTCCTGGAGTAAATGGAGTTGTTTTAATCTCTTCTCCTGAAGTTTCGGCTAATGAGCAGCCTGCAGTTACCACGGCGCTTACGCTTAAGTCATCTTCCTCGGCTGTTACCACGGAAAACTTGTTAACGTCTGCGGCGGTGATCATGCCTACGCTGTGGTCGGGGTTAAGGTTAAGTTTCCTTAAAACCTTTAAAATTAAATGTTCGGGATGTTCATGTAGCAGTTTTTGGTCATAATCTTCGGGAGCGTGTGCGTTAATAACAGCCCTCGCCTTTCTAAACCCGCCGTTATATACGGCTGAGCTTACCGTTGTAACTTCCATCTCTGACGTTAAAGCTAAAAAATCATATTCTAAAAGCAACTTGAAATTTTTTCCGAGAAGTTCATATTCTTTCATAAGTTGACCTCACGAAGTTATAGTGACATGGTTAAGTGCTACTAAAATCTTTTCTTTTTACTTTAATAGCTTTGGTGGGACACAGATTTTCACAAATTCCACATTGAGTGCACGACGCTACATCCGATACCCGTGGTTTTTCATTTGAGCCTACTTTAAAAACTCCCCATGGGCATGTGTCAACACATTTAAGCTCGGGACAAGGAGCGCATTTTTCATAATCTATTATTATTTCCATAAGGCTTTTTCTTCCCTTACAATGCTCACATAATTGAAAATTTTAAATATATCGGTTGCTGAGCCTAACCCATGAAAGTAGGAATAGTTTCCTATGAACCAGTCGCCGTTAAGGGTTTTAATCCTCACATCTACTATGTTAAACGCGCCGACGGCATGGTTTTTCCTCCAGCAGAAAACATGTACAATGACATTACATGCTTCTGCGACGCAAAAGCCATAAGAAGCAATCCAAACATCGTGGCAGTTTCGAAAGAGGGTCCTGCTTTGAGGCAGAATAGGCGGGTTAATCTGCCATGGGATTATGTTTGTCCCACAAATGAAGTTTACATGGATAAAGTTCTTGGTTTTATTTCAGAAATAGCCGCCAAACAAGTTCAAGGAGTTATTTTAAACCTCTATCATTTTCCAGAAGAAGGCTTTTGTGTTTGTCCGAGGTGTGTGGAGTTGTGGAGGCAGAGCGGACTAAACTGGGTGGAATGGCGAACACAAACAGTAACCAACTTCATAAAACAAGCAAAAGAACGGGCGAAAGGCAGAAGATTTGCGGTGGAAATTTGGCCGGATCCGGTGCTTTCAAAGGAAAGGTTTGGCATAGACTTTGCTCAGCTAGCAACCTATGTAGACTTCTTTCATGTTCCCCTTTCCGCCAACGATTATACTACTATGTATTGGGTTGACATGTTAACTAGGATTTTTGCGAAAATTTTGAAAAAGCCTGTTTTCATAGAGTTGAGTGCTGAACTTTTGGATGATGTGAAGTTGAATGCTCTTTTGAGAACTATGGCTTATGTGAGCCGACATGAAATAGAGGGAATGCTGCTTTTAGTGCACAGTTCTAGTGATGCGGAAAAGATATGTGAGTATGCGGTTAAAAATAAGGAGATGCAACAATGGTTTGAGAGGCATAAATTCTCAAAGATGACGCAAATCATTGAGGAGTGGAAAACCCTTTATTGATTTCTTCTCTGTAGCGTCTAAGCCTTTTCATGTCTAAATCTGCTGTAAGCACTTTGTCTGAAGGTGTTTCTTCTGCTTCTTCAATTATTCCCCATGGAGCGATTATTGCGCTTCTTCCTCCCTTTGCGCCTGAACATGTGTTTCCAACTTTGATTATGAAAACACCGTTTTCTGAAGCAATTTTCTCTGATAATGGATGTCCTTTAACGTTTGGGTGGGTGGATAAAGATGCAACTGGCAGAAAAATGGTTTCGGCGCCTAAGCTTACTGTCTGTTTTACTGCTTCCGAGTCGAAGATGTCTGCGCATATTAGTATGCCAACTTTGCCAAACTCTGTTTCTAAAACGAAGGGTTTATCACCTTTGTTTATCCCCATTTTAACCTCCATGTTTATCAGGCTTCTTTTTCGGTAGCTCCCCAGAAGTTTGGCGTTTTTCCATATCATGCAAGTGTTAAAGAAGGCGTTTTGGCTTTTCTCAACTAATGTTCCTCCAACAATGTAGATGTTCGGAAATTCCGCTGAAACATTTTTTAAAAATTCAACTGTTGAGTTGTATGTTTTTTCGAAGATTTCCTCGGCTGACGAAAAGTTTTCAATAAAACCGGGCACCGAAAAATATTCTGGAAGAGCTATGAAATTTGGTTTTTGTTTGGCTGCCTCGCGGATTTTTTCTCGAGCGGCTGAAAGTAGCTGTGTCAATGAGTTGCGGGTTTTCATGTGAATTAGGCTTATTTTCATGATGTCCACTTTTTCAAAGCCTTTCTATAAACGAAATATCCTTGAAATATCCTTTTAAACATAGCTGCTTACGAAGCTTCAAAATTGCCTTGGAAAAGTTTTTAACCCTTCAGCTAATTTAGACTGAGCTATGCAACTTCCAGAAGATGAAACTGGTTTATTGGCGAAAACAAGAGAAATCGTTGGGAGAGTTGTGGAGAAAAATTTGGCTGATGGCATTCTTTTTTCAGGAGGCATAGATACAAGCGTAATAGCTTTTGAAGCATCTAAGCATAAGCGTATAACCGCCATAACTGTTGGTTTTGAGCATGGACCAGCTAAGGATTTAGACTTTGCCAGAAAAATGGCTGGTTTTCTTGGAATACCCCATAAGGTATACATTTTCAGTGCTGATGAAATGGTTGATGCTGTTAACGGAGTCATAGCCATTTTAAAGGTTTTTGACCCTATGGAAGTGCGGAACAGTGTTCCCGTGTATGTGGGCTTAAAGCTTGCAAAGAAGATGGGAATAAACAGCGTCATGACTGGAGATGCCTTGGATGAGCTTTTCCTGGGGTATCCTTGGCTTTTCCACTTGCCAGAAGAGGAGCTTAACCGAAGGCTGGCGAAAATGTGGGAGGAAATGCTTTTCTCATCTATACCCCTTGGGAAAGCTGTTGGCGTAAAGGTGAAAACTCCCTTCCTAGACGATGAGTTTATGGAGTTCGCCAAGAAAATAGACATTAAACTGAAACTAAACGTGAAGGATGGAGTGAAATATGGTAAGTGGCTTATCCGCAAAGCTTACGAAAACCTAATTCCAAACGAAATCATTTGGCGCTCTAAGGCGCCCTTAGAAATCGGAACTGGAACAACCGTGCTCCCAAAATTTTTTGATGGGCAAGTTGAAGATGAATATTTTGAAGCAAAAAAACAGCTTTATATGGAAGAGGATTGGGTTAAACTGTCCACTAAAGAGCAGCTTTTTTATTACGAAATATTTAGAAAGCGTCATGGAAAACCCAGCGAGGTCTATAGCGTTAAAAAAGGAAAACAGTGTCCGAACTGTAAAGCCTTCTTGGGAAGAGAAACAACATTCTGCAGAATATGTGGAGCCTACCCTATTTGAAAGATCAATGGACCGGGCGGGATTTGAACCCGCGACTTCCGCCGTGCGAGGGCGGCGTTCATACCGGCTGAACTACCGGCCCAGATGGAAAGAGCTTATCTCTCTTGGAAAAGGCTTTCGGTTTTTGAAAGGGCTTAAAGGTTTTCGTTGTTGAATTTAACTTGTTTCGAAGCTTTATTTTATCTGCTTCTTCCTTTCTAGGTTTTTGCTCTTATTTATGGAAAGTGAAAGCGAGAGGGCTTGTTAGGCATGTTTCTAACTTTTAGACTTTCACTGTTTTGCTTTTATTAAAAGCTATAAACGTTGAAGAATGATTAATAGAGGGTGTAGAATTGGCTTTGGTGCATGGGGAAAGCTTTAGGTTGGTTGTGTTCGACGTTGAAGGTGTATTAATTCCTAAAAATCGTTATTTGTTCTTTGAAATTAGTAAAAGGCTAAATTTTTTACAGTTTTTGAGAATAGTTTTTTATGGAATCCTTTACGAGTTGGGCTTGATATCGTTGAAGGCTGCTTTGAAAAGGGTGTTTAAGGTTTTCAGAGGATTTAAAGTTGAAGAGTTTCTGCAGATTTTTAGGCGGATCCCATTGATGCCTAATGTGGAAGAAGTTTTTGAAGAGTTGAGGCGGGAAGGTTGGAAAGCTGCGTTGATAAGTTCTGGACTGCCAACTTTTGTTGTCGGAGATTTGGCGTCTAGGCTTAAGGCTGATTATGCTTTTGGCTTCGATTTGGAAACAAAAGATGGGTTTGTAACGGGTGAGGTTTCAGGCGAGGTTATAGAGCCTCAGGGAAAGTTTTTGGTTTTGAAAAGAATCTTGGAAGCGGAAGGAGGAAGTCCGAAAAAACTTGTTGTGGTTGCTGACGACAGGAACAATGCGCCAATACTGCTTCCAGAAGCGTTTAAGATAGGCTATAACCCAGATTTTTTGGTGCGTATAAAAGCAGATCACGTGGTAACTGGAAGTCTAGTCGAAATTCTTCCCTTAATTAGTGGGGAGCCGAGAAGGGGTGTTTCGCTTTCTAAGGGCACGATTTTCCGAGAGGTTATTCACGCTTGCGGCTTCACGGTTCCTTTTCTCTCAAGCCTTGTTGGGAAATACGCCGTTGCTCTCCTTATAGTAGCTGTAACCTTTTTGTATATTGCCTCCGAAGTGGCGATGTTGGAGGGTAAACGTGTACCCATAATCTCTTGGATCGTGCACCATGCAGCCACAAAGGCGGAGCTTTACGAGTTTGCCACAGCACCAGTATTCTTTGCTTTGGGCATACTTTTCACTTTGCTGTTGTTCCCTATCTCAGTTAGCAACGCGGCTATTGCTACTTTCGCTTTAGGCGACAGCGCCGCCGCTATTGTTGGAAAAACTATTGGAAGAAAAAGGCTGTCCTTTAACAAGGGAAAAACTTTGGAAGGCTTAGCCGCGGGTTTATTTGCTGGTTTCTTAGCTGCCCTCGTTTATGTTAATCCCTTAAATGCGTTGGTAGCTGCTGCAACAGCAACAATTGTTGAAAGCCTACCTCTACCGATAAATGACAATTTGGCAATTCCCTTAACTACCGCGCTTGTATTAACCTTAATAGCATGATGGAAAGAGAAAATCGAGAAGGCATAACTGCTATTTTGTTTGAATTTGCGTTTCAAGTGTTAAGATATGGCGATATAGATTTTCTTTTCATCTAGGGGGTATTCATGCCATTCAGTTTCAACCTCGTCTCGGCTTGTGTGCAGCTGGACTTTTCGGGCTCGAACTAGTTCAGCCATTTCGCCTAGGTATGGCTGTAGAAGCCTTATGTTTTCTCCGTCCAAGCCAGTTATGTGGACGCTGTCTAGTATGTCTGTTGGCACGTAGCCTAACTCTTTCCTTAAGGCTTGGACTCTTCGGGCTATATCGCGCATTAAGCCTTCACCTAAAAGCCCTTCGTCTCTGTAAGCGTCTAAATAGACGCTTATGCCCTTTTCAGAAGCGCCAACCCATCTTTTAGCATCCACTTCGGCTTTAAGGTTTTCTGGCAATTCTTGGGCGTATTCTACTTCTTTAACGTTTGCAAGCTCCAAGAGAACCTCTTTTAGGTTTTCCAAGGCTTTGCAAGCTTTCCCCGATGCCATCACAAACATTTTGCGTAGGGGCCATCTTCTCTTAAGCCTGGCGGACTGTCGTGCTGAATAAGCCAGAGAAACACATTCTAACAAAGCTTCAAATTCTTCTTCTAGGTTTTTGTCGCGGAGTTTTTCGTTTGGTTCTGGCCATTTTTCAAAGTTTACGGATTCTGGCAGTGTATTATCAAGTCTTTTGTAGATTTTTTGGTATAGGGCTTCGCTTAGGAAGGGTGTTATTGGGTTGAATAGGAGTACAGCAGTTTTTAGCACATGCCACAGACATGCGTATATGGCTAGCCTGCGGTTGAGGGTTTCCGGGTCGTCTGTCCATAGTTCTTTTCTTATCATTGGCACGTATAAGCGGCTTACAACTTCGACAACAAACTCTTCCAGTTCTGCAAGCGCAAAGTTAAATTCACATTTATCCAGCCTAGCCGTGTAATCGCTTATTGCCTTTTGAAGTTTTGATAAGAGCCAAAGGTCTGGCTTTTTAAGGTAACTGTTTTCTTTTGCCCATTCCAATGTGTGTCTTTGCGGGTTGAAACCGTCGTATTCAGCATTTTGCACGAAAAACCTGTTTAAGTGATATAGTGTAGCCAACACCTGGTATGGGCGGCGGTTCATTTCGTTTACGTCGAAGTTCATGAACTCTATTGGCGAGCATTTTCGCAGTAGGTAGAATCGGCAGACGTCTGCGGAGGCTTTTTCGAGGAGTTTGTTTACTTCTATTATGTTGCCTAGGCTTTTGCTCATTTTTCTGCCCTTAGCGTCTTGGGTTAAGCCTTGAAATAGGAAAGCCTTGTAGGGTGCTTCCGCTTTCCCAGTCAATATTATGTGTTCCAGTAGGAGCGAGTTTGCCCATCCTCGGGTTTGGTCTATGCCTTCTGTAAGGAATTCCACTGGCACGTATTTGGCGAATTCTTCGTCTGTGAACCTTGCGTAGGGCGAAGCGCCACTATTATGCCAAGTGTCCAAGACGAAGGGTTCACGGTTCATGGTGCCTCCGCATTTTTCACATTTTATTTTGATGCGGTCTATCCATGGCTTGTGGAGTTCAAAGTTTGGCGGCGGCTTTTCTATGGCTTTTTCCACTAGCTCTTTTTTGTTTGCTATGAGGGTTTTTGCGCCGCATTTTTCGCAAGCCCATATTGGTAGCGGTGCGCCCCAGACGCGTTCTCTTGAGATGCACCATGGTTTTCCCTCTTTTAGGAATGAGAGGAAACGGTTTTTCGGAGCTTCGAAGTAGTATTCGACTTTCTCCGCTGCTTCCACAACTTTGTCGTTTATGCGGTCTGTTCTTAGGAAGTATTCGCGTCTAGCCAGCCAAACCAGTTTGTGGTGGGAGCGCCAACAAGTGGGATACTCGTGCCTTATAGTTTCAGCTTTGACAAGCAAGCCTCTTTTGCGCAGTTCCTCAACAACCATGGCGTCGGCGTCCCTTGCAAATACTCCGCTAAAGGCGCCCGCGTCAGCCGTGAACTTCACTTCATCGTCGAAGGGAGCGAAAACCGGGACTCCTCGTTTTTGCGCTGCTGCAAAGTCTTCTTCGCCGTTTCCAGGCGACAAGTGAACAACACCTGTAGCGGTGTTCACGTCAACAAAGTCTTCGCATACAACCCTATGCACAAGGGGATTCTTGTCCAATTCGGCTTGTTTTGGAACCAAATCCTTAAACGGATACCCATATTTCAAGCCTTCAAGATGTTTGCCGGCAACTGTTTCAACTATTTCGTATTTTTCTATGCCTAACTCTTGCATTACTGGTTCGACGCGTTGACGCGCCATTATCCATTTTTCTTCGCCAACCTTAACCTTCGCGTATTCAGCGTCGGGATGAACTGCCAACATCAAGTCTGTTATTACCGTGAAGGGCATTGTTGTCCAAACTAGGAAATACGTGTCTTGGCTGTCTGCCACTTTAAACTTGAAGTAAAGCGACGGGTCTTCCACTTCTACATAGGAGCCTTCATAGCCTACTTCGGCGCTGCTTAGGCTTGTTTGACATCCGGGACAATAAGCCACCACGTAATAGCCTTCCTCCAGCAAGCCTTGCTCCCAAGCACGTTTAAGATACTGCCATTCGCGTTCTATGTAGTTGTCAAGGTAAGTCCAATAGGCTTTTTTCTGGTCTATGAATATGCCCAGCTTGCGGTCTGCTTCAATCCATTCCCTATGATACCGCATAATCGTCTTTTTGCATTCTTCTATGAAGCGTTCCTCGCCAACCCGCTCCAACAGTTCCAGCTTGTTTCGAACACCCAACAGTTTTTCCACTTCAAGCTCCACTGGCAAGCCTTGGCAGTCCCAACCCGCCCAGAAAGGCATAAAATAGCCTTGCATGGTCTTCCATCTAAAACGAAGGTCTTTCATTATGCGGCCTCTGGCATGCCCTATATGGGGTATGCCGTTTAATGTTGGGGGTCCTTCAACCCAGCCGGATATGCCTACATGGTTTTTCTCGCGAAACTCCATTAGCTTCTCTTGTATGCGGTTTTTCTCCCAGAAGGTACGGATTTCTTTTTCAATTTCCAGCGGGCGGTAGTCTATGCTTAATGGTTCATGCTCAGCAGAATTAGTTTGGAATTTGGCGGTCACCTTTCATCACATTGCACCCGCAAATACACCAAAATAGCTCTAGCCAAATATAACCTTTTTGAATTTCACATCGATTGGCAGTCAAATTTAGGACTAATGCAACAGCTAAATTGGATATCCTCTCTAGATTTTTAACATTTTTGGCTGTGGAAAAAGCCAATACGGGTAGCCCCCTCTATATTTTTCAGCCAAGATGCCAACGAGTAAAAAGATAATGCGATTACAGCGACCTCCACAGCTATGGAGGCTTGCCAAGTGTAAAAGGGATTTCCGTTGGCGAAGGGATACAACACCCAAGGCATTTGTGAATGGGTGAACATGTCTAGGAAAACGTGGGTGAATCCGCCGAAAAGGCTTAACAAATATATGTTCTTCAACGGATACCTAACCCTCCCTGGGTTAAGCCGCAACCCGTTGTAGATTCTCCAAAGTTTTTCATCAAACCTAAATTCTACGAAATAAACTGCAAGAGTTACTAGGATTGGGTAAATTGTTAAGGCTGATGTGAAGCCATGCAAAATTCTATGGTCTAACGGTTCTCCCAAGAGGAAATAGTATAAGGGTTCCAAATCTATGAAAGTTGTTGAAACTGCCAACGCCAATGAGTCTATGCGCCTTTATCCTTAAAGTATAGGAAGCCGAAGGCTAATACATGAAAGGGGGTTAATGGCATTAACCCTTTTCTCCAAATCCCTTAAACCGGTGTTCTTTTTCCGTCAAAATCGCGTTTCCAAACTCCCAACTCGTCTTTTAAAGTGCGCAACTGGTTTGAATTGAAAACTGGGCCGTCTCTGCAAACGCGATACTCGCCTATAACGCAGCTTCCACATATTCCTATGGCGCATCGCATGAGCCTCTCCAAACTCGCCTCAACAAAGGCTCCGCTTTTTTCAGCGCAATCCAAAACCTTCCGAATCATCTGCTCCGGTCCACAAGCATAAACCATCTCAAATTTTTCTTTAGCCAGAACAAATTCTGCAAGGTTTGACGCCAAATCCTTTACGCTGTAGCTTCCATCTTCTGTGGCTGCTAAAACGTTTTTTTCTCTGCAAAGCCTTTTCAAATCGTCTATAAAGAGGAGTTCTCCGCGTGTTTTTGCTCCTAAAACCATAACTATTTTTGAGGCTTTTGAAACAAGTTTTTTGGCTAAAAATGCTAAAGGAGCTATGCCAACTCCGCCTCCAACCATCAAAACTTCACCGTTTTCAAATGTGAAGCTGTTCCCGAAAGGACCGCGCACACCTACCACGTCGCCAACCTTCATGTTGTGCAATGCTTGTGTTGCTTCGCCAACCCTCTTAACAGCCACAGAAACCATGGCTTCGCTGTTATCTGCATCTAAAACGCTTAGCGGAATCTCATCCACCCCTGGAATCCACATCATTAAAAACTGTCCAGGTTTAGCTTTCGCGCACTGTTTATCTTTAAAAGCGAAGACTTTCACTGTTGGACTTACTGTTTTCACGTTTAAGATGCGGGTTGTCCTAAGCCTATTAACTGCGGTGAGCCAAGCCGACAATTTCAGATACGCTCCCTAAACCTTTCCTTTTCAAATACGCGTTTAACCCCCTAGCCACAGCCTTGAAAACGCTTGGTCCCTTTAAGGCTATCGCTGTTCCAATTTGGACGGCTGAAGCTCCAGCGAGCATCATTTCCACAGCGTCTCGCCAACTGGTTATGCCGCCGCAGCCTATTATGGGCGCTTTTACGCGTTCATAGAGTTCGTAGACGCATCTTATGGCTACTGGTTTTATTGCTGGACCGGACAATCCGCCTTTCTTATTGCTTAGTATGGGCTTTGTTGTTTCAATGTCTATTGCCATGGCTTTGACAGTGTTTATGGCTGTTATGGCGTCAGCACCAGCCTTAACGGCTGCTTCAGCTATTTCAGCTATATCCGCAACATTGGGCGAAAGCTTGACGAAAACCGGTTTCTCCACAGCTTTTTTCACTTTTTCAACAACTTCAGTTAGAACCCTAGGGTTTTGTCCGATTTCAGCGCCTGTTTCCTTAACATGGGGACAGGAAACGTTAAGCTCTACAGCGTCTGCGCCTGCTTTAACAGCTTTTTCTGCCACAAACGCGTATTCTTCAGCTGAAAACCCGTAAACACTTACTATTAAGGGCACTTTCAAAACCGCTTTTGCCTCACAGACATCTTTTACAAACTCGTCTATGCCGGGGTTTGGAAGCCCAACAGCGTTCACTAAGCCGCAGTCCACCTGCACAACTGTTGGATTTGCATAACCCCTTCGAGGCTTTAAACCCACAGATTTCGTAACCACGGCGCCGGCTCCGCTTTCCACTATGCTTTTAAGGGTTAAGGCGGAATACCCTAAAATTCCAGAAGCCAGCATAGTGGGGTTTTCAAGGCTTAAGCCAGCTAAGTTGACTTTTAAGCTTAGATTTTTCAAAGGATTTTCACCGTTGAAGCTTTCTGTAATGTTGTTGTTTTTAAGAGATAAAGTTTAGTTTTGCACACTGGTTTTTGGCTGGGAAAATCTATAAGAAGTTTAGGCAATATTCCTAGCAGAGGTGCGTTTAATGTCGGTTGTTGAAGTTACCGTCAAAAGTCAAAAAGGAAAGTGCGCTTTTGGGCATAAGGTTGGCGACAAAATAGTCTTCGACGGAAAATCCGTTAAGGGTGACATATGCTATAGTGCGCTGATGGTTATTTTGCCAAAGGTCTATGCCATGCGCTACGGCGCAGAATTTCCATGGGCTAAAGACAAAGACATAATCTTCAACGCTTGCCCAGACCACGAAAACCCAGTTGTCTTCGAAATTCGCCGCGTCAAGAAATAAAGCCGAAACTTTGCCATCCACCTTCAGAATCCTTTATCTATGCAAGCCTAGTAGATAGTATCTGAAACCGCTGAGGAATAGGGGATGATGAAGGCAACAATAATCCACACAATGTTCGGAGTTTTAGCCTTCGATGAGGGTAATAGGCTCATAGCCCACTCCATTTTTCAAAAGAAACCAGAAGAGGCAGCTAAAACCATAGTGGAAATAGAATCTGGAAAAACAGTGAAAGAAGTTGCCGAATTAATCAACTATTTGAAAAATAATGGTTACGATTTTTTTGTTTTTGAAAATCCCCTTTTGGCTGCAGAAGTTAAAGAAAGGTTTGGCGTTTTCGTGGAAGTTTCCAAGGTTTCAGAAGCTGGAGAATTATTGCGTTCCAACATGGAAGGCTTCGCCCTAGAAACAGGCTTCGTTAAGGATTATGAAGAGTTCCGCCGCTGGTCACACAGTGTCGCCGTGGAAATCGCCAAAATTAGAGTTAAAAGAGCTATTGAGAAAAGAGACCTAATCATTGCTCAAGCCATCCAGACGCTGGACGACTTGGACAAGACCATAAATCTCTTCATGAGCCGCATAAGAGAATGGTATGGCATCCACTTTCCGGAACTTGACCGTCTGCTGGAAAAACATGAAACCTACGCCCGCCTAGTTCTAAATATAGGAAACAAAGAAGGCTTCACATCTGAAAAGCTTGAAGCGGAAGGCTTGCCGAAAGCAAAGGCTGAACAAATAGCAAACGCGGCGAAGTCCTCCATGGGCGCAGACCTGCCTGAAACCGACCTGACGCAAATAAAAGCCCTATGCAAAAACGTGTTAAGCCTATACGAGCTTAGACAAACCTTAGAAACCTACATAGACACGGCAATGGAAGAGGTGGCGCCCAACATAAAAGCCCTAACAGGCTCGCTCCTCGGAGCCCGCCTTATTGCGTTGGCTGGAGGACTAACAAATTTGGCTAAAATGCCCGCCAGCACCCTTCAAGTTTTAGGTGCAGAAAAGGCTTTGTTCCGTTCATTAAAGACTAGGACAAGACCGCCAAAGCATGGAATAATCTTCCAACATCCATTTTTGCATGAAGCGAAAAAGTGGCAGAGGGGAAAGATCGCCCGAGCTTTAGCTGGAAAACTAGCCATAGCCGCCAGAACAGATGTTTTCGGAGGCAGATATATAGGCGAAGAGCTGAAAGCGGACTTGGAAAAAAGGATTGAGGAAATCCACCAAAAATACACTGAACCCCCAACAGTTCCGGAGAGAAAACCTAAGCCCAGACATGAAATGAAACGGAGAAAGAGAAGATATGCACGTTAAACCCCATCCCCAGTTCTCCGAAATCTTCGTCGTTACGCTTGACGATGGAACCCAAAGGCTGGCTACAAGGAATCTTGCACCTGGAAAAAACGTCTACGGAGAAAAGTTGATACGCTTTGAAGGCGTAGAATATCGCCTCTGGGACCCGTTTAGAAGCAAGCTGGCAGCAGCCATACTCAAAAACGTTAAAACGGTTCCAATAAAGCTAAATCATCAAGTGCTCTATTTAGGCGCGGCTTCAGGAACCACCGCCAGCCACGTTTCAGACATTGTCGGCGAGAAGGGGCATGTTTACTGTGTGGAGTTCGCACCGAGAGCCATGAGGGAACTTGTAAACAACGTTTGCCCCCATAGGCTTAACATGTCGCCCATACTTGAGGATGCCCGCTTTCCAGAAAGATATGCGTTATTTATCCGAGGCAAAGTTGACGACATTTACTGCGACATAGCCCAACCAGAGCAAGCCAAAATCCTAGCAGACAACGCCGACTTATATCTCAAAAATGACGGGCGGATAATGCTAGCCGTGAAAGCCCAAAGCATAGACGTCACAAAGGAGCCTTCAGAAATCTACAGGCAAGAGGTTAAAGTTTTAGAGGGCAGAGGCTTCACCATAGAAGATGTTGTTCACCTTGAACCTTACGACAAGGCCCACGCCATGATAGTAGCAAAATTTAGGGGCTAACAGAGCCATAGCAGACTTGTTTGAAGTATATAGCCTACGGAGCAATGAGCATCTTCTCCCAGAGCACGCTCACGGAAATATCAAACTTGTTCACTGGGATATTCAGTTCTTCTAGGGCTTTTCTGAGGTTGTATATACATGTTCCAACATCGTCTTTATCACATAATATTGCTACTATTATGTCGTGGCGTCCATAGGTTCTCCACAAGAACTTAACTTGATGCTGAACTTTTAGAAATGAAATAGCCTTATCAATGTCTTTTGGATTTAAATTCATGCCTATGACTACGGCTGAAAACCCAATTTTGCTGAAATCCGGAACAGCCGTAACTCTTCTCTTTATAACTCCTGTCTCTTCAAGTTTGGCTATTCTCCGATAAACAGTATTCCGGCTAACCCCACAACGTTTTGCTAAATCCTCGTAAGAATATAAGCCCTCACACATGTATCTTAGGATTTTCATATCGAGTTGGTCTAACACCCCAGTTTTCACCTCTTAAGGTATATACTTCTAGCTCTTTCTATATACTTTCTTTCATAAATATTTACCGCCAAATGGTGACAAATGTTCACGAAAGAACATCAAACACGAACTTTCTTCACCACCAGTTAATGATAACCAAAGCGGTGTCTTCTACATATTTTCAGGTGAACGGAAATGGCGCAACAATTAATGGTAATTGAAAAGAAACCAGAACCAGAGGATGAAATAGTAGGGCTAAGAAAATTAATGTGCGCAAACGAACACTCCCACAAAGTCTGTATAGTCAGATACGGAGACGGTTCAATATGGGTGTTCTGCCCATACTTCGGCCGTGTAGGATCACAACTGGGATGCAAGATTAGGCAAGCCCACTGCAGGTACTTCAAGGCAATTTAAAAGTAATCTTCTCCGACGGCTTTTCTTTAAGAATTATAGGTGCATATGTTTATATCCGAGACTGCTTTGAATATTTTTGTGAAAGCCTGATGACTTATAGGGAGACGGAGAAGGTAAAGGCTGCAGAATCTATATTGAAGGAGGGAGGTTTCACCGTCTCCCAAAGATGCTGCTCAAGACCAAGCTGTTTTGACATAGCAGCTAGGAAAAGCGAATCTTTAATTTTCATAAAAGTGCAGTCTGACATTGGATGCGTCTCTCCCTATGATTCACTGGAGCTAAGAATAATTTCCGAGCATGTTTCAGCAGCATCACTTTTCATCAGCGAAAAAAGCCGCGAAAAACATCTAGAAGATGACACGGTTTATTCACGCTACAATGTTTTGGCAGTTACCCCTAAAACTTTTGAAAACATCGTCTTGCGCAAAACATACCCGCTGATTCAAGCCGGACCAGGCGGCTATTATGTGGAGATAGATGGAGAAGCTGTTAAACAGCGGAGACAAGAGTTAGGCTTATCCGTGGGCGAAGTTGCAGAGAAGATAGGCATTTCGAGGAGAACCCTTTACGGTTATGAAAGAGGTATGGCTAAAGCCTCCGTGACAACAGCCTACAACCTCCTATGCACTTTAGGGATTCCAGTAGCCAAGCCCGTCGACATTTTCGAAGCAACTAAAAGACAGCGGAAACCCTTCATGACGAGAGCCCGCCAGATAATCATTAGAAATAAGCTTCTTCAAAAAATTTTCAAGAGGCTTGCTGGCTATAACCTTGTGGCTGTTAAAAAGGCGCCCTTTGACTTTGTAATCACCGTTCCAGAGGAAAACATGAAGATAATCGGCGGGATTGTAAACGATAAAGAGGCAACCCTAAACCAGAGGGTTGAAGAAATCTTAAGCCTAAGCAAAGTTGTCCAAGCACATCCTATCCTAGTGACGGAAGGACAGAAACCCTCCTTAGATAAGGATATTTCATGTGTTAAAGGTGAGGAACTGTCAAAAATAAAGCGTTCAGAAGACTTGCGTAAGCTTTAGACAAGCCGTTTCTGCCTTGAATCGTTTTCCCTTTTAACCTTTTTAGCTGGTTTCCAAGATTTCCTCACAAACTCTGGATATTCTTTAAAGGTTTCTAGGCAACGGCGTAGAAACTCTACGGTTTTGGGGTCTGTGGGGTAGCCGCATCCCAAATCGCCGTATTTGGCTTTTAACTCTGCAATTTCTCTGTCTCTTTCAACTTTAGCTATTATTGAGGCAGCTGAAACTACTGGATATTTGCGGTCCGCCTTATGCTCAGAAACTATTTTAACTTTAAATGGCAAAAGCTCCAAAATCTGCTGTTTGAAACGCTCTTCTAAAACGTCTGAAGCATCCACATAGGCTATGTCAGGCTTGAGGAGTTCAATGATTTTTGCCATGGCTTGTGCTTCCAACCAGTTAAGCCCATGAAGTTTTCTGCCCTTCTCAACAACCTTATCGATTTCCATTGGGGAAAGCTTCACAACAGCGTGTTTTTTGGCTACTTGTTTAATTTCAATAGCCAACTTTTCTCTTCTGCTTGGCGAAAGAAGTTTAGAGTCTCTTACGCCGAGTTGAATAAGCTTTGGCAAGTCTTTATCGTCTATTAAAACTCCAGCGATGACCAATGGTCCAATAACTGAACCGCGTCCAGCATCGTCAACACCAGCAATCAACATTTATGGAACCTTCACTCTTGCATTTTCTACAATGTTATGTTGTCTGTTAAAGGTTTTGGCTTGCCGCGTCCGCATTGTAGCGTGTCGTAATGTTTAATAAATGCTTCCAACACTATTAGGATGTGCGTCGTGTATGGGGCTTATAGGCGACATTGCAAAGGTAATCCTCATATTGACAGTTGTCGGCTGGATTTACCTCATAATACAGTTCGTCATAATGGAACAATATGTTATGGCTTTATTCTTCTCCTTGGCGTTCCTTATCCCCTTATCCATGATAGTTTATGAACGTAGAAAATATGGGAAGAAGGCTGAGGCAACAGCATAGTTTATTCATGGATTTTTGTCAGAAACTCTAAAGCTTTTTCCGCAACATTTCGGTGAAGCGTATCCCTATTTTCATAGGTAATGGTAAATATTTCCGCGTCTTTCCGCCCTTTCACCATGTCCACCAGTTTGTCGCGGGCTTTCCAATGGACAACTCCCACCAAAAGTTTTCCGCTTTCCACAGCCTCCATAACTGCCAGCTTGAACTTTTCTGAAAAAAGTTCCATGGGGCCTATCTCATCTGCGGCTATGACATCGCAGCTTCTAACAGCCTTTAAAACAGCCTCCACACCAATATTGTTTAAATCCTCTAGGTTTACACGGTATCTCCCAACTTGGGGTCCGATTTTCTGGTTTATGTGGGCAAGCCATCCCTGTTTGCCACTAACCAAGTCTAGGATTTCGAAGCCTATGCGAGCTCCGCCGGAGCGAACTTCGCGGCTTACCATTCCGCCGATGCTATAACCCTTAGCCCTTAAAATGTCAAGAACTTTCAGTAATAGTGTTGTTTTTCCAACGCCTGGGCTGCCCGTTAAGAGAAGCACGCGTTTCAGCATTTCCGCCTTGTCCCGCTTTTGGCTTAGGTCTGCTGTGTTAGGAGAGCGGCTATTCCGCTGGCTGCAAGCACAAGCAACTCGAAGGTTTTGTAGGCTTCCGTCATGCTCTGCGCCGTGTACTCTATGGTTAGGGCGTCAACCCTCTTAATGTTTGGCAACAGCGCCGCCACGTCTGCAAAGTGGCTTACAAGGAAGGTTATCCGCATATTAACTGGCTTTTTGGCAACCAGCAGCTTGGCTTTTTTGGCCTTCAGCTTTGACACCGCCTTTTTCGCGGCTTCCCTTAGCTCGTTTTCAAGTTTCGCCATGCTTGGGCTTCTAGCAGAAACTCGGCTTAAAGAATCTTTTAAGGCAACAGTTTCAGCCCAAGGCGCCCACTTTTCAACATCATCCTTCAAAAGCTGAGCTTCTCCAGCCACCATTACCGCTGGAACGCCCAGTTCTCCTGCCACATAAGCGTTTAGGAGGAATTCGCTGGTTTCGACGCCGTTAACCTCTACTTTTCTTATGCTTCCACCGCTGTAGGTATGGTCAAAAGTGGATTTGGCTGTTCCAAACTTGGCATGATATCCCAAGAAAACGGCGGCAGCGCAACCTTCAACACCAGCAACCATGCTTAGTGGCCTCGGAAAACCTCTAATGATTTCCACGTATTCGGGCAAGTCTTCCACGTGGATATTAACCATTGGACCATGACTGTCCGCTATCAAAATTTCATCAAAGCCGTTTTTGTGCAGTTCATCAGCCACAATAAGAGCGACTTTTGTGGCGATTTTCCTAGCCTCTTCGTATAAAGCGCCTTTTAGGTTTAGGTGACTTGGCGTAACAATGTAGGGCATGCCTTCTAAATCAGCTGAAATAAACGCTTTCATAATTCCACCTTCTTCAATTGCTTATGCATTGCCCTTACTTGCTTAAAATATTTAGCGTGAGAAGCGAACCAGAAGTCTAATATTCCACAGTTAAACTTCTATCCAAATTAAACGTGTTGTTATGGGCGGCTGAAGCCTAAATGAGTGGCGGCGATGAGGAACACGAAAGTTTAGTCTCCTCTTTCGAGAGGCAGCTCAGTGAATGGATAGCCCGCAGACATGGCAAAGTTTTTAGGCTTGCCCTCTTATTAGCCATAATTCTGCTGGTTTTCTTAACCTCTTTTAAATTTACAGTTGGAGGCATAAAAGAGTGGACTCAAATAGACTTGGCAGCCATTCTCAACATAGCAATTCAGCTTTTTACAATAATGAACCCCATAAGCACTGTTCCAACTTTTCTCGTGTATACTGGCAAGCTTAAAGAAGGGGAAAGACATAAAATAACAAGCACAACCACTATGATAGTTATCGTTCTCCTATTAACTTTCACCCTTTTTGGACCGCTTATACTAACAGCTCTAAATGTTTCTGTAACCAATTTCAGATTCGGCGGAGGCATTCTGCTCCTAATACTGGCAATAGACATGCTCGGCGGAATGTCAAGGTCAAAGACCATAGACATAAAACAAGTGGCTGTTGTGCCCTTGGCAACCCCCCTCCTTGTTGGGCCCGGAACCATGACAACTTTGATTGTTTTAGCAAACACTTATGCCATAATAAACGTTCTTGCAGGCGGCTTAATAGCTGCCTTAGGCGTATACTTTACCCTTCGTTTTGCACCCTTACTTGTTTCAGCTGTTGGCAACAATGGTGTCCAAGCGGCAAGCCGTATAATGGCAGTGATATTGGCGGCTATAGCATCGCAAATGATACATTCTGCACTGTTGGACTGGGGCATAGCAAAAATATGAAAACTGGAAAGCTGAAAATAGATTTCCCAACAGAAATCGTCGAAGAAGGCAAAGTTAAAGTTCTTGTCCCAAAACTTTCTGCTTTTGTAAAAAAGCCGTGGGAATATGCACCTTCAAAGGCTCCAGTCTTCTACAACCCAATAATGGAGTTGAACCGCGACATTGCAGTCTTAGCCATTCAAGCATACCAGCGAACCGTAAACCGCAAAATCTCCATATGCGAACCCCTCGCTGGCTGCGGCATCAGAGGGATACGCTTTGCAAAAGAAGTAGAAAACGTCAAAAAAGTTTTGGTTAACGACATTAACGAGAAAGCCTACCAACTGGCGAAACATAACGTTCAAATGAATGGGCTTGACAAGCGCATAGTAGTGAAAAACGAGGATGCAAATCTCCTTTTAGCCCAATACGGCGCGCCTCGGAAAAGGTTTGACGCCATAGACTTAGACCCTTTCGGTTCTCCAGCGCCCTTCTTAGACTCTGCTATACGTGCCACTCGAGACGGTGGCTTATTGGCTTTGACAGCAACGGACATGGCGCCCTTATGCGGCGTTTATCCGAAAGCATGCATCCGCAAATACGGTGGAAAACCCCTGCGCACAGAATATTGCCACGAACTTGCTGTGAGGCTTTTAGCGGGATGCCTTGCAACAACGGCTGCCAAGTATGAGATTGGCGTTAAAATTGTTTTCAGCCACAGCACAGACCATTACATACGCGTTTACACAGTTTTAAGACATGGAGCGCAAAATGCAGATGAAAGCCTAAAGCAAATGGGATACGTTCTTCACTGCTTTAACTGCTTTCACAGGGAAACGCTAAAAGGAAACTTCATAATGGCGCACAGTGGAAAATGCGCAGGATGCGGCTCGAAAATGAGTTTTGCTGGACCCTTATGGCTTGGAAGGCTTTCTGATAGTGAATTCTGTGAAGCCATGGAAGCTGAGGCTAAAAAAGTTAACCTTAAAAATTCAGCTAAAATAAACAAGATTCTAAATTTGGTGAAAGAGGAAAGCGATGCGCCCGTAACCTATTATGTTCTTGACAAGATATGCGACAAACTACGCTTGCCGGTTCCATCTTTAAAGAGAATTTGCAATGAATTAAGAGGAGAAGGTTTCCAATCATTCTTAACCCACTTCTCTTCTAAAGGCTTAAAAACCAATGCGTCCGCCACTGTGCTGGCGAATCTTCTGCAAAGAGTTGCATGTGAAACGTAACAAGTTTTAAATAAGGTTTAATCCGAATTAGAGAGTTAGGTGATTGTAAATGAACAAAAAATGTTTACCTCTGCTGCTCGGCATAGCAGTCATGCTAATGATTGTTTCAATGGCGCCAACCTACGCTCAACAAATTCCCGCCACCGTAAACATATATGCTTGGACAGATAAAACCACCTATAACCCTGGAGAAAGCGGCAAACTCACAGTGGTTATCCGAAACGATAGGACAGATCAAGATCTTATCCTCTACAATGTAACTGTGGTTTTTCCATGGTTCGCTTACACTGGAGAAAAATGGGAAGGCAACTACACGGTCACGTTGTCGCCTCCATTAACCCTTCAGAAGAATGGTGGAGTCACAAAGCACGTGGTAGACTTTACAGTGCCTTCGGATGGAAAAGCTTTAGCTTCTACGTATTACTCTTCAGCAAAAATCTCCATAAGGATCGCTGTGGACAAGGCTCCCTACCATTATAATGAAGACACACCAATCTATGTGAAGAGTACACCATTATACATGTCGCTTGAGAATGTGGATAAGCTTATCACCCTTTTCACCGTTCAAGTGATACTCGTAATCGTATGCACCATAATCATCGCCGCGGCAATATTCCTTTCTGCGCGCAAGCCCAAAGCTGTGTGGAGCGAAGAGGAGAAAGCTGAGCAGCCCTGAACCAAACTCCCACATTTTTCCATTTAATTTTTAAGCACGTGTTTATCTATCTTTAAATAGCCTAGTTTAAGCTTTGGAGGTGTGTGGAACTCGGAAAGGTTTTAGTTACGTCCGCTTGGCCCTACATAAATGTGACTCCGCACATTGGCAACTTGGTGGGCTCTGTTCTTTCAGCGGATATTGTCGCCCGGTATTATAGGCTTAAGGGCGAAGAGGTTGTCATGGTCAGCGGCTCCGACGAGCATGGAACCCCCATAGAAGTTGAAGCCATAAAGCTGGGCGTGAAACCGAAAGACTTGACGGACAAAAACCACGCGAAGGTTGTTGAACTTTTCAAAAAGTGGGGGATATCCTTCGACAACTACACTCGCACAGAAAGCCCGGTGCACAAGGAATTTGTCCAACAGCATCTGATGAAGATTTACAAAAACGGCTACATATTCACACAAGAAACTGAAATGCTTTATTGCGAAAAATGCAAGCGTTTTCTGCCAGACCGTTTCGTCGAAGGAAAATGCCCCTTCTGTGGGCATACGCCGGCCCGCGGAGACCAGTGCGACTCATGTGGCAGACTCTTGGAACCAACAACTTTGATTGAGCCGTACTGTGTAATCTGCAAAGGCAAACCAGTCATCAAAACCACGAAGCACTGGTATTTTGACCTTGCCAAGTTTTCGGAAAAACTCGCCAAATACCTAAACGAAAACACACAATTGCCAACAAACGCCAAAAACTTCAGCTTAAACCTTATAAAAGAAGGATTAAAGCCAAGAGCCGTCACAAGGGATGTCGGATGGGGAATTCCAGCACCGTTTCCAGAGGCTGAAGGCAAAACAATTTATGTTTGGGTTGAAGCTGTTTTAGGCTATGTTTCAGCCACCATAGAATACTTCCGGAACTGCGGAAAACCAGACGGATGGAAAGCCTACTGGTTTGATAAAAATGCCAAAACGCTTTACTTCATCGGTAAGGACAATATTCCCTTCCACACCATAATTTTGCCAGCACTCCTCATGGCTTCCCACGAGGACTACAACTTGCCCTGGAACGTTTCCGCCACAGAGTTCCTCCAGTTTAAAGGCGAAAAAGCCTCAAAAAGCCTAAGAATAGGCATATGGATTGACGAAGCCTTAGAGCTTTTCCCAGCGGATTATTGGCGCTACTTCCTAATCGCCACACGCCCAGAAACAAAAGACTCAAACTTTTCATGGGAAATCTTCGCCGAGAAAATAAACGCCGACCTCAACGACACTTTCGGCAACTTCATCCACCGAACCCTATCCTTCATAAATAGGCATTTTGACAGCAAGGTTCCAAAGCCCGCACCTTTAGATGCTGGAGACGAGCAAGTTTTCAAAAGCCTTAAAGAGCGGGTAAGTGAAATCGCCGACAATTTTGAGGCTTGCAGGCTCCAGTCCGCGGCAAACAGCGTAATGAGCATTGGGCGTCTCGGAAACCAATACCTCAACGAGAAAGAGCCCTGGAACCTTATAAAGAACGATGAGGCTAAAGCTGCAACCACAATTTACGTTGCAACCCAACTGGTTAAAGCATTGGCAATTGTTTCAGCGCCAATAATTCCCTACACGGCGGAAGAGCTTTGGAAAATGTTGAACTTGCCCGGCAGTGTCCACCAGCAAAAGTGGGATGAAGCCCTAAAACCTCTACCAGCAAGCCACAAAATAGCTGAAGCTAAGCCTCTATTCCGCAAGGTAGAGGCTGACGAAAAGAAGCTTGACGAAATGTTGGAGAAAGTTAGAAGGACTATGGCGAAGTGAAAACCCCTGAAAATCCATGTTGACCTCCACGTTCACACATGCTACTCCTACGACGGGCTCATAAAACCAGAAGAGCTGGTTTTTCACGCCAAAAAAGCTGGATTAAACGGAGTAGCCATAACAGACCACGACAGAATCGACGGCGCACTAAAAATGGCAAAAGAAACAAAAGACTTCTTAATAATACCAGGCATAGAAATTTCAAGCCTAGACGGGCACATTATAGGATTAAACCTTCAAGAACCAGTGCCAAAAAACCTAAGCATGGAAGAAACCGTCGACAAAATCCACACGTTAGGCGGCTTAGCCGTCGCTTGCCACCCCCAAGCCCTTTTAAAAGTAAGCTTAGGAAAGAAAATAAGCAGAAAATTCGACGCTGTTGAGGTTATAAACGCTTCAGCATTTCCCTTCAAACGTTCTATGAAAAAAGCGCAGGAGATAGCTTCAACCCTCAAAATGTCTCAAGTTGCGGGCAGCGACGCCCACTACGCCCCAGAAATAGGCTCAGCATACACGCTTGTGGATGTTAAAGCTGAACTTGACTGTGATGAAATTTTTAAGGCTATTAAACAAGGGCTGTGCCAACCGTTTGGCAACGCCATACCGTTAAAGCTTAGGCTAAAAAGAGAGATATTGGCGCTTAAAAGAAAATTTTAAGCAAATGGGCTGTTACAAGTCTTTTTCCATTTGATACAATCCTAATTCTATGTTTAAGGGCTTTTCTGGCTCTGCATAAGGCTCTAGATTGAATAGTTGTGGCGCTATTGCTCCGAACCCGCTTAGAATATATGGCGAATTCACGCCTGTCATTACTAAAGTGACTTTTAATTTTCCGTCTAGTTCAGGGTTAACCCTTGCACCCCAGATGACTAAGGCGTCGTTATCCATCATTTCAGTAACTATTTCTCCAACACGGTTTGCCTCTTCAATAGTCATTTGGGCATCGCCGGAAACATGTATTAAGGCTCCTTTCGCGCCAACGTAATCCACATCCAAAAGCGGGTTTCTCAAAGCGTTTCTAACGGCTTCTTCTGCACGGTTCGGCGCATCTGACTCGCCTATGCCGATTACTGCTAATCCGCCTCGCTTAACAATGGTTTTGAAGTCTGCGAAGTCTAGGTTGATTAGGCTTGGCGCGGAAATTGTTTCTACAATTCCCTTAATCATGTTGGCTAAAACTTGGTCTGCAATTTTGAATGCCTCGTTTATGGGAAGGTGAGGCGCAAGATGCATAAGCTTATTGTTGTCGATGACCACGACGGTGTCACAGTGTCTCCGCATTTCAGTCAAGGCTTGAGCTGCATATTCTATGCGTCCCTTCTCAATTCGGAAAGGCGTTGTGACAACTCCCACGGTTAAGGCTCCCTTCTTTTTGGCAATTTCAGCAATCACTGGCGCGGCGCCTGTTCCAGTTCCACCGCCCAAACCAGTTGTTATGAAGACTATGTCCGCCCCCGCCAGTAGTTCTTCAATCTTCTTTTTCGATTCTTCGATGGCTGCTCTTCCAAGCTTTGGGTCGCCCCCAACCCCGATCCCCTTTGTCAACTTTTCCCCTATCAAAATTTTCCTATGAGCCTTTGAAACGTTCAAGTGGAGAGCGTCAGTGTTTACTGCGATACATTCAGCTCCCACAATACCCATTTCCATAAGCCTTGTCACTGTGTTGTTTCCAGCCCCGCCGACGCCCAGCACCAGCATGCGACAAAAGCTTGAGGGTCGAACCTCCTCTGTAACAGTGTTCTGCCACGAGTACTTGAAAGTCTGCTGTCCCGCCGATGATTGCATTTAACCAACCCTCTTCCTACGCCAAACCTCACTGTCTATTAAATCACGGATAGCTACACGAATCGCCTCAGCCCTATTTGGATAAAACCTCTCATTCACCAGTTGATCCAACGCCTTAATATATGGTTCAGGCAGATATAGTGTAATTAACCTCATTTCATTCCCCCTCCGGTGGTAGTGAGAAAAACACTTTTGAGCTATAGTTATATATAATACGATTTAAATATGTTTTAAATATGCTAGTTCTTTTCTTTTTAAGTTTTACGCATTATTCGTTTCAGAATTGTGTAAATTCTCACTGGTTTAGACCTTTAGGTTTTTATCTCTTGTTAAAGCATTTAATGTATTGCCATGGGCTATGCGCGGGTATTCCTAAAAAGTTTCGGGTGTTCGACTAATTTGGCTGACGGGGAAGTTTTAGCTGGGTGTCTAGTTAAAGCTGGGTATAGGCTTGTGCGGGATGAGGCGAATGCTGATGTTGTTATCTATAATACTTGTGCTGTTAAGGGTCCAACTGAAAACCGCATGATAAACATTTTAAAGCGGGTTTCTAAAGGCAAGAAGTTAATTGTTGTTGGATGCCTCCCCCTAATCAATTTTGAAAGACTGCAACGCGAGGTGTCCTTTGACGGTGTTGCTGGTCCAGCTTTAGGCGAAAAGATAGTTGATGTTGTTGACACTGTTTTAAAGGGTGAAAAGGTTTCAGTTTTAGAAGGCGCTGAAAAGGCTAAGCCAAGCCTCAGTCTTCCGCGAATCCGTTTAAACCCTGTTGTGGGTGTGATACCCATAAGCTATGGCTGTTTGGGTTCATGTGCCTATTGTTGTGTGGTTTTTGCTAGAGGGCGCCTAAGAAGTTACAGCATAGAGGAAATTGTGGAGCGGGTTGAAGCTGACTTGGCGGATGGTGCGCGAGAATTTTGGCTTACTTCGCAAGATACCGCCTGCTATGGAAGGGACATGAACACAAATCTGACTGAACTTATTGAGGCAGTGTGCACCGTTGAAGGAGATTTCAAAGTGCGGGTTGGGATGATGACTCCGAATATGGCGCTGAACATCCTAGAAAACCTAATGGAAGCCTATAAAAACGAGAAGGTCTTTAAGTTTGTTCACTTGCCAGTCCAAAGTGGAGACAACCATATTCTTGAAAAAATGCGTCGCTTCTACACGGTAGCCGATTTCAAAAGGATTGTGGATGCTTTCAGGGCTGCCTTCACGAAGATAACAATAGCGACAGACATTATTTGCGGCTTTCCAGGAGAAGATGAAAATGCCTTTAAGAGGACCCTGCAGCTAATAGAGGACGTTAAGCCCGACATAGTTAACATATCAAAGTTTTTTGCAAGACCACGAACCTCAGCTGCTGCAATGCATGACGCTGTTCCATTTCCAGAGATCAAGCGAAGAAGCGCCATGTTAAATAGTTTAACTTCGAAAATTGCTTTGGAAAGAAATCGTGAATGGGTCGGCTGGGAAGGTGAAGTCCTAATAGACGAGGCTGGAAAGGTTGCCGGCTCATGGATAGGTAGAAACTTTGCCTACAAGCCAATAGTGGTAAAAAGCGCCGAGAATTTGCTGGGCAAAATTGTTCATGTTAGAATTTATAAGGTTTCCTCGACATATCTTGAAGGCATATTATCCAATTAGAAAATTTTTGTAATTTTTACAGGAAAATGAAAGAAAACTGATTGATTTTTGCTTTACTTACCGTTAATCCAGCCGAAAATTTATATACACCTCTGTTTAATGCGTTAAGGAACCCGAAATGCAACATAAAAACGTAGACAACTATTTCACCTATCCCGATAGGAGACCTCCAAAATCAAAGGATAACGGAGAAATAGACGAAATTCTCAGTCGGAACATACAATTACCCTACGTTCATGTGGCAGATGTTTGTGGAGCAAAATAGAGTTACGCACCAACTCTAGGCATGTTAGTCGCTGGTGGCAGTTAAACTGGCATCTCTGCAACTCAAAACCTGATGGAACAGTCTACGTTATTAACGGCGTTGAGGGTTATGAACCTCACTTGTTCTACGATCTTGAAAGGAGAAGGGTGCTGATAATCAACTCTGAATATTATGGCGCTGCAAAATCGAACGGCGCACTGGGCTTGGCTAGCGTAATCCTAAAAGAAGCAAACAAGTTTCCTCTTCATGCAGCAGCTGTCGGCTTTGAGAGGGAAGGCAAAGCCTATTGTGTAGCTATAATTGCCCCGACGGGGGACGGGGAAGACGACGCAGTTTCATGAGCTTTTATATAACGTTAGGACAAGCAAGGTCATTGGCGATGATTATCTCTTCGCAAGCTTTGACGAAAACAGAAGAGAGGTTATTGTGGAGCAGCCTGAAAAACAACTTTACATGAGGACTGAGATAGCGGAGAGACATCCAACTTTTATTAAAGCTTTTAACGGGTTGCCTCTGGAAAATGTTGTCGTTAGGAAGGAGGATTGCCGACAAAAAAGCGATGACTTCAAGAAGATGGTCCGTGCTATCGGCTTGTCTATGAAGGTAAGAAAAGGTGCGTTTTTGATGAGGGTTTTGACAGGTGCTACTGGTCTTATGGAAATTCGAGGGTTATGTTCCCCCGTGAAAGATTCACCATGCTGGTTGCAGACGAGAAAGGCGACGTACACGAAGTTTTTAAGGGAAAAGAAGGCGTCGCCGATAAGGCAGTATTAAAGTATGTGCTTCTGTTAACAAGGGATGAAAACTCGCCCGTCATCAGAAGAATAGAATGCGAAGAAGCCCTTGAAATCCTAAAAGAGGGAAAGTTCCAAATAGCACCCGGTTCTGGCCCGCCGGAAAAGTGGGGACAGTATGGCTGTGAGCCTTTCTATGACCCGTACCAGTTGGAAATGGATAAAAACCGGCAGGAGCAGTTTTTCCGAAAACTCTTCGACTACGGTATCCTATTTTACTTGCTAAACACGGGGTATCATGATGGAAGAAAGATTGAGGTCCACCAAACCCACGCCTATATAAGGGCGGCTTTAAGGCTAAACGGCTAGCTAAAGCCCATAATTGGGTAAATTATTTATTGGTTATGTGGATATTCTATCTTGGGAGATGGAGTGTTTGTTTGAGGAAAACCTTGTTGAGGTTGGACGCGTAACCCACTACTTCACGAAAATCAGTGTGGCGGTTGTTGAGCTTAAGGCGCCTTTGGCTGTTGGAGACCGCATAGCCATTAAAGGACCTACAACAGATTTTGAACAAGTTGTGGAGTCCATGCAGATTGAACATGAAAATGTGCAAAGGGCTGAAGCGGGGCAAAGCATAGGCTTAAAAGTGGCTCAACGCGTAAGAGAAAAAGACATAGTCTACAAAAAGCTTTAGCCGCGTCTTCCCTTCTTTCTACAATGGTCTAGCGTTTTAGGGCTTCTAGGCGCTTGTTAATCTTCTCCAGTCTCTTCGTTAGGGCTTCTTTGTATTCTTCAAGCATTTTGACTTCTTCCTCAACTTCAATTATTGGCCATGGCAAGCCTGCATGGTGCATATGCTTATGCTCGTGGTGGTGATGGTGCCCTTCCATTCCACAGCAACAACACCATCTACACATTCGCCTTTTCACCTCCTTTCCCGGGTTTTTCAAAATTTTCATAATAGAATTTTACAAGGTCTTCAAAGAGCCTTTTCCGCCTAACTATCGAGGCTAGTCCCATTTTTAGGGCTTCAACGCCTTTGCTGGTCAGCTTGTAAATTCGCCGATCTGGGCATCCTTCAGCCTTCTCCCACTGGGACTCCAAATTTCTGAAAAGCCAGTTTAAGTGGGATAATCTAACCTTCTGCTCTTACTGGACCATTTAATGCTTCTTTCTCGGAAAATATTTTCTTGTATACAAGCCAAGCTTAACTAAGGAGGGCATTAAAGGAACCTCCATTAGAGGGCCTATGACTGTTGCTAGGGTAGCTCCAGAGCCGATTCCATACAATGTTGTTGCTACGGCTATGGCTACTTCAAAGTGGCTGCTTGAGCCTATAAGCGTAGTGTCTATCGCAGTTTCATAAGCCCATCCCGCAAAATATCCTAAAGAATATGTCCACGCTATTATAGTTACATAATGGAGAAGGTTCGGTGCAGCAAGATACGCCACCAACAATGGATTGTTCAAGATAACTTCTCCCTCGAAAGAGAACAAAACTATAAGGGTGGTGAGGAGGGCCACTATGGAAATTTTTCCTATTAAGGGTGTGTAAACGTTATTAAACCATCCCTCTCCTTTGCGCTTTATAATTATGCGGCGGGATATGGCGCCTGCCGCCACTGGCAAGGCAATGAAAATTAAAACGCTTATGGCTATCAAGTCCCATGGCACTGGAATGCTGCTTACTCCAAGATATATGGCTGCGAGAGGAGCATATAGTAGCAGCATTAAAAGTGCGTTTATGGCTGTGTTTATAAGTCCTTGGGCGAGGTCTCCTTTGGCAAGGTACATCCACCACATAACCATGGCTGTGCATGGCGACAATCCCAACAAAATTACTCCCGCCCTATACGGCATTTTAGTTTCGCCAGCCATAGCCATAAATAACACAGTTAAAATCATGGGACGGGTTCCAAACCCAGAAGATGTGGAAAAACTGATAATGGAAGCAGCTAAATAGAAGGCGAAAATATGGACTAGAAAACAAAGAGAGCCATCAGAGCCGGCATAATCTTAGCTTTCATATCCGTTGTCATAGGACTTCTAATATACAGCCGCATACAAGCGTATTCGCTGGCGCCCACAACTACGCCTATTGAGCTGCGGGGCTATCCACTGTGGCAAATTCCACTGGTTTATCTCTACGATTATTTCAGTCATGGAACAATATGCCTACTCTTCGCCTTTACGACTGCGGGTCTAATTTACGAGTTTGTGCCAAAAGAGGCTATAACAAAATACATGGGAAGCAGCAAAGCCTTGGGCTATGGACTTGCCTTAGGAATGGCGCCCTTCCTAACTGTTTGCTCATGCACGATGGCACCGCTTTTCGGCGGAGTCCTATACGCTGGAGCTGGCATAGGACCAGCAATAACTTTCCTTTTAATGGCTCCAGCGTCTAACATACTGGCAATTCTGCTCACAGGCGAGCTTATCTCATGGGAACTCGCAGGCGTTCGGATACTCGCTTCAGTAACAGTGGCTTTAGTTGCCGGCATAGTAATATCTAAAACTTCGTGGGGAAAGACCATTGAAAAGGAACATCAATTAAATAGTGCAACTTCAGCAGCGGCTAAAGTTGAAATTGTTAAACCGCCATTGGACGAAAGGCTTTGGGCTGCTTTAAAATTTGGAGGATATTTGGCAAAGCAAATCCTACCATACTTCATATTGGGCTTAATTGTCGTAAGCTATCTAGAAGCCTTTCTCCCAGAGGAACTGATAAAGGAGTATTTGACTGGGGTGAACGGTGTGCTATTGGCTTCAGTCTTAGGTGGACCGCTTTACACGCCAACATTGGTGGAAATAGTCTTAGGAAGGGGCATATGGGTTAGGGAAGGCATAATACTTTCAAAAGGTGCATTGCTCGCTTGGCTTATGGGGCAACCCTACGACTTTGCCAACGCCTTGGCTGTTTCAAGGATAGCCAAATGGAAGGTTGTAGCCACTTGCATGATTATAGCTTGGGCTGGAAGCGTAACCTTTGGACTATTGTATGGCATGTTAAGCGGGTCGCTGTAAACCATGACGGACGAAAAGCCTTTAGAAAAGAAACAGCCTTGTCCATGCGTTCAAGAGGCAACAGACCTATTGAAGGCTATTCAGCCGATAAAAGATGGAATGCTTAAAGAAGTGAAGTGTAAGGGCTGCGGTAAAACTTTTCTAACAAACTTTGACACAGAATACTGTTACGACTGCGCAAAAACATGCAAAGGTGAAAACGCGCCGTGGCTAGGGCTTGCACCCCATGGTATCCCACAATCTTCCCAGAAAAATGCGACGGCTGCGCATCCTTTGGCAAACCCCGATGCGTTGAATACTGTCCAAACGACGTATTCGCCTTCATAGACGGAAAAGCGGTGGTGGCTAATCCCCACAAATGTGCGAGCCGCTGCACGGCATGCGAACCCCTATGCCACAAAAAAGCCATAACCTTCCCAAAACTCCAATTTGCCTTTACGCCAATAAAAACAGAAGAGAAGGGCTTACTGCGGAAAACTACATGCAAAAAGTGTGGCAAAGTTTTCTGGACAAACCGTGAAAGCGACTTATGCTTCGGTTGCGAAGGCAAACGCTAATTTTAAAGCTGTTTTAGTTTGTAGCCCCATTTTTTGTTTATTGCTTCAAGTTTTTCCGAAAGCCTTTTGGCTCTTTCCTCAGCCTCTGCGAACAAGATAGCCCATTCCCTTTTTTTAACTAGGTTGGTTAGTTTTTCAATGTCTGAAGGTATCTTCTCCATGGCTGTTATCCACTTCTTGTTTACAGCTTCCTCTTCGGTTACAAGTTCCAGGGCTTCTTCTGGACAGAATTCAACACATTGAGGTTCCTCGTCGCATAGATCGCATACTAAAACTGAAGTTTTATCTGGATGAAGGGAAATCCCACCATAAGGACAAGCTTGAATACACCAGCCGCATCGGTCGCATTTAGCCTCATCAACAAGGATGAAGCCCTCTTCGGATTGATTTAAAGCATTTCGGGAGCAAGCCCTAACACATGGGGCGTCCTTGCAAAAGCGGCATGTCAAAGCAGCGTTAAATGCGGGGGTTAAACGGATAACTCTTATTCTAGACCTCAAAGGGTTCCATAAAGGTTCATTTTTCTCTAAAACACACACATACTCGCAGAGGCTGCAACCCGTGCATTTGCCGGGGTTAACAGCCACAAACCTTCTCGAGTTAACCTCCACCATAGAGCACATCTCCATTAAACGCTTAATTTAAATGTTTTCATGCAAAACTTGTTTTTATAATTTCCTTTTTCGCCCGCTCAAAAACATGGTTAAAGCGCAACCTTAACCTTTCCGCAAAGAGTTATTCTGTTCCTACTAAAATTTGCCGAATAAGCATAAACTTCAACTCCACGCTTAGCGGCTTTTCGCAAAGCCTTTCCAAAATCTGGGTCTGTCTCGTCGTTGGGCGCAAAAATGTATGCGTCCATCCTCTGAATGATAAAAAGTACAGCAGCTCTATAGCCTTCATTTAAGGCTTTAGCAAGCTCTAAAACATGTCTGGCGCCTCTTTCTGTCGGCGCGTCTGGAAACATCGCCACACCATTACAGACAAGAGTGCAGGATTTAACTTCTAAAAGACAAGGCTTTAGTCCCGATCCCTCAAGGAAAAAGTCGAACTTTGCATGTCCATAAGAGTATTCGGGCTTAACCATCGTGTATCCGAGAAACTCTGGCAAGTCTCCATTCTTCAAAGCTTCCAAAACAAGCTTGTTGGGCAAACGCGAGTCAATTGAAACGATTTTTCCTCCGTGATAGACACCTATAAGGTCATAAACTGTTTTTCTCTCACTCACAGTCTCCGCCTCTTTTAAAATTACCTTTACGCCAGAAAACAAGAGTTCGCTAAGCCTTCCAGGGTTGGGTAAAAAGCACTGTGCAATTTCTCCGCCCACTCTAACTAGAGCTGAGAAGCGAGTTAACCTCTTCTCAAAAACTCCCTCAAAGATTCTTCCTTTTATCTCAATGAAGCTAGCCAACCTAAACTCCACATAAAATTGACATTTATATAGTTTAAATCTGTATCCAGCCTTCATAACCCATATCCACGCCTCCGCTCCACTCTATCAAATCTGGATAAAAATGTTGAAAGGAGTCTTCCAAAAAAGCAAAAGCGCTGACTCTGTTAAATGTGCAAAATGTGGCAAAAGAAACGCAACTGGCGATGATGGACTCTGCGACAGCTGCAGATTCGCCCAAACAATAGAAAGTATAGTTCAAAACAGAAAATGAGATCCAAAAATCGTTGTCTCGGGTTTGTAGCAGACAGATACTGTTAAGCTAAAAAACTGTAAAAACTAGGGGATTATTTCACAGCCAATGTACTGCATGAATTCGAAATCTTCCATTTTTATCTTTCCATTTTTTAAAAGTTGCTTTATTCGTGGTGTTTCCGCCTTTATGGCGTCTATCATGTTCTCAACTGTTCTGCAAACAAGCTTGTAGGCTTCTGGGCTCCACCGCCTGGTAATGTTTGCGTAGAGGCATCTTCCTCCACATAAGCCAAAAATTTTGCATTTTGTGCATGGTTCGCCGACAAAAACCTTCTTTAGCTTTGATGGGTCTGCGGTGCTTATATGTCCCAAGTAAAAGTTTCGCATACCCCACATGCTTGGACAAGGCACAATATAGCCATCCGTCTGTATAGCATAGTTCATCCATCCAGCGCCACACCGCAAAAACGCCTTCTCCTCGCCGAACAAGAGAGACTGCGCAACGCCAAGAAATGGATAGAGGCGGAGAACAACGCCGCGCTTTTCCATCTCGTCAACCCAAAACCGCACAAGCCTACGAATTCCCTGATTATAGATTTTTTCGCTCCATTTCTTAAAGTTTCGCCTCTCAAAGTCGCTCCAAAAACCAGCATTAAGCTGCCAATGCACAGAGGAAAAGGCAAAATCCTCATTGTTTAGAAGCCACAAAACCTGCTTGTAAATGTCGGTCTCCTCCATGACAGTCATTCGAGCAATAACCTCACCTTTAAAACCGCTACGCCTAATCAACTTCAAATTCTCCACAACCCTACGATAAACACCTTGCCCCCGATAAAAATCCGTTAGAGCTTCATCACCATCAACAGACACTAGGATAACACTGAAACGATTAAGATAAGCGGGTTCTAATCCGTCAAGATGCAAACCATTCGTCTGAACAACAAAACGCTTCGCCTTAACCCTGTCCATTATACACCTAACATCATCCAAGCAAAGTAAAGGCTCACCACCATAAAAAATCAAAACACAATTTGGATCACGTCCACAAAACTTTTCCAACAACCCCAAATCATAGTTTACACGCTTAGGCAAAACATAATTCACATCAAAACCGCCAAAATCACAGCCAAAATCCCTCAAAGCTTCACCGAAACAGTAAAGGCATTGAAGATCACACTCAGTTGTCAACATCAAATGAAAAAACACACCACCACCCACCGTCAAAACAAAAGAATTCCTTTAGCCTTTGGTAAACTTTTCCCTAACCCGCTTAGCCTTCTCAATATAACTTTTAAGCTCTCTCTCACGAATCACTTTTTCAGGCAGAGTCTCAGGGGCGAATGCAAGAGGGATAACCGCAATAAACAGGAAAAAGGAGGCTAGGGAAAAGGAGCTACCTTGAGAGACTGAAGTCAAAAATGGAGTCAAAAGCAGCGAAAGAGTCTCCGCAATAAACAATGGAATCTCTCCTATTGCATAGAACTTTACTGAATTACCTATTGATATTTCACTCCATATGACTATTATGAACAGCACTGAGGCTGAACCAATAGCAATTCCACTTATAATAGAGTAGAACAACCACGAAATCAAATGGTACGGAAATAAACCCAAAACCGCATAAGCTACTCCGAGAAAAACAAAACCAAAAATAAGCACGCGTCTTCGTCCGATTATGTCTGAAATTGCGCCAATAATGATAGCTGAAAAACCAGCAATACAAGGTTCTATGATTTTTGTAAAAAGGGAAAATTCGCTAGCTCCAATATTAATAACAATTGTTTGAAAACTATCTATAAAAGTGAACATAAGCCAAGCTATAAAATAAAGCAAAAAAACTTTGTTCCCCAAAACCAAAGTGAAGCCGTGAGGCTCTTCCACGGCACCTTTTGTTTTTGCTCTTTCTGGAACCAGAAAAAGCAAAGGCAAACTCCAAAATCTCCACAAAGCTAGCAAAAATCCACTAAACATCAAATCCATTGATGAAATACTTTCATAAAGAATAAATACGCTTGAAAATGTTATAAACAAGATAATTCCACCTATTTTTCCTCTGTTTCTAACGGCTGTTACTTTTGAAAATAAATCTAAGCAAAGAGGAGCGGCGATGCCTAGTGATAGACCTAATGAAGATGCTATAATAATAGTTTCAAGTAAGGAATAGGAAAACGCTGAAAATGCAGTGGACAGAGATGTTAAAACCCCAAAAATGACCCAAGCTTTTAGAATTCGTAACTTTTTATTCTCTTTCAAAAAAGTTGCTCCTAGAATGGCTGAGATCACTATGGTGACTACATATACAATGCTTAAGCATAATTGCTCAAAAAAACTATCAATTAAATTCTGTCCAAGCCTGCTGATGATTAAACGGCATAAATAGTGCCAAGAAAGCGTGTTAAAAAGTAAGCCGGCCACGGCTATATTTTCTTTGGTAAAGGGCAAGCTTTTGAAGCTTAAAGTAGTTGCTCTCATTTCTAGTCTATGATTTTAGACATTAATGTGTGAATTAAATTTAAGGTATTACTAGTACATACTGTTAATGCAGATTGCAGAACGGAAGGGTGCAAAAGACTTAAATAAAGTGTTGAACACTAATACACTTGGGAGAAGGCTATGGTTCGAAAGAAGAAAGTTAACGTTCCTTCCAGGTCAATGTTCAGTTGGTGGACATAGCATACAAAAAAGATTTCCATTCATGTTGGTCTATCTTTAGGGTTTTGGCTATTAGTGTTAATTTGCCTATATTGTTGATCTTTTGAATATGTGAACATGCGTCCTCTATAACGTTATCTGTAAGTTTTGCAACATAATCCATACCGCCAAACATATCCACAGTTTTTGCTATTTTTATTAAATCTAATCTAGTCAGTCTTCCCTGTGAGATTATAGGAATTAAACTTGATTTTGCGCTGGCTTTTTGAAGCGTATAAACTAGAGGCAACGGTAAAGACTCTCTTTTTATTCTATTCCTCAAAGCCTCAGTTTCCAGAATGTCTATTAATTCGTCCCTCAAGATAGAAGCAGTTCCTAATAATCGTCCATAAGATGCCAATGCTTCTATGTCCTTTTGAGATGCCTCTCCCAAAATCGCGCCTATACGTGTGATAGCCTCAAATTCTGAAGCCCTTTTCCTAATTTTGGCTAAACATTGCTCTGGCAAAACATCTACTTTTGCACGAAATTGTTGCTCAAGGACTTCGCTTTCACTTTGCTCAAACCAGACATGATCAATGGTTTCCAAGATTTTACTGAGAGTGCTAGGTGAAACGCCTAGCTCTAAATTCTTCCGTAGCAAGGTAAAGCCTTTGAATAAAAGTATGTCACTTATTACAAGAGCTATTCCTTTGCCAAACTTTCCAAAAGCTGTAACATGCTTCTTTCTTTTTTTAACGTTGTCAATTATATCATCGTGAATTCCTATGGCCTTTGCAAATAATATTAAAGAAGCACCTGTGGGCACTGTGATGTCAGGGTTTCCTCCCACAACTTGGCAACAATATGAAACAATGGCTGGTCTAAAATAATCAGGAATTATGGTGAGGTAATAAAGTGCTTTTTTGAGTTGCGGGTTGTCCGTTTCTTGTTTCAGCAGTACTTCCTTCGCCATGTTCCAGCCTTTCGCGCCATCCTTTTTAACAATCTTTCGGATGTCTTCAATAGACATGTGGGTTTTACTTTTGGTCTTCATCCGACTTCACTCAATTATCAGAAAGGAACGTGTTATAAATCCTCCTAAAGACTAGGAAAGCATCACGCACTAGTTTTGTATTTGATCCTTTATAATATCGCAGCATATCTTAAGGTATGTTTTTCCTTTTTCTGTTGTTGTGTATACCTTTTTTGTGCGTTTTCCTTGCTGCTGTTTTTGGCTTTTTATCAAGCCTTTGTTTTCCAGTTTTCTTAGCAGTGGATATAGGACTCCGTGGCGAAGTTTTATACCTGAAAGGGCTTCTATTTGTTTTTTTATTTTGTATCCCCATGTTGGTTGTTTGTTTATTAGGTGCAGTATTTGGATGTCTAGTAAGTTTTTGGTTATGTGTTGAACAATTTCTTTTTTGAGGTTTTCTTCCATTTGCTGACTGCCTTTTGTGTTCTGTTTTTGACTTATTTTTGTTGGGTTTATATGTTTTATGGGTTTTTTGGAATAGCGTTTGGTATGCTTTGTTTATGCTTTTTTATGTTTTTGGTGAACATGAAGGTTTATATTTTTGTTTATGCTTTATAGAGTCTTGAGATATGTCTAAAAGTGGACATATCGTATCCAAGTCTAACAGAAAAACTGTTAGACAAAAAAACACTAGAAGGGAACAAACATGAACAACACGAAAGAGGTTCAGGTTAAACTCATGAAGGGTCTCCTAGACCTAATAGTGCTCCAGTTCCTCAGCAGCCAGCCCATGCACGGTTACCAAATAATAACGAAGATCCGCAAAAACTTCGGCGTGTACTTTGGTCCAAGCACCATTTATCCTTTGCTGAATGCGCTTGAAAAAAGTGGGTACGTGAAAAGCGAATGGGACATGAAGAATGATAGGCCGAGGAAAGTGTATAAGCTTACCTCAGAGGGGCGAAATCTCCTGAACTTTACAGAGGATTCCCTTAACTTCATATGCAGGAAAATAGGCGCAACGGGAATTTCAAAAGAAATCGCTATAGAAGAAGACGTAGCCCAGCCAGCGTTGCCATCTCTATTAAAGAGGGTGAAAGAACAAAACCACGGGCTCCACTTGTAAGGCTACTAAAGCTGCTCGATAGTTGACGGAGACCCAAAAACCAAAATCTTTCGGCGCTTCTTTTATTAATTTCCATTTCCTTCTAAGTTTTGGGTGCATTTTTGGAAAAGGCAGATATCTTAATCCGTGGATGCGCAGTTTTGCCCATGAACGGCAGAAGCCTAATTGAAGACGGCGCCATAGCCATAAAAGATGGAAGGATAATTTTTGTTGGAAAAAGCATGTCTGCTGAAGGCATGAGCGCTGAGGAAAAGATAAGTGCCAAAGGCAAGGTTGCCATGCCCGGGTTAGTGAACTGTCATACCCATGTTTCTATGACTCTTTTTCGGGGACTGGCCGAAGACAAGCCTTTAGCTGCTTGGTTGGCGGAGACCATTTGGCCGTTGGAGGCTAGGCTTAACCGTGAAGACATTTATGTTGGGGCGCTTTTAGGCTGTTTGGAAATGCTGAAAAGCGGGACAACATGTTTTGCGGACATGTATTTCCATGAGGACATGGTGGCAAGGGCTGTTTTTGAAAGCGGCTTAAGAAGCGTCTTGGCAGAAGGCATAATCGAAGCTGGAAACAAGGAGCAAGGCGAAAAAATGTTCAATGAAAGCGTGAGTTTTGCCAAGAATTTCAGGGGATACGCCAACGGTAGAGTAACCACTATGCTGGCACCTCATGCAGCTTACAGTTGCAGTCCAGAACTGCTTAGGAAAGTTAGGGATAAGGCTTCAGAACTTGGAATAGGCGTTCACATGCATTTGGCTGAGTCTGCAAACTTGTTTATGGAGTTTGGAAGGAAGTACGGCTGCAGCGAGGTTGAGTTTCTTAATAATTTGGGATTTTTTGAGGGGCATGTGCTTGCAGCCCACTGCATCAACCTTTCTGACAGTGACAAGCATATTTTAGCTGAGCATGGCGTGAACGTTGTTTATGTGCCAGTGGCTAACATGAAGCTTGGTTTGGGAGCTGCAAGGATTAAAGAGCTCGTCGAGTTAGGCGTTAATGTGGCTTTAGGCACTGATGGCCCAGCCAGCAACAACACTTTGGACATGTTTGAAGCAGTGAAAGTTGGCGCTTTGCTTCAGAAACTTGCGTATTTAGACCCTAGGGCTTTGCCAGCCTATGAAGTTTTGCAGATGGCAACTTTGAATGGAGCTAAGGCTTTAGGGCTAGACGCTAGCATCGGCTCTTTGGAAATGGGCAAAAAAGCCGACATAATATTGGTTGATTTTTGGAAGCCGCATTTAAGACCTTTACATGATGTTTGCGCTGCCTTAGTTTATTCAGCCCGCGGGAGCGACGTGGACACGGTTATAGTTGAGGGGAAAATTTTGATGGAAAATGGGCAGGTGAAAACCTTGGACGAGCAGGCGGTCATTGAGAAGGCTGAAAAGCATGCGGCGGAGCTGCTGGCGCGTAAACCTTAAGTAGTTGTCGTTTAGATGTGTGTATTTCGCGTCTGGAATGTGGAATGCCGCCCATAATTCGGATGGAAAACTTAACAAAAAAGTTTGGAAACTTTGTTGCAGTGGACCACCTCAACCTAGAAGTTGAGGAAGGAGAGATTCTCGGTCTTTTAGGTCCCAACGGCGCTGGAAAAACGACAACTATTCTGATGATTGCAACTGTGATTAGACCTACAGAAGGCACAGCCTATGTTGGAGGCTATGATGTAAGGAAAAACCCGGATAAAGTGCGCGAGCTTTTGGGTGTGGCTTTCCAAGAGCCTAAAATGTTGTGGGTGAGCACTCCATGGGATATTGTTAACTGGCACGCTAAGGTCTGCGGTTTACCAGCAGAAGAGCGCAAACGTAGAGTTAAAGAGATTATGGAAGCTCTGGACATGTGGAACTTCCGCCACAGAAGTGTTCACGCCCTTTCTGGTGGGATGCGAAAACGGGTTGAGATAGCCAAAGTTCTAATTCAGAGGCCGAAAATAGCGATAGTTGATGAGCCAACAGCTCAAATTGACATTGTGGGTAAACATAAAGTTTGGAGGATGCTTCGGGAACTTCGCAATCAAGGAACAACAATAATTCTCGCCACTAATGAGCTTTATGAGGCTGATGTGCTTTCAGACCGTGTTGCAATAATGCATAGGGGAAAGCTGCTGGTTTGCGACACACCTAAAACGTTAAAGGACAGCATTGTAGGCGGAGATGTTGTGGAAATCCAGTTTGAAGCAAACCCTTCGCCTAAAATGGTAGAAGCGCTCAACCAGTTTAAAGAAGTTGTCAAAATCATCAAGACAAAGTCTTCCACGCTACGGCTATACCTAAACAGGGTTGAGGAAATTGTGCCAAAAATTATGGGCATGCTCATGAAGGAAGGCGCCTCGGTTTCTTCCATTCATATGAGTGAGCCAAGCCTTGACGATGTTTTTGCACATTACACTGGATTAACCCTTGAAGAGGCTCAAAAGGAAGGAGGCTAATCCTTCTGTGAGGAAAGTCTTTCTGGTTGTCGAACGGGATGTGCGTCTATTCTTTCAGTATAAAGCCATGGTTATTATGAGGGCTATATGGTTTGTTTCCCAAATAGCTTTTTTCGGGCTTATAGCCTCCCGCATGGTTGTTATCGAGGATTATTTCCGCTATTATGTCGGCGGATTAGCTGCAATGACGCTTTATTCGGCAGCAGTATTCATAGGATTTGACATTTACGAAGAGGCGGAACATGGAGTCTTCGAGTATTTGCTTAGTTTGCCAGTTACCAGAATGGAGCTGGTTTTGGGACGTTCAATAGGCGGGGGACTTCGCGCCTTCATATATGTTGGCGCGTTGATATGCATATCCCTTTACGTTATTGGCGTTGCAAACCCCCTCAACCTCGTTTTAGCCCTTTTCTCGCTTTTCCTTTTCGCCTTTGGAGTTTCAGGCATGAGTATAACTTTGGCGGTTGCTATAAAATCCAGCGACCGCTTCGACATTTTAATGGGTGTTTTAGACGCCTTAGTGGTGCGTTTAAGCACCGCCATGTACCCGTTAACCATCGTGAAGGAGGCAAACCCCTTTTACGGCTGGATTGCCAACTTCAACCCTTTAACTTACGCCTCTGACCTTTTCCGCTGGGGCGCTGGTGTTGAGGCAGTTTTAACCTTTGAAAATCCGTTGTTGCCGCTTCTTGGAATAGTGTTGTTTTTCGCCTTTTTCACTTTTGTAGGCATAGTGCTTTATGACAAGCGAATAGAGGGGGGAGGGTGGCAGTAATGCGGCAGATAATCAACTTGTTAGAGCATGATTTCAGAAACTTTTTCCGTTACAAGTGGTGGCTTGCAGGCTTAATCAGTATGAACCTTGCAGACTTATTTATAATGGCAATAGTTTACAATCGCATGCTAAACCCCGAAATAACCCAGCAGATTAAAAGCTACTTTAACTTCTTTGCACCAGGACTCACCGTCACAGGCTTGTTTGCCTCAGCCTTTATGATTGGAAGAGAGGTAAACATGGAGAGGCGAAGGGAAATCCACCAGTACATGTTAAGCTTACCAATGAGCAGATGGGAGCTGGCAATTGGACGTGTGCTTTCCGGAGGACTGCGAGGTATGGTTTATATGTCGCCGCTTTTGGCTACATGCTTTGTCTTTGTTGGGTTCCCATCGCTGGCACAGTTTTCCATAATTCTACTTGTCCTATTTTTCCTAGCCATGGGGATTTCTGGCTTAAGCATAGCTATAGCTGTTTCCACTTCAAGCCTTGACAAATTCATCACAGCTAGGGGTTTGGTCTATTATTTGCTTTTCTTCTGCAGCAGCGTGTTCTATCCGTTTTCCCTAATTCAACAGCTTGGACAAGAGGGCAAGTTTCCAATGGCTCTGGTAACTTTTGCCAGAATTAACCCGTTAAGCAACGCCTCCGATGTTATTCGCTCCTTCCTTTTGGGCAATCCACCCTTTTCCCTAGACATGGTTGTCAGCGTCTTGGTTTTTTCAGCCCTTTTCACGTTTTCCGCAGCTTTCGCGTACATCAAATTGATAGAACGCCCGTAGCTTGAAAGTTAAATTTATGAGTATGATTATCTAAATGTTCTCTTTCCATCAACCTTTAAATTTGAAGGTTTAACTCGATGTTCAGCGTGAAGACTCTCTTTGAACCTCAAAACGTTGTATTAATAGGCTCAAGCAAAATTAAAGAGAAAGTTGGATTAGCATCACCATGGCTTTTTAAAAACGTTGTCTACAACATGAAAAAATTCTTCAAGGGAAAAACCTACATCATCGACGTTGATGGAAAAATCGGCTTAAAAAGTTTTCATGAGTTACCAGAAACCCCAGAACTGGCGGTTGTAATGCTTCCGCCCAAGGATTCCATTCTTTATGTTGAGAGAAGTGCAGCATCCGGAGTCAAAGGTTTCCTAATAATTACTGGCGGGTTTAAAGACAACCAGCGGCAACAACTGCTTAAAATTAAGGAAGAATACGACATTGGAATTTTGGGACCAAACACTGTTATGGGCGTCATAAACACGGCTAACGGGTTAAACACAACCTTTGAACAGGACGTAGTGCCAAGAAAAGGAAACATAGCCGTCATATCTCAAAGCGGCGGGGTGGGCGCCTGTCTACTGGATTGGGCGTGTTTCTACAAAATTGGCATAAGCAAATTCGCTTTTATGGGGGACAAAATAGACGTAGACGACGTTGATCTACTGCAGTATCTCGGCAAGGACAAAGACACAAAAGTGATATGCCTATACATGGAAGGCGTAAAAAACGGCAGAAAATTTATAGAAGAAGCCAGAAAAATAGTAAAGAGAAAACCCATCCTCGCCTTGAAAGGCGGAATAACACAAGAATCCGCCTATAGAGCTAAATCCCATACAGCTTCGATGGCTGGCTCCAACGAAGTTTTTGACGCTGCCTTAAAAAAGGCTGGGATAATCCGCGTTGAAAACATGGAAGACCTTATGAACGCGGCTTTAGCCCTTTCAAAACAGCCGCCCATGCTAGGCGATAACATAGCCATAGTAAGCAATGTGGGCGGTCCAGCCATATTGGCAGCAGACGCGGTTGCACAGAACAACCTTAAACTTGCAAGACTGTCTGAAGAAACAAAGAGGGCTATTGAAAGGCTTTATCCAGGCGTGGATGCCACAAACCCCATTGACATGATAGCAGACGCTAGAGCCGACCGATACCGCAAAGTGTTAGAACTCGTCTTGGGAGACAGCAACGTTGACGGAGTCCTTGTGATAAATATGCTTAAATCCTGCTTTTTCGAACCCGAAGACGCAAATGCTATTCTGGAAGTGGCTGCGAAGCATCCGGAAAAGCCTATCGTTGATGTGCCGGCTGGTGGAGAAGATTTTGAACTTGTCTACAAGGTGATCGGCGAAAGCAGCATACCCCTCTACAATTTGCCTGAAAAAGGCGTGAAGGCTCTGAAAATTTTGAGGCTTTACGGCAAAATAGTCGGTAACATTAAAGTTTAGGCTGATTGCTAACGTTGTTTCCGAAAAATAGAGGAGAGGATCCAATTTAACGTTCTCAGAAGGTAAAATTGATGGGGTTAACTATATCTCATAGAAGCACAAACTATTCTTGAAGCGGCAAACTCTAGGTGAAAAATTGGCTCCCCACCAAGGGTGGCTTAACAGTGATTTGGAAGAGAAAATTCGAGGTTTTTGTAGGCAGATTGCCAACTTCCGCCGAATTACCAGCATCTGCGTATGCAGCGGTTATGCAACTTACCTTTCTGATGTGAAAGTGCCTCTGGAGGTTTTGCTGGTTGTTGATGGTTTTAAGCCAAGACTAATGAATTATGTGAAGTTTTTCGGCGGCAGGGCAGTCATTTTCTATGCGGTGGATAAATGGATTTTCGAAAGAGATGTGGAAAAAGGCTTTTTAGGTGAGGCTTTCGCCATTCATCTGATTTTTCCATATGCTCCTTTGGTAGATGGTCAATATTTAAAAGTTGAAGAGGTCAAGTTGAAAAAGCGTTTGATTCTCGAACTTTTAGGAAACCTTGTGCTTGATTTTCCAGAGCTCTCCTATGAAATTTACATAAAACCCGAATATTTCATGTATGAAGCCATGCTGAGCAGAGCCCGCCTTTTTCCACCCCTCTATTACAACATATCAGATTTTCTGTGTAGGGAAATGCGAGAACAAAACTTGAAACTTGTTATGAACGGCTACATCAATGCCTTAAAAGAGTTGGAAAAAGAAAAGGTTGTTGAGAACGTAGACTCTAAATATTTCAAGATTACAAAAGAGTTTATAGAAAGTTTCAAAAGCCAGAGGGTTCGCTTCACAAACCTTTTAAAATCTGCACAGAAAGCCTTATTCATGTCTCTTCTAGGAACTTTTCCAAAAATCCCCGGAATTTTGTCACAGAATAGAATTTTACTCTTAAAGCTTCAGTTTTTCGAAAATGAAAAGCTAACCTTAAGGGCAGAATGGAATCTTCAAGACCCTAAGGAGTATCTGCTTGTGCCCACCGCCAACGGGCTTGTTCCCTTGTCTACCAAGCTGGGCATAGAAGATTTTGCTAGAAAAATCCTAAGGGTGGAGGAAGATGCAGCTGTTACTGTTGAGGAGTTGGGCGGTGTTCTGAATGATGTTTACCTCGTTAAGGCAGTTGTTGGCGATAAAGAGCGCATGGTTGTTGTAAAAAGTTTTAAGGATTGGTCGAGTTTTAAATGGTTCCCGTTAACGTTGTGGACTGTTGGAACACGAACTTTCGCCCTTCTTGGGCGTCCAAGGCTGGAGAAGGAATGTTCCATAAATCAGTTTCTGCGCTCTAATGGATTTGCTGTTCCAAAACTTCTCAGCATAAGCCATGGCGAAAGGCTGGTGTTCATGGAGTATCTGGAGGGAGAAACCCTTGAAAAAATAATTAAAAGAGTTTTCAGTTCAAGAGATGAAGGCGAAATTGAAAGAGGATTAAAGCTTATTCAGAAAGTTGGCGAGATTTTCGCGAAAGTTCACGCCCTCAACATAGCCTTGGGTGACACGAAACCGGAAAACATTCTTGTTGGAAAAAATGGAGAAATCTATCTGACGGATTTTGAGCAAGCTTCGAGGAATGGAGACAAAGCTTGGGATGTGGCTGAATTCCTCTATTATATTGGGCATTACGCGCCGCCTTTTGCGGGGACTCGACTTACAGAGACGATTGCAAAAAGCTTTCTTAAGGGATATTTGGACGCGGGTGGAGAAATAAAGGCTGTTAGGGACGCGGGAAAGCCGAAATACACAAAGGTTTTCAGCGTTTTTGTTTTCCCCCACATAATTTTGGCTATATCCAACATTTGTCTGAAGGCGGAGCAGTCAGGAGGTAAAAAGGGTGGTTAAGGCTGAAACAACTTTAACCTTTTACGGCGGGGTAAACGAAATTGGAGGAAACAAAATTCTCCTTAAAGATGGAGACATAAAGGTTTTCTTCGATTTTGGTATGTCCTTCGCCTTGAGAAAACAGTATTATTCGCCTCCGTTTCTCTCGCCTAAAAGCGAGAAAAGCCTCCAAGAGCTTGGCATTCTCCCAAGGTTGGAAGGCGTTTACAGATTTGATGGAAAACCGCGAGGCGTGGATGCCATATTTATATCCCATGGACACATGGACCACTCGGCCTATTTGTCCTTCGTGAAAAGGGAAATCCCCGTCTATTGTGGTGAAACAACAAAAATTATCTTAGAGGCGTTTGGCGAAATCCGGAGGACGGATTTAGAATTCAACGTGGAAGGTATAAGCTTCCAGCCTTTCAGAACGGGGGACACTGTCAAGGTTGACGGTTTGGAAGTTGAACCTATTCATGTGGACCATTCTGTGCCTGGTGCCTACGGCTTCATTATTCACACGTCAAATGGGGTTGTTGTTTACACGGGAGACTTTAGGGACCACGGTGCAAAAGGCGAAATGACCCGTGAGTTTGTGGAGCAGGCGAAGGCTGCTGAACCCGTGGCTGTTGTCTGCGAGGCTACTAACATGACAAGTGTTTCGGTTTCATCTGAAAAGGAGGTTGAAGCCAAGCTGAACCATATTGTCAGCCAAGCAGAGGGCTTAGTGCTTGCAGAGTTCGCCTACACAGATGCGGATAGGCTTAACTCTTTTTATCGAGCAGCCTTGAAGAACAACCGTTGCTTGGCTGTTTCACTGAGGCAAGCCTACTTGATGGAAGCGTTAAGCATCGACAAAAGGCTTTGTATTCCAAGGCTGAGTGATGAAGGCATTCTGATTTTTCGAAAGTCGAAGGAGCGGATGCACACGTGGGAGAAGCAAATCATGGAGCTATACCCCGACAAGATTGTTGACGCCGAACAAGTTTCGAAGCGCCAGCAAGGCTTAATCCTAACCATGTCATTGTATGATTTAGAACAGCTTGTGGAAATTCAACCCAAACCCGGAAGCTGTTATGTGTTTTCATCCTCTGAGCCCTTCAACGAGGAGATGGAGATAGATTTTGAAAGGCTTGTAAACTGGCTTAGGCATTATGGCTTGCCGCAATATCATGTGCATGTTTCTGGACACATGACCCCCTTGAGGCTGAAGGCTTCCCTAAAAGAGATAAACGCAAAGAAAATTTTTCCAGTGCACACAGAAAACGCTGAGCTTTTCGCCAAGTTTATGCGAGACACAAAAAGCCAAATAGTGCTTGCAGAAAAGGGTAAAAAGTATGGGCTTTAAACTTCAAGCGTCAGTAAACCGTTAACTATATCTTTTTGGAAACTTCACCATAATGTTATGATAACCATTATCGGCGCTGGACGTGTTGGAAGCGCCGCTGCCTTCAACATTTTAAGGTATAGGATAAGCGATGTTGTCTTAATTGACGTTTTTGAGAATTTGGCGAAAGGCGAAGCCTTGGACATGATGCAAACCGCTCCAGCCTTAGAGTTTGATGGGAAAATTGTTGGAACAAGCGACTACAGCCAAATGAAAGGCTCGGAACTTGTGATAATAACTGCTGGCGAAGCACGAAAACCGGGCATGATTAGGCTGGACTTGATTAAAAAGAACTCTGGGATAGTGAAATCCATTGTGCATGAAGTTGCGAAATACGCGCCAAACTGCAAAATCATGATGGTGACGAACCCCGTTGACGTCATGACTTATGTGGCGTACAAAGAGTCTGGTTTTGAGAGAAACCGCGTTTTCGGCATGGGCAACATACTTGACACGCTGCGTTTCCGTTCTTATATCGCTTTAGAATTGAACGTTTCAAGGGAGGATATCCGCGCTTTGGTGATAGGGGAACATGGCGACTCCATGGTTCCATTGGCTGAATACGCGTCTGTGGCTGGAATCCCCATAACGCGCCTCCTATCAAAGGAGCAGATAGAAAAAATAATCCACATGACAATAACTTCTGGCGCGGAAGTCATAAGCCTCAAAGGCTCAACAGTTCACGCGCCAGCCGCAGCCATCGCCATCATGGTGGACGCCATTTTAAGGGGCAGAAACCGTGTCATGGGCGTTTCCACTTATCTTAAAGGCGAGTATGGGTTTTCGGATGTTGCCATAGGTGTGCCCGTTGTTCTCGGCAGAAACGGGGTGGAGCGAATTTTGGAGCTTGAGCTTTTGCCCGAAACGCGGAAACGTTTGGAAAAATCCGTTGCAGTGGTTAGGGAAGCCATCAGCAAGCTTGAAGCAGTCTAAAACCCTACATTTATTGGTTTGTTTTCTCGCCAATACGGGTAGCCCCCTCTATATTTTCGGTGAATTTTAATTTTGAGTTTGGGTTTGGAAAAATAATCATAAGGCTCCGTCGTGTCTTGGGATTCGTAACCTATAAGTTGAAGCATCAAATCTTAATACACACGATAAAGATGAAGGCTGCAACCAAAATAGACCGCCGCCTCCAAATCCTCATCCACAGCCTAGGCTTAAGCTGTCTAGGCGGAGCCATATTCCTCCAAATCCTAGTTTTCACCGACATCCTCCAACACGGCTACTTCATGGCAGTGGAAAACAATCCGGCAATTCTGGCCTTCGAAATAGCCCTAACATTTTTTGCGCTTATCTACTTCATATACATGTACCAACGGTTTATACGTTCAATAAAATAGTCGAAAATAAACATAATTCTTAAAAAAGAAACAGCCAAAAAACAGCAAATAACAAAAGAAGAATTTAAAAGCGTTAAATAAAACTTGCAAAATTATCGACAATTAAATTTAGGTGAGGGAATAATATGAATAGAAAAGTAATAGTGCTGGTAGCGTGTCTAACTCTATTACTCGCCTTAATAAGCACCGCCAAAACGCAAACTCAAACTAGCGCTATGGAGACCTTTTTGGATTCGAAGATTCCAGGCATAAAAGTTCAAGTTAACGCCACATCGAGGGCTCAGCCAACCAGCTCCATCTCGGTTGCATTAAGTTTAACATCTGACGTTTCCACAGTTCACGTTAAAACCGTGCGTATAACCATATACGGGTTCTTAAACGGAACCGAAAAAATTGAAATTTACAGCAACGTGTCTGGCAACTTCCCGCTTTCCAAAGCCAATCCGGTTGTATATCCACATCAAGTTTTTGTGCCAGAACACATTTATGGCATTACCTACGGGGAGATTTACCTTGATTACAACGCTACAGTTAAAGATGAGCTTGGAATTGAACACTCATACCCTTTCCAGCAAACCCTAGGTTTTACTATGACGCGCATTGAAAATGTTTACCTTAAATCAATTGAGGAACAGCTTGCAAACTTGCGTGATGTTCTCGACGGGTTAAACCAGACCTTCAGGGAATGCTTTGGAAAAAATCTAACAACTGATGAGCTTTTAAGCCTTAACCAAACCTACTGGCAGTTCAAGCAGGAATATGAGTCTCTTAAAGGAGTTAAAAGTGAGCTTGACAACGTAAGGACTGCTATGGTGTTTTTGGCTGTTGTGACAGTTTTCTTTGTGGCTACGACTGCTTATCTGGTGCTCCGAAGGCCTAAGAGCTACTGGTGAAGCTTTTTCCCCTTTTACTCTTTTTTATGGAGGTTTTGGGCTACTAGGAAGGTTAAGCCTTTCTCTGTTAGGGCTTTTGCTGTTCTGTTTACGGCGTCATGCTTGTCCAGATAGTTTGCCAACAGTTTTGGCATAAGCCCCTTTTCCAAAATCTCTTTTTTCGGCAGGAAGTAGTCCAGTATGTCCGACGGGTGTTGGCAGGTTTTCTCCACTTCTGGCGGTGCTCCTTCGTGTTTGGCGCTTATGTTTTTCACGTGGTCTGCCAGTTCCAGTAATTCGCCTAGGCGGTCGTAGGGTTGGCGGACAATGCTTTTGTAGGCTTCTGTTATGTGGTGTTCTATGCGCACAACATCCTCGAAGCCAAAAGCTTTGCGTATATAAGCGGAAAGCTCAATGGTACGGTTGTCCACGGAATTGGAAAGGTTGAATCCAACCAGCGGTGTTGTGCCGTCTTCTCTGCTAAAAAGTTTCGCCATCACGAGAATCCACAAGATTGAATAGGGGTTATCGGCTCCAAGGAAAACTGAAATTTTGAATTCTATGTCTACTCCAAGCTTGTGCAGCAAATACCCCAACAAAACGGTTCCAGCGTTTGTGTTTAAAACCTGCCTTACACCGTACTCCGTGTAATAGTGGAGGTACTCTTCAACCCATTTTAGGGCATACTCGTTTGGAACACCGACGCCGCCAAAATAACCCGTTATAGTCTCCGGTCCACCCAAGTGAACGTTTATTGGTTTCCCGTCGGAGCCAGGCATGGTGCCCTTGGTGTCCAAAGTCTGCACGTACGAAGCTCCAATGACTTGCATGGCTGCTGCAAAAGCCAAAATGTCGCCGTCTTCCACCTGCTCTTTCATGGACCGCACCCGTATGTAGCGGGCTGGCATGAGGTCTCGCTGCCTAATCGCCTTTTTCGCTTCTTCAACAAGCCATGGGAAAAAGTTGCACGCGCTGATTTCAAGCGTAACCGCGTAAGCCTCGTCAAACTTGATGGAATCTGCCTTTCTCCCCAAAATTTTTCTTCTGTATTCGGGTATGCTTATGAAGGCTTCTTTATACTGTTGTTTAATGAGCCATTCAACATCCTTCAGAAACGGAGACTTTATTTTTTCAAGACGCTTCATGAGGTTTTCCAGTTGGCTGTTTTCTCTGGCTTTTCGGTTAATTTCCTCCACTCCGCCATACTTGTCAATCATCTCCAGAATACCATTCACCAAGAGGTTGTCTTCCCGCAGCAGCAAAGCGTTAACCTCTTCTAGCCTCTTCTCGCTGATTAGAAGTTTTCTTCTTTCCTCTTTCAAACATGCATCCTCCCAATAGAACAGCCTACTCTATTTTCAAAGGTTTAAATTGTTTAACATTTATGGTATTCCAAGAGGAGAAAACATGTTTAAACCAGAAGGAATCATGCCCGCGCTGGTTACGCCTTTCACCGATGACGGAAAAGCCGTTGATGTGGAAAGACTGCGTTTCCTCGTAAATCATTGCATAGAATTGTGCGTCCACGGAGTTGTTCCATGCGGAACCACAGGCGAGTTTGTGAACATGACTGTGGAAGAACGGAAACAAGTAATAAACGCTGTGGTGGACGAGGTTAACGGGCGAGTTCCAGTGGTCGCTGGAACAGGAGCCAGCGGCACAGACCAAGCCTTGGAAATGGCAAAATACGCGAAAGATGTGGGCGCCGACGCCGCCTTGATTGTTACACCTTTCTACCTGAAGCCAGCAGACCGCGGAGTCTACGAGCATTACGACACAATTGCAAGCAAAGCCGACATACCCATAATCCTCTACAACATTCCCCAATGCACTGGCGTGCAGCTAACATGGCAAATGGTGGAAGACTTGGCGCAAATCCCAAACATTGTAGGGTTAAAAGACAGCAGCGGACAACTCAGCTATGTGCTGGCGGTGCTGGAAAAGGTCAGAGACAAAATCAATGTTTTGTGCGGACACGACGAAGTGGTTGTTGCTGCTTTAGCTGCGGGGTGTTCAGGCGCCATCCTTGCCAGCGCCAACGTCATACCAGACGTCTGGGTTCAAATATACAACCACATAAAAAACGGCGAGCTTCAGAGGGCTAGAGAACTCCAGTATAAGGTTCAGAAAATAGCCCGCATCATCGCCGGAAGCGGCCCCGTCGGCGCAAAAGCAGCCCTAAACATGATGAAAATTAAGGTTGGCCCTGTTAGGCTGCCGTTAAGCGTTGGCGGAGAACTAACCTACGAGGCAAGAGAAGAACTTCGCTTAGACCTTGAAAAAATCGGCAAAATAGAGCCTAAACCCTTAACCTTCGAGGTTGCAGAAAAACCCTTAGAACAGCGGTTTATGGCGGTTGACATAACCCCAGAAACCATCAAAGACTTTAACCTCCGCATAGTCGAAGCCTTGGCTGGAACAGGTGTGGAGGTAGCCCACATAGACCTTGTGATAGGCAGAAAAGACGGCCCGGTTGGTGCAGCCTTTGTCAAGGCGAAGGCTACGCCTACCCCCGGACATGAGCCGTTGTTAGCCATACTAGAACCAAACTTGGCTGTTAAACCAGTAACGTTGATTGTTCCCACGGTTACGATAACCAGCATGCGCCAAGCCAGCCTAGTTTATGGACCAGCCCAAACGGCGGTTGCCAAAGCCGTGGTGGACAGTGTTGCAGACGGCACAATACCAAAAGACGCAGCAGAAGACTTGATAATAATCGCAAACGTTTTCGTCCACCCGTCAGCCGTGGACCGGCAGCGCGTTTACATAAACAATTATAAGGCTATGCGCCACGCCATCCGAAAAGCCATAGAAGGAAGACCCACTATAGACGAGCTCATAGAGAATAAGGATAGGGCAAAGCATCCCTTCAAATACACGCCTTAAAAGCGGCGTAGTGAAAAACCTTGTCAAACCAGAAAATAATGGAAGGCGAATACGTGCTCCTATACTTGGACCAAAGGAGAACTTACCTCGTAAAAGTTGAGGCTGGAAAAACTTTCCACACCCATAAGGGCTTCATAAAGCTTGACGACTTAATTGGGAAAGAGTACGGTTCAACCGTTATAAGCAGCCTCGGCGTTCCCTTTACAGTCTTAAGGCCTCTGCTCCGCGATTATATAATGAAAAGTGTTAGGCGAACCCAAATAATGTATCCAAAAGACATAGCCCTAATCACAATCTTCAGCGGAATAGGCCCGGGCAGCCGCATCGTGGAAGCTGGAACAGGCACAGGCGCTTTGACAACAGCCCTAGCCCATTTTGTTAGGCCGAATGGCCGCGTCTACAGCTACGAAGTTAGAAGCGAATTCCTTGAGACCGCTGAGAAAAACATTAGGCGGGCTGGCTTAGCGGATTTTGTAGAGCTTAAAAATAAGGATGTTACGGCTGGCATAGATGAAGCCAACTTGGACGCCGTCATATTGGATATGGCGACGCCTTGGCTTGTCGTCCCCCACGCTTATAAGGCGCTGAAGCCTTGTGGAACACTGGTTTCCTTCAGCCCCACAATAGATCAAGTGGTTAAAACTGTGGAAGCGTTGAAGGAAAACGGGTTCATAGACATAGAAACCGTCGAATGTTTGATGCGGGAAATGCAAACAGAAAGGGGCAAAACAAGACCCCAGACGCTTATGACGGCGCACACTGGCTACATAACCTTCGCAAGAAAAACCCTAAAACCAACGCCAACAGAAAATGCTAATGCGAAAACCTAGCCTTAACGAGAAGATAGGCAAATATTGCGGTTGCAAAACCTACTACGAACATTACAAAAGCCTTTGGGTCAATGGATCCCGCAGTCTGAAGCCCGTAAAGGGTTTCAAGTTCTTCTACGCTTTTAGAACGGGATTGAAGAAACGCTGCATAGGGGTCTTTGGTTCCATCGTTAAATAGGACAAACAGTGGAGTGGCTACCAACAGAACTCCGAGAACTGCAGCAGCTAACGTGTAAAGCAGACTCTTGTTCAGAGATTTCGCCTCCATGAACTGGTTATGGTTTTCAGCTTTTTAAATCTAAACTTTAGAACACCATTATGCAATGGTTTCAAAAGGGTTTCGCCCTCCAAACGCGGATGGTTTCAAACAAGAAAGCTAACGCGGCTATAAGTCCAAACATTAAGGCGTAAAAGTTTGGCCAAACAAAACCCAAAACACACATGATTACATAGGTTGTCAGCATGGTTGTAAAGAGAACCGAGTAGAATAGGTAGCGGGGAACCATAAAACGGCCCATACGGGTGAAAAACCGTAAAATTCCAATTTTCACCTCTTCCTCCAACACATATTCGCCTGTTGGCTTTTTCCTGACAAGCCCTAACTCTTCCAGTTTTTCAAGGTGGTGAACCGCTATGCTTGGGCTGGAAAGGTTTAGGGCTCTTTGAACCTCGCGGACGCCGACGCTGCGGCTTGGCTGTTGAAGAAGATACCAATAAACAATCAATGTTTTTCCCTTCAAAGCAGATTCCAAAACTGTTGGGTCAAGCTCCTTGGAGGCTTTTGCCAAATTTTACCGCCAAACTACCCTTTTACAGGATTGAGCTTTTAAAAGCCTAACCCAATTTTGGAAAAGCATTTAACCGCGCCAACAAAAATACCAGTCTTTAAAGGGAGGAGAAACTGTTTATGAAGCTTATCATAAGCGAAAGCGAATACAGAAAGCGCATAGAAGCCGTCAGAAAAGTTCTCCAGAAAAGGAGGCTTGACGCCTTATATTTGACAAACGCCACAAGCATTTTCTACTTGACGGGTTACTCTTTCATATCCACTGAAAGACCAGTAGCACTGATCATTCCATTAGATGGAAAAATAACCTTCATGGGACCTCTGCTGGAAAAGGACCACATCCCGTTGAAAACAAGGCTTATCGAGGATGTTAAAACCTACTTGGACTATCCTGGCGAAAAGCATCCCATAGAACATTTCGCAGAATTCCTCAAGGAAATGGGGCTGGCGAAAAAGCGTATAGGCATAGACAACAAGGCTGGAGCCGCTGGCATGTGGGGGTATAAGGGGCCGCCTATAACGCAGAAGCTTCCTGAGGCTAAGTTTATTGATATGGCTGACCTTGTGCCGAAAATGCGTTTAGTCAAGTCGCCGGCTGAAGTCTCCCTCATAAGGGAAAGCGCTAAATGGGCGAATTTGGCAGTTTCGCTGCTGCAAGAATACACTACTGAAGGCGCTTGGGATGTGGAAGTAGCCCTAGCCGCTTCGTTGGATGCATCGAGCATAATGAAAAAGACTTTAGGCGTCGATTTCGAGCCTTTGAGAAATATTTTCCCGGTTTCCGCAGGTTTTAGGGGGCAAATTGGCGAGATGAGCGCCATCCCCCACGCCATTGGAACACGGCGCAGAATCAGGAGCGGCGATGTCGTAATAGTCGAGGCAGCCGTTGAAATAGGCGGCTACAGCTGCGAGCTTGAACGCACCATGATTGTGGGCAAGCCCTCCGCCAAACAGAAACGTTACTTCGAGGCTATGACAAAAGCCCAGGAGGCAGCTATCCAAAAAATGAAAGAAGGCGTGGAATGCAGCGAAGTCGACAAGGCTTCAATGGATGTTTTCAAAAAAGCTGGACTAATCCACTTCGTGAAACACCATACTGGACATGGACTGGGCTTAGAGGGACATGAACCTCCATGGCTTGACATGGGAAACAAAGAAAAGCTAAAGGCTGGAATGGTGGTAAGCTGCGAGCCCGGCATATACGAAGTTGGATTCGCCGGATTCCGCCACTCCGACACAATACTAGTGACAAAAGAGGGCTGCGAACTCATCACATATTATCCGCGAGATATCGAACAGCTAACAATAACCTAACAGCCTATGCCTATAAAATTCTATTAAACGTTGTTAATAGAACAGGCTGTATTGTGAATTTTTCAACTTGGGAGCTTTTGCCTTAGGGTTATTTTTGTCGGAAAATTTATTTTTAGGAACAACTTTTTAATTTAATCAGATAAACTTTTTCAGAGTTTCCATGCACATGAAAAAGGAAGGTAGTGGAAAATGGTTCGAAAAGTTTTATCTATGAGTAGAATTGTCCGGTTATTCATTGTAATACTAGTTATTTCGTTGCCCTTCTCAACTTTTCGGTTTTTCTATGCTGAAGCGGTTGAGAATTCTTGGAAAATCATGGCTGACTTGCCTGATAGTGGGTTGGGGCCCGGGGTTGCTGTTGTGGATGGAAAAATATATGTAATCGGAGGTACAGGCAAGGGTGGCTATCTTAGCACTAATGTAGAGTATGATCCGGCTGCAAATAATTGGACTTTGAGAAAGCCTATGCCAACCCCAAGGGCAAGTTTTGGAATAGCCGTCTATAAGAATAAGATTTATTGCATAGGTGGAGGTGATGGTTCCGATGACGGGGTTACCGGAGTGAACGAAGTTTACGATCTATTGACGGATACTTGGGAAACAAAAAGGCTGATGCCCACACCAAGAGAGAACATATGTGCCCACGTTGTTAACGGCAAAATCTATGTGATAGGGGGGAAGCAAACCCTTTAACCCCAATATGCCTTCCACTGTTCCCAACGTAACTGAAGTCTACGATCCAGAAACCGATACATGGGCTTCTAAAACGCCGCCACCAGTTAAGGTCTGCGCCTATGCTTCTGCCGTTATAGACAACAAAATATACATTATAGGGGGTAGTCCCATCGGCAAACTAACCCAAATATATGACCCGGAAACAGACACATGGGGTTTTGGAGCTCCCATTCCCAATCCCTGTCGGGGTGCAGCCACCGGCGCAACCACAGGCATTTATGCGCCCAAAAGAATTTATGTTATGGGCGGATATCCAACCTTTGACCTAAATCAAGTATATGATCCAGAAACAGACACATGGGCTATGGGCCCTATAATGCCAGCCCGCGGCTATGGTTTAGGTATAGCTGTCATAAACGACACGCTATAGGTGATTGTGGGAGGCAGAGTTCTGCGGTACACGCCCATTGGATACGGATCCTCATCCCAAACTGAGCCTTTCCCACAAGTATGGGTTGCAGCCGCAACAGCAGCAACAATAGGTGGAGCCGCTCTCATCGTCTATTTCACAAAAATTAAGAAAGCAACCATGAAAGCCAAACAACCCTAAACCCCATCACCCAACAACAAGCACTCCTTGACATATAATCTATTCCTTAAACCTTAAAAGTTTCTCATCCGTTGCCGTCCGAGTAACTCTGAGATTTCATCCATTTAGTCAACCTAATGCCTTCTCATCATCCGGCAATAAGATAAGGGAAAGTTGAAAAATAAAAAGTTTCACATATTCTATTTTAGAAATGAGCAACAAAATTGAGGCTGCGTTTGTTAGGAGACTTTTAGAGTTTCCATATCTTCCAAGCCCGCTTAGTGTGGTGGACGCAGCCCTAAACATGGTTGAAGTCAAGCCTGGAGAAGTCTTCGCCGACCTCGGCTGTGGAGACGGAACAGTGCTGATAAGGGCGGCTGAAAAGTTTGGGATTTACTGCGTAGGCTTTGAAATCAACCCAGACTTAGCTATGCTTGCCCGTTGGAGGGCGAAAAATTCCGTGGTGGGCTTTTTGGTGGATGTTGTTTGCGCCGACGTTTTCACTGTTGACCTGTCAAAGTTTAGCATAATGTACGTGTATCCTTTCCCCACGATAATTGATAGCCTCTCAGAAAAAATTGCCATAGAATGCTCAAAAGACACAAGGATACTGGTTCACGACTACCCATTGAAAGGGCTTAACCCAGCCAAGAGCATAAAAATCCCTGGAAAAGGCTTTCACACCCATTCAGTGCACCTTTACATTGTATAACATAGGCATGCCCAAGCCTTTCCCTTTTAAGCATGCTGAAAAACTAGAGAGGAAGGGGGAGGCGAAAATGGCTTTTGAAAATCGTTCATTTTCCACTTAAAAGGCGGAAAATCTAGAGAGGGGAGGCTATCAAATTTAACAGTAGACAGCGTTTTCTGCGCTAAAAATGTGGATTTTGAATCTAGATTTTGGGTTCATAAGTTAGTTAAATATGCTTGGCTTATTTTGTCTCGTAAATTGGAGGAAAATCCTTGAAGCATGAAATTACCTCTCAGCAGAGGAGGAAAATAAAAGCGAAAATGGCTGAAGTTTTCAACGAAAACCTTAAGGGTTTGTCGACGGATTTTCAAAAAATATTGTTAGACGACCTTGTCACCGCATTTCAGAATAGAATAAACGTGTTAAAACGAGTACAAGCGAAAAGGGGCTACTAATGGAGACTAAAGAGGAAAAAGACGTAGTTTGAATCCATAAAAGCTTTATATAAAATTGGGGAAAATATGGCAAAGGGGTTTGGATGATGAGACGATCCAAGCTTGAAATGTATATCGACATCCTTAAGGTGCTAGCCCATAGGGGCCCATTAAAGCTAACTCACATCATGTATAAAGCTAATGTGAACTGCAGTGTTTTGAAGGAGTACCTTGACTTTCTGATTAAACAGAACCTTGTCGAAGAGAGAACCGTTGGCAAAAGACGCGTTGTCTACGCCATAACTCAAAGGGGCATAACAGTTCTAAAACACTTCAAAGAGCTGAAACAGGTTCTGCCAATAATTGAAGAGGCAAGAAACAGAGCTCCAGTGCCTTATTAAAAGCCAAGCCCCGACGCAAAATTCCAGTTTCGTAATATTTTCGACATTGAAACACTCCTTTTATTCTAAAAATTCTTTTTAATTTTTGAGCAACAATGTTTGAACAAATGATAGCCTCAGCAATATCAGCATCTCAATATGCAGGTTTCCTATTCATATTCATGATGCTGGCTGTAATGTTCTTCGGAGTGCTTCTGGCTAAGACTGATTTTCCATCTGGATTTTAGTTTTTGAGTAAGTCTATATCTGTTTGTGAATCATTATAGCTGTTTCGTAAGACTTAATAAACACTTTCCCCCACTAGCATATGTACACACGTAAAACACAACAGGGGAAAAGGCATTGGCAGACAAGGAGGTTCTTGGAAAGAAGCCCCTTCAAATACTTGAGAAAATCAGGGAAAACCTTGAAAGGCTAAACGAGAAAATGGAAGTTATGATTGAACTTCAAAAGCATGGAAGACGAGATATCCAGCCAATTCCTTCAGAAGCCCCGTTGGACGTTATGACACTTCTCTCCATGCCAGACCACCTTAGAAAAACAGCCATGGCCGTCTGCAGACTTGGCCGCGCCACAGCCGACGAAGTTGCCCAGCAAACCCGTAGGGCAAGGGCTGTGGAAAGCGCCTACCTAAACCAGCTGGTTATTATGGGATACCTTAAAAAGGAGAGACACGGGCGAAAAGCCTACTTCTACATAGAGAAAGAAGGGCAAGGGTGAAGGCCATGGGTAAAATGGTGACAGTTCACTCTTACAAGGGCGGGACTGGAAAAACCCTCATTTCAACAAATTTAGCCGTAACCTTGGCTAAGCATGGTAAAAAAGTGTGTCTCCTGGATTTGGATTTTAGGGCGCCAAGCCTCTCTGCGCTGTTAAAAATTGATAAGGCGGAGTGTTGGCTTAACGATTACCTCAACGGAATATGCGAAATAGACAAGGCCTTAATAGATTTAAGTGACCGAATAGCCAACCAGGGAAAATTTTTTGTGGGTTTGGCTAACCCTTCAGTGGAAGCCATAAGGGACATGTCGTCAAAGGATAGGAAATGGGAAATGCGTGCTCTTGGGAGACTTCTCTCCCTCAGAAACTCCTTATTAAACGCTAAGGGTTTTGACTATGTAATCTTTGACACAAGCCCTGGACTGCAATATTCTTCAATAAACGCCATTGTAAGCGCCGACATCGTGATTGTGGCTACAACCCTTGACAATTCAGATGTTGAAGGAACAAGGCGGATGCTGCGGGATCTTTACGACCTTTTTGAAAAGAAAACCGAAATAGTGTTAAACAAAGTTTTGTACGACGATGCCTTGAGAAGTGGAAAGGATAAACTGCAAGCGATGGTGAAAGACACCTACGAAGTTCCTCTCTTAGGGGTTATTCCATGCTTCTGCGACGTTTCAAGAGCAGAAGGAAAAATAATCTTTGTCCACGACAAGCCAGAGCACCCCTTCACACGCATATTAAACGAGGTTGCAGCCAAAATCGATAAACTTTAGCAGATGGTTTACTGCGCCATTATCTTGTTTACCAGCTGGTATACCCGGCAGCTTTTGCATTTTTCATAGTCTTTTTCGTCGCATTGTCTGCATATTATACGGTTCAGCTCCTTAATTTCAGAATTCATGGGCTGCTCCTCTACACAGTTTAACGTGGCTATTTGTATATTCGATATTCCCTCCACGAAATATCCGTGGTTTACGCGCTATGTTTACAGTTAATTTTATATGATTTTAAGGCGAACTGTTAGGCGGTGGCTGGTTTGAATAAGAGCGTGGCTTTAACTTCTCTGGCTTGGGGCGTGTTTTTCGTCTGGATTGGATTAAGCTGGATTGCCAGCGAATATTATGGTGTTTCCATGGAAGCCTACGTCGCTTTAGGAGTTGGGCTAATTTTAATAGGGTTAAATGTGGCTAGAACAGGGTTTGGAATGAGGCTAAGCAAGTTCAGCCTATTCATCGGGATAATTGCCCTTATTTTCGGAGGAACCGCTTTAATGGGTTACGCGTTACCCCTTTGGCAGACAATCCTTGTGCTTATAGGCTTGTTTATAATTGCGGAGGCATTGTCATCGCTGGCAAAATCTAAATAGAACATTAAAAGCTTTCATATGCAGCAATAAGCCTTGAAGGAAAGAGCTAATCTTGGATGAGTCGGCAATAATATTAGCTGGAGGTTTTTCCAGAAGATTCGGCTCCGATAAAGGATTGGTTCCATTAGCGAATAAACCGCTTATAAGGCATGTCTTAGACGCCGTAAATGGCATTGTTGAAGAGGAAATAGTTGTTGTAAGCTCGAAGGAGCAAGCTGAAAAATTCGTTAAGGTTTTAAGTTCAAATGTTAAAGTTGCCATTGACAAAAGCAACTTGCAGAGCCCCCTTGTAGGAGCTTTAACAGGATTTGAATTAGCGGTTGGCGAATACGCCCTTCTCCTTCCATGCGATGCGCCACTAGTTTCCAGAGACGCCCTTTCACTTCTCTTAGACCTTTGCATAGGAAAAAATGCGGTTATCCCCCGCTGGCCTAACGGCTACGTAGAGCCTTTACACGCAGCTTACAAAGTAAAACCAGCGTTAGAGGCTGCTGAAAACGCTTTAAAAGAGGGAAAGCTTGACATGCGTTCCATGATTGAAAGGCTGCAAAGAATACGCTACATTTCCACTCTTGTTTTGCAACAGCTGGATTCAGAGCTTAAAATGTTCTTCAACATTAACACGCCATTAGACTTGAAAAAGGCTGAGTTAATGCTAAATCCAGAGAAAAGTAAGAGAGGTAGAGGCGTTACTTCAAGCTTTTAGCAAACTTTTCCGTTTCTGAAAACAGTTTTTGGATGTCAGCTTTAGTGTGGGCTGTGCTTAAAGCACCGTTATGGGTTGGCAAAAAGAAAACACCGTTTTCAATCAGTTTTAAGTGGTATTCTGCAAGTTTTTTCCTGTCAGCCCTAAAGGTGGCTTTGGGTTCTTTAACCTCCTCCCTTGTAAAGTGGACATCAAACAAGGAGCCTGTTCCAGTAACCTGCACATCCACATCGCTAGCTTCAAAGATCTCTTTCAACTCTTCCCTTATTTTGTCTCCCAGCCTGTTCAGCCTATTTATTAATTGACCATCTTCAAGAATTTTCAGTGTTGTCAAGCCAGCTGTCATCGTAACCGGATTTGCTGTGAAGGTTCCACCGTGGAAGGAGAATTGGGGTCTTTGATAGCGGAGATGGTCAACTTTTTGCATGATTTCTGCTGGTCCGCAGAAGGCGCCTATGGGGAAGCCTCCTCCCAAAATTTTTCCAAGAACTGTTATGTCTGGCTTTACGCCAAAATACTGCTGCACCCCACCCGGAGCCAACCGAAAACCAGTGATTACCTCATCAACGATTAGTAGTATTCCGTTTTCGTTGCAGAGTTCCCTAATTCCCTTCAAAAACTCTTTTTCTGCTGGAATGGCTCCGCCCACGCCGAGCACTGGTTCGACGATTATTGCGGCGGTTTTCTTTTCAATGCCCTTCAGCTTTTCTTTGACGCCTTCAAGATTGTTGAAGGGTAAAATCACAGTGTCTTGTAATGCGCCAGGTGTTAAGCCGGCGGACTCTGGCATGTCATATGGAGGTTTCACGGCAACGTGAAGTGCGTCATAGCCTCCGTGCCATCCGCTTTCAAACTTTGCTATTTTATTTCTTCTAGTGTATGCTCGGGCAAGGCGTACAGCATACATGTTGGCTTCTGTTCCAGAATTGGTGAACCGAATCATTTCAGCGGTCGGAATCATTTTTGCAACTTGCTCTGCTAAGGCAATTTCAAGCTCATGCGCTGTGCCGTAGTGCGTCCCATTTTCAATTTGTTTTTTGACAGCTTTAACAACAGCGGATGGACTATGCCCGAGGATAAGGGCTGTGTGTCCAAGCCAAAAGTCGATATACTCGTTTCCGTCAACGTCGTAAAGTTTGCTTCCTTTCGCCTTAGCTGTGTAGAAGGGATAGGGTTCAAAGTGTCTTATCGAATACGAGACTCCTGCTGGCAAAACCTTCCGAGCACGTTCGTGCAAGGCTTTGGATTTCGGAGTTTTTGAAGTGTAGCCTTCAAACGTTTCTTTTTCCTCCATTTTCCATTTCAGATTTAGTATAAGGTTTTATGCTGCCTTATTTAAATAGTGCACATATTCCCTAAACTTTTAGGATATAGGCCCTCCCCAAAGCAGCCATAACAGCACTGCGAGCGAGGATTTGCAGCGGGTCAATTACTGGTTTAGCTATGTCTCCATCCTTCAAGACTAGAGATATTTCCGTGCACCCGCAGATTACTGCATCGGCGCCTACATCAATTAAATGGTTAGCCTCTTTAATCACAATTTTTCTCCCTTCTAGAATTTTTCCAGCCTTTATGTAAGTGTAGATTGCCTCCATGATCCTTTTTTGGTTTTCATCAGACGGATAAACCACTTTTACGCCAACCCTACTCAATGGTTCGTCAAAAATTTTGGTTTTAACAGTTCCAGTTGTTCCTAAAAAACCTACCTTCTTAACATTTGGGAACTCCTCTCTTATAGCTTGTGCAGTTAACTCAATCATGTTTAAGACGGGAATTTTTACACTTTTCCTTAAATCTTCATAATAGTAGTGGGCGGTGACACAAGGCATCACTATAAAATCCGCTCCCGCCCTTTCCAAGTTTTTAGCTGTCTTAATCATTTCCGGTAAAGGACTTTCTCCTTCACCGAGTATTGCAGCTGTTCTATCCGGTATTTTCGGGTTGTTGTCTACAATTATTCTAGGGTGGTCTTGGTCTCTCTCAGCTGGGGTTTCTTTAACAATTCTAAAGAAAAGTTCAGCCGTAGCCTCCGGACCCATGCCACCCAATATTCCAATAATTTTTTCCTTCAGTTTTGCTTGCCCCCATTTCTGAAATTTTCAAACAACTTATTCCTTATTATGCTTTGCACCTTGAATTTGCGAGAAATCTCAACTCTCTGACTATGGGGTGTGTTTGGGAAAAGCTTTTAAATAAAACTTCTAACTCTGTTCATTTTTAGCATTTATTTGCTTATTTTTTGACTATTAAATGTAAAAGTATGCATTAAAAAATATAAATATACAGAACAATAGTCTCAATTGGAATTGATTTTAAACTAAAATGTTTATTATTAAGCTTTTTGATTTTAGTTTTGATAAAAATGTATAAAATGCGTGATCTGCAGAGTGTAGATGAAAATAAGAAGGGGTTGTAAAGCTTTTTATCCAAAGAATGCGGGTTTAAAACGAGTTTCTAAGCGTTTAGTTTACCCGATTAATTCAACGGTGGTTCCTATGGCTTGTCCAGGCAATCCTTTTCTAAATCTGGCTCTGACTAGTCCTTTATTGCCGTGTAAATCCACGATTTTTCCAATGATCTTGTTTTCGCCGTTTTTCCAAGCCACTTTTCGTCCAATAAGTCTGCTGGCTTCGGAGGCTGAGTTGACATGGGTGAACTGGATTATGCATTCTTTAGACCTTTGAGTTTTTGGTCCAACTCTATAATTGACTATTATTCCTTGAATCTGTGCCATGGGCTTTCACCGTTTTGGCAAAATCTGAAATTTTGAAGAGAAGGTTTTATCTGTTTCGCCTCATTTTGCGTACATATTAATCTAATTTGAGGTTTCCTCTATCTCTTTTTAGAATTCTAACTTTTTCCGGAAGCCTTTTCCCTTCCCAATCTCTCCAGTTTATTTCTTTGAAAATCCATTTTTTGCCAAGGTGAGCGGCAACCACTGCATGTTTATACGGGTTCTCTAATGGTATGAGTTCTTCTAGGAATCTGAAGAGTTTCTCTATTTGCTGTTTTGGAAAATAAGCATAATATCTGGCGTTTTTAACTTCAAAGGCATAGACGTGGCTGCCTTTTCTGGCTAGGACGTCTGGCAGTGGGTTTAGGCTTGGGTTGCTGACTGGAATGCGAACAGCGTTGAAGCCGTTTTTCTGCAAAAGCTTTACAAGAGCGTTTTCGCTGTAAAAGCCTCTTTTGCGCCATCTTCGAATAGCGTCTTTATCAATTTCTTTAGCCATTGAGCGATGTCACTAAACTTTAAAATTGGAAGGGTGTGGTTAAAGCTGTTTCGTAATGGCAGAGTTAGAATTTGGGTTTTCTACGGGTCTGAATTGGAACTTTAAGCGTGGGCTTTTCAACTAAGCATTCTTTCAAATAGTCGTCTAGGGAGGCGGCGGGCACAACCTCAATTTTATAATCCCTTACGTCTATAGAGTATTCAAAATTCTTTTTCGGAATAACCACTTTCCTGAAGCCCCAGGCTTCTGCAGCCTTAATCTTCTCGTAGACTCCTCCAACTGCTGTCACTTGGATGGTGTCGCCTATGCCTAGGTTTATTTCGCCGGTAACAGCCACATCCTGCCTTACGGGTTTGCCCTCAATGAGCGAGCAAAGCAGTATAGCCATTGTCACACCTGCGGATGGGCCGTCTACGCCGTAGGATTGGGCGAAGTCTATGTGTGTCAAATAGTCTTGGGCTATGTCTATGCCGTATTTTTGGAGAATTACGCTGCGGACTTTTGCTATGCTGTCTGCTATGAAGCTCTGTCCCTTAGCCACGCCGGTGACTTTATAGTAGCCTTTAATGGGATAGTTTCTTGGAAGCTCGCTTCTTTTCACCATGTTAGCCTTTACGCATAAGACATTGCCAGTCATTTCGCCGCTGTAGGGGTCTCTAACCACAGCTAAACCGTAAATTTGCCCGAGCTTGGAGCCTTCAGGTTTTATTTCGAGAAGTTTACCTCTCTCGTTCATTTCATGCTCTAATATTTGCCTCTGAATTGTCTTGCAGTGGTTTTCTATGGCCTCGCGGACATGCCTTTTTTCGACAACTTTGCAGCCTTCGTTTATGGCTAGGGTTGCAGCCGTCTTAATGATGGAAATTAATGGTCTGAAACGTGTGGTTAACGCGTCTTTTTTGTTGCTTCTCCTTCTGCCTTCTTCAACAATTTCTTCGCAAGCTTCCCTGCTGAAGGGTATCAAATTGAAACGTTTAACCTCTTGAGCTATAAATTGGACATATTTCCGCCTGTTCTCCACAGTGTTAGGCATGTCATTATTCATTCTTACAACTTTGCCATAACCGTAAATCCTATCCATCAAGGCTGGGTGAATCTGGTTTATGCTGTCGAAGTTTCCAGCGCCCACAAGAAAGGTGACAGCTGGAACTGGCTCTGTCGAGACTGCCATGGCTGCAGTGTCTCCGCCATGCCACCTTCCCCTAAGGGTTATAGGCAACTGTCCATCCTCAAGCACTGTCAACAGTGTTATAGCCTCTTCAGGGTCAAGGTTCTTTATCTCGTCAATATATAAAATGCCAAGGGAAGCTCTGTGGACGTCACCAGCCGTAACCCTCTGATGTTCTGGAGTGCCTAAACCTCCAGTTTGGTATGGGTCCCAAGCTATTGAACCGAAGAGTTGTGCGCTTCTGTGACCTGTTGCGTCCACAAAAGGTGCATGTCCTGAACTGTTATCGACGATTAGTTTTGGGACGTCGCTTTGCTGTGCTCCGCTGATGCCTTTAAGGGTTCCCAGTCCGCCGAGCCTTGAAAACCACCATATGAAGACGCCGAAGAAGATTAGGCTTCCGCCTGGAATGAAGGTTAATGGGACGAAACTGACTATTTCTTGTATGAAGTAATTCGTAAAATTATGGTTGTAATATTCCTGCAAGGGTTCGCCTAGAAACATGGGGTTTTCGTTCCACGTCTGCCAAGTCTGATACATGAAGTAAAAGCCTAAAGCCATAAGGAACAAGCCCATTAAGATTAGGAATATCTGTAGGGCTTTCAGCCCGACTTTTGTGACGAATTTTCTCTTAAGCTCTTTTAACTGTTCCCTTTGAAGTATCTTCTTTCCTTCCCCAGCCTTGTGAATGGAGACTCTAGGCTGACTTGGCAAAACTGGATTTTTCCAACATAAAACGTCGAAAAGTTTTATGCCGTTTTCGCTGTAGATTTGGGTTAGTTTTTCGGCGAGGGCTCTTCCAATAAGCGACTTCCCTGTGCCTGGATCGCCTAAAAGTAGGAGATATGGTCCTGGGCTTATGAGGTTTTTGGCTGATGGCTTCGGCTTTTCGGGGCTGCTCCAGCTTTCATACCATTCTGTCTTTTCAAGCCATTTTAGCTTGTGAACCCATTCGTCTAGGCATAGGAAGCACTCGTTTAGGGCTTGATCTTGCCCAATAACCCAGTTTATCAAATTGTCGTCCACTGGAAAACCTTGAGTGCTTTTAAAACTACCCCAGTCCCACTTCACTCTAACCTTTCTACCGTTAACTGTCCTCTCCAGTATCGCCGCATCAGTGCCAAAATAGTCAATAGACAAGCATCAACACCCTTTAAGCCTTCACCACACCCTTCAACAAACACATCCTTATGAAATATTATAGAGGTTATTTCAAAAACAACAATATGAAAAAACCAATAACATGCGATAAATCTTTCGAAAGCCGAAAACCCCATTTTTAAATAAACGCCTAAAAAAAGCCGTTTTAGACGTTAAAAAGAAATTTAAAAGGTCGAAGATCAATGAAGCTTTGATGAGGGTTTAGGAGGCTTCTCCCCTAAGACTAGAACAAAAAATGTTAAGTTTTTTTCAAGCCTAAAATTGCAAAAGAAGCCCTTTAAACGGTTTTCCCTCCAGCTTTAAAACACAACACATGGAGTTTACCGCTTCTCCCTAAAGAAACAGACGAAAATCTCCATGTCAAGCCGAAGAGCCAAATCTTCGCTGAAACTTCGATTGTTTTTAATGCAAAATGGAGGGAGCGCCCAAATTAGGAAACCGCGTCAGTCCAAAGGTTTTCCTGAAGCCCTAGCTTTGGTTGATGCTTTTGTATACGCTTCGGTTGCTTTGTTGGCAGATGAAGTTTGTCACCAAACCATTTAGGGCTGAATTATGCCTTTTGTAAAAGGCTTTTTTCTGGGTTATTTCGTGTAGGTGTGCAAAATTGTGGTGTATGATGTAGCTAAATCTTTAACATTTTGAAGTTCTTCGGATTTTGTTTTAACGCTTTGGTTATTTTGGTGATTATGGTATTACTTTTGGTTTTTATGCTTCACCAAACCTTTCCAGAACCACCGTCCAAATCCAACGGTATACAAAAGCATCAACGCAATTTCACTTTTAAACCGTCAAAAAACTATATGTGGCTCAAGCGGCTAGTGTTAGACTATGAAAACTGGAGAAGTATTAGGGAGTTTTTTGCCAAAGATGGAAAAAGTGGTTTTGAGAACTCTCAAGTGGGAGGACCTAGACGATTTGCTGGATTTTATTAATTCACTTGTTGAAGAAGGCGCAAACATTCTCAGAACTGAAAAGGTTTCAAGAGAAGAGGAGATTGAATGGCTTTCCAGGGTTTTTAGCCGCCAAGAGAAGGGAGAGCTTTTCTGTTTGGCTGCTGAGGTTGACGGACGTTTGGTGGCTAACTCTGAAATCATGAGGGGAACCGGCCATTCCAGCCATGTAGGGTTTATAGGCATTGCCATAAAGAAAGGGTGTAGAGGCGTTGGCATAGGAACCGAAATGATGAAGACTTTAGAGAAGCAAGCTAAAAAGGTTGGGTTAAAAGTTCTGTCCCTCTCTGTTTTTGCAAATAACCAACACGCAATAAACCTCTATAAGAAAGTGGGGTTTGTTGAAACTGGACGAATTCCGAAAAGGTTTTTCAAAAATGACGCCTACATAGACGAAATTATAATGACAAAACTGCTTGAATAAAATGGGAGAGGAGCTGAAAAGCCTTGACAGAGTTTAAGGTTTATAACACCACCCACAGTTTTTCAACTAAAGGCGAAATTGAAATTGTGGACTTAACCGACAAGGTTCATGAAGTGGTTTCACGCTCAGGTGTAAAAAACGGCATAGTGCATGTTTTCGCTCCCCATGCAACTGGCGTGCTCATTTTGACTGAAAGCGAGTATGGCTTGTTAAACGACATTAAGGCTTTGCTTGAAAAGCTAGTTCCGAAAGGCGCTGGTTATATGCATCCATCAAATGCTCATTCCCACTTAAGGTCTGTTTTGCTTCCACCAGACAAAACCTTGCCTGTTGTGGATGGCAGAGTGGAGTTTGGGACATGGCAGTCGCTTGTCTTTGTGGAGACAGACGTGCACCCGAGAAGGAGAACAGTTATAATCCAAGTGATAGGCGAAACGAGTCCATAGAACCTGCTGAAATCAAAGCATTAAAGTTAGTGGAATTGGAAAAGTTTCCTTTGAAGAAATCGCTGCAAGGATGAAGGTATCTAGAAGCATTTGAAGATTTGCGAAAAAGCGCGAGAAAAACTTGCACGGGCAGTTGTTGAAAGCGGAGAAATCCTCATACAGAAGGAGTAAGGCTGCCCTTCGTAAAATAATCCACCTTCTAAATGGGACATTCTTTTATCTATTTTTAACATTTTTCAGCACTTCTTTGCTTTAAATTATCATTTTTTGCCGTTTTTTCGCTAAAAATATCCATTTCGCCAATTTTACGCATACGCAAAGGAAAAGAGGATACGTCTAAACCAAGTTTTTGCGAGATTTTATGCAGTCATGTTAAGTTTAAAGGGGATGGCAATTTGCTGTTTTAATGTTTGGCTATGGCTGTGGAATTGTTTAGGAAGGACTTTGTCTAATGGATATATAAGGTTCGTTTGTTTTCGGTGCGCCGAAAGGCTTAAAGGGTTGGTTTATGTTTAAATTACGAGTGCTCGTAATTTAGGTGAAGAGGCAGTGACTACAGAGCTTTCCCACGAGGCTGAAGAATACATAGAAGCCATCTACAAGCTTCAGAAAAGAAGCGGAGTTGCCAAAACAAAGGAGTTGACAGAAGAACTGAAAGTTGTGCCAGGTTCCATTACAAACACTATTACACATTTGGAAAGGCATGGGTTGGTGATACACACTCCATATAGGGGTGTGAGGCTTACCGCTGAAGGTGAAAAGCTAGCCCTAAAGATTATTAGGCGGCATAGACTTGCGGAGAGGTTTCTCACAGACCTTTTGGAAGCTGAGTGGAGCGACGTCCACGAAAGTGCTTGCAGGCTTGAGCATGCCTTAACCGAGGATGTGCTTTCACTTTTAGAAAAACGTTTGGGTTATCCAAAATTTTGCCCTCATGGGAACCCTATACCTACAGAAAATGGGGAAATCAGCGATGTTGAATGTTCTCCGCTTATATCCGCAGCGATAAACCAAACATGCATTGTCGCCAAAATTGTTAACGAAAAAAGAGAGGCTCTCATCACTTTAGCCAGTAAGGGAATAAAACCCAACGTTCTAGTTCACATAGTCGAAAAGAAAGAAAAGACGCTGGTTTTGTGCGTGGCTGGAAAAGAGCAGACCGTAACCCGCACGGAAGCGGAAAACATCTGGGTTAAAAGCGTCGAGGTGAAGCCAAAATGATGTTCAGAAAACGCAGGGGTCTTCAAGGGCGAGAACCGCCGAAAAATGAGGGAGAATTAAACGCCTTAACAGATTTGGCAGAAGGCGAGAAAGGCGTAATAGTCAAAGCCCTAGGCGGTTTTGGACTTGTCAGAAGATTAGCCGATATGGGCTTAACCCCGGGAGTTGAAGTTAAACTCGTCAGAAAAGGCTCCTTCAGCGGACCAGTTGAAATTGAAGTTAGGGGAGTGACGCTTGCCCTAGGCCGTGGAGTAGCCTCAAGAGTGCTTGTAAAGCCCATTAAAGATGAGCAGCATGACTAAACAGTTGCGGATAGCCCTCGCTGGAAACGCCAACGTCGGCAAAAGCGCCATATTTAACCAGCTTACGGGCTTAAATCAAATTGTTGGAAACTGGCCTGGCAAAACTGTAGAAAGAGCCGAAGGAACACTGCATTTTAAGGGTTACAATATACGTGTGATTGATTTGCCAGGCATATATTCCCTTTCAGCCTTCTCGCTTGAAGAAATTGTTTCAAGGGATTACATAGCCGTTGAAAAGCCCGATATTATAATTAATGTTGTGGATGCTTCCGCCCTTGAACGGAACCTTTACTTTACACTTCAGCTTTTAGAGCTTGAAGCTCCCATAGTTGTTGCCTTAAACCAAGTGGACTTTGCAGCTAAGAAGGGCATACGCATAGACGTGGACAAGCTTTCAGAGGCTTTAGGCGTACCAGTAGTCCCAACAGTCGCCATCACTGGAAGCGGCATAAACGAACTCCTCACAACGGTTATCGCCGTGGCGAACGGCGAAAAGAAACTTCAACCTTTAAAGATTAGGTTTGGAGCAGAAGTTGAAAAACAGGTGCGAACCCTCGAGAGGCTTGTTGACCATAGACTCCCACAGTTATGCGAGGTTTACCCAGCAAAGTGGATTGCCGTCAAACTTCTGGAAAGAGACGTGGATGTGGCTGGGAAGTTGAAAAACTATGAGGGCGGTGCAGAAGTTTTAGAGCATGCGGAAAAGCTTGCATTGGAACTGGAAAAAATTCATGGCGAACCGTCTCCAGTAATATTGGCTTCGGAAAGATACTCCATAGCAAGCAAAATAGCCAAAGAAGCCACAACAGTTGAGGCGCCTCTAAGGATAAGCATAGAACAGAAACTTGACGCCTTAACAACCCACAAGGTTGTTGGTTATCCGATATTGGCAAGTGTCATAGCTGCCATGTTCACCTTAATTTTTTGGGGAGGCAGCTATTTATCAGAAGCCCTTGACCTCGTTTTTCAAGGGTTATCTATACATATTGGAAGTGCACTAGCTCATTTCCTTCCCGGCTCAGCGGTAACCCTCATCAACGATGGGGTTTTAGGCGGGTTAGTTGCTGGAATAACCATAGCTTTGCCCTACATTGTGCCCTTTTACATTATCCTCGCCCTATTAGAGGATAGTGGCTATTTGCCGAGAGCCGCCTTTCTCATGGATAATTTAATGCACAAAATGGGTTTGCATGGAAAAGCCTTCATACCGCTTATATTGGGATATGGTTGCAGCGTCCCAGCATGTATTGGCTGTAGAATCATGGAAACAGAGCGGGAACGTTTACTAGCTGCTTTTGCCGTCACATTAATTCCATGCGCTGCCAGAACCGTGGTTATTTTGGGGCTTGTGGGAAGGTTTGTAGGTTTGCATGCAGCCCTAGCCCTCTACGCCTTCGACCTAATCCTAATCTTCATTTTGGGCAGAATAGCCTTCAAGGCTTTGCCGGGAGAACCCGTCGGCTTAATAATGGAGATGCCTCCCTACAAGAAGCCCTCATTAAGGAACGTTTTAACCAAAACATGGAGCAGAACAAAAGACTTCGTCTACATAGCCTTTCCAATAATAGTGGCTGGAAGCCTCACAATAACCGCCTTAAACATAACAGGCTTTATAGCCTATGTGACCGCTGGAGCAAGCCCCTTCATAAACGGATGGCTTGGGCTTCCACCAGAGGCGGGAATTCCCCTAATATTCGGTGTTCTCCGCAAGGAACTAGCCCTAATTTTACTTGCAGAGCTTATCCCATTAAATTCGCTTTCAGCCATTCAGATGATTGTTTTCGCCCTCGTCACAATGATTTACATTCCATGCATAGCAACAGTTGCCGCGCTTTTAAGGGAGTTTGGATGGAAAAAGGCTTTGGCAATAACCGTTGTTGACGTGGCTCTTGCCCTCTTCTTAGGCGGAGTAGCCTACAGACTATTACCGTTATTTATGCCCTCATAATAGTGGCTATTTTGGCTCTCGTTTTTCAGGAAGCCTAAAGGACAGCAGCAACGCGATTACAGCGAAGGCTGTAAGCACGTAAAAGGCTACATTCAACCCGTACATGTCAGCTAAATATCCAGAAATAAACTGGGATATGGAGCCTATGCCAAAAGACGTGAAAAAGAAAATGCCATAAACCGCGCCCCGTTGGCTTTCTGGGGAAAGAAAACCTGTAAGCGCGTTTAGGGCTGGCTGATGCGCGTAAAAGAAGAGTCCATAGAGAATTATGAAGGTTGCTATTCCCAAAAAATAGACTGGAACAAACAGAAGGGAAAACAAACTTAAACATACAAAGGCGGACGCAGCAATCAAAACCCTTTTAGAGCCATATTTGTCAGCGGTTTTTCCACCAATCCACTGTCCCGGAACCCCAAAAGCCAAGACAAGCGTATAAGCCACAGAAGCCCACATGGGGTCAATACCCCTATTTTCCTGAAGATATGTTGGAAAGAAAAGCTCTACGCCTTTCATAAAAAGCCCGATGGCGATGTTAAAGACTAGAAGTAGCCAAAGCTCGCGAATTTTAAAGGCTTCAATTATGCTTCCCGCTGTTCGACCTTTAATTTCGATGTTTCCAAACCCGAAATTCTTGATAAATAGAAAAGCGAAGATTATGCAAAGCAGCCCAAAAGTGGCGAAGGCTACAGGCCAACCGAAGACAGAGCCAATAAACCATGCGATGGTGGGAGTTAAGACAACGCCTAGGGTTCCGCCGACACCGTGAATTCCCATGGCTTCAGACACGCGTCCAGTGAAGGCTTTAGAAATCAGCGAATTCGCTGTTGGATGATAGAAGCTTGCCCCCACAGCCATCAAAATCAAGGCTAAAGCGAAAAAGTATATGCTTCCTGTTGCTCCAGCAGCAAACATTACAAACGTGGAAAATCCTGAAGAAAAAAGGAAGAGGATCACTGTTTTGGCTTCTCCGATCTTGTCGCCTAGAGGGCCGCCGATCAAGGCTCCAAAACCGTAGATGAAAGAAGCTGCCATAGAAACTGTTCCTATAACATGTTTAGAAACGCCCAAATCAGCCATAATAACTGTTAGAAGAGGGGGAGTTATTACAAAAAGCGAGTGATTTAACGAGTGGGCAATGCCCAACAATAAAAGGCGAAGATCCCTCGCCAAACCTAGCAACCATCCTTTCAATGCAAGTCGAGAATCCGATAACCATAAAAAGGTTTACTTTAAATGAATGTTTTCTGCATATTGCAAAAGTTGAAATTTTCTTCAATGAATTAAGGAACATTTTAGAGTTTGAGGGACCACGTTTTCATAGCGTCTCCTCGCTTGGAACTGTTTCAATTTTGGAAAGAGCGATTATAGAGGTTCTGCGCAAAAGATTTGGTGTCGAGTTTGATGAAAAAGGACCAATCGTGTTTTCTGAATGGTTGGAAAAAGTTAGAGAGGCATATGCTTTGAAGCTTTCCAAAGTAAAAATTTTGGAGAAACGGAGGTGAAAAGTGGTTGAAGGAAAAGACACGCATCTTAATAGTTGATGACGACAAGGATATCTGCAAAACACTACGTTTGATACTTGAAGGCGAAGGCTACAAGGTGGATGTTGCGTATTCCGGATGAGAAGCCATAGAAAAGTCTAAAGTGAAAACCTACAACATCGCTCTTTTGGACATAGTGCTTCCAGACATACAGGGAACCCAACTGTTAAAGAAGCTTCGGGAGACAACGCCGAAAATGATAAAGATATGATGACTGGGTATCCGAATCTGGAAAATGCTGTTGAAGCCCTAAACTACGACGCAGACGCCTACCTAATAAAACCAGTGAATTTCGAGAGATTAATCACTGTAGTGAAGGAGAAACTTGCAAAACAAAGGGAAGAGGAAGCCATCACCTTGAGAAAATCGCTGCCTTTGTGGAGACAAGAACCCAGAGAATGCTTCAAGAAATAGAAGGCGAAACCAACAAGCAACACTAGCCTCTTAAACCTATTTTCGCTTCATTCATAATCGCTAAGTTCCTCGCGAAAATATATCAAAATTTAAATGTTTTAAATCTTTACAATAAAAGCGTTTAGAGGGGGCTCTATGGCGGATGTGCTGTTGACCGCGGACCGCACTTTAATGAGCGATTACCATCACAACGAGTTTCTCGGGTTTGGAACATGCGCCCCTCCAAACGTTATTCCAGACTGGCTTTACAGTTTCCTGTTCTTTCCACCCATGAAATCGGTAGACGGCGTTCCGTTGGCTGCTCCCTATGGTTTAAGGAAAGTGGAGGCTCAACTTTTAAGCGAAGGTTTTAAAGTTTTAACAGTTGACCCTGACCACATTGAAAAATATTTAGATGAAGCTAAAGTTTTAGGCATCCATGTTATGGATCCCTTTGGGCTTGGCCCAGCCTCCAGCACTTTTGCTGCAATTTTAAAGAAGGAGCCTTTTCTTGCACAGTATTTTCGACGTTTGTTGGAGAAACCAGAGGTTAGAAGGGCGAAAAAACGCGGCTTAAAAATTGTTGTTGGCGGCTCCGGCGTCTGGCAGTTCAAGTATAGAGAAAATTTTGTTAGGGAGTATGGGATTGACTGCATAATTGACGGAGAAGCAGAAAAAGTTGTTGGGAAAATTGTGCGGGCAGCCTTAAATGGCGAAGAACTGCCGAAATACTACGAGGTAAGCGTCGAAGAAACCCCGAAGCTGGAGGAAATCCCAAACATCTTGAATCCTTCAGTTAACGGTTTAGTGGAGATTGGAAGGGGATGCTGCCGAGGATGCAAGTTCTGCAGCGTAACCCTGCGCCCGCTGCGGTGGTATCCCATCGAAAAAACCCTTGCAGAAATAGATGTAAACTTCAAAAGCGGCTACACACGGTATGCTTGTCTCCACGCTGAAGACGTCATGCTCTACGGTTCGCAAAACACCATCCCCAACGACAAAAAACTGATCATGCTCCACGAGGCTGTTCTAAAGAAATGCGATGGAGGTATAGGCTGGAGCCACTGCTCCCTCGCAACTGTAGCTTTAAAACCAAAGCTCTTCTCCCAATTGGCTGAAATCATACTGCAAAAACAGCCATGGTGGGGCACCGAAGTAGGCATCGAAACAGGCTCACCCGAACTAGCGAAAAAAGTGATGCCAGCAAAGGCCCATCCCTTCAAACCAGAAGAATGGCCAGAAGTCGTGCGCACCGGCATGGGCTTAATGCATGACAACAATCTGGTTCCAGCATGCACCCTCATTGTTGGAGTCCCAGAAGAAACCGAAAACGACCTAATCAAAACCATAGAGCTTGTAGAAGACCTTAAACACATAAGAAGCCTAATCGTACCCTTGTTTTTCGTTCCTTTAGGCAAACTGAAAAACGAACAATGGTTCAAAGAAACCCAAATGACAAGGCTTCACTACGAACTTCTAATAAAATGCTTAAGGCACGATTTTCGCTGGATAGACAATTTGATAAGCTTATCCTTTGCTGGAAAATGGTATGCAAAACCCATGCGCAGCTTATACACATTTTTTGTTAAACTAATTGAACGCAAAGCAAGAAAAGCTGGAATAAACTAACAGAATAAACTTAAATACCGCTTTAAAACTCAAACCTTTAGGCATAATGAGCCGCCGTAGCTCAGCGTGGTAGAGCGGCTGGCTGTTAACCAGTCGGTCGTCGGTTCAAGTCCGACCGGCGGCGCTTTTACTGAACCGGCGACACTTTTTCATTTTTTCATTTTCTTTTTCTGAAGAGTTTGGCGCCTTCAATGTCGCAGACGTATTCAAAGCCTGCCTCTATAAGCTGTTTGGCTTCTTCTATTGTGGACGCTATTTTGCAGATGTATTCGTCCTCGCCTTGGAAGTTGACAAGCTGTGTATAGATGAGGGTGTTTTGGATTCTTTTGTGTCCGAGGATTTTCATGACGTAGAGGATATCTTTGGTTTTATGGTATTCCATGGTGGCTTTCCAATGGCGAAGTGTATGGAAGGTTATGTTGAGAAGCCTTGGGTTTCCAAGTTTTTGAGCTATTCTTTGTCTCTGTTTCTGAAACAGCCTTCTGATGGTTCTTATTGAGCTTGAGCCGAAGATTTTTCTGAGGTTTTTGGGAGGCTGTTTAGCATGGCTGCCAACTTGCTTGAAATTTTGAATGTGCGAGGCTTGCTGCCCCCTTTCAAGCGTAACTCGGCGGCGCCAAGAGATATCCCGCCTTTTCCCCAAAATCTAGAGGGGGCTAGTCAATTTTGGTTTGGCAGAAGCCATAAAATTGACCTTTTCCGGCGGAACGGTTGTTTATCCTTCTATGAGTTGTTTGTATCTTAAGGCTTCAATTTCAACGTATGCCTTTCTCAGCATATGTATGTAGTCTGAAAACTTGTAGCCTTCCTTCCATTCCAACTTTACTCCCAGTATTTGGCAAAGGCGTGCCATAATCAGTTTTTCTAAATCTTGCGCTGCCGGCCCAAACAAATTTTTTAAGCCAGCTGAAAAGGTTTCAGGTTTTCATGCGACGTCTAGGGGTTCAAGGGAAACTGTCAGTTCAAGATAGGTCCAAACGGAGAAGGCGCAGCGTTCTGTAAAAATTGATTTTAAAACGTCATCCACCACTTTCGCTAATAACTCGTCAAAAGTGAATAAAACGTTTCGTGTGAGCAAACCGCCCAAATTTGGTCACCTATAGGCTTGCTCCTCGCTTACACGCACCTCCAGTTTGCTGCTTGCTTAAAGCCCTTGATTTTTGTTATGGTTGGTGGAGTTTTTCGTATATGGCTGTAGTTTTTGTTTGAACCGTAGGCGTTGGCGTGTTGACAGCTATTAAGCGTTTTTGTATATGCTTATAACCGCATTCGCATTGAAAGCCCACTATTTTCCCGCCGCAGAGGATTTTTCGCCATTTTGTCGAGTGGCATTGGGCGTTTTGTTTGTGGATTTTCCATAGGACTTTTGCCTCGTCTGGGGTTAGGGGCGCGTAGTGTTTTGCCTTTGTGAAGTACCATAGGGCGTAGGCTGCGAAGCAAGCCCATAATATGGCGGTTATTATTTCCATCATGTTTTTCACCTGATGTGTATTTTTGTTCTACGTATATTCGATATGTCCTTTTTTAGACATATCCATTTTTGAAATACCCCATCTTACGATATAAGCATTATTTAAAATTCCGAATATCCGAATTTAGAACTGTTTAAGCACGTCGCCCTTCTCCATAACATAACCGCAATAATGACATTTCAGAAGCAGCGGCTCCTCGCTTTTCACGTAAAACTTGGATTGGACAGGCTCGTTGCTGTTGCTTACACAGGCGGGATTTGCACATTTAACTATGCCTTCAATGATGTTGGGCAGTTTAACCCTCTGCTTCTCAACAACCCTATAATTGCGGATAATATTGATGGTGGCATGGGGCGCCAGTAAGGCGATTTTATGAACCTCTTTTGGGTTAAGCTCCCTTCCCTCGATTTTAACTATGTCTTTAACCTTAAACCGTTCGCTAGGCACATTAATTGCAATGGTGATGATGCGTTTCTCTTTACCAGTTATCCCTAAAATCTTAACAACATCCAAGGCGTGTCCGCCTGTAATATGGTCAATGACAGTGCCATCCTTAATTTTGGAAACATAAAGCATAGTCTCGCTCATGATGTTTCGCCTCTTCACAAGGCTATTATTAGTCCTAAAGATAAAAGGTTTTTACCAATATGCTAAAACCTTCAGTCCTTCAAGCCGTCAAAGTAGTGAAAAGTTATTTAAGCAAAGCACAGAGCTTTTGTGTGTTGGGTGTCCGTTTGAAGTTTGAAGGAAGAGACATAATATCCATCCGAGACTTTTCCCGAGAAGAAATAGACTACATCTTAAAAATATCCCAAGCCATGGAGCCCCTAGCCCAGAAAGGCTCGGACATGCTTAAGGGGAAAATCCTCGCCACACTGTTTTTTGAGCCTAGCACCCGCACCCGCTTGAGCTTTGAGGCAGCCATGCACAAGCTTGGAGGCTCCACCATAGGCTTTGCAGAAGCCGAAATAGCCTCCGTCCGAAAAGGCGAAAACTTGGCTGACACTGTTCGCACAGTGGAGAATTACGCTGACGTTATAGCCATAAGACATCCTCTTGAAGGCGCAGCGAGGCTGGCAGCAGAATTCGCAAAAGTGCCCATAGTCAACGGCGGAAGCGGCGCCGAAGAACATCCAACCCAAGCACTGCTAGACCTATACACAATTTTGAAAGAAAAAGGCACAATAGACGGCTTAAAAATAGCCTTGGTGGGCGACTTGAGATACGGCAGAACAGTACATTCGCTGGCTTACGCCCTCTCCAACTACAATGTTGAACTTTACCTCGTATCACCAGAATCCCTCAAAATGCGGCGAGAAGTCCTCGAAGAGATTAGAGGGAAAATCCCAGTTACAGAGGAAACAGACATAACGAAAGTTATATCCCACTTGGACGTTTTATATGTTACCCGAATCCAGAAGGAACGCTTTCCAGACCCAGCTGAATACATTAAGGTTAAAGGCTCCTACAAAATCGACTTAGAGCTTTTAGGCAAAGCCAAAAAAGAAATGATAATTCTGCATCCGCTTCCCCGCGTCGACGAAATAGCCCCAGAAGTGGATGGCACAGCCCACGCCCGCTATTTCCAGCAAGTCTGGAATGGCATAGTAACGAGGATGGCTTTGCTTGCATTAATATTGGGAGAAGTAAAATAGGCTGTTTGGCGTTATGGATATCTCTTAAACACTGTTAGCGTGCCAATTGACCCGCAGTTGGGACACTTGTGGAGGGCGCCAAACATGGTTCTTTTGCAGTGGCTGCAGTAGGTCAAATTGCGGTTGTAAGTTAAAAACTCAACTCCATAATTTTCAACAAGTCTTCTAGTTAGCGAGAAAAGGATTTCAGGTGGACATTCAGCCTCACCAAGCTCTATAACGGTGAGATTTCCGCCAGCAAAAAGTCCATGCAACTCTTTTTCAACAGCCAAAGCCTTTAACGAAGCTTCTAAATTCTGGATGCTGACTCTGCTGAAAGTCGAATAGTAGGGTTTCTCCCTTGTTCCTTGAAATCGAACTTTTGCGACACCGAAACGTTCAATGTCTTGTTTCGCCAACCTTTCAGACGCTTCAAGGGATGGTAGGGCTGAAGGCAGTAAGCGCTTATCCCTTCTTCTGTCGCTTTTAGATAGGAATTCCGAAGCATAGTTTAGGGTTTCAACAGCAAACTTTAAGGCGTTTTCATCTTCATAAATGCCCTTTCCGGTGAAGGCTTCTGCTGTTTCCTCCAAACCAACCATGTTTATGAGACGTGTAGAATTTTCAAGCCTAAAATACTGGTCGCCGTCGACGGTTTGCAACAAAAAATGTAGGAAGCTTTTATCCCGCTGCCTCAGCGCTCTAAACTTAATTTCAAGGGCTCGAGTTGCCATTTCCAGTCTTTCCTTTAGAAGCTCAAAAAATTTGGCTTTTTCTTTGCCACATTCGTAGGCTATTCGCGGCAAGTTGATGGCTACGGTTCCTAAAGCCCCTGTGCGCAGCGTGTCAAGTTCCCAGTCGCCTTTTGAATCCGCCTTAAACCTGACTCCGGAAGGAGAAAAAACAGAAAGCCGCCCCCCTTCTCCAGAAAGGTTTGCGAAGTAAGGCATGCCCTTCTCTGAGGCTAAACGGTGTGCTTTGAGAAGAATATCCGCTGCTTTATCTTCCTTAAAAGTTTCTGGGCGCATTTTAATGACGATTTTTGGTTTTAGGAGGGGTTTATTCGTGCTTTCTTCGGCTAAAACTTCAAGCGTGAGGGAAGCCAAAAACTGGCTTTCCTCGAGGAAATCTCCGTAAACGCCAGAAACATCGGCGCCAATGGCGGGCTTATCCGCTAAAAACTCTGGAACTGTAAGCTCAATGTTTAGCGAAGCATCAGCGTATTGGCTTAGGTTGAAAATGAAACGCCTTAAAGCTTCCTTCACATTAGCCTTTTCCATATTCCTCAAAAACGGCGCCAAAAAAACATTGAAATATTCAAGGGTTTGCATTTCGCCAGTCTCTCTTGCAGTTTGCAAAGCCACGTTGAAAACAAGGTTTAGTGCGGATTCCAGGTTTTTCGGAGGCGTTGGGGACTCTGTTTTTAGGCTTTTTTTAAAGAAAAACCGTAAATCATGCACCACCTCAGCTGGCTTCAAAATCCAAGAGTCTAAACCGTTAACGTGTAATTCGCCTGAAAGATGTGCGTCTGCAACATCCCTTGGCAACACGTTCAAAAGTGTGTACTCCTCGAGAATGTTTTTTCCAAACTCCTCGTAGATGGAGGAAACCTCGATGGAAGTTTTACCTTTTGATAGGAAGGCGGAAACATCGTGCACTGGAAGCCCTAAACGTGTTAGTTTGTGACGGTGCTCTTCCAAACCTTTTTCGATGAGAATTCCGTTGACAACCTCCCTAATCAGAGGAGCCGTCAAATACCGCGTCCTAGCCTTAAGAAGACGTTTTTCCGCCTCTTTGGCAACTTTCTTGGCTTGCTCAACCGCCATGCCCGCCTCCTTCACAAGAGAATCCACAATCTTGTTGGCGTCGAACTCTTCGAGGGAAAAACGTGAAGTGCGCACTAGGATTCTTTGCGTTTTTAAGCCTTTCTTTTCAATTTCTTCGGCAACCTCAAGCACCATCTTACCCAAATCTGTTAGGCGATACTTCTTAGACTCCACATCCGCCTCAATCAAATCCGCCTTAAGCAAAAACTTCAAGTGATAGGCGAAGCGTCCAGCATCTCTGCTGGGACTCATCTTCGACAAATTCATCAATTCAGTGTAGGAAAGCGAACCATGGTCAAAAAGAAGGTTCAAAATGTTAAGCCGAACAGCTGAAGAAACAGCTTTCAAAACACGGATTCCCCGAACCCGCGATTTAACGGACAAACCCTTCACCCTCCCTAAACAGCAATATTATAGCCTAAATAAGGGTTTAAAAGTTAAGAAAACACCTTTATTAAACCTAACCGCAAAACTAACATGGACAGCAAACAAGGGGGCTGTCGGCTAGCTTGGTCTAGGCTCTGAGCCTCGGGCGCTCGGGACCCCGGTTCAAATCCGGGCAGCCCCATCATTAATAGGGCATAATTTCAACCTCAAAGTCAATTAACTGTTTTAGTTGAAACGCAAACTTGTTAAGTGCCTTTAGAATTATATATGAACGGTTGAGGAATACGCTATGGAGTGGCAGTATGCCGTTACAATTGACAAAAAGTTTATTCTAGCCCTATTTCTTGTTGCGGTGGCTTTGGGTGGGGGATTCGCCCTAGTATATTTGGACGTAAAAACAGACCTTAATGCATTAAAGGATGATTATGCTAATGTTGCATCCCAACTGGAAGAGCTTCAAGGATTAATAGAACAGTTGCATTATGTTCACTCGCTTAATTTAACCGCCGTTCAGATATATAATAGGACTAGAAACTCTGTGGTTTTGGTAACGGCTGGGAGCAAGTCTGGTTCCGGATTTGTTTACTATGCTGGATTAGGAGGCAAAGGATACATTGTCACCAATCACCACGTCGTGGATTCCGAAAACAAAATCACCGTAACCTTCTTTATTGAAGGAAAACCCATCATGGTTTCCGCCAAGGTTAAGGGGAAGGACATATACAGCGATTTAGCAGTGTTAGAAGTTAATGGACTTCCAGATAAGGCAAAACCTTTGATTGTAGGGAAATCGGAACTGCTTTTGGTAGGCGAGCCGGTTTACGCCATTGGAAACCCCTTCGGCTTAGAAGGCTCCATGACTGCCGGAATAGTAAGCCAATTGGGTAGAGTTTTAAGACTGGGCGATTTAGGAGTGCCAGACCCCTGGGGAAACTACGCCATAGTCGATGTAATCCAGTTTGACGCCGCCATCAATCCTGGAAACTCTGGTGGACCCTTGCTTAACAGTCTCGGAGAAGTGGTCGGCGTAACCTTCGCCATAGAAACAGCCAAAGAGATTGCGGCGTTTATAGGCATAGGCTACGCTATTCCATCAATCATAATGAAAAGAGTAGTAAATGCCATAATTGAGAAGGGCAGCTATGAGCATTCATGGATGGGCATAACCTACAACTCCAGCTACATTGGCGGACTATACATTTACAGTGTAAACGCCAGCGGACCCGCCTACAAAGCAGGCCTACAGCCCGGAGATGTAATTGTAGAGGTAGATAATCGAACTGTTAATCAGGCTGAAGACTTGATAATATATTTGGAGAGATACAAAAGCCCCGGAGAAACTATACGATTGAAAGTTGTTAGGGAGAATGAAACTTTTGAAGTGGACTTAACCCTTGGAAAAAGACCAGAATAGCGTTTAAAACTTCTTTAAAGAGGCAAGCAGCGCCAAAACAGCAGTCGCCAAAATTGCAATGACGAATGGGATATGCGGCGAAGAAGCGTAAAGCAAACCGCCTATGTAAGGCGCCAAAATGGATGCGAACATGCTTATTGTTTGGGGGATGGATATCCATCGGGCTCTTATGGACTCTGGAGCTAAAGGTCCTATTATTGCGCTCATTAGAGACCATGTTATGTAAGAAGCACCAGCCAAGAAGAAGGCTGTTGCAAGTATGTAAAGATTCCCCGTTAACAGCATAATCGCCAATGATAGGCTGCAGGAAACCATCGAAGCTGCAAGGGCGTATTCCTTCCCCAATTTGTCTCCAAATCTTCCTATAAGAATTCCTAAAACTGCCGAGCCGAAAAAAGCTATGGAGCCCAAAACGCCTATCTCAAAGTCTCCGTAGTGGTACATGTCTGCAAGGAACTGGGGAACAAAGGGACGGAACATCATTACAGTAAACATCACTGAGGCAAAGAAAACAGATAGAAAAAGCATTTTCCGCGTTTTTAAAAGTTCAATTGAAGAGGAACGCTCTGATGTCTCTTCTTTGGTAGTTGATGCACGCTGGCTGCGCATAAAAGCTAAGATTGCGCCAGCCAAGGCGTATAAAATGAAGGCTATGTGGAAGACTGTTTGCATGCCAACTTTGCCAGCCAAATACCCGCCTAAGGCTGGAGAGAAAATGTAACCCAAAGACCATGATGAGGATATAACCGTAAAGGTCAATGTAAGTCTATTCTTATCCGCAGCTGTGACAATGTAGGCTGTGCTTGTGGGTCCACCAAGCCAAAAACCCCACAGAAGCATTCCAGGCAACATTTGAACCCAGTTTTCTGCAAACGCGAAAATGAGTGGAGCTGGAACCCATGCAATCCAACCGGCGATCATAATCTTTTTCCTATCATATTTGTCTGCCAGCATACCTGCAATGAATAGGGTGGAGGCTGCTACTAGGCTTGTTAGAGCATAGAGAATTCCAATTTCCACTGAGCTAACCTTGAGGGTTTCCTTCATGTAGTATGGAAGAAGATAAGCGTATAAACCGTCTCCGAAGGAGCCTACAAAGTTTGAAACAAAAATCAGTTTTAGGTCTCTGTTTAAAACTTCGAAGGGAAAGCTGAACTGCAGAAATCTTTTGTGGACTGACGTAGACAAGCGTGACCCTCATGTTGCCAGTCATCCTATCGTATTTCGCCGCTCTTATTATTATCCTTAATGCAAAAATTCCAAAAGCAGCTAAGTTCTTCTGTCAACAATGTCTAAGGCTTCTTGACCAGTGCCAATCAAAACCACAGGGATGCCCACTTGCCGCTCAACATCCCTTACAAACTCCTTAGCCTCCAACGGAAGATCCTCATATTTTCTTACGCCTTTGCAGTTTGGATATGTAATGTCAAGTTTTGTTAGGGCAGCCTGCGTTGCACCATTTATCATTACGGCTCTTTTGGCAATTTCAAAGTTGAAGGGAGCTGAACGCCTTTCCCGTCCTGTTCCAGCAGCAATTTCAAACCATCCCCGCTTAACAGCCTCCTCTTTTGGAAGTTCGCCTGGCAAAGGACCCGCGCCGACACGGGTCATAAAGGCTTTGAAAACCAACAAGACCTCGTCGACTTTTGTCGGTCCCACACCAGCTTCTGAACATATTGCCGAAGCACTGGTATCCCTTCCAGTCACGTATGGGTATGTTCCATGAAAAAGCGAAAGCATAAAGCCCTGTGTTCCCTCCAGCAGCACCTTTTTGCCAGCGTCTATGGCGTTGTTTGCTTCTGCCGCCACGTCGGTCAAGTATGGCTTTAATTCTGCCACATCTTTTGCAAGTTTTGCCGTTCTACGGACGCGTTCTTCTATGGCGGGTCCCACACCCCAACCTGTTGTGCCTAAGCCTTTCAAATGGGCGTTTGTTTTGTCCTGTTCAGAATGTTTTTCCTCAATTATGGAGGCTTGGTAGTCTACTCCTATTCGGTTTTTCACGTTTGTCAATTCCACTTCTTCAAGGAATTTTGCCACGAGAATGTTTGCGCCTGCACCTATGAGCAAGCGGCATTTTTCATATAGGAAGGTGGCTGGAACCATGTGCATGACGTAACGTTTTCCTTCAACCCAAACAGTGTGCGCTGCATTAACAGAACCCGTCCTCACACAGAGGTCTATCTTATCCTTCAAAGCCAGATAAGAAACGATTTTCCCTTTACCCTCGTCTCCCCAGAAGGCTCCAGCTACAACTGTGCATGGCATCTTATTCACCGTTCAGAAAATTTACTGAAACCTATTTAAGACTATTTTAAACTTTTATGTAAACTATATGCGTTTTAGCTTAGCCGCCTTGCCCTGCCCCTCTTCTCCATTACGTTTAGGTTTAGAAGCTTCGCCCACGCGATGTTCCTGAGAGGTATTTTAAGCGTGTTTCTATTTCCGTAAGGAATACATTTAACAAAAACTTGCCTTTTCAACGGGTCTCTCTGAATTTCAGCCAGTTGAACATTAATTATCACCGAACTATCTTTAAGGTGGAGGTTAACATTTTTCCCGAGAAAAGATTTAGCCATGTTTAAGGTGAAACCTTCCGCCATGTTCACCACTCCAGATCCTTTTCAGCTATTCTACTCCAACAACGTCTGCAAATGGGAAGCTTGTCACCTTTAAAAACGATGTAAACTTCAATATCGTCGTTTTTACACTCTTTATTCCACGGGTTTTTACATCGCTCCATGATTTTCACCCCTTTGCACAAGACATTTTGGAAATTCCTAACAAACCCTTTTAAAGCCTGCTGTGGAACGACATTTCTGCCCAGGGGAGAGATAAGTTAAAGTGAAAATCTAAACCGTTAAACTTGAACGATTTCTGGGAAATTTTTCTCCTTAGTTATCTTAAGCAAGGCCACTGTTGGCTTGGCTATAAAAGGCGGAAGGGGATTTGTTGGACTTCCAGGGTTTATGAAGAGAACATTGTCTTCCCATTTTATGTTGGAGTGGTGGGTGTGTCCATAAACCAGCACGTTGAAACCGTTTTGTTTGGCTATTTCCCGCATTTTCCCCATTCCATAAAGTGTTCCAGGATCGTGCATTACACCGATTTTCCAATCAAAAACCTTAACAGAATTCATTTTAGGAAGTTTACCGCGAATTTCTGGGCCGTCCATGTTTCCGTAAACAGCCAGAACCGGGGCAAGCTGTTCCAGTTTGTCTATGACGGATAAGTCCACCAAATCGCCAGCATGCACTATATAATCAACTTTTTCAAAAACTTGGAAAACTTTTGTTGGAATTTCCCTTGCTCGGGCGGGTATATGCGTGTCTGAGATCAGCCCAACAGTTTTTGTCAACGCCTTTTCGCGGGTTTGCTGCAGAGAAACTTCTTGACTGATCATTTGAATCCTCTTAACACCATTTAAGCTGTTTTGCAAATAAAAATTTTAAAGCAGTTCAACGTGCGCACAAAATGTTTTAGACAGTTTTCAGCCTAAGAGTTTGAGAAGACTGCTGAGGGTTACCGCCAATCCAACAGACGTTATAATTCCACCAATTAAACCCAGCCAGCCTATGGTTTCATTAATTAACATTTGCAGAAAGAAGCCTACGGTTAGCAAGAAAACCGCTCCTGAAAGCGTTTCAGCCTTCTTATTCAACGAACTACCAAAGAAGAATCTTAGGATTAGAATAATTATTTGGAAAACGCCGAAAACAAGGCAAAACTGTAAGGCTGCAGTATAAACAACTGGGTGGCTGTGCACTGGGGCTGGGAGAACTATATGTTCTGTTAAATTAACAAGTTTAAAATCCTTAAAAAATTCAATAACCTTCTCAGTTAGGTTTGGAGTGACAACCCACAACGTGCCTATGAGAATAAAGAAAAACCCAAAGGAAACAAGACCTAGCCAATCTGCACCTTCCCGAGGCTTTCTTCCCTTCTTTTCTTCATCCATAATTTAACCCCTACGCCTAATGATTTATGGCTGACACTATTTAAAACAGTTATGCAAAGGAGAACAACTGCCAAGTCTTTTAAAAGAAAACACCACTAATATTTACGGTGGAGAAAGGCTTAATGAAAGTGCTTTTTGTCGAACCGCCAAAAGACATATGGTTTGTTATGGGAGAGTATTTGCCGCCGCCCTACGGCATAATCCAGTTGGCAGCATACCTTGAAACGAAAGTTAAGAATTTGGAAATCAAAGTTTTAGACTGCAACGCTCAGAAAGTTGACTGGAAAGGGCTTGAAAAGGAAATTGAGGCTTTTAACCCCGACATTGTGGCATCCAGCGCTTTGGCAACATGCAACACTTACGTTGTTGCCAGAACGTTGGAAACCGCCAAAAAAGTTAATCCTAACATTTTAACGGTTACGGGAGGTCAACACTTCACAGTTACAGCTCAAGAAAGCTTAGAGCAATACCCAGAAATCGATGTCATTGTGCGGGGTGAAGGCGAAGAAACCCTTGTAGAACTGGTTAAGAATGCAAAGAAACCATCAACCCTTTCAAAAGTGAAGGGCATATCCTTTAGACATAAGGATGAGATTTTTCATAACCCCGATAGAGAGCTTATTGAAAACCTTGAGCGGCTTCCCTATCCCGGATACCATTTTGTTAAAGATTTGGTGGATAAATACCATTTCGCTGCCATGGCTGGACGAAAGGCTCCCTACGCCTTAATCGAAGGCTCCAGGGGCTGTTTTCACGCTTGCGCTTTCTGCACCCAGTGGAAGCATTGGCATGGACGGTGGCGTGGAAAATCTCCAACACGCATTGCTGACGAAATGGAGTACTGCTACAACAATTTTGGCAGCCGATTCATTTGGCTTACAGACGACAATCTAGGTTCAGGCGAAAGAGTAGGCGAAATCGCCGACGAAATTCTCAAAAGGCATATGGATGAACTCACGTGGTTTGTGCAGGCAAGATGCGACGACATAGTTCGCAACGAGAAGCATTTGCCTAAACTGCGCCGGTCGGGGCTTAGATGGGTTCTTTTAGGCGTGGAAAACCCTAACCAAGCGATTCTCAACGAATATGGAAAGAACATAACAGCTGAAGATGCAAAAAAGGCTGTTAAGCTGTTAAAGAAACATGATATTGCAGCCCACACCATGTTTATTATAGGCGCTAGAAAGGACACAGCCAAATCTATCGCAAGCCTAAGAGAGTTTGTAGATGAGTTAGACCCAGACTTTGCCATATTCACTATACTGACACCTTTTCCTGGAACCAAAATTTTCGAGGAAGCCAAGCGAAACGGTTGGATTGAAGATTTTAACTGGGCGAATTATGATATGGTTCACGCCATAATGCCTACAGAAACCTTGTCGCGGATGGAAGTGCAAGAGGAGCTTTACGCATGTTACTGAGGCTTTTATGGTTCATGGAAGCGGCGGCTTCAGGGAATATTTTCGCCTAGCGAGTTGCGGAGGAGAGTTTACTGGTACATGATTGGCAAAGGCATATTGGCGCAGATTAAAGCCCTCTACTAGGCGAATAAATTATGCCCAGAAACGCTGGTGGTTACGGTTTTCTTGTTGCCTTAGCCTTAAGCTTTTCTTTCGTTGGAATAGCTTTAGTTTTGTCCCTCGCAGCTTATAAGCCAACAGTCCATTTTGATTTTTCTTGGAGAAAACCGCTGATTGGCTCCCTTTTTTGCTTTAATTTGTATTGCTGGAATTTTAGCAGTCTTCTTTCCAGAAAAATGCACCAAAACCCTTCACGGACGCAAAAGAGATGAAGCGGCGGTTTCCGAGGTTAAAAATGCCAGTTCTTACAGCGCAAATATCAATTTTAGGGGGCATCATCCAGACTGTGGAAAATTTGACGCCCACTTAATACATGTGAAGGGGCGAGTGTTTTATGCAGCGTGTACTGGTTTGCTTCTCGGAGCGCTTTTTGTTCTGGCTGGAACAGTGCTCTATTTCTTCATCAACTGTAATTTTTTAGGATCGCGTAGCTTGTGGGCGGTTTTCATTGGTCAAGTTGGAGTGGCTTTAGGTCTTTTCCAATTTAAGTTTAGAGGGTTCCCACGGTCTGTTTTAAACGCCTTTTTCGTAATTGCATGTTTCCTAATACTAGCCGGAGTTGACAGCCTCGCGGAAAACGTGCTCTTTGACTTGTACTTGATTGGCTTAACAGTCTTTTGGCTTTTCACCCGTATATTAACTTCCCAATGGAACCATCTGCAAATCTGCAGAGAGTGCAGTGTTCCATGCGAATTAAAAAGGGAACGGTTAATACCTACGGCGTAAACCGTAGACAGCGCCTATTATCACTAGAACACCGAAGAGGATTATGATAAAGGGCCACCATGGTATGGATACGCCTAAAAGTTCTTGAAAGAGAAGACTCAAACCAGCTAGAACAATTATTATGCCTATTGCTAATCCGACAATGGCTCCTCCTTTAGGGATACCGAAGCATTCCTCTTCCACTCTTTCACGGGGTTCTACGCCCATGCGAGTTCCAAAACATTCATCTTCCCTATGTCTCGACCGCCCACCCTCAGTTAACGAGTATAACGGGGCTCCGCATTGGAAACAGGTTTTGGCGTCGTCTGGATTTTTAGCGCCGCATTTAACACAATAAACCATTCGGTTTCTCTCCTTCACTACAGTTGTCGCAAACCGTTCATAAAACTTGCGGATAAAACATGAACTCAGCGAAAAACCAGTCCTTTAAAATGGCAACTTTTATGGTTTAGAGACGAACTTGTTCCCTTTAATATAAAACCTCAACTTTTGCGGAAGGTCCATTTTAACCCCTATCCTATGAGACGTGCACATTTCGAAATCTGCCACAGCGCCTTCAACAATAAATAGCCCACTTTTAATATCTGTTACGTCTACGCCGTTCAACTCCTTTGTTATGGCTAAAGACCGCGTAAGTTTTCCCGGTCCACTGGTTAAGGCGTGTATCTCTGCCACAGTTCTATGTTTTTTCATGGTTTCTATTCCTTGAAGAGGCTCCAAAGCTCTTATCAGCACAGCGCCGATACCGTCTTTTGGGTGGGCTACTATGTTTAGAAGCCAGTTTCCATGCACCATGTAAATGAAAGCCTTGCCCGCTTCTAGAAACATGAGCTCATTGAAGGTTTTTCTCCCTTTGTAGGCTTTTGAGGCTGGGTCATCTTTGCCATAGTAAGCTTCTGTTTCAACGATTTTTCCACTCAAAACTTGAAAATCGATACGTCTAACAAGCATTTTTCCAAGGAGTTCCCTTGCAACAGTGGCTGGGTCTCTTTCGTAAAAGCTTCTTGGAAGCGCCTTCATTGCTGTTATAATTTTGGACGTTAGGCTTTAAATCCTTTAAAATTCCAATTAAATTTGGTGAAAAACGTTTGATAGACTCTTATGACTTTGGCGTCATGGTTGTCAATGGAAAACGTTACACAAGCGACCTAATTGTTTTTCCAGAAAAAGTTGCCAGCGGATGGTGGCGAAAGGAAGGACACAAGCTCTGCATTGAAGATTTGAAGGAAGTTTTCAGCCATACGCCTCTTCCAGAAGTGCTTGTGGTTGGCACGGGTTATTCTGGTTTGGTTAAGGTTTTGCCAGAGGTTGAAAAAGCCTTAAAGGAGCGAGGAATAAAGCTGATTGTTCAGCCAACTGGTGAAGCCTACAAAACTTTCAACGAGCTTTTGAAGGCTAATAGGCTTGTTGCCGGCGCTTTTCATTTAACGTGCTGATTTGCGGTTTGGCTTACAAAATTTTAAATGGTTTAGGCCTTATACTTGAGCTAAAAGGTGAAGTCGAAATGAGTGGGAAACTTCTAAAAGAAATAGAGGGGGAAGTGCCCGCTCTTCTAAGCGACCTGATAAGGATAAACACTACAAACCCGCCTGGAAACGAAACCCAAGCAGCCAAATATTTGGCTGAAACCTTGGAGAAGGAAGGCTTCGAATGCGAAGTTTTGGAGTCTGCGCCTGGAAGGGGAAACGTGTTAACGCGTCTAAAGGGGACTGGTGAAAAGCCAAGCTTGCTTCTGCTTTCCCATTTAGATGTGGTGGCTGCAAACCCGAAAGAATGGAGCGTCGACCCTTTTTCTGGACTGGTTAAGGATGGTTTTGTTTGGGGCAGAGGCGCCATGGACATGAAATCCATGACAGCCATGGAAGTTATGGTGATGAAGCTTTTAAAACGCAACAATGTTAAGCTTAAGGGAGACGTCATACTGGCGGCGACAGCCGACGAAGAGAAGGGCGGAGAATACGGCGCAGGCTGGCTTGTCCGCAACTGCCCAGAAAAGGTTATGGCTGAATACGTTATAAACGAGGGCGGCGGACAGGCGGTTCCCGTAAACGGCAAAAACGTTTTCACAATTCAAACCGCTGAAAAAGGCATTTTATGGTTTAAGGTTAAAGCCAAAGGAAGACCTGGACACGGTTCAGTGCCAGGTGCGGCTGATAATGCTATACTCCGCATGAACAAAGTTGTGGAAAAGCTTGGAAACTACCGTGCAGAAATGGTTTTAACGCCTACTGTAAAACAGTTTTTGAGCGTTATGGCTGAAGAAAACGAGTTGGCAAAGCAGGCCCTCGCCCTTTTAATTCAAAACCCGGCGGTTGGCGACCAGATTTTAGATATGCTTGCCAAGAGGGACAAAGCCATGGCTGAGGAAATTCGTGCAATGCTTAGAATGACCATAGCGCCTACAATTATTCACGGCGGCGTTAAGGAAAACATAATTCCTTCCGACTGCGAAGCCGTCTTCGACTGCAGAATCCTCCCTGGACAGAGCACAAATGAAGCCTTAAACCGCATAAAACAGCTCTTACAGGAAGCAGACTTGGAGAAGCTTGAGTTTGAGATAATTCAAGCCAATGAACCTTCAGAGTCGCCGATGGACACGCCTTTGTACGGGCTTATGGTGGAAACCCTAAAAGACTTCGAGCCAAACTGCGCAGTAGCCCCAATACTACTCACTGGTGGAACAGATTCCCGCTTCTTCAGAAAAAAGGGCGCCGCGTGTTATGGTTTTCAGCCAGCCCTTTTAGACTTGCCCTACGGCGAAATTCTAAAAATGGTGCACGGCATAGACGAGCGCATCTCCACGCAGAACCTAGTGTTTGGAACAAGCGTCCTATACAACGTAGTAGAAAAATTCATGACGTAGAAAGCCCTACGAGCCAACCAAATCCTTCAACATGCTTCCCAAAAATGTCAGCGGCAGCAGAACAGGCTTGCCAGTTAAGCGTCTAAAGATTTCCCCCGCCTTAGGGGTAAAGCCTATACAGTCCAAAACTATTAGGTCAACACCTTTTTCAGCCAAAAAAGCAGCCGTTCCTTCCAAGGCTTTCATGTCGCCATAGGGGTTCGCGTTAGCCACAACAACAGAGACGCCTTTATTTCTCCACCTTCTGCCAACGTGGGGAATCTGCTCCTTCTCCGGGACGGCCACGCCGATTTTTCCACCCTTCACGCAGTGGATAAAATTGGTGATCAAGGCTTCGGGCATTATTAGGGGTTTTTTGCTTTTAAAAGTGGAAACTCGCCGGTGCATAAAAGCACGTTCAAGTCGACATCTATGTCCTCCAACATTTCTATACACCTTTGAAGTCTGGGCATTATGTGCTTTCTAGCCCACCTTCACGCATGTTCCGTTCCTAAGCCTAGTAACCAACCGTAATCCCTCGCCTTCGGCCTTAACCGCTTGACTTCCTCTGCCGACAAATCGTCTAATGCGCCTTTCTCGACAAGTTCAACTTTTAAGCCAAGAAACTTTCCTATAAGGGGTGTTACATCATTTCTAGGCGACTGTCCAATGGTTATTAGCCCTATCCTCATCTCAAACCCTAACAGTAGTTTAGTAACCAATAAATATATGTCTCCAGAGGTTTCTAATACGCTCTTAAGGAGGGTTTGATGTGCCTGCAATTGAGGTTGGCAGAATCTGCGTTAAAGTTTGCGGAAGAGAAGCTGGTAAAAAATGCGTAATAGTGGACGTTATAGACAAGAGCTTTGTGCTTGTCACCGGACCGAAAACCGTGACAGGCGTTAAGAGGCGAAGGGCGAACATAAACCATCTGGAGCCTCTCGCTGAGAAAATCGACATCAAACGGGGGGCTTCAGACGATGAAGTTGTTGAAGCCTTAAAGGCTAAAGGCCTATTGGAGACTATGGCTCAACCAGTCAAACCCGCTTTGGCTCAAGCCTAACAATTGTTATTAGGCTCATTAAAGCTCTTTTAAAGTTAGTAGAGGTGTCTATTAAATGCCTAGAAGTGTTGCTCCATGGGAAATTAAACGCCAACTGCTGGTGAAAGCCGAAGGCGAAACTAACCCCCGTTACGGCTGCAAACCAGAAGAACGCCCAGCAAAAGACTACATAAGGTTTGGCGTCATAAACTTGGACAAGCCGGCTGGACCCACAAGCCACGAAGTAGCCGCATGGACCAAACGCATACTAAAAATACAAAACGTCGGCCACGGCGGGACTCTAGAAGCCTTTTAAAGGCCAGAGAAATCCCAAAGTGACCGGCGTTCTGCCAGTAATCCTAGAAGAGGCTAGGAAAATAGTTCAGGCTTTGCTTTTAAGCGGCAAAGAATACGTATGTGTAATGAAGCTTCACGGCGACATACTTGAAAACCGTGTTAACGGCGTGCTAAAAGAGTTTGAAGACATCATTTATCAAAGGCCGCCTTTAAGGGCTTCTGTTAAACGCCAGCTGCGAACAAGAAAAATCTATTACATAGACTTTCTTGAAATGGAAGGCCGCAACGTGCTTTTCAAAGTGGGATGTGAAGGAGGCACTTACATCCGCAAATTGTGCTACGACATCGGCGAGGTTCTAGGTTGTGGAGCGCACATGCAAGAGCTGCGCAGAACAAGAGCCGGCCCCTTCACCGAAGAAGAGGGCAACGTAACCTTGCATGATGTGGCCTATTGGTTTATGGAATGGCAAAAAACCGAAGACGACACAATTCTAAAAAAGTTTATTCACCCCATGGAAAAAGCATTGGCGCTGATTCCAAAAATTTACATCAGAGACTCTGCTGTAGACGCCGTCTGCCACGGAGCCAACCTAACCGCGCCAGGGGTTTTATCCCTTGAAACTGGAATAAACAGCGGTTCTATGGTGGCCATCTTCACCTTAAAAGGTGAGGCTGTAGCCCTAGCAGAAGCTCAAGCGTCCACGGAAGAAATCCTAAGCATGGAACACGGTTTAGTGGCAAAGGTTAAGAGGGTTTTAATGCCTAGAGGCACATATCCAAAATGCTGGAAAAGCGGCGAAATCTAATGCGCTGCAACACTGAAAAGACAGAACACTATTTTACAGCCCATCCAAAGTCAAAGCCAAAATTCGGCTTGATCCACACAAATCTTAGAGGAAAACCCTTCAAGTTTCTAACAGCCTCCGGGGTTTTCTCCAAAAAACGCGTGGACTTAGGCACCGAACTCCTCATAAAATCCATGGTTCTTCCAGAAAGCGGCTATGTTTTAGATATTGGATGCGGCTACGGAGCCATCGGAATAGTGGCTGCCTCCCTAAACCCAAAACTTCACGTGGTCATGGTGGATGTAAACGAACGCGCTGTTAGACTTGCAAAACGCAACATTAAACTAAACCACATACATAACGCCGAAGTTAGACGCGGCTACCTATACAAACCTATCGAAGGCATGCTCTTCAACTGCATCCTTTCAAACCCGCCGGTAAGCGCTGGATTAGCCACAGTAAAAGCCATAATCACAGAAGCCCCAAAACACATGATGGAAAAAGCTAGGCTGCAAATGGTTGTAAAATCAAAAATCGGCGGAAAAAGACTGCAACAAATCTTCGAAGAAACCTTCGGAAATTTTGCTGTCCTTGCAAGAGAAAGCAGCTACCGCATTTTAACAGCGGAGAAAAAGGCATAACTATAAAGCACAACATTATAGAATTTAACGCTTGCAAAAACAGTGCCGGGGTCTCCTAGTCAGGTAGGGAGCAGGCCTGGAGACAAAAGCACCCCAAAACGCCATTCAGCCTGTGGCCCTTCTGGGCCGCGTGGGTTCAAATCCCACCCCCGGCGCTTATGCTGGTTGAAGTTAAGCTTTAACCGAAATTGTTTAATTTTACTTCTTTATCCTTTATTGAGCAATGTAGGGTGGTGTATGTGAAAACCTATTTGACTATTTGGTTTTATAGTGAAGGAGCCAGCCCGTTGGAGGTTGTGGAGAAGCTTCGTTCCATGGGTTTTGAGCCTTTAAGGGGCTATCATGACCACGTTTATGATTGGGGTAGGAAAGTTGAGCTTACGGAAGTGCTTGAACTTGCCAACAAGGTTCATGAAACCCTTAAGGGAATGAAGGTTTTCTACAAACTGGAAACCGAATAGCAGACTCCGAAATTTTAAAGAGCCGCCACATAGTAAAGCTTTTATATTAATGCTTCTCATCTCCTTTTCAGAGGAAAAGGGAAGCCTAAAACGGGTTTGGTGAATTGCGGTTTTTAGAACTTCTCGCCTTCCCTCTAAAAACTCTTCACCAAGCCCGTGGGCAAATTCATTTTTCGCAATTCATATTATTGCTGCATAAGAGTTATTGAAGCGAAAATTCTAGGATTGCTTGATGCCTCAAAAGTTTAAATTGTCAGTTTATCTAGCGCTTATTCTGCTGTGGGCTGTTAGCGTTGCTGCTGCTGTTGTTGAAGCCACAAGCACAAGTTTTACCGTGCGCAGCGGCGAAGAAGTTGTTAAGTCTATACGTTTGGTTGTTGAAGACCATGTTTTAATAAAGTTCTCGGTTGTGGGACAGACAAACTCTACGCTAGCTTTTTACATAATCTACCCTGATGGAAGCGTTCAGAATTTTGGCAATGTTGGAAGCTTCAGCCATGAATTTGTCTGCAATTTTGAAGGCATATGTGAGCTGCATTTCTCCAACGTAGGCTCTGCAGAAGATAAGCTTGTAACGTTTGACTATGAAGTTCAACATTACATTTTCGGGGTTCCACAAATGCTTTTCCTAACCATAATTGTTGTTTTGGTTTGTTTGGCGGCTGTTGCAACTTTTGTTTTGATGGGAAAACCTAGATGAAAAAGCCTAATTTTGGCTATTGAGACTGAATACTGTTTTGGGCTATGTAAATCATTTATATGGATTTGCAGTAAATATCACTGGCAGTGAAATTGTATGCTCTTCACAAACAAAGAATTGCTTCTAGCCGCTAAAAAGAAAGCCTACGCCATTGGAGCCTTCAACATTCAGAACTTGGAGAGCCTATTGGCAGTTATTGAGGCTGCTGTGGAGGAGAAATCCCCCATAATTGTTGCAGTCACCCCAGGCGCCATAAAATATGGAGGACTAAAATATTTGGCAAGCATGGTTAAAGTTGCAGCTGAATCTTCGCCTATACCAATGTCGCTTCACCTAGACCACGGCGAGGACGTTAAAACTGTTTCCAAATGCCTAGAAGCCGGTTTCACTTCTGTCATGATTGACGGTTCCCACTTGCCATTTAAAGAGAACATCGCCTTAACCAAGCGGGTCGTCGACTTAGCCCATCCGAAAGGTGTTTCGGTTGAAGGCGAGCTTGGAAGACTTGCTGGCGTGGAGGAAAAAACGGTTGAGGAAAGGGAAGCAGTCTTAACAGACCCCGAAGAGGCTGCGGAGTTTGTCCGGCGAACCGGTGTGGATGCGCTTGCGGTTTCCATAGGCACTTCCCACGGCGCCTACAAGTTTAAAGGCGAACCCCAACTGGACTTTGAAAGGCTTAGGATTATCCGCGAAAATGTTGATGTGCCGCTGGTGTTGCATGGCGCTTCAAGTGTTCCAGCTTGGATAATTGAGAAGGCGGTCAAATACGGCGCCGAATTGGCTGGAGCAAAGGGCATACCAGAAGAACACATCAAAAAGGCTATTGCTTTGGGAATAACGAAAATAAACATTGACACAGACTTGCGGTTGGCGTTCACAGCCACAGTCCGTGAAGTCTTGGCAACCTCGCCTAAAGAGTTCGACCCTAGAAAAATTCTGGGTCCAGCAAAAGAGGCCATGAAAGAAGTTGTTAAAGGTAAAATGCGTCTATTTGGCAGTTCTGGAAAAGCATAATGAAAGGAGGCGTGCATTTGAAAATTGGAGTTTTAAGCGGAGGCGGCGACGCTCCGGGAATTAATGCGGTTATAAGGGCTGTGGTCCGAAGGGGAATCCAATCTTACAGTGATGAAATCGTAGGCATAAGGGACGGATGGCGCGGGCTTCTCGAAAACGCCTTCACACCCCTCAACCTTAACGTTGTTTCAGGGATTCTTCCCCGCGGAGGCTCCATCCTCGGCACTTCAAGAACCAACCCCTTTAAGCGTGAAAAAGGTCCAGAACAGATAATGGAAAACGTCAGCAAAGCTGGCTTAGAAGTGGTTATCGCCATAGGCGGCGACGACACTTTAAGTGTCGCCCACAAAATGGCGGATTATGGGCTTAAATGTGTAGGGGTTCCAAAAACCATAGACAACGACTTGTGGGGCACCGATTACACATTCGGCTTTAATACGGCTGTAGCCATAGCCACAGAAGCCCTTGACAGACTGCACAGCACAGCCGAAGCCCACAATAGGGTTATGATCCTCGAAGTCATGGGACGCTACACGGGGCATATTGCCTTAGAAGCGGGCTTAGCTGGCGGTGCAGATGTCATACTCATTCCAGAAAAACCCTTTGACATTGAGGAGGTCTGCGAATACATTAGGCGCAGACAAAAACGGGGCAGAAACTTCAGCCTCATCTTGGTGGCTGAAGGCGCTAAACCAAAAGGCGGAAAAGAAATAGTTTACAGCGAACGCATAGACGAGTTCGGCCACATAAGCCTAGGCGGAGTAGGCTATTATTTGGCAAAGGAGATTGAAAAATGCACGGGTATAGAAACCCGCGTAGTGGTTTTGGGGCATCTGCAGCGCGGGGGTTCACCAACAGCCTACGACCGCATATTAGCCACAAGGTTTGGCATAGCTGCCATAGACCTTGCACATGAAGGAAAGTTTGGCTATATGGTGGCGCTTCAAGGAAACAGAATAGTATCAGTGCCGCTTAAAGATGTGGTGGGCAAAAGGAAAACTGTGGACTTGGAGCTTTACAACATAGCCAGCGTCTTCTTTGGCTGAATATTCCATTAAAAGGCTTTATGTGGCTAGAACTTTCGCCAGTTTAAGCAGCTCCACATTTAACGGTTTAACGTTTTTACATGAAATTTCAATGTCCACGCTTGTTATTTCACCCTTCTGTAATCCAACAATACGGTTTCCAATGCCTTGCGCCAACAACTCAATTGCTTCACAGGCAAACAGACTTGCTAAAAGACGACTTCTAGCCGTGGGGCTTCCACCCCTTTGCGCATAACCAACAATGCTTAATCGGACTTCCGCGCCAGTGTGTTCCTCAATTTCCTTGGCGATTCTGTGGGTGTCACCTGCACCTTCAGCCGCCACAATTATGCCAGATCGTTTACCCTTAGCAGCATTCTCCTTGATGGTTTTGAAAACTTCCTCCATGTCAACAGAGACTTCCGGCACAAGAATTACTTCGGCTCCGACGGTTACGCCTGTGGCTAAAGCTAAGAAGCCCCTCTTACGGCCCATGACTTCTACGACGAAAACCCTTTCATGGGATATGGCTGTGTCGCGGATTTTGTCGATTTCCGCCACCGCGTGTTCACAGCTGTGTCAAACCCTATTGTTTCGTCTGTTCCATAAACGTCGCTGTCTATGGTGGCTGGAACTCCAACAATTAAAGTGTCGGTTTCGCGGCTAAGCTCCAAGGCGCCCCTAAAAGAGCCGTCGCCGCCGATAACCACCAAACCGTCCACATTGTTTGCGGCAAGGTTTTCAGCAGCTTTTCTAAAGCCTTCGACCGTTTTGAACTCTGGACACCGCGAAGTCAACAGTATTGTGCCACCCGTCTGGATTATTCCACCCACAGAGCGAGGGTCTAAAAGCCTAAAACGGTTATTGATTAAGCCTTCCCAGCCCCTCTCAAAGCCCAAAACCCTAAAGCCCTTCGCGTAAGCCAAACGCGTAACCGCCCTAATAGCCGCATTCATGCCCGGAGCATCACCGCCGCTTGTAACTATGCCCAAAGTTTTCAAGCTGCAAACCCCTCCACAATTGTTACCCGAAGCTTTAAAACAGATAGCCGCCGTTAAAATAAAATGCTTCTCCTTAAACCGTCGAAAACTGGAGGCCAAAAACGTGAAGCAAAACACAGCTTACATAATCGTTTTGGTCACTACACCAAGCAAAGAAGAAGCCGAAAAAATCGCCCAAACACTATTAGAGGAGCGACTAATCGCATGCGCCAACATCTTAGGCCCAGCACACTCGCTTTTCTGGTGGCAAGGCAAAATCGACACAGCCCAAGAACACCTAATTCTAATGAAAACCAGAAAAGACTTGTTCAGCAAAATTTCCGAAAAAGTAAAAGCCCTCCACAGCTACCAAACCCCAGAAATAATAGCCACACCAATAGTCGAAGGACTCAAACCCTACTTAGAATGGCTAAACAAAAGCCTTCAACAAGGTGGTCTTCCTATGTCTGATCTAGTTTAGCGCTGAACTCTTTTTCTGTAAAGGTTTTGATTTCCAAAATTTTCTTGTAGTCTGGGTCGTCGCTGATCACAACGGCTCCTTCAAAATAGGCTGTGGCGGCTATTAAAGCGTCTGCTATTGAAATTCCATATTTTCCTCTAAATTCTCCAGCCTTAACTGCGATTTCTTCATTTATCTCAAGTTTTTTGAGGCATATGGCATATCTTATTGCTTGTATTCTTTCTTTGGCTAGGTCTGGCCGTTTTTCTTGAAAGTACTTGTAGTATATTTCAGTTAGTGTGATTACGTTTATTGCGGCTTCTATTTCGCCTATTTCGATTTTGGATAGGATTCTTTGAATGGCGTTCCATCCTTCCTCTTGAGCGAAAAGTTTAATCAAGGGTTTAGTGTCCAAAATAACCTTAGGCTTGATGGATTCTTTTCTCAAATTCTCTTGTCCACTCCTTTCTAATAACCTCAATATCTTTTGAGGGTTTCTTTCCTTTAAAAACTTCTTTGTCTATGCCTGCCATTTTTGACAGTTTTGGCAACGGAACAATTTTGATGGCGTTTCCTTCTCTTGTGATAAGGAGTATTTCGCCTTCTGTTATCTTTAGCTCCTCTCTTAGCTTGGATGGAATGGTTATTTGACCCTTCGACGTGACCTTGACAGTTTCCACCATTTTTGTTTCACCATACAAAATACTAAATGCCTTACATTTATAAATATGTCGGAAAAATACTATTTTCCTTACCTTTTAAATGTCGTAGCAGACTATGCACGTGCACAGCAAACGCAAACTTTTATAGGTTTTGTTTCGCTTTTGAATGTTTTGGCGGTGGGTCTTAGGCGGGGGGCTAGGGGTCCCCTGAACCGTAAACCCTCTATAGGACGGGCTGAAAGCTGAGGCTGAGGCGTCCGTGGCCGCCTAAACCCCTCTCTTCCGAAGCAGTGACCATCCGTCCCTTGGGGCCGGCGGTCGCTGGGCAGCTTCCGTAGGGAAGTTGACTCTAGCGTTTACCAGGCGAACCCGGCCAGGCCCGGGAGGGAGCAACCTAAGCTTGGACGTTTGGCGCTCAAGGGGGTGCGGGTGCGAGTGTAGGGTTTGAGGGGGTGGGTGGATTCTGGATGTCGAACCTCAGTGACCCACCGCCGCTTTTGCGTGGGCAGCCTACATTTTATTTACAAGAAGGTACCATAAGGTATTGTGGTGGGCGTTGTTGGGCTTTAAGGCGGGTTTTCTTTGGGGTGTTTCTGCCAGCGGTTTCCAGTTTGAAATGGGTGATTTTGCTGGGCGAAGCGTGGATGCTAACACCGACTGGTTTGTTTGGGTTCATGATGCTGAAAACATAAGGCGGGGCATTGTTAGCGGCGACTTGCCAGAAAACGGCGTAGACTACTGGAACAGGTATGTAGAAGACCATAATGCTGCTAAAAAGCTTGGGTTAAACGCTTATAGAATCGGCATAGAGTGGAGCAGAATCTTTCCAAAAAGCACTTCAGCCGTCGAAGTTGGAGTTGAAAGGGCTTCAGACAGCAACATTTCTAAGCTAAACGTGGACGGCAAAGCCTTAGAAATGCCTGATAAGCTGGCAGATAAGGACGCTTTAAACCACTATAAAGACATAATAGCGGATTTGAGAGGAAAAGGCTTCAAGGTCTTCGTATGTCTAAACCATTTCACGCTTCCATTGTGGATTCACAATCCACTGACTGCGCGGGCTACAAAGCTTAAGAAAGGTCCAAAAGGATGGTTGGACGAAAACGCCATAATCGAGTTCACGAAATATGCGGCTTATTTGGCTTGGAGTTTAGGCGAAATGGTTGACAGCTGGGCGGTTTTCAACGAGCCTATGGCTGTATGCGAGGCTGGCTACATGATTCCCGAGTCTGGTTTCCCGCCGGGCGTGAGCAGTTTTAAGGCTGTTATAAAGGCGGCTGAAAACATGGCTGTGGCGTATGCCAGAGCCTACGACGCTATAAAGAAATTGGACACTGTTAAGGCTGATTCAGATAGCCAAAGCCCAGCCTATGTGGGTTTAATTCATAACGTGATTCCAGCGCAACCCCTAAATGACGAGAAAAAGCTTCACTTTGAAGCGGCAAAGTTTATGGACAACCTACATAACCAGTTTTTTCCACGGGCGGTGGCTGACGGTTGGCTAGACAAAAACCTCAACGGCATATGCGAGAAAAGTGAAGTGAAAAATTATTTGGGACAGCGTCTCGACTGGCTCGGCGTAAACTATTACACGCGTTTTGTGATCAGGGGTAAGCGAAACCTTTTGGCTAGGCTTTTTGCTGGAATCCCAGCAGTTCCAGAAATAATGCCGAACTATGGGTTTGGATGCCAGCCGAAAAGCGCTTCAGCCGATGGAAACCCCACCTCAGACCTTGGATGGGAAATCTACCCAGAAGGACTGTTAAATGCGTTGGAGTCTATGGCGAAGTTTGGAAGACCCCTTTACGTAACGGAAAACGGCTTAGCCGATGCGGAAGACAAACTCAGACCAAAATTTATAGAAGATCATGTTGCAGTTTTGGAAAAAGCCATAAAGGAGAAGAGAATTGATGTTGGAGGCTATTTTCATTGGGCTTTAACGGATAATTACGAGTGGGCTAAAGGCTTTAAGATGAAGTTCGGCTTGTTCGCTGTAGACCTCCAAACCAAAAAGCGGGTTATGCGGAAAAGCTCAAAAACCTACAAGAAAATAATCGAAGAATGGAAAATCTAGAGGGGCTAGTCGCTATTGGTTTTGCGGCAAGGCAAACCATGTTCGAAAACGCTAAATCTTATAGAAGCGCACCTTAATGTCTGCTGGAGTTGTAGGCATGCGCCACAACGAACTTCGTAAGGATTACCTTCTCGACAGGTGGGTGGTAATTGCCACTGAAAGGGGACGCCGGCCAACAGACTTCGCCAAAAAAGAGAAAACCCAAGCCAAAAAAGGCGTTTGCCCCTTCTGTCCAGGAAACGAGCACATGACTCCGCCTGCAGTGCTTGCATACATTGAATCTGGCGGAAAAATTGAAAAGGTAAAGGACGAAAACGGTTTTAGGCATAAGAACTGGATTATCCGATGTTTTTCAAACCTTTTCCCAGCCTTCAACCCGCCACAAGAAACGTTCAGCAGAAAAAGCTTTATGAAAAGCTGTGATTCGGCTTTGGCTGTTGGGCATCATGAGGTTTTAGTGGAGTCGCCAAACCACGACGAACATCCATCTGACGCCAGCGTCCAGCAACTCGTGCACGTTGTGAACGCTTACTTGGATAGGCTTTTCGAACTTTCATCGAAGCCTTACGTAAAGTATGTTTCAATATTCCGCAACCACGGCTTAGAAGCAGGAGCATCCCTTTCCCATGCCCACAGCCAAATAATCGCAACCCCTTTTGTCCCGAAAATTGTAGAAGAAGAGTTGAAGGCAAGCAGAAAATTTTGGCAAGAAAACAGTGAATGCATATTCTGCAATATTATAAAACGGGAGCGGAAAAGCCCCCGCCTCATCATGGAAAACACAGACTTTGTGGTTTTTGCACCTTGGGCAAGCGTCAACCCAATGGAGTTTTGGATTTTCCCAAAGAAGCATGAAGCTTCGCCTCTTGAACTTTCAAAAGGAGAGAAAGAAGACTTTGCAAAAACGTTGAAGACGTGTTTCAGAGCCCTCAAAAACCTTTTGAACGACCCGCCCTACAATTTTGGCTTCCACATAGCTCTGGGAAAGACTGCAAGCCACTATCATTGGCATTTAGAGGTTTACCCAAAACTTGCCATTTGGGCTGGGTTCGAAAAAAGCACAGGCGTATACATAAACACGGTCACGCCAGAAACAGCCGCCGAAAGCCTAAGGAAGGCGATTTCACCTTAAAATTTGGAAAACTTCCCACTCATGTTTTGGCTTTATATGCATTATGTCTTCCACATAAGCCCTTAAAGGTTCAGCAATGCTCCATGCTTGGGCTATGCATCCCCTCGGAGTGTGCGGTGGGTCTCCATCGAAAATTTCGCTTATAACCCCAAGTCCAGCCTCGAAGACTTGCTGCGTAAAGAGGGGCAGAAGGAAGTTTTTGAAGGCGTATTCCCGCGTGTATTCCCCATAACCCTCTGTTTTAAGATAAGCTGTTATGAAAGGTCCCAGAAGCCACGGCCAAACAGTTCCATTGTGATAAGCCAAGTCGCGGCTTCGCCTGTCACCATAGTATACGCCCATGTATCTCGAATCGCCTTTGGCAAGGGTTCTTAAGCCATATGGTGTTAAAAGCTCGCGACGCACAAAATCAACCACTTTAGCGCTTTTTGCCTTATCAAGCATTGTAAAATCCAAGGAAACAGCGATAATCTGATTAGGCCTTGCAGAAGGGTCGCCGCAGCCATTTTCGTCTAGAACGTCGAATAGGCAGTTTTTATCCTTGTTCCAAAACTTTGCATTGAAGTTTTCTTTGGCTTTTTCAGCTAAATGCGCAAATTTTTCGGCTGGGCTTGTTTCTTTAAACTTTTTGGCTAGGAGTTCCAGCGTCTTTAGGGCGTTATACCATAACGCTTGCACTTCTACAGCCTTGCCAGCCCTAGGGGTTACTGGTTGACCATCCACAACCGTGTCCATCCAAGTAAGCTGTGGTCCATGTAAAAGAAGCCCGTCGTCGTCTACACGCATTTTGCCATATACGCCTTTAACAAGGTTTTCAACCATTGTCTTCAGGTTTTCCCATAGGTTTTTTAGGACAAACGTGAAGTCGCCAGTGTATTTCAAATATTGTAAAACAGCGTTCACATACCACAGGGTGGCATCCACAGCGTTGTAGACAAATTGCGCATCCCAGTCTGAAATGAGATTTGGAATTAAACCGTCAGCAGAGTATTCGTTGAATGTTAAAAATGTTTGTCTAGCGTCTTCAAACCTTCCAGTCACAAGCATGAGTCCGGGCAAAGAAATGAAGGTGTCTCTCCCCCATTCTTCAAACCAGTGGTAGCCAGCAATAACAGATTTCCAAGCTTTTCCGAGAGCCTGCACGATAAACATGTCAGTGGCATGGACAACCCAGTTGAGCCAGTCTTTGGCGTCTATGCCGGTGTGCTCTTCATAAAACCTTTTAATGTATCCTTCGCGGCGTTCAATTTCCACGGCATACAAGTTCTCCACATCATAGATTGTGGTTGGCATTTTGTCAGCTTCCCTTTCCACAATTGCTTCGTTTTCGCCTGCAACAGCTGTTAATGCAAATTTTCCACGAGTCCCGCCGTTGACCTTAAACTGGAAGAATCCAGGCTGGTGCCAGTCTTCAAGGCAGCTTTCCCCGCGAGAATGTTCCTCACGGAAATAAACGTTTTCAATCCACTTTTCCGACTGGTGGTAAGTGCCATCTGTAACTTCCATAATCACCGTTGACGGTGGAGCTTCAACATTTATTTTCACTCTTCTGCCTTGAGTTTTCTGAACAAATCTTGGAGGGTTTTGCCATCGACTTATCACCAAGTGGAAGTGTCTGCAAGCTATTTTAGGGAAAACGTGTATTTCAGCATCCAAATCACCAACATTTAAAACCTCATATACAGCGACAACGGCGTTTCTCTTGTGGGGCATAAAAACGGTTTTTGAAACTTTAACGTTCTGCACGTTGTAAACATATTTTGGGAAGGGGGACAGCGAAAACTCTGTGAGAAATTGGAATCCTTTTGGGTATATGCCGTTTTGAAACTCGTTGGCAAAAAGCGGATAAAAAGAGTTTCCCAGCTTTAACTCTTCGTCCAGCTTTGTTATGCAGACTCTGCGATTTCTCGGCGGATGAAAGGCAGCCACAAGCATTCCATGATATTTCCTCGTGTTTACACCCAAAACTGTTGAAGAAGCATAACCGCCTAAACCGTTGGTTACAATCCACTCTTTTATTAAGGAATCTTCCACCCTTGAAAGTTTTTCTCCGTTTAGGCGTATGGACGGTAGAAAATTCATCATTTACATCATCAACTTCGCAACATTCTTTTCCTTAGGAACAGCGAAAAAGTTTGCCACTGGTTCACATTTAGTTCTAAAGAGCAGTGCATGAGGTTTTTGAAGCTTATACTCCGTTAAGGTTTCAGCATATCCCATGCCCTTTGCAAAAACCATATCGACAGAATCGTAAACGTTTTGGAATTCAGCTGAAACCTCTTTTGGAGATAACCCCACAGCATCCGTGCCTGTAGTTATAACTTTGTCTGCAATTTTGCCCATACCGGAGACTTCAACATCCTCTAAAGTTGCATCGTTTATGACAGGAGCGCCCTTAACAGCTACTATGACGGCTAACCCCATGTTTTTAAGCTGCTCCACAAGCAACGTGTCAAAAACTATTTCTCCAGCATTATCCGTCAAATAAAGAACTGCGCGTGAGTTTTTAGCTACCTCATAGATTTTGCCAACGTCGTCAACCACAAGGTCTTTTCCAGCTTCTTTTAGGCTTTTCCTCAGACTGTTGAACGTGAATTTATGCCCTGGAATATCAAATTCCATAATGTTGCCAACCATGGCGCATAAACAAGCCCTTTTAAACCTGTCCTGCTGTGTGTAGCCTTCCTCCACAAGCCTTCTTGCATATGGCAAAAGTTTCAAGGCGTTTTCGTTGCAGATTCGCTTATTCCTCTTATATGGGTCGTTGTTTCCCGTAACCCTTTTTATGAGGCGGTCTCTTTTTGTGCCTAAATCTGCAGGGACAGCCGACGGTTTAAACTCCTTACTTAACAAATGTAGAAGCTCCATCATAGCTCTAAATCGCAAAGCTGGATTTGTGGTGGCTTCTTTAACTTCAGCTGCGCCTCTGCTTATGATGCATGCTGCACATTCAGCTTCAACCTTCAAGGGCTATTCTCCTAACCTTTGCATTTTTCAGCAAATTCCCGCAAAACCCTATATGGGTCTTTCGCCTTCACAACCGCGCTTGCCACCAAAACCCCTTGAGTGCCAAGCCTCAAAGCTGCTGCCACGTCGTCTCCATGGCTTATGCCAGCCCCGCATAATATTGGGACTTTGGGGTTTACCTCCCTCACAAGCTTAACAGTGGCTGTCACCACTTCGGGTTTAGCCTTTGAAACCGGTATACCAGTGCCTATAAGCTCTGGAGGCTCCACAGCCACCACGTCTGGTTTTAGGGCTGCAACAGCCGCACTCATGGTCTGATTGTTTGCGCATACAACCGAAATAAGCCCTTTCTCGCTGGCTATCCTTATTGCAGCGTCAATTTCCCAAAGCCTAAGTTGCCTTTCCGAATGGTTTATTAAAGTGCCTACGGCTCCAGCCTCTTTCACAGCGTCCGCAAGCACGTGCCCCGTATGGCTTCCAGGCACTATGGGGTCTATGTGTTGGGCGAAAACAGGAATTTCTGTTTTTTTAGCTACTGTAGCAATGTCCGTGAATTGGGGAGCCACGCAAATAGATATTTGGGTTTCACGGCTTACCTTTTCAGCTTTTTTGGCGAGTTCAACAGCCCTCTTACCAGTTGCCTCAGCGTAAGTCTTGAAATTAACAATTATTAATGGAGTTTGCAATTTCACTGGCAAGGGTTTCACCTAACTAATGTTTGTCTTAGCGCTAATATTATTTTGGAATATAAAAGGGGGGTTTGGCGACTTTATTCTTTTCTTTCCGGAACAAAGACTGCTGCCGCAATGACGGTTGTCCATAAGCCGTTTTTGTCTCCGGTGGCAGACTGCGTTATGTTGGCGGTTTTAATTATCAGTCCGCTTGCTCTGAACTGTTGTTTCCGCTCGTCCCAAGCGGTTTCAGGGTCGAAGGGAATTCCCATTGTTGTAGCCAGCATTGTCGCCGCCAAATCCTCTGCATAATCTCCAGCTGCTTCGTCTGTCTGCCCGAAAGAGTGGTGTTCCGACAGATAGCCGTAATTATTTTTTCCAGAGGGAATGGCTACGCCTATGGACGCAGCAATAAGCCTATGAGGTTCATTTGTTTGGTTTCTGGCTAAAACAACAAAGGTTATTTCGCCAGGTTCAAGCATCTTTAAGCCCTTTTCTCTTGAAATAAGTTTGCAGCTAGGCGGTATTATGCTTGAAACGTTTACTATGTTGCAGTGTTGGATGCCAGCGTTTTTTAAGGCTATCTCGAAGGATTGAAGTTGCTCCTTATGTTTACCAACGCCTTTTGTTAGGAAGAAGTACTTTGGAATCATTTGCCATCAAAATTACAAAATTAAGCTTAAAAGTTTTATCCTTCAGCAATGTAACGAAAATCAGTGTTGTTTAGAGACCGGCCACAATTGGGGCGATGGCAATAATTAAGAGATAAAGGTTTATGATAAACTGCACAATTGATTTGCTGAAATCTTTTCTGGGAATCATTAACCACTTGATATAATTATGAGTAAAACCGTTTTAAGTTTTTGAAAGTGAGAAACTTGGGAGGGAAAAGCATAACAGAGGTTTAAACATATTTTCCCTGAGGAGTTGATGGTGCCAGCTTATCGCAGTGTGTTTAAGGATGAGGCGAAGCTTGACATAACCTATGTTCCCAGCAGACTTCCCCACAGAGAGGCAGAAATGCGCCTTCTAAAAGAGTTTTTCAGTTTTATGTTATCAACTCCAGAAAAAATGGCTCAAAGGGTTCTTATAGTTGGGGATGTGGGCACTGGAAAGACGGCGCTTTCCCAACGTTTCGGAGCCGACATTGTTCAGCAAGCAAAACAGCAAGGATTAAAACTTTATTACATTCATGTGAATTGCCGTCAATACCGTGGAAGCCTATTTTTCATATTGCATCATGCGGTTTCAGTTTTTCATCCAAACTTTCCTAAAAGGGGCTTCTCAGCAGAAGAACTCCTAAACATTTTCTTGCAGATTTTAGATGAACAGAACGCCCATGTGATTTTAACCCTTGACGAGTTTGAAAGCCTAATCGAAAGGGAAGGCTCAGAACCTGTTTACAAGCTTACCCGCCTACAAGAGACAAGACTAAACAAGCCCCAGAGGATTTCGCTTATATGCATATTAAAAAATGTAAAGGCTTTGGAAAGCCTAGACCCCAGCACAAGAAGCACACTGCAATCAAACATAATAGGGTTAGAAAAGTATTCAAAAGAACAGCTTATAGACATAATAAGCGACAGAGTTCAATTAGCCTTCAAACCTTTAGCGGTTTCAGAAGACACAATAAGCCTAATCGCTGAGCTTGCCCATTCAGAAGGGGGAAACGCCCGCTTCGCCATAGAACTCTTATGGAGGGCTGGAAAATACGCAGACGCTGAAGATTTAGGGACAGTAACTCCAGAATGCGTCAGAAAAGCTGTTTCAAGCATATATACCATTACACGTAAAAGCGATTTGGCTTCGTTAAGCCTGCATGAAAAACTTTTCCTATTGGGCATGGCAAGATTCTTCAAAGAAAATGATAGAGCTTACGCTTCCATAACCGAAGTGGAACAAGCTTATGCGGTTGCTTGCGAAGAGTTTGGCGTGGAACCCCACACCCACACGCAGGTATGGAAATATCTCCAGGTCCTCTCAGCTTTGGGCATAATAGAAAAAAGTGTTTCTTCAACGGGTCAACGTGGAAGAACAACGCTTATCTGTCTTCCGGGAATTTCAGCGCGCGAGTTGGAAAAGGAATTGGCTACGCTTTTAGAGAATGAAAGCGGGTAAAGGTTGCAATAAATAGATATTTCTCTTCTTCCATTTATCTACATGCTAATGGAGACAGACACTATGGTGGCAAACTGTCCCCTTTGCGATTTGGAATTGCAGAAAGAGAAAATCTTCTATCAAGACGACTCCTTCATTGTTTTGAGAACGAAAAATCTTAAGGGGCATAGGGAAAGAATCATGATAATCTACAAGCGACACCAACACACAATACCGTATAAGGCATATGAACGCGCCTTAAGCATAATCTCCCAAATAGGCAGGGAAGTTTTCAAATACACCCCAAAATTCGTCATTTTAGACAGCACCTTTGCCACCATCAACGACCATTGGCATCTAGTCGCATCGGATCTTGACCCTAAAAGCGAAGACTTTGACCAGATCCTCGCCACAAGATGGATTAAAGTTGTAGACAACATGTATCCAGATCAAACTTAAAATATTCACATAGGCTAATTATGGTAAACATGCAAATAGAGACTGTGCTTGGAAACAAGCTTCGCATAAAAATTTTGAAAATTCTATTCAAAATAAGGGAGTTAAACGTCACCGATATTGCTAGAAGACTTGGCGCAAACCACAAAACCACAATAAAACACTTGAAAATTCTTGAAGATGAGGGAATCCTTCAACACAAAAGGTTTGGGAGAATTCGCCTATACAGGTTTAACGAGAACTCCGCGAAGGCTAAGGCTATACAAGCGCTTTTAGAAACTTGGGAAAACGTTTCAGAATTGTTAAATAACCAGCCTACATCCTAAACTGAAAAGGAAGAAGGAGTTGTGGCTTAAAGTGGCGATGGTTGACATAACTGGAAAACCCAAAGTCTTCCGTGAAGCAACTGCAACTGGAAAAATTAGGCTGAAACCAGAAACCATAAAGCTAATTAAAAGTGGGAAAATCGAGAAGGGAGATCCCATTTACACGGCGAAAATTGCGGGAACACTGGCTGCAAAGGAGACAAGCATTTTGATTCCCTTCTGCCATCCATTGCCCCTTACAAACGTGAAAGTGGACATAGAAATTCCAGACAATTCCACGGTTAAAGTTTCATCAACCGTTAAAACAGAGGCGCAGACGGGTGTTGAAATGGAAGCATTGGTGGCAACAGCCATGAGTCTTCTAACAGTCTGGGATATGGTTAAGCAGTATGAGAAAGACGCTGAGGGGCAATACCCATTTACAGTTATTGAAGATATTCGTGTTGTAAAGAAGGTTAAGGAAAGGCTTCAAAATGAGTGAAAGCACAGAAAGGCATAGAGCTGAAGCTCCTAAAAGGCTTAGCTTTGGAATTATTGTTGTCAGCACATCCCGCTACAATAAATTGAAGAAAGGCGAAAAAGCCAGGGATGAGTCCGGCGACCTAATGGAAGAATTGGTGAGGAGTTCTGGACATCTGATTGCGTTTCGCAAAATTATTCCAGACGACAAAGCATTAATCGAAGAAAGTGTTAGACACGCTCTGGAATCAGTTCAAGCAGACGCCATTGTTTTCTGCGGGGGCACTGGCATAGCTCCTTCAGACTTAACCATAGAAACAGTTTCGCCTTTCATGGAGAAAAATTTGCCTGGTTTTGGAGAAATTTTTAGGCTTTTAAGCTACGAGCGAATAGGCTCAGCTGCAGTTTTATCCCGCGCCATGGCTGGCGTAGCCAAAGGCAAAGTTTTCTTCTGTATTCCCGGCTCGCCTGACGCTGTTAGGGTTTGTTTTGAAAAGCTTATATTGCCGGAAGCTGCACACATCGTTAAGCACGCGCGGGAATAACGATGGTGCTGAAAGACCGTTACGGGCGTCCGTTACTAAACCTTAGGATAGCGCTTACAAGACCATGCAACTTACATTGCAGTTACTGCCATGCGGAGGGCGAAGATAAATCTGGGGAAAGTTCGACGGAGATGACCGCCGACGAAATTGTGCGCATCGCCAGAATCGCCGTAGCCTTAGGCATTTCAAGGATTAAGCTTACAGGCGGAGAGCCCTTAATGCGCAAGGACATAGTACAGATAGTGAAGGGCATAGCAGCCATAAAGGGCTTAGAGGAGCTTTCCATGACAACTAATGGAACAATGCTTGAGCCGTTGGCTAAAGAGCTATACGCAAGCGGCTTGAAAAGGGTAAACATAAACCTTCCAACCATTGATGGGGAAGTATACTGCAAACTAACTGGCGGTAGGCTGGAAAACGTTTTGAGGGGTGTTAAAGCAGCTGTGGAGGCTGGATTAAACCCCGTCAAGCTTAACATGCTGATTTTAAAAGGTGTAAACGATTCCCAAGTGCCGGAAATGATGGGTTTTGCAAGGGAAACCGGAACAGTCTTGCAGCTTATAGAACTTGAGCCTATAAACATAAGCGGCGAGTATTATGCTGCTTACCATAAGCCCCTAGACGAATATGAGGCGATGTTAAAGCAGAAAGCCTTGAAGGTGGAAGCCAGAAAATACATGCAAAACCGCCGTATATACCACTTGCCAGACGTGAAGGTAGAAGTTGTCCACCCCATCGAAAACACGGAATTCTGTAGTCATTGCACCTGCATGCGGGTCACAAGCGATGGAAAACTTAAGCCATGCCTAATGAGAAACGACAACACAGTGGATATTCTAACGCCTATGCGTAACGGTGCAAACGACGAAGAGTTAGCTGAACTTTTTAAACTTGCCAATCAACGGAGACAACCGTACTGTCTTGCTTAAAAGAGGCTAATTATTTTCGCTTCAAGTTTATCCGTGTCCAGCAGCGCTATTGTTGATTTTCCAGTTAGGTAGCCGCACACTTCGCCGGGGTTCACCACCAAAGTTTTCCCGCTTTTGTATGTTTCTGCTTTATGGGTGTGCCCGTGAACCACCACGTCAAAGTGACCGCTATTGATTAAAGCCTTTAAAAGTTCTTCCTCGTGCCCATGCAACAATGCGATTTTAACTTTGTCCACACATATTTTTGCGAAGTTTCCACGAATTTCCAGCGCATTGCATTCGCTGAATCTCCTTTTTAAGAGTTCGCGGTCTCCGTCGTTGTTGCCGAAAACACCTACAAGCTTTGCCTTCAACTCTTTAAATTTTGGAATGACGAAGGGAGCCACGTAATCTCCAGCATGAAGCACAAGTTCAACGCCTTCCCCATTAAGTCTTTTTACGGCTTTTTCCACCATTGGCAGATAATCATGGGTGTCCGCCATCAAGCCTACAAGCATTTTCATTCACCGCTCTAGAGTTATTCTCGTTCTGAGAAGATAAATTATTCTTAACGGCTACGCATGCGAGGTTGATGTAGAAGATTCTTCTAGAAAATATTACGAGAACAGTAATAGTTGCACGGTGGAAACACCGTTTAAAATGCACCATGCACCTTTTCCCTCTTGAAAGCTTGTTGAGAGGAATATTGTGGAAATGAATGTTTGGGGCTCCAATCCATGCCCAAAAAAGCGAGACAAACTCTACATAATTGCCGAAATTTTGGAAATAGCCAGAGAAGGCGTTTTAAAAACCCAAATAATGTATAGGGCAAATCTTAGCTTTACACAGCTTAACGACTATTTGAGTTTCATGTTAAAGATAAACCTAATCGACAGAATGGTTGAGAATGATAAGAAAGTTTATAAGGCGACGCAGAAAGGCTTAGAATTTCTTCAACGCTACCGCGAAATCACAGAGCTTCTCAAAACTGAAAATGGAAATGGCAGAAACAACGTTAAGGTTCCTCCGCCACACCTACTTAAAAGAAACCACATTTAAAACCCATTATTCACAAACAAAATTTATTGCTTTGGCTTCTGCTTTTCTATGTAGGCTTTAACCTTTTCTCTTAAAGTTGGAAACTCGTCCAGCATAGCCTTTACGACTTGCCAGCGGATTTCATCGTTTTCCGTCTTGATGCGCATGCATAAATCCAAAATATTACGTAGCAATACACAATATAAACTTTTGCTTCCAAAACAAAAATATGTCCAAACAAAAGAAAAAGGGAGGGTTATTTAACAGCTAAAATGTTGACGGGCTTTTTCAGCAACTTCACAGCAACAACAGCCACGCCAATAACAATGGTGGCGCCGATTAAGAGCAGCAATAGCTTTGGAGTAATTAATTCTGGAATTGTTGGAGCTGAAGTCAAACCAATTGTTGGGTCATGCTCCAGCGTGTAGTTACGGAAGTATGGATAGCATATGAACAGTCTCAAATGACCGCCGGCAGCAATGTAGGATGCTGTTACGTTGACGAAATCAACTGCGCCCCCAGTTTCGTTAAGCAGCCTCGCCCATGGAACAAACTCAAGAAAGCCCACTGGAACATCTTGTGCTCCGCGTGCAAAGTGCAATCTCACGCGTTCCCTGAACCTTTCTCTAAGCTGCAATGTAGCTTGTATTGGATTTTCATCTTTGCTTGTTTCGTTCACATTCACTGCATAACGCTCACCATTAATTATTGCTTCTTGCATTTGAGAAGCCGTTTCAACTTGGTGCTCTGCTTGGTATCGAACTTCATTTTCGGCACATTGCAAATCCTCAAGTTTTATTGAAGCCATGTTAATCCATAGGGTTAATCCCGTTCTGTTCACCGGTATTTGAATATCGTATTTTTGGAGAAACTTGTTGAGTGCGTCTATGTTCCATTGCCAGTTGCTTACAACAAAGTCGAATTTAAGCTGTCCAGCCGCAACAGTATAATTATAGTCTGAGTTGGCTGGGTCTGGTGTTTCTGTGGTTGTTGTATTATAGAATCGACATCTTATCTGAATATTGTTTTCTGCAAATTCTAGTCTTGGATGACCGTACACTTCGGTAAGGGTGAAGTTAAACGACCAGTAAGTCGCGTTTTCCTTCTCAACAAGCGTCGGTCCACTCAATGTCCAGTTGCAAGCGCTAAAAGGCAAATAAGCACTGTGCAGTGCGCTTAGCAATTTCCAGAATTCCAGTCTAGCCTGCATGTATCCCCCCTGCCCTAAGCCTCGAAGTTTTGGTTCCATATGATCCTTCCATAAAGTTGCGTTTATTGTGGCGTTATCTGCGTGGAACCGATGTCTATAGTAGGGCAAGTCAAGTATGAGGTATTCGATTACTCCCTTGAACTTCATCACGTATATTGTGCTGTTGTCTTTTGTATACCACCATAAGAACATAGGTTTCTTCCCACCAGCTGGAAAGATCAACGTTATCAAAGATGTCTCAAACTTATACCAAGTGTTATTCCACCGTTCTTCTATGTGGACTGGTAAGCTTTGAATATTCTCCACGAAATCTTCAGCGTTAGCGTTGGGGCTTAAAACTGCAAATGTGGGCACCGTCAATAGCAGAGCCAAAGTCAAAGCCAATATCGAATTTTTCATGTTTTTCATGCCTTTTCACCGAAAAAGACTATGTTAAACGGCTTATTAAGAAAACCGCTTCCATAAAACTCGAATATCATCATTTAAAAGTTCTAGAAACCTCGAACTTCACGTGAACTTTCCAAACATGAACAGGACTGCTATGTTTAGGTATATGGCTGTTAGGCTTATGATTATGCCCTTGTCAAGTCTTAAGCCTTTTCCGTGACATAAGGCTGCTGAAACCAGCAATATGCTCCAAATCTGCAGAATTATCGTTATAACTTGCCTTAAATTTTCCACAAGCTCCCAGCTATATAGGTTGAGAAGTTCTAAAAATGTTGGAACAGCCACGTATATGTAGGGGAAAACCGCCAGCGGTAGGGCAGCCAACCCTATACACGTGAAAAGTTGGAGGTCGTTTCCAAAACGTTTGAAGAGGACGTTGGCTAGGGCTTCTGCGAATAGGAATAGGCCTATCCAGTTGAATATGAAGAGTATCGCTATGCTTGTTGGGCTGCGGTTGGAATATTCAAAATAGAAGAAGAGGGCTGGCTCAAGCTTTGCAATGGAAGCCCCATAAGCGCCTAAAATTAGTATTATAGCGGAAATTGGCAGAAGCCTCAGCGGTTTGGCTGTTAAAGCGAAAAGCGGTGAGAGGAAAAGCCATTTTATTGCTCGGTGGCTTAGGGTTTCGCTTATTCCAAGGCTGGCTGGAACGCTGCCATCCTTCAAGACTCTGTAGAGCATTTTCCCCTTCGCGTTCAGCCTATACTTCCGCTGTTTATCTTGCTCAAGGAAGTCTGAAAGCATGTCTAAATGATAATAGACGGTGCCAACGCCCAAGCCTAAGCTTTCGCGAAGCTCTTTAAACCCAATCTTCTCCTGCACACCCAAAATTTCAATTATTTTCCGCCGTGTGGGGTCTTTGAGAAGCGTATAGTAGCGTGAAAGGTCTTCCATGAAGTTTCTCGCCTTTTCTCGGATTCAGAAACTACGTGAGCATTATTTAAGTCTTCTAAAATCTTAATACGCATTAGCTATATGCATTTCCATTATAGTGTCTTCTAAAATATTTTCCCATGGGAATACTTGCTTTATCTAGAAAGCAAAATTAATGTTTGAGGAAGAGGAGAGGTGCAAGCATCCCCAAAAAGCGTCTTCCACCCTTCAGTTTCCATAGTTATCCCAGCCTACAACAGTGAAAAACTCATTTCCAAATGCCTATCAAGCCTCTTCAAAAATGCAGCTCAATACATGGGTTTCTGTGAAATCATAGTTGCCGACAACGGAAGCAACGACTACACCTACGAAATTGCATGGGCAACAATACAAGAATGGCGCAGAAAATGGCCCAACATCCACGGAAAAGTCGTCAGGCATACGGCAAAACTTGGCAGAACCGAAGCCGTAAAAACAGGCGTAAACAAAGCCTTTGGAACATTAACAGCCATAGTTGACCCTCAAACATTGTGGAAGACAAACGTCCTCAAAGAACTCGTCGAGGCAATTGAAAAAGGAGGTAAGACTTCAAATTTCACAGCGGTCTTGTATAGGACAAACACCTTGCGAGAAACGTTAAACATAAAACCCCCGCCAACAATTTTAAACCTTAGAAATCAAAGATAACCAACTTAAGAATAACAATAATACATATTAAGATGGAAGGAAATATTTATATCCGCTGAGAAAACCAAATCTATCTTGGCAAAATGGCTGCCCGCATTTCCGGCGGCGGCCCAACCCCAACCGCAAAGGTGTTTAACGCCTAAAAGGGATGAAGATGGTTGGCCTCCATTTGCGGGCACAAAAATGTGGACCTGATGTTAACACTGTTAGGTCTGAAATGGGCTTTGGCTATGTGGATCTCTTCCTCCAAATCCAGTTGGCTTTGCGGCCGTATAGCAATAAGCGTTCTCGGCTGGTCAGCTGGGAGTTCGCGTAACTCCGGTTGATCCTGCCGGACCCCACTGCTATCGGGATGGGACTAAGACATGCTAGTCGTGCGCTTCCAAGCCACGGTGGAGGCGCGGCGCACAGCTCAGTAACACGTGGCTAACCTACCCTTGGGATGGGGACAACTCCGGGAAACTGGAGCTAATCCCCAATAGGTGAGGACTCCTGGAATGGGTCTTCGCCGAAAAGACGCCTAAACCATGCTTTTAGGCGTCGCCCAAGGATGGGGCCGCGGCCGATCAGGTTGTTGGTGAGGTAACGGCTCACCAAGCCTATAACCGGTACGGGCCGTGGGAGCGGGAGCCCGGAGATGGGCACTGAGACAAGGGCCCAGGCCCTACGGGGCGCAGCAGTCGCGAAACCTCCGCAATACACGAAAGTGTGACGGGGCCATCCCGAGTGCCATCCGCTGAGGATGGCTTTTCCCCAGTGTAGACAGCTGGGGGAATAAGGAGAGGGCAAGTCGGGTGTCAGCCGCCGCGGTAATACCCGCTCTCCGAGTGGTGGGGACGCTTATTGGGCCTAAAGCATCCGTAGCCGGCTGGATAAGTCCCCTGTTAAATCCAGCGATTCAATCGTTGGACTGCGGGGGATACTGTCCAGCTAGGGGGCGGGAGAGGCCGACGGTATTCCCGGGGTAGGGGTGAAATCTTATAATCCCGGGAGGACCACCAGTGGCGAAGGCTGTCGGCTAGAACGCGCCCGACGGTGAGGGATGAAAGCTGGGGGAGCGAACCGGATTAGATACCCGGGTAGTCCCAGCTGTAAACGATGCAGGCTAGGTGTTAACGCGGCTACGCGCCGCGTTAGTGCCGCAGGGAAGCTGTTAAGCCTGCCGCCTGGGGAGTACGGCCGCAAGGCTGAAACTTAAAGGAATTGGCGGGGGAGCACCACAAGGGGTGAAGCTTGCGGTTTAATTGGAGTCAACGCCGGAAACCTTACCGGGGGCGACAGCAGAATGAAGGCCAGATTGAAGGTCTTGCCAGACAAGCTGAGAGGAGGTGCATGGCCGTCGCCAGTTCGTGCCGTGAGGTGTCCTGTTAAGTCAGGCAACGATCGAGACCCGCATCCCCTGTTGCCACCAGCCTTGAGCTGGGCACACTGGGGAGACTGCCGCCGATAAGGCGGAGGAAGGAGCGGGCCACGGCAGGTCAGTATGCCCCGAATCCCCCGGGCCACACGCGAGCTGCAATGGCAGGTACAATGGGTTCCAACCCCGAAAGGGGAAGGCAATCCTTAAAGCCTGCCGTAGTTGGGATCGAGGGCTGAAACCCGCCCTCGTGAACATGGAATCCCTAGTAATCGCGCGTCACTATCGCGCGGTGAATACGTCCCTGCTCCTTGCACACACCGCCCGTCGTTCCACCCGAGCGATGCTTGGGTGAGGTGTGGTCCATAGTGGCTGCGTCGAACCCAGGTTTCGTGAGGGGGGAAAAGTCGTAACAAGGTGGCCGTAGGGGAACCTGCGGCCGGATCACCTCCTAAGTAAATAATGGCCCTAAAGCCAACTGGAGGAGAAAGAATTACGGGAACTACCTAGCCAAAGCCCATAAAATACCGTTTTTAGTATATGTTCATGCTATTCGGCGAGGATTCTGCCCTTAACGTATGGGATGAAATCTCTAATGGTTTCAATGGAGGTTTTCAGCACTTTTTCTCGTTTTTCTTTGGGTGTTTTTGTTGCAATGACCTTTAAAACTTGCCTTAGAAGTTCTTTTCCACTGACGTCTCCAGGCACTATGGTGACATATGCGTTTGTTTTGGCTTTGACGGCGTCTACTGCTCCGCCTATAAAAGATGGTTCGCCTGTTTCTTGGTCAAATAAGACGCCTATGGCCAGTTTTAAGGGCGTGCCGCGCATCCAGTTTCGGCTTCCGCTGACAACAAAGGCTCCGCGGGGCACATACTCGCCTGAACCCCCCGCCTTACTTAGTTGGTTAGGTTTAACCCAGTAAACATCAACTGAAGCGAAGCCTTCACGCCAGCCTCGGGAGTAGGCTGCAGCGAATTCTGCTGCTTCCCGTAAACATTGTTCGCTGGGCTTTTTGCCGTCTGTTTTAACGACGACAAAGGGGGCGCCGACGATATCCGCATGAAACACTATGTCTTCTGGCTTAGTGTATTTTTTGATGAGGATTTCGTTGCTTATGGCATCTTTGCCTGCAATCACTAGAAAGCCGTCTGAAGAGGTGAAATATCTGAACCTTTCAAACCATTTTTTCTGTTTAATCCTGCGTTTGGCAAGTTCCTCCGCAATCATTGTGGGTGTGATTTGTTCTGCAGTCTCAGTCTTTCTAAGTTTGGCTTCAGCCTCCAAAAGCCTCTTTCTCGTTTCTTCTAAAGCTGCTTTTGCACCTTCAAGCTTGCGTTTTGCAGCCTTAGCCCTCTCATAGAAATTCGCTGCATTTGCAAACAAGTCCTTTTTCAAGTCTAAGCTAAAGTGCAGTCCGTTAACGCTTACGGTGAGCACTAGTCGTTGTTTGTCAAAGGATTCGAAAAGGGTGTCGGGCTTTAAGCCAGCCCGTTTTCCAGCTAAAACCTGGGCGATTATGGCATCCCAATCTTTACCAGCCCTTTTTTCTTCTAAGAGCTTGTTCAACAATGTTTGAAGTTCGCTGGAATGCATGTAAATTAGGTCGCCGATCTGCCTATACTTCTCGGCTTTATCTTCAGCTTCTTTTAGGGCTTTTTCCTGTTCAGCCAAAACCCTTTTGAGGCGTTCAATTTCCCGCTCAAGCTCTTCATCTTTCTTTTCTTCCGCCGCCTTTTCTAAAAACTTAGTTTTCATGTAAAACTCGTCTAGGGCTTCGTTGAAACTTTTGTAAGACTGATGCTTCAGTCCTTGGTAAAGCTTAAGCCTTAAAGGAGCAACATCCAAAAACAAGCCTTTTTCATCAAAAACTATGCATGGTTCAAGTTTTCCCTTGAGAACTTGGCTGATTAGGCTTTGCAGACAGTTGTAAAGGTTTTCAATTTGTGAAGAGTTTAGGCTGCTGCATGGTGTGGTCTTATCTATTCCGAGTCTTAGCAAGATTTCTTCTGCGTAAATGCCGCCGATGCCAATGAAACGGGCAAGCGCCCTAACAACCTCAATGTCGCCGAAATTTTTCAAACCTTCTGAGAAAGCTTGTTTAGATATTTCCAGTGGGTTTTGTCCGCTGGAAGGTGGAAAATGGAAGGTTTCTCCTCGAAGTATGTTGCGGTCTCGCATTCGCTTGTAGTGTAAAGCTTGAACGATTTTGTTTTCGCTGTTGATTAGGATCATGTTGCCTTCTCCAAAAAGCTCTAAGACCAGTCTAAAAGCGCCAGCTTTATTGGTGAAAGTGAAGATGACAATGCGTTCAAACATGTATTGCTCAACATTTGTCAACAAGCTGTTTCGCAAACATTTTCTTAAAGCCATACAGAAGGCTGGAGGCACAAGAGGCTTCTCAAAAGCATAAGAAGTCAAGTTTAAGCGTTTTCCAGCCTCCAACACAAGCCTAAAAACGTTTTCTCCGTGTCCCCGCAGCTTAAAAAGCAGGGTCTTGTCATCCAATTGGTAAATGTTGCTCACTCTAGAATTTACAATGGCGTCTTTTAATTCGCGGACGACAGCCGCTACGTCGAAGCTTCTAAACTCTTCCTTCTGCAAATCCTATCCCTTTTTAAGACTGTTAAAGACTATAGGCTTTTTAGGCTATAAATAGGCAACTGGACGGAAAAACGCAAAATTTGTTAGATTAAGGAGTTCGCAGCTTCTATGGAAACCTGATCAAGGACGCACTCTTGCCCTCCCACAACCTTTAGGTTTGCCACAATTTTCTCACCTTCAACTCGTATAATGTTGTAAGTGTTCTGGTAAAAGCCCCGCAGTCTATCTGTTGAAACCGTGCCAGCGTGAATTATCATTAGTTTTCCAAGAGTCCATGTCCATGGGCGGTGACGGTGCCCGCATAGAACTAGGTTGAAGCCATACCTCGTCAAAGTCCAAAGCAAATCGCCTGCGTCGGAGACTATGTTTCGCTCCATTCCAGTGTCTGGCACAGGGATTAGATGGTGATGGAGAGCTATTATTTTAAAAGCGTCTTTGCAGTTTTCAAGCTGGTTTTTCATCCATAACCCTTGGTTATACCCTATTTCACCGTCATCTCTGTCGGGTCTTGAAGAGTTCAGCATGATAATTGCTACATCATCAATTTTCGTAACAGAAGATGGATTGCCGAAAAACTTTGGGAATAAAAGGTATCCTGTGGTTCTCGCGTCGTGGTTCCCGCTCCCCACTATTAGGCGCTTACATTTTATAGTAGCCAAATATCGTTTAGCCTCTCTGAATTCGCCGATTAATCCATCCTCAGTTAAGTCTCCAGTCACAACCACAACGTCTGGATTGAGGGCGTTTATCTCGTCAACCGCCTCTAAGAACGTTTCCTGTTTAAACTTTGGACCACAGTGAAGGTCTGACAAGTGCACCAACAACAAGTTTCAGCCGAACCTCCCTTTCAGGCATAGAGCCTTCGCTTGCTTTTTGATACAGATGAAATGCAAAGCGTCAGCAAGTTTTTCCTTCATATGTAAAACCTCCGGAAGAAACGCGGAGAGACGAGACAGAAAACGCGTTTTCATCGCCGGAGATACCCTATGCTAACGCCAACGCGTTTAATTGGATGCCTTTGCGGCATAGGGTTCCGGCACATGAGTTTTCAAACCTCTAACTTAAGGAAAGAGACTGCCTTATAAAAATATCGATTATATCTTTGTGTATGATGCTGCCTCCTAAATCTGGATAGTCAACTTTAAATTTGATGTGTGCGCATAGGTGCAGAGGTGGAAGTTTATGAAGCCTTTGGAAGCGCTGTATTGGTTAAGGTTTGCCCTTGGCATAGTGGCAGCCCTAATATGCATAGGTTATGGCTTAGCAACCAACACTTTTGGCAAGACAGACGTTTTATGGAATGGCATAGCTTTTGCCTTTATTGTTTACGTGTTATCCTACTATATTATCAAGCCGAAACTTATATTAAAAGTGGAGAAGCCTCAAAAAATCCTCACAACTGGAATAGGCATTTACCTTCTTTCTTGGCTTGTGTTCTGGGCGCTTTTATACACAATAATAATCACAAATGTCTAATTCAATTTAGAAACCTCTCCATGGTTGCTTGACTTTTATCTTCCACAAGCCTACTTGCTTCCTTTTCTTGAAAACTATTTCTGGGTTGAGCGCTGTTGATGTCTAGTTTGCTTACCACACGCATAAAGTCTGCCCATGCTGCAAAAAATCCCCTGTCAAAATCGCCATGAAGCCTATTTTTCATATGGCTTAGAAATTTCCGCCTGTAAGCTTGAAGAGCTTCCTTATCGCTTAAATCAAGCTTTGAGAAAAACGCGTAGGAGTCGCTGTTGTTAGACCTTCTTACGAGAAGCATTCCGTATAAGGCTCTGAAATAGCCTCTATTCCATTCGGTTTTGTGCATTTTCTGTTTAAGCCTTTCCAGTTCGCGTTCCGCCTCGGCAAACTGTTTGCTGAGGATTAGCTGAAAGAACCGTGTAACCAAAGCTGAGGGGACTGGCATTTTAATGCCCACTGGACTTGGCTTTCTCCTCTTCAGAAATGTCCTCTATTCCGTTTTCTGTTATTTTAAAGATTTCCTCTCCTTCCGGCAGGTATGGACTTGAAACTAGGCGGGCGATGCGTACAGGACCGCGAGAAGCCCTTCTAAGGTAGATGCGGGTGTGGCTTGTGTGTCCCACTATGTGACCGCCAATGGGGTGTATGGCGTCTCCGAAAAAAACGTCTGGCTTAGCCATAACCTGATTTGTTACGACTGCCACAGCGTTGAAGGCTCTTGCTAAGCGTATAAGCTTGTGCATGTGTTTGTTAAGTTTTTGCTGTCGGGCAGCAAGCATTTCGCGTCCGAGATATTCGCTTCTGAAATGGGCTGTTAAAGAGTCAACTATAACCAGTTTGACATTGTTCTCCTTTATCACTTCGTCGGCGTTTTCCAAAAGGAACATTTGATGGTCTGAAGTGTAAGCCTCAGCGTAAATAATGTTTTTCACAACATTTTCTGGGTCGAGTCCAAGATATCTAGCCATCTGCACAATGCGTTCGGTTCTAAAAGTGTTTTCAGTGTCGATGTAGAGGGCGGCTCCGTTAAGCCCTCCCCTTTCTGGAGGCAACTGCACATTTACGCATAGCTGGTGGCAGATTTGGCTTTTTCCACTTCCGTATTCGCCGTAAAACTCTGTTATGGTTTGGGTTTCCAACCCGCCGTCTAAAAGCTTGTCTAAGGCTTTGCTCCCAGTGGTTAGCCGCAAAACACTCTGCCGCATTTTAAGCAACTCATCAGCGCGGATAAAGGAGACGCCCATCGAAGAGCGGGCAGCACTGATTATGGCTAGGGCTTTTTTCTCACTTATCCCAGCAGGCTCCAATTCACGGACAGTTGCCATGGCAAGAGACTCAACAGTGTGAAAACCCAACTCCCTCAATTTTTGAGCTGTTGAGGGCCCTATTCCCGGAAGATCCTCCAGAGACTCGTAACGCTGTTCGGTTATGCTTTCGTCCTCCTCCCTCTCAGACATAAGCGTCCCACGAGACAGTTAACTTAAGCAGTATTTAAAGCAAACGAGGAACTTTAGCGTCCAACCCCTAGAGAGATAAGTTAAAGTGAAAGGCGCCAAATGCGGTTTCAACCAGAATTTACATTTAAAAGTCTTGAAATGTCTGGAAACTTTTTTAAATCCTCTGAATAGAAAAACGGTCATCAGCGATATTTGAGGGAGAAGGCTTTGGAAACCGTGAAAATTGTTGAGAATGTAGCTTTCAATCTTATAAGGCAAGCTGTGATATACTTGCCCGAAGACGTGAAACAAGCTTTAGAAAAGGCTTACGTGGAAGAAACAAGCGAAGCTGGAAAAACCCAGTTGAAGGCTATCCTCGACAATATAAAATTGGCGGAAGAATACCAATCGCCAATATGCCAAGACACAGGCACCATAATATTTTACGCGCGGGCAGGCGCCAACTTCAAAAACCTTGACAAAGTTGAAGAAGCCTTAACAAACGCGACGCGGAAAGCCACAAAAGAAATTCCATTAAGACCGAACGCTGTGGACCCATTTACGCAAAAAAACAGCGGAGACAACACTGGAAGGTTCATACCATACATAAACTGGGAGATTACACTTGGCGACGCTTTGGAGTTGACGGTTATGACGAAGGGAGGAGGCTCAGAAAATGTCTGTGTAACAGGCACCCTTGTGCCGGGAGAAGGCATAAACGGACTGAAAAAGTTTGCCATAGAAGCCATCATAAAGGCTGGTGCCCAGCCTTGCCCACCGACAATTTTGGGGGTTGCCATGGGCGGAGGGGTCGACATCGCCATGAAACTTGCTAAAAAAGCTCTTCTCAGGCCGTTAAATGAGCCTAATCCGAATCCGGAAATCGCCAAGCTTGAAAAGGAGCTTTTTGAGGCAGCTAACATGACTGGAATAGGCCCGATGGGTTTGGGTGGCAAAACAACAGTTTTAGGGGTTCACGTGGAATATGCTTTTAGGCATCCAGCGTCTTTCCCCGCCGCTGTTGCCTTTAACTGTTGGGCAGCTAGAAGAGCCTCCGCAAGAATTCACGCAGATGGAACGTTTGAATATTTAACCCATAAAGCAAAGGTGTGAGGTGGAAAGCATGACCGTATACCATCTTAAAACGCCTATATCTGAAGAGGAAATCCGCAAACTGAAGGTGAACGATTTGCTTTACATAACTGGAACCATTGTGACGGCTAGAGACCAAGCCCACAAGCGCGCCCTAGAATACTTCAAAGAGGGAAAGCCTCTACCAATCAATCTTGAAGGTTTAGCTGTTTTCCATTGCGGTCCAGTGGTGAAAAAAGAGGACGAAAAGTGGGTGGCTGTAGCTGCCGGTCCAACAACGAGCACCCGCATGGACATTTTTGAGGACGAGTTCATTAAAAACTTCAAGGTTAGAGTTGTAATAGGCAAGGGTGGCATGGGCAAGAGGACAACCGATGCCATGGCAAAGTATGGAGCCGTTTACGGCGCGTTCACTGGCGGAGCTGCAATATTGGCTGCAAAAGCCATAAAAAATGTTAAGGGCGTGGAGTGGATTGACTTGGGAACACCTGAAGCCTTATGGATTTTTGAAGTTGAGGATTTCGGTCCACTAGCTGTCGCTATAGATTCGCATGGCAACAACCTTTTTACAGACGTGGCAAAAAACGTTGAAGAGAATAGGAAAAGAATTTATCAGAAGCTTGGTTTGCAGCCATAACCTTCCATTTTTCTTGATTATTTCGCTTAATTTTTGATAACTAGCCTAAATTCTGTTTAGTATGTCAGAACCCTTAATATTCAAACCTTTAATACAAAAATAAGGGAAAAACATGTTCAAAAGCCTCAGAGAAAAGATAACCCTTTCGGGAATGGCAGTATTAGGTATTGGAGTAGCCCTTTTAATATTCACTTTTATGAGCGCCTATGGATTTCTAACCCAAAGTCTATCAATAGCTGCTTCGGAAGACCTTATTCAAACCTTTGGCGAGGCTCTGGCTCCGTTGATAGCTACTTGTGTTCGCTTGATGTATCTTGGAGTTATGGGTTGGGTGGGTTCTCTGCTAACCATAAGAGGAGTAACAATACTAGTTCACGCGCCAAAAGCGGAAATAGTTGCTGTTCCTTCAAAAGCAAAAATAATCCAGCAAAAAGCAGCAACCCCTCAAAAGGCAAAATCGGAGCCTCAAAAAGAACCTAAACCTGAACCTGAAAGCAAACTCCCAGAGCCGGAAATGGTGGTAATACCTCCAGAACAAGCTGCGGAGCAGAAGGCGGATTCCCAGCAGCCACAACCAAGTTCTTAGGTTAACAGTTTGGCAAGTTCAAAACTGTAGAAGAGGGCTTTTATGGACGTATTAATTCGAATGATAGGCATAGCTTCAACATTTTTCTGGATTATCTTACTTGCCTTTTTTGCCTCTGCAGCCTACTCTGTTAAAGACTTGCATTTAGGCGTTGGAGAACCAATGTTAAGTGTGGCTTCCAACGGAGACCTTCTCGCTTCCATCTCCATAAACATCGAAAATGAAGGCTATTATGATTTAGGCGCATTTAACCTCACAACAAAAGTCGCCGATGTAAATGGGTCTATGCTTGCTGAAGGTTTCACATTCATACCAACCGTGAAGAGGGGCGAAAAAGTTGCAACTTTCCATAATTTAACTTTTAACTTTAACGATTTGTTAGAGAAAGGCTCCTATTACATGTTTAACGATGCCAATTTTTCCTTAGCCGCCATAATCAGCATGAAAATAGCTGAGGCTATTCCAGTTAAAGCCTCATCGAATTTTTCGGTTCAGTGGGGTGCCCCCTTCTACAATTTTCAACTTGGAGAACCAGCTTCTGAACCCTTTAACCGAACCCATTTAGAGGTAGTTGTGCCCATAAGCTTCGAAAACCACGCCTTCTTTGATGTTTATGGCGAAATAAGATTGCGCATGTATAACAGTGAAGGCGTACTTGTTGGACAAGGGGAAACAGCCATAGAGGCGCCGCAAGGCTTCCTTTACAACGGGTTTATAGTGTTTTATGTCCAACTACCCGAAACAGCTGAAACCCTTCGGGAGGGCTTTTTTGAAGTTTACTTCTCAACATCATTGTTTGAGTATGGACCTTTGGTGATTCCTTATGGCTGAAGAAGAAAGCTCAAAAACTGTTGCAAAGAAGTTTGCGTTTAAAGCCTTAAAGGCTTTTTTGAAGAGTTTCCTCTTTTACATCTTGTACCTCTTCGTTTGGGGTTTTCTTGCGCCCTTTACGGAGTTTGTACCCGGTCTCCAACAGATTGTTGAAAACTTTGTCATAGTCTATATTGCTCTTGGGGTTTTGGGAGATCTTGTTTCAGACACTGTTTTTCAGTATTTCTTCAGCACCGCCAAAGCCCTTTTTGTGATCGGCTATTTGGCTTTAACCCTGAACAGTGGAATGTTAAGCTTAACCTATAGGAACGTAGCCTTAACAGTTGACCTCCGCCTTTTTCTAATGGTGGCAATTCTCCTCAGCTTACTGGGGCTAGCCAAATCAATGCTTCAAGCAATAAGCTACATTAACAAAAAGACGGAGCTTGGCTTCAAAACTTAAAATTTACAGTTCTTTTGTCATGACGTAGGCGTCTTCGCCGTCTGAATAGTAGCCGTGAATTGTCCGTGTAATCTTGAAGCCCAATTTCTTGTATAGGCTTATGGCTGGCGTGTTGGTTATCCTAACTTCTAAGAAGCACTGTTTGGCGTTATAGAAGCGCATGCCTTCCATAGCCCTAGTTACTAAGGCTTGCCCTATGCCCCTTCGCCTGTGCTCTGGCATGACGGCTATGGAGACCACGTGTCCCTTCTTGATGAAACCGCCTAAACCGAAGCTGGATAAGCCTGCTTCGATGCGGCACATTATGTAGCCTACAATCTCGCCGTCTCCTTCAGCCACAATGAAGGTTTCTGGGAAACGGTTGTACAAGTCTATGAAGAAGTAGTCTCCATAGTTTTCTGGGAGGCAAACGCGGTTTATGTATGTGACGCGTTCCAAGTCTTTAGGTGTAAACTTTCGAAGCGTGTAGGTCTGCTGCAAGCTTCTACTCCCATCATATTGTTGGCGAAGTCTAGGGTTAGGTTCACTTCCCCATTTTAAAGTTTTTCCTTAAGCATTAAAGGTTTTATTCGCTTGTTTTCGCTATTGGCAGCGTGTAGTTTCCGTAGGGCATAACCCAAACCTTAGCGTTTTCTCCAGCAATCTTGAAAGCTTCGTTTAGGGCTTCATTCACCGTTCGAGCCGTTTTCAACCTAAAAACGTTCATAGCGTAATAGTCTGGCATGGCTGAAACAAGAATTATTTGAACTTTCTGCAAAGCCTTCATCAAATAGTAGGCTTTATGCCCACCCAAAACAAAGTTGCGCTTAATTTCCCTCTCAACAGCCTTCAAATCCTTAAACTTAACCATCCAATCGTAAAAAGCTTGGCTTCCATGCCCCTCGAGGCACTCGGCAGCCAAAACTATTACACCGCCCCGCTTAACCACTTCAAGGGCACTGTCAACACCCTTATATGCTTGAAAAAGGTTCACGTCGACGGGATAGCCTCCAGGGCTTACAACAACAATGTCTGCCTTGCGGTCGACGGGTACACGGTACATTTCATCCACAAGCTTCACTCCTTCATTGAAGGCTTGTTCCATGTCGCCTGCAAAAGCTTTGACTATTTCGCCTTTGCTGTTGGTGACAACGTTTAAAGTGAAATCCACCTTCGCCATTTTTGCAGCTTCAACCATATCCTCGTGGACGGGGTTTCCATCTAAAACGCCGGTTCTTGCGTTAGGATGCAGAAGCATGGCATGATTAGCCTTAATTGTTTCTTCGCCTGCAACTCCGGGCAAGACGCTTTTTCTTCCGCCGCCATATCCCGCATAATAGTGAAAGCACACATCCCCTGTTAAAATTTTCACGTCAGCCTCTGCAAAAACACGGTTCAGATAAACCTTTGTCCCATACTTGGCTGTTGTGCCAACGTAAACTAAATCTGGAGCTTTACAGTCATGGCTTACAGTTTTCACACGTTTAATCACGTTTTCGCCTAAAAGCCTAACAGCCTCCTCATCAGTGACAGCTCTATGGGTGCCACAGCCAAAAATAACGATTACATTCTCATCCTTAACGCCTGCACCGCTGAGTTCGTCAAGCAACGGGGGAACCATAACATGGCTGGGCGCGGGTCTAGTGGCATCGTCAACAACTATTGCAACCTTATGTTCTGGTTTAACGATTTCCCTCAGCCTTTTAGAGCCTAAAGGCTCTTTTAAAGCTCTTTCAACCTCCGCTTTGGCGTCGGCAACTCCAGACTTTTCCCTAGGTTCTATGGTGCCGAGAAAGTTTCTAGCGGGAACTCTTAGGCAGATTTCTGTTTTCCCATAGGGAAGCCAAACGTCAACCATAGGCATTCACTGCACGGCTATGAAAACTCAATCAACTATTATTAAACCTTTATTAATTCTTTTATGGTTCCCTAGCACAAGTTCTTTAAGACATAGCTGCAATAAATATAAACTGCGAGGAATCCATATGGCGATTGAGAAAACCCCTGGAAAAAATGAGATTCTGTTTGTCTGGTTTAACCGCTATGCTGGAGTAACCATAAAAACCCCATCAAAAACCCTTGTAGTGGATCCAGTTGACGTTAAGGCGAAAAACTTTCAGAAGGTGGACGCCGTCCTCATAACCCACGAACATTACGACCACCTAGACCAGTCGCTTGTTTCCGAAATACACCGCCTATCCCAGTGCATGGTTGTGGCTGACCCAACATCTGCAAAAAGACTGCGCAACGTCATTCCATCAGAAAAAATTCACGAAGTTCAACCAGGCTCAGAAGTTAAAATAGGAGATGTTTCCGTAAAAGCCGAAAAATGTAATCACCCGCCAGCATCCACCCCAGTGTCCTTCATAATCACAAGCGAAGACGGCGTAAAAGTCTTCCACACAGCTGACAGTCTTCCCTTTCCAGAAATGGCAAACATAGGCGAGAGGGAAAAATTTGACGTGGTTTTCTGCACTGTTGGAATTGCTCCGGGAGCATCCCCAGAAACAGGTTTCGAAATAGCGAGAATGACAAAGCCTAAAGCGGCTGTTCCATACCACACAGGCTCCACCGTCGACTTAAAGAGGTTTAGCGAAATTTTAAAGAGGGAAATGCCAAAAGTTACATGTTTAGTTCCAGAAATGGGTAAAGTCTACCAAGTTTTCAAAAAGGGGTAACTGAATGCCGCAGGAAACAGTTAAAGCTGAAATCTGCAGAATCCTCAACAAGATAGGCGCGCTACAGTTTGGCGCCTTCAAGCTTACAAGCGGGAAAATAAGCCCCTACTACATAGACTTGCGGGTGGTTCCAAGCTTCCCAGACGCCTTCCAAAAAATCTGCAACCTCTACACAAGTTTTGTTAAAGAGAAAATAGGCGCGGAAAACTTTGAAAGAGTGGCTGGAACACCCATGGCGGGCATGCCCTTCGCCACTCTAATCGCCTATAACATGAAAAAGCCTTTCATATACATTCGGAAAGGCGTGCGACTCCACGGAAGACAGAGAAGAGTTGAGGGCGTCTTAGCACCGGGCGACCGCGTCTTACTGGTGGACGACCTTATCACAACAGGTTTGTCGCTTAGACGGGCGGCTAAAGCTGTTGTCGCCGAGGGCGGCGTTGTGAACGACGCTGTGGTTCTCCTTGACAGAATGGAGGGCGGTGAAGAAAAACTTCGAAAAAGTGGGATTAAGCTTCACGCGCTTCTCAACATAAGCGAAGCAGCAAACATGCTCTATGAGACAGGCGCCATAAACGAAGAACAATTAAAAACAATTTTGAAGCAGGTTAAAAAGGGATAAAAAGCGTTAGGAAGAGTTTAAGCATTTTATTCGTAGAATATTAGCTCCTTCTCCTCCAATATTCCGTGAAGCTTATGGACAGCATCATAGACATCATGCTCTCTTTTGGCTCCGGTGCAGACAAGTTTTCCGCTTGCAAAAAGCAGTATAACCACTTTAGGCTCATCCATTCTGTAGATTAGTCCCGGAAACTGTTCAGGCTCATACATGGTTCTTCCAAGCGTATAAGCTGCTTTCTCCAAGTCTATCATGCCGCCCAAACTTGCGGAAGCAACAATGTTCTGGATTTTCAGCTCCGGTTTGCTGATAATTATTATTCCGCCCCTTTTCAACTCTTTAATAACTTTCATAACTGCTCTACGAGCTTCCTTTTCAGATTTAGCGCCTGTGCAGACCATTTTTCCAGAATTGAAAATCAAAGTGGCTGTTTTAGGTCTTTTCAGCCTAAAAACTAGTCCTGGAAACTGTTCTGGACGATACTCTACTCCTGGATAGCCTTTGACAACAGCGTTCAAGTCCACTTTCTGGTTCAGAGTTGCTGATGCAACGACGTTTTCTATGCTTATTACGGCTTTAACTTTAGGCATAAACACCACTTCTACATATGAAGTTTTAAATACCCTTTATAAAGCCTTACATGCATAAAGCTTTTCCTAAACGTTTTCCGCCCGCCTTCTTGATTTCCACGCTTTAACATATTTGAAAAGCTTCCAAACATTAAATATTGCTAATACAATGATGGAGAACTGGAACCACGAAAAGGTTGGAACCCCCAACCGTATTCCATTGTTAACTTTCCAATCAATCTTGTAGGTTAAGAAACCTTGAGATAAGTAGACTTCACTGCTAAATTCTTCATGAAACTGCAAATCGGAAAACAAGCCCCTGACTGTTGCTTGCGGTGGAGTGGCGCCTGGCTGCCAAAAGGTGAAGGAACCCAATAGACTAAAAATCATAAAACCAACAATTATTGCGTTTAGAAGGATGTAAAGGATTAGGTTTAAGTCGATTTTTATGTGCGGCTTTTTTTCTTCAATGGATTGTTCCCCTTCTGTGGGTTTTTCTTCGCTGTAGGAACCTAAGGGCAGCATCAGAATTATGAGGATTACTAGGAAAATGAGGAATACGATATACATGTTTCTCTCTGAATGAAGAAATAGAGGTAAGTTACCAACGTAAGGAATTCTTGTGATCACTTTTCCAATAAGGGATGTTGAGGGCCATGCGGGGTCGTCTACACCGCTGTTGTCCCCGCGTGTTGTGATATAATAAACATCATTTCTAAGCTCTATTTTGACTGCTCTGTGAACGATTAGCTCGTTTCCCCTCTTGTAAACAAGGATATCTCCAGTAAGCCCTTGCGGGTCGGCGTTTATTTGAGCTGGGTCTATTTTTTGGACTATTATTAGGTCTCCGATGTTTAGGGTTGGAAGCATGCTTCCAGAGGCTACCGCTAAAGCTGGGTATGGTGTGCCCAATGCGGTTTGAGCAGCGAAATAAAAGCCAAAAACTATTACGATTATTAGGGCGACGGTTATGGCTGTTTGAAAATATTCGTTTTTCCATAGTCTTTTAAGGGTTTCAACTGCCAATTTTACGCCTTCTATTAAGCTTAAATTGTCTTGTTGAATATGCCTTCCAGATTTTAAAACTTAACGCTTTAATAGAAAGAAATAAAAGGGGATTGTGGAAGGTTTTAGGCCTATATTTCTATGCCTTCAGCGCCGAGTTTGGCTTTACTCACGATTCCCTTAAATTTTTTGCCGCATTTTGGGCATTCATACATGCCGAAGATGGTCATGGTAATCCTCATTTTTTTATCCGGGAAAGGGGCGATAAGCTCCCATGTCTTATAAGGGTCTTTAACTTCTGTTCCACATTCTGGGCATACGTTTTGTTTTGTTTTCGGCATGATGGTCGCCGTCTTAGGCTGCTGTTTATTGAGTTTAGACCTTTTTCTTGCTTAAGACTTCTCGGAAGGACTTCTTACATTTGGGACAGTCGAAAAGCCCAATTTCCAACTGCATTCGCTTTCCAGACTTGTCGGGGCGCCCAGCCATTGTCCACTTCTTTTTAGGAGTAGCAACTTGGGTTCCGCATTTTGGACATTTAGCCATTTATTTTCCTCCAACGTTCTCGATATCCATGGTTTTCTTATGATGATAGATAAATAATTTTCCATTGTTTCGAATTTAAAACAACTGTACGAGGATTGAAATTTAACATATTTCTTGAAAAACTATGTTGAAACATCTTTAATGCTCTTTAATGGCTTTTCCTTCCTTGTCTAGGTGTTTGCTGTAAGCCAAAAATGGAATCACCGACAGGGTGAACATGCCGAGAAGCATAAAATAGCTCAAAAAGTTTTCCTCCGAGATGAAAAGACACGTTGGCATTAGGTTTACTATTCTCCCAACCATTAAGCCTATTTCCATTAGGACAAGGATACTTGCGTAATATTCTCGGCTGAAGGGGTCTCCATAATGGGCGAACCATGAAATTGTGAAAGCGCTTGCCAAACCAGATAAGCGGATAAAAGCACTATTTCATGGGGTGTGGAGGCGAACCCTATTAGAAAGAACCATGCAGCGTTTAACATCACACCTACGATGGTGAATTTAACGCGTCTCATTTTAACATCTGAAAGCCAATTGACAAGAAAGGTTATGGCAGATATTACAACGCTGGTTGAGGCAAGGACAAAACCCATTCTGGAAATCGTTTCCGAAACCCTACTAACGAAAAGTGGATAGGCAAGCCAGTAAGCCTCCGACATTCCAAAAAGGATAAAAGTGATGAAAAAGATGGAAAATTTTCCGCTCCATGGAATCGACAAACGGTAAACTTCTGATTTAAACTGCACCCGCATGAAAAAGGTTAAAGCAACGAAATATAGGATTATGGACAATATGAGAAGAAAGTGAAAGCCAAAGTTTTCTATAATTAAGCCTCCAGCCGCTGGACCCGCAATGCTGGCAATCGACGGAATTATTATGGAGAAGAGGCTTACTGAGCGGGCTCGAATATTGGACTCGCTTAGCCTAAACTGTAGAAGGTTAAAGCTGGGCCAAAAAGTGGCTATGCTCAACCCGTAGGTGACGCCTAGCACCACTGAATTCTTAACAAATATTAGAAGAGTGTAGAAAAACATTGTGGACAAAACGCCGAAGCATATTACTCGCTCGAAACTCTTGACAAATCTAAGCAGAGTGATGGGCAAAAGTCCTATAATCGCAAATGTGGTTAGCAGCAGCAGGGCTATGTCGCCTATGCCCAATCCAAGCTCTAAACAGTAGACTGGGAGAAAAATGCTCGTCAAATTGCTGGAGAAAAAGTATATACTTGAAGCAACTCCGAGATTTTTGAAGTCGCTTGTCTGCAAACCACTCCTCTCTACGCCTTAAACTAGCAAATGGCATAAATAGTTTAAGACTTTTTTCGGTTCTGAAAGCTATCTAGACTTCTTTGAAAGCTTTTTCAATGTTGCGGCAACTGTTATGGCTGAGATTGTTAATGCCAGAATCATATGGACGTGGGAAAACTCTGGGGCTGACTACGGCGTTTCCGCGCCGGCTTATCTATATAAGCTTTGAGAAAAGCGCGCCGCTAGTCGAGGAGTTTGCTGAACCAAATATATGTTTGACTCTGCTTAAAGCCAAGTTTTTCCATAAAACGTATGCCCGCCAGGTTTGTGCCTTCGACGTCGACAATGGCTATGCGGGCGCCCTTCTCTTTGAAGCGCTTTTCCAGTTCCCTGTAAAGCCTTTTTCCAACGCCTTGCCGCTGCCTCATTTTTTTAACGGCAGCCCACACAAAATAGCCATAAGTCCACGGGCTGAAGGGTCGCTTAAGAATAGTGCCTAAAGCGAACCCCACAATCTTCTTCGAGTTTACATCTTCAGCCACCAAGCAGAGTTCTGGGTCTTCTTGAAAAAGCGAAAGCAACTCGTTTATGTTCCATGTGCGGTACGTGAACTGCAGTTGTGAAGGCGTGAAGATTTTCTCGCTTAAGTTCCAAACTTCCGGCAAGTCCTCTAGGGTCATTTGTCTAACTTCAATCTCGCTTTTCTTCTTTTTAGCTCGTCTAGCCTTTCTAGTCAAACCTATTCCTTCGCTTCTATCCTTGAAGAATTAAGCGATATAAAACTGTTTTAGGTTAAAAGCTGAAACTGAAAACTAGAGAGGGGCTATCGCTATTGGCTGTTCCAAGCTTCAAAAAATGTTTTTACCGTTAAAGTGCTTAATTGTTGGGTGGTGGAACAAGTGGAGCTTTCTCCTTTAAGCGACGCAGTTAAGCGAACATGCAACGTGCTTAAAATTGGGGCTTCCATGCAGGTTTTGGATTATGAACAGCGCTTTTCATCTTTAAGGAATTTCTACGAAAGCCTCCTCTCAAACCTTATAAAAATGGGGTTCAATAATGAAGAGGCTTTTGAAACAGCCCAAAAATTTTTTGGAGCAACTTCTGTGCGTTTCGCTGGTATAGATGGAACCATGTATTCACGTCCGCTTTTCGACCTTGTGGTATTCTTCGGCGGCGCCTATGCCTCAACTGGAACAATAACCTTCTGCAATTATAAGCCGCCCATTGTCAAGTATGATGAGCGGACAGCTCGTCAAGGCGCGGGCATCTCAAGCGTTGTCCCCATATATGTCAATGAAATTCCAGACGTGGACCAGACTTTTTTTGAGGTTTCACAGCCAGACGAGGTAAGCCTTGGAAAGCCCCTTACAGAAGAATCCATAATTAGCAACGCAACGGTGGCTAACTGGATAATGACCTTTGCTGAATACTATTTGGCTTATAAGCTTGCCTTGGACAGCGAACAAAAGATTCGAATAATCCTTTTAGACAGAAGCCTATCAATTGAACGGGCAAGCCTTCTATACGACACTTCAAAGCAAGTTTTGTGGGAAGCAAAAAGCAACATACTCGGCTACAAAGTTGACGACGAACCCATAGACATCAACGAATTAACATTGGCAAGGCAACACGTCTGCAATGAAGATTTAGGCTTGCCGCCTCCGAGAGCCGATTACTTACGCTATGCAATAGTGAACCTTCTAAGGCGAAAAGGCGCACTAACGAAAAAGCAGATTCTAGAAGAATTTGACATAAAAGACGAAAAAAGAGTGCAAAGGGTTGAACGCAGTCTTAAAAATCTCGTGAGAAAGGGCTTTTTAAATGAGAAAAACGAGGTTTACGCCCTAACCCCAAAATATGGGAGAACATGGGAGCGCATCAAAAAGCTAGTTACAAACATAGGCGACAGATTCTTTTTTGCAGAAAACCCTGAAACAGCCAATCTCATGAAAATAGTGAAAGATGGAAAGGAGCATTGGCTGACAACCCTTGATATAGCCTTTCTAACGCTTTTCACTTTACACATGCTCATGGAGGAATGCTGGAATAGGCACATATTGCTGGTAGGCGTGACAAAGGACACGGCGGCAAGGGACTTTAAACGCCAACTCATCCCAATAATGCATAACAACGACTTGTTGAAGGCGAATATTTCACAGGAGAAACTTGAGAAACTGCCCAACACAGACCGCATGATACTCCAGTCGGCAAGCATCCTCAACTCAGACAAAATCACGCCGCCATGGAGCCTAATAGAGTATGATTCCGCCTTTAGAACAATGGTGCTGGACAAAAAGAACCGCAAAGGCTACGTTTCAGGCGCCATAAAAAACAAGATAGGTCTAGAAAAGACTTTTCTGAAAACTTACGTGCAATTAAGCCAAGCTAAAACAGACCCCATGCTTAGAAGCAACGTTCTCCTCGTAGACCGTTTGGTTTATCCCGAATACGATTATAAGCCGGAAAACCTTGTGGAGTTTTGGAATGAACTCAGCGACGGCGCAAAAGAACCCGTTGAAGTCATTCTATTTGTGGATGAGGATGCGTCGAACAAGCTGCAGAATCTAACCATGAGCATTCTTGTGGCTATGGCGCCATCCAACATTCCAGAGGCTTTCGGACACAACACGCCGCTTTTCATCGCAGACAAAATCGCCAAATGGAACTACAGCCAGTTTAAACGTGTAGTAGACACAACAGCCGAGTGGATTCTCAATAACCATAAATTGAGAAAGTTCATATTTTATATGAGCACCTTTAGGGAGAGGCGAACAGCCATTGAAACCGCAAGAAGAGAACAAATTTAACAGCTTATGCTTCACAGACTTTGACGGAAAATTCCACGCAAGACTAGCCGCAGTAATGCCCCGCTTCTTCGGCGGTGCTGAAGAATCCAAACTGGCAGGGACAAGCGCCCGCTACAGTTGCCGAATAAAGGTGGAATACCAAAAAGACTTGATGGGACTGTTGGAAGAGGGCATGCTTCTAGCAGTCAAAAACTTTAAACAAGCGCTTCTTGGCGAGGAACACTACACGCTTATGGAAATAAGCCGAGTTTGGCCTGAACACTTTGGGCTTAGAGGCTTGTCGGATCATGGCTATTATCCCATGCAGTTTGAAATCATCGAGCAGTCAGAAGCGGATTGGCAGACCGACGACCGTTCAACCATGATGATTCAGATAGACGCCATTCCCATAAACTACGACTTGATTATTGGCGAAAACTGCGATTTCAAGTTTGTTAAGGGCTTCTCCTACCCAGTTGTGGGTAGCCCAGTCTATATCCTTAACAGTGAAATGATAAACCGCATGTATAACCAGAAAATAGCCGAGAAGATTGGCATAGACCCCTCTAAAACGGTTGATGATGCGAGGCTTGACCCGAGACTTGGAGTTGTCAAAATGTTTCAAACCGCAAACACGGTGATTCCTATATACGTGGATTTTGAAAAGCTTGTGCGTTACCATTTTGGGGTTTTCGCCTTCACTGGCGGCGGAAAAAGCAATTTGATGTCAAACATTCTTAGGCGGATTTTGCTCCACACAAACGACGTGAAAGTCGTGGTTTTCGACATAAGCTGCGAATACATATTCCTACTGCTAGACCTGCTTGCAGATGAAGAAATCCCTTCAAAAATTATCCTCGAACATAGAATTGACTCCATAGAACAGTTTTTCAACACTGTTGTCAAGCCAAGAGAATATGAAATGGACGAGAGAATTAAGGCTGGTTTAAGGCAGGTAATGGAGCAGAACAAAGTGGCATTTTACACTAGACCAAAACAGAAGATTCCAACCTACGCCCAGTTCCTAGAGGAATTAAACGAGCAGAGAAAAAGCAGCACGGACAAACCCCACTACTTAAACGCCATAGACAAAATCCACGACGCCATACTGGATTATATGGAAAATCACGGCTTAAGCGAAAATCAAGAAGTAAACGAGGAATTCATCAAACACATCGACGGAATCTGCATAGAAACCATAGAAGAGTTCAAAGTTCACGAAAAAAGCGGCTTATACGCTTGGGCAACAACCCGAAACACCATAATCGACCAAATAAAAAGAAGACGTGAAGAAGAGAAAAAAGAAACTGGCGGGCTAACGGCGGAAAAAATAAGGGAGCTCTTAGAAGGCGAAGCAAGGCTTGTCTGCATCTCCATATCAGACCCCCTCACAATAAAAGAATTAGTCATAACGTTGACACATGACTTACTCATCCGCAGAAAACGCATGTTTCAAGTGAAACCCTACATCTTACTGGTCTTCGACGAAGCCCAAGAATTCATCCCAGAACTTTCAGGCGCGGCGGGCATAGAAAAGAAATGCAGCAAACAAGTCGAAACTCTGCTTAGACAAGGCCGCAAATACGGTTTAGGCGTATGCATAGCCACTCAGCGAATCGCCTACCTAAACACTAATGCCCTACAACAACTCCACACATACTTCGTGGGAACACTGCCACGACCCTACGACCGCGCATTAATAAGTGACACCTTCATGATAGACAAAGGCATACTGGAAAAAACTTTAGAGTTCGCCCCCGGCGAATGGCTCCTGTCAAGCTACATAGCCACAGGCATAGAAAACGTGCCCATATTCATAAAGGCGGATAACGTAGAAAAAGAAATAGAAAAATTCCTAAAAAACTCACCTAGGTAAGCTCTACATCATTCCACATTTTTTAAGAAGCCTTTGCCATTTTAAATCGGTTATTTGCTGGATTTCGTCTATTAGCTTCTCGTATTTTGGCGTGAATAAATGCCTAAACCGTCCCTGCACAGCCAAATACTCTTTAACTGGCTTCTTCTTTTGAGGTGCTAAGGCTATGGCTTTGCTGGGCGTTGACAGTTGGTATTCGCCTTTCACGGCTTCCCATAGTGGGAATATGCATGTTTCCACCGCTAGCCTTGAAAGCTCTATAGATTTTGCTGGATCGCTTCGCCAACCGCGGGGGCACGGAGCAAAAACATGAAGGAAGGCTGGTCCTTCCACTTCTAAACCTTTACGCACTTTTGTTATTAAGTCCCGCCAATAATATGGCGAGGCTGTCGTCACATAAGGAATTTCATGGGCCACCATTATGTCGGCTATGGGCTTTTTAGCTTCAAGTTTGCCCGGTATGACTTCGCCAGCTGGCGATGTTGTTGTAGACGCGCCTAGAGGTGTGCCTCCGCTTCTTTGGATGCCAGTGTTCATGTACGCCTCATTATCGTATAACACGAATAAGAAGTCGTGGCCTCTTTCAACTGCTCCTGAAAGCGCTTGTATGCCTATATCGTATGTGCCTCCGTCTCCAGCAATGGCAATGACGTCCACATGCTCATTTTTTATTCTTCCCTTTTTTCGCATTATTTTTATGGCGGCGTCTATTCCTGAAGCGTTTGCAGCCGCGTTCTCAAAGGCTGTGTGGAGCCATGGTAAAGCCCAAGAAGTGTATGGGTAGATCGTTGAAACCACTTCCATGCAGCCAGTCGCCGTCGTTACAATGGTGGGTCCTCTAACAGCCTTTAATATGAGCCTCATAACTGTTGCTGGAGCACAACCTGCACATGCTCTGTGTCCAGACATGAAGAGGTCTGGTTTTTCAGCTATGTCCTTTGCCGTAAACTTCCACTCCTCAATCTGCATTCACGCATTCCTCCTATTCCCTTAACCCAACATACTGTATTGGGGTTTCAACATGTTTTTTCTCAAGGATTTCTTGAAGGTCTCGGTAGATTTCGCGTATTTGCATGGGGTTTGTGTCTCTTCCGCCCAACCCGTAAATATAGTTAACTATGAAGGGACATTTGTCACAGTCGTACAAGGCGTGGCGAACTTCATGGAAGACTGCTCCGCCGTAACCTCCGAAACTCATGCTTCTGTCCATAACAGCTATTGCCTTCACGTTTTCCAGCGCCTTTTGGATTCCCTCGACTGGCAACGGTCGGAAAGTTCTGATACGCAGTAGCCCAGCTTTAACGCCTTCGGCTCTTAACTCGTCAACAACGGTTTTAACGGTTCCAGCTGTTGAGCCTAGGCATACGGCGGCTATTTCAGCATCTTCAAGGTGGTAATAATCGAGAAGCCCATCTCCATAGCTTCTGCCACTTATCCGCGCATATTCATCATGCACTTGCCGTATAACTTCAAGCGCATTTTTCATAGCTTCTTCCTGTTGACGCTTAAACTCGAAATAGTAGTTTGGAAAAGCCAGAGGCCCCATTGTCATGGGGTTTTCGGGGTCAAGCTTAAGCAGCGCCAGTTTTCCTTCATGGGTTAATACTTTTGGAAATTCGCGAACTCCAACAAATTTTTTGACTATTTCGTCTGGAAATACGTTTACATTTTCAACAGAGTGGCTTAACTGAAAGCCGTCGAGGCAGACCATGGCAGGTAAAAGAACATCTGGGTGTTCAGCTATTCGAAAAGCCTGTATGACCGAATCGTAAACTTCCTGCGCGTTTTCCGCGTAAATTTGTATCCAGCCACTGTCCCTTTGCGCCATTGTGTCAGATTGGTCGCCGTGAATGTTTATAGGCGCTGACAGGGCGCGGTTTGCAATAGCCATAACCACTGGGGCGCGGCATCCAGAAGTCACAAAAAGCATCTCGTGCATCAAGGCTAGACCCGCAGAAGCTGATGCAGTAAAGGTTCTTGCACCGGTAAGGGATGCAGCAAGACACGCTGTTAAGGCGCTGTGTTCGGATTCTGTGCAGATAAACGCTGTTTCAACTTCGCCGTTAGCTACATACTCGCTGAACCTTTCAACAATTATTGTTTGGGGCGTTATGGGATAAGCAGCTACAACATCAACATCCGCCTGTTTGGCTGCATAAGCAACGGCTTCGTCGCCGTTTAAAGCCAAAACCTCCTGTTCAACAAGTCTTTTCATTTAATCCGCCTCCTATTCAAGTTTCATTTCTATCGCCTTAACGGGACACTCGTTGGCGCATATTCCACATCCCTTGCAAAAGTTGTAGTCAAACTCTATGTCGCCCTTGTCGGATTTCCAGTGTATCGCCCCATCTGGACAGAAGATAACACATAACAAGCAACGAGTGCATTTTTCCAAGTCTCTTACGGGCTTGTAGGTTTTCCAGTCTCCTGTTAAGAATTCTGTGCTGGGTTTCCAGCATACAGCGGCTATAGAAATTTCTTTCCAACCTTTTTCTTGGGATGTCATTCTGAACGCGCCTCCTTGTAGGCTTCCTCTATAACTGCAAAGTTTTTCTCCGCTACATCTTTTCTAAAACGTTCTTTAACCGTTTTCTTTATGCTTTCTAGACTAACAACGCTGGTTGCCCGCGCCACCGCACCAAGCATGGCAGTGCTTGTTATGGGCAAACCTAAAATTTTTATAGCTATCTCTGTGGCTGGAACTGTCCAAATTTCAAACTTGTCCGCTTTAAGCATCCGTTTAACTTCAGCGGAATTTTCCCTCGAGTTGACTATGAGTTTTCCATTTTCGTTTAACCCTTCAGTCACGGGCACAGACTTAAGCAAAGTCGCGTCTAAAACAACAACCACATCTGGATTATAAACCGCACAGTGCATCTTAATGGGCTCAGTGCTGATTCTGGTGAAAGCTGCAACCGGCGCCCCCATTCTTTCGGGGCCGAACTCTGGAAAAGACTGAATGGATTTCCCTTCATAGACCGCGGCTTTTGCCAGCAATTCGCTGGCTGTCCATGCACCTTGGCTGCCTCTTCCATGCCATCTGATTTCAAGGACTCTTTTCAAGATTTAACTCTCCATAGACTTCTGAAAATGGTAACACTGCAATATACATTTTTCTAAACAAAAACCTCAAAACATGCATTTGAAGCGAATTTAAGCTTAAGATAATAGGTCTTTTAAAATTTCCTTGATAGGCATTTCAAGGAGCTTTCTGACACGGTTTAAAAGTTTAACGCCGTTTTTTGTGGTTGAATAGTATTTGATGCGGCGTCTCCCATTCTTAACCCACTTTCCACGTATAAGCCTATTCTCCTCCAGTTCATAGAGAAGCGGGTAAACCACTCCAGAATGAAAACTCCACCCGGTCAACCTTTTCAACTCTTTTGAGATGCTATATCCAGACATGGGCTTCTGGTTTAAAAGCCAAAGAATCAAAACTCTACTGAAACCCCTAATGGCGGTTTTTAAAAGGTTTTTCTCCAGCTCAGCCATCGATAACCATTTCACCTTTCGGACATTTTAAACGCTAGCTTTAATACATAACTTGAATATAAGCGCTCTTGCCTAACGGAAAATTGATATATCATAATCTAAAATATTTTTCTGAAGCCTATGGTTAAAATCGGCGACATGCTCCTACATGGTCTCGAAAAGCCAATCATAATTTGGCTTCTCTCCCGCAAGCCAAGACATGGATACGAGCTAATAACTGAATTTAAAAGGCTTACAGGAAGAAGACTGAAACCCAGCATAGTTTACCCCTTTCTCCATCGGCTTGAAATGGAAGGATTCGCAAGCAGCCAATGGATGGTTAAGGGTCGAAGAAAAGTCAGGCATTATTCCCTAACAAAAAGGGGAGAAGAACTCCTTCGAAAAATTCGAGAAATATTCGCCAAACCAGTCAAGGAATTTTTCATAGAAATAATAGGCGAGAAAAAAACCACTTAAAGCCCATCAGTCCTTACTCATACCATTTAAGAATAGCCTTAACAGCCCTATCAGAATACCCCATCTTTCTAAGCATTCTATAAAGCTGTCGCTTATCCACAGGCATCAACCAAACAATAAATATCCCTCAAGCTCTCATAATTCATATTCCAAATACAGATACATCCCAAAACCAACATAAACATAACAAAATAGGCGCACATCCAGCAAAAGGAAAACGTAAATGAACAAGAAATTCAATAAAAATAAACCAACCCACAGAAGTGGCCGAGGTGAGGTAGCCTGGAAGCCTACAGGCCTGTGGACAAGAAAGCCGGCGGAAAGCCTGGCGCCCGGGTTCAAATCCCGGCCTCGGCCCCTTATATGGTGCTCCCACCCTGGAGTCTAGTGCGGTTGTTGTGTCTTCTGCTGCTTTTGAAAATGCTATGAGGCTTACGAAGATTGGGAAGCAGAGCTAAGAGCAAAAGTGTGGAGTATTGGGAGAGTTTGGAGGCTAGGCTGCCAAGGATGTTGTTGCATATGGGAAAGTTGGTTAAGCTTAATGTTTTAGTGCATGGGAAACTTGGGTTCATGCTCGAGTAGCAAAAACTAGAGGGGGTAGGCCCGTATTGGCTTTTCCGCAAACCAATAAGGAGCTAGTGTTTTGTGGCTTGCTGGCAAACGCAAAAATGACTAGACGGGAGGGGGTAGGGAAAATAAGTGGAAAAACGGTTTATTTTCCATAAAAGTGGTGTTAACTGTTAGTCCTTTTCACGGCGTTCACCGTTCTCTTTAATAGCAGTTGAGCTGCTTCTTGGGTTGGCCATCCGCCTAAACCACAGTCTGGACCAGTAAAGGTCATTTTTTCTCCAAATCGTTCCTTAGCCTTTTCAAACCTCCGTTTTATGGTTCGCTCATCCTCGACCATCTGCCAAACCTGCGGTTTTGTTATGCCTTTTTCGTGAAGTTCTGCCATAATCGTATCTATGTCTGTTCTGGAAATGCCCACGCGAATTTGTTTGTCTGCCTTTTCCAACGAGCCCTTTGAAATACATTCCAAGTTTTTGGGGGAAGCGGCATATTCAATTGAAACTACATCGATGTTTTTGGCTTCTAAAATGTCTGCAATTCTGGATGGAGAATGCAAATGAATCTGCCTCGCAACACCGTTAAAATCGAAGGCTTTTTCCAAAACCTTCATAATTGCGTCCTTGTCGGCGGACACCTCGCGAAACCCGAAGCTTGGCTCGTCTATGGAGACAACTTCGGTTTTTACATGTTTAGAGTTTAGAAGCGAGTTTCTTGCAAATCTCCGCACTGTTTCCGCAAACATTAATAAGACATCTTGGTATGGGGTTGTTCCAATTTCTTTAAGGTAAAGCTCTAACGGTCCAGTGACACAAGTTCGGAGTGCAATTTTCTCCATGCCAAACTCTTCGCAGAGTCTTTTCGCTTCTCTGCTAATCACGTAAACCTCTGGTATGACCGCGTCTTTTTCATCCACTACATATGTGCCCTTTTCCATTGCCTTATGAATTGTTTCAGTGAATTGTTTGCATATGTCATAGTGCTGTGGGTAGTTGGCAACATCCAAGCCAGCTGCCAACTTCATACGGAAAGAGGCAACCACAACCTCGTAGAAGGTTTTATAGAGAAATTCGTTTTCGGCAAAGTCTCTGCCTTCAACTGCCCATGCTCTAGCCAGCCTATATGCCTCTTCAAAGGACTTTCGCTCAACATGTTGCGGAAGGGGAAAGCTTCCCACGTCGTCTACAAGGGTTTGCATGAAAAAGACTAAGCAGACAACGATAATAAAATTACCCTTTATTAGGCATCGGTTAAAAGGCGAGAGCAACAAATATAAGCATGTTTTGTTTCATGAACACTAATTGGTGAAATAATTGTCTAGCATATGGAAACTTCGCCTCTCAATGATTGCATCCCTAGCAATAATCTTCACTCTGTCAACGTTGGTCTTAGCAGTAATCCTAAGCCTTTTCCAAGTGGGCTTAATCTACATCGGGATATTTGTGATAGCCTTCAACATCCTCCAGTGGCTAATATCGCCATACATAATTGACACCCTCTACCGCGTGAAAGAAATTCCAAAAAGCGAAAATCCAAAGCTTCATGAAATGGTTGACAATCTCAGCAGAAAAAGCGGGATAAAGAAACCGAAACTTATGCTTGCACACATCCCCATACCAAACGCCTTTGCCTATGGCTCGCCAATAGCTGGAAACCGCGTCGCCGTCACAAACGGACTTTTAAAAACCTTGAACGACGACGAGGTTGAGGCAGTTATAGGCCACGAGCTTGGACATTTAAAACATCGAGATGTCCAAGTGATGATGCTTGTTTCACTTCTTCCAGCCCTATTCTATTACATAGGCTACTCGATTATGATGTCTTCCATGTATAACAGACGAAGAGAAGAAGGCAGCGGTACGGCATTGCTGGGCATGGGTCTGGTGGCTTTTTCAATGTTCTTAATTTACGTTTGCGTTTCTTTCCTAAGCCGTGTCAGAGAGTACTACGCTGACAGACATAGCGCCACAATTGTGGAAGACGGCGCAAGAAAACTTTCAGTAAGCCTAGCAAAAATAGTCAACACAACCAAAAACATGAGGAAAGCCAGAAAAGAAGTACAGCACCTAAACGCCTTCAAAGCCCTATTCATAGCAGACCCAGACCGCGCAGAAGCAGAGTCGATAACGCTTTCATCGATGGCAACTTCAAGTGACCAAAAACTGGTTCAAGAAATTCTCTCCAAGAAACTGACCACCCTTGACAGAATCAGCGAAATATTCTCAACCCATCCAAACATTGTAAAGAGGCTGAAGGCCCTACAAGAATTAAGCTGAAAAACTCTGTTTCTAAAGAAATCCCTTAAATAACCAAAACATAGACTACTAATTATTTCTCCAGAGGCGGGAACATGAAGCAAGCTCCTCAAATAATCGCAAACGCAGCCGCAGAAAATAGGAAGTATCTGCTTGAAACCGAGGCGAAAACAATCTGCATGGAATACGGCATACCCGTTACAAAGTTTAAACTCGCTAAAAACGAGGCTGAAGTCGTCAAATTCGCAGAGGAAATAGGATTTCCAGTTGTTTTGAAAATTGTTTCGCCAGACATAATCCACAAATCAGATGTCGGCGGAGTAATGCTAAACCTCAAAGACAAAAAAGAGGTTAAAGCCGCCTATAGACAGATAATGGAAAATGTCAAGAAGCATAAGAAAGACGCAAAAATAGTCGGCGTAATAGTGCAGGAAATGGCTCCACCCTCAACAGAAGTCATAATAGGCGCAATAAAAGACCCTCAGTTTGGTCCCGCCCTCATGTTTGGACTTGGAGGAGTCTTTGTCGAAATTTTAAAGGACGTCACCTTCAAAATAGCACCAATAACCGAAACAGAAGCCCGCGAAATGCTAACAGAGATTAAGGCTTACCCGCTGCTTAGGGGTTATAGGAACATGCCTCCAGCAGACACTGAAGCCATAGTGAAAATTTTACTAAACACTTCGAGACTTGTCTCTGAGTATACGGAAATTAAGGAGCTTGACTTAAATCCAATAATGGTTTACACGAAGGGAGCAAAAACAGTAGATGCCAGAATCATCCTTGAATAGTTACAGAAGCTTAGCTAAAAACGAAATCTTCTCTAAATCTTCAATTCCGCTGGAAACCCCATTTTTCCTCAGACTAGATGGATGGAAGTTTAAAGAGCTTTCAGAGGCGGTTAACGCCGAAAAACCCTTCGACAAAAATTTTGCAGAATGCCTAGTATATTCTGGCAGAGCGCTATTTGAAAAAGGGTTTAGTCCAGCCTTAATTTATATAGTGAGCGACGAACTAAACATTTTATTCACAAGTCCAGCGCCCTTTCGTGGAAGAGTGGAGAAAATAGACTCTGTCATAGCCAGCATGGTTTCAACAGCCTTCACCTTGAGCTTGCAAAAGCCTTTTGGCAAAACAGTTACAGCTGCTTTTGACTCGCGAATAGTCATCATGTTAAACGAAGAAGAAATATTGGAATATATGGCTTGGAGGCAGACCAACGCATGGAGAAACCACAATAACGCTTACGCCTATTGGCTTTTCCGAAAAATGGGACAAACTCCTAAAGAAATCGCCAAAAAGCTTAGAGGAATGAAAACCGACGAAATTCACGAAACACTTTTTATACATGGAATAAATTTAGCTCAAACACCCCCATGGCAGAGAAGGGGGATCCTCATATACAAGGAACCCTACCACAAAATAACCGCAGAAAAGCAAACCATCCGCTGGAAGATTAAAGAAAACTGGGATTTACCCCTCTTCTCCAAAGATAACGGAGTAAAATTAATCCAACAGATTCTTGAATGGGTAAGAGAGAAAAGGCGGACCTAATTGTCAAAACAAGAGAAGATCAGGAAAATCGAGGAGTTAAACCGTAAACTTTCGTTTTTAAGGGAACAAAAGGAAAAACTTGACGGCGAAGCCAAAGAACTCGCCGAAAAAAGAAATAAGCTTAACATGGAATTCAAAGCCTTGCAAGCTGAAATTTTAAAGCTAAAAAACGCCAGAGACGAAATAAATGCAAGAGTTAAGGAACTGAAACAGCAAAGAAGCCAAATAAAAACAGAGATTGCCAAAAAAATTATGGAACTTAAAAATTTAAAAAATGAAATTGGGATTTTGACGAAAAAGAAGCCACCTAAAAGTTTTAATACACTTCAAAAAGCGATTGAAAGCATCGAATGGAGAATTCAGACAACACCGCTAGATCTTCAAGAGGAGAAACAACTCGTCGAAAAAGTTAAACAGTTAGAAAGCCAGCTTAACGTCTACAGAAAAATAGAACAGTTAAGCCAGAAAAAACTTGAAACGAAAGCTGAATTAAAAGCTCTCGAAGCAAGAGCTAAACTTCTCCACGAAAAAATAGTAGGAGAAGCAGAGAAAAGTCAAAAAATCCACGAAGAGAGACTCAAAAAGATAGAAGAAGCTAAAAAACTTAAAACAGAAGCGGACAACATCCATCAACTCTTCCTTCAAATAAAAGAAAAAGCGAAGCCGTTTCAAGAAGAGATATGGAAGATTTTAGAAGAAATAAGAAAGTTTAGAAGAGAAGTTCTAGCGGAAGAGGAAAAGAAGAAAAGCGAAGAAAACCTTCTAGAAGAAATTGAAAAACGAGCGAAAGAAAAACTGAGGCGAGGCGAAAAACTGACATGGGAGGAATTCAAAGCCTTAGTGGAAAAGGGAATAGCATAAAATTAAAGTAACCTTGAACAATTATTGATTGGGAACAGAGAACAGATGACAACGAAGGAAGAAGAAAAAAAGGAACAGAAAAGAGTTTTGATTCTATGTGTGGACAGAGATGGTGACATAGGAACAAAAACGGCGATCAAGACACCTTTGATTGGCCGAGAAGAAAACCTTAACGCGGCAGTAGCCTTAGCCTTAAAAGATCCAGAAGAACCAGACGCAAACGCAATGTTTGAGGCAGTGCGCATCTACGACCGCCTCCTCAACGAGGAAAAAACAGGCGAAGTTTTTGAAATAGCCACAATATCCGGCTCAGAATTGGGCGGCGTCGGCGCCGACAGAAAAATAGTTGCTGAATTAAGTGACGTTTTAAATTCTTTTCCAGCAAACGAAGTTATTTTGGTTACTGATGGCTATTCAGATGAGGCAGTTTTACCTCTTGTGGAGTCCAGAGTGCCTGTCTCCTCTGTTAGAAGAATTGTGGTGAAGCACAGCGAATCAATTGAGGAGACAGCAGCCCTGTTCACAAGATACTTCAGGATGCTTATGGAAAATCCCCGTTACTCCCGTATAGCATTGGGACTTCCTGGAATACTTTTCCTGATATTAGGAATCCTCGCAATATTCGGCTTAGTTCATTACTATTTAATGGCGTTTATAATAGTCTTAGGAATTTTCATGCTCGTGAAGGGTTTTGGAATAGACAAGATGGCGAGAAAGTTTTACACTTGGATGAAGGAGTATTCTCCACCACCCCTCCCGGTGCAAATTTCAACATTCTCTACCATTGCAGGGTTTTTATGCACTGCAATAGGCATTTACCTAGGATGGGACGCCTCAATGGAACTAAACCTGGAATTTTCAAACTTGCTCAGTGTTTTACCACAATTTGTGGGCATTTTCATTAAAGGATCCGAAGACCTCATAATAGTAGGCGTGTGTACAGCGTTAACTGGAAGGGCTATACGTTGGTACTTTGAGAAGGATGCAAGACTTTTGCGTAACGCCGCATTAATAGTTTTAATCGGATGGACTAGACAGATTCTCGACGCAGCATCCGGCATTCTAATTAACCCCAAAGTAGGCTATGAAGCACTAATATTTTCAATAGTAATCGGTATCTTAATAGGCATAGCTTCATTGCTTGTCATACTTGTCATCCATAGATCAGCCAGAGGATTCTTTAAGGTGACGGGAGAGCAGAAAGAGTTTGAAGAAGGCTGAAATTGCCATTATCGGCGGAACAGGCTTTGAAAAAATGTTTGCAAACGCTGAAAGGCTACGCGTGGGAACGCCTTACGGGATTCCCCCACCATTATTCACTGGAAAAATTGGCGAGAGAAATGTGATTTTCCTCCCAAGACATGGACCGGAACATTCTGTCCCTCCCCATAAAGTGAATTATAGGGCAAACATTTACGCGTTACAGCAGCTTGACGTTAAAAGAATTATAGCTGTAAACGCCGTCGGCGCCATAAACAAGGACTTCAAGCCAGGCGACATTGTTATTCCCCATGATTTTGTTGATTTTACAAAGAATCGCCCCACAACCTTTTATGATGAAGCCCCAGTCACACATATTGATGTTTCACAACCTTATTGTCCAGAGATACGCGAGACGCTGATTGGATGTACTGAGAAGCTTGGCTTACGCTTGTGGAGCAGAGCTGTGTTAGTTTGCACTGAGGGACCACGCTTTGAAACTCCAGCTGAAATTGAAATGTTTAGGCGGTTAGACTTTGATGTTGTCGGAATGACAGGCGTTCCAGAGGCGGTGCTTGCAAGGGAGCTTGAAATGTGTTATGCAACGCTTTGCTTTGTTTCAAATATGGCTGCTGGCATGCAGGAACGCTTAACGCCAAAAGAGGTTTACGATACTTCAAAAAGGGTGCAGCTGAAAATAGAGCAAATTTTAATTGAGACTGTTAAGGCTTTAGCGGTGGAGCGCAGAGGCAAATGTCCATGTGCAAACGCCCTAAAAGATGCGAGGCTTAAATGATGCTAAAGACCATTCTCTCGGCTGTCGGCGCCTATAAACTCTATGAAAAGTGGCTGTGGTATCAAGTTAAAAACAGCGAAAAACCCGAACACATAGCCATAATCCTAGACGGAAACAGAAGATGGGCTTCAGAGAAGGCGCTTGCCCCATGGCTCGGCCACAAGGAAGGAGCTGAAAAAGTTGAAAAACTTCTAGACTGGTGTTTAAAACTTAACGTTAAATCTATAACACTTTACGCATTCTCAACAGAAAATTTTCGTCGCCCTAAAAAGGAAGTTGAAGAAATCCTGCAAATTGCCGGAGAAAAACTGCAGAAAATCTTGAAAGATGAGCGAATCCACAAAAACAAGGTACGTGTAAAAGTAATTGGCAGAATAAACATGTTGCCGGAAAACTTGCAGAAACTCATAAATGACGCGGAAAAAGCTACACAAAACTATGACCAACATTTTTTGAACATAGCCCTTGCCTATGGAGGAAGAGCAGAAATAGTTGATGCAGCGAAAAAAATCGCTGAAAAAGTGCAGAAGAAGGAGCTAAAACCGGAAGACGTCAATGAAAACCTTTTCGAAAAATACTTGTATACATCGCATCTACCGAAACAAGACCCAGACTTGATTATTAGAACTTCTGGTGAAGAGAGACTAAGCGGTTTTCTGCTTTGGCAATCAGCCTACAGCGAACTTTGCTTCCTAGATGTTTACTGGCCTGACTTCCGCCTCATCGACCTTCTGAGGGCTGTACGCACTTTCCAGAAGCGAAAGAGGCGTTTCGGCGCATAAAGCTGTACTAAGCTCTTTTCTTAGCGCTTACTATCGAGACGACGTCTCTGTCCTTAAGCACGTAGTCTTCTCCAACCCTTTTACGCTCTCTGGCTTCGACGGCGTAGATGAAGCTTTCGCCAAGCTCTGTGTGAATTAAATAGGCAAGTTCGCGGGCGGTTGTTCCATAAGGCACAATGTAGGCGTCCGGCAAAACCCTTCCGCTGTGGTCGGACAAGTGTTCCAAATCCTCCACTGGATAAACCGTAATCATGTTTAAGAGTTTAAAGTAAGCCATGTTTATTGCCTCTTGAACCCCTGTTGAGCCGAACTTAAGCAAGACTTTTTCCCTAATGGTTTCCAACGCTTTAAGCTGGCTTTCAGTCAACCTTTCACGATTGTTGATTTTGAAGTTGCAGTCTCCGGGTCTGTACTCTATAAGTTTTTTCTCCGCAGCCCTTCTTAAGGCAAGTTCAGCTTCGGCGCAGCATGGAACCACAACGTAGTTTAGCTTCTTAAGCCTTTCAAAGTTTTCTTCAGCTGTTGGCATGTCCATCTTGTTTGCAGCTATCAACATAGGTTTTGCAATTTGCCTCAAAGTGTCAATGAACATCAAAAACTCTTCTTCACTCCAAGCTGTGGGTTTGTCAGCGTTTAACCCCGCTTTTCTTACAGCTTCAAAAATGTGCATTCTTTTGATTGCCAGACCGCTGAGCCTCTCTTCCAGTATTGAAAGAAGGTCTCTTGACTCGGATTCGGCTGTTCTGGCAATTTTAGGCCAATCTCTTTTAAGGATGTTTGCCATCCACATGGTTATTTCATGCTCTAAAAACTTGACGTCTTCCAGCGGGTCGTGTTCTCCGGGCTTGCATATTCTTCCTTCAGTGTCTGTTCCTCCAGAAGCGTCAACTATGTGGATGAGCACATCGGCTTTTCTTATCTCGTCAAGAAACTGGTTGCCCAAGCCTCTGCCTTGCCAAGCCCCTGGCACAAGTCCAGCACAGTCAATGAACTCTACTGGAATTAGCCTTACCCCGTCGAGGCATAGGGAGTTTACAGGTGTATCTTTAACGCCGAATTCCTTGCAGACACATGGGGTTCTTACATAGCCTACTCCACGGTTTGGCTTAATTGTCGTGAAAGGGTAATTGGCGATTTCAGCTGGAGCCAACGTAGCAGCGCTAAAAAACGTGGATTTTCCAGTGTTGGGTTTTCCAACTATCCCTAGCAGCCTTGAATAAGATTTTTGCATTTAACTCACACGGTAATTTTACATGAAGACGCTTGCTATATTACTTGTGCTGACGGCTTCAAACAGCCTTTTTCGGAAACTGCGTCTGAGAAAAATCAGCGAGATAAGGACCAAAGCTAATGGAATACTGATGTATAAGGCGAAGGTTTTAACTAGAAGCATCCAAGCGTCTTTTAACGCCTTCTCAGCCCTTTCAAGTGCATAGGCAACGTCAGACTGGGCGATTTTTGGGCTTGCTTCCCAACGGTCCACAGCGTTTTGGATGTGGACTTTGCTTTCCAAAATCTCTTGCATAGCCCCCTGCGTTTCGGAAGAGAAAATTAGATTTGTGCCGAAAATTTTTCCGAGAAAAACTCCAAGTTCCGCTTGCCTTGTTTTTTGGACAGCTGTAAATATTTTCTCTGCAAACTGGTTGTCGCTGAATTCCCTGGGGGAGATTTGTTTAAATTGCACATTTTGTTTATCTTTGGGCTGTATGCCTACAGTGTTGTTAAAGATGTAGTTTGCGTAGGGTGTGGCTTCTGGTATGCTTTGAATTGAGCTTAGATGACTATAATCTATGGAATCAAAAAGTTGCCATGTAGCATCAACAGGTATCCATCCATAGTTTTCAAGATAGTATTCAGCCCACATGTGTCCATCCTTTATAACTTCGCCTACACGATGAAAAGCAAAACCGGCTTGAATTCTCGCTGGTATTCCAACAGCTCTACATAGGGCAACAAACAAATAGGAGTGCTCCGAGCAATCTCCGACGCCGTTTTCTAGAGCCCAGAGGGCTCCCCTTTCAGCATCTTGAATTTCATATTCCAAATGTTTGGTAACGAAACTATATATCAACAGCGCCGTTTTATGCGGGTCACTTTCGCCATTTGTTATGTTCCGCGCCACTTCAACTATTTTCTTGTTGTCGGATTCTATGAATTTTTCCGGTTGCGTATATTTCAAATAGAGCTCAGAATTTGTGTCATAATCTTCTACTAGGCTGGAGTTAACCAGATAATTGACGCTGAAAGCGAGCACATAATAGTCCAACCCCACAATAAACGTGCCTTGCGGCTGAATGATTATGCCGTCCCAGCAAATATACATATTTCCAGAACTATCATTCAAAAATAATCGCTCGTTAAATGCACTTCCAATCACCGTAATATTGTAAAGTATGGCGTAATGACGGGCCGTATCATTTTTAACTAAAGGGACGACAAGCTTTCCAACTATTCTTTTATTTGTTGGATTCGTTAATTGGATTGTGTGTTTAAGCTCGCCGACAAAAACATCTTTCACCTCATATTTTAAAACACCAGAATCTTGGATGCTTCCAAATTTAGGAAAACACAAAAAGGTAAATGTTAATAGAAATGTTGAAATTATTACAAGCGTTACGGTTACAGTGAGTAAATGTCCAGTTTTCATGTCTTTTCCTTGCCATTCAACACATTTAAAGAATAATATAAAAGTATCCAAACCATTAGAAAGGTAAACCAGAAGGAAAAAGGGATGAAGAAATTGACGTTAACTGCAAATCTAGCAAAAGATAAACTTGTTGAAATGTATAAGCTGATGGTTAAAATCCGCCTTTTCGAAGAGAAGGTTTTCGAACTCTACGCCCAAAACCTTGTACCCGGAACAATACACCTCTACACTGGACAAGAGGCGGTGGCTGTCGGCGTCTGCAGTGCCCTAAGAAAAGACGATTACATCACAAGCACCCATAGGGGGCATGGTCACTGCATAGCAAAAGGTGCGGACATAAGACGTGTAATGGCTGAAATCTTAGGCAAAAAGACGGGTTACTGCAAGGGTAAAGGCGGCTCTATGCATATTGCAGACTTTAGCATTGGAATGCTGGGTGCCACAGCCGTTGTAGGCGCGGGAATCCCAATAGCCGTTGGTGCAAGCTTATCCATAAAACTTAGAAAAACCGGTCAGATTGTGGCATGTTTCTTCGGCGATGGCGCCTCAAACCAAGGGACATTCCACGAAGGCATAAACATGGCGGCTATATGGCAACTGCCAGTAATCTTCGTCTGCGAAAACAACTTGTACGCCATGGGAACCCGCCAGTCAATAGCTATGAAAATCGAAAACATTGCAGATAGAGCCGCCGCTTATGGAATTCCAGGAGTTGTTGTTGACGGAAACGACGTTTTAGCCGTCTATGAAGCCGCCTCTAGTGCGGTTGAAAGGGCGCGAAGAGGGGAAGGCCCAACCATCATTGAGTGCAAAACTTATAGGCATAGGGGACATTCCCGGGTAGACCCAGCCAAATATAGACCCAAAGAAGAGGTTGAAGCGTGGCTTGCAAAAGACCCAATTAAACGGTTACAAGAAAGGCTTCTGCAATCCAATGTTCTCACAGAAGCGGAAATTCAGCGAATTGAAAGAGAAGTTTCCACTGAAATTGAGGAGGCTGTTAAATATGCCATGGAAAGCCCATATCCAGCGCCTCAAGAAGCCTTGGAAGATGTTTACGCTTAAAAGGAGAGAAACAGAACATGAGAAAAATATCCTATAGAGAAGCATTGCGTGAAGCCTTAAGAGAGGAGATGCGAAGAGACTCCACAGTTTTCCTTTTAGGCGAGGATATTGGCAAATACTGGGGTGGAGCCTTCAAGGTAACAGATGGGTTAGCCGAAGAATTCGGAGATGAACGGGTTAGAGACACGCCAATATCGGAAAATGCCATAATCGGCGTAGCTGTAGGCGCTGCAATAACTGGAATGCGCCCAGTGGCAGAAATAATGTTTGGAGATTTAACAGCCCTAGCCATGGACCAAATAGCGAATCAAGCGGCGAAACTGCGGTACATGTTCGGTGGACAGGCGAAAGTTCCTCTTGTGATTAGAACGCCTTTTGGGGGTGGAGTGAACATTGCCGCGCACCATTCGCAGAGCTTAGAGGCTTGGTTCATGCACGTTCCAGGCTTGCATGTGGCTGTGCCTTCCACGCCTTACGACGCCAAAGGGCTTTTGAAAGCCGCAATTCGCGGAAACAACCCAGTAATCTTCTGTGAACATAAGCTCCTATATCCTGTTGAAGGAGAAGTTCCGGAAGAAGATTACACTATTCCTTTTGGAGTGGCGGACATTAAAAGGGAAGGCGAAGACGTTACGGTCGTGGCTACCCTTTACATGGTTCACAAAGCCTTAAAAGCCGCAGAAATCCTAAAGGCTGAAGACGTAAGCGTTGAAGTTGTTGATCCAAGAACCCTTACACCCCTTGACAAAAAAGCTATAATTAACTCTGTTAAGAAGACGGGTAGGCTTGTTGTCGTAAGCGAGGACTGCAAAACTGCAGGTGTAACAGCTGAAATAGCCGCCATAGTCGCAGAAGAAGCCATAGACTATTTAGACGCACCAATAAAACGTGTAGCCGAACCAGACACGCCCATTCCCTTCAGCCCACCATTAGAGCAATACGTGATTCCAAATGAACAGGCGATAATTAAAGCCATAAAAGAAATAATTCAATGAAAACCTAAATGCTTCCCAGACGAAGTTGGTATGTGACGATGTTTAACTTTTTGCCCCATGGAGCATCTATTGTAGCTTCTTTTACCAGTTTAAAGCCATTTTTCTCGTAAAATCTTCTAGCGTGCATTTCCTCTTTCCCTGTGTTCACAAAAACATGGCTAACTCCTTTTTGTTCCATATCGAAGAGGGCGAACCGCAATAGTTGGGTGCCAATTCCCTTCCTTTCATATGGCGGAAAGACTACAATCCTATCTAATTCTGCAGTGTTTGCGTCTTGCTGAATAATCTGGGCGAATCCTATAATGTCGTTATTTTCAAATGCAAGGTAAAATGTCGCCCTTCCTTTTTCAATTGCATTTTGCAATGTTTCTTCTGCAAAAGCCTTTTCGACATAAATGTCGGGAATGCCAAATTTAACAACGTTATCGATGTAGATTTGGCTATTCTTGTCTTTTAAGAGTAATAGGAGCTTTCTGCTAAGAGCTTTTACGTCTTCATCATGGGCTTTTCTGAAAATGACCACTCTTATAGACGCCCCTAAACATTCAAATTCTAGTCAAAGCAAACAGCCTATAAAACATATCTGTAAAATTTTAAAATTTTTGAACCATGAGCGAAAGATGCCCTAGAGGGAACTTTGCTATTTCTTAAGCGAAAACAAAATAAGAGGCAAAAATGACATGACAACGGCGGAATCAACATGGTTACGAAGGTTGTCATGCCGAAGCTTAGCCTAACAATGAGAAACGGCAGCGTTGGCAAATGGTATAAGCGGGAAGGCGAAAAGGTTGAAAAAGGCGAGCCTATTGTCGAAATAATCTCCGAAAAAGCCACCTACGACTTGGAAGCCCCAGCTTCTGGCGTACTGCGGAAAATTCTTGTAGGTGAAGGAGAAGAAGCGCTGGTTGACGCTGTCCTAGCCATAATAACAGCGCCAGATGAACAGCTTTCAGAAGCAGAGATAAAAGTTTTGACAGAAGTGCCAAAAGAAGTTTCAGAAGAGGCTGAAGGTAGAATTTTAGCCTCGCCAGCAGCGAAACGTCTAGCAAGGGAATACGGTATAGACTTATCCTTTGTCCGCGGCACTGGTCCAGAGGGAAGAATAGTTGAGGAAGATGTGAGGCGTTTTATTGAAGAGGCACGCGGCGTGTTGCCAAAGATTAAGGAGATTATCCCCTTAAGCGGTTATAGAAAAACCACTGCAGAGAGGGTTTCGGCAAGCTTCAGAACGGCTCCTCACAGCACAGTAATGACAAGTGTTGATTTTTCAGAAGCTGTTAGATGTCATGAAAGGCTTCAAGTCTCTTATACTGCCATTATTGTTGCCGCTGCTGCAAGGGCTTTAACTGAAAACCCCATCATAAACTCGACCCTTGAAGACGACAAAATCAAGGTTTTCGAAGACATAAACGTTGGCGTGGCAGTCGCCACAGAACATGGTTTGGTGGTGCCAGTCATCCACAATACAGATAAGAAGTCATTAAAGGAGATAGATGCTGCCCTAAAGAATTTAACAGAAAAGGCTAAAGAGGGAAAACTGAAAAAGGAAGAATTAAGTGGTGGAACTTTCACAGTTTCAAATCTTGGCATGTATGATGTAGAGTTTTTTACACCTATCATAAATCCACCTGAAGCCGCCATCCTCGGAGTTGGAAAAATTGTTGAAAAACCAGTAGCCGTTGGCGGAAAGTTTGAAATTAAGCCTTTCACGACTCTAAGCCTATCCTACGACCACAGAATTGTCGACGGAGCCCCGGCTGCAAAATTCCTGCAAAAGATAAAGCATTATTTAGAGTCCCCAACCTTCTTTGAAGCCTAGGAAGGGGGGAGTGGGTGATTTGCGCTTCATAAAGGCTGTTCCGAACGTGAATAAAAGCCACACAATGACGCCGTAAACTGCTCCATTGAACACAGCCATCACAAGCGCTGTGGCGGATACCCCAAGGATCAAATAATCAGTTTCTGGAATTCCCAAAACTCCATAAAGTGCTTGTCCCGGAGGGATGTCGGGCACGGCTAGGGAAGCAATCAAAACAGCAAAAAAGACCACTAGAAATATTATGGCGCCTTAACCCCTCATCTCAATCCCAATAGCTTTAAGGTTGTCCAAGTTGAATATAAGACTTGCCGCAAAATGCAAAGCCAATTTAGCGGATAATGCTGCATGTTTGATTGCGAAAAGTCTTAAGTGTTTGGCTATAGAGAAACCTTTTGAGTCAAATGAAAGCTGCAATGTATTATAGCCAAAACGACGTAAGAATAGAGGATTTGCCAATTCCAAAGATAAACCGAGACGAAGTTTTAGTTGAGATGAAGGCTTGCGGTATATGCGGTTCGGATTTAATGGACTGGTATCTGAAAACTCGCGCACCGCTGGTTCTTGGACACGAGCCCTCTGGCATCATTGTTGAAAAAGGCGAGGATGTGGAAGGTTTCGACATTGGTGATAGGGTTTTTGTTCACCATCACGTGGCATGCCTAAAATGCCACTACTGCCTACGTGGAGACTTCACCCTCTGCCAACAATTCCACGAGACGAACATTTTTCCAGGCGGGTTTGCGGAATACTTCAGGGTTCCGGCTCCAAACATCAAGTTGGATACGCTTAAAATTCCGAGAGGCATATCCTTTGAAGAGGCAACCCTTATAGAACCCGTGGGATGCTGTTTAAGAGCTCTAAAAAAATGTGGAGTTTGCAAAGGCAACATTGTAGCGGTGATCGGCGCTGGAACAACTGGCATAATTCATACAGCATTGTCAAAAATTTTCGGCGCTGAAAAAACCATTGTAAGCGATTTAGCGGATTTCCGCTTGAAATACGCTGAAAAGTTCGGCGCAGATATTGCCGTAAACCCGAACAGAGAAAATTTAATCGAAGTGGTCATGGCTGAAACAGATGGAAGAGGTGTGGACTTAGCTGTTGTTACAGCTCCAAGCTTAGAAGCCTACAAGGCGGGAATTAGCGTGTGCCGAAAAGGTGGGAAACTTTGTGTTTTTGCACCAACCAGTCCAGGAGAACTTTTAGAAATAAGCCCAAAACAGCTTTTCTTCAACGAATTGCAGATAATCCCATCCTACTCAACTTCGCATATCGAGACAAAAGAAGCATCGGAACTTATTAGAACGGGGAGAATAAGGGTTAAGGATTTGATAACCCACTGCTTCCCCCTAGAAGAGACTGCCAAAGCCTTTAAAACCGCCCTAGAAAATAAGGAAAGCCTAAAGGTCGTAGTGTTAGGCAAGGTGTGAAAATGAAGGCTGCTATGCTTTACGGCATAAAGGACTTGCGAATTGAAGATGTTGAAACTCCAAGGGTTGGGGCTGGCGAGGTTCTCGTGAAGGTTAGGGCTGCCACCACATGTGGCACAGACTTGAAAATTTTCCAAAGAGGCTACGTTGAACGGGTCATAAAGCTTCCAACGGTTTTTGGACATGAGTGGGCAGGCGATGTTGTCGAGGTTGGTGCAGGTTTAGAATGGCCCCATAAGGGTATGCGGGTTCGCGCTGGCAACAGTGCGCCTTGTCTGCGATGCACCATGTGCCAAAAAGACAAATACAATTTATGTGAAAGCATGATTTGGCTTTGGGGCGCCTACGCCGAATACATCAAAGTTCCAGCCCGCATGGTCACCGTGAACATGCAAGAAATTCCTCAGCACGTTTCTTATGAAGAAGCTGCTGTTGCCGAGCCATTGGCATGTGTGCTCCATGGAGTTGAAGAGGTCGGAGTTAGGCTCGGCGACTCAATAGCCATAATTGGCGCTGGACCTATAGGGCTGCTACACCTTTTAACGGTTAAGAAAATGGGCGCCGAAAAAGTCATAATAGTAGACTTAGTGGAGGAAAGACTGGATTTTGCAAGAAAACTTGGAGCAGATGAAACTGTCAACGCTGAGAAGGAGAACATTGAGGAAAAGGTTAGGTTTTTAACTGGTGGATACGGCGCGGATGTTGTCATCGAAGCCATAGGCTTGCCAGCAACATGGGAGCAAGCGCTAAAGCTTGTGCGGAAAGGCGGAAAGGTTCTAGAGTTTGGCGGATGCCCTCCTGGAACCGAGATAAGGCTTAACACTGAAATGCTACATTACGGCGAAATCACAGTGTTAGGCACTTTCCATGCAACTCCACTGCATTTTAGGAAAGCCCTAAACCTAATAGCCTCCAAAACAATCGATGTAAGCCCTCTAATAACAAGAAGAATGCCCCTTGAAAGGATTAAGGAGGCTTTTGAAATACTTTCAACTTCGAAGAACGAAATTAAAATAGCTATAAATCCATAAAATAACAATATAGACGGCGAAGAGGGTTCATGGTTAAAGAAGGGTGCATCCTAAGAATAGCGAGAAAAGATTGGGTTGAAAAGGTTTTCAACTCAGCCATGTATTATACAAGTTCTCCAAGAAAATGGCAACCCGGACAAGTGGTAATATTCCTAACCAAAACGGAAAATGGCGACGCGTTTATAGGCTATGGAGTTATAGAAAACGTCTACGGGAAAGAGGAGCTTTCTGAAGAAGAACGAAGGGAATGCGAAACGTGGGGATGGCGGAAAGCCCTAGAATTCAAATACATTGTAAGATTTGACGAACCCTTAGCCATAAGGGAAACATTCCTAAAAAATCTAAAGCTTCTGGAAAATTTCTCCATGGCTTACCACTTAAAATGGAACAGCTAAACTCCATCATAAATCAAGCTGAAAGCCAAAAGCGTTAATCTACCAGAAGGGTTGTATGTATTCCCTAACTCTGAACTTGACACCCATTTCCTTTGCAATTTCCTCTAACTTTTCAATGTTAACTTCTGGAATTCGCACAGCGGTCACTTCAACGTCTAAAAGCTCTTTAGCCTTTTTGATAAACTCCAGAACGTTTTCAAATGCATTTTCAAAGGCTGGTCGGCAAACTTGGTTATAGGTTTCCGCATCATGGGCGTTTAAACTCACGCTTAGCTTGTCAACACCTGCCGTTTTCAATTCCCATACAACATCTCGGTCTTTGTTAAGCAGAAACCCTTGACCGTTTGTGTCCACTCTTACTGTTATATTTTTTCCGTAATACTTCCTCATCCATCGGGTAATTTCCACTACGAAGTCTAGCCTTGCCAACGGTTCGCCGAAACCGCAAAAAACAATTTCATTCCAATTTTTCCTGTTTATAACCTTTTGAAGCTCGTTTAAAACCTCGTTGAAGGTTGGTTCTTTTTGCAGTTTAAGGTTGAAGCCACATACTCCGTCCTTGAAATTCCTTAGGCAAAAGTAGCAGTTGTTAGGGCATTTGTTAGTTATATTTAAATAAAGATTTTTTCCAAGCCAATAGATAATGCTTGAGCTTTTCTTGGCGATCATTTTAGGGTCTCTCCCCTTTGAAGGGACAAGCACTCCCATTGTTGTAAACTGATATCCTTGGGAAAATATGTTTTCGATTAATTTCGCAAAAGGCATAGATCCTCGAATTTTGCTTTCGGATCCCCTTTTAACGAATACTCGTAAACCCCTCTATTCTTATGATAACAGTTGCTGAAAAGTGTAAACTCCTTTCTAAGTATGTGGGCAACGATAGCCACATGCAACCGGTCGGTGAATATTTTACTGGAGTTAGATACCGCTGAAACATAAGCTTTCAAAGATCCCCATTTAGAAATGTCTGCAACAAGTAGATTGCTAGAGTTCTCTCTAACCCCTTTGATTATTTGCTGCTTGGCTCTTTTGGGATTATGGATTCTCTGTCGCTTCTAAAGCATACAAGATTGTTCTTTCCAGCCCTAGATAAAATAAGCCCATCTAAGTCTTCCCGCGTTAAATACAGCGAAGTGTCTTTAGAAAGGCGAACTTCAACATTTTCTGGAAGATGCATCTCAGAGAGAAGGGAATAGCTGTACTTTTCTCGACAGAAAAGCGCCACTGGCTTTTCGCTTGCAAGAAGACTTTTAAAATCCGTTTTACGGAACCAGAAGCTGTTGGGAGCCACCGCCACCGGTGTCTTTTTTGAATCTTTTAATATCTCTTTGAGGAGGACAAGTCCATAGTATAGGTCGTTCATGTAGCCGCCGCCTTCAAATAGGATTAGCTCGACTTCTCTGGGAATCCTAAAAAGCCTAAAATGGAGGCCTAACCCGGCTTTGAAGGAAGCTATGTTTAAAAGGTATTTGACGCCTACACTTATCCGCTTTTTGTAAACCTCCTCCAAGTTCATATAAATGTAATCTGCGTCAATCTCTTTCAGCTTCTTTGTTAAACCCATATGGATTAGGGTGTCCCCGCAGTTTCCTCCAGGCGATATAACGTAGATCTTTTTATCTCTATTCTCAGCTAGGAAAGATTCAAACTCATCCATGGGTAAGCCATCTTTAGCCCATTCTTTTCCAACATATTTTATTAATAATTTACGCATCGACGCGGCTTTGCACTATTGTCTAGAATAAGTTTAAATGCTAATTGACGTCTATGGTTTTGTTATTAAAAGAGGCAGGAGGCAGTATGGTTAAATACGTTTTTGTTACTGGCGGCGTTTTAAGCTCTGTTGGCAAGGGTATTGTAACCTCCTCTATTGGGAAAATGCTTCAGGCAAGAGGCTTTAAGGTCACCGCCATAAAAATTGACCCTTATGTGAATGTTGACGCTGGAACCATGAACCCCTACATGCACGGCGAAGTCTACGTAACAGATGATGGCGGTGAAACAGATCTGGACTTGGGATGGTATGAGCGTTTCCTCGATTTAAACTTGAAAAAGGAAAATAATATTACGACGGGCATTGTTTACAAGGCAGTTATCGAAAAGGAACGCCGTGGAGATTTCCTCGGAAGATGTGTGCAGATTGTCCCCCACATAACAAACGAAATTAAAAGTCGCATACGTGGTGTGGCAGCAAACTCGGAAGTTGACGTTGTCCTAACAGAGGTTGGCGGAACAGTAGGCGACATCGAAGGCTTACCCTTTTTAGAGGCTATTCGTCAAATGCGTTTAGAAGAAGGCTATGATAACACATTGTATGTGCACGTAGCCCTAGTTCCAATTTTAGACGTTACAAAGGAGATGAAGACTAAGCCTTTACAACACAGCGTCAACGAATTAAGACGCATAGGCATTCAGCCAGACATTATTGTTGCAAGATGCTCCGAAAGAATAGACTCTGAAACTTTGAAAAAAATAGCCTTGTTCGGCACCATACCCGAAAATGCTGTTTTCTGTTCCTACAATGTCGAGTCAATTTATCAGGTTCCGCTTATTTTGGATGAGCAGGGAATGGGCAGTTTCATCTGTAAAAGGCTTGGATTTCCTGAAAGCAAGCCAAACTTTGAAGATTGGAGGAAGTTCGTGGATGCTATACTAAACCCCCAACACGAAATCCGCATAGCGTTGGTTGGAAAATATGCGGGATTAGTGGACAGCTATGTGAGCATGAACGAGGCGCTACGCCATGGTGGAGCAGCCTGCAGAACCAAGGTTAACATACATTTTATTGAAGCGGAAACCTTTGAGAAAAACCCAAGTAAAGTTCAAATGCTTAAGGATTTCGACGGAGTTTTTGTTCCATATGGCTTCGGTCCAAGAGGAACTGAGGGAAAAATCATGGCAGTAAAGTTTGCAAGGGAAAACAACATCCCGTTTCTCGGCATCTGTTATGGCTTCCAGTTGGCTGTTGTGGAATTTGCCCGCAATGTCTGCGGTTTGGAAGGTGCAAACAGCACAGAGATTGCTCCAAATTCGCCGCATCCGGTAATTGACCTCATGCCAGAGCAGCGAAGCGTAAAATATAAGGGGGCGACGATGCGTTTGGGCGCCCACAAAATAATCGTAAAACCCAACACGATAGCGCATAAACTCTATAAAAGTGAGGAAATTTATGAGCGCCATCGCCACAGATTTGAGGTTAACATGGAATATGCTGAAAAACTTGAGAAAGAAGGTTTAGTGTTTTCTGGGAGAAGTCCAGACGGTAGGAGAATGGAAATTCTGGAGTTGTCGAACCACTTTTTCTTTTTCGCTTCCCAGTTCCATGGAGAATTTAAAAGTCGCCCTGGAAGACCTGACCCAGAATACTATGGGTTTGTGAAAGCATGCCTAGATAGGAAGCTTGGAAAAGCTAAACCAGAGTTCTAAACATCATAAGCCTATTTCCTGAGCTATTTCCTTTAACCCTTTCAAGGATATTTCGAAAAATTCTTCCCTCGGGATTCCGATTTCCTCGCAGATCAGTATTCTTTCTCTGTCAGCGCCTCTTGCAAAATCTTTATCCTTAAATTTTTTGGCAACCGTTTCCACCTTTACTTCTGCCAATTTTTTGGATGGCATGACAAGGGCGCACGCCACCAATAAGCCCGAAATGGCGTCGCTGGCTATTAACGCCTTTTCCATTCTGTTTTCGGGTTTTATGCCCGTATGTTTGAAGTTGTGGGCTTTTATTGCCTTTAAGAGTTCTTCTGGCAACTTTTCCTTAAGGATTTCCGCTGCGATTAGGCTGTGCTTTTCTGGTGTGGCCTCGGTTTCCTCGTAGTCGATGTCGTGGATTAAACCTATTAAACCCCATTTTTCCTCGTCTTCTCCAAAATGCCTCGCCAAGCTTCGCATTATGGCTTCTACAGCAAACATGTGATAGAGTATATTCCTCTTTGCAATGTGCTTCTTAACAAGTCCAAGCGCTTCTTCCCGTGTTAACATCCGCATCACTTTATGCCTTTTCAGATAGCTTTAAGCCATTTAAAGCTTCTTTAAAGTCTATTCTTCAATTTTCCCATACATCTGGTCTGGCGTGAGAATTTTTGGACATTTATTGCGAAGCATACAGCGTGCTTCATAGCATAGGTGGCATGCGTCCGCGTAAACTTCGCTGTGGGGTAAATTAAACTTTTCAACAAGGGCTACTGGACCGCCGCGAATTAAAGGCTCGAGGATGGGATTAGCGTATGGGTTGTATTCTTCAATTATCCTTGCAAAGGGTTTTTGCCACGCGTTGCCTATGGATATTCCTTGGCAAACATGCACGTATCCCAATGGGTCGATGTGCACCCTCTTGGTGAAATCCTCGTAGGGGCATTTAGTAAATTGCCGCCAAAATTTCTTTTCAGCCTTATCTGCCAGTTTTAGGCATGCCCTACCGCGATACATAAGCTCTCCTAGATCCACCTTCACTCCTTCAATTTGGTCTGGGCAAGCTGTTTTTGATTCTGGATGCTTGATAGCGATTATTCCAACTTTTAAGCCAAGCGACTTTGCAGCTTCAACAGCGTTTTTCACTTCGGCGGTTACCCAGTTTTCTCCATGGTGGAGGTCGCTGCTTAGGGTTAGCTCCGCTTTTCCAACTTCGGCCAGTGGAAGAAGCCATTCCACAGCGTCTTCGCGGCATGTAGCCCAATAACAGTTTGAAAGAATCTCCACACGAAATCCCAGCTTCACGCTTTCCATTATGGCTTTAACCATAATTGGATAGTAAAGGAAGGGTTCACCGCCCTCGATGGAAACATAATCCACAGAATTAAGCTTCTTTGCTTCAGCCAAAATTTCGCTTATCTGCTTCAAAGTGAAAACGCCTTTAGCATTGGGGCTCCCCCAAACAAAGCAGTGGTCACATTCTATATCACACCTGTACGTAAGGAGAAAATGAACACCTTTCAACTCCATATGGCCACCAACACATATAAAATTGTTAATACAAGTATTTTGAATTATTGCAACCATCATGGGCGGATTTGGGTAAAATATATAATTCAGCAAAAGAATCTTGTGCGTCATTGTGAGATGCAAGCCCGCATGGTTTCCGCTAAACCTAAAGTCACATGGAAAACAGTGGTTATGCCTTTAATAGGCATAGCCGCATTCCTCCTATACCTTTACCTCTTCCAAGTTGACATACTTGAAATAATCACTACAATTCAAAGCGCAGATGCCCTCCTTTATTTTTTGGCTGCATTACTAGTTTTTGTCGACGTTTTTCTCTACGCGATGGCATGGCGCTGTCTCTTAACATTTCTCTCTGTGAAGCTTTCTGTTCTAAAAGCCTACTTGTATGTTTGGTATGGAACTTTTATTGACATAATAATCCCAGCGGAATCTATAAGCGGGGAAATCTCGAGAATATACCTGATAACTAGGGAGCATGGCAACGGCGTAAGCGGCAAGGTTATCGCCTCTTTAGTGGCTCATAGACTAATAAGCATGGTTGTGGGTGTTACAACCGTTATTGTTGGCCTAGTCATGCTTCTAACAGAAGCCAGCATCAACAGTTTGGTTTTCAACTTAAGCCTTTTCCTCATAGGCACAACCCTATTTTTTCTAGTTTTGATTCTTATGTTATGTGTTAGAGAAAAGTGGACTTTAAAGATAATCGACTACACGCTAGGAATTGTTGAACGCATCAGCAGGGGAAAGTGGAAACCAGCAAAGATTAAAAACGAAGTTGTTAAAGCAGCCGAAATGTTTCATAGTTCAATGAGAGAGTTTGGACGTGCCCCAAAAATAGTAGCTTTTTCAGTGTTTATATCCAGCCTTTCCTGGCTCTCTTATCTAGTTATCTCCTACATAGTTTTCCTAGCCATCAGATTTCCATATCCCCACTCACACTTGCGTCTATTGAGCATAATCCTTGTAACTCAAGCCATAGTTTCAGCTGTAAAGTCAATTCCGATGGGTATTCCTTTTGAGGTTGGGTTGCCGGAGATAACTGTGACAACCCTTTACACAGTGCTGGGCATTCCAATAGGCGTGAGCGCAACAGCTACAATTCTAACCAGAATCTTAACGGTGTGGCTGAGATTTTTCGTGGGATTCGTAATACAGCAATGGGTTGAAATTAAGGCGGTAAAGGCGTCGCTGAACAAGGGTTTGACGGAAAAAGTCTAAATCTTGCACCTATAAAGATTAAAGATGAAGACTATGGCTGTAACAATAGAAGATGCTTCAATCAGACATTTAGATAGGCTTTACAAAATTGAGATGGAATGTTTCAAAAGGGAAGCCTTCACGAAACAACAGATTGCCCAACTACTCACAAGCCACAATGCTATAAGCCTAATAGCAAAGGAAAACGAAGAAATTGTCGGTTTTATTATTGGCATGTTATACGTGGAAGACAACACATTGGTTGGACATGTGTTAACAATAGATATCTCTTTAAATCACCGCCGGAGAGGGGTTGGAATAAAACTTTTGCATGAAATCGAAAAAATCTTCAGGGATAAACAAGCAAGGGTATGCCGCCTCGAAGTAAGGGAAGACAACATTGCAGCTTTGAGCCTTTACCAAAAACTTGGATATAAAAAAGTCGCAAAACTAGAATATTATTATGGAGATGCCCATGGAATACTTCTTGAAAAATCTTTAGCCTAAATCCAGAAGCTTCAGCTTTGTCTTTTCGTCTAAAACCCTTTTTAGGTTTATTCCTCTACCTTCAATTATTGTGAGTTCCGCTGTAGCTCCTACAGGAGATTCTTTCATCAAATGACCACCGAAAGCCTCGCCTTTTTCGTTTGTGACAACAATATGCGCATGCACCATTAAATCGCCGTTTTCATCAACAGCAATGTTTCCCATGCAAGATGCTATTTCCAACGGTCCATCCAACCGTATATATTTGTATTCGTCTTCTCTATAATATCCCAATGTTGCGCTCTTTAGACTGCCAATGGCAATTATTATACCAGCCTTAACACGACTTCTTTCAGCTCTTTCTTTAATGGCTTCAGCCAAGTCTTCGTCTGTCTTTATCCGCGAAAAAATTATTCTTCCAATCTTCCCTTCCAACATGGCATTCACTTCGATTATTAGAGAGTTAAAACTAAACTCTTATGGTATTTTAGGCTTCCGAAAACTTGTCTTAAGCGTAAACCCTAAAAACAACTTAGCGCAAATTACAATTGTGAATGAAGTTGATGAAGAAGAAGGGCGGAAAGGGAAAATTTAGAAGGGCCATAATTGTCCTAATTCGAAACACTACATGGAGATGTGGGAAACTGGAACGCTTGATAATTGACCATCTTCATAGAAAGACTGTTGGGTTTGGAAAATCGGAGATGCCTTTAAACGAGATGTTACAGAATTTTAGGTTAACTGGCAAGAAGAAAAACGAGTTTTTAGACGCTGTGAAAAGGTTGGAGCGAAGGAATATAATAAGAATCCTCAACTTGTAAAGGGTTGTAGATAGAGGCTTTATCTAGGACTTTTCAACGAGCTTTTTAGCGTTTTCAATCCATCTTTCAGTAATTTTTGGGGAAACTTTAAGTTTGGAGGCTAATTCCTTAGCAGAAGCTTTAGCCAAGTCCTCAACACTCATAATGCTAAGCGTCTTAAGCTGTTCCGCTCTTTTTGCACCTATTCCTTTAACTTCCGTCAACTCTCGTCCAGCTGGGGCGGTTTCTTTAGGAATCTCTTCCTGCACTATTTGAGTGGCCGGCGGCGTTGGCGGAGGCGTTTCAATGGTTGTGGTTTTTGTTTCTGCCTTTGGTCTTTGAGTGTATCCAAGCCCCATAAAGAAAATCCCTAAAACAGCCGTTGTGACTATCCAGAGTTCTCTGTATTCTATTTGGTAAATGCACACTATTCCAGTCAATATAAAGAATATAATTGCCACCACGTATAGGGCATAATCTGACCGCATTTCTTCTTTCTCCCTAGCCACCTAATTTTTACGAAATAGCTTAAATAATTTTCTGCTAATTTCAAAAGAAAGATGGAATTGCGTGTTTTGGCTGATTACTTGAGCAATTCCTCTTCTGGCGGCGGTTTTCTTATCAGTCCTTCCTTCATTAAGGCGTTTAGGCTTTCTCTGGCGTTCTTTATAATTGCAACAGCTCTTTCGTAAAGTTCTTGCCTGCTTGGTTTGACTCTAGCGACTCCTTGCTCTATGGATTTTAAGGCGCAAGCCACCGCCTCGCGGGGGTAAACCTCCCACTCTTCCATTCTGGGCAGAATATCTTCATCATGGATTCCTCTTTCCTCTGCAAATTTGGCCAGTTCTTGGGCTGCTGCTATGCACATGTCATCTGTAACTGTTTTTGCTTTAACATCTAAAACTCCGCGGAATATTGCTGGAAAACCTAAACTGTTGTTAACTTGGTTTGGAAAGTCGCTTCTTCCAGTGGCTATTATGCGGGCTCCAGCCTCTTTGGCTTCCCAAGGCCATATTTCAGGTATGGGGTTTGCACATGCAAATATTATGGCGTCATCCGCCATTGAAGCCACCCACTCCTTCTTTATTGTGCCTGGTCCGGGTTTAGATGCGGCTACCACAGCGTCTACTCCTTTAAAGGCTTCTGCTATGTCGCCTGTTCTGCCTTCTGCGTTTGTTATTTGGGCCAGCTCAAATTTCCATGGGTCCTCTTCTTTTGAAAGGTCTTCCCTTCCAGCGTGGAGTATGCCCTTTGTGTCCACCATTAAAATGTTTCCCGGCTTCATTCCCCATCTTATTAGGACGTAGGCTGTTCGGATGTTGGCTGCTCCAGCGCCTACAAGCGTTATCAGGCTTTCTTGGGGTTTTTTGCCAACTATTTTGAAGGCGTTTATCAAGCCCGCCAATATCACCGTAGCGGTTCCCTGCTGGTCGTCGTGCCAAACTGGAATTTGAAGGCGTTCCCGAGCTTTTTCCAGAACATAAAAGCATTTTGGCTTTTCAATGTCTTCTAGGTTTATTCCGCCGAAGGAGGGTTCTATGAGTTCGCAAGCTCTAACGATTTCTTCAGGGTCTTTGGTTTTCAAGCATAAGGGGAAAGCGTCAACGCCTCCAAGATATTTGAAAAGCAAGGCTTTTCCTTCCATAACTGGCATGGCGGCTTCTGGACCTATGTCTCCTAGGCCTAAAACCCGTGTGCCGTCTGAGACCACAGCCACGTAGTTCCAGCGGTTTGTCAACTCGAAGGATTTTTCAGGGTCTGCTTGGATTTCTCGGCACGGAGCTGCAACGCCAGGCGTGTACCATATTGCAAAGTCGGCTGGGCTTGTTATGGCGCATTTTGGCATAACTTGAACTTTGCCCTCGTAAAACTTGTGCATTAACGGGGCTAGTTGGGCTGGCTTTTTCGCCTTTGCCAATAACTCTTCAACTGTGGGTTTTCTCTCCTCTTTTTCTGCTTGGCACATTATAATTCTCTCCATTTTATGAGATGTTTTTGTTTTGTATATTAGAGCTTTAAGGGTTGCGGTGAATTTTGAGAAAAACCTTCAAAATTGGCATAACCAATTTTTCGCTAACTAACCAAACGCTTCAAATTCAGATTCTGAATAACAAATTTTAATAATTCATATTCGCTGTTCATAACCCATATTAAGGGCGTTTGTACGTCGGAGCTAAATGTGGAACAGAGCATCTTAGCATAAGCAAGGAAACATTACACGTGTTTGGCAAGTGTGCGAGCAAAATTCCCTAAAGCGAATCTGTGGAGGATGCAAGGGTTGCTTAAAATCTACAAAATAAGCCTTTCAATAATGGTCGGCTTGATACTGCTATATGCGCTCCAAGGTTACTATCCAGATTTTATCGCTTATTTCTCTAACGCCTTTCCGCCAATAATCGCCGGCGCAACCGTCATAGTCTCCGGTGTTTCTTTGGAAAGATATTGGCGTAAGGCTAAAGGGCGGTTCCCCATTGTTTGGCTTTATTTCACATGTGGATTGTTTCTATGGTTTATAGGAGAAGCCGTGTGGGCGGGTTACACGCTGATTTTAGGTGTTGAGCTGCCTTACCCTTCTGCTGCAGACATCTTTTGGATAGCTGGATACATCCCCTTTTTCATCGCATTATACATGTATGTCAAGCTGTTCGGTCACGCATTAACAAGGAAAAATGTAGCTGCAGTCATGGCAGTTATGGTTACGTTAACCGTTGTGGTAACCGCCACGTTACTCGCTCCAATTTTAGGAGCTGAAGAAGATTTTGTGGCGATAGCCATGGATTTTGCTTATCCCATTCTTGACCTTTCGCTTCTATCCGTGGCGCTTTTAGGTTTGATAATCTTCTGGAAGGGAAAACTTGGGAAATTTTGGCTTTTCATTAATGCAGCCATAATGATGGAAGTGTGCGCAGACATTCTTTTCAGCTACACAACCGCGCAAGGCATATACTATAGTAGGCACATGCTGGACCTCCTCTTCGACTTCTCATACCTATTCTTCTTAATGGCCTTCTACATTCACACAAAGGAGTTTTGAGGTAAACGCCATGAGTCAGAAAAAGAACGCCTTCAAAAACGCTTTAATCGAGGCTGTTGATGAAGGCTTGCTTATGTTTGGAGAAAGCGGAAGAGAAGTCGTATTTTTCCGCCTTCAACACTATTACGCCCTTAAAAAAGAGGATATTCCAAGTAATCCTGAAATTTTTGTCCAATGTTTAAGGGAAATTTTCGGCTCAGGCGCAGAAGTAATTGAAAAAGCCGTCATTAAAAGTTTATACAAGAGGCTTGGAATAGAGTATAAGGAAAAGAAAGGCTTTGGCTTTTCTGATTATTTGAATGAAGCAAAAGCGTAGTCAAGAAACGGTTAAAGGCTTTAATCTAAACTATTCAACATGAGCAGCCTTTGGAAAAAGCTGAAAGATTCAATAGACCAGTAACGTTGCTGAGGAAAATGTAAACTAGCAAAGAGATTGCGAAAATATATGCGAAGATTAGGAGGTTGTCTAATATCTCCTTTGCCTAAACCCGCCTCTTCTTTCTCGCCCGCCGAAGTCTCTTCCTCTTCCCCTGAATGGGCGTCTTTGCTGTTCATAAACCTTTGAGGAAAGATTGTTCTCAGTGTTCACTTCGCCTTCCAGTGCTTCTTTTGCGATTTCCAGTGTTCCATATCTTCCAACGTTTAGGCGCATACTTCCTCTGAAAAGGCTTACGTAGCCGTTTCCGATGTTTATGGTTTCGCCTTCCTTAATTTTGCCTATGTTGTCGTCCCATAGGGTTAGGTATATGCATCCTGTTTCGTCGCCGATTAGGGCGTCGCAGACTGTGTGGGGTGCGCCGTCTCTTCCAGAAGCTATGCTTCTAACTTCGCTTTTTGAAACAACTTTTGCCTTAACGTTCACGGCTCTTGAGGCGGGCGTTAATTCGCCTACCTTCACATCTACGGGTTTTCTACCTCCAGAAAAGCCTTCAACTGCCAAACCTAAATCAACACCTTATGCTTTTTGCCAGAAAATATGTTGCCTCTTCACTTAAGGCTTTTGGTTAAACACCTTACACTGTTTTCAAGTTTTATTTTCCCTATCCCCTCCCTCCTAGTCCTTCGCCTGCGTTGGCAGCGTGTTTTGTTGAATTTATGGCTTGAGTTTTGGACCTTTATCTTCTGTTTCATAGGGAAGTTTGCTTGTTCTGAAGGCTACAATTTTGTCTTGGAATTCTGCCAGATAGGCTAGAATGAGGCGTTTTCCTTTTTCGGTTAGGGCGTAGACTGGGATGGTAACGCCCAATTGCATGAGTGCTCTTTTGCCTATCTCGTTTCGAAGTATTTTCGAAGCGCTTGCACAAACAACGTCCGCTTTGGCTATGTGTTCCACGTCTCCTTCGCCGACGCAAGTGTTGCAGACTGAAAAAATGAGGACATCCGCCTTTTCGCTTGCTTCGAGGCTTCTAATTTCGCTTATAGCTTTCGACTGAAAGCCAGCAACGCTTACGGCAACACGCCTAAACCTCAGACTTAAAGCCTTTCTGACACCAGCAACTTGGTCGATAACCGCAGTTTTCTCGTCTAAAATTATTCCGCCTTCTCTTCTGATTTGTCCGATGATTTCTGGAATAGGCGAAGTCTTTATTATTCCTGTTAAGCGGGCGCCGATGGCTTGCACAAGACCACCTTTAGAGGCTATGACTGTTCCGGCTCCTTCACAGACAACAACGGCGCAGTCAATAAGATTCTTCTCAAGCCAGACTCGCATCATTTCTGAAGCCCCATAAGCCACAACTGGCTCAGAGTTGAAAACACGGTTTCCACAGCAGAAACCAAACCTTGCAATCTTCATTTCAACACTTTTCCGCACGCTTTCAACATTAACCTTTTTAGTGCCGTAAAGGGCTTCGTGGAGGGGACAATACTCAATTAATGGTTCGCTTAAAACTTCAATGCCTTTCTCTGAAATCCGCACACGGGCGCCGCAACAGTATATTTCATGTTCGCCCTTGACACTCATAGCTTTCAAACACTCACGCAATAGAAAGTGAAATTGCTAAATTGATTGCTATTCCTTGTTTGTTGCTTCGTTAATTTGCTGTTCCATCATGTGCCCGCGGCAATAAACCAAAGCCTTTTTGACGCCAGCAACCTTTAAGGCTTCACGTTTAATGTCCATGGCTAGTTTGAAGGCTATGGGACAGAAGGGGCTGGAAGGGATGAACTCAACCTTGACTATTCCGGGCTCTTCTTCTTTTACGCTTTTAATCATGTGCATCTCTGCAAAAGAAAGCCCAGTTTCCGGGTCAATAACCTTGCCGACGGCTTCAAACACTTTACTTTCCAACTCATTCAAGCTTAAGCACATCCAATTGGTTCTAGGAATTAAGGAAAAGGCATAGTATAAAAGTTATGGTTTTGCTGGGGCTTGCTTCTTTTGATACATCCGCCAGCTTAAAGCCATGGTTTTTGGATGCGACGCCTTCACTTCATCTAACCTTGAAATAGCCGTATTGTATGGGGCTTTCAAAACTTTTTCTGGGCTGGTTTGGGCTTCGCGGCAGATTTCGCGCATCGCCTCAACGAAACCGTCTAGTTCTTCCTTTTCAAAGGTTTCTGTAGGTTCAATCATCAGGGCTTCCTCGACAATCAGAGGAAAATAAATCGTCGGTGCGTGCACACCATAGTCGAGAAGCCTCTTAGCAATGTTTAAGGCTGGTACGCCAGTCTTATTTTTTAACGGCTTAGCGCTAAAAACACATTCATGTTTTCTCGGTTTTTCACTGTTGTATGGAAGAGCCAAACCGTCAACCTCTTTAAGCTTGTGCAAAACATAGTTGGCGTTTAAAACAGAAACTTCCGCCACCTCTTTAAGTCCATCAAAACCCAAGCTCAAAATATAAGCATAAGCCTTTAACAAGACTGCCACGTTCCCGTAAAAGCCGCGAATTTTCCCAATGCTGTAGGGCCTATCATAATCTAGACGGTAACGTTTCCCATCGAAAACTATGCGGGGAACAGGCAGAAACTTAGCAAGTTCTTCGCTGACGCCAACGGGTCCAGCGCCTGGACCGCCACCGCCATGCGGAGTTCCGAAAGTCTTGTGGATGTTTATGTGGACTATGTCGAAGCCCATGTCGCCGGGTCTAACCTTGCAAAGTATGGGGTTTAGGTTTGCCCCATCATAGTATAGGAGTCCTCCGGCATCGTGGACTATTTTGGCTATTTCCTCGATGTTTTGTTCGAATATTCCAAGGGTGTTCGGATTCGTTAGCATTAAGCCAGCGGTCTTATCCGAAACGGCAGCCCTCAGCGCCTCCACATCCACACAGCCATTGTCATCTGAAGGTATGACAACCACGTTAAATCCAGCCATGGCTGCGCTTGCAGGGTTGGTTCCATGGGCGGAATCTGGTATAAGCATATCGCGTCTTTTGTCCAGTTCACCCTTATGTTTGTGGTATGCCCTTATTAGACATGCTCCGAGAAATTCTCCGTGGGCGCCGGCTGCTGGTTGCAGACAAACTTCTGCGGTTCCAGTTATTTCAGCTAGCCAACGCTCAAGCGTGTAAAGGATTTCTAATATGCCTTGCACTGTGCGTTCATCTTGGTATGGGTGAACCAAACCTATTGTAGGCAGATTCGCTAACAATTCGTTGATTTTTGGGTTATACTTCATGGTGCAGCTTCCAAGAGGGTAAAGTCCAGAATCAACGCCATAGTTCATTTCAGAAAGCCGCATATAATGCCGCACAACTTCTGGCTCTGAAAGCTCTGGAAGCTTTAAAGGGTTGTTTCGCCGCATTTTCTTAGGTATTAACCTACGCAAGTCGCCGACAGCCTTCTTAACATCTTCCTCAACGCTTGGTAAAATGTGGCCTACGCGCCCAGTTTTTCCAAGGCTGAATATGACTGGCTCGTCCCATTGTGCTTGCTTATACATGCTTATCATCTCCCGGCAACGATTTCCTCCAACATTTTTGCCAAAAGTTCAATCTCCCCTTTTGAGTGGATTTCCGTTACACAGTAAAGGGCTGTTTCTCCAAGCTCTGGAAACTCTTTTGAAACATTTTTGCCTCCGTGAATGCTCCTTTGGAGAAGCGCTTCGTGGACGTCCATAACCTTCAAGCCGGCGCCGTCAAAGTTTACTGTGAACTCTTTAAAGTGGGGGGACTTGAAAACCGGCGCCTTTACGCCGTCAATTTTTGAAAGTAAATGTATGGCATAATGTGCCTTATACATGATTGTTTCTCCAAGCTCTTGCAAGCCTTTTGGACCCAGCAAAGCCATGTAAACTGTTGAGGCTACTGCACATAAAGCCTCATTAGAACAGATGTTGGATGTGGCTTTTTCCCGTCTAATGTGCTGCTCACGAGTTTGCAAAGCCATACAAAAGCCATGTTTACTTCCGTCAACTGTGGTTGTTAAACCTATTATGCGCCCAGGCATCTGTCTAATCATGTTTTGGTCGTCGCGGCATGCAAAAATTCCAAGAAGAGGGCCGCCGAAATTCATGGAGTTTCCAAGGGGCTGGGCCTCTCCGATAACAATGTCTGCGCCATATTCTCCGGGAGGTTTTAGGACTCCAAGGGATGTTGGGTCAACGCCGACGATGAAAAGGGCGCCGTGGGCATGTGCCATCTCTCCTATTTCTTCAGCTTGAGTTTCGATAAAGCCTAGATATGACGGGTTTTCAATGTAGACTGCTGCTGTTTTCTCTGAAATTTTGCCTTCCAAATCTTTTAGGCTTAATTGTCCAGTTTCATGGTTGTAGGCTACATCTTTAACGTTTATTTCTGCTGGTTCGGCATAAACCTGCAATGTTGCCTTTCTCTCTGGATGAATTATTTTTGGGATAAGCACTTCATTGCGTTTTGTAACCCGTGAAGCCATGCGGGCTGCCTCACCCAAGGCTGAAGCCCAATCATACATGGAACAGTTGGCAACATCCATGGCGGTTAACTCGCAAATCATGCTCTGATATTCGAAAAGGGCTTGAAGCATGCCTTGCGAAATTTCAGCTTGATATGGCGTGTAAGAAGTGAGAAATTCGCTGCGTTGCACAATCTCCTTCACAACCGCTGGCACGTAGTGGGGCCAACATCCAGCGCCCAGAAAAACGGGCATGTCCGCGCACGTTTTGTTTTTCGATAGTAAAGCTTCAACGTGTTTTTTAACCTCAAACTCTGATAAGGCGTTTGGAAGGTTTAAACGTCTTTTCAAAAAGTGTTTTTCTGGAATATCAGCATAAAGCTCGTCTATACTTTTCACGCCTATCTCCTTCATCATTTCTGTTTTAATTTCTGGTTGAGAATTTGGAATGTATGGATGGCTGCGTTTGCCCAAAGTTTCCACCTTTAAAGAGAATTAAACACTTAATGCTGTGGCTTCTTTAAGCTTTCCAGTCTATAGGCATTTTTAGCTTACTGATAAGGCTTCCAAAGCTATTTTAACGGTTTTTTCGATGTTTTCTCTCACTGTTTGCTGTTCAAAGGCTTGAAGCCAACCATTTTCTGACAAGAGGTCTGAAATGACTTGCACTGAGGCTGCTTCCACATTTCGGTATTTCGCCACCGCAAAAACTGCGGAGGTCTCCATGTTAACTGCTAAAACGCCAGCGTTTCTAAATCTGCGAAATTTGCTGCGGGTTCCCATGTAAACACCGTCTGTTGACCAAACAAAACCCACGTAATGCTTTAAACTGCCCTTATTAAACTGTCCGATAATATTCTCTCTCAGCTTTTTGAAGGATTCAACTTTCACTTCTGGCGGAAAATAGTGGTGGGAGGTTCCTTCGTCGCGAATCGCTTCTGTCACAACAACGATGTCTCCTGGTTTAAGGAAAAGCTGCAATCCACCAGAGACTCCAACCTCCAAAATTTTCCTTGCACCACAAACAATAACCTCTTCCAATGTCATGGCAGCTGCTGGTGCTCCAATCCAGAAAAGCCCGAGACCTATATCTACATTGTTAAACTTTCCAATACAGAAGGGTTGTCTTTCGCCATATATCCACCAGTCGACAGGTTTTCCATCGATAAGGTTTTTGCGTGTTCGTAGGCTCTTCTTTGGTAAGTGAACATAAGGTGTTGGGGAACCTTTATGGCATCTATGGGTAAATTTCTAACTTCAGCTACGTAACGAATGAAGTCGTAGGGTGTAAAAATTGGCTTGTCTTCGCTCAAACTTAAAACCTCTCCGCGTAACCATTTACATTTTCCGATTTTCACGTTATAACTTTTAAGCAACAAAGATTGGAGCAAGTTTTGCTCCGCAATGGTGGCATTTCCCCTTTGTACCGTAAACTGGCAAGGGTTTCCCACAGGAAGGACATTTATATTTCTCTTGACTTTCTAGGAGCCACTCTTCAACTTCGCCTTTCTTAATCCTTTCAAGATTTGCCTTCAAATCAACTCCAGCATCTTCCAAATAGGATTTCGCTAGTTTCTCAAATTTTTCGCACAGTCCCTTTTCATATTCGCTGCACTGATAACAGAAATCTAAACCGTTGGTCCTTAAACACTGAACAATTTTGCAGTTGTATCCCCAACTTTCTGGAGTTAAAGCCATGCATCCTTCGCAGCGAACCTTTTCTGGTGGACATTTAAAACTTTTTGCAAGATTATCTAAAAGTTCACCATCATCCTTGTAAGCCATATAAATTCCACAAGCACCACAATATAAGCCGCATTTACCTACCAAGTTTTTGTCAACCACTTTAAAATCTCCTTTTGAAATGTCTATACAAATGGGCTGCTAACTTAAAAGTTTGAGGATAACATATGCAAAAATTTTCACATTTACATTAAGTTTTAAATACCATGATTCAGTCATGTTTCTTTGGAGCACAAATCAATGAAATACGGCTATGAGGAGTTGCTTAAAAGGGCGCGTTCCCAACTGCCGGAAACCGCTTCGAAACGAGAGCGATTGGAAATTCCGAGGCTTCACTATTCGGTGGTTGGAATGCGCACAATAATCCACAACTTTAGAGAGGTTGCTGAAGTTTTAAACCGCGACCCCCAACACATTTTGAAGTTTTTGACTGGAGAGTTGGCAACAGCCGCAATTATACAGGAATCAAGGGTGATTTTTCAAGGCAAATTTCCAAGAGATAGCCTTGAAAGGCTATTGCAGAGGTATATGGAAACTTTTGTCACTTGCCCTGTGTGCAAGCGTCCAGACACAAAAATTGTAAAGGAAAAACGCTTATCCTTCTTGGTTTGTGCTGCTTGCGGCGCGAAATCCTCGGTTAGGCACTTATGAGAGCGTTTGAAAATTGAAGTGCTACATGAAGCTCAGAAAAATCGGCAACAACGTTTTATTGTCCATTTGCGATGCGGAAGTTTTGGGAAAAACCCTCCGAGAAGGAAAAATCGTTTTCCAAGTTACAGAAGAATTCTATAAAGGCGCTGAAGTGGAGCTGGAAGAAGCCATAGACATGATAGAAAACTCAACCATTGTAAATATGGTGGGTAAAAACGTTGTGCAGAAAGCTGTTGAAAGAGGCTACGTCCATCCAGAAGCCATTTTAAACATAGAAGGCATTCCCCACGCGCAGATCGTGAAGCTTTAAAGGCGGAGAAATTTTAAAATCAGCTGGACAATTATAGCTTCATAAATGAGATATCGAAGTTGCTGAAGGATTTTGATGAGGGCGGATAAACTTGCTTTCAAGGTTTTCAAAAATTTCATAGCCTTTAAAACGGGTAAGGCTTCGCCTCTTTTTGCATCTTACAATGTGACAAGCCGCTGTAACATGCGATGTGCCTATTGTGGCTGGTGGAAAATGGAAAAGCTTGAGTTACCAACGGATAAGGCTTTATCAGTTATAGACAACGTTTGCCGCTTGGGCGTGTCCTTTTTTGATTTCAGCGGGGGAGAACCCCTACTCCGCAGAGACTTAACAACTCTTGCGAAGAGAGCCTCATCCCACAACTGTTTAGTAAGCATGAACACAAATGGAATACTGCTAAAAAAGGAGGATGCTCCGAAAATCGCGGATGCCTTTGACATAGTTGTTGTTTCCCTTGACGGCCCACGGGAATACCATGACAGGATAAGGGGTGTGGCTGGAACCTTTCAAAAAGCTGTTGAAGCTGTGAAAATGCTGAAAAGCCACGGCGTAAAGGTTGGAGTGAACAGCGTCATATCCCCTTGGAACATTGAAATCCTACCTAAATTCATTGAGGAAATCCGCGCCATGGTTGATTTTATGCAGGTTCAACCCGTCCATCCCTTTCCGCCACCTCCAGAAAATAAGCCGCCAACAGAGAAAGTGCTAGCCTTGCAGGAATATTTGCTTAACCTTAAACATGAGGATCTGGGCTTTTTGACTGTGCCCACGGAGTTTATTCAAGGGTTTAGGCTTTTCTTTGATGGGAAAACGCCGAAAATCTGTGATGCTGGAAGGCTTTATGTGGCAATCGACCCAGCTGGAAATCTTTTGGCTTGCGCCGCCCGCGGAGACATGGCGCTTGGAAACCTTTTAGAGAATTCAGCTGAGGATATGTTGTTGGGCAAAGTTAACCGCAGTCAAGACGGATGGGTTAAGGTTGCATCTTGCGAGGGATGCTGGCTTGAATGCACCGTTGGGGTTTCAATGACTGCACGGAAACCGTTTAAAGAGGCAGTTTATATGGCAAGGTTGTTATAGATGTTTGACGGTTGAATTATAAACATGCTTTTAAGGGAGATGCACATCTTTTTAAGAGGAAAGGTTTGAGGTGCTTAGTTGGGTAAGAAGAAGGTAATAAGCGAAGAAGAATTAAGTGAAATGGTGCTTCCAACACCAAACGATGTTTTAGGTGTAGCCGTAAAACTTCTTGGTTTTGACCGTGTTTTGGTAAAATGCCAAGATGGAAATGAACGTTTATGCCGTATAAGGGGTAAAATGAAGAGGCGGGTTTGGATAAGGGAAGGCGACGTTGTTCTTGTCTCGCCTTGGGATTTTCAGTCCGATAAGCGTGGAGACGTGATTTGGCGTTACACCCACGCACAGGCGGAGTTGCTCCGCAAAAAAGGCTATTTAACAATTTAAAAGCCGTGAGGATCACCGCTTTGGCTTTTCGTAGGCATGTTGAGAAAAAGCTTCACAGAGAGGAAAAAAGCTACGAGATTAAACAGTTGATGAAGGAGAAAAGAAGCGAGGAGTATGAGGTTTTAGAGGAGGTTTTCGACCGTTCAACCCTCATGGTCATATACGACTTTATGAACAAAGGCGCCATAGACAGGATTTACGGCGTTGTTAAAGCTGGAAAAGAGGCGCGGGTATACTGGGGTAAGGATAAGGAAGGTAAGGAGTTAGCCATAAAAATTTACTTAACGGTCTCAGCTGAATTTCGAAAAGGCATGCTGAAATACATTGAAGGCGACCAGAGGTTTAGAAATGTGAAACGCGACACACGTTCATTAATTTTCGCTTGGGCTCAAAAGGAATTTAGGAATCTTGAACAAGCGGTGGCGGCGAAAGTTAGGGTGCCGAAGCCAATAGCGGTTAAAAACAACGTGCTCATCATGGAGTTCATCGGAAAAAATGGAGTGAGCGCTCCATCAATGAAGGAGCAGCCTCCGCAGAACCCGGAAAAAGTGTACAAAATCTTAATCACCTATCTTAAAAGGCTTTATCAGAAGGCAGAACTTGTCCATGGAGACTTAAGCGAGTATAACATCATGATTTGGAAAGGGCGCCCCGTGATTTTTGACATGTCACAGGCTGTTCCGCTTTCTCATCCCATGGCAAATTTCCTCTTAAACAGGGATATCGCAAACATAAACAAGTTTTTCAGCCGTTTAGGCGTCGAAGTTCTGTCTGCTGAAGAGGTTTATAGTAGGGTGACGGGTTATGGCTCAGCCTAGCACATTTGTGAGAATCCCGAAAGAGCGGGTTGGCGTTTTAATCGGGCAAGGCGGCGAAACTAAAAGGGCTATTGAAAAAATGCTTTCTGTTACGCTTCAAGTGGAAAGTGACAGCGGCGGCGTCACGATAATGCTGTCTGAAAAGGCTGAAGACCCTTCAGTTCTTTTGAGGGCTAAAGAAGTTGTAACAGCCATTGGAAGGGGATTCTCTCCGGAACACGCTTTTAGGCTGATTCATGATGAAGAAACCGTTTTAGACATTATAGATTTGCGGACTATTTTCGGAAGGTCTGAATCAGACATAAGGCGGGTTAAGGGACGAATAATTGGGATGGAAGGAAAAACAAGGAGAATAATAGAGGAGTTGACGGACACAAACATAGCTGTTTACGGTCACACAGTGGGCATTATAGGGAAAATTGAACACGCTCAAGTCGCGCGGGAAGCCATCCAAATGCTGATTCAAGGAAGCCAACACGCCACTGTTTACAAGTTTCTCCATAGAAAACGCAGAGAGCTTAAAAAGGGCATGTTAGAACTTTGGGAGAAGCCGGAGGATTAAAACAGCAGCATCGTGGTTTTCAACATTTTTTGCTTTTGGAAAAAGCCAATAGGAGAGCCTATCCTCTAGTTTTCACACATCAAAAACTGTGCCTTTAGAGGCTAGTGTTTTGCCGCTTTTCCAGATGCACATGAGCGCTTTGGGTTTGCAGGATGAAACACATGGCGGCGGTTTTTCATCAGGTTTGCATGGCGCACATGTGTATTTGATTTTTTTACGGTGTTCCTCTTTCACAGTGGCTACATTTTGCTCTTCAATATCCACCATAATTGTTGCTATTTCCAGAGCTTTTTGGGGGCAATGTTTAACGCATTCGCCGCAGCCATTACACTTTTCAGAATCCACAGCTAGGTAGTATTCGCCGGAGCCATTCATGTAGCCGTAATAAGTGATTATTGCGCATCAACTCCAAGGCTAGGTTTTCTGCGCTTTTTCGTATAAGGCTTTGGCGAAAAGGGCTGCGCCTATGGCTCCGGCAGCCATGGGGTCTCGCCCGTCTTCTTCCCAGTTGGGCATGGGAAGGGGTTTAACGCCCATTATTTTTCCCACTCTGGACACTATTCCAATGTTTTTGGACTGTCCTCCAGTGATTACAAGGTCTTTTTCGCATCCCACCCTTTCCAGCAGATTGCACATTCTGAGGACCATGGCTTGCATGTAAGCGGCTAAAACTTTTTCTTTTGACCAGCCTCTGCGCAGTAGTCCCATGGCTTCGGTTCTTGCAAAGGCTACGCATGTGCAGCTTACGGGGTCGGGTTCTTCTTCAACCTTCAACGATGCTGCTCCCATTTCTTCTATGGGTATTTTTAACAAGTCTGCTAAAACTTCCATTCCTCTGCCTGTGCCTGCTGCGCATTTGTCGTTCATGAGGAAGGAGAGCACTTTGCCTTTTTCGTCGCATCTTATGACTTTTATGTCTTGACCGCCTACATCCAGTATCGTCCTCACAGTGGGTCCCCAAATGTAGTTGGCGCCTTTTGCGTGGCAAGCAATTTCTGTGATGGTGCTTTTAGCCATGGGAACGTTAACCCTTCCGTAGCCAGTGCCAACAATGTAGTGGATGTCGCTTAGTTTAATTCCAGTTCCTTCCAGCGCCCATTCCACAACTTTTTTAGCGCTATCTGGACTGCTGGAGCCTGTTCTCATAACGCTTACAGAGTATATTTCACCATCCACCATTACCGCTGCCTTCGAGCTTACAGAACCAACATCTACGCCTAAAGTTATGATTTCGGCTTTTTCCCATTTCTTGTTGGGCACGGTTAAGCGGTATTCCCGCCATCTCCAATACTCAACGTTGTCTCCGCTCATTTCAGTTTTCTCCGGCATTTTCTAAGGCGTAAAGGGCGGCGCCGAGGGCTCCAGCAAACTCGGGATTTTTGGGGATTATAATTTCTGTTTCAAGCTTCCTTTTTAGGGCGGCGGCAAACCCCACGTCTTTGGCTACACCGCCTACTAACAGAACGTCGGGTTTTAACCCCACTCTGTGAACCATAGAGGTTATTCTTTCAGCTAGGGCGTCATATATGGCTCTGGCAATTTCATGTTTAGGTTCCTGCTTGTGGATTAGGCTTACAACGTCTGATTCGCCGAAAATTACACACGTAGCACTTATCGAAGCTTTTCCAGCGGCTTTAAGGGAAAGCATCCCCATATCCTCAAGTTTCACCTCTAAAGCCCGTGCCATGGCTTCAAGAAAAGCTCCAGCTCCAGCCGCGCACCTCTCGTTCAAGGTGAAATCTAAAACTGTGCCCTTTTCGCTGCAGTTTATCACCCTTGACTCTTCAGTTCCCACATCTATAACAGTCCGCGCGGAAGGGTAAAGGTAGACTGCTGCTTTAGCGTCGGCAGATACGATGCTGACTTTGCGGTCAACCCGTGGAGCCAGTTCCACTCCAACACCTGTGACAGCCACATGCTTAATGTCACTAAAGGCTATTTCAGCCTTCTCTAAAGCTTGTTTAAATGCTTGTTCCGCCGCCTTTTCAGGCTCAAAACCTGAAGGAGCCAACCCATATGATATGGGTTCACCGTCTTTTAGGATAACAACTTTGACGTTTTGTACTCCCATGTCCAAACCAGCGACAATCATTTTAATCCTCTCTTTTTCAAAATTCAACCCTTGATTTTAACATTTCCAAGAAGGCTTCAACCCTTGTCTTTATCTGTCCAACATCTTCCCTTGTGTAATCAGTGTCGAGATAATAAACGGGCACGTTTATTTTGTCTAGAACCCTTTTTATCCGCATGTATTCCATGGCGTACAACATGCATCCTCGATAAACATGGTATATAACGCCGTCCACTCGACGCTCTTCAACTCTGGCTTTTATCCAGTTAACCCTATCCTCGTTTCCATCTTCAGAAGTAAAGCATGGACAAGTGGAAGGAAGCAGATACCTATCAGCTACGGCGTTAAACATATCCTCCATAGTCCACTCGTCCACGCCCACAGGGTCGTAGAGAAAACGGTCTCCTGAACAAAGCTCGTCGGCAACAATAACCCCTTGAGGGTTAGCCTCTTCAACAAGGTTTGGAAGTTTCCAGTTGTCAGGCCAAATTATTGGGGTGCCGGCAATCATAACTCTTGGCGTTTCAATGGGACATGCCCAAGCTTTTTCCCGCACTCTTTTTTCGAGTTCACCGCATAAATTTTCAGTTTTCTGCGTCCACCTTTCTATGTCGTCCCACATGAGTGTCTGGTTAACCAGCATAGCGTCTCTGCCCATTATCACAGGATTTCCTTTTCGCAAGTCTTGAAGCCTACGGAAAGCATGTGTTGCCTTATGCAAAAGTTTTATAGCAGACTTTAATTTGCTGCTGGTTATTTTTGTCCCAGTCAACTTCTCAATTTTCTCCTTAACAGCTTTCAACTCTTCCTTCCAGAAAGAAATGGACTGCTCAGAATCCTTCAAACGGGGAGGACAAAGAGTCCAAACAGGCTTGTAGTCGCTTAAAATTTCGCTTAGCTTAGTCATTCCATCACATGTAAGCGAAGTTATCAACGCATCACTTAGCTCAAGATAAGGCGACAAGCCAACCATTTTTACGCCTATGGTAGACCTTACCACTGGACAAACTTCCACGGGAACTACTCTATTTCCAAGCTTTACAAGATCATAAAATCCAGAACTAACGCGCACTGGGATGGCATCCGCAGCTAAAATCAACTCGATAGGCGCAAACATACAAGTATAACCTATAACCTTCCTGCCTTCTCCCCTCGCCTCAACAATTTCCTTTTCACGAGTCCCCCAGAACCTGGCGATTTCATCAAAATACTGCATTTCTTCCGGCCTGTCAAGCCACGTTTTTCGCATTCTTTCGATGTATTCTTCCATGATTTTTGCCGAGGAGGTTTTAACGATGTTTTTAAGCTCTTCTATTTCTTTTGGGGAGATTTCGAGGCTGTACTTTTTTTCGCTTGTTTTCTTCATGGGTGCGCCTCATGTGATTTTTGATGGTTCTAACCAGTTTCGTGACTTAAAAAGGGTTTTACCCGCCATGTTCAGTTTTAAACAGTCTTCGTAGGGACACATTTCAACGCAGCGTAGGCAGAGCATGCACATCGAGGTGGTGATGTCTCCGCCCTTCTGCTCATAAACATCAGTTACTTGCACGGGACAGACTCTTTTGCAAATCCCACATTTAGTGCATTTCTCCTCCACCTTATTCAAGCGAAGGAAGGGAATCCACCTGAACACTCTAAACCTGTTTAAAACGGCGAAAGATGCACCCGTTGGGCAAAAGCGACACCAGAACCGCCTAACCACAAAAGAACTGGCTAAGGTTAGTGCCATAAAAATGAAGGTGTTGATGAGAGCGAAATTTTCGCCAGAGTAGAAGGTTATGATAGAAGCGTAGGGATAGCTGAAGCTTAAACCATAAAGTTTTAGGCTGCTTTCCCACGGTATAACCAGCGGCTCCACAGGTCCCAGAAGCACAGAGACTGGCTTAAAGGGTCCCATTAAAAACTGAGCTAAAGACCACTGCCAAGGTTCTATAGGCCCCAATAGAAAAGGCAAAACAATAAAGAAAACCAAAAGCAAATACCGAAGAATGTGCAAGCTTTTATTAAGTTTTTCAGGAAGACTCCAGTAGCGAGTATTAAGGGTTTTACGGATTACAACCACCAAATCCAGATATAAACCGAAGGGGCAGAGCCACCCGCAGAAAAATCTTCCCAAAACAAGGGACAAGGCAAAAATGGCAACAAGTATGAGGAGCAGCCACGTTGTGTATGAGAATATGTAGAAAAAGGCTATCATGGCCATCACTTGTACGAAAGTTCTCAAATAGGTGACTTTTGTTGTCAGGTTCCTTTTCCATATTATTATAGCGAGTATTCCAGCTAGGGCTAATCCTGCAAAAATGGTTAATTTGAGAAGTTCGCTTATGATTTCCAATAACATTTTTGTCAATCGCCTTTCTTCTAGGTTTCATTGTCTTTGGGTTTTATTACTCTGGTGTTGTAGGTTGTAATATAGTCCCAATGCAGTTCGTAGGGATAACTTTCCTTGTCCAGTGGGTATGGGAAGCCGCTCATGTTTTGGAAAGGTAATGGATCTACTGTGAAATCGAAACCATAACCCCAGTTTCCAGTTTCATCCTTAAACCAGCAAGCCACGAAAAAGAAGAAGTCTCTCTCCATGCCGTCGGCTGGAGGCGGAAGATCCCCCACTGGAAATATGAGGCGGACAGCGTCGCCTTGTCTTCCAATAACAAATTCGTCATCATAGCTTAACACCAGCGGGGTTACATCTCCGTATCTTGTGAAGTTTCCAGAAGAAGCTGATGGGCTGTCGAATTCTTGGTAAAGCGTAGCGTAGGGGTAAATGCTCCGTATTATAACGTCTTCTTGCGGAGACACATCAACTCCAATATAGTCGAAGGTTACATTCCAAAAGTTGCTTATCCTAATCACATATTTGCTTGTGTCTGCGGGGAAAAGCCCAGTTAAGTCAACAACCCATGTTCTTGGATTCACATCTGTCGGTAGCGGGAACTGCCTCTCCCATGGAACCATAACCCAGTTTCCATTCTTATCCATAACTTCCATATACGGCGGAGGCGTGACTTGGGTGCCATTGGGAACTTCGGCGGCGAAGAACTTTTCAATCCATGCCGTGTAATCTTCTGGAGAGCCCCAGTCAACCTTCCCAGTGACTATAAGCTTAATTTGCTCAGCGCCAGACAAATCGCCAAGATCTACAGTCAACCTGTTCCATGAAATGTTATTCCATGAAGGACTTAAAAGCCCATTAGATCCCGGCGTGAAAACTCCATCCATATGGAGGATTTGGGATAGGACATCTTCGCCTTTCTCATTAAAAGCGGAAACAGGCGCCAAAGGATTTTTGCTGACTGTGTAAATTTTGCCCATGTACTCGGGGTCTAGGTACTGTTCAACTCCTGTCGAATAAACATCCACACCCGCTGGATGGTCAACAACAACCAGATATGCCGCATCTAAATAGAAGATTTCATTCCACCTTTGGGAAAGAACCATCTCGAAATATGTGCCGTTAACCAGTTGCAGTTGGCTTTTATCCAGTTTTAGATAATCCCACGGGTTGTTCCTCCAATAAACGATGGGCCATTCTGGATCGTTAGTTATGTAATTTATGTAACCCAACCATCCGTGGTTAGAAATTTCCGCAACATAAACAAAGCTTGTTCCATTCCAAACAAACAGTGAGGGACATGAAGAGCCGCCGCTGTAATATGCGAACAGTGACATGCGGCTTTGGAGGTTTATCCTTCTCGTTGGATTTGTGGAGCCGTCTTCCCAACGTAGGAAAACCGCTTTGCCATCTGGACTTGTAGGTGGCATTTCAATGAGATGTTCGCCTACATTTAACAGTGAGGAAAAGGGCACTTTCTTGGTTTCCCCGTCCAGTTTGAATTCGAGGTTAATGGGGCTTGCGCCTATGGTGAGCGTGTGCATGCCTGTGGGTACAATTTGGAATGTCCCGGTTAAACTTTGGTATGTTCCACTCACGCGTTCTACAGCTACATAGTAGGTTCCAGTGCTGTTTGGTTTAAAGGTAACACTTTCCGTTGTAACATCCCCCGCCGAAAGCTCAACCGTAATGGTTTGCAGATACAAAAGACTTGTGGAATTTCTAATGGTTAAATTAAGCGAGATTGAACCACTTTCACCTCCTACATTGCGTACAAAGAAGGATATTCGAATTGTATCATTAACCCAGCCTTCATAGGGGCTGATTGTCAAGCTGTAGATGGCGAACTCGGCGGGTCTGGGCTGCGGAGTCGGAGGGGGCGCAACAATTTTAAAAGTTCCAGTTAAGTCGCCTATTTTAACGGAATATGTTCCAACAGTATCCTTTATAACCGTGAACTCTACCATGGTTGAGTTTCCGCCTGAAAGTTGAATTATCCTAGTCTCCTCCACCACATCATTAATTGTAAGGTTTAAAGTGTAAGTGCCCAATTCTTCGCCCACATTAGTCACATTAACCTTTATGGTTATTGGCTGGTTTACCTCTGCTTCAGAAGGTTGAATAGTCAAGTTTCCCAATGAAAATTCAGTGGGTTTCGGTTCAGGTAAGGGAGGCACAACAGCAGCTTTTAGAAAAGTTTGAAGGTAGTAATATCCGCCAGCTGCTAAGCCAACAATCATCAAATCAATTACAAGGATCGTTTTAAGCTTGGTTACCGCCGATTTGGATAATAACATCAATTTTAACTCCATGCATGTTTCGGAAACTATTCCATAGTATTTTGTGAATGACATATGAAAATCATGGAAACATTTAAAACTTTCGTGTTCTATCCGAAGGCTAGACTTTACATGAAAGAATTTAAAGGCGGACTCGCGCACTCAAGATCCCAATCATTGGCGAATTTCAGCGGGGCCAGAGTCGTCATCGCCCGCCATGCAAAATTAAATGTCAGACTTGGATAAAAGTTTATAGTTGGCTGCTTTGAGGCGTTGAGCTAATATGTTTAAACATTTGAGGGTTGTGCCTTTAGCTGCTGAAAGTTTTGGTGTTCGGTCTATGTGCAATTATGTTGAGACGTCGGATGTTAGAGTATTGTTGGATGCTGGTGTTTCGCTTTGTCCAAACCGTTATGGCTTGCCTCCCCATCCACTGGAGTACAAAGCCATAATCGAATCAAGGAAAAGAATAGCTGAGGCCGCTGAAAAAGCCGACGTAGTAACAGTTAGCCACTACCATTTTGACCATCACACACCTTCCTATGAGGATTGGCTTTGCAACTGGACAGAGGCGGATATAACAGCCAGACAAATTTACCAAGGGAAAATCGTCTTGGTGAAGAATCCTAAAGAATGGATTAATTTTAGCCAAAGGCGTAGAGGATGGGTCTTTCAGAAAACTGGAGGGAAATACGCTGAAAAACTTGAAGTTGCAGACGGCGAAACCTTCATTTTTGGAAAAACAAGGATAAAGTTTTCAGAACCCGTTCCGCATGGTCCTGAAGACTCAGCCTTAGGATGGGTTTTAATGGCAACCATTGAGGTTGAAAATGAGAAGTTTATATTTGCTCCAGACGTGCAAGGTCCAATTTCAGCTAAAACCCTTGAGATTATAGTTAACGAAAAGCCTCAACTGGTTATGGTTGGTGGACCGCCATCATATTTGGCTGGTTTTAGAGTAGATGAAGAACAGTTTCGGTTGGGCATGCACAACTTGGAAAAAGTTGTTGAAACAGTGCCATGCACTATTCTGGAACACCACATTTTAAGAGACGAAAACTGGCGGGAAAAAGCCGCCAAGGTCTTTGAAACAGCTGAGAAGACTGGACATAAGGTTTTAACCGCTGCAGAGTTTTTAGGCGAGGAAAACGCCTTCTTAGAAGCTATGAGAAAGAGGCTTTTCGTTGAAAAACCGCCTCCGAAAGAGTTTGAAAAGTGGATGCGAGAAAGCATAACGGCAAAAAAGAAGGTTAAGCCGCCAGTTTAGACGCGGTTCTTTCGTAAGCTATTCTCTTCTGGTCTTCTCTTATCCTTTCCATCATGTCTCTAACCATCTCTTCTTGAGTTGCCAACCTTCCAATTGCATGGTGGCTTCCCTTGGTGGTTGAGGCAATCATTTTCGTAACCGCAAAACCGTAGGTTTCCCTTCCATAAAAGTGGGGGTTTGTGTTTACGACTATGGTGTGAATTCCTTCCCGCTTAATTAATTTTGAAACAGAGGTTACGTCTCTGACGGCTAGGTCTTCATATTCTCTAACAATTATGCGGACTTCTTCTATCTGTCTAACCTCGCCGGTTTCAAGGCTTCTTTTGAGGGGAACATTGGCGCTTCCGTCGGTTATTATGACCATAACGGGAACTGTTGAGGGGTCTTTTCTTTTCGCCTCCTTCAGCACTTCCCAAGCCTTAAGCATTCCAGCGGCGAGGGGCGTGTAACCGCTCACCCTTAAATCTATTAGTTTTTTCGCAACAACCATAAGGTTTGTTATGGGGTGTTGAACAACCACCGCCCCTGTGTCTTTTAGGGCAACTATTCCAACACGATCTCTAAATCTATAAGCGTCGCCGTGAAGACCTAGAAGAGCCTTTTTGACAGCGTCCATGTTTAGAAGCATTGAGCCGCTTAAATCCACAACGAAAACCATTGTTGCAGGAGCCTTATACAACCTCAACTTTTCACGAATATCCTCTAAACACAGTTTTAGGGCTATGTCTGCGGTTTTCTCTCTGTTTTTCTGTTTTCTCGCTGATTCGCGGATTGAAGCGGGCAAGTGGATGTCAACTGGTTTTCCTTTTGGAAATTTCCAACCATAGGGTTTGCCTCTGTGAATTGTTGTCACTGCTTGGGCGCGCTTGCCAGCATACGCGTATCTTCCTCTAGCCTTAATTTTCCCCATTTTAAAAGAAAAATTTGAAGGAGAAACAATTTTTGCTATGCTTGAAATTATTGGACGCCCTTCGGAAACTTTAGGAGGCACAGCAGCGTTGCTTACGGTCGGGATTCCCTTTAGCTCATCCCTTCTCTTTTCAACAACCCTTTCCTCACTGATTTCTCCTCTAAGTTTTTCTGAACCCACTTGAAACCCTTCGGTTACAGGCGCCTTTTTTGGACCTTTCCTAAGCCTTTTTCCAATTCCGAAAAATACGCCGCCAAAAAGTCTATTCAGGCGGAAAAGGAATTCAAACCACTTTGCTCGAGCCTTGTTAACGAGGCTTTCTTTTGTTGCCCGCTTTTCCTCTTCTTCAGATGCATCCTTCTTAACCCAGAAGACGGCTTTACCCTTTAGAAACTTTCTTTTCTCAGCCTCTTTCTCAGCTGTTCCACCTATTTTCTCGATTTCAAAAACTTTTTTCACAGACGCCGTGAAGCTTTCTCTAATTTCTTGAGGAGTTGCTGGTTCTAGGAAGCCTCCTTCCCTTGTTCTGTGGCTTAAGGCAAGTTCAGCCGCCACTAGAACATCGTTTAAGGTTACTTCAGTCCTGTTTTCAAAAGCCGCCAGCGCCGCTGCTGCTTTTGCTATGACTATGTCTGGGCGGAGACCGTCAACTTTCAGCTCCAAACATGCTTTACATATCCCTTCTAGAAGGGCGTCTGGTATGGCAACTCTTTCTAGAACCTTTCTTGCTTGAACTATACGGTTGCGCAGTTCTTCTTGCAACGGCTTGTATTTTTCATAAAATTTTTCCGGGTCAGCTTCAAACTCCATGTTCCTCTTAACTATTTCCATTCTATCTTTTACCGATGTTATTTTTTCAACATTCACGGATAAAGGAAATCTGTCAAGTAACTGAGGTCTCAACTCGCCTTCTTCAGGGTTCATGGTGCCGATGAAAATGAAACGGGAAGGGTGGCTTACAGATATGCCTTCCCTCTCCACAATGTTCCATCCAGTTGCCGCAGCATCCAGCAAGTCGTCGGCTATGTGGTCTGGGAGGAGATTCACCTCGTCCACGTATAGGATATTCTGGTTCGCTTCCGCTAATATTCCCGGTTCAAGGGCTTCTATGCCGTATTTTATGGCTTTTTCCACGTCTAAACTGCCAACCACCCTGTCCTCTGTGGATCCCAGCGGCAAATCCACAACAACCATGTCTCTCTCTTCCACTGGCAAGTTTTCGCCATGGCGGTATTTTTCGCTGCATTTGGGACACATGTTTGAGGGGTCGTAGGGGTTACAGTTGAAGGGGCAATCTTTAACAACGCTTATTTTTGGAAGGATGTCAGCTAAAGCCCGCACAACAGTGCTTTTACCCGACCCTTTAGGACCCCTTATAAGGACCCCGCCAATTTTTGGGTTTATGGCGTTTATTAAAATCGCCAGCTTAAGCTTGTCTAAGCCTACTATGGCTGTGAAGGGAAAGACCAGTCTTCTTCTACGCATCACTAAGCTTCACTTCAAAATATGTAAAAGCACTATTAAACCTATTAGGTTTTAGCATTTAGAAAACGCTTGTCTGAAAAACTGGTCATTTTGCTACTGGTTGAGTTTAACAAAAAGGCTAGCCCCCTCTCTCTAGATTTTTAACATTTTTGGCTGGTGAAAAAGCCAATGGCAGCCTACCCCTCTAGTTTTAGTGTAAAATAGCGTGGGAAATAAGCCGTGCCGCAGTTTTATTTTCTATACCCCTTCTCTCTAGATTTTGAAGTATTTTGCATAGAGAACTATGCCTACCGCTAGAATGGCAACGCATGACAAAGCCACGATGCTAAATCCAAAATTATAGTTGGACTTGTGATGGAGGCCCCTCTTAGGAAAAGCGATGTTAAAGCATCTGTTACATAGTAGCTTGGCACGAGTCGGCTCACTGTCTGCATAGCAGACGATAGGGAAGCGCCGACGAAGGTTCCGAGAAACAGCTGGGGCAACACGAAGAGGAAGGATATTCCTGTCGCTGTGTTTGATGTTTTTGAAACTGTGGCTGTGATGAGGCCGAAGCCCACGTTAGACAGCGAGAAAATCAGCACTAGGATAAAGGCTAGAATGTAGGCGGAAAAGCTGACCGCTGGTCTGAAACCCATCATGTAGGTTGCAGCAAAAACAAGTACCGCTTGGATTAGGGCTATAAGCAAGGACAAAACTTGGCTTGTCATAAACTCTGTCGGCGTTATAGGCGTTGTCCTAATCCTCTTCAACATGCCGTTTTCACGGTCCTGCGTGAAGGACTGGGCAACCATCATTATAAGGAATATTGAGGCGAAGGTAAACATGCCGGGCGCCATAAACTCGAAGGCTGAAAACTGCTTAGTCTCTATTAGAGAAGCGACCTGCACATTAACAGGGCTTGGAGCCGCTTGCCAGTTTAAAAATGCGGCTAAAACATTCTGAACTATGGGCGGTATAGCTTGTGTAGCAACCACAGAACCCTTATCCAAATAGAGCAAAAGAGTGGCGTTCACCCAACTGCTGGGATTTTTTGGCGCCACATAGTAGGAAGCGAGGCTCTGACTGAAAACGGCTGGAATAATTATGACTGCTTGAACCTTTCCCTGAGACAAATCGCTTTGAGCTGTTTGGTCGTCGGCGTAAACATGCACATGCAAAAGAGTAGTGTTCGACAATGCTTCAATAAACGTTTGCGCCGCGCCTGAAGAACCAGTCGAGTCCAAGTTAACCACACCTATGTTATAGACTGGTTGAGAGCCGCCTAAACCGCCAAAGGAGGCGCCAAAAGTTAAGACGAAGACTATTGGGAATAGGAAAATCATAAATAAGACGGCAGGTTCTCGAAAAGTTTTCTTTAACTCTTTCATTGTTAAGGCGTTTATCCTTTGAAAATTCATCAGATTTCCTCCCTTATCCTCCGCCCAGTTAATTTAATGAAAACCTCTTCTAGGTTGCCGACACCGTTTTTAGAAATCAGATTTTTCGGCGTGTCAAGAGCGATAAGCCTTCCATAGTCGATTATGCCGACACGGTCGCAGAGGGTTTCCGCCTCCTCCATGTAATGGGTTGTCAGAAAAATTGTTTTACCCTCTTTTTTCAGTTCTTCCATGAAATCCCAAACAGCGCGGCGGGACTGGGGGTCCATGCCTATGGTGGGCTCGTCTAGGAATATGATTTGCGGATTATGAATTAAAGCCAAAATGATGCTTAGTCTGCGTTTCATGCCGCCGCTGTATTTTTCAACTTTTCTCTGGGAGTCTTGGACTAGGCCCAGTTTTTCAAGGAGCATGTCGCGTCTGCTTTTAAGCGTTTCCTTGTCTAGGGCGTATAGGTTTCCGAAAAGCTCCACATTTTCCGCACCCGTCAAATATGGGTAAACCGCAGTTTCTTGAGGACAAACTCCTATAAGCCTTTTAACTTCCACATTTTCTCTTTGCACGTCATAACCGCCCACAGAGACGAAACCACTTGTAGGCTTCAAAAGCCCGCAGAGAATATTCACCGTCGTGGTTTTGCCAGCACCATTAGGACCAAGCAAACCAAAAAGTTCACCCCGAACAACTTTAAGGCTTATATTGTTAACAGCAACAACGTCCTCAAAACGTTTAACAACCCTCTCCATGACTATGGCAAACTCACCCATAACCAAGCATCCATACACCAGCAGCACCTATGGAACAGCACCCTCAATTATAAGGTTTTGCCAAAAACAAGAAGAAAGCGGGCCCGACGGGAATTGAACCCGTGACCCCCGGGTTAAAAGCCCGGTGCTCTATCCTTACTGAGCTACGGGCCCGATTTTTCCTATCCTAACATTTATATACATCCTCT
>CAZCSF010000001.1:75312-412460 GCA_964501295.1 uncultured Candidatus Bathyarchaeia archaeon | reverse complement strand
CTGCGCGTGCCCTTACGGAGTTCGGACAAAGCCCATTTCTTCAAAACCTCATAGGCTTCACCAGAGGACAGCTTAACCAAATCTTTAGGATATGTTCCAGAACTTTGAGCAAAGTCCGCGAGCATATCCAGATAATCATAGGCGGTTCTCCCACTCCTCAAAACCTTCAACTCATCAAACCAGGACCTAACATCCTCGCAACCTTCAAATAGCCTCAGAGCCCTTTTAGAAAGTGCGTGTCTATAACTAGACCTCTCCAAGATTCATCATAGAAAAACAGGAGAGGAACATGTATATAAATGTTCGGATAGGAAAAATCGGGCCCGTAGCCCAGCACGGATCAAGGCGCCGGCCTTCGGAGCCGGAGAACGTGGGTTCAAATCCCACCGGGCCCGCCAAAATGGCTTTAAACTGTTTGGAAGCTGAGAAAAGGAGGTATTTGCCCTATGTTGGAATGGTTAAAAGTTATAAAGGAAAGTCCGGTTGGTTGGCTTCTGGAGGAATCTAATCCGTCTGTTCGCTATTTTACCATAGGAGTCGGTTCGTGTAGAAATTGATAAATGAATGGTAGGCTTATTGAATGGAAGGTGAAATTGTTGGCTATTTCAAGGGAGCAGCTTGCTAAAGTTATAGATTCAACTCTTGTTAAGGCTACGGCAACTAAAGGCGAAATTGAGAAGCTGTGCAGAGAAGCAGTGCAATATGGTTTTGGTTGTGTCGTTGTAAATCCAACATACGTGAAATTTGCCGCATCCTTGCTTGAAGGAGCAAAAGTCAAAGTGTGCTCCACTGTCGGTTTCCCCTTCGGCGTTGCACTGCCAGAGATTAAAGCTTTAGAGGCGGTTAAGGCTGTTGAGGACGGAGCAAGCGAACTGGACATGGTGTTAAATTTAAGTGCTTTAAAATCTGGGGATTACGAGCTTGTTAGGCGAGATATAAAGGCTGTTGCCGATGTTAAACGTTTATCAAGCGACATTATTGTAAAGGTGATTATTGAGACGCCGGTGCTGACCACCCAAGAGAAGATAACCGCATGTAAGCTGGTTAAAGATGCGGGAGCAGACTTTGTTAAAACTGCAACCGGCTTGTTCGGCGGAGGCGCCACAGTTGAAGATGTTAGGCTCATGCGACAGGTTGTTGGAAAGGATTTTGGGGTTAAGGCTGCTGGCGGCATAAGAACCTATGCTGACGCGGTAGCCATGATAGAGGCAGGCGCAAACCGTATTGGAACAAGCACCGCAGCCACAATAATTCAAGGCGCACTTTAAAGGCTACATTTTTTCAGGAGCAAATATGCCGATGAGGTTTAGGGCGTTTCTCAAAACAATTCTAACAGCGTCAACTAATGCAAGCCTTGCATCGCTGAGCCCACGCGGTTTAGCCTTTATCACTGGAAAAGCGTTGTAAAAAGTGTTAAATTTATCAGCTAAGCTGTTGGCGTAATCTGCTATCAAATTGGGTTTAAGAAAGTCAGCTGCCTCTGTGAAAACTTCTGGGAACTCAGCTAAAGCCAAAACAAGTTCTTGCTCAAGCTTCTCCTTTAAAAGGCTGTATGATGGTTTTTCTGGCTTTCTCGAAGCCTTGCGCAGTATGCTGCACGCCCTTGCATGGGAGTATTGGATGTAGGGTGCGCTGTTTTTCTCAAAGTTTAACACACGGTCCCAGTTGAATTCAACGGGTTTAGCTGGGTCAACCTCAACAAGCGCGTAGCGAACCGCGCCTATACCGACGAATTCTGCAACCTTCCGTTTTTCTTCTTCGGGCAGCTGTGGAGAGCGTTTTTTAACCTCTTCGTAGGCTCTGTTAACAGCCTCGTCCATAACTTCATCTAGGGTTATGTAACGTCCCCTTCGACTTGACATTTTGTAACCAGGCAAAGTCACTAGGTTGTAGGCGAAATGGGTTAGATTTTCAGCCTGCTGGCTGTAGCCTAAAGCGTATAGGGCTATTTTCAGCTGCAACTGCGCCAGCGACTGCTCCATTCCAATAACATTGATGCACTTGTCAGTCTTTTTAAATTTCAGTAGGGTGTAGGCTATGTCCCTTGTTGTGTAAAGCGTTGTACCATCAGCCCTTACAAGCGTCAAAGAAGGCACAGCGTAATCCTTTCTTAAGCCAAGTTTCTCCCTTAAGCCGAGGTCTTCAACAACCTTTTCAGCGTCAAACTCTAAAACACCGCCCAAAACAGAAACATACCGTGTCTGTTTTAGCCTCTGAAGAACTTCTGTCACCAGCCCACTCCAAACAACATCGCTTTCCCAATCCCAAGAGTCATAGGACACTCCAGCACGGCTTAACGTTTCCCGAAATCCTTCAAGGCAGAGTTGGCTAACCTCTCTTATGAGCTGCTTGGCTTCTTTCTCTCCATTTTCATATGCCTTGTTTAATTCGTTCACCCGTTTTTCAGGGTCCTCGTCTTCGCCTATTTTCTGCAGAAGTTTTTCAAAAAGTTCTGGATGCTTTTCTTTTAGCTCTATGGCTACTGACATCCAGTCATCCAATTCCCTGTTGATTTTTATGATTTCGCTTTCCGCTGAAACAGTTTTTGCCTGTTCAAGTTCTTTTTTCAGTCGGTTTATTTCCACAAGGCAGCTTGTTATGGTGTAGATTTTCCCTATAAAATGGTCTGGTTTTTCCGTAGGCTTTGGTTTGCCGAGTTTTTCGTATCCATAGGCGATTACGGCTGTTTGTCTTCCCACGTCGTCTACGTAATAGTGGCGGAAAACTGTGTGTCCCCTAGCCGAGAGAACACGAGCGATGGAGTCTCCGAGCATGGGGTTTCTTGCTTGACCTATGTGTATAGGGTGAAGCGGGTTAACACTTGTATGTTCAACAATAATTTTTAATGACTTTTCAGCCTTAACAAGCCCATAAGCAGTGTCCAGTTGCCTAACAGACTCTATTGTTAATGCTGAAAACTGTTCAAAGTTGGCATAAAAGTTTATGTAACCTCCACCAGCTGCAACTACCTCCTTAACAAATGAAAACTTTGACTTATCCACGGCTTGGACGAGGCGCTGCGCCAGCGTCAATGGTTTTTCGGCTGTTTGCTTTGCCAGTTCGAAACAGATGGAAGTAGCAAGTTGTCCAAAATCCCAGACTGGAGGTTTTTCGAAAGTGAACTGTTTTATTAACGATTTTTCTATTTGGAGTTTTTCCACAGCTTCTTTTAGTAGGATTTCGCATTCTTTTTTCAATTCAGCTAGGGGATTTTCTGAAATCATCAGTTTCGCCTTTACATGGCCTAACAGTAAATGTGAACACCTAACGTATAAGCTTATAAAGATAGAGAAACAACTCCGAGTGTAAAAGGAGACTGAAGTTATGGATTTAGTAGCGTTGTTGATACAAGTTGTGGTGAACGTCATAGTGCTCGCCCCAGCGTTGTGGATTTCTGGCAGAACTTTGGTGGGCAAGGACAAGGCGAAATTTACAGATGCTGCTTGGATAGTTATCTTAGGCGTGGTTATAGGAGCAGTTGTAAACTTTTTCCTAAGCGGCTTAATTGCGGCGGTAGTGATGTTCATAATTTGGCTGGCGTTGATTAAACACTTCTTCGATTGCGGATGGCTAAAGGCTTTCATAATAGCCGTGCTTGCAGTGATAATCTTCATAATCATAGTGGCGATACTTGCCCTAATCGGAATTGGAATAATAGCACTTGGATTCTAGAAACATCCAACACACCATTTTTATTTTTAGGCTTCACCATATTTACTCCAGATTCACAATAAGATTGAATGCGGCAAATAAGCCAAGAGGATGTAGTGAAAACATGAAACCGAAGATAGTTTTTTCTGAAAAATGTTTGGAGTACGGGTCTTGGCATATTGAAAGCCCAAAAAGGGTTAGAAGAGCCTGCGAAATACTGAAAGAAAAGGGATACGAGTTTGTTGAGCCGAAGCCGGCAAGCGAAGAGGAACTGCTTAAGGTTCATGACGCAGATTACCTTCAACTGCTTAAAAACGGAGCTGTAGAAGATGCAGACACTCCGGCTTACGAAAACATTTACGAATATGCAAGGCTTTCAGCTGGAGCCGCAATATTGGCCTCAAAATTGAACGGTTTTTCCCTTATGAGACCTCCGGGACACCATGCCGGCAGATTTGGCGCGGCTTTAGGCGCCTACACAAAGGGTTTCTGCTACATAAACAATATCGCTGTAGCCGTTAAGTTCTTGGATAAGCCTACGCTGATTTTGGACATTGACGGCCATCATGGAAACGGAACGCAGGAAATTTTTCTAGGAGACCCAAACGTTGTTTTCGTTTCTTTGCATAGGTATCCTCATTATCCAGGCACTGGCGCATATTCTGAGGCTAACTGCCTAAACTTTCCATTACCAGCGGATTGTGGAGAGGCTGTTTATTTAAAAACTCTTGAAGAAGCTTTAGAAAAAGTTGATATGCAAAAAATTGAGGTTATAGCCGTTTCAGCGGGTTTCGACGCTTTCGCTGGGGATTTAGCCTCGCTGGGTTTAGGGGAGGAAAGCTATGAGAAGATTGGGAGGGTTTTGGCGGCACTGGATAAGCCAACCTTCTTTGTTCTCGAAGGCGGTTATGTCGGCGAGAATGTTGGAAAAGCCATAGATGCTATGCTAAAAAACTTCCAGTAAACAAGCTTTTCAATCTTAAAACTTATGAAGGCAAAATGCCACTCTTAGACACATGAAGAAAGCAGATGGCAAAGTGGCTGGAGTCCTAATATTCGTTGGTGCGGTTCAGTTCGTTCTCGGCATGTTGGTGGCTGAATGTCTCTATCCCGACTACAGTGTTTCCGGCAACTACATAAGCGACTTGGGTGTCGGAGCCACCGCCCCAATCTTTAACGTTTCGGTCTTCTTGCTTGGCGCAACAGTTGCGGCTAGCGTCTATTTCCTGAAGCAAAAAGTTCAAAACAAAATACTTTTGGGTTTCTTGGCTTTGTGCGGAATTGGAGCCATGGGTGTAGGCGTCTTCCCAGAAAACTCTCCGTACATGTTACACACGATTTTCTCTTTAATCGCCTTCTTGTTCGGTGCACTGTCAGCCATAGCATCCTACAAAATTCAGAAGCCACCAATGTCCTATTTCGCAGTGATTTTGGGCTTGATAGCGCTTGCGTCGCTTGTCCTTTTTGCATACAGCGAAACATTTGTGAACTTAGGCGGCGCACATGCAACAGAGTTTTACCTTGGTCTTGGAAAAGGCGGTTTAGAACGCATGATAGCCTACCCAGTGCTACTGTGGGCTATAGCCTTCGGCGGATACTTAACAAAAGAATAAAAATATGGAAGGAAAATGGAGCTCGTTCTAGCGCTTTTTCCTAGTGTTTTTGCTCTTACAAAGCAACGCAGTCATAGATGACGCGGTGACAAGCACCATTATCATTAAGAGCACCGTGGGAAACTCTGGAATGACAAAATCTGACAGTACTACTGTTGCTTGCCTGTTTCCGTTCACGTTAACTATAGTGCTGTTTTCGTAAGTTTCATAAACTGCTGAAACATTGTGAGGCCATTGTGGAAACTCGCCCGTAGCATTGATAATGTTGGAGAGCACCGTCAACCTAACCCATCCAGTCATGTTTGTTTTTCCCTTTACGGTTTCTGTTCCATCAGAGCACACAACAGTTACGTTTGCATCTGGAACATTCTGCTCAAGAGAATCGACTACGTGGACGTCGAGGTACCAGTTAACATAGAGTATAGATTGGCCTTGGATGTTTATTGTCGTGGCTGTTGAGTTTTCCGCCCAAAGCACAGAAGAGCCATACAAGGAAACACCGCCAGCTATCGAATCAGTTGCGTTCACTCTAGAGTATCCTGAAACACTTACCGATTCAACGTAAACGCGGTACGCACAAACTGCCGAAGAGCATGACGCCCCCAGCGAGAGCAAATGTGAATCGGAAATAACAGTGTCTATGGTGTCTGCAAAGCTAAAACTCCAGCCATTAACTTGAACATTGCTTAATGTGACGTTAGGGGCAAAACCGCCAGACCCTATGACAACTGAACAGTTCTCTAGAAAGTTCCAATAGGCAATCAAGCCCGGCGTAATTCCTTGGATACTGCACCGTGTTTTTGACGATTGAATTTCCAAAGCGTAAATAATTGTGGAGTCTGATGCTTCAACTTCTGCGCTGTTCGCTGCATGCAAATAATAGATTGTTACGCTGGCTGCGCTGGCGTAGGATTCATCAACGGCTCTTATCAAAACAGCATAGGAGGAGACTAGATGAAGCGATGCATGGTTATGGAGGGATATTTCTGTAAAAGTAGATTCGGAAACATCAGCAGAAGAAGACTCATACAATATTAGATAGATTGGACAGTTCGGGGCTGGTTGTTTGCGGTTTATTTGCGCTGTGCTATTTTCATAAAGCTCTATTTTGAAAAAGCGGGTGTTCGTGTCAATGGTGGCGTTGTCAACTATTAAGCGTGGGTTCCCGCCAACAGCATTCCTTAATGTGATGTTAAACTGGAAGGAAGCCGTTTGCACAAATGTCAAGCGGGCATCTTCTATCACTAGCGTTGCGTTTTCCGTTACAACTATGCTTCCATTCATGTAATAATTGCCAGTAATAGTATAAACGTCATTGCCCGAAAGCACCAAGTCTCCAGAAGCAATTTTAATATGACACCAACCAGTAGAAGGCCAAAAACCAATAAGCGTCTTATTGTCTACGTAGCCCACGCGGAATCCAACAGTGTACCCAATTTTTAAGCTAAAGTCGTGAGCGTCATCTGAAGAATCCAGCGGATGAACACACTCAAAATAATTATAATTGCCGTCGCTTGTTTCATCATGATATCCGTCCACCGTGCCACCGTCAGCTGCATCGCTAGGCCATGGAGGTTCAGTTATGTTATAAAAGACGTCGTATGGTGGACCAGTAATGCTAAAGCAGAAAAGTCCGTCGTCTCCCTTTTCTGGACCACCACCGTCATTGTCGTTGTCAAAAAGGAACATGAAAACGTCATAGTCGGAAAAACTTGTTCCAAAATCGTCGTCGGTTATATTTGCAGCTAGGTAAAGGTTGCCTCCGTCGTTCATAACGTATATTGTGCCGTTGTAGTTAGTTATGTTAAAGTCAATTTTGGCTGCGGTGCTCCATTCTTCGTCTTCGATGTTTCCGTCGATTTTTGGCGGTTTGCCAGCCCATGCTGAAAGCACAGTTCCTTCTTGCGCTATAACTGAATAATAATGCGTCATTGAACCCATCTGCAAAACAACAGCCGTCAAGAGAACTGCTAGAAAAACGAATGCAATTTTCTTTTTCATCCAAATTCCTCAAGTATTTGAACGCAAAAATCTGCAATGATATATCTAAGCCTATATTTGTTATGAACAGAAAATATGAATCCAAAACCCAGAGCGATTTCAGATGAGGCTTAAAACGGTTTCTGCTATGAAATCAGCTTGCTCGGTTTTTACGCCCGGATGGACTGGTAACGAAAACACTTGTTCTGAGGCTTTCTCTGTTTCCGTGGGCTTAAGCCGCTTGAATCTGCAGTAAGGCGGCATCAAGTGAATTGGCCATGGATAATAGACTTCAGCGCCTATCCCTTTGCCTCTAAGCTGCTCTACCACGGCGTCTCTTTTCGCCCTATTCGCCCCTTTAAGCCTAACAGTGTAAAGGTACCAGCTGCTTCTGCAATTCGGCTGCTCTTTTGGCAGATGTAGATTTTTTGCCCTGCAAAGTTTCTTCGTAAGCCTTTCAGCGTTTTCCCTTCTCCCCGCCAGAAAACCCGGCAGCCTTTCCAATTGGACAAGGCCTATTGCGGCTTCGATTTCCGGCATTCTATAATTGTGGCCGATAATGGTGGACATGTATTTTTGCTGTTCGCCATGGCACCGTATAAGCCTTAATTTTTCCGCCAATTCGTTGTCGTTTGTTGTTACCATGCCTCCTTCGCCTGTGGTCATGTTTTTGCTTGCGTAAAAGCTCCAACAGGCAACGTCAGCATAAGCGCCTACAGGCTTGCCATTGTAAACCGCTCCGTGGGCTTGAGCTGCGTCCTCGATGACTTTTAACCCGTGTTTGTCGGCTATTTCCCGTATTGGTTTTAGGTCTGCTGGCATACCGTAAAGGTCCACAGCAATTATCGCCTTTGTCAGTTTTGTTATGGCTTTTTCAACTTCAGCTGGTGAAATGTTGAATGTTTCGGGGTTTATGTCGACAAAAACTGGTTTGGCGCCAGCCAAGACAACGGTTTCCGCCGTCGCCACAAAGGTAAAGCTTGGAAGAATCACTTCGTCGCCCCGTTTAACGCTGGCAGCCACAACAGCCATGTGCAAGGCTGCGGTCCCGCTGTTCACGGCTATTGCATGTTTCGCCTCAACAAACTTTGCAAACTCTTCCTCAAACTTTTTAACCATTGGTCCCGCGCCAAGCCCATGGGTGAGCACGCCGCTTTTCAGAACCTTGACAACAGCTTCAATTTCTTTTTCTCCTATCTGAGGGGCGTTTATCGGAATCATGGTTTAGCCTCTGTATTATGCTCTAGGGGAAGTTATTAAAAACTTGTCTTCGCTGAGAAATAAGAAGATAAGAGAAACTAGAAGTGATTGTTATTGTTTAGGCTTTTAATTCTGTTTAGGAACTCCTCTCTTTCCTTTTCCACTTCCTCGATTCTTTTCTTTAGGAAGTCTAGTTCTTCCGATATTTCTTCAAGCCAGCTTTTTATATTTTTTTGGCATTCCTCAAGGGTCATTTCCGCCAGATATTTGGAAACATCTTGTGGAGCACTTTTCCCAAGGGAATCTAGCGGGCAGTCTATTCTTGGCGGTTTTAGGAAGGAGAAAAAGTGTCTGGTGGTGCGGGGTGGCATGAGTTTTCCGTTGACGCCAGCCTCGATGACCTCTTTGGCTGTTATGGGCGTGTTTGAGCTGTTTATGTAACGGTGTAGGCGTCTGCTGCCTATACGAATTTTCGGGTTTTCTAGGGCGTTAACAAGCAATACGGGTATCCGCCCATAACCCAAATTTTGAAGGGCAAGCCAACGGTGCATACCGTCCAAGATGACAAGGGTTTTTTCGTCGGCTATTATCGGATACTTCAAAACCCCGTCTTTGAGAATCTCTTGTTTCAGCAATTCCAAATAAAGCGGAGAACCCTTCTCGTGGGGTTTCAGCTGTTCAATTGGCAAGAGCACTATTTTGAACTGTATGCTTTCGGCTTGTTTGCCGTTTGCGTTCCTACCTTTTGAGGACAATTGTCGGAACCTCTATTCTTTCAGGCTCATAATCGACGAGTTTACCTGCAAGAAAATGCTCATAAGCACCTATGTCCAGCAAGCCATGCCCACTGTAGTTCATGGCTATAACCTTCTTCTCGCCTGTTTCTCGGCATCGCAGAGCCTCTTCTATTACGAATTTTAGGCTGTGGGCTGTTTCCGGCGCAATTATTAAGCCTTCTGCTTGGGCGAGGATTTGGGCTGCTTGGAAAACTTCTGTTTGATGGTAGGCGACTGAACGCATATACCCCTTTGTTATGAGATACGATATGGAAGGCGCCATTCCATGGTACCTTAAGCCTCCGGCGTGGATGGGTGGACACGCATAGCCATGCCCTATTGTCAGCATTTTAAGCAGTGGCGTCATCTCCGCCGTATCTCCAAAATCATAGGTGTAAACACCCTTTGTTGTGTGGGGAACAGCCTTAGATTCGCAGGCGACAAACTCTGTGTCTGTTTTGCCCTTAAGCTTGTCCATCATGAAGGGGTAGCAGAAACCAGCATAGTTGGAGCCTCCTCCTATGCATCCGCAGGCAACATCCGGATACTCGCCTATGATTTCGAACTGTTTTTTGGCTTCCAAACCTATAATCGTCTGGTGCAGCAGCACATGGTTCAAGACAGAGCCTAAAGAGTATCTTGTATCCTCGTGGGTAACGGTGTCCTCTATGGCTTCACTTATGGCTATGCCCAGCGTCCCCGGATGGTTCGGGTTCTCCTTCAAAAGTTTTCTGCCAAAGTTTGTCTGATCGCTTGGCGAAGGAAACATTTCTGCGCCGTAAAGCTGCGCTATGGTTTTTCTACCGGGCTTCTGCTGATAGCTGACACGAACCATGTAAATGCGGCACTTTAAACCGAAAATTGTGCATGCAAAAGCCAGAGCCGTGCCCCATTGCCCAGCGCCTGTTTCTGTGACAAGCCGTTTTATGCCCTGCTCTTTGTTGTAGTAGGCTTGGGCTATGGCTGTGTTGGTTTTGTGGCTTCCGGTGGGGCTGAAGTTTTCGCATTTAAAGTAAATCTTTGCAGGAGTTTTTAGGAACTTTTCAAGTCTTCTCGCTCTATAGAGGGGTGTGGGACGGGGCAGCCGCAGATAAGCGTCTAAAACCTCATCTGGAATTTTTATGTAACGTTCTGTGGAAACCTCTTGCCTTATCAGCTCTTTTGCAAATATCCTTTCAAGCAGTTTTGGGTCTATGGGCTTCAGCGTTGTTGGGTCTAATGGTGGGGGCAGCTGTTCGGGAAGGTCTGCTTGGATGTTATACCATGCTGTGGGAATTTCATCTTGATCTAGCATGGTGAAGTATTCGCTTTTTTGAACCTTTACGCCCATTTAATTTCACCTATGCACATTTTAGTACGTGTAAGCACATAAAATTCATTGAACATATTTATACTTTATTGCACAAAAAAGTACATTAGGCAGATGGAAACATGTGGAACACCATAAAAAAGCATTTAGAAAACTATCCGGAAAGGCTAAAAGTGGCACGCATCCTAGTGGAAAACGGTTTAAGCATAAAAAACAGCAAAATCTACCTGAACGAAATTGAAATTCCAGTAATACGCATTGCAAGGGTAGCTGGCGTTGACAAAAGAACTGTAAACGAAACAATAAAAACCATAAAGGCAAACCGTGAGCTTCGCCAAATCTTTGAAGGTTTAAGGTCTGCTGGACACTCTTTAAAGGAAATTGCCAAACACCTGGAACTGGGAGTCGTTGAAATAACCCCAGTAGACGCCAGAATACCAGGCATTTTGGCAAACTCAGCTATCATTCTTGCAAAAAATGGCTTAAGCATCAGACAAGCGATAGTTGATGATCCAGAGTTGTCCCCAGAGCCTAAGCTGACGCTTATCGTGGAAAAGAAAATTCCAGGAGAGCTAATTCCAGAATTTTTGAAAGTTAAAGGCGTTGCCAAAGTTTCCGTTTACTAGACATTCGGGTTTTCGAAGGCAACTATTATCCATTTTTCTCCGCGTTTCTCAACATGCACGGTTACAATGTCATCTTTCTCCGTAGCTATCAACTCGTTCCACTGAAGCGTTGAAAGGTCCTTCGGCGTAGCTTCCACCCACGAATATGTCGCGTTATCTAGGCGGAGAACTATGTGGGTTGTTCCATCTTCCACATACTCGCATTTAGCTAAGACCTTAGCACTTACTTCTATTTCGGTTATTACGCCGAAAAGTTTTAGGAAGTCCAGCCTTGTGGCGCGTACAAGCTGTTCGCTTGTTAAACCTTCTGTGCCTATTGTTATGGCTATTTTGCTTGTTTCTTCGGCGGTATCGGCATGTACCAAACAAACGCCCATATGAGAAGGAATATGAATAGGTTCAAGGTCTTCACCAATCCCTATAGTATTTGGCTTTTGTCAAGAAAGCTTTTGCTATCCTGGTCTGACAAGTTTTATATGCGGTCAGCCATGTAGTTAGGCGTTGAAAAAGGTGAAAATTTATGGTGGATTTTGCCTTCACCGAAGAGCAAGAACTTTTCCGCAGGGCAGTTCGCGAATGGTGTAAAAAAGAGCTTACGCTGGAAACAGTTAGGGAAATGGACAACAAAGGCGAAATTCCAAAAGAAATCATCAAAGGCTTAGCCGATTTAGGGCTTCTGCTAATGACAGTGCCGGAGGAACACGGCGGAGCGGGCGCAGATTGGACTACAGCGTGCATAGCAGCTGAAGAATTGGGTTACGCGGACATAAGCATAGCTGTTCCAGTGCTCTTTCTTGTTGAAGCCTCATGGGGTTTCGTGACAGACAAATACTGCACTGAACAGGTTAGAGAGGAAGTTATACGAAAAGCCGCCCGAGGAGAAGCCTTCATAGGCATAGCCTCTACAGAAGCCGGAGGAGGCTCCGACGTGGCAGCCATCAAGTCTACGGGCGTAAAGGAGGGAGACTGGTGGGTTTTGAACGGAGAGAAAACCTACATAAGCGGCACTGAGGAAGCAAAGAAGATAGGCGGAGGCCACTTCACACTGGTTAGGACTTCGCCACCGCCGCCGGGAGCATCCCATAAAGGGATTACAGCCTTTTATCTGCCAATAAACGATCCAGGTGTGGATGTGGGTAAAAGATTTGAGGAGATGGGGCGGATGGCGATTTCAACGGGAAGCATAGTCATGGACAATGTTCGGCTTTCGGATGCTTACCGCGTGGGCGAGGAGGGCAGAGGTTTCTACTTGACTATGGAGGGGTTTGATAATGCAAGGCTTCTGATAGGCGCCACTTGCTTAGGCGCGGCTCAAAGAGCCTTAGAACTTGGAATGGAGTATATCAAGGAGCGGCAAGCCTTCGGAAACCCCATTGGCAAGTATGAGGGCATCCAGTTTGACTTGGCGGACATGTGGGCTGAGCTTGAAGCCTTAAGGTCGCTTGTTTACCGCACGGCGTGGATGAACGACGAAAAGTATAAGCGGAAACGCTTCACACCGCTGGAAGTTACAAAGTATATCTCCGCTGTTAAGCTGAAGGTTCCGCCCTTCGCCTTCAAAGTTTTTGAGCACGTGCTATTATGGATGGGTGCATGGGGCTACACAAAAGACTGCCCGCTGGAAATGGGATTGCGGGGCATAATGTCCTACTACATCGGGGCGGAAGGCGCCATGAACATCCAAAGAATCATTATAGCCCGTGAACTGCTGGGAAGAGACTACATACCCTACAAGTAAACCCGCAAAGGCATGGCAGTGTCCCTCTAATGAGTTATGAAATCAAATGCACAGTTTGCGGAAAAACCGCAAAAAGCCTCCTTGACTACAAGTGTGCCAGCTGCGGAAACCCGTTAGACATAAAAATCGAAAAAGCCTTCAGCAAAAAGGAAATCCGCAAAAAAGACTACAGTGTTTGGCGCTACGCCCAATTTTTTCTCTATGTAAATGCTGAGGAAATTGTGACACTTGGTGAAGGCTGGACTCCGCTGGTTAAGGTTTCTGAAAATACGTACTTTAAGCTTGAAAGCCTTAATCCGACTGGTTCTTTTAAGGACAGAGGCTCAACAGTGCTTGTTTCAGCCATCCATAAACAAGTTAAAAGGCTTAGAGGCTTCATAGCGGAAGATTCTTCGGGAAACGCCGGCGCCTCCATAGCCGCCTACGCAGCCCGTGCTGGGTTAAAAGCCAAAATTTACGTTCCAGAAGGCGTTTCTGGACCGAAATTGAACCAGATAATGTTTTACGGTGCGGACGTCATCAAAGTTCCAGGCACTAGAAGCCATGTTGCCGATGAAGCCCAAAAACCGGAGAGGGGGAAATTCTACGTGGGGCATATACTTCACCCAGTTTTCCGTGATGGAATAAGAAGCCTAGCCTACGAGATAGCCGAACAGCTGAATTGGAAGCCTCCAGAACGTGTTTATCTTCCGGTTTCGGCTGGAACCTTGCTTTTAGGCGTTGTCAGCGGGTTTAAACATTTGACAGAGGCGGGCTTAATTGAAAGCATGCCGAAAATCGTGGCTTGTCAAACAAGGCAGGTTTCGCCATTATATCACCGTTGCAAAGGCTTACCATATCACCCGCCAGAGAAAATAACGTCTATTGCCGATGCACTGGTAAGCACAAACCCGCCGCTTTTAGAGCTTATGGTTAAAAGTTTAAGAGAAGCAGACGGCGAAGCCGTCATAGTTGAGGAGGAGGAAATTCACCAAGCCTTTAGAGAGTTGGCTAAAAAGGGGTTCTTTGTGGAGCCAAGCTCAGCGGTGGCCTATGCAGCCTACCAAAAACAACTAAGGGTGGAAGCAAAAGCACGAAAAGAGAAAACAGTAATAATCCTTACTGGAACAGGACTGAAAACATCCATAAAACCAAGCTAAAACATTAGCCTACATGAAAGATTAAGAAGCCTTCCGTCAGCGATGACTAAGAGAACTCCCGGTTTAATTCCTGGGCAAGTTTTAAATATCTTAGAACTTAACTTGTATGGGAAAGAATGAGAGTATGAAGTTTGAGATTTATAACTTTGTTTTGCGTGCATTGAAAGAAGAGGTTGAAGAAAGAGGCTACGATTCACACAAACTTAAGATGCTTATAGAGAATTATTCTTGGTTTCTAAGTAAATATTCCCTGCTAAGAAGTTTGTTGAAGACTAAACTGGCAATAGATGAATATGAAAATAGCCTGAGCTTTCTTATCAGGCGTCACGAAGTTCTTGCAAATGAAGTAAATTCAGGATCAACGGTTTTGGATGTTGGCTGTGGTTTAGGGATCCTTGCATGTCTCTTGGCGAAGAAAGAATGTCGAGTTTACGGTGTTGACATTGATGAAGACAACCTTAAGGTTGCTAAACGCTTGTCTAAAATGTTAAACGTCGAAAAGAAGTGTTTCTTCCAAAAAATTGAATCAAATGTGTTGCCATTCGACAAATCCATATTTTGACTATGTGGTCTTAAGCTGGACACTTCATGACATAAAAATAGAAGACCGCGAACTTTTGCTTTCAGAATGCACGCGAATTCTTAAGCCAAACGGTAGTCTCCTCATACTTGATCCTGAAAGTCAGCTCAACTTTCACCAAGTTCAAGAAATACTGTCAAAACATCTTGTAAAAAGAAAACAGCAAAAGGCCCTTTCAAAAGTTTACGATCATGGAGCTTTCACGAACGCTGTGCTTGCCGTCTATCAAAAGTTGGACGATCTGAATAAACAGCGAATTTAGACTTTCTTTCAGATAGAATTCCTTTTGAAGTTCTATTACGAGACATTAATAGAACCTGCTTTGAATGTTATAGTGAAACGCTGGGTAGTGTGCTTGATTTGGGACGTGGTTAGTTGGGCGAAGTTAAGGAAAAATTTATATTGTAATGCTGTTTCTCATTGAGACGCATTAGGAGGTTGTTTGAATTGTCATCATCCCAATCAGGAGGAATCCCAGTTCTAGTGTTAAAGGAAGGCTCAAGCCGCTCGAGGGGAAGGGAAGCCCAACATACAAACATTATGGCGGCACGCATAATAACTGAAACAGTGAAAAGCTCCCTAGGCCCAAAGGGCATGGATAAAATGCTTGTGGACAGTTTTGGCGATGTGACAATAACCAGCGATGGTCGCACAATCTTGGATGAGATGGATGTTCAGCATCCAGCAGCCAAAATGATGGTGGAAGTAGCTAAAACCCAGGACAACGAGGCTGGAGACGGAACCACAACCGCTGTGATTTTGGCTGGAGAACTGCTAGGCAAGGCTGAAGAACTCATCGGCAAAAACATCCACCCAACAATAATAATCGATGGTTACAAAAAGGCTTTGGAAAGAGCGCTGGAAGCCCTTGAGAAAATAGCCATACCCGTCGACTTAAACTCAACAGAATATTTGAAGAAAGCTGCAATGACTTCTATGGCAAGCAAACTCGTAGCCGAACACAGAGAGTATTTGGCGGAATTAGCCGTAAAGGCGATTCTCCAAGTCGCCGAAAAAGAAGACAACAAATACAAAGTGGACGTTGACGACGTTAAAGTCGAGAAAAAACCCGGAGAATCTGTAAGGGACACTATGCTCATAAACGGCATAGTCCTAGACAAGGAAGTTGTCCATTCCGGCATGCCGAAGCGCGTTGAAAACGCCAAAATCGCCCTACTTGACACACCACTAGAGATTGAAAAGACGGAGTTTGACGCAAAAATCAACATCGAAAGCCCAGAACAGATGGACGCCTTCCTAAAGCAAGAGGAAACCATGCTAAAAGACATGGTGGAAAAACTCGTCGCCATAGGCGCAAACGTTGTCCTATGCCAAAAAGGCATAGATGACATGGCACAACACTTCTTAGCCAGAAAAGGCATACTTGCAGTGCGGAGAATCAAAAAATCAGACATGGAGAAACTTGCAAAGGCCACCAGTGGAAAAATAATAACGAACTTAGATGATGTAAGCTCTGCGGACTTGGGCTACGCAAGCGTCGTGGAAGAACGCAAAATAGGCGAAGACAAAATGACCTTTGTGGAAGGATGCAAACATCCTCGTGCAGTGACAATTCTCATAAGAGGTGGAACAGAAAGGATAGTAGACGAAGCGGAACGCTCGGTGCATGACGCCCTATGCGTTGTCCGAGACATAGTTGAAGAACCAAAAGTTCTAGCAGGCGGCGGAGCCCCAGAACTTGAAATTGCCCGCACCCTCAAAAAATACGCGGAAACCCTTCCGGGAAGAGAACAATTAGCTGTAAAAAGCTTCGCAGAAGCCCTAGAAGCCATCCCGACAACCCTTACCGAAAATGCTGGCTTAGACCCAATTGACATACTTTCCGAATTAAGAGCAAAGCATGAAAAAGGCGAAACATGGGCTGGAATCGAAGTTCACTCTGGAAAAGTTCAAGACATGAGGGAAGCCGGAGTCTTCGAACCCATCTCCGTCAAGAAACAAGTGATAAAATCTGCAACAGAAGCTGCTTCAATGATTCTGAAAGTCGACGATGTGATAGCAGCTGGAAAGGCTAAAACTCCCCCAATGCCGCCCAAAGGAGCCCCTGGGGGCGAATATCCAGGCGCTGGGGAGTATTAGAAGACGTCTAAAAAAGAGAAGAAAATTTTGATAGGACCGCCAAAACTCACCCGTTTCGAGAAGGCAAGGGTAGTTGGGGCTAGAGCCCTCCAAATCGCCATGGGCGCCCCCATCCTCATTGAACCGCCTAAAGGGTTTTCAAGCCCTATAGACATAGCCCTAAAAGAGTTGGAAGAGGAGATCCTCCCAATAACAATTAGGCGGACACTGCCAGACGGTACCTATCAGGATATACCGTTGAAGTGGCTGCTAGAAGGAGAGAAATAACCACCCTTTTACATTGTTTTCTTTAATTCTTTAGCTGTTTCAAGGGTTTTTCTAATCCTTTTCCAGTGGGCTCCTTGCCAATAGATTTGGCTACATTTTGGGCATTCCCAAAATTCGTTGTAGAAATTGAAGGTGCTTTCTTCAACCTTGCCACTTACATTTTCTTTACGTATTGGTTTTACCTTTGCGTTGCATTTTGGGCATCTTGAGGTTGCCATGTTTATTTCTAGGTTTACGCCAAACTTTTTGGCAATTTGCGCCAGTTTTTCGGCTTCCGTCTGTCCGTCTACAAAGAAGGCTTGAACTCCTTTGGCTACAGCTTGCTGGTAAAGCTCTAAGTCTCTTGTGAGGAGGATTCTTTGTTCCTTTTTGGCTATTGCCATAAGCTGTGAATCATCAAGCCTATTCGAGTATTTCACGTTGTGCCCCAGCATGCGGAGCCATCGGGTTAGTTTTCCAAGCATTCCGTCAGCTATGAACTTCAAGGTTTAAAACCTCCGCTTCTAACTATTTCGCCACAACCCGCTTTGACGATTATTTCGCCTTCATCCATGACTAGTTGCCCACCTACAAAAGTTTTAACTGGTTTACCTTTAACCACTCTACCGTCGAAGGGGGAATATTTAGCTTTAGAATAAAACCTTGCAGCATCTATTCTGTGTTCCCTCTTCAAACCCACAACCACAAAGTCGGCTTTATATCCCTCTTTGAGGCTTCCCCTATTCTTCAATTTGAAGATTTTTGCAGGGTTTTCGGCCATCAATCTAACTATGTCACCTATGCCTAGTCTTCCAGCGTTTACTTCTGTAAGCAGCAGTGGAAGCGAAGTTTCAAGCCCAGGAATGCCAACCTTAACATCCCAAACTTTGTCCGCTTTTTTCTCCGCAATTGTATGAGGGGCGTGGTCTGAAGCTGCAACGTCAACCAGTCCGTTTTTAACGCCTTCCCAGAGAAAATTCACGTGGCTTCTATCTCTTAGAGGCGGCATGGTTAACGCTAATGTTCCCACCAGTCTTAAATCGTCAGCAGACAAGAAAAGATGGTGTGGTGTCGCTTCGCATGTCAGTGGCAACCCAGATTTTTTAGCCTCAGCCACCGCTTTCAAGCCTTCTTTAGTGCTTATGTGGCAGAAATGCACGCAAGCGCCAGTTTTTTTAGCAATTTCAATTATGCGTTTTACAGCTTTAACCTCAGCAGTTTCAGAATGCGCCTCAAGAAAAGCTTCAACGTCATTGCGGTTTCTCTGCTTAAGCCTCTTTTCTACATCTTTCAACATGTTTTTGTCTTCAGCGTGGACTGCAATCGGCACCCTTGAGGCTACTGTTTTGAAGGCTTCGGTTAAGGCGTAATCATCGTCTATGTTTAGCCCGCCCACTTGTTCGCTTAGGAAAAGCTTGAAGGCGACAGCGCCTTCCCCAACTATTTTATTCACTTCCTTCAAATTTTTGGGAAACTCCGAGTAAAAACCAACATTGACTAAAACCTTTCCTTTGGCGAGCTCCATTCTATTTCTCAAAGTTTCAGCGCTCATTGTCACTGGACTGTTGTTGGGCATATCCAAAACTGTTGTAAAACCGCCGGCAGCTGCAGCAGACGTTCCCGTGTAAAAGTCTTCTTTGTAAGCTTTACCCTCATCCCGCAAATGCACGTGCACATCAATTAAACCTGGCAAAACCAGAAGCCCATTAAGGCTTATTTGAGCATCAGCCTTTGGCATGTGGGCTTCCTTTGCAATTTTGAAAATTCTTCCGTTTTCAACTGCTATGCAACATTTTGCCACTGTGCCATTTACGTAGGCTTTTAAGTCTTTTAGGATTAGGTCAACGTTCAACGTGCCCACCGCATTTTCTCTGTGGCTAATAGAAGGAATGGGAACTAGATAAAACTTAAAAGTTGGCTAGATGCTCGTGGAACTTGCTTTTAGCGATTTCCTCAGCGTTTGCTTTAACTTTTTCAACCAATATGCGACTGATAACGCCTTTTTCCATGGCTTTTTCAAGTTTTTCCATGTCTAAGATTTTGGTTTCGCCGTTTGTGCGAATACATACATCGACTTCCAAGTCTATGTAACGTATCGCATTTGGATAGATTTCCACAGGAGTGTTTATGTTTATGTAGGTTCCCTTCCATTTTCCATCCTTTGAGTAATAGTTTGTTGTTATGTACCATTCGCTAGGTTTTGTTTCGCTTACTGCTTTGTCGCCAGCCTCTTTTGCTACGCCTAATCCATCGTAAAAGCCATCCGCCTTAATGGTTCTGCTATATCGTATTTCTCTGTTGTTTACGGCTTCTAGAACTGCATGTCCAAGGTGGAAAACTGCACCGCTTAGTTTCACATGCTCCACATCCACAAGAGAGCCTTCTTCGGGAAACTCCGACTGAACTTGTCGCTTAAAAAGCTCTTCAACTTCGCCTAGGTTTTGTCCTTTTTCCGCAAGTTTTTCCGCCAATTCCAAAGCAGCTGAAACTTTGCCTCCGCAGCTTTTGTAAAAGTGGTGTCCGTCGATGGTGGGTGTAACAGAAGCCCTTAACATGTCCATCTTCCATTTTGAGGCGTAGGGAAACTCGACATCCATAAAATATGACCCCTCAACAAGAAGGGATGAAGCTTTCACAGACGACGCCTTCTCATTTAAAGTTTTAACTTTTCGGACGAGGGCTGCTATTTCGTTTTCTAAAACATCTTTTGACTTGTGGGCGGCTGGTTCTCGCCAAATGATTCCCCAACCCTCTGGCGACAACTGCTTTCCTAAAGCGTAAAGTTCTGCTCGTTTGTTTATGTCACGGATTTTTAGGCTTACGCCGACGTTGCTTTTCTGCACGAGAATGGCGTAGTTTCCAACAATTTTAAGTTGGGTTGTCAAGACTGGGGTTTTCCTGCCCATTCGCTTCCGTTGAATTTGAACGATAATTTCGTCTGTTTTTTCGTTTGGCGCTTCGTGTTTTGGAAGCGTCCCAACGACTCCGTTTTCTATTTGAACGTAAACGATGTTTCCATTTTCGCCTACAATGTTGCCTTTGTAGATGCCGTCGACGCTTATGTTCCATTTTCTGGTTATGGCATCTTCAAGCGCCTCATGCATAATAGACTGGAATTTGGCTATTGCTTCGGCAGTGCCTATGGTTTTAACTCCTTGGAGGTCATATCTGTCCTTTATTTTGATGTCTGGAGGCTCGTTGCAGTCTGGAATGCCGAAACGGTTTTTTATGGCTTGCGAAGGCTGGACTATTTGGAAATCATTTTCAAGTAGCAGTTTTGTTAAGGCTGTTGTGTATATTCCCCTAACCTTAGCCCTCAAGGCTAGTCGACCTTTTCAATTTTGTAAAGCCCATTAACCTTTTCAACTTTGAACTTAACCCCTAGAAGGGTTTCGGCAAGCCAAATGTTTGTTTCCAGATGGTCGGATAAAGCCCTTGTTAAATATGCTGATTTGCCTCTCGCCAACGCCACATATGGGATGAGCATGTCAGCCAAATGCACGTCAACAGTAGCTCTAGAAGAAATTTCCGCGTAAAGCTTTTCAGCTGCCTCCACCCCGACGGCTTCGCTTGTTTTTCGAATCTCGCCTATAGCGTCTGCACCTAAAAGCGCGCCTTTGTCGGTTTCAGCCCACAAAACAATGGAGCTGCCCTTCTGCAGCGGATTTGACAGGTCATTTAGGGTTTGGATTTGTGCGGCTAATCCCTGCCTTCGAAGATGGTTGTTTGCTGCTGTGGCTTGGCGTTCAGCAACCTTTCTGTCTGCTAGAAAAGTGCATACTGAAATTCCTTTAATGGCTTTTAATGTGCCGAACTCTTCCATGTAGAGTGGTTTAAGCTCTTTGCAAGGCTCAACAGTTAGTGTCGCTTCTCCCATGCCTTTAGGGTAATAACCATATTTGTGGACAGTAATGTCAGCATTTATACCCATCCGCCTTAAAACTGGAAGGAACACGTTTCGCATGTAGTTTATTGTAGGCGAGTGGGAAACATCTGTCCCGCCCTTTGAAACATGAAGCTGAACAGTGTTTTTGGCGAAGATGCATATGGGCAAAACCGTCATTATCAACATAGGAATGCTTCCAGCAGTGCCAATTTCAGCCTCAAACTTTCCGCCCATAACCTTTTTTGGCGTGAACCAAAGCTCCCGTAAATTTAAAACTGCGCCTTCCACTTCGGCTTCACAGAGTTTCGCCGCTGTTAAAACCGCCTCCAAATGTTGGGGTCTTAAGCCTGGTTGTGGTCTGTTCTGTCTAATGTTGTATATGTGTAATGGTTGCTCCAGTATTGAGGATAGGGCTACTGAAAGCCTAAGGATTGTGCCGCTTCCGCTTTTTTGGCTTCCATCAATTTCAATCAATTGCAACGGGCTCCTCGCTGGTTGTTAAAGCTAAAGGGTTTAGCGGGCAATTAATAAATATGGCTTTAGGAGTATTAAGGATTCGAGAGAGTGCGAACAAAATGAGTGGAGAAAAGGAGAAAATTGAAAAACTCGCGGAAAAAGTGGATGAACTGCTGGTGATTTTAAACAACATCGCCGAAGACCTCAGAATGGTCTCAACATCGCTGAAATCCCTTGCAGTTTCAAAGCTTACCCAACCAGCACAACTGCCAGCGCCAACACCTATGCCAGAGGCACCTGAAACTGAAAGGGCTCTGGGCGTGGACGACGTTAAAATGATGTTTCCAGAAGATTTAGAGGGACTTCTCAACTTTGAAGAAAGGGACGAATATATTATGATTAAGCCCCGCCAGTTTTTAGGCTCTGAAAATTTTGCAAAAATAGCCCAGATAGTGCGTGGAGCCGGAGGCGACTACATAAGCGCTGGAAAAGAATCCCACTTCCGTGTTCCAAAAAAGAAGGCTTAATACCTTATTTCGAAGCTTCTAAACTCACCTGTGTAGTTCTCCCATTTAACATCCACCTTTACAACTCTTGCACCCGGCGGACCGCGCCTACAAAATTCTATTAATTCTTTAACGGCTTCCTCTTCTCCTTCAAAGACTGCTTCGACTCTGCCGTCTGGAAGGTTGCGAACCCAACCCGTTACGCCGCGTAGTCTGGCTTCATGCCTAGTTTCAGACCTAAAAAAGACTCCTTGAACACGCCCGCTGACAAACACGTGTGCTCTAACCTTCATCAAACCACACCGCCTTCCAACGAGCGCATTGAAATTTTCATCGTTTAGACAGTTTATGAGATTTTCACTTTAACTTAACTCTCTAGGGGGCAGTTTTGTCGATGCATCGGCGGCTTTAAAAATAGAACTTTTGAATTCGACTTTTGGAGGGTTAGACGTGTTGGAGGTTAACCGTGGAAAACTTTTGGTTTACGCTTCAAATCAAGCGTCTTGCAGAAGAAGATTGAAGGCTGTAAGCACAGCGGTTGAAAAGACGGCGAGGACGCTAAAATTGGATGTGGAAGTTTTAACTTTGAAAAGTGAAAGAGCCCCAATATACGTTTATTACAAGGATGGAGATGAAGAACCTGTCCCGCTTTACTGCGATAAAGACAAAGAACCCAATGCAGAACAAGTGTGTAGAGCGCTGCGAAGCATGATGTTCGTTTTGTCCTTTCACCCGAAATATTCAGCTTTAAGGAAAATTAGAAGGGAGATTATACGGTTTTCCTAAACTTTATGGTTTGATTTTCAAGGGTCATCTCATAAACCTGATTAACGTCAAAGTCTATGCCTAGGCTTTCGTATTCCTGCTCAGTTAAAAACAATATTATTTTCGGAACTGTGAACTGGGCTCTTACTGGAAAGATGGGCAGTTGCTGCTGTAAAGTCTGAAAAACTTCCTGCACAACCTTTGCCTCTTCGCTTTGGGGTCTGATGGCGAATTGGGGGATTTGGCGTTCCTCAACGAGTTCAATACGTTTTCCAAGGTTACCGTCAATGTCGCGAATAGACTCTATTTTGTTCACTCTAACGCGGAACATATGCATCTGACAAAAGAAAAGCGTTCACGGCTATTTAGAGTTTTACGGTTTTGCCTTTAATTAATAAAGAAGTGAAACGCTTACTCCATTTCGATGGTGGCGGGCGGTTTAGGAGTAACATCATAATATACTGTTGAAACATTTTTGCATTTTTCAAGAATTTCGGAGGCAGCCTTTTCAAGGGTTTTCCAAGGTATTTCTGAAACTTGGGCTGTTAGGAAATCCTTGGTCTGGACAGCCCTTATACCAATGACATAGGGCTTCTTTTCAGATGCGTCTTGAACAGCGTAGAGAATCCTTGTGATGGAGGGACTCTCAGTGGTTATTTTCGCCTGCAAAGAGACAAGTTTCTGGATGGATGCTTGGTAGGTTTTCCCGTTTACAGTTTCAACTTTTATACCTATTATTTTGCCGTAGCGCCTTTCGCCGCCCTTTACTCCCGTTGCCTTATCCTTGAAAACTTTCACGTAAACATTTCTTGACGGCACATTAAGAAGGCGCGCTGCAGTCTCCTGCACATGCGACATGGAAGGCTCTGCCGGTAACTCCTCATTGTCGATTATTGCGGCAAAATACTGGTTTGGCTTGTGCTCCGCAAGGGCGTTTTCAACTATTGTTGTTGCCTTTTTTAAAGCCTCTAACTTGTCAAGGCGGATTTCGCCCACAACGCGTACCGACAACCCTGGACCTGGGAAGGGTTGCCTCTCAGAAACTTCTGGGGATAAGCCTAAATATCTTGCAACCATTCGCACTTGTTCTTTGTAAAGCATCAGCAATGGTTCAACGACTTTGAAGCCGAATTTTTCCCTGGGGTTTATGCCTATCTGCTCAAGAACATTGTGCTGGGTTTTCACACCGCCGACGGTTTCCACCACATCGGCGCGGATTGTGCCCTGCACCAAAACGCGACAGTTTTCTTTTCTGGCGGTTTCGCTTAAAACATTGTAGAAGGTTTCACGGAACATCTTCCGTTTTTCCTCCGCGTCCCTTAAACCTTTCATGGCTTTTAGAAACCGTTCGCGCACATCAACTATTTTGACGGGCACGCTGAAAGGTTCTTTTGAAAGGATTTCAGCCACTTTTTCAGGTTCACCCTCCCGCATGAAGGCGTCGTCTAAGATTACGCAGATGAGGTTTTCTCCTATGGCTTTCCGTGTTAAAACAGCGCATGTGGTGCTGTCGACGCCGCCGGAAACAGCTACTAGGGCTTTTTCATTGCCGATGGCTTTCCGTATTTCTCCAATCTGTGTTTCAATAAACTTTTTCGGGTCAAAGCCTTCCATTTAAATCCACTCCATTCTAACTGCTAAGTGATTAATTTGTTTAATGTCTCATGGCTTATGTATTTGCCGCCCCGCGGAATTTTTAAAATACCTAAAACTTTTTTAAGAACGTCTATTGAAATGGGAACCTCGAATTCACAGAAATTGGAAAACCTAATGAAAGTGGCTTTTCGTCTTCCCCTTAGAAAAACCAAATATTCGTTGAAGGAGTTTATGCATGTTTCACTGCCGTATTTTTCCCAAAGCTCTTTGTAGTCTCCAGCAACTCGTTCAATAAAGTCTGCAACTCCCTTAATTTGCATGGATGGACGCTTAACATAAAACAGAAGTTTTTGGGCTTCGAGAGGTCCTACAAGGTTTCGCCGCACGAAAGCGTGGGTTTTGCTGCCGCTTCTATTTCTTTCACAAAGCCTATTCCACCATTTCTCGTCGGAAAGCAAAATGAAATCGTAACGTTCTTCCGTTGGCAAACAGCAAACCTCAACGCCTTATTAAACACACTTCAGTTATAAGTTCTAAAAATAATACTTTCGGTGGAAAACCATTTCTGCCCCTTGCAAAATTTTCACGCATCAAATGTAAAGACTGGTGGCAAAACCATCACGGTTTGAACTGGATTTTTAAAAAAATGTCGCCTTTTCCCTTCTAAAAACCCATGCAGAAACCAGACTTGAGGGGTTAAAGTTTTTCTAAGAACCCACCCTTTATACTCTTTAAGCGTGCTGGGGATTCCCCGATGAAAACCAACGAGATAAAAACCTTAACTGAAGCTTTAAAAGAGTTAAACGAAGGCTATACTGACTTTCTACGTTCTATGATGGATGCTGTAAAAGAAGTGAAAACTACAAAAAATCTGTGGAAAAACTGTGAAAAACCATGGCTTATCAAGTTAGGCTTGGCGCTAATAGTTTTTCCAGAACCAGTCATAAGCGACGTGCTTGGCAGTCTCCTAATAGCTGCTGGAACTGTTCAAGAAGGAATTCGCCGCCGAACGCTCCATGTAGAGGATATTCCGAAAACTTTCAAAAGCGTGATGAAGGAACTGCAAGCAGTAGAAGAAAGCCTCGCTGGGAAGCAGGGTTAAAGTCTTATATTTGCCACATGTTATAAGCATAACATGTTTGAGGTGCAAACATGAAGCTCGTAACAGTACTATTACCGGAAGCTTACCTTGAGGGGTTAGATGAGCTTGTTAGGGCAAACATGTACCCCAGCAGAAGCGCCGCCATAAGGTCAGCAGTCAGAGACCTGCTCAAAAAAGAGCTGTGGGAAAGAAGAGAACGCTAATAGGGAAGCTTACAATTTCGATGTTAAATGCTAATGGTTAATTTTGACACGTAGTCCATTTGTATTAAGTTAGAAAATAAACCTAGTAACGGGTTGTTAGGCATTGCCAAGCAAGATTCCTAATTTTTTCAGCGGAATCTGCTGGGTTCTCCGAAAGGGTTATCGCCCGCCCCACGATGAGAAAACGTGTACCCGCCCGCAATGCTGATTCAATTATTCCGCCTTGAGGTCCAATGCCCGGTGAGTAAATTGGGATTTTTCCGCCGAGCACTTGGTGAACTTCCTTTATCTTTTCTGGGTATGTGGCTCCGACAACAACGCCGTCAGCGCCCCATTTTGGTGCTTTCTTCGCGAATACGAGGTATTGTGGTGTTTTCCACCCTGTTTCTGTGTCGACAACTGTTTGTCCGTAGCCTTCGTCCGCCCCTTTGTGGCTCATGTAAATGAGGAGGATTACGCCCTTCTGCAGTTTTCTGGCAACTTCAAAGGTGGGTTTTAGTCCTTCCTCCCACCCGACGAAGGGGTTCGCTATCAACGCGTCGAAGCCCGCAGCAAAATAGTATTGGGCGATAACTTGGTTTGTGGCACCTATATCGTTTATCTTTGAATCCACTATTGCCATAAGCTCCTTTTCATGCGCCTTTTCCAAAAGTTTCTGCAAACCATCAAAAATGCCCAACGGCAAAATGAGGTGATAATTAATTTTCACCGCACAGATATATGGGTGGACTGCTTCCAAAACACGTTCAGCTTTTTCGTAAAGAGTGTGACGGTTTTCCGGCTTTTCAAAGGGAAAATCCAAAGCTAAAACAATGTTTGTCTCCTTGTTTTTTGCTATTTCCTCTATTTTATCGCGGAAAGACAAGCGTGAAGGCACCCTCACACCTATTTGGATGTGGGCTTAAAAACTTTTATTGTCTCAATTTCGCCGCCGCAAGTTGTCTTGATATAATTTAAAGCTGTTTTAACTGCTTCTTCCAGTTGCTGCTCGGTTATTCCAGGCGCGCCGTATGCAACTAGCAATATGTTTTTTGTTTTTTCTGTGATTTTTGTCGGGTCTGCATCTCTGTGGGGGTAAATGCACAAAACCCTTTTTGTGTCAGCTAAAACCAGCATGTTACTTTTTAACGGTGTGGTTTTTTCAGTTCCAATCCCAGTGAAAGGCTCGTCGTCTTCTGCAAACCGCACATTGAAGGGCGGGAAAAGCCTATCCTTGTCGAAGCCGCTTATGGGGATTATGGTTTTCATCGAAGCTAAATTGTAGACGTCCACGGCTGTTGAAATTGTGGGAAGCTCTCCGCCATGTAAAACGCGCCTCAGCAGCGCTTCGCCTGAAGGTCTTGTTTTTGTGGGGTCTATGCCAAGTTTCCAGTAAAAGTCTCTGTAGGCTCGGACAACTGGGTTTTCTTTAAGCTTTTCAATGTCGTGTTTCGCCTTTACCTCTGAATACAACGCCTTTTTTAATTCTCGAATTTCCACGTTTTCTCTTTCCACTGACACGTTGCTTATTGTGCCTATGCTTATGGCTAGTTCTGGGAACTTTGCAGCAACATCAGCACACCAATAAACCATGAACTGCATTTCGCATCAACCATAGTATTTTGAAAATGGTTAAATATTTGCATCTTTAACGGTTTTCCTTCAACGCCACAAAGTTGGACGTTTAATGATAGGCGAGTTTGCAGCTTTGGGAGCAGCCTTGTGCTGGACAGTTGCAGCCGTCTTGTACAAGAGGGCTTTAGCTGCCACCACTCCTTTGTCGGCGAACACCTTGCGGTGCATCGGAACCAGCCTTATTTTAGTTTTGTTTCTTGCTTTTATTGGAAAAATTAGGGTTTTAACAGACTTACCGATTCAAGCTGTTTTTCTTGCTTGTGCCAGCGGTGTGGTCGGCTTGGGGCTTGGCGACACCCTTTACATGTTAAGCCTCAAAATCATCGGTGTTTCAAGGGCGGTTCCAATAACGTGCACTTATCCCCTTTTTAGTCTTGTTTGGGCTTACCTTTTGGCTGGAGAAAACATAACCGTTCAAATCCTTCTCGGGGCAGTGACAATAGTTTTAGGAATTTGGCTTCTAAGCAGAGAGGCGAAAAACGCCTCAGTTAAAGCATGGAGAAAACTTCACGTGAAAGGGTTAGCCTTCGCCCTTTCTACAGCCATCGCTTGGTCTATAAGCATTTCTATGATTAATTTGGCTGTGAGGGAAACTTCTAGTCTAGAGTATGCCTACGCCATAAACACTGTTAGAATATTGGCAGTTGCTCTTTCCCTTCTAATCCTTACGCTAGCTAGTAGAAACGAGGCTTTCATAAAAGCGGAATGGAAAACAACGGCTATGCTGTTGACTGGAGGACTCATAGCTGTAGGACTCGGATGGTTCCTTCTCACCTTCAGCTTCACTAAAATTCCAGAAGCACAAGCCGTTCCAATATCTTCAACAACCCCGCTTTTTTCAACATTAGCGGGCATCGCTTTTCTCCATGAAAAGGTAACCGCTAAGGTTGCTCTGGGCTCCATCTTTATAGTGGTGGGAATATTCCTAGTTTTCATAGATTAGCCGAACTTTTCAACAAGTTTGTCAAAAAGGCTTATATGGTTGAACTTTAAATGCTCGGTGTGGGTCGTGGAGACCCAACTTAGTGAGATTGGAAAAATTTCTGAAAAAACCGGTGGAAAAGCCTTAAGCCTTCTGAAAGACACGAAAAACCGACATAAACTGCTTCCAACAGCGGAGTTGAACGCCGTCGTCAAAATCGAGTCGAGCCTTCTAAAAGGAGCAAGAAAATATTTTGAGGAGCATGGCTTCGTCGAAGTTGTTGTTCCCCATCTGACAAAGGCAACGGGAGCGTGTGAAAACATTGCAACAATGTTTGAAGTGGACTATTTTGGACGTAGGCGATACTTAAGCCAAACAGCCCAACTCTACCTTGAAGTGCTCACACCTTTCCTCGGCAAGGTCTGGTGTATCGGACCAAGTTTCAGGGCTGAACCTGCAGTGGATGAGCGGCATTTGACAGAGTTTACCCTTGTGGAGTTGGAGTTTGCGGGAAACTTCAAAGAGCTGCTGGAACACATCGAAGGCGTCATTTGCTCCATGATTGGTTGCGTCCTCAGCGAAAGAGAAAGGGAGCTTCAGCTTTTAAACGTGGACATTGAAAGGCTTAGGAGGGTTAAAAAACCGTTTGAAAAGATAACGTACACGGAGGCTGTTGGACTTTTAGCGGATTATGGTGTCAAATGGGGCGACGACTTGAGAAGCCACCATGAAAAATCCCTTGTCCAAATGAATGGAAACAAGCCACTGTTTGCCACCCATTTCCCAAAAGCCATAAAATTCTTTAACATGCGGGAAAACGACGAAAACCCAGAGATTGTAAACAGCGCAGATCTGCTATTGCCAATGAGCGGAGAGGCAGTTGGCGCAGCTGAAAGGGAATACCGATATGAAAGGCTTTATGAGAGGCTTGTAAACTCAACAATGTTTAAGCAGCTTGTCGAAAAAGGCGGAAGCATAGAAGACTTTGACTGGTACCTTGACTTTTATAAGGAGCATAATAATGTTCTGCATTCGGGTTGCGGCATAGGTTTAAACAGAGTCACCCAGTTTGTTTTAGGCGCTGAAGATATTAGGGCTACAACAGCTTTTCCACTCAACAGAGAATCCATCATCTAACCCACACCCTTTCTTTTTTATTTGCATACAAGCGGTACAGTTTTATACTTGCATGCTTAGGGAGAAAAATGGCGGACTGGAAGGTAACGTTTACATGTCTGTGTCTCCCAGCATTCGCGAAGTTCTTGCAAGAAGAATTGCCGGCGAAATTATCCTCTCAAATAAGCCTGGAGCCACCATGCGAAAGTGGCGGGAGCTTTTCGCCGTTTCGCAGACAACCCTTTCCGATAAAATGACGCTTTCGCCTTCAGTGATAAGCGACTATGAAAGCGGCAGGCGAAAAAGCCCGGGAACAAAATTTGTGCGCCGTTTTGTTTGGGCTTTGCTAAAGATTGATGAGGAGAGGGGAAGCCGTTTCATCCGTGAATTCGCCAAACTGACAAGCTCACCCAGCATGGCTGTTTTAGACTTGCGGGAGTTTCCAATTCCAGTTCGCGTCGAATATTTGTGTAAAGCCATTAAAGGCGAGGTTGTGGCGTGTTCAAGCTTAGACGTTAAGGAGGTTTACGGCTACACGATTGTCGACAGCAAAAAAACGGTTGAAACGCTTTCAGGTTTGGAGTATTCCCAGCTTTTCGGCGCCACGACTGAAAGAGCCCTCATATTCACAAACATTGGAAATGAAAACACGCCTATGATGCTGGTGCGGATGAGCAGTTTAAAGCCGAAAGTTGTTGTTTTCCACGGCGCCAAACCAGACCAATACTCGATTCAGTTGGCGGAATATGACCGCATACCCCTAATCTATTCAGCTTTACCAAACGTTGAACAACTTGTAAAATCTTTAAGAAAGCTTTACCGCATTGCACTGCACAGAAAACTCGGGAAAGCTGTTCGTCCGCCGCCAAAAGTAAGCACTTAAACGGGAAAAAACCTTGATAAAAGTTGGATGTTGTGGTTTCCCAACTTCTATGAAACGTTACTTCGAAAACTACAGTCTCGTGGAACTAAACACTACATTTTACGAATACCCCCGCCTAGAAACCGTCAAGGGATGGCGTGAAAAAGCACCAGAAAAATTCGAATTTACAGTCAAAGCCCACCAAGACATAAGCCACAAGGCGAAAATGCGGTTGGATGAAACAAGCAGAAAAGCCTTCGAACAAATGAAGCAAATATGCAAAACATTAAAGGCGAAAATACTGCTGATACAGACACCCGGCTCCTTCCGCCCAGACAAGCTCAACGAAGCAGAAAAATTCTTTGAGGCTGTGAACCGTGAAGACTTAACCCTTGTTTGGGAAACACGTGGACCGGAATGGGAAAAACCAGAAGTTTATGAGAAGCTAAGCCAAGTTTTAAACCAGCTAGACGTTGTGCATGTAACAGACCCGTTCCGGGTTCTGCCAGCCTACACAAGCCAAACAGCCTACTTCCGACTGCACGGTTTAGGCAAGGAACTCTACTACTACCAGTACACAGATGGGGAGCTGAGGCGACTTGGCGAAATAACCAAAAAATTTGAGGCGGAAGGCAAAACGGTTTACGTGCTCTTCAACAACCTTGCCATGTTCGAGGACGGCTTACGCTTTATGCAATACCTTTCGACTGGAAAATTCCCAAAAATAACGGGTTCTGTAGGTTTAGGTTCCATAAAAAGTGTGGTTGAAAAAACGCGGTATCCAGCACAAAAAGCATGCTGGTTAAGAAGGTGGGCTGGAGGCTTGTAGAAATTGAAGAAGGCAAACAGGTTAGGCTTGCGGATTTGTTGGCGGAACTGCCATCAAAAACCTATAAGAGCGCAGATGAAATCCTAAAGCTGTTTTCCTTTCAATTCAACACTATTCAACATACGCTAAACATATTGTTTAGCTTAATGGTTCTTATTAGCTTTATCTCGGGTTATCTTTATCTAAATCCAAAATTTTCACCTTAAGCAGCCTAAAATCCTCTATAAGCAACTGCTTGTATTTGGCACTGTAAAGCCCCGCCGCTGGGTGAAAGGTTGGAAAGAGAGTTACTGCCAAGCCCAAAACATTCGCCTGATAAAATTTTCCTCTCGCTTCTGTTATGCCTTTGAAGGATAGCCCAGCCTTTGAGAAAATGTAGGCTGTTGAATAGTTTCCAAGAGTGATTATGAGTTTTGGCTTTATGGTTGTTATCTGCCTATCCAAATAAGGCGTGCAAGCCTCAATTTCGGCTGGTGCTGGTTCACGATTTCTAGGCGGGCGACACTTCAAAACGTTTCCAATGAAGACTTGGCTTCTTGAAACCCCCATTTCAGCCAAAAGCATGTCCAAAAATTTTCCAGCATCCCCAACAAAAGGCTTACCCTCGACATCTTCCCAGTAGCCCGGAGCCTCTCCAACAAACATTACTTTTGCGTCTGCGCTGCCTTCGCCTGGAACAGCGTTTTTGCGGGTTTTCCAAAGACCACACCTTGTGCAGGCTCTAACCTCTGAAGCAACAGCCTCTAAAACAGCCTCCTTCGATGAGCTCATGCCCCTCTAGCCAGTTTAGTGGTATGCTGGGAAGCACTTATTAGGATTGTTAGAAAATAATTCAAACAACCAATGTTAAATCGTTTAAGAAATGAGTTAAGCTTCGTTTTCAGAAACATCTTAATACTTCTGGTGGTCTGGGCGTTTACGGATTTCGCCCATCTCCTTCCAGACACTTATTATTCGCTTTACGTTGAGTCTTTGGGCGGCTCACCCCTCATAATAGTCTCAATTTTGTCAGCATCATGGTTTATTATGGCTTTTCTGCAGTTGGCAGGCGGCTACTGGGCGGACAAGAGAGGAAGAAAAGCCCTAATCGTAGGCGCAAGCTTTGCCAGAACCCTCATATACCTTGTCTTCGCCACGGCTCCAACATGGCACTTCATCCTTTTAGGCGAACTACTAATAGGCGTAGTCACCATAGCCCAGCCGGCAATGTCAGCGCTTGTTGCAGACTCCCTTCCACCGGAAAAGCGTGGTTTGGGCTATTCGCTTTCCATGCTGGCTGGTGTAACTTCATTTTTTCTCCAGTTGTTGCTGGAATCTTGTATCTAAAATATGGTTTAGTGCTTGGCATGAGAACAGCCTATTTGGCAGTCTCGATATGTTGGCTTATTTCTGGAATAATGCTCCTTAGGTTAAAAGAAACTCTAAAATCTAAAAAAGCTACATTTTCCTTAACGGAGTTTTTGAAGGAATATCCTAAGGCTTTTAAAGAATGCATAACCGTCTGGAGAATCGTTCTAAAAACAATGCTCCACCTTTTCCTTATCTTCACACCCCTAATGTTTTTTGTCAGAATATGCATACCCTACTATGTGCTTTACGCAAACGAAGTTTTGGGAGTTGATGAGCTCCAATGGGCAATCCTACAAACCGTCAATTCCATAACATTTTACTGCTCACTACTTCCCGTAGGCAAACTAGTGGACAAAATTGGCAGGAAAAAACCCTTAGTTCTGTCTTCCACATCCGGAGCCCTTGGAATGGCATTGTTTCTGCACGGCAACCCGGCGGGATTGTATGCTTTTTCGGCGTTTTCTGCGATATGCAACGTCCTAGCCTTTACCGCATATCCATCCCTCCAAGCAGACTTAACCCCAAAAGAATATAGAGGAAAACTTTTGGGATTTTCAAATTTTGTAGACTGCCTCCTCGGGTCTGTAGCACTGCTTTTAGGCGGCTTCCTATATGAAGTGGTCTCGACGATAATACCATTCCTTCTCTTGTTAACAGCTATGGCCTTCACAGCAGTAGCGACAGCCCTTTTCATAACCGAACCGCAAAAGAAAGAGGCTTAGCAAAATCTATAGAGGGGCTAGTCGCTATTGGCTTTTTCGACAGCCAAAAATTCATGGAAAAACTTAGAGGAGGGACTGCCTTAAGCTTTACATCATACGCGTTAAGGCTTCTGCGCCCCGCATTCCCAACTGCACGCCTAAGCCCCTAGCCCTTGTTGTGGCGGCTTTAACTTCAGCGTTTAAAACGTCCTCAAAGGTTTTTACTCCGCTGACCATGGCTGCTGCCACGCCGAGGCGTTCCGCTGCTTCAATGTTTAGGAAACCGCACATGACAAAGCCCTTCTCCGCCACTATCAGCAGCAGCGGTGGTGATTCTGGAAGCTCCACTTTAACGCCTAAACATGTTTTTTCGTCAACTTTAACCTTAGCCACATTTATCAAACCTTAACACCCCTATGCCACTTTATCATGCCTAATTCTTAAATAAGAATTGCCACACAGAAAAAGCGAAACAACATGCTGACAAAGCTTAAAGCCAAAGTGCAGTCAGCCATGGCGGCACAAGCAAAAGCAGCCAACACATTAGGGTTAACGCCCAACGCTGTAAGCGCTTTAGGCATAGTCTTAGCCTTGCTTTCGGCTCTGGCTTACTTCAGTGGACGTCAAAACCTATCTTTGGCAGTGTTTTTGCTTTTGCTGTCGGGGTACTGCGACATGCTAGACGGCGCCTTGGCAAGACTGTGCCAAAAAACAACGCCTTTCGGAAGCTTTTTGGATTCTCTGCTAGACAGATATGCGGACTCAGCGGTTTATGCGGGTATAATCCTCGGCGGGTTCTGCACCCTTCCATGGGGGCTTATAGCGTTGGTAGGCTCGTTGCTGGTAAGCTACGCCAGAGCCAGAGCAGAAGCAGCAGACATAAAAATGGAAAGCGTGGGCTTAGCGGAAAGGGCTGAACGCATAATAATACTTGCAGCTGCAAGTCTAACGGAAATTTTTCTCAAAGGCGCCATGGAAGCTGGCATAATAATTCTTGCAGTTCTCACAAACATAACAGTGCTGCAGAGAAGCCTCCACACCTACAAGACATTAAAGAAAAGGGAAAAAGCCTAAATTAGAATCTTCTGCCAGTGCGAAAACGACGTTCTTCTTTAGCTCTAACCTTTACAATACCATAATGCACAGCACACGAAACACAATAGTATTTAGTGTCCACCGGCGCTGAAATATAAGCGCCTTTTTGCCGCAGTTCCTTAGCTAAAGCGGGATCAACCAAAGAAAGCCTCCGCGTTACCTTTTTAGCTTTATCCCTAGGCACAAGTTCCCCGCAGTTGGCACATTGGACGAAGCCGCTTCTGCCTTTAGAGCCTTTTGATCTTCCCCGACTTTTCCTCTTGTAGGGCATACATTAACATCTCACAGTTGCTCTAACACTGGTATAAGCGCCCTTGCTTATATATCTGTCCGTAACTTCAAAATTGAGGCGATGTTGGCTTTCGAGTCGATTTTTGGAATAATTCTCCCAGTGGATGATGTGAAAAGGGTTGTGACGCCAGGTCCATGCCCCGAAGTAACACAATTAGTGTGGACAACTATGCCCACTGAAACAGCGCCTTTTCTGTAAATTCTTCCATAAGAGTGGTCAGCATCCAATATCGCCACCAAATCGCCAAGCCTCAAATCGTCAAGCCCATATTCCCGACGCGTACTCTCGTCGAAGAGCTGTATGTCATAATCGCCTGAATACGTCTGATTTGCGCCTAAACCTGAACCCATGACAGCCGCCGGAATTATATGCGTTACTGGAACCTCCAGTTTGCCGCCGTTTGGTTTTGGGTCTAAAGCCTCTAGGAAACGGGGGTCCATATTCATAACTTTGATTTCTGGAAAATCCAAAAGCTTTAAACCCACACCAAAAGCCTTTACGAGGACTTTGTCTCCAAGCATAAGCTTTTCAAGGGTTTCCAACGGAAAATCCACAAGCACATGCTCTATTCCGCCATGTTTACCAGTGACAACGCCTTTTGCTCCTTTTGCATCGCCTGAAACCACAACAGCTTCGTTTCCAACACATGAAAGCACGTTTAAAGCAGTGTTAGCGCCTTGTCCGTAACGAGGATCGTTCTCCTTGTTTTCTATGCTTACGCCAGGTTCAACATGGTCGGCTTCCCAACCACATGCAGGGTCACCAACTCTAACATTGTAGGTTATTCCGCCCACTCCCGGCAGAACCATCGGAACTCCTTCAGCTGAAATGTTGTATACGCCCCTTCCATATACGGGGCTGGCTACCTCTCCCACGACTGAAATCTTAACAAGCTTATCAACGTTTGTTCTCAACATGTGTTTCTCCCAACCGAAAAAACGATACTGGCTAGGTACTAATAAGTTTCCCTCTTCTTTTGACCCAATTAATAATTGTTATCAGCAACATGGAACATGACAAGTTTTAAATGCTTCTTTTTATTTTGAGTTGAGTGAAAAGCAAAAGGCGTAAGCATAAGCTAGCGGATGAAGGATAATGGCTGAAATTGGTTTAAGGGCTAGAATGCTGGTTAGGGATGTTATGAGCAGCCCAGTGATAACCGTAGAGGAAGAAGCAACGGCGAACCATGTGGCAAAACTCATGGATAAACATGGTTTAGGATGCATAATAGTAACAAACAAGGAAGGAAAACCCATAGGAATCATAACAGAAAGAGACCTTGTCACAAGAGTGCTTGCCAAAAACCTAAAACCAGACTCGTTAAAGGCTAAAGATGTCATGACCTCGCCTCTGATAACAATAGAACCCAGCGAAACAATAAGTGAAGCAGCCCGAAAAATGAGCAGACTGAACATCAGAAGACTGGGCGTCGTCTATAAGGGACAGCTGATTGGACTTGTTTCAAGCAAGGATATTTTAGGCGTGATGCCGGAACTCATAGAGACAATACAGGAGAAAGCCCTAATAGAAGGTGAAAACATGGCGCAAGCAATAGCCGAAGAAGAATCTTCTTTGGTTGGTTATTGTGATAGATGCGGCGGGTGGTCGGAAAACCTAAGAGAATCGAACGGCGAGTTCCTCTGCGAAGACTGCAGAGCCGAGTTAGAAAGCGAAGAATGAAAAAGGGGCGATTTCTTGCGTGTTGGAGAAATAGCAAACGAAAAACACCCTTCCATTTATGAGGATGAGTTGGCAACAAAAGCCCGTGCAATTATACGCGACTTTTCCTTAAGAATCCTTCCAGTTACAAACATGGAAAGAAAACTTTTGGGAATAGTTTCCCGCGGCGCAGTAATGACCATATCCTCATCCGTTTCGCCCATAAAGGTTAAAGGCATAATGGCGAGCCCAAAACACACAGCCACAAATGGAGACGACGCCTTCCAAACAGTTAAAACAATGATTCGCCTAGACGAATGGTGCATACCAGTTGTTAACACTTTAACGGAAAAAATTCTGAAGGGAGTGCTAGGCCTAGAAAACTTCATAGAAAACATAATAAGGACAAGCCCTGAAAAACTGGCAAAACCTGTTTCTGAAATAATGTCAACAAACGTTTTAGTGTGTTCTCCGGAAGACGAGATTGACAATGTTTGGCGTTTAATGCAAAACAAATCGTTAGGAGGACTGCCCGTCGCCGCAAAAGGCAAGCTTGTTGGAATTATAACGCAGAAAGACCTTATTGAAAGCGGAGCATTACTGCCAACTTTTGAGTCCCACAAGGGAAGACACCGCGCTTCAACAAAAATTTCAGCCATTATGAAGACCAATGTGGTGGCGGTTCAGCCGTCCATAAAGGCGATAAGGGTTGCAAAAATAATGGTTTCAAAGAATATTGGAAGAGTTCCCGTCGTGGATGAGGACGGAAAGCTAATAGGCATAGTGGACCGTGAAGATATAGCGAGGCTGATTGTTAAATAGAAGAGGGGTTAATTTGAGTAGAGAAACTTTTAGGAGAACCCTGCGGGGTAAGGGACCAGTTTCCCTAAAGGACTCTTCAACTAGAAGGCGGGAAGGCGAAATACTGCACATAGCAAAAAGCCCAGTCATCACAATGGCTCCCACAACGCCGATTCATGATGCCATCAAGATAATGACAAAAGAAGGATTCCGCAGAATCCCCATAGCCGACCCGGGAACAAAAACTCTAACGGGAATAGTGACCGCCACAGACATAGTTGACTATCTTGGAGGCGGCAGAAAATTTGAGATAATCCAGCAAAAGTTCGCCGGAAACCTTTTCAAAGCCATAAACGAACCCATAAAACTCATAATGACCCAGAAAGTTTTCTCTGTTAAAACATCAGCAAAAATAAGCGAGGCAATCCAGCTAATGAAAGAGAAAAACGTTGGCGGCTTGCCAGTTGTCGACGAGGAAAACCATGTCAGAGCAATAATAACTGAAAGGGACATAGCCCACATGTTCGCAGACAGAATAAGCGGAGTGAAAGTTTCCCAATTAATGACGGAAAAAGTGATTACAGCATTGCCGAAAACAACAATTTTTGAAGCAGAAAAAACAATGATTATGCAAGGCTTTAGAAGGCTTCCAATAGTTGCGGAAGGCAAGGTCGTAGGCATAATAACCGCCATGGACATCATACGCTTTTTTGGTTCGGGTGAAATCTTCAAACATTTACAATCTGGAGCAATAACACAGGTTTTGAACACGCCAGCCCTAGAAATAGCCACAAAAACCGTTGCAACAATCGAGCCAGAAGCAGACGTAGGACAAGCAGCGAAAATAATGCGGGAGAAAAACCTCGGCGCATTGCCAGTTGTCCAAAACGAGAAGCTTGTGGGCATAATAACTGAAAGGGACTTTTTCAAAATAATAGAGTAGACATTAAGGCGCCTCGTGGTTTAATGCCCAGAAACTCTTTGTGCCTTAAAATACCAAAAATCAGCAGTGAAAAAGCCATAACCGCAGCCAATAAACTCGGCGTAATTGACAAAGAACTTGAAATACATAGAAACAGCACGCACATTTACATCCCCATAACTCGAAACCTTCTACAAGAAGAACTTAAAATGCTGAAGAAAATGATTCCAAACCTCGAAATTTCAACATACACCTTCAAAGAAAGGAAAAAACATCCAACAACATTATTTGAAGTTTTGGATGGAAAGCTTCCACCGCACTTTCTAGCCAGCCTTCCCCGCGCAATGGACTTTGTCGGAGATATAGCTATAATCGAAATTCCACAAGAACTTGAAGCCTACAAAACAGAAATAGGAAACGCTATAATGCAATCCCACAAAAACGTGCGAACAGTTTTGGCTAAGGCTGGACCTGTGAAGGGCAAATACCGCTTAAGAGAATTCACGCACATAGCTGGAGAAAACAGAACCGAAACCATACACAAAGAACACGGGTGCAAATACTACGTGGACCTAACCCGCGTATACTTCTCACCACGCTTATCTAACGAGCATAAAAGAGTAGCATCCACAGTTAAAGAAGGCGAAACCATCATAGACATGTTCGCCGGAGTAGGACCATATACAATACTGATTGCCAAAACCCATGAAAATGTGAAGGTTTACGCCATAGACATAAACCCCGACGCAATTGCCTTTTTAGAAAAGAATGCGAGGCTAAACAGAGTTGAGGGGAAAGTTCACCCGCTTCTGGGAGACGCAAAACAGATTGTTAGGCAAAGACTCCGTGGAGTGGCAGACCGCGTTATCATGAATTTGCCGGAAAAATCCATGGAGTTTATAAGCGCTGCATGTGAAGCATTAAAACCCGAAGGCGGCATCATACACTTTTACAGTTTTGTCAGTTTATCAGATTCTTGGGAAAGCTTGAAAATCCAATTCGAGAAGGAGATTGAAAAGTTTGGGAGAAAGGTGGAGAAAATTCTTTTCATGAGGCTTATCCGTGAAACCGCCCCTTATGAGTGGCAAGCTGTGTTAGACGCGGAAATACGTTAAACTTCAACTATTAAAGTTATTTTGACCCTCTGTTTCGGGTTCTGCAGCATCGCCACAAGTCTTCTTGAGATATTGCATGCCGCTTTGTCTGCGCATATTGCCAACGTCCTTCTACAGATGTAGTTGCTTTTTCTAACAACCAAATCCGTCGGATGCGTCAGAACCAATTTAGGGCTACCAAGGGCATGAACGGTGTCGGTTACTCCAGCAGCATCAATTAAAATGGTTAGTTTTGCACTTTCGCTTAGGAGAAACCGCTTAAACCTGGGATTAAGCTCCGGAAAGCCCTTATCCGCTGCAACTGCAATAACACAGTCACCCCTCAACGATAACTCTTTCTCCTTTGTAATTTCCAAAGTGGTTTTGTGAGCCGCTTTAATGTTTTTATGACCAAAAGCATTGATTACTTCGATTGCTTTCATAGACAACATCCCATTGTTGGATGGATTACAGTTCTTTGGCGAGGTACAATGCTGTTTTATCATCGTAAAGCTTGCTGTTGTAACCGCAGATTTTAAAGCCGTTTTTAAAGTAGAGATTTAAGGCTGGAATATTGTCAATTGCTGTATCGAACATGAGGACTCCTGCTCCCCTTTCCTTCGCAAAATTTTCCATAGCCTTCAGCAAAAGAGTCCCTATCCCCCTTCGTCTATATTTAGACTCCACAAGTAGGCTTATGACGTTGCGCTTTTGTTCCACCTATAAAAGTGTACCCTTGAAAAGCCAACTGTTTCGCCGTTTTCCTCTGCCACAAAAAGCTTATACTCCTCATTCGGATTTTCACCGTAAAAAACACAGCCAAGTCCTCGTTTAAGGGTTCATTGTTCTGCTTTATAAGCGCAACTATTAGTGGCAAATCTTCTATAGCGGCTTCGCGAACCTTTATCATGGCTATTCAAGAACCTCTATTGAGTCCACTTTTCCATCGCCGTCTAAGTCGAAACCTTGAATAACCGCTGCAAACGTGTCTTCACCCCTATACTCTTTTAGGGTTTCCTTCCAGAAGTTTGTTAAAGCCAAAACACATGCCTTTGTGCCTACTGCCTTGTTTCCAGCCAAAACTATGACTCGTTTACTTGCATCCCGCGGATTCACAATTTTCGCCACAAGTCCCACATTGTCAGCCGTGTAAACTTGCCTAGTCTTAGACGACACTAACCCTCCAAACAAAAAGCCTTGCTCTGACGGTTGTATGTTAAACTTTATTGGCAGATAATCATTCAACTCCTGTGTCAAAAGGTTTGTTCCCGGTCCGCCCACAAGAATTAGATTGTTCTTCTCTTCCTTCTCAGCTTTAACATCCACGTCAAGTTTTATGGCGAAGTCTTCAGGCATACGGGCAAACTGTCCAAGAAAGAAAGCCAAATGAGAAGCATAATGCCCATCCCTAGCGCTTGTTTTAAATGGTCCATGAGGCAATGGACTGCCCACAACTATTTTCCCATCAAAGGTTCCGTTTTCGCCAATGAATTCTCCGAAGAATTTTTCAACATGCTCGCTAACCAAAGCCGACGACACTCTTTCCATCGCCTTGTATCCGTAGGGCAGCTCTATCCCAAAGGCTGGCGAAGTTGCCCTGTAATATTTGGCTATGGCTCCCTTTTTCCCCTCTTGGCGGGCAACTGTTATTGCTCCGGCTTTTGCCAGTTTCCTTACGTGATAGTAGACTTTCTGCTCGTGGATTCCCAGTTCCTTGGCTATTTGAAGTGGATACATCTCCCTTTCAGAAACCAGCGTCAAAATCCTCCAACTAAGCTTGTTCAAAATCAATTTGAGTTTCTGCGGGTCCTCAAACACTGTAATCTCTTTAACTTTACGGGTTTTACCGTCATCGTGGAGCAACAGTTTTTTGTTCATGGTTGTCATAAGCATAGAGGCGCCTCTATTATTAAAATTTTCATTAAGGTTGCGATGTCTGTCCGAGGCAAAACAGATAGTTAACGCAAGCTGAAGATTTAACTACCCTATCCTAGATTTTACTATTCACCACACAAACGCCAAAGGTATCTAAGAAATTGGATGTGAATAGATGATTGGGTGTTATGTCACGGGAATCCTTCCAAGACCAAGAGAGCTCATCGAAACAACCAGAGCCTACGACAGAAAAAGGGTTAACAAAGAAGAGCTGGAAAGAGCCTTCAAAAAAGCCACAACCGAAGTTGTAGAGGCACAGGTTTCAGCTGGGCTCAGCTACGTCACAGATGGCATGCTCAAATGGCAAGACCTCTTAAGACCATACACTGAAAACCTAAAAGGCGTAAAAATTGGAGCCCTTGCCAGATGGTTTAACAACAACACATTTTATAGAAAACCCGTAGTTTTAGGAGAGTTACAGCGGGAAAAAGACATAACCTTAGAAATGACGTACACTGAATATTTGCCGAGTACCCTTCCATGGAAAGCAGTTTTGCCAGCCCCCTACACATTTACAAAACTTTCTGAAAACAATTTCTACAAAAATGAGACGGAATTGCTGTTCAAATACGCCGAAATTCTAAGAGGGGAAATTAGAAGTCTTGCTGAAAGAGGTTTCAGATACATTCAGCTAAGCGAGCCAGCGCTTGTCTATAATCCCTTCAAAGAGCCAATTTCAAAAGACACTCTCGCTGACGTTAAAAATGCACTAGAAACAGCTGTAAAGGGGGTAAAAGCAAGGGTTTGTTTACAAACATTCTTCGGAGATTTCGCTCAGATTCTACCCGATGCCTTGGACTTTCCCGTCGACGATCTGGGAGTAGACCTATACGAGACGAGCTTAGAAAAACTAAAAGAATATACGTTTGATAAAGGCGTGGCTTTGGGACTTGTGGACGCCCGCAATTCTTTAGCGGAAAATGAGAGAGAGCTTACAACAGTTGCCGAAGAGATAATAGAATCCATTTACCCATCAAAAATATGCGACGTTTTCATATGCCCAAACTGCGACTTAGAATTTCTCCCGTGGGAAAGAGCTAAAGAGAAAATAAGAATTATTGGTAACGTAACGAAACGTCTACAGAGCGAGTTGAGCAAAAATGGATAAGCTTTTTCCAACGCAAGAGATAGGAAGCCTTGCCAAACCAGCTTGGAGAGTTAAAGGCTACAGAGGTGAAACTCTTTCAAAAAAGGAAATAGCAGAAGCGGTGAACTGGGGACAAAGGTTAAGTATAGAAAATTTAAAAGAATTGGTTAAAATTTTGAAAAAAGGAGCGCAAACTCCAGAAGATAAGAAAGTTTTGATTCAATGGTCAGCGAAGTTTGCCATCCGCTTTTTTGAAACCGCTGGACTAGATGTGGTTTTTGATGGGGAACAGTGGCGCTCGGAAATGTATGAGCACATTGTAAGAAATGTAGAAGGCTTCGAGTTTTTAGGGTATATAAAATCCTTTGACTACAGATACTTTAACAAAGCCGCATGCGTAGCCACGCCAAAATACACAAAACCCTTCTATGTTGAAGAGTTCATTTTCACAAAAGAGAACACTAAAAAAATGGTGAAAGTACCTTTCACAGGACCCTACACGCTTGTTGACTGGACCTTTAACGAATACTACGAGAAGAAGGCGGGAAGCCAAATAAGGGATTTCAAACAGAGAAAGACTGCGGCAAGAAGGGAGTTCATCTTTGATTTAATAAAGGAGGTTGTAAGACCCGAAATAGACGAACTGGTAAAGGCTGGAGCTAAATGGATTCAGATAGATGAACCAGCAGCAACAACAAACCCTTCCGAAGAAGAAATGCAGCTGTTCGTGGAAGCCTTCAATGAAGCTGTTAAAGGCTTTAACTGCACTTTCAGCCTCCACAACTGCTACAGCAACTACGAAGTCTTGGCAAAATATGCCAGCCAACTGCGTAACTGCAGCCAACTAGCCCTCGAATTCGCTAATAGAGATAGCAGACAAACTGGAATAGGCGAAACAAGAGTGGGTTACAAGGAGTTAAAAATTTTTGAAGATTACGGCTTTAGTGGAAAATACGGTTTAGGAGTCATAGACGTCCACACAGACTTCATTGAACCGCCGAAGCTTGTGAGGGACAGAATCCTCCACGCCGTAAACACCATCGGCGACCCAAGCAGAATACATGTGAGCACAGACTGCGGCTTAAGAACAAGGACATGGGAAGTAAGCTTTGCAAAGCTGAAAAACATGGTTTTGGGAGCTGAGCTGGCAAGGAAGATGCTGACATAGAGAAACTGCTATAAAATTTTTCTAAAAACTATTGGAAAATGGTTAAAAGTTTATCCTTAAACCGCTGGCATAAAACGGAAAAACCATTATAAAAAATTTTTAGAACTGAAATTTTTCTCTTAAAAATGTTTATTAAATAAAAATAACCCTAAAATACGGCAAGAACTTACAAAAGGACAACGAGGCCTACAAATGTGCGGAATATTCGGCTGCATTCTAAAGGAAGGAAGTGCTGCGCCGCTAATCCATCAAGCCCTAAAAAGACTTGAATATAGAGGATACGATTCGGTCGGCGAAGCAACAATCCACGATGGGAAACTCTACATTAAAAAGGACGGGGGAAAAATAGACGATGTTCACAAAATCCACAATCTTGATGACTTGCCCGGAAGCATAGGCGTCGGTCACACCAGATGGGCCACCCATGGAGCCCCCTTGATGGTTAATGCGCACCCGCATATTGACTGCAGCGGGCAGATAGCTGTAGTTCACAATGGAATCATCGAGAATTTCGCCGAATTGAAGCTTGAATTAGAGAATAAAGGACACATTTTTGTATCCAAAACAGATACGGAAGTCATTGCTCATTTAATTGAAGAAGCCTTGAAAGGCAATCCGTTTCTAAGTCTTGTAGACGCTGTTCTTGAAACTGTTCGGAAGCTTGAAGGCTCTTACGCCATCGCAGTAATCTCTCCAAAAGAGCCTAACAAAATAGTTTGCACCAGACACGAGAGCCCCCTCGTGATAGGATTAGGTGAAAACGCGTTGTACTGCGCTTCAGACATCCCAGCTTTCCTACCCCTAACCAATAAGGCGGTCATTGTGGAAGATGGAGAACTTGTAACCCTATCCATGGAAGGCTTCGAAATCAGAAAAATCGCAGATTCAAGCCTCGTCACACGAGAACCAAAAATCATCGACTGGACACCTGAAATGGCTGTTAAGCAAGGCTATCCACATTTCATGTTAAAAGAAATCCACGAACAGCCAATATGCTTAAGAAACACGTTGAGACTTCAAGAGCACTATTTAGATTTGATGGCAACTTTTCTTGACCGTGCCCGCGAAGTCTTCCTCGTGGCTTGCGGAACATCCTACCATGCTTGCCTTGCAGCATCCTACATGTTCTCAAAACTCGCCTATCTAACCACATACCCCGTAATAGCCTCTGAATTCATCGAACAGTATGGAAAATCGGTAAACGTCGAAAGCACTATTTTAGCTGTAAGCCAATCCGGCGAAACAGCAGACACGCTGGCGGCAGTGAACACCGCCCGCCAAAGGGCAGCAACAGTCCTCGGATTAACAAACGTTATCGGCTCCACCCTAACCAGAGTATCAAGAGTATACATAAGCCAACAGTCAGGACCAGAAATCGGCGTTGCTGCAACAAAGACCTTCACTTCACAGCTTTCAGTTCTCGCCCAACTTGCCCTCAGACTGGCAAAGAAAAGGGGTAAAATTTCACAGGACGAAATGGACTTTATAGATGCAAAGTTAAAGAAGCTGCCAGATATTGTTGAAACAGTGATTGCGACACAGGAAGATAAAGTTAAAGGCATAGCGAAAAAATACAAGGATGCTGAGGTTTTCTTCTTTTTAGGGCGGGGAATAAGCACAGCTACAGCCTACGAAGGCAGACTTAAACTTATGGAAATAGCCTACGTTCCAGCCATAGCCTTTCCAGCTGGGGAAAGCAAACACGGCCCAATAAGCCTTGTTGAGCAAGGCTTTCCAGTAGTTTTCATATGCCCCAAAGATGAAACCCACAAAACAGTTGTGGGAAACATCATGGAAATGAAGGCTAGAGGAGCCTCCATAATAGCACTCATAGAAGAAGACGACGAAGATGTCAAGAAACTTGCCGACGATTATGTGGAAGTGCCGAAAGGGGTTCCGGATGTTTTGTCTCCAATACCGTTTGCTGTTCCGCTGCAACTTCTGGCATATTACATGGCTGTGGAAAAGGGATACGACCCAGATAAACCAAGAAACCTAGCAAAATCTGTAACTGTAAAATAGAGACCATATCTTCAGTTTGGAAATACAAATATGTTAAATGCTTATTCCACAATTTATTTACCTTGGTGCGTTTGGGTTGGAGAAAGACTGGGAAAGACTAATCGAGAACCTAATAAAGGAAGGGATCCTCCGCTCCACAAAAGTAATTAAAGCAATGCACGCTGTACCACGGGCAAAGTTTCTGCCAGAAAACATGCAGTCATACAGTGCTGTGGACACGCCTCTTCCAATTGGTTTTGGACAAACGGTTTCAGCGCCACATAGTTCAGCTTTGCTGCTGGGCTAGGCGAAACATGGTAGCTATAATGAATGAAGCCCTCCAACTGGAAGTAGGCCATAAAGTACTCGAGGTAGGCGCGGGTTCAGGATGGCATGCTGCCACGATAGCTGAAATAGTGGCTCCAAACAGTGCCCCAAGAAGCGAGTGGGGACACGTCTACACGGTGGAGATAATTGAAGGTTTAGCCGATTTTGCTAGAAAAAACATTATGAGAGCAGGATACGGAGACCGTGTAACAATAATCTGCGCCGACGGTTCCCTTGGATATTTGGAAAAAGCGCCCTACGACAGAATTCTCGTGACAGCCGCAGCCCCAGACATACCAAAACCCTTAATTGAACAGTTAAAACACGGCGGAATCATGCTTATCCCCATTGGAAGCGTCCACTTCTTCCAAAGCCTGATGAAAGTGACAAAGGAAGTTGATGGGAAAATTAGGCAGGAAAACCTCGGCGGTGTTGCCTTCGTCCCTTTAACTGGATGTTATGGACATAAAGTTTAACAACTTTTAGTTTATTTCTAACTTTTCCCTGTAGGCTGCTATGTCTAGGAAACCATGCCCACTAATATTCATACATATTACTTTTTCAACACCAGCCTTTTCAGCTTTTAGGGCTTCATCTATCCCCGCACGAATGGCGTAACTAGATTCTGGAGCGGGCAACCATCCTTCACTTTGAAGGAAAAGCCTCGCAGCTTCGAAAATTGCCCTCTCGTCAGTGGGGTAGGCTACTGCTTTCACAATATTGTAATGTCTTAGAAGGCTTATTATCGGAGCTGCCGCATGATACCTTAAACCGTCAGCCTTTATCGGCGGCATCTCAACCCTATGTCCTAAAGTGTAAATTTTTAAGAGTGGAGTATGTTCGGCCACATCGCAAAAGTCGTAACGGTATTCGCCTTTAACAAGGTTTGGCGCTGCAAGCGACTGAGCCGCCAGAAATTCACATTCTCGTTTACCTTGCAAGACTTCGCCGATGAAGGGCAGGGCTATGCCGCCAAAGTTTGAGCCGCCTCCAAGGCAGCCTACTATCAAGTCGGGTTTTTCATCTATAATTTCGAACTGCTTTATGGTTTCCAGTCCAATTATCGATTGATGCATAAGCACATGGTTCAAAACTGAGCCTAGACAGTATACCGAATCTCCATGGGTCTCTGCATATTCTAAACCTTCTGAAATTGCAATCCCTAAAGAACCCGGATGTTCAGGGTTCTTGGAGAAAACTTCTCTGCCGATTTTTGTCTGTTGGCTTGGTGAAGCATAAACCTTAGCTCCTAAAAGCTTCATTAAGGTTCTTCTGTCAGTTTTCCACTCATAAACGGATTTAACCCAAAAAATCACACAGTCCAAGCCTAAAAGTCTAGCTGCATAGGCAAGGGCTGTTCCCCACTGTCCGGCGCCAGTCTCGGTTGTTAAAGTTGTTTTCCCCTCTTTCATAGCGTAATATGCTTGGGCGACCGCTGTGTTGGTTTTATGAGAACCTGTTGGAGACAAATCCTCTCGCTTATAGTAGAGCCTAACCCTCTTAAGTCCCAAACGTCTTTCAAGTCTTTTTGCACGATAAAGAGGTCTAGGTCTACCCATGTGAACATAAAGCTCGCGAATTTCCTCTGGAATTGGAATCCAACGCTCACTTGCCATTTCTTGCCTTAAACATTCCTTAATCATAGTTCTGGATAAAAACTCCATCCGCGAGGGGCCAGTCTCCGGCTCTTTTGGAGGGGGAAGCGGTTCAGATAAATCTGGCAAAATGTTGTACCAGTTTTTGGGGAGTTCATCTACGGGAAGCGTTATTTGGCTGTCCATCTTCTTTCACCTTTTAGAGAAGACTGTTTTATCAGCGTAAGGTGGATTAAAGATTTCCTATGCCCAATTATCCGAACCATTTCTCCAGAGTTGTTTTTCCCTTAAGTTTGGCTATTCCTTTCTGCATCTTTTCTAAGGATTTTCTCACACGGTCTTCTGAAAAATCTCTCTCCCTGCAAATAAAGTCTACAACCCCATTCACGTCAGGCTCCCTCCACTCTATCTTATAGTTGTCTGTGACCTTTGGATGCAGGAAAATTTCCTTAATTCTTCGCGGCTCAACTGGAAAATCAGCATTTTTAATGTAAAGCAAAGCATTTTCCAGACTTCCATACTCCTTTATAAGCTTTAAAGCAGTTTTAGGTCCTAGTCCTTTCACGCCTTCAGGGTTAAAGTCCGTGCCCACAAGGATACCTACGTCTATTAGCTGCTCATAAGTTATTCCGCATTCCTTTAAGACCCCTTCAAGCTCAACGACTTCAGGCACGACCTCAATGTAAACGTTTTTCCCTGGAAGTTTTCTCCTCCCAGAGATTGTGACGTTCCTTATGAGTCTTGGCGCGCCGAAGAGGAGGCTGTCATAGTCTTGGCTTGCACAGTAGTCTGCGTCTCCACGTTTAACCACATGGGCTGCTTGGGCTTCTCCTTCGCTGGGAGCTTGAATCCATGGGATTCCCATCAAATCTAAGAGGCGTTTGCTGTCCTCAGCCATGTAATCCTTAAGACGTGAAGTGGCTTGCGCGTACATTCGCGCTTCTTCAATTTTTCCCTCCTTCAAAGCCTGCTCATACTTTATTAGGGCTTCTTCTTTAGCTTTCATACGCCTCTTGATTTCAACCTCCTTTAGGGCTGGCGGAACCCCGTCAAAAACGTAGATGGGCTTAATTCCCAACTCTACAAGATTGCTTGTTCTATAAAGGAGTCCGCTCAAATGGCTTGTAATGCGCCCACTACTATCCTTCAAAGGGGTGCCGTCAGGCTGGCGGATTATTGCCAAAAACTGGTAAAGCGCATTGTAAGCGTCTATCGCGATAGATTTTCCACTCAAATCCTCAAGCCTAACAGTGGTTTTGGGAACCAAATCGCGGAGATTAACACCCAAACTCTTACGCGCCTAATTCTAAAAGCGGAAGTAAAGCAATAAAAGTTTTGCACTAAGCAGCAATTTCAATTCCCGGGATCTTCACCCGTTCATAAGCCTTGTCTGCAATTTTAGCGACAACCGTCACCCATGCAAGGTAAATTATGGCTATGAAGAGAAACGTTTCCATATACCGCCATGTATGAGAAGCGATGGTGTTGCCAACTGATGTTAAGTCCTTAACGGCTATAACGAGAAGGGCGGAGGTGCTTTTTGTTAAGGAGCAGAACTCATTGCTCCACGCTGGTATAACTATCCTTAAAGCTTGAGGGATAATAACATAAAAGATCGCTTTAACCTTCGATAGCCCAATGGATAGAGCTGCCAACATTTGGTCTTCAGAAATGACTTCCATAGCTCCTTTGATATACCCTTTCTGGTAGGCGGCGCTGTTTAGAGCGAAAACAATTAGCCCCACTGTAAAACCATCCATCCGCGTGTTAAGCAGTGATGGTATTGTGTAGTAAAATAGGAATAGCTGGATTATTATTGGGCTTCCCCTGAAAAATTCAGTGTAAATGCTAATGAGTATTGAAGCAACTTTTCCTCCATAAAGGTCGCCGATGGCCAAGAGAGTGCCGAGTGCAAGTCCAATAAAGACGCCTATTAAGGTTACTTCTACCGTAACAATAAAGCCTTGCAAGATATCGCCTAAATATTTTAGCAGGAACTCCATTTACTCCCTTCTCGTCCGTTTAATAAGCCTCGTCATGAACTTCTTGGCTCTGTCACTTGTTGGATTTGTGAAAAAGTGTTCAGGCGGCCCAGTTTCAACGATTGTGCCTTCGTCAAAGAAAATCATTTCATCAGCAATCTCTCTGGCGAAAGGCATTTCATGGCTTACTATGAGCATGGTTGTTCCCTTCTTCGCCAAGTCCCTCAGAGTGTCTATGACCTCTCCTGTTAATTCCGGGTCTAAGGCTGACGTGGGCTCATCAAGCAGTATAATGTCGGGTTTTCTAGCCAAGGCTCTTGCTATTCCTACTCGCTGCTGCTGTCCACCGGAAAGTTGGGCTGGATAATGATATGCCCATTTTTCCATTTTCACCTCTGCAAGGGCTTCCATCGCCCTTTTATAAGCCTCCTCCTTTGGCAGTTTCAACACGTGTTTTAATGCCAACTCCACGTTTCCAAGCGCCGTTAAATGATGAAAGAGGTAGATATGTTGAAAGACAAAACCTATTCTTGCTCTTGCCTTATTTAAGTCAACACCGGGCTTTGTTAAGCACTCGCCTCTCAAGAAAACATCACCCTTTGTTGGTTGCGTCAACATTGCCAAACATCTCAAAAGTGTGCTTTTTCCAGAACCGCTGGGGCCAAATATGAGTTTTATCTCACCCTCCCTAACTTGTAGGGAGACATCTTTGACGGCTATGATATCTCTGTATATTTTCCATAGGTTTTTACACTCTATCACTATGTCGGCTTCTGTCATTTCTTCTCTAACCCCAACTGCCTCTTTTTGCGACTTCCCCATTTATCAAGCCATGTGGCTAGCGGGAAAGTTAGCAAGATGTAGAGGAAAGCTGCGATAATATAAGGGGTAACAGTGTCCATAGTGGCTTTTCTAATCCAGTCTGTGTAGGCCATCATGTCAACAACGCCGATAACGAAAGCATAAGCGGAATCCTTAACGAGAAGAGCATATTCGCTTCCAAGTCCGGGTGTGGAGTAAATAACGACTTGAGGCAACATAACGTAGAGCACAGACTGCAACTTGGAAAACCCAAGAGACATGGCGACCACCATTTGCTCGTCGCCCACCCCCCTTATTGCACTTCTAAAAATTTGAGACTGGTTTGCCGCGCTTCTCAACCCCAACACAAAGTTAACAGTGAAGAAGGCATTCTTGAACGGGAATGGAAAATAAAGACCAACTCCAAAATAGAACATGAGTAAGAGCACAAGCTCAGGAACACCCCTGAAAAATTTTTCAAAGGCATCTACCGAAAGCTGGATGCCTCTGGTTCCGTAAACGCGTAGAAATGACAGAGGTAAACCCGCCAGCAGTCCAATAAAAAAGGAGGTTATAGAGATGGCTATCGTCGAAGTTATCCCATTTAACAGTAATGTTAGCTGTTGGAGCACGTCCAATGCTTATCACGTTGTTCTTAGTCGCACTTCCATTTTTGCTTTAATTGGTCCAGCTTTTCAGATGCTATAAGCTCCGCGAGCACGCCGTCTATTTTTGCAACAAGTGTATCTGCATCTTTATGAGCCACGAAAGCCACGGGGTAATATGGTCTTCTGTAAATAACAACTATTGGCGCTTCGCCCTTCTGCTCAGCCTCTAGTATCCAGTTGGAAGTTATCGGTGTTTCCGCGTAAACACAGTCAATGACACCATTTTTCATGTCAGTGAGCGCCAAAAGGAAGTCACGGTAACTCCGCAAAGCAGTTGACGCCGCTTCTTGTAACTCTGCTTCTTGTGTTGTGCCAGATTGAGTCCCACACTTCAAACCTAAAGTTACAAGACTTGAAAGGGACGTTAACTCAGTTATCCCGAGCTGATTAGCCCTGCTTTGCAGCATTATTACTTGGCCTTCTGTGATGCTATGGGGAACAGTAAACTGAACCACCTCAAGTCTGTCTGGGTAAACGGAGAAACCACTCACACCAAGATCTATGTCTTTCGCTTGCACCGCCGGAATTATGGCGTCAAATGCCATGTTCACCCATTCAACGGTTAAACCTAGCTCGTCTGCAATCGTCTCCATCAGCTCAATTTCAAAGCCTATAATGCTACCGTTCTCGGCTAAAAACTCGTAAGGCGGCCATCCTGGTTCTGTTCCAACCCGAATCTTGCCTGATTTGACAACTCTGTCCCAAATTGGATCTTCAGGACCCCAGACTTGTGGCAGTATAAACGGACTTATGTATAACCCTGCAACAAAAGCTACAACCACCACTATAACCATTCCTATTGCTACGACATACTTCACTCTTTCAGTCCCTCTCCCTCAGACTTTTACCGTTTTAGACTTGCATGTTGCATATTTAAACTTAGTGGTAACTCGCACAACCATCCAGAGCCATATACCATATAACATATAAGTAAGCTTGACAATTTACAACCATTACATCAGCGAGGAATAAGAATGACCGAAAGAACAGCTACAATAACTTTGGTTACATGCACAAGCTGTGGTAAACCGATCCCGCCCGGTTCTGAAGCTACGAAGTTTCTATGTCCAAACTGTGGGGAAATCTTGATAAGGCGATGTGAAAAATGCAGAAAGTTTGGGCGCCCATATAAGTGTCCTAAATGTGGCTTTGTGGGACCATAAAGGAGGAAAAAGGAAATGGGAAGTGTTGTAATCTCATATAAAATATTTCCAACAGACATAACCGTAAACTTCGACAGTTTGAAAAAGAAAATTGAGGAATCGCTCCCAGAATTTGCTACAATCTACGGGTATGGTGAAGAGCCTATAGCCTTCGGGTTAAACGCCTTAATATGCGCAATCAAAATTCCAGAGGATAAAACGGGTGTGCTTGAAGAGCTTGAGAAAAGGCTTGAGCAAATAAGCGAAATAAGCCAAATACAGACATTAATGGTTAGGCGAACCAGCAGATAGAGGTTAAACCTTTATATAGGAATTAGACTTGTTTCGAAACAGAGCAGCTTGTTTATGGAAGGGTTTTAGGTGAGTGAAGTTCAGCTTCGCGTTGGAGATGCGAGACAGCGAGATGTTGGAAGGGGAATTGCCAGAATAGATCAGAGAACCATGCAGAAGCTGGGCATAAGCGCAGGCGACGTGATAGAAATCGTTGGAAAAAGAACCACATCAGCCATAGCATGGCCAGCCTACAGCGAGGACCAAAACCGTGACATGATACGCATAGATGGTTTTACACGCAAAAACGCGGGAGTAGCCATAAACGAATACGTCATTGTGAGACCAGCAAAGGTTAAGGAAGCCTTAAACGTGACCCTTGCACCCGTTGATATGCGCTTAAACGTCGACGAAGACTTCACAAACTTTGTTAAAAACCGTTTAATGGAGAGAACCCTCGTTGAAGGAGACACAACACTTGTTATGATGCTTGGCCACGCCATACCTTTCGTGGTGACAAAAACCAGACCACATGGCATTGTAAAGGTTACAGCGGAAACGCGATTAACAATTTTAAGTGAACCAGCACCTGAAGGAAAAGGAGTGCCGAGAACAACATATGAAGACATAGGTGGATTACATGAAGAAATCCAAAGAGTAAGGGAAATGGTGGAGCTCCCGCTGAGACACCCAGAGCTTTTCCAGAGACTCGGCATAGAACCCCCAAAAGGAGTTCTCCTCCACGGGCCTCCAGGCTGTGGTAAAACATTGTTAGCTAGAGCTGTGGCCAACGAGTCGGAAGCAAACTTCTTCTCCATAAACGGCCCTGAAATAATGAGCAAATTTTACGGCGAATCAGAGGCTAGGCTTAGAGAAATCTTCCAACAAGCCCAGCAAAACGCGCCAAGCATAATATTCATCGACGAATTAGATGCCATAGCGCCAAAACGAGAAGAGGTCACAGGTGAAGTTGAAAGGCGTGTAGTGGCGCAACTTCTAGCTTTAATGGATGGCTTGTCTGGAAGGGGAAACGTCATAGTGATAGGGGCGACAAACAGACCTGGCGCTTTAGACCCAGCGCTCCGCAGACCTGGAAGATTTGATAGGGAGATAGAAATAGGCGTGCCAGACAAGCAGGGAAGATATGAAATTCTTCAGATTCACACGCGGGGAATGCCGCTAGCTGAAGACGTAGACCTTAAGAAGCTTGCGGAAATGACCCACGGATATACAGGTGCAGATTTAGCAGCGCTCTGCAGAGAAACAGCCATGAAAGCATTAAGGCGATATCTCCCGCAAATAAACCTTGAGGAGGAACGCATACCGCCAGAAGTTCTTGAAAAGATGGAGGTTAAAATGGAAGACTTCCTAAACGCCTACAAAGAGGTTACACCGACCGCCATGCGCGAAGTATACATCGAAGTGCCCACAGTGCATTGGGAGGACATAGGTGGACTAGAAGAGGTTAAACAAGAGCTTAAAGAAGCTGTTGAATGGCCTTTGAAAAACCCTGAAATCTTTAAAAGGTTGGGGATAAAGCCGCCTAAAGGAATACTGCTATATGGGCCTCCAGGCTGTGGTAAAACATTGTTAGCTAGAGCTGTAGCCACAGAAAGCGAAGCCAACTTCATAACAATTAAAGGGCCGGAAGTCTTTTCAAAATGGGTTGGAGAATCTGAAAAAGCTATAAGAGAAGTTTTTAGAAAAGCAAGAATGGCGGCTCCAGCTGTTATATTCTTCGACGAGATAGATTCCCTTGTGCCCCGTCGAGGATTAGGCTTTGCAGACAGCGGGGTAACAGAACGGGTAATAAGCCAACTTCTAACAGAGATGGATGGCATAGTAACTTTAGAAGATGTCGTCGTGATAGCAGCAACAAACAGACCAGACATTGTTGACCCGGCAGTGCTCCGTCCAGGGAGGTTCGATAGGCTAATATATGTGCCAGAACCCGACGAAAAAAGCCGCCTTCAAATATTCAAAATATACACAAAGGGCATGCCATTGGCTAAAGATGTAAGCCTAGAAAACCTGGTGGCACTAACCAAGAATTATTCAGGCGCGGACATAGAAGCTTTATGCAGAGAAGCAGCCATGCAGGCATTAAGAAGGGATGTAAACGCGAAGGAAGTTACAATGAAAGATTTCGAAGAAGCCTTAAAGAGAATAGGCCCATCGATTACGCCGGACATGGAAAAGTGGTATAAGAGCTTCATGCAGCAAGTTAGACAAGTGCAAAAGCCAGCCACGCCAGTGGCATAGGAGAGAAGCCATGCCTATAAAAATTTGGAAAACCCATCCAACATACTATGCTGTACTGGAAGTACTGAAAAAGAAGGGAGCTATGACAGACACGGAACTTTTCGAATACTTAACCGAAGAATACAAAGACTTAGGCTTTAAAGACTTTAACGAGCTGCTCATGCGGCTTGAAATTGTTGGGAAAATACGTACAACATCGCTAACACGCGGGAAAAAAAGAGTTGAACTTATAACATAACAAACGCCAATAGGCATTATCTTAACGTGCCAACACATGAAAAACCTCTCAGATGTAGCAGTTGTTGGAGGCGGACCTTGTGGCTCCTTCTGCGCCCTGAACATGGCAAAAAAGGGCATAAACGTAACAGTTTTTGAAGAGCATACTGAAATCGGCGTTCCATGCCACTGCGCAGGACACTTAAGCATCAACAGCCTAAAAAATTTGGGGCTTTATCCGCTGCCAAGAGGAATCATTGAAAACGTTTTTTATGGAGCGAAAATTTACTCGCCAAGCGGCTTAGAATTTTCAGTTCGGTTTGCTTCCGCAATAACGTGCGCGGTTAACCGTACATTATTTGACAAGCATATTTCACATTTGGCTGAAAAAGCTGGTGTTCACTATTGCTTGAGTTCACGGGTTAAATCTTTAATCACCAAAGATAGCCTCGTAAAAGGCGTTATAGTAGAAAAGAAAGGGAAACCAGTTAAGTTTTTTAACAGTTTGGTTGTTGATGCAGAGGGAACAGCTTACAGAATTTTGCGGCAAGCTGGTTTAGCCCCGCCTCGTATAGACAGCTTTGTCTATTGTGTTAATGCCGAAGTTGAAAATGTTAGCGATCTTGAGCTTGATGTGGTTGAGGTTTTTCTGGGAAACAATTACACGCCTGGCTTCTACGCTTGGCTTATTCCTAAAGGAGAAGACAAAGCTAAATTTGGACTGGGCGCCAAAGTTGGAAACCCCAAAACTCTTTTGCAGAAACTAATGAAAAAACATCCAGCGGCTTCCAAGAAACTTCAAAGAGCAAAAATCCTGCGAGAATCTTTTCACCCAATACCCCTTGGCGGCCCATTATTAAAAGCGTATTCTGATGGCTTTCTAGCAGTAGGCGACGCAGCGTCTCAGGTGAAACCCACCACAGGTGGCGGGGTTATATTTGGTTTGAACTGCGCAAAAGTCGCAGCAGATGTGGTAGCAGAAGCATTAAACAAGAAAGACTTCTCTTCAAAATTTCTCAGCATATACCAAAGACGTTTCATGAAACTTATAGGTTTTGACGTTAAGGTTATGCTTGAGGCTAGAAGAGTGTTGGATAGAATATCAGATAAAAAGTTAGACGGTTTTGTAGGCTTCTACAGAAAAATCCATCTTAACGAAGGTTTCAAAGATTTGAAGGAAATAGATTTCCAAGGACAAACTTTGCTTAGGGCATGTTGGAATCCAAGGATTATAGCTGCGCTTGCCTACTTTTTCACGGCTTATCTTCAACAAACAATTAAAGGGTGAGATTTAAAATGTGTCTTAAAAGGGTTGAAGGCGACGTGGGTGAGTTCCATTATAAGCAAGTAATCGCATTCCGTTCCGATTTGAAAATGAGCAAGGGCAAAATAGCAGCCCAAGCTGGACATGCGGCGGTTTCCGCATCTGAAGCAGCCCGAAAACACCATAAAGAATGGCTTAAAGCTTGGTTTAATGAAGGACAGTGCAAAATAGTTGTCAAAGTGAAAGGCGAAAAAGAACTTTTAGAGCTGGAAAAACAAGCCAACAAATTGGGGTTGCCTTGTGCCTTAATAACAGACCGCGGGCTCACTGAAATTCCTCCCGGAACAATAACATGTTTGGGTATAGGACCCGCCCCAGCGGAAATTGTGGATAAATTAACGGGGAAATTGCCGCTTTTTTAGGGTTATTTGGGGTTTATGCTTGTTTATTTCAAGATTGGAGAAAATGATTGGAATTGAGGTTTATGCCACCAGCACCTTAGGTATCGGAGGAGTGATAAAGCAGTTTCCCGAAGATTTCATGGTTGAAGAAGTGCTTGTGAATGGTTCAAGGGCGGAAATATATCCCTCAACACCCATGCAGCCACAAGTACGCGAAACACCACCCCCGCCTTTCATGCAACAGCGCCTGTTGTGCGTCTTGGTTAAGCGAAACTGGGATAATTTTCAAGCTCTTAGGGCTGTTGCGCAGCAGTTGGGCATAAGCCCGCAGCAAATCCACATTGCTGGAATAAAAGATGCCAATGCCCTTACCGCACAGCACATAACAATTGAAGGGGTTACATCTGAATCCATTAAAAAGGTAAAAATCAATGACATAGAAATCCGTCCAATAGGCTATTTTCACGCTAAGCTTTCATCATATTATCTTCTTGGAAACAATTTCAGGATTGTAGTGCATGCTGTGAGCCACCCTGAAACGGATATAAAACATCGAATATCCAAAGTTGTTGAGGAATTTGAAGGGTTAGGCGGTGCGCCCAATTTTTTTGGACATCAAAGGTTTGGAACAATACGTCCAATAACGCATCTTGTGGGAAAAGCGCTGATTAAAGGAAATTTTCGAAAAGCTGCCATGCGTTTCCTTGCAAAACCAAGTCCAAACGAACATCCGGAATCCAGAAAAGCTCGAGAAGAGTTATGGCATACTCAAGATTTCAAAAAAGCCTTGAAAGAGTTTCCTAAAAATTTGCATTACGAACGTTTAATGCTGAAGCATTTGGCGAAAAAACCAAACGACTTTGTAGGAGCGTTTAGACAGTTACCGGCAAAACTTTGCACACTTTTCCCACAAGCTTATCAGGCTTATCTTTTCAACAAAATTTTAAGCAGAAGAATAGCCAAAGGACTTCAACTGAACAGAGCAGAATTGGGGGATTATGTCGTAAGCATTGAATCTTCAGGATTGCCGAACCTATCGAAGTACAAGGTTACAAACCAAGAAACAATTTCCGAAATCAACAAGGCATTAGAACTTGGAAAAATGTTTTTGGCTCTTCCATTGGTTGGTTTTAGGCAAAAACTCTCTCAAGGTATACAAGGAGAAAATGAAAAAAATGTTTTAGAAGAAGAAGGGGTGTCTTTGGAAAACTTTAAGATAAAAGGGATGCCAGAACTAAGCCTGAAAGGAGGGTTGCGCACTGCTTTGGCGCCTCTGAAGGGCTTTTCCATAAACAACATATCAAGAGATGAAGTAAATCCTCACAAGAAGGTGGTTATGAGTTTTATGCTTTATCGCGGTTCGTACGCCACAGTGCTCCTAAGGGAGATTATGAAGCCCCGTAATCCGCTTAAGGCGGGCTTTTAAAGCGTTTTATCGAGTGCAGTATTTGCTCAGCATTTTCTAAAAGTTTCAGTTTTTTAGCAAACGGTAAAACGACGTTTGCAGCATATTGGTGTCCATCAGCCATTCCAAAACCTTTTGAGGCTTCGTCTAGAAGGTTTACTGCCCCTGGCATTTTTCCTTCGTCAATCATTTTTTGCATGGGCTTTGGGACTCTTATGGAAGCTTTTGCAAAGTTCTCTTTGAGTTTTCCCCATTTTGGAATTTCCGGCGGCACGTTAACAAACCCTAGGATATACTTGTTGGGTTTTACTAAGCGCATCTGATATGAAAGGAAAGAGCAGAACTGCCCAATTACTTTTGTTCCCATACCTGCATACATATCTTCAGCATCGAACCATTGAATGTGCTCTGTTTCTTTAAGTCTTTCATGGTAGAGTCTCCCTAAAAGCCTCCGGTTAACGTTCTTCCGCCTTTCCTCTAAAACATTTATTTTCTCGTCTATCTCCTTGCCGATTCCTTCTAAGCACGCTTTTACACCCAATTCCGGTCCGCCTTCATAGTAGCCTACTGCTCCAAGAATCTGAAGTTTAGAGAACAAAGCGTCAATTTTTACCCCTAGGCGCGGGATTTCTAGGCTTTTACCCTTCTTGCGAATAATACCTTTTTCTAATGTCTCTTGCAGAACCATTTCGTTTAGGGATTTAAAACCGCTAGGAATTTCACTGCTTCCTACTAAAGCCAAATAGCCCAAATCGCTGTTTTGTTCATTTAACGCTTTTGCAAAAAGATAGCAACATGTAGCCCCTGAAAAGTCGGTTTCACCCTTAAACCCGAAATTTTCCAGGTTTAAGTCCAAGACTTTAGAATTCCTTGAGGGTTTTGGATCATGGTGGTCTAATATTATGGTTAAATTTTTTCCTTTATTGAGTTCTGATATTAAGTCTGCATGCGATGAACCTATATCAACATAAAAAATTGTTTGCCCTTCTTTGGAGTGTAAATCGGCTATTACTTCTGTGTAAACTTTTTCTAAACAGAAAGTTTCAGTGATTATTCCCTCACGTTCTAAAGCCTTTTGAGTTATCGCAGCCGAGCATAATCCGTCGGCGTCATCGTGATGAACTATAAAGACCTTTTTAGAAGATTCCTTTCTAAATAGTGCAATCGCACGTTCGGCGTATTGCTTAAAATTTTGCAGAGACATGCATTTCACCCTATAGTTTTTAAGAGGTCTGAACGTGTTATTATCCCGACAACTCTTTTACCCTTCGCAACTAAAACCCCTTGCCGCCTCTCAAGCAACGAGCGAATTGCACTAACACTTGTATCTTCAGAAACCATCGGCAACGGAGGATCCATAACCCTCTCAACTTTCTCCTCAGCAATATTGGAACCTAGCTTTCGGATTATGCTCTCCTCGGTTATGGTGCCTACAACCCTCCCTTTGTTAAGCACCGGCATCTGTGAAATGGCGTGGCGCACCATTATTTCGCTTACCTTTAAAACACTGTCATCGGGTTTCGCGAAAATCACTCCCCGAGTCATTATGTCTTTACATCTCTTTTCTTTGCTTTCCGTCAAAACTCGCAGAATCTTGTTGATGGTTGAAAGTCTAGGGTCCACCTTTTCCTGCTCTATTTTTGCTATGTGCGCTTGTGAAACCCCCACAAGCTCTGCCAATTTTCTCTGCGTAAGTTTCGCTTCAAGCCTCAGCCTTCTGAGGGCAGACCCAGTTATCAACAATATAACCACCGGTTATTTTCAAATATAAAACTGATACAGCAAAGTATATATTTACTTTCCCGCATAAAACTGAAAACTTCACCGTATTGGAGGCTCAAGTTGAGGAATATAATTGTTGAAAGGTTAAGGCAAACGCCCCTTGAGGAGCAGAGGCTTGAAATAGTTGAGAGAAAGGGTTTAGGACATCCGGACTATATTTGCGACGCAGTTATGGAGCAGATTTCCCTTCGATTAAGCAAGGAGTACCTGGAAAAGGCTGGCACAATACTGCACCACAACGTTGACAAGTCGTTGCTTGTCGCGGGGCAATCTGAAATCAGATTTGGCGGAGGCTTTGTTAAACAGCCTATGCTCTTTGTTTTCGGCGACAGAGCCACAACAGATTTTAACGGCACAAAAATAGATGTAGAAGAAATAGCTGTAAATGTCGCGAAAGAGTGGTTCAAGAAAAACATGCGCTTTGTAGACCCAGAAAGACACATAAAGTATCAGGTGGAGCTAAAGCCAGGTTCAGCGGGGCTTGTGGACATTTTCAAGCGAAGGGGAAAAGTGTTAGGCGCCAATGACACTTCAGCTGCCGTGGGTTACGCTCCCATGACCAGAACTGAGGAAATTGTGTTAAAAACGGAGCAGTTCCTGAATTCTAAGGAGTTTAAGCAACGTTTTCCAGAATCCGGCGAGGATATAAAAGTTATGGGTTCAAGAAACAACAACAATCTAAACTTGACAATATCAATGGCTTTTGTAGACCGCTACATCAGTAGCGAAGAAGAATACTTTGACAAAAAAGCGAAAATTCTGGAAGAAATCAGCAAATTCGTTAGGTCAAACACCAACTTTGGAAGCATAAACATTCAGTTAAACACGTTAGATGTAGAAGGCAGAGGCGTAGGAGGAGTATACTTAACAGTTTTAGGAACCAGCGCAGACAGCGGAGACTCGGGACAAGTGGGCAGAGGAAACCGTGTAAACGGATTAATATCGTTGAATAGGCCGTTCTGTTCAGAGGCTGCAGCGGGAAAAAACCCAGTAAGCCATGTAGGAAAAATCTACAATGTTTTAACTTTCAGAGTTGCTCAACACGTCTATGAAGAAGTGCCAGAGCTGGAAGAAGTTTATATTTGGCTATTAAGCGAAATCGGGCGACCAATAGACCAGCCAGCCATCGCCGCAGCTCAAGTAGTGATGAAGGAGAATAGCTCCATAGATAAGGTTAGAAGCAAAATAGCAGCAGTCTTAGAATACGAGTTAGAGAATATAGATAAGTTCTGCATGGAACTAGCCCAAGGAAAAATAGCAATATGCTAAAACATTTATTAAAGAAACTGCCAACTTTGGATGAAGGCGAAGCTTATGACTGAAGCAAGCGAAAAACTGCCCATATCAGAATTCTACAAAGTCGTAGACTACGTAACAGTTTTTAAAAGCGAAAAATGGTGGGAAGCCATAGTTGTATTTGAATCCTTCGGAAGACGCTCCATAGGACTGTATCTTTGGCAAAACAGAAACGGCACTTGGAAACGGAAGCACAAGTTTAACATAAGAAACTTGGAAGAATGGAACAAGCTTAAAAACGCCATAGAAAAATTAACGCCGAAACTTGCATCAAAGTAAATTTCACAATTTTGAATCCTAAATTCTTATTGTAAATAATAATTCAGAATTGAATAGTTTTATTAATTCATCTAACAAATCACAAGAAAGGCGATTAACATGGAAAACGAGCAAGAGGAACTCGAGGAAACGCAGTTTAGTGAAGAATCGTTAGAAGAACAAGAAATAGAGCGGGAGACTCAGGAGTTTGTTGAGGAAGAGCACTCTTCTGCTGAAAAAGAGATAGAGCATAAAGAAGAGCAAGAAATGAGCAAGCCTAAAATAGAAAACCAAGATAGAAGCAGCTTCATACATGGTTTGTCTGTGGGCTTGGGTATGGGATGTATTACAACCTTTATCATAATGTGGATTACAGTGTTCTTCTCTCCTCAGCTACCGCAAACGATAACCTATGAATCAATGCTTTCAATCTTCATCTATCCACTGTTATACCTATTGGCGATAGGACTTGTTGCACTGACGGCTGGCGTCGTAAGAGAGTATTATGCTAAAAGATAGTTAAATAGTCTCTATTCACGCTTTAAAAGTTAAATATTTTTAATACAAGAGTGCGAATTATAATTGTGAAACCCTCATGGCTCATAAAATTAAGCAGCTTTTAGAAAAAACTGCAAGAGAGAAAGCACCTGGACCAGCTCCAACCTTTTCCGTTTTACACATATTGCGGGCTATGGAGCTTGTAGCTGAGAAACCCATAGGTCGCACCAAACTTGCTGCGGAACTGAATGTTGGACAAGGTGTTACCCGCACAATAATTAACAGATTAAGAGAGGCTGGGTTACTTTCAACATCAAAAACGGGATGTACACTTACAACAAAAGGGCTAAAACTTTGGAAGGAATATAAAAAAGTGTTCCAGAAAAAAATTGAAATCGGAAAAAGCGAGCTTACTCATGCAAAACATAACTTTGCGGTGTTAGCCAAAAATTGTGGGCATAAAATTAGGTCTGGGATAGAGCAGCGTGATGCTGCAGTTAGGGTTGGGGCAAAAGGCGCCATAACAGTAATAGTTAGAGACGGACGCCTTATCATCCCATCAGTAAGCGACGACTTTACAAGGGATTTCCCAATTACAGCGGAAAAAATTGTTAGGCTTTTGCAGCCGGAGGAAAATGACGCGGTTGTGATTAGTGGTGCTGACACATTAGATTTAGCCGAACAAGGAATTGCGGCTGCAACGTGGACTCTTCTGGACGACTGCTAAAGGCCTTTAATAGGTGTATTTATCTCCTCCAGAGAGTACCCGTTCCAGCGCCATGTTAAAGTTCACCATTCCCTCGTTTGTTTTCGCTGAAGCAGGTATTAGTAGAAACTTTAGGCCAAGCTGATGAATCGCCTTCATCATGTTTCTGCTTAGAAGGCGTTTTGTTCCCTCAAGCTTTTGTTCAATGGCGTTTTCTAATGCGTTTGGATTAGCAGACCAATCCACAATTTTGTTAACATCCTCTTCGGAGAGCAAATCACATTTTGAAAGCACGTGCAGTTGAGGTAAAAGAAAGCGATTGTAAACCGCTGCAGAAAGGAATAGATTTGAAACATAATTCAAAGGGTTAAGCGAAAAGACAGCGTCGAAAAGATAAACTATAGCTTTCGGCTCTCTCGTAAGTTCGCTGGCTATGTAAGGTCCGCTGGCTCTGAAAGCAAACAACTCCATTTGTCCCGGAGTGTCAACCAAAACAATGTCGGATTTTAAATCCTCAATTTCTTTTGAAATGTTTTCAATTTCCTCTGCAAGTAAATCAGCAGCCATTATTAGCGCGCCATTTGGTCCTAAACCGTACTCATCCATCAACCTTTCCACACTCACGTAGTCGCGAGCATCAATGTCCGGCGTATATGGGAGAGTTAAGGCGCCGGGATCCAGATTTACGATTGCAACGTCTTGTTTTGACATTTTTAACCATTCGCTGAAAGCGGCTGTAAGTGCAGATTTTCCAGATCCAGCGGTTCCAATGATAAATACAAGGAACATTTCGCCACTCCTCAAGATTAAAGGCTTATGAGATTACAAGCTAAGGTTGGCGGGTAAAAGCTTTTCTTTAGCTAAGGAGGGATTTCGGGAGGTTTCGGCTCTTCAATGTTATAACTTCTTTGCCCTGACATAAGAAACAGTAAAACACCCACACAAACCAAAACCGCGGTAACCGTTAAAAGCATAATGAAGAATGATGATAGAACTGTTATGCCTATAACTGGGCTGTCTGCTCCAGCGTATTTTTCATCTCCAGACCAGCTTGCTCGAAGTTGGCATATTCCAGTTCCATTAACACGCCATACGTACGAAAATTTCCCGTTGGAATCCGTTTCGGTAATGGCTAATATGCTCCAAGGGGAGCCGCCTTCTCGAACATAGATTGTTATTGGCTTGTTTTGTAGTTTTGGCGAAAGCTGTCCCGAAAGTGTAACGGTGCTTCCTTGAATGACAAAGATTGATGAGGCGACTAGCGATATGGTTGATGAAAGCAACGTCTCGTAGCTTGCGGACACTTGCCCCGGTGCCCATTCTTCACAGTTTTCAAGCGTGATTATTTGGGGAGTCTCCTGCATTAGGTCTTGTGGACACTCGCCAACCCTCCAGCCTTCTTTCCAATTGTCACCTGTGCATTCAGCCACATAATAGCGGGTACCGTTGTAAGTTACAAAAAAGACTTGGGTTCTGGCGTAACGAGGCACGTGGGGAAGATGCACGCCAATATTCATGTGGGTTTGGTCTTCGTAATAAAGGAGCACTACGTCAAGCCCTCCGGCTTTCATTATGGAGGCGGCAATATAACTGAATAGGTCACAGTCTCCACAGTTTTCAACCATTGTCTCTATGGGGTATTTGGCTGGTAAAGTGACTCTGTAGGGTATTTGATGCACAATCATTAAAACCCCATTTGCAAAGTCCTCATGATCACTGTAAATTTCCCAAAGCTTATCTGCGACGGGTTTCAAAGCATATGGAGTAACGAATTTGGCAAAGTTTCCAACTGAAACTTGCTTGTGGTCTTTCCCGTTATAATATTCGTAAAGCGATTCTGGAACAACAACGTTTAGCTTATACTGTGTTGACCCTATAGGACTTTCTAAGAGATTGTATGAGATGGTGTAGCCGTTAGATAGGCAAAGCTGCGGTAAACTTGAAACTGCGATTAAAGCTGTAACCGTTATAAGCATTATGAGGAGTTTTAGTTTCATTTTGCCTCAGAGGATTTTTTATGGACTGATTTATGGCTCTTATGAACCGTTAATCAATAGCAGAAAAACACATCAGAAAGGTTGCTCTGGACACCCGGATTTTCAATCATCAATCAGCGTCTAGCCTGCCCCTCACCGCAACCAGAATAAATTCTGCCTTAGGGGTTTTTAAAAGTTTTAACTTTTCCGCCTTTCTCCTTTATCAGTTCAGAAAGCTGGATTATGGCTTTTCCCAAACGGTCTTTTGCAGTTTTCGAGTCTTTCGCTGTTGTCGACAGATGAATTTCGATGTGGGGCTTTTTCTCCTCACCCCTTGGATGAGATTTTATGTAAACGTAAGGGTTGTCATGCATTGTTATGTCAATTAACGGAGCCAAAGTTGACTCTACAATGTTGTCTGCATATAAATTGGTTTCGAAGAACATTTTATCCCCAGCTTCTTTCTTAAGCAAAGTTGCCACAGAGCTGTCGAAAATGGCTTCCATTTCCGATGGAACACCTGGCAACGCGATTATGTCGGTATTGCCAACCTTTATTTGCACTCCTGGCGCTGTGCCTACGGGGTTTGGTAGCGGTTCTGCTCCTTCGGGAAGTTTCGCCATTTTAACTCTGTGGGGAGTTAACTCTGCAGAGTCCATTCTGCCAGCTTTAACGTACGCCTCATATTTCTCCTTAACCATTTGCAAGGCTTTACTGTTAAGTTCCAGTTTGCGGTTTAGGGCTTTTGCAATTCCCTCCAACGTTTTATCGTCAAAGGTGGGGCCTAACCCGCCAGTGGTTATTATAAAGCGAGGTTTCCGCTGCATTGCTTCGCTCAAGATGTTTGCGATTTCTTCAACATCGTCACCCACAACCGTTATCCTCTTAACAGCAACCCCCAGCGTGGTTGCACGTTTAGCAAGCCATTGAGCATTTGTGTTCAGTGTTTTACCTATCAAAAGTTCGTTGCCAACGCATATTATTTCCATCTGCGCGCTCATGTCTACCACCATTTAAGCTCTGCAAAAGAAGAGAAAAACTTAACCTTTTATGCTGTTCGTTAGGTCACTTAAACCCGGCATTTTACTGCGCGCGCCAATTGGTCGATAACCTTATGAGCATAAGCATATGAACATTAGACTTGGGAGTTAATGAAAGTGGAAGAATCTAGAAGGAAATTTGAAAAAAGTCAAGAATATTCAGGTTCACCTCTGCCTTTCGTTTTCTTCTTGTTTATCGCTGTTGTATCCGCCATACTTGCGGTGTTATTGGTGCCCTCACCGGCAGCAGCTCTGTCACTTTTTATTGCAGTAGTTTCTGCGGTGCTTCTGCCCACAACAGTGGCTATCAACAAGGAGTGGGAAGAAGCCATTATACTTCGTTTTGGCAAGTTTCAAAGACTTGTGGGTCCAGGGCTTTTTTCAAGTGGCCGTTTTTTGAGAGTTTTCTGAAACAGGATAAGCGTATTGTAACTTTGGATGTTTCGAGGCAGGAGGTAATGACTAAGGATAACATCAGCGTTAGCATCGGCGCTGTTGTTTTCGTCAAAGTGGTAAACACGAAAGACAGCCTAATTAACATTAGAAACTTATGGGAAAGCGTTATGAAACAAGCGCAGACAACCATGCGTGATGTTGTTGGCAGCGTTGAACTGGACGAACTGCTTACACGCCGAGAAGAAATCGCAGAACGAATTGGGAAAGTGGTTGAAGAAGAAACGCAAAATTGGGGTGTCGACATAATTTCAGTAAAGTTGCAGAATGTGGAGTTACCTGAAGATATGAAACGCGTCATTGCAAGGCAAGCAGAAGCAGAACGCGAAAAGAGAGCTGTAATAATAAAAAGCGAAGGTGAGCTGACCGCAGCCGCCAACTTAGAGAAAGCTGTGCAGCAGATGAGCAGCCGAGCACTATATTTGCGCACGTTGGCAAGTTTGGAAGACATAAGTTATGACCCAAGCAACACCATAGTTTTCGCTTTACCCATGGACATCGTAAAAGGAGAAATCATTGGGCTTGCTGCTCTCGCAAAAACGTCAAAAACTGGAAAAATTGAGCAAAAAGAAAGTGAAGGAGAACAGTAGAACTACAAAAGTCCGGGAAATGGCTAAAGGAAAGCGCATTCCTAGCGTGTGCTCTTTTCTTGGATAGTTTGCCGTGTTTAGCGAAAATAGCATAAGCTAATATAAGGGGCGCGTTAGCTTTTAAAAGCGGCTATTTTTTCTTGCTAAGCCACCATTTCAAGTATTCCTTTCTTCGTTTCTCCTTTTCCTCTTCATCACTTTCAACCGGAGCCTTCAGCTTTTCCCTCAGCTCAATGAGCTCTTGCTGAGTGACGGAAAGCCCGCAGCTTTGGCAGACAAAGTGTTTAGTGGCTATTATGTAGCGCATTTCTCCGCCGCATTCTGGACAATAAGGCATTCAAACCACTTTCTGCCTCTAGAAGAGAGCGGGCTATAAGAAATAGCTTTCGATTAGAGCAGAGCCTATGTTATAAAGTTTGCTAATCCAGCTTCCCTAGCAAGCCTAACAGCTTTTTCCATCTCATCCCTTGTTAATCTTCGCTGCAACTCTGGAATTTCATATGCTCGCCACTCGGGTCTATACTGAAACATTACGTTTACCCTTGTTTCTTTGCCGAGATTTTCTGCTATCCAGTTCAATATAGGCCTTGTGCAACATTCCAGATGCCCTGGCAAAACTAAAACCCGTATTATAAGCTCGCCATATTCCTTAGCCACTAGATGGTTATAGGTGCAGACCTTCCAGTAGTTCGGAGCCTCAGAAATCCTCTCAGCGCAGTTTCCAGGTCCATACTTGAAATCCAGTAGGTAAACGTCTGTAAATCCGGCTAAAAGTTTGGCGGTTTCAGGACTGTAATAGGTGTTTGAATTCCAGACAACTGGTATGTTTACGCGCACATGCTTGAAGGTTTTGAGCCATTGTTCCAGCCATGGGGTTGGTTCGCCTCCGACAAGGTTTGCGTTTCTGCATCCGCTTCTATGTAAGGATTCAACTTCTTTCGCCAGCATCTCCGGTGTGTAGACTTCACCTTTTTCTATCCATTGGGATATGGTCCAGTTTTGGCAGTGTTTGCAGCGCATTGTGCACCCCATTGTGAATATGGTTCCAGAAGGGACAAGTTCTGGCTCTTCGCCCATATGTTCGAAAATGCTGGAAACAGTTATCTCAGTTCCACATTTGCAGAAACCCCTCTCGCCCTTAAGCCTATTAATGCTGCATCTTCGGACACAAAAGTGGCATTTCTCAAGGATGCGTTTTGCAATTTCAATTTTAAGGTCTAAATAAGACTTTTCAATGTTTGGAACATCCCCTAAACTTTTTTGCTTCTCGTCAACCTCTTTTTCGAGTTCGTAGAAACTCTGCGTAAGCACTGCATGCTTCTGCCACAACTCTTCTATGGATTCGTTTTCTCTAAAATCCGCTGGAAGCTTTTTGGCTAGTTGAAATTTAGCTGGTTTTTCATTTTGCATCACAGCGAAATACCTAGCTAGGCTTTTCCTTGCTAACTTATCGTTTAATACTGCCACGGCATCTGGACGCAGGTAACGCCACATGATTTTTCTAATAATGTATTTAACAAACCTTTAAGATAAAATGTGCTTTTCTATATTTTTGCGGAAAATTCAAACCAATAGCAGACTCTACTCTCTAGTTTTCCCACATCATTCAAAAGATGCAAAATAAAATGGGATAGACGTTAGAATAGGGCGTATGGATACGCATAACCACTTGTGTGCAGTTTTCCTTTAATTGGTATTTCCCGCCCACAAACGGGGCAGCGCATGTCTTTTGTCAAGTTCCATTTTGTAATTTCAAAACTGAAACGTTTAATCAAAAGCTCATTGCAGCTTGGACAATAGGTGTTTTCTGCAGGATGCCCGGGAACATTCCCAACGTAGACAAAGTTTAAGCCGGCGCTTTTGGCTGCTGCATAGGCTTTTTCTAAAGTTTGGATGGGTGTTGACGGGGTATCCGTAAGCTTATAATCTGGATGAAAGCGTAGCAGATGGAAGGGTGTGTCTTCGCCAAGCGCTTCCCTTATCCAAGATGCAAGCTCTTTAATCCTATCTATTGAGTCGCCTATTTTTGGCACAACCAGATTCGTGATTTCTATGTGGATGCCGTTGCGTTTCATCTCCTTCAAACATTCAAAAATGGGGTCAACAGAAGGCACAGCCGAGAAACTCTTGTAAAATTCCGGGTCGCCGCCGCCCTTAAAATCCACAGTTGCCGCGTCTAGATATGGCGCTATGGTTTTTACAGCTTCTGGTGTCATATATCCATTTGTGACAAAAGTGTTAAAGAAACCCACTTGATGAGCGAGTTTCGCTGTTTCATAGGCATACTCGAAAAATATGGTGGGTTCTGTGTAGGTGTAGCTTATCCCTTGACAGCCATTATCCCTTGTAGCTTTAACAACTTCTTCTGGAGGAAAGTCTCTGCCGGCGATTTTCTTTTCTTGACTTATCATCCAGTTGTCGCAGAACTGACAGCGAAAGTTGCATCCGACAGTGGCAATTGACATGACTAAAGCTCCTGGATTGAAATGGGAGAGAGGCTTCTTTCCAATGGGGTCTACACAAGCAGAAATGGCTTTTCCATAAACAAGTGTGTAAAGGCGTCCGCCTTCGTTTTTCCTTACAAGACAGAAACCAGTTCCACCATCTTTTATTGTGCATCTTCTACCGCACAGGTTGCACTTAACCTTATTATTCTCCAATTTTTCGTAAAGCATAGCCTCACGCATGTCTATTCCTCCTCCACCACATGGAAGCCGTTACTGTTAAACCCTATGTTTAAGGTCTTTCGCGCAGCCCTAAACCCCCTCTTATGACCGTCTGTAGTTATTAACCCTGCCTCCCGAAGCTTTTTCAAATGGAAAGATATTGTTGTGGCTGAAACTGGTTTCGGCAAAATCTTTTCTATCTCACTAATAGTACGGGCTTCGGGATACTCTTTAAGCAAGTATTCGAGAATTTTGGTCCTTGTGGAGTCGCTTAGGGCTTCACATATTTTGTGTCCGTTAAACTGCCGCTGCTTCCGCAATTCCATCACTATTTTCATATTAAAATAACAAAATCATTTAAAGTTTCCGTTAAACCCCTAAACCTTTCTTCTACACATTCGGTTTAGACTTAATCTCAAAAACCAAAGGAGCAGTAGGCGTCTTAATATCCAATTCCACACCAAGTAAACCTTCCAGAAAACCAGCCCAAATTTCTGGTTCACCTATGAACGGCGCCTTTATGATAATATACTTATCTTTAAGGTAAAAGTCCCCAAAACCTTGAACTCTTAAGCGTTTAAAAACTTCCTGCCATTTTTCCTGGTTTGTGGTTTGGATGCCGAGGGTTGCTTCCATGGAAACTTTGGCTGCTTCCCCCATTTCCTTTCCAACATCCTGCCATTTCTCTTCTGGAATATTTTTGATTAGAATGTTTACAAGTTCTATGTTTATGAAGGCCATGCGACTTATTCCACAATAGCATTCTCCTGGGAAACGCCAATCATAAATCATCATACTTCGATAAACGTCAAGCATTTTAGAAATAAGCGGCTTTATGCCAGCCTCCTTTCCCTCCCGGATTAGCTTATCAATGAATTCCCGCTCTTCTTTATCTAGGATTATGGTTGTCCTTTTTGTTGAAGCCTTTTCTTTGTTTAGAATTTCTTCGATTTTTTCTCTATCTTCTTGCATAAATGATATATCTTTCAGCATATCTTATATGCTTTGCTCCCATACAGAAACTGTCAACATACTGAAAGAATTATGCTCCTTGGAGTATATGAGCGTAATACACGCTTAAGAAATAACCTTTCTCTTGATAAGAAACAGTAAAAGCGCAAAACCAACCACAAACAAAGAAAAACCCGAAACCACCGACAAAGCGTAATCCAAATCTAGAACCCTCCAAAGTGCAAGAACAGCATAAGTGGGACCAGCAAACATCAACCCCATAGCAAGCAATGTGAGAAAAGTTTTCCAAAACTTTGAATTCAAATCAAACCCAAAGGATTTCTTCCCTGCGCCCAATTTTTCACCGTTCCGACATTCACAACTGTTTCGCATAAATTAATGTTTTTCTCTTATAACCCTTCCTTCACCTCGTTCCCAAGGGCCTTCATAAGGAACTTAAAAACTGAAAATCCAGCACCACGATCCGCCCTAAAACCCGTTGTAGCCCCTAATAGGCATATGCCCTCTAAACCGCGCTCCTTAGCCATCCCAAGCATCAGCCCGGTGGCGCCCACAATGCGGCCCTTTCCATAGATTACAGCGCCTTTCTCCATAAAATCAACAGCAAGCCTCGGCGAAGTGGCAGCAACATAAACCCGCGCTGTATTTTCAGACGAAGGAACCCCACCCATTGTTACTACGAGGCTGCAGCCATATTTAGCGACAAAATCAAGGATATTGCCGCACAGTTCGTAGTGGGCAACAACATCCTCAAAAGACGGTTGCGTATCCCCAGTCATTATTATAAAATCATTCTTTTCCATAGGTGCAGCGTAAAACTCGTATTTGGGCAGGCGGCAAACACCACTAGAATCAACAGAAACATAATCCGGAAAATAGGGCGCATGCAACTCAGCAAAAGGCTTGGCTCCACAAAACTTTATCAGAAGATGAACAGCAATCTTGCCGACGTTGCCGAATCCGGGCAGCCCTTGAACAAATATCGGATTTTCAAGCACAGGCGCGAAAAGTTCGCGGAAATACGGCCTATCCATAGAGGCTAACCACGCTCGATAAAGCAAACCACGATAATAAAGGTTTCCGGCTTTTCCTAAAAGGATTTAAGAAAGTTTTAACTCAGCATACAAACAGCGGGGTGGGGTAGCCAGATGGCGACTAGTGGCGTGATGAAGACGTGCGTTGCTTGTGGAAAAGCGTTTGCTCCAGATAAATTTCATCCATATCAGAAATTCTGCTCGCAGCGATGTAAATGGCGATTTCACTCTGGAAACGGGCAAAAGAAAAACCGCTATCATGATTTGAGATTTAAAGCAATAGATGCGTTGGGCGGGAAGTGCGTTATATGTGGCATAAATGACAAGTACATGCTAACTATCGATCATATAAACGGAGACTGGAGGAAAGACCCGTTCTCTCGCCGAAATAAAAGAGCTCTTTACAGATATATATTAAAGGATGCCGAAAACGCGAGAAAGCGTTTTCAAGTTTTATGCTGGAACCACAATTCCATGAAATCGCTCTACCCTGAAGTATTTGCAGAACGCTACTGTCGCCAGGCTAAGATTAACCCGCTGGGCTCATAACCCAGAGATCGGTCGTTCAAATCGACCCCCCGCTACCAAAACTCACTTTATTTTGTGATTTTAGTTCGAAGTTGTTCAGGCTTTTGAGTACTAGAATTAATTTCCACAAAACTAATATTTGATTCTAAAGAAAAAGGATATTTGCTAAAGGAAGGAGAGGAGAAAATGAGGAAAATAGTTCTGGTGTCGATTGTTGTTTTGGCTTTGATGCTTGTTGCTATGGTTCCACTTCCTGCTAGGACTGAGGCCTCGCCGGTTGTACAGTCGTTGGCTTTTGATGTATTGCCCGTTAAGGAAGAGTTTGCTGAGGCTGTTGGTTTGGAGGCTGCCGCTGGAGAAGTTTTGGATCCAACGCCTTTCTGGGTTGATATTGTGGATGCAGAGGGCTATGACGGTGGTGAAGGAATATACGTAGCGGTATTAGATACTGGATTGTTAGAACGGTGGCCATTCTTCTTTACGAATCCGCTGACTGGAGAGTGCCGCATAAAGGCAGAGTGGGGCAAAGGCTTTACACATGACATATGGTGGAATGCCACGATAGGCGATTTTGAAATGGGCCCACTTCGAGACGACAGAGGCTTCATAACAAAAGCGTTTGAAGGTTCCGGTCACGGCACACATGTAACAAGCACGATAATTGGATATCGCTTCGGAGCCATGTGGATTAGAGGAGTTGCGCCAAAAGTATGGATTATACCAGTACTGGTATTAGATGCTTGGGAGGTCCCATATCCCGGCGGAACTATGAGGTTCACGGGTGGTACTTGGGAGATGGTTTCTGCCGGAATCTATTATGTTGCCTGGCTTGCTGAAACCCACGGCGTAAAAATAATTATTAACATGAGCCTTGGCGGTGCTGCACCAAGCCCAATGATTGAAGAGGCGATAAACTATGCCATAAGCAAAGGAGTAATTGTGGTTGCGGCTGCAGGAAATGAAGGAGAAGCTGGCATGGGTTGGCCAGGCGCATATCCGCAAGTGATTTCTGCTGCAGCTGGCGGTTGGACTATGCAGTGGATTGGATATCCACCCTCCGACCCACCAAGCCCCTATAGATGGTGGTTAACCGACGTCCCAGAAAAACTTAATACCATAGACAATTGGGGTAACAATTGGCAAATATACCTCGAAGAGTTCAGCTCAAGACCAAACGCCACTTTAGGGCAGTTCTGGAAGGACCTTGACGTTTGCACACCCGGTGCATCAATCGTCGGACCATACAAGCCCTACTTTAGCACCGCTGTTGGTTACTATTATCTTTGGGGTACAAGCATGGCCACACCCCACGTCTCAGCAATAGCAGCCCTCGTAGCCGAAAAATACCCATACTTCAACCAGTTCGACATGGAATGGGTCTTGAAAAAAGCAGCAGCCATGATACCACTAGCCTCCGACGGCGCCTACATACTTGACCCATGGGGCTTCTGGGACTACAAATGGAATGACCACGACTACGGCAGCGGATGGCTACAAGCAGACAACGCATTCTTCGCAGCATTCGTCTACACAAGAGGAAAACCAAAAGCAAAAGCCTACGCCATCCCCACCTAAACGAACCAGCAACAATAAAAAACATCAACATCCCCTTTTTATTGTATTTTAATGCCATAATAAAATGTGAAAAGGGCTATTCCTTTCACTTGACTTTCTTAATTTTTAACACAAAAACCATTAAACAAAGAAACACAAACACCATAATTGGAAGAGCTTGGGAAGGAAACTCAGAAAATATATTTTCAACTCCATCCCCATTTTCATCAAAAACATGGAAAACAAAGGGCACGTCGGTTTTCTCTATCAAAACCATAACATAAGGACATGTTATCATCTCACCAACAGCAAAACCCTCAGGCGGATCACGCTTCACTACCTCCACGAAAACATGTTCACCATCCGTCCAAATCCGCTTAACATCTATCGAATAACCAGTTGTAGGACGCTGCCCCATAAAGGCGCAAATAACAAGTTCTTTCGAAAAGTCTATCGAGGGGGGAGGTTCTTGGGGCTCACGGATAAGCGTGTGCCTTTCCCAGACGTTTACCCAATCAGCCTCAGTTATCACAACAAAATACGCCTCCTTGCCATAACCGCTAACGTCCCCCTTTTCAAGTATTTCAAATGCAATCTCTTGCTCTGAAGCAAAACAACTGTTCTCCAGATTAAGCATTGAAAAAACTAGCAAAACCGCCAATATAAGTAGTTTAATACGGAACTTATCCTTTAACTTCATATCATGTAAAAATGGTAATTGAAAGCCTATAAACTTTGCTGATGCTCCAATTGTACTGAAAACCCTTCCAAGGGATTATCGTTTGAAAATACCACTTGCCCGTTTATCGTAACCATTTCATATTGAAGCAAAGTTTTCCATAGCTTTGCTTCGCTTATGAACCGCTGCAGGTTTTGTTTAAGCTGTTCTATAACTTTCGTTTTTTCCGTGTCAGACATTTCTAGAAGGTTTATTTTTCTTTGCGTTTTCCTGTTTTTTGCGCCCATGTGGTTTTCCTCTTTCACGCGTATTTATCGCATATCTTAATAAAACAGTTCCTTCAACATTTGAAATGTTTCAATAAACGATATATATCAACGCTGCGCTGGGAAAAATTATAAGGGATTTGCAGTTGGATACATAAGTGTGAAAAGGGACCATTAATGCAGATGGACTCTGTAGAAAATGCTTTGCTTTCGGTGGCTGTTAATCCGCTATTGAAGGGGCTTATTAGCCGCTTTGATGTAGAATGCCCCAAAGATGGAAGCCTACTTCTGAACTCGTTGAAGGATTTTTTAGGCGAACCTGTATCCCTTTGTCCCACATGCCAACATATAAGCCGTAACATTGCAAAACCTTTCTATGAAGTGGGAAGCCGCCTATTAAAGGCGGATAAAGATTTCATGCGGAAACAGTTTGTTAAAGACAAGTATGGAGGAGCGTGGTTCAAGGGCTTTGGTTTAATGATGAAAGGCATAGAAAAATATGGTATACGCATACCTTTTGTGCCCGCCGGTCCCTTTGAAGTTGTTTGGAACTTCACGTATAAATGCAATCTGAAATGTAAACACTGTTATGAAGATGCTGGAAGCGGAAAACTTCCAGAACTGTCGACAGATGAAGCGAAACAAGTTGTTGACATACTTTCAAAAATTGCTGGTGTGGGGTTGCCAGCACTCTCTTTCAGTGGAGGCGAGCCCCTTGCAAGAAAGGATTTCTTTGAGTTAGCCGCCTATGCAAAAAAACGCATTCCATACATTAGCATAGCTTCCAATGGAACCTTGTTGACAAAAGATAATGCTAAAAGGGTTAAAGATGCCGGGGTGGACTATGTCGAAATAAGCATAGATGGCGCATCCCCAACAGTACACGACGAGTTTAGAGGTATACCCGGCGCCTTTGAAAAGGCAGTTCAAGGCGTGAAAAACTGTGTTGAAGAGGGCATAGACACGTGCATTGCAACAGTCTTACACAAGGACAATTTTGCAGAAACGGATAAAATCTTACAGTTGGCTAAAGAGTTAGGCGTTCGGTTTATGCACTTCAATTATATTCCAACGGGGCGGGCAAAAATCCATGTGGAACTTGACTTGACTCCAGATGAGAGGCTCTATGTTTTGCAAACCATAGGCAAAGAAATAATTAGCTTATACTTGCAGGCTAAAGAGGAGGAGCTAAAAACTGGAAAGCCCAGCATCAAGATGGATCGATTCTTTAGCACTTGCCCCCAATACGCAAGCGTTACAAAGGAACTGTCTCAACAAATAGGTCAAAAATTCATGGTGGAAGCGCATTATGCTGCAAAAAAGGGTGTAGAAAACGTTGCTAATTTTCTCGGTGGCTGCGGTGCTGGTCGTTTATATTGTGCGATAGAGCCTAACGGTGACATAAAACCATGCGTCTTCTTCCCAACCAATGATAACACGGTTTTAGGCAACATTTTAAAGGACAATTTTGAAAGGTTATGGGATAATGACCCATTGCTTTGGCAGTTGCGGGTAAGGGAAAACCTAGAAACCTACATTGTAAACGGCGAAGAAGTAGGTTGCGGAAATTGTCCAGACAAGTACATTTGTGGAGGGTGCAGAGCAAGAGCCTACGGCTATTTTAACGGCAATGTTAAGGCACCAGACATAGGGTGTATCCACAACAAGCCTTTATGGGAAAAAATAGTGCTTAAAAAGCATAAATCTATGGTTTAAGCCTTACCTTTCTCTTCTTTACCGAAGTATGTTGTCCATTTAAGTTTCCGCGCATCTCTCTTGAGCTTTAAAGAGTTTTTTCTACATTTGCTTGAACAGAACCAAAAGATTGACCCGTCATTTTTAACGTACATCATACCAGTGCCCGCTGGAAACTCGTTGCCGCAAAATGAACATTTCCTAGGTTTAGGCAACAGTGTCGTCCCCCAAAATGTTTATTGCTGCATCATCGTGTTATCTTCTTTGCTTCCCTTTCGGTTTCCCTAAGCATTAAAATGTCTTGTACGCGTACAGGTCCTTTAACGTTGCGGGTTATTATGCGCCCTTTGTCTTTTCCCTCTAAAATTCTAACCCTCACTTGTGTTATTTCTCCGGTTACGCCAGTCCGCCCAATGACTTGAATGACTTCCGCTGGGGTTAGCTCTTCTTCCGCTGCTGTTTCTTTTTCTTTGCTCATCACTTGGCTCCTTTCCTAACCTGCTCAACCCTCTTAATTATCTCCTTGACTAGTCCTCCAGCGTCTCCTTCATTGACTATGCATGCAGAAGCTGCGGAAACATCTATTCCAACAGCGTTCCCTAGTTTCTCTTTGCTGGGAACATAAATGTAGGGTATTTTCCTCTCCTCGCATAGAAGTGGCAAATGGGCTACAACCTCCGGCGGGTCAACATCTTCCGCAATAACCACAAGTTTTGCCTGCGCTCTTTCAACAGCCTTCGTTGTCTCGTTTGTGCCTTTCCTTACAGCACCTGTTTTTGATGCTATTTGCAGGGCTTCATAGGCCGCATCTGCAACTTCCTTCGGAACTTCAAATTTTACATAGAATGGTTTGGACATGAGCCTCACCCTTAAATGCACAGTCTTTATCAACAACACCTATTTATGAATGTTTCGACTACAATAGAACAAAACTCCCTTTCTCTACGCAAAGCAACGTAGAAAGATTTAAATAATATGTCTCGTTTGAAACCTTTGTTTTTCGAGGGGAATTTAAAGAGTTGATTAGGTTAGGTCAAGTGCTTCATATAAGTTCAAGTAAGAACATTATAGTTAAAATCGAAAACACCCCAAAAATAGGCGAAACCGTGGTAGACGAGAATTTAAAGACTGTGGGAGAAGTTTTCGACATTTTCGGTCCAGTTTCTTCACCTTATGCAGCAGTAAAACCAAAAATCTCCAAACTCGAATTTTTAGCGAATAAAGTGTTATACGTGCTCCCCTCGAAAAGAGAAGGGAAAAGTAAATGAGTGATGCGGAGATTAAGGATGCAAAACTCACTTTACATACTCAACATGCGAAAATACAATCATGCCCAGAGTGCGGCAGCACAAGGCTTATGCGCGATTATGAATGCGCAGAACTTGTTTGTATGGATTGCGGCTATGTGATAGCCGCAAAGATAGCGGATAGAGGACCTGAATGGAGAGCCTTTGACGACGAGCAAAGGGCTAAAAGAACACGAGTTGGAGCACCCTTAACCTACACCATTCATGATAAAGGCTTATCCACCATGATTGACTGGCACGACCGGGACATCTATGGAAAAGGACTGTCTCCAGGACAGAAAGCTCAAGTTTACCGACTTAGAAAATGGCAACGCCGCATAAGGGTTTCAGATGCGACGGAACGCAACCTCGCCTTTGCACTGTCGGAAATAACAAAAATCGCTAACAATTTGAATTTGCCGAAAAACATTCTTGAAACCGCCTCCTTAATTTATAGGAAAGCCGTTAAAGAAAGACTTATACGTGGAAGATCTATTCAAGGAGTGACATCGGCAGCTATCTATTTGGCTTGTAGGCAGTGTGGGTTGCCGAGGACCCTTGAAGAGATAGCCCAAGCTTCAAATGTGAATAAAAAAGAGGTTGGACGAAGTTACCGCTTTCTAATAAAGGAGTTAAACTATTTTATTCCACCATTAAAATCAAGCCAGTACATAACCAAATTCTCAAATCAGTTAACAATGCAGGGTAAAGTTGAGGAAATAGCCCACAAAATTTTGGCGGCTGCCAAAGAGTTAAAGCTTACATCTGGAAGGGGTCCGACAGGCATAGCGGCTGCAGCAAGCTACATAGCTTCGGTGCTGACGGGTGAAAGAAAAACGCAGAGGGAAATTGCCGAAATAGCACAAGTAACTGAGGTCACCATTCGAAACCGTTACAAAGAGCTTGTTGAACGTTTATTGTTTGATATAAGCATTTGAGCGGTAGAAGTGCGCATTTCATAAAGGCTTTTCTTTCTCCAATTCTTCTTTTTCCGTTTCACTTATTAGGGGAGAAAGGGTTTGCTAAGTTCCTCAAGTAAGTCTTCGGGGATTTTATCTATTAGAGTTTTCACTTCTAGAAGTACGCGTTTTTCTTCTAAGGCTTTGATTTTCTCCTCAAGTTTGGCTTTCATTTCAACAGTCTGCATTTACACCATCAATTTAATCGTAACGTGTCTCTACGGATTAATAATTCGCTGCAAAACACATTTTAGTCTCTAAAGCGCTATTTATGATAGGGTTGTGGTTTGGTAAAATGCCCAAAATGCGGGAATGAAGTTACAACTCCCATTAAGACTTGGACTGTTTCTCCGCGAAGACCAGCGGAAGGCGCACCTAAGCTCATGGGGATTTTTGAATGCCCCAGCTGCAAAGCAAGGTTCAGAACTGCCGTAAAAATGGAGGAAAAGGCTGAAGAGACAGTAAGCATTAAAAATATGGTTGAAAGAATTAAGGTGATAAAGGGAGAGCTCATGCAAACTCTGAAAAACTTGCGGGAAAAAATAAAGACCCTTGAAACTGAACGCGCAAATTTAATGGTTGAAATTGAAAAGCTGAAGAAGGCAGCGGAGTCAAGAGTCAGTGCACTTGAAAGTGAAGTAAACATGTTGCGAGAAGAAGTAAAATCATTAAGAGAGCTATTAGGCTATACGGAAGAGAAAGAAAAATAAGAAATAAACCCGTTATGCGCATTGCAATTGCTTTGTGCGGATTAAGATTTTAGAAACTTTTCGTAATACTCGTGGGCTTTGGCTACGGCTTTTTCAGGACTCTTTAAAATTGGGTAGCTTGTTCCAGACAGTTTCTCGCATTTGCCAAAGTACTCGACAACTTTTTCAACGTCGCCCTCGTAAATTGCTAATCCTCCTGCAATTTGGTACCACACCCTTGCCCTTGTCAAATCCTTCTCTTTTTCAAATTTTTTGGCGTTTTCAGCTGCCTCTTTCATAGAAACGCCGATCTTTTTTGGATCAAGGAACATGGTGTTAAGCAAAGCCTCATAAGTTTCTTTGTCATCGCCGCAAAGCTTTTCAAGCTCGGTTATCTCTCTTTGGGATTCCGTTGCAGTTTTAGCCTCCTCTTTCTTTTCCTTCTTTCTTAAGAAATCTAGTAAACCCACTGTTTAGCCTCCTCAACTTTCCTAAGTTTGAGACTAACTATCTTAATAAGAAAGGGTTAATTTTAAAGGTTTGTTTATCCACTGTTCGGTTATGCCATATAAATTCACATTCGACCTCTCAAGAATACCTCGATTCTTTTTCACAGAAATAGCCAAAATCAGTTATGAAAAGAGAATGCACAGAAAAGTTGGCAACACCATGCAGGACATTATTAGAAGGTTTAAGATTGAAGAGATGACAGGTCTCAATTTGTCTGATGCCGTCCAGCTTTTGGAAGACTTGGTGGACATGGAAGCGAGGAACTTTTTAGAAAGGGAAAAGTTTAGAAAAACAAGGAAAAGGGCGCTTTTTCTGTCCCATTGTTCCAGAAAATTTATGGACAACCGCTGTAAGGCAAAGTTTGAGCATAATATTCCATCCTATGTTTGCTCCCACTGTTCTCCGGACTGTTTGATTAACAGAGCCGCGTCTGTTGCTGAAATGAAGGGTTACGACGTTTACATCTTGCCGGGCGGTTCCTGTATCTCGAAGATTTTAAAGCTTAAGCGTTATGAGGGTGTGGTTGGAGTTGCTTGTGGTGAAGAGTTAAGGCTAGCTGGAGAGGTATTAAATCAAATGAATGTGGCTGGCCAAGCAATTCCTTTACTGAAAAACGGATGCGCAAACACATTTTTTAACATCGAAACATTGTTTAAAATTCTATAAAATTGCAAAATGCCGTTTTCATTACTTAACTATTTCTCTTTTCTTCCAGCGGAGGTTTTTGCTGTGGCATTTTCTGCATTTAACTGCCGATGTGGCGTTGCGTGCACCACATTCTCTGCAGATTTTCACATAAAGTCTGCGCTGCTGAGCTAAAGTTTTTTTGAACGGATCCATTATTGGCATAGCTTTATTCCTCTCGTAGTTACAACACACATAAGAAACGGTCAAATATACTTTTTGTCACTGTTTCAGCAGCCTTTCCAACAACACAGCCACGTCGCTTGGCTTTTCTGCCACTTCAACATTCGCCTTTCGGAAAGCTTCAATCTTGTTTTCAGCAGTTCCAGCTTTGCCCATTACTATAGCACCTGCATGTCCCATACGTTTTCCAGGGGGGGCGGAACGTCCAGCGATGAAGGCAACAACAGGTTTTGGATAATTTTTTGTGGCTATGTACTCTGCGGCAAGTTCCTCTAGGTTTCCGCCAATTTCTCCTATAAGGGTTACAGCTTCTGTTTGGGGGTCTTTTTCAAAAAGTTTCAGAACGTCTATAAAATTTAACCCTACTATCGGGTCTCCGCCTAGACCAATGCATGTAGATTGGCCTAGCTGCCGTTTTGTTAAGCCAGCGGCTATTTCATAAGTTAATGTTCCACTTCTTGAAACCATTCCAACGTTTCCAGGCTTGAATATGTGGGCGGGCATTATGCCGAGTTTACATTCTCCGGGCGTTATTATTCCCGGCGTATTGGGACCAATTATTGTGGCGCCAACTTGATTGGCATAAGTCATAACATTTATTGAATCTTTCACTGGGATGTGTTCGGTGATTATAACAACTGTTTTTATTCCGTTTTCCAGTGCTTCTAGTGCTGCGTCTGCCGCGAAGGGGGCTGGAACAAAAATTATCGACGCGTTTGCTGCGTGTTTTCCTAAGGCTTCTTCAACAGTGTCGTACACGGGAACTCCGTGGACTTTTGTTCCGCCTTTCCCAGGCGTTACGCCCGCCACAATTTGTGTCCCATATTCTAGCATGAGCTTAGTGTGGAAGCTTCCTTGGGTTCCAGTTATTCCCTGAACTATTACTTTTGTGTTTTTGTTGACTATTATACCCATTGTTTCACGTTCCCTTAACGATTTCCACCACTTGATGTGCTGCTTCTTCCATGCTGTCCAGCACTGGGATTCCAGCTTTCATCAAGAGTCGTTTTCCCTCTTCCTCGTTTGTTCCCACTAATCGTATAACCATTGGTTTTCTAATGCCTAGTTTTCCTTTAGCTTCTAGAATTCCCTTTGCTACTTCGTCGCAGCGGGTTATTCCGCCTAGAATGTTTATGAAGAGGGCTTTCACAGCCGGGTCTGAAAACACTATTTTTAGGGCTGCTGCTATTTTTTCTGAAGGAGCCCCTCCGCCAACATCAAGGAAGTTTGCTGGTTTGCCGCCATAAAGTTGTATGGCGTCTAATGTTGCCATCACAAGTCCAGCGCCGTTGCCTATAACTCCTATGTTCCCGTCAAGCTTAACATACGCCAAATCATTTTTCGCTGCCTCAACCTCTTGGGAGGAGAGTTCACCCTCCAAGATTCTTCCTTTGAACTCTGGGTGGCGGAACAGTGCATTATCGTCGATTATTATGCGGGCGTCAACTGCCACAAAGTTTCCATCAGAAGTTTCGGCAAGAGGGTTCATCTCGATTAACTCCGCGTCATAATCTATTCCGGCTTTGTACAGGTTGTAGAAAATGTTTGCAAGCATGGATAGATGATTCCCAGTATATCCCATACGTTTTGCTATTTGCCGAGCGTGATATGGTCTAAAGCCATATGGCGCTTTCAGCGGAAACCTTATGATTTTTTCTGGAGCTTTTGCTGCAACCTCTTCTATCTCCATTCCACCTTCAGTCGACGCGATAACAACATAACTCCTGTTAAGTCTATCAACTGTCATGCCAAAATAAAGTTCTTTTCCAGCATGCACTTTTTCTTCAATCCATAGACTTCGAACTGGAAAACCCCTTATCTGCGCACTGAAAAGTTTTTCTGCGGCTTTTTCAACCTCTGCAACAGAGTTAACAAAGAGTATTCCGCCAGCTTTTCCCCTCCCAGCCACCGGGACTTGCGCTTTTACAGCAATTGGAGGTTTTAGGTCTTTGGCTATTTCGCAAGCTTGAGCGGTGTTTGTTGCTAAATCGCCTCTGGGTGTTGGGATGCCGTATTTTGCAAGGATTTTTTTAGCCTCATATTCGAGAAGCTTCATCAATTTCTCCTCTGCTTTACTTTAGGGATTCTATAGCCACATAAGACCTTGTATCTTTTACGCCTTCAATCTCAGATAATCTCCTTAAAACCTCGTTAAGCTTGTCTCTTTCAACAATAAGTATGGCGTCTACATCGCCTGCCACTCTAAAAGCCCTTTGGAGAGCGATTTCCCTAATCTTTCCGTAAACTTCGCTCCTTTTACGGGGAGAAACCTTTATGAATATGAAGGCTGGCGTTGAAGAAAATCCAAGGGCGTTTAGCCCTTTCTCTGTAACGTCTATAAAGCCTCTTCCAGTTCTTATGTAGTTTAGGTTTCTCAGTCTTTTGAGGTGGAGATTTAAGGCTTGTCTGCTTATGCCCAACTCCTTTGCTAGGTCGCTTTGCCTAATGTGCGCAGAATACGTGCTTGTCATTTTTCCCTTTTCATATAGCAGTTTAAGCAGCTGAATTGAACGTTTTGTAAGGGCTTCCAAAGTTAACGCTTCTTAACCTTTTATTAAGTTTAGTTTTACAATGGTATAGGTTATTTAAGCATTTAGCAGAACCCAAGCCTATTATTGCTTCAAAAGCCTTTATCACTAGAACTTAAAACCGCAACGTATTTATTTATCGAGAAAAATGGTTATGAAGCCACAGAAAATGTGAGAACAAGGAGTGAGGCGGTACAAAATGTCAGAAAGCAACTCAGTGTTGATCGGGAGAAAGCCAGTAATGAACTATGTACTGGCTTGCATAACCCTCTTCCACGGCGGAGCAAAGGAAGTAAATGTAAAAGCTAGAGGAAGAGCCATAAGCCGAGCAGTGGACGTCGTTGAAGTCGTAAGGCGTAGGTTTCTACCAGACGTTAAGGTAAAGAAAGTGGGCATTGGAACAGAACAGGTGGCACCCAGAGAAGAGGGTGGCACGCCCACAAACGTCAGCACCATCGAAATAACACTGGAACGCTAAACGAAAACTGCGAATAAAAATTTCAAAGCTCCGCCGCCCCTCCTTTATTTGTGGAGGGCGCTTTCAAAGGTGAAAACAGTATTATGCAGTTTCTGTTTAAAAAGTGGAATACTATGCCAAAAGTGTTCAGAGAAAGTTAAATCTGGCGAAGTGACAGAGCTGGATTTAAAAATTGCTCGTTTACTTTTATCGCTGGAAGAAACTTATCCTTCACTTCAAAACATTTATTTTTACAAGGCGGTGGATGCTGGAAAAACTTTAGCTATACTTGTTGGCAGAGGTGATGTGCCTCGTCTTTTAGGTTATGGGGGGAAAATCATTAGGGCTTTGGGAGAGAAAACTGGAAAAGCCATACGTGTTTTAGAGTATGGGGTTGATGATAGAAAGTTTTTGGAGGATTTGTTTGCTCCGTTAGGCATTGTTACCATTAACACTATTTGGCTGCCTGACGGAACAACTGAAACCAGAGTTATTTTGAGGAGGAAGGGGGGTAGGCAGCCTCCTTTTAATGTTAAGGATTTAAAGGAGATTGCCCGCAAAGTTCGTAACATGGTATTGCGGGTGGAGTTTACCGACTAATTGAGCGTGAACCAATGAAACTGGATTCAATTGGAGACTGGCGGAGAACCCACTACTCCGCTGATGTTCGCCCAGAACTTGACGGACAAGAAGTCACACTCTTCGGTTGGGTTCAAGAAATTAGGGACTTGGGTGGAATCCGTTTCATAATATTGCAAGACAGAGAAGGCACTGTGCAAATCACTGTTCCACGGAAAAAAGTCTGCAGCGAAGTATTGTCGAAGGCTAATTCCTTGCAGAAGAGGTACAGCATCGGCGTGAAAGGCGTTGTGAAGAAGACGGAGATTACGCCGAGAGGAGTCGAAGTTATACCGAAGGAAATTAGGATTTTCAGCACTGCCTCGCCTCAACTTCCAATAGACATTATTGGAAAGGTGCCTGCAAAGCTTGAAGTTCGTTTGGACGCTCGCCCATTAGATCTTTGCCGTGTAGAAAACATTGCAGTTTTTAAAATTCAGCACACGGCTGTTGAAGCAATACGAGATTTCCTTTTTGAAAGAGGCTTTATAGAAGTTCACACTCCCCGTATAATCGCTTCAGCTACGGAAGGTGGCGCAGCCCTATTTCCAGTGGACTATTTTGAAAGGAAAGCCTTTCTAGCGCAAAGTCCCCAATTGTATAAAGAGCAGTTGGTCATGAGTCTCGAAAGGGTTTTTGAAGTAGGTCCATTTTTTAGGGCTGAGGAGTCGCATACTCGTCGACATCTAAGCGAGTTTGTCTCGATAGACATTGAGCAAGCTTTTGCTAAAGCGGAGGACGTGATGCAGCTGCTGGAGCAGCTTATGCAGCACACATGCAAGGTGGTAAACGAGAAATGCCAGAGGGAGTTGGCTTTGCTGAACTATAAGCTTGAAGTGCCTGAAATACCCTTCAAACGGTTAACATACGATATGGTGTTAGAAGACTTGAGGAAGGAAGGCGTAGAAATTCCATGGGGCGAAGATATACCAACACCAGCCTTCAGAACACTGGGCAAAATACATCCATACTTCTACTTCATAACTGATTGGCCTACGCAGTCAAAAGCCTTCTACATAAAACCAAAAGACAGCAATCCGGAGCTCTGCGAAGGGTTCGATCTCATGTGGCGTTGGATTGAACTTGCTTCCGGCGGAACGAGAATAGATTCAAAAGAGCTACTCATAAAACGGCTACAAGAAAAGGGGTTAAACCCGGAATCCTTCAAGTATCACTTGCAAGCCTTCGATTATGGTATGCCTCCTCATGCTGGTTGGGCTATTGGCTTGGAAAGGCTTACCATGATGTTGACTGGCAGAAAGAATATTCGGGAAGTTACGTTATATCCCAGGGATAAGTTTAGGCTTACACCATAATTTTGGTTACTGGAAAAGCCAATAGCAGTCTACCCCTCTAGATTTTCAGAAACCATTATTTTATTAGAATTTGGCTTGTGCTTCTATTCTATTTTCCCTACCCCTTCCTCTCTAGAATTTCAGCGGCGTCATATTTGTAGTTGGTTTGGCTTAACAAATACACTAGCCTTTTTAGGTTTCCACAGTGCGCAGGGCTTAGGCTACGCCTTCTTTCCAATGATTTTATTTAAACTTGTTATAAAAGTTGATAAAGAACCCCCTATTTATCCACGGACATGGGAGAACCGCTCAAAATAGCATGCGGAGTCTTCGGCGCAATAAACCTCAAAAAACAGCCTATATTCCCTTACATATATTGGGGTTTGAGAGCTCAAAACCACAGAGGACACCAGTCCCACGGTTTCCTCACATTTTTAAACGGTGAATTTTACATCCATAGAAGCCTAGACCTTGTTCCGAAAATTAGGACAAGCGCCATCCACGAATGGTTCGGGCGGCTGCCTGGACATGTTGGAATAGGCAATGTTAGGTATACAACCTCTGGAAAAACGGATGAAAAATCCCTTATTGAAGGAACACAGCCAGCTGCAGCTTCAAAAAACGGTTTAAAACTCGCCGTCTCCTTTAATGGAAACGTTGTTAACGCAATTCAGCTTAAAAAAGAGATTAGTAAAGATTTTCCAGGCTTTTCTTATGGAAGTGATGCCGACCTCATATGTCATAAACTTTTAATCGAGTTGACAAAAGGGAAAAACCTTGAGGAAGCTGTAAAAACTTGCATGGATGAAATTGAAGGCGCCTTTTCGGTGGCTGGAATAACAAAGGATGGAAGGTTTTTCGCCTTTAAAGACCCTTATGGAATAAGACCCCTATGCGCTGGTCATAGTCCGGATAAAGACGTTTACGCTTTTTCATCTGAAACTGTGGGTTTGGATATAAACGGCTTTTGCAGAGATTTTGAACTGGAACACGGCGAACTTGTAACGGTTTCGGAAAAGGGCTTTGACAGGGTGAAGTTGGCAGAAGGCCGCAAGGCCTTTTGTGCTTTTGAATTTGCCTACTTTGCTAGGCCGGATTCCTTTTTTGATGATAGGCATGTTTATGAGATTCGTGAGGAATTTGGCAGGAATCTTGTGAGGGAAAACTCCGACATTGTGAAAGACGCTGATATGGTTATCTCTATGCCTGAAACAGGCGACGATGCAGCTTTTGGAGTGTATGAAGAGTCTGGTTTGCGTTGGGAAAGAGCCACTAGAAGACATCGCTATGTAACGGAACGCGCTTTCATCCTCCTTGAGAGGGAGCGTTACGCCACCATAGACAAGAAAATCAATATTCTGGCTTCGAAGGTGAAGGGGAAAAAGGTCATAGTGGTGGACGACAGCATTGTGCGTGGCGACACAACAAAAGTCACCATTGAAAAACTCCGTAGGATGGGCGCCAAAAAAGTTTACATGTTTGTGACGTTTCCCCGCATAATTGGTCCATGCTTTTACGGAATTGACATGGCAACCTACGGCCAACTAATAGGCGCAAAACACACGTCAGATGAAATAGCCAAAATCATAGGAGCGGATGCCGTTTGTTACCAGTCAATCGATGGACTTGTAAGGGCTACAGGCTTCAGAAAAGACGAGTTATGCTTGGGATGCGTAACTGGCGAATATCCAACGCCTTTAGCCCAGAGAATTGCGGATGAAATGCGGGAGAGGTTTTTGGAAGGTTATGAGGAAACTGGAAGGCTTTACGAAATTCCAGAAAACCTCGAATAAGCGTTGGTGGCAAAATAGATTAGAGCCTTTCGGCATTTTAGCCTTTAAAGGTGGATGCTTTGGTGGAAAGGGTCGGCATACTCGCCGTCTCATATGGTGCACGAGAAGCAGCCATGATTGATGCTTTCACGCGAAGCCCAAACTATAATGTTGAGGTTTACGTGGCTGACAAACAGCGAAACCCTTTCAACGTGAAAAAGGCAACCCAACACGTGGTTATATCAGACTTAAATGTGGAGGACGTATTCAAGTTCGCCGAAGCCCATAAGGACCGAATAGATTTTGGCATAGTGGGACCGGAAAAGCCCATAATAGAGGGTGTCCGCGACATTGTTGAGAAACGCACCGGCATACCCATGATTTGTCCAACAAGGGAATACGCCATAGAAGCCAGCAAAGTCCAGCAACGTCTGCTCTTTGAAGAAACAGTTCCCGAAGTGAACCCCCGCTTTAAAATCTTCAAACCAGAAGACTATAAGACAAGGGAGGAAGCGCAAAAAGCCCTATACAAGTGGCTGGACGAGTTGAAAAACTTGGCGGTGGTGAAACCCGACAAGCCAGCAGCGGGAAAGGGCGTCGGTGTGTGGGGAGACCACTTCACAACCCGCGAACAACTTTTTGAGCATTTTTGGGAAAATCTCAAACACGGCGCCGTCATAGTGGAAGAGAAAATTGACGGCGAAGAATCTAGCTTTCAAGCCTTCTGTGACGGCAAACACTTGGTGCCTCTTCCAGAAACAAGAGATTACAAACGCGCCTTTGACGGTGACAAAGGACCTAACACTGGTGGAATGGGCTCGTATAAGGATGTTGGCGAAATTTTGCCTTTCATGACAAAGGCGGACAGAGAGAAAGAGGTTGAAATTGTTAACAGAGTTTTTAAGAAATGGAAAGCCTCCGACAACCAAGCATTACGGGGAATCCCGTTCTACGTGGCGTTTATGCACACTGGCAAACAGCCTAAAATCCTCGAAAACAACAGCCGCCCCGGAGACCCAGAAATAATAAACATTTTGCCAATTTTGAAAGACGATTTTGTGGATGTCTGCTTCAAAATTGTTGAAGGGAACCTAACCAGCATAAAAATTGAGAAGGCTGCTACGGTTGTAACTTACAAAGTGCCTCCGAACTATGGTGGCTTTGAAGAGGCTTACCCAGAACAGGTAAACAAGGCGGAGGTTGGAACGCCAGTGGATTTAACAAAAGCCTACGAACTAAGCAGAAAACACGGCGATAAAATCCGCGTTTACCCAGCGTCTATGGAGTTACGCAACAGTCAAGTTTACGCTTTAAAATCTAGGGCTGTAGCCGTTGTAGGCATAGGCGAAAACATAGAAGCCGCCAGAAACATTTCTTTGGAGGGCATAAGCGCCATAAAAGGCGGAGCCCTCTGGTATAGGGCAGACGTAGCCTCAAAACAACACATTGAAAAAAGCATCCGCCACATGGAGGAGCTTAGGAAACGAAAATGAAAAAGGCGTTTATTTCAGACTGCGAAGGCCCAATCTCAAAAAACGATAATGCTTTTGAATTAACAGCCTATTACGTGCCTAACGGTGAACGCTTTTACACGGTGATAAGCAGATACGACGATGTGCTGGCAGACGTTTTGAAAAGACCTGGCTACAAGGCAGGCGGCACTTTAAAGCTTATACTGCCATTTCTCAAGGCTTACGGCGTTACGGAAAGAAAAATGCGGAGCTTTTCATCCAAAACCCTTGTTTTAATTCCAAAAGTGAAGGAAAGTCTTGAATTTGTACGGGAGTTGGCGGACGCTTACATAGTTAGCACAAGCTACGAGCATTATATTACGGCGTTGTGCCGCGCCATAAACTTTCCATACGAAAACACCTATTGCACAAAAGTTGAAATCGACAAGTATGAACTGCAGGAAAAGGAAAAAACTAGGCTTAAGGAGTTAGCGGTTGAAATAGCGAAAATGCCAGTCATCGAAATACCGCCCAACGCAAAAACTATTGAGGATTTTTCAGAAAAGCAGAGGCAGGTCATACGGCGTCTTGATGAAATATTCTGGCACGAGATAACAAAAATGGAAATTGGAAAAATCTTCAAAGAGGTTAACCCTATAGGTGGACGTGAAAAGGCGGAGGCTGTGCGGCAAATAGCCGAAAAGCTGGGCTTAAGCCTATCAGAAGTTGTTTATGTAGGTGACAGCATAACAGACGTGGAAGCCTTCAAAACAGTTCGCCATGCTGGAGGCCTAACCATATCCTTTAATGGCAATGAATATGCCGTGAGAGAGGCGGAAATAGCCGTCATGGCTGAAAATGCGTTTGTAACTGCGATGCTGGCAGAGGTTTTCTGCAGATATGGCAAAAGAGGAGTGATTGAACTTGTGGAAGATTGGAGCACATCCGCGCTTAGGGAAGCTTATGTAAACACCAAACTCAAAGAAGCGTTTTTTAACGTGCAAAGTGGCAAACTGCCCTCAGTTGAGGTTGTTAAAGCAGATAATATGGAAAAGCTGATAAGGAAAAGCACAACTTTTCGTAAAACCGTAAGAGGCGAAGCTATAGGGAGGCTTGGATAAAAGTTGGTCTCGTCTGGCAGACGCAGATGGGTGATTGCAACAACCGTCATAATCATTGCTCTTGTAGCGACTGCCACAGCTTTTTACTTAACAGTTAGAAAACAGCCAACAACGTGGGTTTATCGCGGTGTAGTAATCCCGGTCACAGGAGACATTTCTAGCATAAAAGATCCAGAGTTCGTGAGGTACCCTAACCACACAGTCTTCAAAGACAATGAAGGTTTTTACTATATTGTGGCGTCCTATTTCAAAACAGACGGAACATGGCTTACTGGCGTTATAAAAACCAGCGACCTACACTCTTACATTTTTGTTGGTTTTACGCCTATTCAAATGGATGGGAAAATAGCGCCTTATTGCATATATAAATAACCTAGACGATGGAAAATTCTACCTATACTACAGCGACTGGAAAAACACCGTTGTCCATGAAAACATTCGCCTTGCAAGGCTTGGACTAGCCGTCGGAACAGATATCAAAAAACCCGTCCACCTTTACGGATTACGGCTACTTAACAGTGGAAGGCATGCCAAACCCGCTGGCTCCAAACTTCGGCTAGGACCCGTACATAGTGAAGGCGGGAGACACCTATTATATGCTGATATCAGCTGCAAAATATGAAGTGCATTTGGCAACCGCCAAAAACCTTGGAACATACTGGAACTATACAAAAATCGCGGTAACGGGCACCCTTGAGAATCCGACGCTGTTCTATTTGGATTCAAAATGGTACATGATGCTGGGAATACATGATGGAACATGTTACGACCTATACTCGTCGGAGAACCTCAAATACTGGACCCTTGTGAAAAAGAACTTTTTCCAAGACAAAAATTACAGTCAACTGCCATCAGGCTCCACAAGCCTAATTGTCAACAACGCGTTCTACCATCTTTACCAAACCCCTCTGGGACCAGACCGTTTCCAGTTGTCTTTGGCTTATATTAAAGTTGAAGATTTAATAGCTGAAATCGCCAAAATAAAATAATCCGTTGAACGACTGCTCTAGGAGATTAAAGAGTTGACTGATAAAGAGCTTGTAGAAGACACTTACGCCGAGGCTTTTGAGGGCATCTACTGTCGAATAATTGTTACGGCAGACGATGAGGAAACCTTAAGGAAGACTGCTATGCATGCAACAGCCACACCTTCAATAGTCATTGGGAGGGTTGAAGGGGGAATAGAAAAGTGGCTAAGCGAAAAGGTGACGCCGGACAACCGCAAAGGTGCAGTACTTCAGTTCTGGGGTGGAATAGATCCCAAAAAGCCCTTTTCAGAATCCCTTAAAAAGTTTGAAATTGAACTCTCCTATCGGATACGCCAAGACATTCTTGTAAAACCTTTCACAGCGGTTTTCGACGCTTTGCAGAATCCGTTGGGCAAGATTGACATGATGGAGCGGGTGGGCCACTGCGGAGACGGTTATGAGTGGGTGGAAAGGCTTTATGGACGCGAAATTATCGTTGTGCCAATAATGGTTCCAGACTTTGTGATTGAACGATTTTTAGGCTATGCACGGGGTGTTATGGGGGCAAACTTCTGGATAATGTGCAAAACGAAAGTAGCCGTCAAAGAAGCCGGAGCAAAAGCATTAGAAGCCATCCACAATGTGGAAGGTGTTGTAACGCCCTTTGACATATGTTCTGCGGGTTCAAAACCAGAAAACCGTTATCCATGGATAGGCCCCACAACAAACCACCCCTACTGCCCCTCATTGAAAACACGTTTGGGCAAAGAGTCGAAGGTTCCAGAAGACGTAAAATACATTCCGGAAATTGTTATTAACGGTGTTTCATTGGAAGCCGTTAAAAGGGCTATGAAGGCTGGTATTGAGGCGGCTTTAACTGTTAAAGGCGTTGTTGGGATTTCTGCGGGAAACTACGGTGGGAAACTTGGCGATTATAAGATTTATTTGCGTGAGCTGTTTTCATGAAACGCCTTTTTGACGTGGTGGGCTTCGGAGCCCTAAACGTGGACAAACTCTACAAAGTAAACAAGATAGCTGGACCGGAAGAAGAAGGCTTCATAATAAGCTGCGAAGAGACTTGTGGAGGCTCAGCCGCCAACACCATCGTAGGGTTGGCAAGGTTAGGCTGCAAAGTCGGTTTTATTGGGAAAGTTGCCAACGACAGAGAGGGAAAAATGCTCTTGGAAGACTTCCGCAAAGAAGACGTGGACACAAAAGGTGTTATCAAAACAAAAACTGGAAGAAGCGGAACAGTGATGGGCTTCATTGACGAAAAAGGAGAACGCGCCCTATACGTAGACCCCGGAGTAAACGACATGATAGAATTTGAAGAGATAAACAAAAAATACGCCTACCGAACAAAAATTCTTCATCTAACATCTTTTGTTGGAGAAAAATCCTTCGAAACCCAAAAAAAGCTTGTGGAAAACCTTCCCAAAAACGTTAAAATAAGTCTAGACCCCGGAGAACTTTATGCAAGGAAAGGCTTGAAAACCCTAAGCCCCATTTTAGCCAGAAGCTTTGTCTTAATGCCCAATGCGAGGGAAATTGCACTTTTAACTGGAGAAAAGGACTACATGGCAGGTGCTGAAACTCTCTTGAAAATGGGAGCAAAAATAGTTGCTGTTAAACTGGGCAGCAGAGGGTGCTATGTCACAAATGAAAAAGAAAAACACCACATAGGAGCCTTCAAAGTGCAAGTCATTGACACAACAGGCGCTGGCGACGCCTTCTGCGCAGGGTTCCTCTACGGTTTGATAAATGGAAAACCATTATACGAATGCGGTAAAATCGGCAATTTTGTGGCTTCAAGGTGTATAATGAAAATGGGTGCCCGCGCTGGGTTGCCACATCTAGACGAGTTAAAACTTCTTCTCTAAATATTCAATTAAGCTTTCGAAGATTAGTTTTCCATCGCCGTAGTGAGGCATCAGCATTTGCCTTGTCCAGTCGGGCTGCTGCCACCAATAGAAGGCTCTCTCCGGATGGGGCATTAAACCGAAAACTGTTCCTTCCGGGTTGCATATGCCAACTATGTCGTGGAAAGAACCGTTGGGGTTTATTGGGAACTTTCCTTCAGCATATTCTCCATTTTTGCCACAGTATCGGAAAACCAGCTGATCGTTCTCGTAAAGCCTCTCCAAATACTGCCTTTCCCTTTCCTTCGGCAACAAGAACCTGCCCTCTGAATGGGCTATTGGCATGCGCAACACCTTCCCTTTCGGAATCTTCCATGTAAATATGCACTTGCCACGGTTTTCATGTTTTATGTAAACCCAACGACAATTATATCTAGGCGGATAATTTGTGGCTAGGGCTGCTTCTGGATATGGCGTTATACCTTCAAAGGCTGGAAGGAAACCCGCCTCAACAAGCACTTGAAAACCGTTGCAAATGCCAAGGATGGGGCGGCCTTCTTCGAAAAAGGATTTCAGTTCTTTCCCAAGCTTTGCAAGTATCCACTTAGCCCAAATAGCTCCAGCCCGCACATAGTCGCCGAAGGAAAAGCCGCCAGGGAAGACTAGGGCATCATACTCAAGAAGGTTTTGGCGCTTAACAACTTCGTTCACATGCAAAACTTCGGCTTGGACACCTAAAGCCTCAAAGGCTGTTTGGGTTTCAGCGTCGCAGTTGGTTCCGCCCACCCGCAGAATGCAAACTTTTATCTCTTCCCGTTTCATGTTAGACACCTTCACTTAGAAGGCTTTTCCAACACGCTAACAACTCGCTTATGACTGCGTCAACAACAACATCGCCATCCAACCCGTAAATGCACAGCCTCTGGGTTTTCGCAACTTTCCCAATTTTCGCGCAAACAGCACCCCTCATCACAGCTTCAAAATCCCTTTCACACTTTTCTGGAACCTCAACTAGGAAGCGACTGTTAGACTCCGAAAACAATACAAAATCATCCCTACTCAAGTTATCAACAGGAACCTTTCGCAAATCAACCTCCACTCCATAGCCACCGGAAAAAGCCATCTCCGCCGCCGCAACTGCCAAACCGCCTTCAGACAAATCGTGACAAGCACTAACGAGCCCCAAGTCGATGGCTTGAACTAAAGCCTTAAAAGTTCGCCTAGCTTGACTCGGCCGAACCTTCGGCACACGATTCCCAATAAAGCCCTTAAACCTATAATATTCTGATCCGCCAAGTTCACGATATGTTCTTCCAACAATGTATATGGAGTTGCCGGGAGCCTTAACATCCATTGAAACCGTTATTCGAACGTCTGGAACAATCCCTATGGCGGTTATTAAAAGCGTCGGCGTAACAGGACCCAACGGAGACTCGTTGTAGAGGCTATCCTTTCCAGATATGAAGGGTGTTTTGAAAGCTTTAGCGAAACGGTAACAAGCCTCGCAAGCCCTAATAAGGCTGCCAAGCCTCTCAGGTTTTTCAGGGCTTCCCCAAGTGAAATTGTCTAGAAGGGCTATTCTTCTGCCGCCCACTGCCACATTATTCCTTATAGCCTCATCAATAGCAGAAGCCGCCATCCAATAAGGGTCTATCCGCCCATAACTGGGGTTCATGCCGCAAGAGACAGCTATACCCTTCCATGAATTTTTAAGGGGTTTAAGCACTGCAGCATCGTTGGGACCTCCACACTCGCCGTGGAGCGGCTTAAGAACCGTGTTGCCCTTCACCTCATGGTCATAAGTTCTTATGACACTTTCTCTACTGGCAATATTAGGCGAAGCCAACAAACGCATCAAAATTTCAGTTAAATTTTCAGGCTTTGGAAAGTTTGGCTCCTCAAACTTTGACGCGCTGTATTCGGCGGCTCGCACAGCCCTCGGCGGCTCGAAGAGGAAGGGAATGTCAATTTCCGCAACTTTCTCATTCATGTGGAAAAGTCGCAGAATCTTGTCGCCAGTGTATTTTCCAATGGCTGTTGCCTCAACATCCTCTTCTCTGAAAATTTCCAAAACATGATCCAAGTTTTCCGGTGGAACAGCCAAAAGCATTCTCTCTTGGGACTCGGAAATGTAAATTTCCCACGGAGCCAACCCGGGATATTTAAGAGGAACCTTTTCAAGCCAAACGACAGCGCCGCAGTTGAATCTTTTGGCAGTTTCACCAACAGCAGATGAAAGCCCACCTCCGCCAAGATCCGTTATCGCTGAAGCCAGTTCACGGTCTCTGATGGCAATTATAGCCCTCTTTAGCTTTTCCTCCTCAATGGGGTTCGCAATTTGAACCGCTGGTCTTGAAACTTCTTCGGATTTTTCAGTTAGTTCAGCGGAGGCGAAGGTTACGCCGTGAATCCCGTCTCGGCCTGTTTTACCGCCGGCCAGCACTATTATGTCCCCCGGTTTGGCGCTTCGCTTAAACTTTTTCAGCGGCAACACTCCTATACATCCACAGTAAACAACAACATTTCCAGTGTAGCTCTCATCGAAGTATATGGCGCCGTTAACTGTTGGAATACCCATGTTGTTTCCGTAGTGGCCTATGCCCGCCACCACACCCATGAAAATGTATCTCGGATGCTTAACCCCTGGGGGGAGCTTCTCATATGGATAGCTTAGTGGACCGAAGCCCAAAACATCAGTGCATGCAATTGGATCTGCCCACACCCCCAAAATATCGCGAATCACGCCGCCGACTCCTGTTGCAGCACCACCGAAAGGCTCAATAGCAGAGGGATGGTTGTGGGTTTCCACTTTAACGGCTATTCCATAATCATTGTCAAAACGTATTATGCCAGCATTATCCTCAAAAACTGAAAAACACCAGCGAGGATTGATTTCCTTTGTCGCTTTCATAATATAAGTTTTGAAAAGACTGTCAATCTCCTTTCCCTTAAACTTTATAATGCCTTTAAAGGTTTTGTGGAAGCAATGTTCAGACCATGTTTGGCCTATAGTCTGAAGCTCTACATCCGTGGGGTTTCGCCTTTTCCCTCGAAAATACTGTTGCACAGTTTTCATTTCTTGAAGGTTTAGACCTAACCCCAGTTCTCGACTGATAACTAGGAGCTGCTGGCTGGAAGCCTCATGAAGGCTTATTTCGAAAAGCGGAAAAGGCGTATTTTTGCGAATATAGAGGCGTGCAGTCATTTTTCTTCCTCAACCACAATGGCGTAATTATCCTTTGTTGGGTTAGCCAAAAGCCTCCTACACATTTCTTCAGCCTTTGCTAAGGCTTCTTCCCGCGAACCCGCTTCAAGAAGAATATTGTAGACTTTGCTTACATTCACCCCTCCAACCTTATAACCAAGCTCCCTTAACAAACGCGCTGCAGTCTCACCTTCAGGGTCGCTGTGACCTGGTTTTAAACTAACCTCAACTTTTAAACGGTATTTCATAGGCTAGTCTTATTCTCGACGGGATTTAAACGCTTTCGCCAGCCAAATTGTAAAGGGTTACCTCTTCAGAATAATCTTCCTGCCCTTATAGAAAATTTTAATTCCGGGCGCGTCTGTCACGTATCCTATTTCTTCAGCATCCACTCCCGACTTCTCCAAAGCATCTATGGCTTTATCCCTGTCAGCCTTGTCGACTATAACAGCGAAACCCCATCCCATGTTGAAGGTTTTAAACATTTCCTCGTCGACTATTTTGCCGCCGAGTTCCATGGCAGTTTTCTGGATTAAATCAAAAATGGGTTGCGGTTTGAAATTGTTGAATTCGAAACCTATGCCTTTTGAAAATAAAGTTAAGCGTTCAAATTTAAGGTAAGCGTCACCAGTAATGTGCACAGCAGCCTTAACCTTCACTCTTTCTGCCACACCCAAAAGGGGTTTAACATAAATCTTGGTTGGCTCTAGAACATCGTAAACCACTTCCCTATCTAATGATTCTGGAACATCGTAAGGTTCATATTTGCCACCCCATTCCTTGAAAAGAATCCTCCGTGCAAGAGTCACACCGTTGCTGTGAATTCCGGAACTCCGCAAACCAATTATAGCGTCGCCTGGTTTTATTCCCTTACCAGTTATCAATTTTCCGCGGGAAACCTCACCCACCGCCGCAAAAACCATGTCAAAACCCTTCCCTTCAACCAAACCCTTAATCAGTTCAGCCACATCGCCAATCTCACCACTCGGCACAACACATTCAGCTTCAACAGCACCCTTCACTATCCCCTTCATCCACTCCCTAACCAAAACGGGCTCTGAAATTTGAGCATGAATATTATCTGCAACAGCTAAAGGTCTCGCACCAGAGCGAATAACATCATTAACAGCCATCGCCACACCATCAATACCAATAGTATCATATTTACCAGCCAACTGTGCAACAAGAACCTTAGTGCCCACCCCCTCAATCACAAGATCCAAATAACAGTCACCGCGAAAAGGAAGAACACACCCATATGGAAGCTGAACTACCCTGCCATAACGACTGAAAGAGTAAGTCCGCTGCAAAGAAAACAAAGCCTTTTTCGCTTTAGCCCTCAATTCTCTATCAACGCCAGCAGCTGAATACGTAATTTTCCGTACCAAACAACCTTCCACCATTTAAATCGAATAGTTAAATACAATTCCGTAATTATCTAGAAATAAGATAATAATTTTGCCTCCGCTATTGTTCAGCTTGACATTTATAACAGAAAGATAAATATCCCATTACCCACTTAACAATTACTCTTGGGAAAATTTATGGTTTGCATGACTTTTCCTTCGTTTCCTTCTTTCCAACCAATTAAAGCGTTTAAGTACCGCGACAGAATGACTATAGTGAGCGACATCTTGAAAGCTGTTAAGATGAGGAGAGAGGCAAAAAAGACGCAGATTATGGAAAGCGCCAAGTTAAATTATGTCCAAACAAAAAAGTACCTTAACTATTTGATAAGCTGTGGTTATCTCGCCATCACGGAAAGAAGAACATACATTGTAACGGAAAAGGGAAACCATTTTCTTCAAATCATCGAAATACAAAAAATTCAATTTCTACGGTGAGAGGTGCGCAGTTCCCTTTCCCTTTTTATATGCTTGTAAATTTTTTAAAGCCACAATTCCAGGAAAAGTATCTTTGATTGCCTTTTCAATAGCCTCCTCCGAAACCACTTTAGTCAGTTTGGTCAAGGCTCCTAAAACCACCATATTTGCGTAAATTTTTTGTCCAAAACTTTTTTCTGCAATTTCTGTGGCTGGAGTAGCGTAAATTTTTGTGTTAACTTTAGGTATATTGTTCACCATGCTTTTGTCAACCAAAAGAATACTGCCTTCCTTTAAGTCCTTGATGTTTTTCTCTAGGGCTTCTTGGCTCATTGCTATCAGTATGTCGCATTTTCTAACTATGGGGAAGCCTATTTTGTCTTCTGATATGATTACTTCGCTTTTTGCTGTTGTTCCTCTGGCTTCTGCTCCGTAACTTTGGGTTTGCACAACATTTTTTTTATCGTATACTGCAGCTTTGCCTAAAATTTGGCCAGCGAGGACTACTCCTTGGCCGCCTAGTCCGCATATTCTTATTTCAGTTTTCTTCAGTTTTTTGTGCCTCCTTTATTGTGTTGTAAATTGTTTCTGTTAGAGTTGGGCGCGTTTTTTGGATAAATTCGCCTACAACTATTTTTTTGGCGATATCTTCTTCGTTTAGGTTTTTCGTTTGCTCTATTGTTAGGGAGTTCGCCTTAAACCATCTGACCATTTCTCCAGCATCTTTAAAGCCAGCTCTTCTTCCAAAGGCTGTTGGGCATTGGCTTACCACTTCAATGAACCGGAAACCCTCTGATTGCAGTGCCTTTTTAATAGCTTCTTTTAGTTCGTTTTGGTGGGCGGTTGTCCATCGCGCTGCATAGTTGGCGCCTGCTGTAGCGGCTAGTTTTGCAGCGTCAAGGGGGTGTTCAAAGCTTCCATAGGGAGTTGTTGTTGTTTTTGTTTTGAAGGGTGTTGTTGGTGCGACTTGGCCTCCGGTCATTCCGTAAATCATGTTGTTTACCATTATGACGAGAACGTCTAGATTTCTTCTCGCAGCGTGTATGAAATGGCTTAGGCCTATTCCGACTATGTCGCCGTCCCCGCCGAAGACGACAACATTTAGGTCTGGACGCATGAGCTTAACGCCTGTGGCTACTGGTATGCTTCTGCCGTGGAAGGTGTGAATGGAATCCGCCCTGAAATATGGTGAGGGGATCCATGATGAACAGCCAATTCCACTGCAGAAAACAAATTTGTTTAAATCTGTATAACCCAATTCGTAAACAGCCCTTAGAAAAGCGTTAATTACAGTGAAGGCTCCACAGCCTGGGCAAAAGGGTAGTTTCAAATCCCTAAGATACCGCTTAACAGAAAAAGTTTCAGTCATTTCCCTTCTTAGCCTCCTCTAAAATTTTGTCCAATAACTCTTCGGGGGTTATTAGTTCTCCGCCTCCAATCTTGTTTAGAGGAATAACCTTTGCTTGTCCCTCTGCAGCCCTTTTCACTTCATAGAATATTTGGCGCAAATTCATCTCTGGAACTATTATTTTGTTGGCTGTTTCCGCAAGTTTTTTTATGATTTCGTCTGGGAAGGGCCAGAGGGTTTTCAGCCTAATATAGCCTAACCTCACCCCTTTCGCTTCAGCCTCATCAATCACATCATATACTGCTCTAGAAGTACAACCGTAGGAGACTATTCCTATATGGCAATCGTCGATTTTGTAGTTTTCCACATCTGCGATTTCTTCAACATGGTTTTGGATTTTTCCGTTGAGCCTTCCCACAAGGTTTCTATGCACAAGGGAGTCAGCTGTAAACCGTATCCCATATTCATTGTGGGTTGACCCGGTAACAGCAACGTTAAAGCCTTCGCCGACAGAGGGCATTGGCGGAACCTCTTCCAAGCCGAAAAAGGCTTCGTCGCCGGGCTTAGGCTTTTTTCTGTTAATTATTTCCACTTTTTCTATTGGCGGTATTACAACTCGCTCCCGCATGTGAGCTGTTATTTCGTCTGAAAGCAAAATGACTGGTGTGCGATATTTCTCGGCAAGATTGAAGGCTCTTACGGTCAAATCGAACATTTCTTGCACAGAGTTTGGCGAAAGCACTATAGCAGAATAATCGCCATGCGTCCCCCACCGAGACTGCATTACGTCGCCTTGCCCACATTTTGTAGCTTGCCCAGTGCTCGGTCCAGCCCTTTGCACATCCACTATTACGCATGGAGTTTCAGTCATAAAGGCGTAGCCTATACTCTCCTGCATAAGGCTGAAGCCCGGTCCGGAGGTTGCAGTCATCGCCTTTGCCCCAGCCCAGCTGGCGCCCATAACCGCCCCTATAGAGGCTATCTCATCCTCCATCTGGATGGCTATGCCGCCAACCTGTGGAAGACGCTTCGCCATATGCTCTGCAATCTCGGTAGCTGGTGTTATGGGGTATCCAGCGAAAAACCGGCAACCTGCCATAATGGCGGCTTCAGCACATGCTTCACTTCCCTGCAAAAAATAGTTGCCAGACTTAAGCGCGCCCATTTCATTTCCCTTGCAACAGATAATAGGAGAGTAATGGATAAAAGTTTAAGTGGGCTATCTTCCTTTTGCTGCGGCCGTAGTCTAGCCTGGTAGGACTTCGGCCTCCCGAGCCGGCGACCCGGGTTCAAATCCCGGCGGCCGCACCAAGAGGAAAGCAAATTAATAGAAGCAGACTGTGAATGTTAAAGTGTAAACAACGGCTCCGGTAGTATAGTCCGGTCAAGTATAGCGGCCTCTCGAGCCGCGGACCCGGGTTCAAATCCCGGCCGGAGCATTAATTTTACTTTTGGTGTTTACGGATTGTTAGATAATAAAGTTTATTAAGTATCAAGATGAAAGACAAATTTACGGTGGGTTATATGGGAGGCCCTTCTGAGCGGGAGTACAGAGAGAAACTTGAGAAGATAAAGGAGAATTTGACTAAAAAAGTGAAGGACGTAAAAAATCAGTTTGAGAAGATTGAAAAGGCTAGGGTGGATTTGCTGAAGAAAACTAAGGAAATGAAGCACAACACGGAAAAAGAAATATTGAAGATGGAGGAAGACATAGCGAAATCTAAGGATTTGGCGCCGGAATCCAAGAGGAGACTTCGTTCAGAAATTGATTTTCTAAAAAGTGAAGTCCGAAGACAATATTCCGAATGGGAAACAAGAATCGCCGAAGCCGCTATGCCAGCTTGAATAGGATTAGGAGCTTAAATGAGGAGAGTTCTTCGCAAACAAAAGTCAGTGTATGCGCTCAGCTTAATGTTCTGCCTAGCGGGAATAATTGCACTTTTAACAACTTTGTGGAAAACCTACCCCCAACTTTCTTCAAGTCCGGATCCTTTCTCAACATTTTTATCGCTTCTTTGGACAGAAAGAATAACCATCAGCCAAGCGTTTGAGTTTAGGCTCATATACCTTGTTATTTTAGGAGATGTCATGCTGGTTTCAGGAGTGGTGCTATGGCTTCTGAGTCGCCAATGGTTTGTTGTGCCTGGAAAAACTGTTTGTTATCAATGTTCCTTCTGCAAAAAGAAGTGGAAGTCTGTGGGAGACAAAGCATTGGTTCATTGTCCTCACTGCAATCAGTTGGTTCATCCACTAATAGCTGAAAAATGAATGTAAATTATTCCTACACTGGCTAGGCGCTATCCGACAAAAACACAAGTATATTATACGCTGGAATATATAATTTGCCGAAAACCTTAGCGTTTTGGCACTTTTGGAAATTTTATCCGACAAATTTAAATAATTCTTTAAACAGATACTTCTCTCAAGTGTTGGTAAATGTCGGAAAGAGATGTGAAAAAACCTGAAACAAGGGAAGAATTTCTCAGAATATTGTCGGATGCCGCTAGAAAAGAGGCTGAAGCTCGAAGTCTTTTGTCGGGTAGACCATCGAAACCAACAATTTCTGGCACAGCTAAAATATTGGGAGTTCATAGAGATACTTTGTATTCTTGGCTTAGGGAGTTTAATGTCGACTTTGAAGAGGCTGTGAGGGCTGTTTCTGCTGTTGAAGTGTCGGGGGTTCGGCAGCCTTCTGGAGGATATACCTATCTTATTGGTGAGGCATTTGTCGGAGAAGGTAACGAAGTTGCCCATATAGACCTCCTTATAGGCGACAAGGATGGCCCCGTAGGAGAGGCTTTTGCCAACGGTTTAGCTCATCTTTCTATGGGACACACGCCGCTTTTGGCAGTTATTAGGCCTAATCTTCCGCCTAAGCCCCACACTTTGCTTGTGCCTAAGGTTACTGTTAAGAATTTGGAGGATGCGGGCAAGGTTTTTGGTCCGGCACAGGCTGCTGTTGCCAAAGCAATCGCAGATGCTGTCGAAGAAGGTGTAATTCCAAAGGATAAGGTTGACGATTGGGTTGTGGTTTGCAGTGTTTTCGTTCATCCAAAGGCAAATGACTCCCGAAAAATATACCACTATAATTACAGTGCAACAAAGTTAGCCCTTAAGAGGGCGATGGCAAGATATCCTTCGCTGGAGAAGGTTTTCTACGACAAGGATAGGGCTAAGCATCCAATGCTGGGTTATAAGGTGCCCCGCCTCTGGAGACCGCCATACTTACAGATTTCCCTTGACATACCCGACTTGGAGAGAACAAAGAAGATTATAATGCAGATTCCGAGGAGCGACAGAATAATACTGGAGGCTGGGACTCCCCTCATAAAACGTTATGGAACAAAGGCGATAAGTGAACTCCGCGAAGTAGCCAGAGACATATTTTTCATAGCAGATTTGAAAACCCTCGACGTCGGAAAAGTTGAGGTGGACGTTGCATACGAAGAAACAGCCGACGGCGTAATAGCCGCCGGATTGGCGCCAACAGAAACCCTTAACGCTTTCATTTACGAGGCGAAAAGGCTTGGAATATACGCTGCAGTAGACATGCTTAACGTGGAAGACCCTGTTAAGAAGCTCAAAGCGCTTAAGGATTTCCCAGACATCATTGTAATTCATAGAGGAATAGATGAGGAAACTGGAAGAACTATAGGCTTGGAGCTTATTCAGGAGCTTAGGCAAGCTTTTAAAGACAAAAAATTCCTCATAGCTGTGGCTGGCGGCATAATTCCAGAAACAGCAAAGGAAGCCTTAGAAAAAGGAGCGGATATAATTGTTGTTGGACGTTATGTAACGCAATCCAGGGACATTGAACGTTCAGTGAGGGAATTCCTTGAGTTGACGCCGGAAATGCGGGAAGACATAGACGTGTACAGAGTCCACGTAGAATAAATCAAAATCACGCAAGGCGTGGCTTCACCTTTTAGCATTAAAACCATTTCAACCTCAAGGGAATACTTGAAAAGACATGTAGGCCAGTAAGAAAATTGCTCCAGTCAAAAGGAATACGCATGTAAAATCATAAGTTTGAGCTAGAAAGGGGCCTAGAAAAGCACCTCCGGCACTACCTAGACTGACAAAAACGTCGAACAATCCGGCTTTTCCAGCGGGGATGAGCTCCATGGACAAGGATAAAACGTGAACGTGGTATAAAGCATATGCAAAGCCCATGAGCGCCAAAATCAACGCAGCCAAAATTAGTGTGTAAATACCTATTATCGTGAAAGAGGCTAGCAGAAAGGTTAAGGTGCTTCGAAATAAGACTATTTTTGGCAAGCTTGTTCGTTTCTCTTGTGTGTATGGTTTGTTGGTCACTATAAAATATCCAACGGCACCCGCGCTTGAATTTAAAATGTACACGGCAAAAACTGTGCTCGCTGACAAAGAGAGGTTTTTAGAGAAGAAAATGGGCAAAGGCGTGAACAAAGTGCTTGTAGCAAATGAGAAGAGAACTAAACCACAGCAGAAAGCATAAAGGTTTTCCATTTTAAGGTCTTCATAAATAGGAAATCCGTCCAGAGCCTTTGATGCTAATGTTACACCTCTATAAGTGAACTCTACGCTTTTTTCTATGTTGACTAAACCCCTTTCAAATACCAGAAGGGGATCTGTAAGGAAAATTGCTGAATGAATAAATGCTAGAAAGTTTAAGGCGCAGCAGGTTAGCAAAGTTGATTTTGCATCGAAACCGGCAAACGACACAAAAGTTCCTATTAGTAGGCCAATGAGCCATCCTAACTCCGTCAACCCTTCATAAAGAGCGAATGATTTTTCCCATTCATCTCTCGAGTAAAGTTCGGCTATCAACACGTTTTTGGGAGGTTCGTGGGCAACGTGGAAAACGGCCATAATTGCATAGAGGATTATCAGCAAGCCTATGTTTGCTGAAAAAGCGATTAAGCAAAGGATTATAGAGGAAGAGAGGAATGAAATTAGGATATAACGTTTGTAGCGTCTTGTTTTATCGCAAATATAACCCCAAAAGAAGGATGCAGGAATAGCCAAGAACAAAGCGGTCGAAGTCATTATGCCTAAGTCAAGCAGTGATCCATTGAGGGCCATAATATAAAGAGGAAGAAAAATTGAAAGTAAGCCAAACGCCATTTCATGGAATAGGAAACCTAATCTCCACATAAGCGGAAAAACCAACAAAATGTAAAATTAAAACCTTACTACCAAAATTTTCCTTTAGCTTTGTCTAACAACAGATGTGTTCATTGACGAAACAAGAGCGAACGAAAGGCTTTCATAACCCTTAATAGTTAGATGTTAAACTTTCATATTCGCCTTGGAGAGTATCGAGTTAAATGGCTAAGTTCAGGGTTATAATATCTGATCCTGAAGATGGAACTTCAAAAACTGTTGAGTTGGAAGATGCGCGGGCAGCTCCTTTGATTGGTAAAAAGATAGGCGACGTGATTGACGGGGCAGTTCTCGGCTTGTCTGGATTTAAAGTGCAGATAACTGGTGGTTCTGATAAGGATGGTTTTCCTATGAGACCGAATGTTCACGGAGGAGTGCGCAGAAGTGTTGTATTAAGTGGTGGGGTGGGGTTTAATCCGCAGAAGAGGGGGGAGAGAAGGCGGAAGAAGGTTCGTGGAAACGTTATTACGGATGAAATTGTCCAAATTAACATGAAAATTGTCGAAAAGCCAAAGACTAAGAAAACTGAGGTTTCTGAAAGTTAGTATTGTATTCCTTTTGTTGTAACCGTTTCTTCTTGATGTTTAACGTCAACTATTTCGTTTACGAAATCAGCCCTATCAATGAGCTCTTTGGGTGCGAATCTTCCAGTTAAAACAACATCTGTTTTTCTTGGAATTTTGTCTAAAAATTTTAAGACTTCTTTTACGTCTAACAGTTTGCAGTGTAGGGCTAGGTTGATTTCGTCTAAAACCAGCAAGTGCGGCTTTTTCTCCCTAACCACTCTTTCTGCAAACCTCAGTGCTTTTTCTGCCAGTTTTTTGTCTTCTTCACCCAAATTGCTGAGTCCATGCCAACCTTTTCTGCCAAACTGGTAAATTTCATAATGGGGTGCCAGTAGCTTTCGGATTTTGTATTCGCCAGTGTTTTTCCACCATTTTAGAAATTGGATTATTATGACTTTGCGTTTATGCCCAACAGAACGCAGAGCTAAACCTAAGGCATTGGTTGTTTTTCCACCGCCTGTTCCAGTGTAAAGGTAAATGTAACCCGTTTAAATGCCCCCCCTTAACTCTATTTAGAGATAACTTTTAAGGTTTTACAATGGCAGCGGATTAATTTATGATGGAGCTTACGCTTAACACTTATTAACTTGCACGGCAACATCCTTCAATAACTAAAATTGTAAAGGAAAAACAGAAAAATGAATGGGGAAAAACGTGTGACTTTGCCTCGGCAGCCTGAAATAAACATTGGCACTATAGGGCATGTTGACCATGGTAAAACAACTTTAGTGCAGGCGCTGACCGGCGTGTGGGCTGCCAGACATAGTGAAGAGTTGAAAAGAGGCATAACTATAAAGCTTGGTTATGCAGACATGCCCGTTTACAAGTGTCCAAAATGCGAGCCGCCTAAAAACTATTCAAAAGAGCCTGTTTGCCCGTATTGCGGCTCGGAAACAACTTTCCTTAGGGCTGTAAGCTTTGTTGACGCTCCAGGACATGAGGCTTTGATGGCGACGATGCTGTCTGGAGCCGCCATAATGGACGGTGCTATACTTGTAATCGCAGCCGATGAACCTTGTCCACAGCCCCAGACTAGGGAGCATTTGGCTGCAGCTGAGATTATCGGGATAAAGAACATCATTATTGCTCAAAACAAAATTGACATCGTTAACGAGGAGAGAGCCCGAAGAAGCTACGAGGAGATTAGGAATTTTGTAAAAGGAACTGTCGCCGAAAATGCTCCGATAATCCCTGTTTCAGCTCAGCACTCCGTCAACATAGACGCCCTAATTCAAGCGATGGAAGAATTTATTCCGACTCCGCAGAGGGATGAGGCTAAACCGCCGTTGATGTATGTTGTCCGGTCTTTTGATGTGAATAAGCCTGGCACTCCCATTGAAAAGCTTGAGGGGGGCGTCATAGGCGGCACCATTCTGCAAGGAAAATTCTCTGTTAAAGATGAAGTGGAACTCCGCCCGGGCATAAGCACCGAGGAAGAGGGAAAAACTGTTTACAAGCCGCTTTTCAGCGAAATCGTCAGCTTGCAGGCTGGCGGTAAAAATGTTAAGGAAGCCCGCTGCGGTGGATTAGTGGGTGTTGGCACCCTCTTAGACCCATCGCTTTCTAAGGCTGACGGTTTAACAGGAAACATCGTAGGAAAAAGCGGGATGCTGCCGCCAGTTCTAACAGAACTAAGCCTTGAAGCCTATATTCTGGAACGCGCTGTGGGAACAAAAGAGCTTGCGAAGGTTGAAAACATAAGCAAAGATGAAACTCTGCTGCTGCACGTAGGCGCTGCAATAACGGTTGGAAAGGTGGTTTCGGTGAAGAATAACGTGGCTATGCTCAAGCTTACGAGACCAGTGTGCGCGCTAACAGGTTCAAGGGTTGCCCTTAGCAGAAAAATTGCTGGAAGATGGAGACTAATAGGATACGGAATGATAAAATAGTATGCCACCAGAAAACAGCTCCAAAAAAGACAAGCTGAAGGTTATTCTGGATGCAAATGCATTATTTGTTCCACTTAAGTTTAAAATCGACATCTTCGAAGAATTAAAAACCCTTTTAAACAGAAACCTTGAACTAGTTTTGCTTCAACCTATCAAGAAGGAGCTTGAAAAGACGGCAGAGAAAGGGGCGCCGAAAACGCGGAAAGAGGCAAACTATGCCTTAAAACTGGCAGAAAAATGCACACTAATCAAATTAGACGAAAAGTTTGTAGGGTCTCCAGACGACGCCATTGTGAAAGTTGCTGGTGAATGGAAATGCCCTGTTTTCACCAACGACAAAGCGCTTAGGAAGAGGTTAAGAGATATAAGTGTGCCAGTTATTTATGTGAGGCAAAAGTCACAGTTGGAAATTGACGGGAGGGTATAACTTGTTCAAGCTTATAACAATGGAGGATACAATTCGCATTCCTCCGGAAACCTTCGGCAACCCTCTTGACAGCGTAGGGTATCAGCAGGTTAAAGCAAAATATGAAGGAGTGGTGGACGAAACACTAGGCTACGTCATAGCTGTAACAAATGTTAAGGTAAGTCCGGTTGGGAAAATAATCCCAGGAGATGGAGCCGCTTACCACAAGGTAACTTTTTCGCTTCTAACCTTTTACCCAACCCTTCAAGAAGTCGTCGAAGGAGAAGTTGTTGAAATAGCTGATTTTGGAGCCTTCGTTCGCATAGGACCAGTTGACGCGTTACTCCACGTCTCACAGTTAATGGATGATTTTATTTCCTACGACGAAAAACAAGGCGTTCTACTAGGCAAGGAAACAAGCCGTAAACTTACAACAGGCGACAGAGTGCGCGTCCGAATAACTGCCGTATCCTTAGGAAGGGCTGGCGGTTCAGCAAAAATCGGTGTAACAGCGAGACAGCCGTTTCTCGGTAAACTAGAATGGATAGAAGAGGATTTAAAGAGAATAAAGGAGACGGCGGAGAAGAAAAAGGAAAAAGTAGAAAAGGGCGAAGAACTATGAGTGAAAAAGCTTGCTCTTCATGTCATTTCATAACCACTGGGAATGTCTGCCCAAGATGTAAAACGACAACCCTCAGCGACGACTTCAGCGGACTAGTAATAATATTCGACCCACAAGGCTCAGCCATTGCTAAAACCATGAACATCAAAGAGAAGGGACGTTACGCCTTAAAGGTTAGATAAATGAGCGTTGCATATGTTTTACCGTCTAAACTTCGAAGGAAACTCAAAAAGCCTTTAGGCGAATTAATCCGCGGTTCTTTCAACGAAACAATGGATAAGCTAAAAGCTTTGGTCAAAACGGAAAAGCCGCCTTGCGTTGTTTCTGTCGGAGATGTTGTTTCAAAAAACCTTACAGAAAACCAAATTCACCCGCATCTTTTAATTTTGGACAACAAGGTTATGCGGTCAAACATAAAACCCTTCCCACTGGAAGCAGACGAAGAAAGACATGTTAAAAACCCTCCGGGAACCATAACATTTGAGGCGTTAAATGCAATCCAAGAAGCCTTCAAAGCCAATCACAGAGTGAAATTGGTTGTCGAGGGAGAGGAAGACCTTCTGACATTGGCAGCCATCCTACATGCTCCCCTAAACTCGATAATTGTTTACGGTCAGCCTCGAGAGGGGATAGTGGTGGTCAAAGCTACACAACAGAAAAAAGCAGAGGTTGCCGAAATCCTAAAAACGATGCAGTCGGTTGCGAAAGACTAAATAAAGGGAACAATGTATCAAGTCAACACTCAACAGGGAAACCCTATGGAAGTCAAAATACTGGCAGAAAACGAAAATGTGCTGTTAAAGCGAAAAGAAGTTACCTTCCAAGTGGAACACACCCAAACAGGAAGCACACCGCAAAGACTCGAAGTTAAGAATGCCATTGCTAAACTGCTAAAAAAGGATGCTAATCTAGTTTTTATAAAAAGGTTGGAAACCAAAACTGGAACCCATATAGCCTTTGGGGTGGCAAACGTTTATAACTCGATTGAAGACGCAAAACTTATCGAGCCAGAATACATCCTAAAAAGAAACGTGCCGCCAGAAAAATCGAAAAAGGAAGGGGAAGAGTAAATGTCAGAAAATGTGGAAGAGGCTCCAAAAGAGGAAGAAGCAAAGAGAGGAAAAACCGAGAAGCGAAAAAAGAAGGAGAAAGGCGTTTTCACGCTTTACAAGGTTGAAAAGGATAAAATTGTTAGGCAACGTCCAACATGTGAACGCTGCGGTCCCGGATATTTTATGGCGGATCATGGCGACAGATACTCTTGTGGCCGCTGCGGATTTACACGGTATAAACACACTTAAATGGCACAATGCGCTTCTAAAATGTGATGGTTTGAATGATTAGGGTAAACGTCTTAATAACGAATGTGTCTGGAGAGCGTTTTTGGGATATTCGAAAGCCCATTCCGCCAATTCAGATAAACACTAATCTGAACCTTGTAGAGGTTGAAAAGAAGACTGATGAAATGCTGGAAGTACCCTTCGTTTTAACCGTCAACTATAACCCTTCAGTAGCCCAGATAAGCCTGAAAGGAAGGGCTTACGTAGCTGGAAGCACGGATGAAATAGGAAAAATCTACTCGGAGTATAAGGAGAAAAAGCCTCCGCCTCCAGTGCTGGTTCAGTCAATTTCAAATGTGGTTTTTGTGGAAAGCGTAATTATCTCAAGAACATTAAACATTCCGCCTCCAATCCCGTTGCCGCAAATCCCCCAAGCCAAAGAAAACGCGGGAAAGAAACCCTCTGGAACAGATTATACAGCTTAAAACTGCACAGTTTCATAATTCATGCGGAACAATGTTTCATGAAACATTACGGATTACTTTAGAACAGAAAATCGTGTTTAGAAGACGATAGGCGCGGTTTACTTTAGGGGCACATACATTGATGAGCGGGATGCACCTATGCCTGGTGTTCCATGTTTGACGGGTTTGTTGGTTATTGCAAACTCGCCGAGGTAATGTCCAATCATTTCTGGTTTAATTTCAACTGGAACGAATTCCTTTCCGTTATGAACGTGAATGGTGAGGCCGACCATTTCTGGCAAGATTACCATATCACGTGCATGAGTTTTTATTGTTAAGTTGCTTCCTTTGCGCATGGCTTCTTTTGCCTTCCTCACATTTTCTAAGAGAGCTCTCTGTTCTGGCGGTAAACCTCTCTGGAGGCTTCTCCTCTGGCGTGATGGAAGCAGTGTTATGAATTCATCCATCGACATGCTTTGTAATTGTTCAAGCGTGTATCCACGGTAAGTGAATTCCCTTGGCATTTTCTACCTCACTTTACCTTTGAAAATGGGTGCTATAAACTTTCTGGATTATTTGCTTTCCGTCACCCGTTTCTTTTTGCGCCCGGCACCCCTCGCTGCTATAAGCCCAACCTTCTGCCCCGGTGGAGCATTCCGCGAAACTGTTGTGACTTTTCTTGCGCTTCTTTTGCTGCTTCCATAGGGGTGGACTGCTGCAACCATGGCTTTTCCCCTAGTCCTCGGATATTTTCGCCCTCGAGCCCTCATCAAATGGAATTTAGCTCCAGCCGTTAAGAAGGGCTTTTCTGTTCTTCCAGCACCGGAGACAACGCCTATTGTGGCTCTGCAGTAGTCACTTATGTATCTTGTCTTTCCTGAAGGCAGTTTTATTAATGTTCCTTGAGAAGTGTGGGCTACAACTGTGGCGTAGGCTCCAGAAGATTTTGCCATTTTGCCGCCGTCTCCGGGTTTGAGCTCTATGTTGCATATCATGGTGCCTTCTGGAATTTTTCCAACTGGCAATATGTTTCCTACTTCAACATAGGCTCTTCCACCCATTTCGATTTGCTGTCCAGTGTAAGCTCCTTCTGGAACAACCGTGTAGCATTCCTCTCCATTCTCAAACCGCACCAAAGCCAGTGGAGTGCCACGTCCAGGGTCGTGGACAATTTCTTCAATAACACCTTTCATCACAGATTCAAAAATGTTCTTTGCAGCTGGAGGGTAACACGCTGGAGCAACACGTTTGTGGGTTGCAGCTCTGAATGTTGGTCCGCCGCGCCCTCGTCTTTGCACACGAATTCTTTTTCCCATAATTCCACAACTCCATAACTATTACAGTATTCCAAGTTTGATGGCAACATCTGAAGCCTTATAATCGGGATGAAGTTTGACAAAAGCTTTCTTTTGCCCCTCTGGCGTTATAACAACATTAACTTTTTCGACTTTAACCTCGTAAAGCTCCTCAACAGCCCTTTTCACATCGTATTTTGTGGCTTTTAAGTTTACAATGAAAACAAGTTTGTTTTCACCTTCAACCATGAGGCTTGCGGATTCCGTCATCAAAGGATATAGTATAACTTCGTAAGGGTCCATTAGGCTTCTTCACCTCTGCAGTAAAGCTTGTCTAAGGTTTCGATGGCGCTTGCAGTCCATATTGTTAGCCTACCCGGATGCGTGCCGGGCGCAAGCACCTCAGCATTCAAACTTTTAACCGGCACAACTTCCACGCCAGGTATGTTTCTTGCGGCTTCGCCTAAGCCTCTATCCTCAGCTACAACAATAAGCGGGCCAACAGCTTGCTTCATTTTTCTCCCGCGAAGTTTGCCCTTCCCAGCCCTAACCTTTATGCTTTCTCTAACCCGGTAGAGGTCTGCTAAAACGCCGAGTTTTATGAGGGCTTCCTCAACATCTCTAGTCGTTTTTAAGCCTTCAAGTTCATTGGCAACAACCAGCGGAATCTGCGGAACGCCCTCCACTGAATGTCCACGGGAAACCACCATTTCCTTGGAGGCGGTAGCAGCTATTGCTGAAAAGAGCGCCAAGCGTTTTTCTTTCCTTGGAATCTTTTTAACAATTTTCTTTTCCGAAGTCGGAGGATGGGCAAGTCTCCCACCAACTGTTCCGGGAGCGAAAGCACCCGTGCCCCTGGGACCTTTAATTCTTGGGATTCTGGCTATGCCTAAGCCTACGCCTCTTGATTCGGCTGTGGTTCTTTTGCCAGCCATGGGGTCTCTGCCTTGAGGTTGAAACCTTGCTGATTGGATGGCTAAGACTGCACGTTTTATAATGTCGGTTCTTATGGGGGTTTCAAAAATTGGTGGAAGCTTTATTTTTCCAACGGGTTTCCCATCGAGGTCGAAGACTTTCACTGTTTTAGCCATGGGTATTCACCGCCTTACTTCCCCTGTGGAGATTCAAGGGATACGTACGTGATTTGTGGAGGTTCCTCTGGGGCTTCTTTTGGCGGGCGGGTTGGATAACGCAGTTTTATTGGACGCTTTTCTGGTCCTGGTATGCTTCCTTCTAGGAGCATGTAGGGTCCTCGGACTGGCCCGTATCTTATGAAACCGCCTTTAGGGGTGATTTCTTTCCCATTTGTGCCTATTTTTAATATGCGCTTGTTATACTCTGTTCTCTGATGGAAACCCATCTGTCCGGCGCGTGGAACACTGTAGAGCACATGGTGAGGATTCCACGGTCCGAGCGTTGCCACTCCTCTTTTGGTTTTTCTGCCTTTGTGTTGGAGGATTTTTACCCCCCAGCGTTTTACTGGTCCCTGGAAGCCTTTTCCAGTAGATACGGCTATCACGTCCACGTGTTGTCCTTCTTTGAAGACTTCGGCGGGGTTTATGGTTTTTCCAAGGAGGCTTTTTGCATATTCGAATTGTTGCTGAATTGTGCCTCCGCCTATTTCTATTTCGGCTACTTCTGGCTTTTTCTTCGGCACGCTTGTTTGCTTTGGCTGGGTTATGGCTATTACGCGGATTTTTGAGGTTTTTTCAAGATTTTCCGCTATTCTTTTCAAGTTTTCTTCAGTGTTGAACTTTTCTGGAAGGGTGAAAACCCGTTCCAGCTCGTCTGGCGGGTTTTCCATCCAAGCTTCTGTTAAAGTTCGCAGACCGTTAGGCGTTGTAGTGTAAGCTCTTATTCCGCAAATAAGAAGCGGAGGCGTTTCCAAAACTGTGACTGGGCGGATAACTTCTTTTCCAAAATTTGGAGACCGTTTCCGGTCTTCTACTACCATGGCGTAGGTCATGCCCGCTTTATAACCAACAAAACCTAAGAGCCTAGGAGTTTCAGCCTCTATTTTGGGCCAATAACGTATTCGCGCCAATATGCTTTTAGCGCGTTTCCTAGGTGAATAAGCTAGCGAACCGCGTTTAGGAGCATGCTTTTTCCTGTGACCCATTGTTTCTCCGCTTCGCGTCTTCTAGGAATGAAACATTTAAGTTATTAACATTTTGGTTTTAGTGATGTTTCTTTACATCAAATAAGGTTACGCGCTTGAATATGCAAGTAAACCATTAAACTTGACTTAAGCGTTATGCTTCTATCGTGGTTATGCCTAACAAGTTGTTTAGCGTTTTCAGTTGTTCTAGGTGGTTGCCATAAACCATGACGTGATGGTTCCCCGATGTTTTATGGATGAACTCTCTTGGATTGGCGATTTTCACTTTCACTGTTACCCTACAATATTCTTCAGCATCCATGTCCGCACAGTCCACGATCATCCCTTTTGCAATCACCATGTTTTTTAAGTCTCCGCTTAAGCGGCATATGGTGACCTATTGCCCCTTTTTAATTTCCACAAAGGCTGTTAGGCTTCCAGTGAATTTTTCCCTATGATATCGTCTTAGCCTATATGGCGCGGCTTTTACGTTGTATCCTTCCATTTTTCTGGGACATACGCAATGGCTTAGGATTAATGTGTTATCTTTATTGTCAACGAATGTGTTGCTCATAAAGCATCAATTTATGCTGAATTCTTTTGTTAAATTGGATAACCTCCTCTAGATTTTTGGTTTGAAAATTAACCAATAGCGACTAGCCTCTATAGATTTTTGGGTACCATTTGCCTTGTATGGTTTCCAGAATTTTGTGGGCTGCTTGTTCTGGCGTGCATTGGGCGGTGTCCACTGTTATTTCGGGGTTTGTTGGGGGTTCGTAGGGTTGTCCTATGCCAGGCACTGTTGGCGCCTTTCCCTCCAAGGCTTTTGCGTATATTTGTTTTGGTGCTTGGCGGGTTTCCATCCGTTTTGACTCGCGTTCCATGCAAATCTCCAAAGGACAAGCCAGATAGGCTTCCATAAACTTTGGGATTTGATGGCGAGCGTTTTCTCTGTAGCGCCTCAAGTTGCCAGTAGCGTCAATCACGACGTTTACGCCGTTTTGGGTTAACAGTTTTGCAATATAGACGAGTGTTGCATAAACTATGTCGCGTTCCTCCAGCGAGTATGTTGGTTTGGGCGTCAAAACCTTGCGCAGAGCGTCAGAGGACAAAAGCTGCGCGCGGATGCCCTTCTGGAGCAAGATTCTGATTAGGGCTTCGGCTACAACGGATTTGCCGCTTCCCGGCAGTCCAGTAATCCATACACACCAGCCATAGTGCAATTTTAAACCGCTTCCCAGAAGGGTTTTCACTGCAATGGTCTTTAAACACTATCTGCACAATGTTTATTAATTGTTGCTCTGCTTTGAGTTTGAAAAGTGATTGCCATGCTGGTTGTTCAGATTTCAGATGTGCATTGCGGTCCCATGTTTAATTATGGGAGTTTCCGCACCGCCGTAGACGAGATTAACGCCTTGTCGCCGGACGCTGTTGTGGTAACCGGCGACATTACGGAGAACGGTATCCTCTCCGAGTTTAAGATGGCAGCCGACGAGTTTAAGCGTTTAAAAGCCAAAAACGTCATCTACATCAGCGGAAACCATGATTATCGTTCTACTGGTTATTTGCTTTTCAAACAGTTCTTCCCCTTCAACCAAGTAACGGAGATAGGTGACGCAGTGATAATTGTTTTGAGCAGCGCCCGCCCAGACAGAGACGACGGCGAAGTGGGACATAGGCAAAACCTTTGGTTGGAAAATACGCTGGAAAACTATAAGGATAAGGTGAAAATTGTGTCTATACACCACCACATAATTCCAGTGCCAGACACTGGTGCAGACCAAATCACCATAGTGGATGCCGGCGACGTCTTGAGAAGCCTTGTAAAGTCTAAAGTGGATTTGGTTTTGTGTGGGCACCGCCACAGACCATGGAGATGGAGAATAGAAGGCATGCAGGTGGTTCACGCTGGAAGCGTTTCATGTGAAAAACTGCGGGGTTTCTTCCTTAACTCCTACAACGTGATAGAAGTAAATAACGGAAAGGTTGAGGCAAAACTGAAAATTGTCGGCGGAGACTACATGGGCTTTGAAGAGGTTATCAAGAGGCGGGAAATCCTTCAAGCTTCAGACGCCTCTCAATGCAGCGATTCACTGGCAAGATAACGCAACATGTTTAAAACCAAGTTTTAGGCACGCATTCTCCAGCAGGTGGCGGTCGCTGAACATGAAAAGGTGGCTTTTACAGTTGCAATCTGAACAGCCAAACCCCTCAACTGGAACGCCAAATTCGCCTAAACGCTGCGCAGTTATACACTCTTCTAGTTTTTCCGCTTCTTTGAGGAAGACTTTTACAATGTTTACGTGGTTTTCTGCAAGAAGATAGTCAATGTGCCAAAACTTCCTTTTAGCCGCTTTTCTAAAGTGTCGGTTTAAACGCTTTTCAAGGCTGTTCTGAGTGGAGCCCACATAAGCGTAAAAACCCTTTTTGAAAAAGACTTTTCCCAGCGCGCCGACTTTAACGGCTATGCCTTTGTCTATTAAGATTGTTAGGATATAGATTCCTTTCAATGACACCATCCGACCGCAAACCGCCGTTTTCATACCATTTCAAAATTTCTTCAATCGTCTTTTCAGAATAACCCATCTCTTTAAGCATCCTCCGCACATCCGCCTTAGAGCTTTTACCCAAACGTGTGCACCGCAATTGCTAGCACTTTAGCTGTGAAGGCTATTTAGCTTTTAGCATATTCAACCGGGTTGAAGGTAGGAATTCACTGCGTCTAAGTCAAATTTCTCGTAATGCAACATGTTGTGCACAAAGTTGAGCAGCTTTACTCTAACTTCGCGGTTTAGGTTTGGATACCATATAGGTGAAGCCACCACCAAGCCTCGCCAAGCATAGAAGGGCTGAACAACCTCCAAGATTTCCCAATCTTCAGTTTTTTGGAGATAGTTTTCCCAGAAAAGCCTATACAACCGCTCGAAAACTCCAGCCAATTCGCCATGCTTCTGAAGCGAATAGAAAATGTAGTTGATGGTCATGGCAGTCACGTCGTCTGCTGGTTCACCCCATTCGCCTCTGCTGCGGTCTAAAACGGTGAAATCCGTACCTTCATGAAACATGACGTTCCATGGGTGAAAGTCTCCGTGGACTTGGCTAAGCCTATGCGCTTTGCGTTTGAGACGCCAACGCCAGACAACACAGTCCCTTTCAATGTCAATTAAATCGGATTCCCGCACAAAATCAAGTTCATGGGGGTAACTGTCCAACAAGCCCATGATACACTCGCCATGTCCAATAAGGTCTCTTACCCTTCGCACATAAAGCCATGGTGCCTCCCGCTTTACGCTATGAATTTTAACCAGATAATCTGAAAGCGCCAGACAACGCTTCTCATCTAAACTGCCCATTTCACCCGTTTCCTTGATGCGATCCAAGTCAAAGTGGTAAAGCTTGCCGTCCACATACTCGGTTAAAAGGAAAAACTCGCCGACATCCCCAAGAGATTTCAAACCCTTACCATCCACAGTGAAGGCGCCGACATCTACGGAACGCACATGTTGAGGCAGCTTGTTGAAAGCTGAATGTTGCCATATCAGAATCTGGGCGCGGTCGGAGGGAAAATCATGTCCAAACCCTTCTGGTCTCATGGTTTCCAAGACAACGCGTTTAACCGCGCCTTTAACACGGAACTCAATAACATATGGCATGCCATAGCCGAAACCCTTCAAATCCTTAACGCCTTCGACCTTCTCGCATCCAAGCCTCCAAACACCACAAATCTCCACATCACAACCATACAAGCTTGAAAGATACTGACGAAGAGCCTCTTCAGAAAAATCCACGTGTATAGTGCCTATTTTTTCCCTCTCAACCATCCTTAACACCTGCAAATTAAACATCCATAGGAAAAGCGTTACTTAAATATAAATTAAAGCGTTAAACACACCACACCGTAAGGTTTAGGAAGTGTGCATTTTGGAAAACCGTGGGAAACCATTTTCTTTTATAAAAACCTACAACAAACTAACGAAAATGCTTACAGACCATAAGCTGGCAGCCTTAGGCGACGCCTACATAAATTTCATCTACTCCCTAGCTTTGTCGGAAAAAAAGGGACAACCGTCCGGAGCAAAAGTTAAAGGCACCACACTTGCAGAAGCCTTCAAAAAAGCCGGGTTAAGAAGGCACATGCCCTCAAGGATTACAAGCCACATGCTGGCTGACGCCGCAGAAGCCCTCCTTGTTTATGCTTGGCTCCAAAAACACATAACATTAGAAGAGTGCGTTGCAATACTATGTAAAGCTGAAGATGCTGTTGGAGGCTTTGCTCAACTGCTTTTAATGGCAAAGAATAAAATCATGCTTTAAGAGCCTTTTTAAGCTCTTTGCTGAATTCTTTGCTCAATTCGAGAATTTTCTCCACAGCTCTATGCACGGCTTCTTCTGGCTTCGCATCTCCCTTTGTCCGCACATAGAGGATGGGGTTTGATGCGAGAGGATGGGGAATGTCGTATCCGGCTAAATCCACGCTTTCATCTTCTAAAAGTTTCTTCTGTAAAAGGTTGCAGAGCGTGTGCCCCGCCCCTTCAATTTCGATTTTAAGCTCGTTTCCAGTTTTGTTTAACACGTTAACCTTCATTTTGCCACCGCCATCTTCAATTTAGATTATTCCCTTACCATAATCTATAGCTGTTTTACGCTTTTCAATTTTCCCACATCTTGGACACTGCAAACCGCTGCGCCCCCCTTGCTGCAGTATACCGCCGCAATGGGAACAGAAAGCATAAACCACGCCTAAACTTTTATCCTTAGTGGTTAAATGGTAAGTCCTATTCTTTTCGCTGATAACCTTGGCTCTCAGTACATCGCTGGGTTTACAAACATCAAACATAGATTCAACAAACCTCAAATGCACATCAGAAACATGAAGTACACCTGTAAAAAATCCTGAAAGAAACCTTTTGCCTATTTTAAAAATTCGAACAGTTGCCATTTGCGTCTGAACAGTGGAAACTTGTCCCACAACAATGCTTCCAACCTTTGGAGCTCTAGCTCCATGAACCAAGGGGAAAACTGAAACCCGCTTGTTAAGGAAATCTATGAGCGCCCGCCCAATAACCTTTGAGTATATAGTTCCGTCTTTGACGTATGTGCCTGCGTCTGGAACAAACTCTTCAATAACACCCAAGGGTTCTCCAGGCAACACTATTTGTCCACTGTTGCGCTTTCGAAATTGTAAACTCATTTCGCCAACATCCCAGTTACAAGGGTTATGGAATAACTAAACAAATCAATAAACCTTTCCATACGAGGCGGTTACAGGAAGCTCATTTTAGAAGAATCCCCCTTTGCAAAGCTCTTTCCATGAAAGTTCTCCGATAACAACGAGGGCTTCGTTTAATGTAAGCATTGGCTTGTTAAACTTTGAAGGAGCATCCAAGGAAATGCGGGGACAAGCCGTATTCACATAAGCATCAACTGTTAAGAAATTCATGATTCTTTCTGGCGTCACTTCTCTAACAGCAAAGAGGAAGGCGTCTTTCCCACTTTTTTCAAGCTTTTCTCTGATATTTAGGGCTTCTTCAAATCTTTTTTGCCCAGTCTTAAGTCCCACCAGAACTGCGAAGGTTTTTGCTTTCTGGGCTTCTTGGATGCTTGCCCACCTTTGTTTTAGAATTTTCTCTGTTTCCTCACCTATTGGATAGGCGCGTTTTTCGTAGGGGTCAGCGACAACCGTGGGTTTTGATGTGGAAAGCGCCAAGCCTAAGGCGTGGAAGCGTCCGCCGCCTATGAAAAGGAAACCTTCAACGTCGTTTGCTATGGATTTCACATTGCTGTAGTCGCATCCTATAACTTGCCCAGGATAGTTTAAACGTCCAGAATCGCCAACCATGACGGTTTTTCCAGCGCGGACAAGTATTTCCTTTGCTTCGTCAAGGGTTTGCACATGCTGAACCGTTGTGGCTAAACCGATTTTACGCCAACCCTCCATTAATGGTAATGCTTTCTTCAAAGCTTCGGTTACGCTTATGGTGGCTCGCGCCTCAATGTAGACGGTTGGCACCTTCTCATACTTCAAAAGTTTCGCATGCCCATAATGAATTATGAGGTCTGCGCCTAGGCTTTCAGCCTCCGCGGTTGCCAGGTCACATGCACCATAACATGGGTCTGCAGAGATTATTGGCAAGGCTCCAGCTTTTTCCACAATTTTTGCAAGCCGTGGTCCTTCGCTTTTTAATCCTTCGGGAAGTTGGATTAAGACGCGTTTGGCTCCGAGTTTAGCCATTTCTTGTTTTATCCTTTCCTCTTCAAAATCGAACATTTTCAAGATAGAACACCAACCCATTTAACATGGAAAATGCGAGCTTTACTGAATATAGAGGAAACTTTTCACGAAGCTATTTTATGTCTTCATCCCATTGGGATGCCCATTCCCAATCGCTTTTTGGTTTTCGAATTGGACGCCCCAATGCCCTTTCATGTTGTTCAGCAAGTTTTTCAAGGATTATTTTCTGCTCTATGCTTGCCACAAGCTGTTTAGTTGCAACAACAGCATCTGGGTTTACTGAAATGCTGTCTATGCCAGCTCTTACAAGGAACTCTGTGAAATCTGGAAGGTTTGATGGAGCTTCTCCACAAATGGAAACAGTGCATCCGTTTTCATGAGCAACGCGGATTAGATGGGCAATTATGCGCTTTACTGCAGGGTCTCTCTCGTCGAAGTATCCCATCTGCCCCAAGCGTTCGGAATCTCGGTCAATCATTAATATGCCTTGAGTCATGTCGTTTGAGCCTATGGAGAAGCCATCACAAAGCTTTGAGAATTCATCGGCAAGGATGGCTATGGAAGGCGTTTCAGCCATAAACCATACCTGGAAGTCTTTCGTCCTTTCTAAGCCTTCCTCCTTCATTATTTGCAAACACTTTTGGGCTTCCCAAACAGTGCGCACCACTGGAAGCATAACCCAAACGTTTTTTAATCCCCATTCCTCACGGCACTTTTTAACGGCTTGACATTCTAAGCGAAAAGCCTTTTCATACCATGGGCTTATGTAGCGGCTGCAGCCCCGCCAACCAAGCATAGGGTTAGCCTCAACAATCTCGTATTTCTCACCGCCCTTCAATTCTCTGTATTCGTTGGTTTTAAAGTCGCTGAAACGCACAACAACCGGGCGTGGTTGAATAGCCCTAGCAACAGTGGCTATACCCTCAGCAAGCTTATCCACAAATTTCTGGCTTTGCCCAATTTCTATGAGGTATAATGGGTGTTCGCCGATATAGCTGGCTAGAATGAATTCTATACGCATAAGCCCTATACCCTCAAAGGGTAAAGCCTTATACTCCTCAATTTTTTCCGGAACCCCTAGGTTCATGTAGATTTTTGTAGCTGTAACTGGAACCGACTGGAACATGCCTAATGCAAAAGGCGCCACTTGAGGAGTGGTAGCTCCAGATGGTGCGTGCTCCGTCATGGTTGGAACAATGCCTTCATAGACGACGCCGCTTTTCGCGTCAACAGTGTACTCCTTATCGCTGACCATAACTTTTGTAGCGTTTTCAGTTCCAACAACGCATGGTATACCAAGCTCACGGCTTACAATGGCTGCATGGCATGTTATGCCGCCTTTATCCGTCACAATAGCACCCGCCAGCCTCATAAAAGGCACATAATCGGGATTAGTCATATCTGTTACCAAAATGTCACCTTTCCGCATAACCTTTGCAGCCTCCTCTGGATTAAGGACAACTTTAGCAACGCCGAATCCGATGTCTCTCTTGCCTGCTGGTATGCCCTTCACAATAACTTTCAACTCTTCAACTGGTTTTGCTAAGCCAACTGCAGTCTTTTTTTCGATTAGCTCGGCGGATTTCATGCTCCAAACGGTTTCGGGTCTGGACTGCACGATGAATATGTTTTCTGGAAAGCTTAAGTGGCTGTCAACTGCCCATTCAATGTCTTGGGGCTTCCCATAATGCTGCTCAATTTTTTGGGCTAGTTCGGCAAGCCGAAGAACCTCTTCGTCGGTTAAGCATGGCTGATTCTGTTTTTCCAAGAGCACTTCAAGATGAACGGTCTTACCGCTTTCCGGGTCGCGGACATACATCACCTTTTTTGCAGCTATGCGTCTCCCAACAATTTTCATAGTTTGCTTATCAACAGTAAACTCGTCTGGAGTAACCGCCCCAGAAACAACAGACTCGCCTAAACCAAAATTTCCTTCAATAACTATCTGGTTTGGGTCTCCAGTAACAGGGTTTATTGTAAACATGACGCCTGCGGCTTTCGCGTTAACCATTTTTTGGACGCCAACGCTTATGAGAACCTTTTCATGGGCGAAGCCTTTCTGGACGCGGTAAAATATTGCGCGAGGGGTGAAAAGGCTAGACCAGCACTTAACAGTCTTCTCAATAAGTTCATCTTCTCCAATAACGTTTAGGTATGTTTCTTGCTGCCCAGCAAAGGATGCGTCTGGCAAGTCTTCGGCGGTAGCGCTGGACCTAACAGCAACAGAAACCCCATTTGCGTTCAGCTTTTGGCAAAGTTCTCTATAAGCAGTCCTTATGGCTTTCTCTATGCTTTTCGGCATAGGCGTAGACTCAATTAAGGCGCGAATCTTTTTGGATGCTTCTTCATACTGTTTTGGGTCACTTTGGTTTGTTACTGTTTCCCTAAGAATCTTGTAAATTTCCTCCGCTATACCAGTTTCTTCAATGAATTTTTTGTAGGCATAAGCGGTTATCGCAAAACCAGGAGGAATTGGTATGCCAGCACTTATCATCTCGCCCAAATTAGCGTTTTTTCCGCCGACTAAGGGTATGTCGGTTTTCCTAAGGTTTTCAAACCATATTACCATATCCGTCTTCATTTCTGTCAAGGGGTTTTCGCCTCCTCAACGGCTGTTTTTTCAATAATTATTCTACACGGTACTGGAAGTTTTGCAGCTCCCCGCTTCAAAGCCTCTTTAGCTATTTCAACGCCATTGGCATTTACACGAACAGTTATAACCGTCTGGTTAGGTTCCACACGAGCTGCTGTTCCAATGGGCTTTCCGAAAGCCTTCCGCATACCGTCTTGGAGGCGATCAGCATGAGCCCCAAAAATCATTTTGTTTTCTCTAAGTATTACATGGGGATAGGGGAGGATCTGCAAAAAGTAGTTGTTTGAAAGTTTATCCATTAAAAGGCGGTTTGTGGCTACTCGGGCTGCTTCTAAGGCGTTATGCCTAATGTGAGCCCTTTCCAAGGCTATGAGCCTAGCTTCGTATTCGAATTTGGCGTTAGGGTCTCCCATGGTGAATTTTGTTATCTTCGGCTGAGGGAACCCTTTAACAAACTCTTTTCTAGTGTAAGGTTGTCCTTTTACCTCTCTGTAGTTGCGTGCGCGCATCAATTATCCCTTTTCAAATACCATATAAACAGCTTATTTAAACACTTTGTTAAATTATTGATTACTATTGATTAAGATTATGAACTTTAAATCATTCTTGAAGATATGAACTCAAAAGCTATGGTGGCAGTCGCTTGTTTTTGAACCACACCTTGGCGAGTTCGTCATAGTTTGGGAAAACTCTCTTCAAGATTGGAATGTACATTTGCACTTCCTCGTCGGTGAGGTATTGGAACTGGTATTCCCCCATGTAAGGCGACGGTTCACCCTCTCTTGTAATGAACTCTATATGCATGAATGGGTCTCCACGCTTAATGGTTATGGGGCAGCGGTCGTTGCTTAGGTTCACGAGTTCCAAGGCTAGTCTTCCAACGAAACCGCTGTGGACTTTAGCCGCGTTTAGAAAAGATAAACCCATCCTGCCATACTTGCTTTTGGCGGTTAAATGGGCAACGTAGTTTGGCGGTGTGAAAACTATCTCGTAGGATATTAGGTTTTTGTGTTCAAGATAATGCAGTGTCGTCTCATCCTTAACAGTGAGCACGTAGCTGTCTCCATCAAGCAAATTGTAGTCGTAGGGGTATATGCACTTATAATCCTCGATGAGTTTCTTCAACTTGTCTTTTCCAATTATACACATGCACTGTTGCCTCGCAGTGTTTTCTAGCAATAGTAAAACCTTCAAGTTATATACTTTTTTAACTAATTTTTATCAAGCAGTTGAGTGGTTTTGAGGGATGAAAGGTAAAACCTCTATGGAATTGTTCATTAAAGGAATCCCAAAGGCGGAGCTTCACTTGCACATTGAGGGTGCTCTTGAACCTGAAATGTTATTTGAAATGGCTAAAAGAAACAGGGTTAGAATCAAGTATAGAACTGTTGAAGAGGTTAAGGCGGCATACAAATTCAGAAATCTCCAAGACTTCTTAAACGTCTACTATGAAGGAACAAGTGTTCTGCGGAGTGAACAAGACTTTTATGATTTAACATGGGCTTATCTTGAGAAGGCATGTTCCCAAAACGTTTCGCACACTGAAATATTCTTTGACCCCCAAGCCCACACAAGAAGAGGAATAAAATTTGACACTGTAATAACTGGAATTAAAAGAGCTCTCCGTGACGGAGAACAAAAGCTTGGAATTTCAACAAGGCTTATCATGTGCATTTTAAGAGACTTGAATGTGGAATCCGCATTCCAAACGCTAAAAGAAGCTTTATCTTATAAAGATTGGATTACAGCCATAGGACTTGATTCCGCCGAAGTTGGGAACCCACCGTCAAAGTTTCAGAAAGTCTTTGAAAAAGCCCGTGAAAACGGCTTTTTAACAGTTGCCCACGCCGGCGAAGAAGGCCCAGCAGAATATATCTGGGAAGCAATAAGGCTGCTTAAGGTTTCCCGCATAGACCACGGCAACCATGCCATAGAAGACGAGAACCTATTAGTGGAGTTAGCTAGAAAAAGGATACCTTTAACAATGTGTCCAATCTCGAACCTTAAATTAGGCGTTATAAAAAGCATGAGAGGGCATCCTTTAAAGAAAATGATGGAAATGGGAATCGTTGTAACTGTGAACTCTGACGACCCAGCATACTTTGGAGGTTACATCAACGAAAACTACTTGGCAGTGCAGAAAGCACTAGGCTTAGATGCACATCAAATGTGCACACTTGCAAGAAACTCTTTTCAAGCCTCTTTCCTAAGCGAAACGGAAAAACATGGTATGCTGGCGAAACTGGAAAACTACGCTAAGGAATACGCAACTTAAGGCTTGTTGAATGAATGCTTTGCCTCGATAAGCACAATTGATTCGAAAAACGGAAAATCACTCCTTGCAACAATTCTTGTTTTCAATCCTTTCATGGTTAAGATTTTAAGGGTTTTATCCACGTCGGCGAGGGTGGACTGCATCAACAAAACGCGCCCATCCTCTTTCAAGTGTTGAGAAAAGCCATATAAGAAGCGGTCTATAACGGTTCTGCCGTCTGCCCCGCCAGTCCACGCTTGCTCAACCCATGTTTTACCTTCAGAAGGCTCGGATGGCAAATAAGGAGCATTAAAGAGAATTAAGTCAAACCTTTCCTCAGCCTTTATCGGAGTAAACAAGTCTCCTTGTATAAAAAACATTTTGTCAGCAACATCATTTAGCTTCGCGTTTTCTTTTGCGCAACACACCGCATAAGGATTTATGTCAACAGCAACAACCCTTGAAGCCTTTCTCGCGGCAACTATGCCTAGAACACCACATCCAGTACCCATGTCCAAAACATTTTCGCCTCCATGCAATGTCAGATTTTCTGCGAATAGGAACGAGTCTTCTGCAGGTTCGTAAACTTCCCGCCAAACGTGAAAAGTGCAACCAGCGTAGAACACTTTTTTAACTGGAAAGGGCATTCGCCAATTCACCAAAGTCTTCAGGCGCCAACTCTCGCACACGTCTTTCATGAAAGGGGATGACGGATCCGCCCGCAAAGGCGCATTGCTTTTTGATAAAGGGTCGAACAGCGTTTCTTACTTTTCTGTTTCGCTGTGTGAAAAGTGTCTGCACCAACCGCCTAAAAAACGCCTCGTCTTTTACATGAAATGGAGGTGGAACCCTAGGTTTAAAGCGAACAATTACCGAGTCAACTTCGGGTTGGGGATAAAACATCCATTTCGGCACCTCATCGAAAAGTTCAACCTCAAAATGGTGATAAGCGAGAACTGTTAACCAGCCATAGTCCTCGCTTCCAATAGAAGCTAAAAGCCGATTTGCAAACTCTTTTTGGAAAACAAAAACTGCACAGTCAAAGTCTTTGTTGAAAAGCCACTGAATCAAAGCTGAGGAAATGTTGTATGGTGGTATGGAAACAACCTTGTTGAAAGGTGGAAACTGAACTTTAAACACGTCACCTTCAATCACCACCACGTTTGGTAAGTCTTTGAGGAGTTCCCGCAGAACCCAAACAAGCCTTAAATCCACTTCAACAACCAAAACCCTCTCACAATTTTCAGCCAAAAAACGGGTCAAGAAGCCTAAACCCGCGCCTATGTCCAGCACAACATCGTCGCGTGCAAGCGCCGCACACTCAGCCATGCGTTGAAAAATTGAAGAATCAACAGTAAAGTGCTGCCCTAAACGTTTCTTCGGGAAAATTCGATACTTTCGAAGGAGAAACTTCGTTTTCTCCAGAAGGCTCATAGAGCCTTAACCAGCCGCCAATTTCAGCGCGCTCTAGTGAATAGACGGTATTTGCTTTCGCCAGACAACTCCTCCAAAATCCTTTTTGTGATAAGCTTGACGGGGTTAGGTATTTCAGTGCGCTTCTGCAAGTCCTCAAAGCTTTCGAAAGGCTTCTTTTCCCGTTCGTTAATGACTTGCCACATGTATTTCTTGCCTATGCCTGGAATCAGTTCGAGGGCATGCATTCTGGGGGTTATGGCTCGCGCCGTATTAAAAAAGTTTATGAACGATTTCTCGCGGTTAAGCACTATGCGGCTTATAACCGCCGGAAGCTCCATTTTCGCAGCGGCTGTCAACTCATCATAGCCGATCCGCCCAATAATGTAGGTGATTTCTTCACGGGCTTCCTTTCCAACATAAACCCTATCATGAGGTTTGAGGACAGCGCCCTCTTTAACTAGGGCTTCCAAAAGTGTGAAAAACTCTTCGCCAACAAGCTGAACAAGGGCTCCCGCTCTGTAACCAGCCCTCCCTGTGACCCGTACACCAGGCCGCCCGTGGGGGAGAAAATCTAGAACATAAGCGTACTCTTCGTACCTCTTCTCCATCACATTCGCCTTTTCAGCCTTTTCATTTAACATCTAAAATTAGTAGAGTACTTTAGGAATTATTTCAATCTACATTCGTTTAAAAGTTTAACCATTGCTTCCAATTTCGAAGGCTCAATAATTTTACGTCCACCACCAAGAAAAGCTCTAAGCTCTTCTACACTTTCCGGCATACAATTAACAACTTGAACGGCTTCAGTTTCTTCTAAGTCAAACTCCTCAACAAGCTTTTTCACAAGTTTTTCAGCGGTCTCAGCGTCAACTTTAGAAAACTTAGATGCATAATCGAGGACACGTCTCTGAAACTGGTCAAGGTTTTCCTCGCCAATTTCCTCCAGCAACTTTTTAACTTGAGGAGTGGTCAAGTTTTTCTCCTTAACTTTTTCCGTCTCCGCCTTTTCCAACATTCCGGCTATCCTCCATAAGGCTCTAAATGTTCAGGTCTAACGATAATTTCTTTAACAGCGTCTCCTTGAGTGACATTTACAACGTAGCTTCTTCCTCGTTTGCCAACAATCGTGCCCACTTTTCCATGATAACGTCTATGAGGCATGCCCTTTTGGACGCTTGGGTCTATTTTGATGACTACGTTATTGCCTGGCTGGTACTCGCAAAGTAGTTTGCCGAGTCTTATTTTTCCCTTTTCTCTAGGCTTCTTTTTAAGGAGACGCCGCGTTTTTGACCGATACCCCTTTGACTTTTTCACTTTTCACCATTCTCCTAACTCATATAATTACGTTTAAAACATCAAGTTTTATAGGCTTCGCTTTTTGTCCGAGAAGTTCTGAAACGCTTGGAGATGTGCGCCCGTCATCACCAGTCACCAGTTCTTTTACATACAGTCCTCCTTCACAGCGAATTCGCATTTCAACCTTTTTCGGCGACAATCTTCTTACCTTCACCTCATATATGTACTTTTCCCGTGTTAAATCTGCACGCCTATGCAAGACGCGGGTTGGAGTTCTTTGCTTGACAACAGTGTTGGTTAGTTTCTCTTCTAACAGTTTTAAGTCAGCATCCGTAACATTGCTTTCAAACTCTACAGTGACGCGGTACTCTTTCTGCGCTGATTCTGCCTTCTTTAGCCTTCTAACAAAATCCTTGTCCACAAAACGTAAACTTGAAATTTCAACCTTGCCCTTAGCATAAGTGTTTACAGTTTCCTCAAGCTTTTTTAGGTCTATAAAACGTCTTTTAGGTTGGGAAACCTCTATTACGAAGGGTCTTCCCTTGCCAAGCATGCGTGCATCTATGTCCTCTCTTCCAGAAGCATGGAAAGAGGTTTTAATGCCGCCTGTTGCCTCCAAAAGAGGCTGGCTTATTATTTCTTCTACAGATTCTGGATACATTTTCCCAGTCCAGTTACATTTCTCGCATCCCTTCCCCTTGCAGTTTGTGCAGAACCATTTTGATTGAGGTATTCCCCTGGCAAGTTTCTTGTAACGTCCCGTAATGAAGAGGGGGTTAACCTGAACTCGTATTTCCTCTGTCATAGGGTTAAGAAGCACCACAACCTCCGGTTTTCGAAATTCCACTTTTTTGCCGCCGCTGTATAGGGCAATTTTTGCGCTTAAAAGCCTTCCAAACTCAAGTTTAATGCTTTCGCCATATTCCACATTAAACGTAGCCCTAAACTCGTCTTCCCGCTCCTCAGCCTTGACGGGCAATTCTATGCCGACTAGAAAGGTGTTAAATTCGTATTCGCTAAGCTTTTTGATGGCTTTTTTTGCCAAATCGTCAACTGTTTCAAAACGATTCTCACATAGAAAACATGTTTTAGGAAAGGCTTTCTTAGGGACACTGCTTCTAATTTTGCGGAGGGTTTCTTCAGCCAGTTTTGAGAAGCCATTTGTTGCAAGGATTTTGAGGATACGTACTCCTTCCCTTTTTTTGAAGCGGGCTAGTGCTTGGGCTTCCATTAGCAGAACATTTTTCAGTATTCTGCCTCTTTCTTCGTTTTCTATTCCATGCCTTAGAAAGGCAAACTGTCTCCCTAAGCAATGGTTGCATAGGGGATGCCTTTCAAGCATTTTCAAAGCCTTTTCCAGAACGTTCACCGAAACTCCCTTTTCTGGTATTTGCTGTTAGCCCACATCAAAGGGTAAACCTTTTCCAAAGAAGGGTAAACGCTTCTTTCTCCGCAGAGTTTTCAACATTTTCCGCATGAGGCTGTACTGTTTCAAAAGTTCTTTAACATCTTTTTCGCCAGTTCCGGAACCCCGCGCCACACGCCTTATCCTTGAAGCGTTAAAGATTTTCGGGTTTTCCCTCTCTTCCGGGGTCATGGACTGAATTATGACTCGCCACTTTTCCAGTTTGCCTTCAGCCGTTTCAAGCATATCTTCGGGCACGTTGTAGGACATTCCCGGAAGCATTTTCAGAATCTTCTGGAAAGGTCCCATTTTACGCATGGCTTCAAACTGTTCATACATGTCTGTTAACGTGAATTTGCCGCTTAGAATAGCCTTAGCCTTTTTCTCCGGAACTTTAACTTCGGCTTCTCGCACCCGTTCAATTAGGGTTTCTAGGTCTCCCATGCCGAGGAGGCGGCCGACAAAACGGGATGGAACAAAAGGCTCGATGTCCTCGATTTTTTCGCCGGTGCTTATGAACTTTATTGGTGCGCCGGTTGCCACGACAGCGGATAAGGCACCTCCTCCCCTTGCAGAGCCGTCTAGCTTCGTTACGAGTATGGAGCCTATAGAAGTCGCCTCATTGAAGGCTTTAGCTTGCACAAGAGCTTGCTGTCCGATTGTGCCGTCTATGACCAGCATAACCTCATCCGGCTTGATTTTCTCCTCAAGCATCTTCATTTCTTTGATTAGTTCCCGCTCCTCCTTGTGGCGTCCAGCCGTGTCCACTATGACTATGTCTTTGTCACTGAACATTTTTAAGCCTTCAAGGGCTACTTTAACTGGGTCTTTGGCTTTAGCATCGCCGTAAACGGGCACATTTATTCTATCGGCTAATTGTTTAAGCTGGTCGAAGGCTCCGGGGCGATAAGTGTCCGCACATATTAAGGCGGGTTTTAAGCCTCTTTTCTGGAAGTATCTCACAAGCTTAGCCGCAGCGGTCGTTTTCCCCGAGCCTTGAATGCCCACAAGCATTAAGACTTTTCTTTTGCCGGGCTCCACCTTTAAAGGAACAGGCTTTTCACCTAGAAAACGCGTCAACTCTTCATAAACAACTTTAATAACATGCTCGCGCCGTGAAATGCCGGGAGGAACCTTTTCTTTAAGGGCTCTCTCTTCTATACGTTTAGAAATGTCAAGAACAAGCTGGACGTTTACATCTGCCTGCAGCAAAGCCCGCTGCACATCTCTGACAAGCTCTTTAACAGCAGCCTCATCCACAACTGCCGCTCTGAAAAGCTTCCTTAAAGCTTCGTGAAGCGACGAGCCAAGTCTTTCCAGTGCCATGGCATTCTCCAGATTTAAGACTGATTACATCCTTAAATACATTTAAACCTTCAGTACAGTATACTTTGTGATAACCGTGAAAGTTTTAGACCCGGAATTAATTCCAGTCTTGGAAGCCAAGTATGGCAAATACTGGTGGCCTGTAGAATATCCCAAAGATGTTTTCTCCGACCCCTTCAAAAACCTTATTGTAACGGTTTTAAGCCAAAACACCAGCGAAATTAACTGTGTTAGAGCGTATGAAGGTTTAGCCGCAAGGTTTGACGTTAAACCAGAAGTTTTAGCTGAGGCGGATTTAAACGAAATTAGAGAGGCAATTAGGCGTGACGGATTATACAATGTTAAGGCAAAAAGGATTAAGGAAATATCAAAGGCAATGTTAGAGAAGTTTCACGGCGCCTTAAACGCGGTTTTAGTCTTGCCAAAAGAGGAAGCAAAAAGGAAGCTTATGGAACTGCCGGGAATGGGGGAAAAGACTGCGGATGTGCTTCTTTCAAGTCGCTACGGCTACCATGAAGTTTTCGTTGTGGACACGCACATTGACCGCATAGCAAAAAGACTTGGTTTAGTGAAGGAAAACGCAAAATACAGCGAAGTTCAAGAGGCTATTAAACGTTTCCTTCCAAAGGATGAAAGAACAGGCGGGCTATTTTGGCTTCTAGCAAAATACACTTGTAGGGCGCAAAACCCAAAGTGTAAGGAATGCCCATTAACAGAGTTATGCGATTACGGAGCAAAGCACATTTGAAAACGGCTATTGCTGCTCCAGTCCAGGGTATTTAGTGTCTAAAACCTCTGTTATGGCTTTTACTGTTTTTTCGCCCAGTCCTTTTATGGATAACAGTTCCCTTTTTGAAGCTTGGAAAACCCGTCTGACGCTTCCGAACCTTCTAAGGAGGGTTTCAGCCCTTTCTGGTCCTATTTGTGGCAGGCTTTGTATGAGTAAGAGTTGCCTCTGCCTAAGGGTGTACATTTTGGGCTTATGCTTAACAGCTATTTTTCGCCTCTCTTCCTCTTGCAGTTTCTTAGCCAAAGCGCAAATAAACATGGCTGTGTGCGCCTCGTCTGGCGTGAACACTGCGGAAATGTGGTGGCTTGCCATAACCTTTGCTAGCGCACCCCAAAAGGCTTGGGGAGCGCGAACGCCTCTTACAGCGTAAGCAACATCTCCCTCAACAACCAAGCAAGCATTCGCGTAGGTTTTTGCCAATCTTTCAGCTTGTTCAAAAAGTCTGCCGTCGAAAACTGAACGGAAAAAGTCGTGGAGCTCCTTCCTTTCAACGGCGTAATCCTCAGCAACCACGTAGTCTGCTGGCGCCAAAGCCTTCTCTATAACTTCGCATCCAAACTCTTTCAAGTAGTCTTTAACATCCATGCTTTCACGGACATCAGCAAAAACTGTTGGCTTAAACTCGTTTGACAAGGCTTATGCCACCCACGTTTAAAATGGCTTGGGCTTAACTTAAACCTAAGTGTTTTGCAAAGCCTAATAGGCAAACTTCTTTTATTCCAAAACTCATTACTGAATTGAGTGAAAACCCACAAATGGATATGCAGTACGTTTGTCGCCGATGCGGAAAAACCTATGCTCCTAGCGAATATTTGAAGAGCCGTTTCTGTGGAAACTGCGGAACCTTGCTTATAAAAAAGACCGCCTACGCAACATTAGCAAAAAGAGAAGAAAAAGGCGCGAGCGACCATTTTAAGGGTTTGGTTAAAGAGTTCTTTCCATACTCAAGCTTTCGTCCCTTCCAACTTAACGCCATAAAATTTGCCTACGAAGTCATTAGAAACGGAAAAATAGGGCTGCTTTCTTCACCTTGCGGCACTGGAAAATCCATCTCAGTTTTAACAGCCTTTTTTGCGGCTAGAGAGGAGAATCCCTCGCTGGGGAGGCTTGCAGCCCTAACTAGAACAAAAAACCAGCTTGAAATTTACGCTAGAGAACTGAAAAACATTAAAGAGCACTGCGGCGTAAACTTCGCAGCTTCAATTTTTAAGAGTAAAAAGGAAATGTGCCCCAATGCCGTTGAAGACTCAAAACTCAAAGACATAAGCTATAGAGATTTCCTCTACTATTGTAAGGGTTTAAAGGAAGGCGCCTTTGGCGGCACATGCAAATACTTTGACAAAACATACAGTGGATGGAAGCCAAGCTGGCACGCTTACAATGTCGTGGGTAAAATAAAGAAGATTGGACCCCTTTTGCCAGACGAGGTTTATGGAATATGCCGCGATGAGGGACTTTGCCCCTACGAAATAACAAAAATTCTAACGAGGTACGCAGACATCGTGGTAGGCAATTACAATTACATTCTCGTTGAAGCCATTCGCGGCTCGATTTTGGGCAGGGCGGGCATCCGTGTAAAAGACATTAACTGCGTCTTCGACGAAGCCCACAGCCTACCCTACTATGCGGCGGGCATCTTTTCAGATGAACTTTCTTCAAGGTCTGTGCGAAGAGCGCAAAAAGAAGTCAAAACCTTTGAAGTTGACGATTTCGACCTTTTGAAGGCTTTACACGAGGTTATGATGGATTTTGGAAGGAAAGTTTACAGAAATTACGGTTTAGATGTTGAACACATAATTGAGGCAGAAGCCTTAACCGAGGCTTTAGCCAAGAAGTTTAAGCTTAATCATGATAAACTCCTCGAAATCCTTCAAGAACTCGCCGATAAAGGAGAATTTGTACGCCAAAAACGAAGCGAGTTGGGAAAAAGCCCTGTATCTTACCTTGCCCGATGCGCCGACTTCCTTTTGGACTGGGTGAGCCTAACGGGTTCCAGCTATGTAAGATATATCAAGGTGGAAGTTGACAGGGATGGAAAGAAACTTGTGAGACTTGGGGTTAGATGTCTTGACCCGTCTTTGGCTGCAAGCGTTATAAACGAGCTTCGCTCCGCTGTCCTCATGTCTGGAACCCTCTGGAACATGAACTATTACATGGATGTTTTGGGTCTTGAAAGAAGCCGATGTCAAAGCTTAGAGCTTCCAAGCCCCTTCCCCCCGGAGAATAGGCTTATTCTTGCGGATGAGGCGGTGACAACAAAGTTTGAGAAAAGAGGGGAAATCCAGTGGAAACGCATAGCCGCACACTTAAACCAAATAATCCAAAAAGTTGGAGGGAGAATCGCCGTATACTTCCCATCCTACGAGGTTATGCGGGAAATTGTCAAAAGGGCAAAGCTGAATTCACCGTTGCTCGTGGAAGAAAAACGAACAAAAATTGTTGACGTGCTGAAATTTTTACAGACAAATGGGTGCTGCGTTGTCTTCGGAGTTGCAAGAGGAAAAATAAGCGAGGGAGTTGACATGACAATGGAAGGAAAAAGCATGCTCTCAGCCGTCATCCTTGTTGGACTGCCATACCCAAAGAAAACAGAGCTCCAAAAAGCCCTATATCATTACTTCAAAGAAAAATTTGGAGCAAAAGCCATAGAATATGCAAACACCATCCCATGCTTAAACGCGTTAGCCCAGTCGGCTGGAAGACTCCTACGCAGTCCAGAAGATAAAGGCATAATCATCATCATGGACAAACGGGCAGCTGGAAGGTTTAAACGCAATTTCCCAGAGGATTGGCGAAACCAGATCCAAGCCCACATGAGAATAGAGAAAATCCTCGCTAGAATAGAAGAGTTTATGGCATAACAGTGTGAAGGACAAATAATCTCCCTTTTATTCCGCAAGGTTTTTACAGCTTGTCTTACAGAGCATTTGAAGAGGATAAGGCATTGAATGGAGAAATCAAAATTATTGAAAAAAGGGAGATTCCGAAAGGAACTGTCATGATTTTCGGCTTTCCAGACGTTGGACTTGTCGGCGTTATAGCTGCTTCACATTTGATTTCGGAGCTTAATTTAGAGGAAACTGCTTACGTGGATTCGAGGCTTCTTCCACCCATAATCGTTTTACATGAAGGCTTACCCCACTCGCCAATAAGGATTTTTGGAAACAACCAGATTCTTTTAGCGGTTTCTGAAACCGCCCTCCGAGAGGATTTGATATACCCGATTACGCATGCGCTAATCGACTGGGGAAGAAGTAAAGATGTTAAAATGATGATTTCAGTGAGCGGCATACCAGTCCAGGACAGACAGGATCTTGATGAGTTAAAGGTTTTCGCTGCTGCCTCAAGCCCAGAAATGCTAAAAACGGCTCAAGACAAGGGATTAGAAATTCTAAAGGAGGGCTACATGGTTGGACCTCAAGCAGTTATGCTTCAATACTGTGCCACACTAGGGGTGCCGGCTTTAACGCTGTTGACGCAGTGTTTTTTCAACTATCCAGACCCGGAAGCCGCAGCCAAGGCGCTGGAACAGTTAACGAATTTGACTGGAGTGAAAGTGGATGTTTCAAAGCTTCTAGAAAAGGGTGAGGAAATACGTCTAAAAGCGAGGGATATGATGAAGAGAACACGGCAAGAACTGACAAAAATGCGGAAGACACAGGAGTATGACATTCCACTTTACATATCCTAGGAGGATGTTTGGGATGTCAGAAAGTAGCAGGAGAAAACGTTCAATCTTCGACTTGATAGATGAATATTTTGAAAACCTTGAGGCTTGGGCTGAAGGGGTTAGAGAAACCCTGATGGAGAGACCCAGCTGGAATTGCAGAACATGCTCCATGGAGCCCCTCCGCGACATAATGGTAACCGGCGACGAAGTCATAGTGACTGTTGACTTGCCATATGCTGAACAAAACACTATACAAGTCAAAACAGTCGGCAAGGAAACCATTGAAATTTCAGCCAAAATGAGACGCAAAATAAGTTTTGACGATTTTGGCATAACCCATTATAGAGGCGAGTTTCAGAGATTCCATTGTCAAACGCGGATTCCAGTTCCCGTTTACATGGACCGCATGGAAATTCGCTTTAAACGGGGTATATTGGAGATTCGTTTGCCAAGAAAGCATGAATATGAGATTCCAGTAGAGTGAAGCCTCAGCTCTCCTCAGAGGTCTTCACAATTCAGACGGCTCTTCTCGCATCATCGGCTTCAAAACAGTATATGCAAAACAGCCAAATAAGGTTAATGAAAAACCTTAAAACGAAACTTGCCAAACTCTAGGTTTAGCCGGATGGGTGAGATTTGACTGCAGAACGGGCAATCCAGTGTGCCACATTTATCCTAATCCTTGTAGGTTTATGCGGGTTAAGCGCTTGGGCAAGCTACACTTACCTAAGTGAGGCAAACATAATCTTGGAAGCAGCGGCAATAGCCCTTAGCTGGGGAGTCATCCTATTAATCCTATATGTAAGCTTCAAAAAACTCAACTGGGAATGGTGAGGATAAACCGCTTTTCACTCAAGCAACAAACCCATAACAAGCATGTCGTGATATTTTCCATTCTCGCCAAAATAAGCGTCTTTCATAGCGCTTTCGACTTTAAAGCCCATTTTCTGGTATAGATGGATAGCAGGCTTATTATCAGCCACCACATACAAGCCTAGTCTATGCAGTCCTTCTTTCTTTGCAAGTTCTATTAACTTGGCGAGCATGGCGGTGCCCAAACCCACACCTTGAAAGTCTTGGTGAATATACGTGAGGAGGTCCGCTGTTCCTTTTCGTCTCGGATGAGGAAATTTAAAAATTTGAGCATGTCCAACAATTTTATCCCCATGAAAAGCCACTATTGCTGTAATGTTTTGGAGGTTTCTAAACCAGCCTTCTTCTAATCTCTCCCTTGTGTAGGGGGGCATGCCCCCAGCGCACAGCGTCATCGGAAGAGATTCGTACATTTCGATAAGTTTTTCCTTGTCTTGCGGTTGGAACATTCTAATTTGAACAGTTCTTCCATCCTTTAACTTTACAGTAAAAGTCTCCAAAAATCTAAGACCTCGGTAATCTAAAGGAGTAGCTAGCCTATTTTGTTCTTACAATTTTTACTTTGCCCAGTATCCGCCAATACTCGATTTCAACGCCGGGCGTCAGTTTAGCCTTCAAATCTTCCTCTTCTGGATAAGGTGCGTCGAGATATTCGTAGGTTTCAAGGTCCATGATTTGGACGCTGGAGGGGGTTACAGCGAAGATTTGCCCGCTTCTTTTCTCGATTATGGGTACTTCAGCATTAGCGTCCACGGGCTTTACAATGCTTCTCTTCACGCCGTCAAAGATGCCTATGGCTACGATACGCGCCTTTGCAGAGCCATGTTTTCCCGGCTTAGACTTTGTTATCTCAACTATTCGGCATGGTTCCCCATCAACAATAATGTATCCGCCTTCTCGGAGGCTTCCAACATCAACGGGTTTGCTCACATCACCACCAGCTTAACGTTTCCACCACAGCAATTTTAAACAACACCCATATATAAGTTAAGGCAACAAACTCATGTTGCTTTCGAAGGGAGAAAAAGTGTTTAAAAGCGTCGGCATCGTTGCGCGTTTCGACAAAAAGAAAGCCGTAAAACTTGCAGAAGAAACAGCAGAATATCTGAGCAAAAAGGGATTGAAGGTTTACGTTGAAGAAACGTTGAAGGGAAAACTGAAGAGAGATTGGGATTTCAGTCCTCTGGAGAAAATGAAAACAGACCTCATAATAACAATTGGCGGAGATGGAACAATATTAAGAACATGCGTCGCACTTCCAAAACCGGAACCTCCAATACTGGCAATCAACATGGGGGTCCGAGGTTTTCTAACAGAAGTTTCACCGAAAAACATGTTCACGGCAGTTGACAAGTGCCTAAAAGGCGAATTCCTAACAGAAAAATGTGCAAAACTTTCCATAACTGCTGGCAACACTAAACTTCCAGACGCTTTAAATGAAGTCTTAATAACTGTAGACGAACCAGTGAAACTGCTATACGCGAAAGTTTCAAAAGACGGTGAGCCAGTCTTAGACTGCCAAGCAGACGGAGTGATGATAGCTACACAAACTGGCTCCACTGGCTATTCGCTTTCAGCCGGAGGACCCGTTCTAGACCCTTCTGTTGAGGCTTTTGTTTTAACTCCCATCTGCTCTTTAAGTGTCCTACGCTCCATCGTTTTTCCAGCCCATTCTAAGATTACAGTGGTGGTTCTGAGGCCTAAAAAAGTCCTTGCAGTTGTTGACGGCGCTTTTAAGCATGTTGTAGAATCACAAAACCCAAGCATAACAGTTACGCGCTCCCAAAATGAAACAACCTTCATACGTTTTCGAGAAAACTTTTACAACCGTTTGAGAAGTCGGCTTCTATTCCGCGGAATTGGGGGAAAAATCTAACGACTATTTCTGGAAAAAAGGTTGTAATTTTAGACACTTCAGCCTTTGTGGCTGGATTCGACCCTTTCTCAATAAGTGAGGAACAATACACCGTTCCAATGGTTAGAGAGGAAGTCGCAGGAAGCTCTATGGCTTGGGTGCGGTTCAAAACCGCGGTTGAAAACAGAAAATTGAAGGTTCAAACGCCAGAGAACATCTTTCTGGAAAAGGTTAAGGCTTCAGCAAACGCTGTTGGAGACGCATTTTTCCTTTCAGAAACAGACTTACAAGTTTTAGCACTAGCTCTACAGTTAAAAATGCAAGGGTGCATGCCACTGATAGCCACCGACGACTATTCCATACAAAATGTGGCTAAACATTTAGGCATAGAGTTCGCCTCCCTTGCAACCTTTGGCATACGCCTCCCACTAAAATGGATTAGATACTGCCCGGCTTGCCGCAGAAAATATCCAGCCGATTACAAATCCCGAAGATGCCGCATTTGCGGCACAGAATTGAAAAGGAAACCGTTAAGAAAAACTTCGCAAAAGATAAAGGCGCGGGGTAACAGAAATGAGTTTCGCTGAAAAGAAAGTTACATACTTTAATACAGCTGGGAGACAAAACACCGATATTTTGTTGAAAATTGTCAAGGAATACATGGAAAAAGAAGGAATAAAAGACGTTGTGGTTGCGTCTACAACGGGTGAAACAGGAGCAAAAGCATCAAAAATCTTCAAAGGATACAACGTTGTTGTGGTAACCCACTGTTTTGGCTTCCAGCATCCCGGGGAAACCGAATTGAAAGAAGAGTTTAAGGAGGAAATTCTACGGAACGGCGCGAAAATTTTCACAGGGACCCACGCCTTAAGCAGCGTGGAACGAGCAATCCGCAAAGATTTAGGCACAACACAGTCTTTAGAACTGATAGCCCACACCCTTAGGCGCATGGGCGAAGGAACAAAAGTATGCGTAGAAATAACACTTATGGCAGCAGATGCTGGTCTAATCCCTGAAAACAAGGACATTGTAGCCGTTGCAGGAACCGGCAGAGGCGCAGACACCGCCCTCCGCATATGCTCAGCTAACACCGCCAGATTCTTTAACCTAAAAATAAAGGAAGTGATAGCGAAACCCGCCAACTTCTAAGGCATTAAAACTGATGAGGAGTCACGAGTTGACATTTAAAGACAAACTAAAAACCGAATTCTCTTTCTTCAGAGGAAACTATCTAATTCTCATCATAAGCTGGATTTTAATGGACTTCGCTGGGGAACTTCCCGGAACCTACTACCCTGACTACGTCATCCAGCTTGGTGGAAGCCCATCAATCTTGGGATTAATAACTTTCGCTTCGCTGCTCGCCTTAGCGTCTGTCCAGTTTCCGGGAGGCTATTTAGCAGACAAGTATGGGAGACGCTGGCTTATATCAACATTAACTTTCGGTGTTGCCCTCTCCTTCATTTTTTATGCTGCCGCTACAAGCTGGCACTACATTCTAATAGGGGCTGTTTTACAAAACATTTGCCTCCTCTACCAGCCGGCATTAAACGCTATGATGGCTGACTCTTTACCGCCTGAAAAGCGGGGGATAGGGTTCTCTGTCTTAAACCTAATAATGAGTGTTTCAACAACCCCAGCGCCTATAGTCGCCCTTTTTTTAGTGGCTAATTTCGGTTCCGAGTGGGGAATGCGAATAGCCTACACAATCGTGGTGGTATTCTATCTGTCAGCAGCCATTGTGCGGCTAAAGCTGAAAGAAAGCATGAAAACCGTGGAAAAACTAAGCCTTAAAGATGCCCTTCGCTCCTATCCGAGAGCTTTAAAGGACGGAATAAACGTTTGGAAAATCGTACCCCGCTCCATGCTTTTCTTGTTCTTTTCGGAGCTGATGATGCGCTCATCATTCGCCATGATTCAAACACTATTTCTAGTTTACGCCTTCTACGTTTTGCAAATTGGAGGAGCCCCAACACCGGGCATCCCTCCTCAAGAGGATCCAGCGCTTCAGCTCGCCCGCATTAAATGGGGATACGTTATGACAGCCCTTTTCCTTTGCATGGTGATTTCCGCCATCCCAGCGGGAAAACTTATCGACAAAGCTGGAAGAAAAATCCCCCTAATAATGTCGCAACTTCTAACGTTCCCTGCAATTCTCCTCTTTATTTATGGAAGCTATCCAACCCTTTTTATAGCCATGCCCCTTACAGGTTTTTCAATGCTTTTAGGGTTCTCCTCATACCAATCATTATTTGCGGACTTGGTTCCCCAAGAGCACCGTGGGAAAGTTACGGGTTCAATGAACTTCTTCACCTATATCGCTATGGCTATAGGAGGCGCAATAGGAGGATTGTTATATGATGTGCTTTCTCCACAACTTCCATTTCTCTTGGTGATGGTTTTGGCTATACCCTCAGCAGCCTTGGTGCTTTTCTTCGTGCATGAACCAAAACCGGAGCAAAGAGAAGCGTAGCTTGGGCTATACGTCTTCGCTGTCGCGCTTGCTAAAATAAATTATGTCATGATGTTCAATATAGCCGCATTTTCTAAAAAGCTCCTTAGAAGCACTGTTAGAGTCTTCAATCAAAGCGCAGAAAATTCTGATTCCCCGTCGCCTAAGGGCTTTTTCAGCTTCAGCTATTAGTGTTTTTGCGACGCCACGATGTCTAAAATCTGGGTCCACGGCTAGGCGGTTTATCCATCCTTTCCGAGTGTCGCAACTAGCAATGACAGCGCCGACAAGTCTTTCATTTTCAAAAGCCCCTATGAAGAAGTCGGGATTTGCCTCCATCTGTTCAGCTATAGATTCATAGCTGTCTCTTCCCTTCGGTTTGAAAGGCAGTCCAGCCTTTGACCAAAGTCTGATTAGTTCCCAATAGTCGTTTATACTGAGTCTTCGGATTTTCATAAGTATGCTCTTTCAGCCTATTTTTCCTTCTCAACTTCTTTTACTACGTCTTCAATTATGTTCAGCGCTGAGTCCACAAGTTCTCCTGTAATGTTGAGGGGGGGCATAATTCTTACCGTTGAAACTCCGCAAGTGACTACCGCAACTCCCCGTTTCCATGAACGTATCATAATTTCGTTTGCCTTATTCGGTGCTGGTTTTTTGCTTTCTTTATCCGTTACGAGTTCCATGCCTATCATCAAGCCTTTCCCTCTAACATCGCCAACTATATCGCTTTTCTCCTTTAACTCCTCAAGTCTTTTCAGAATATACGTTCCCTGTTTAGTGGCATTTTCCAGAAGCCTCTCCTCTTTAATCACGTTAATCACCGCCATTGCAGCAGCACATGAAAGCGGGTTTCCCCCGAAAGTGCTTGCATGAGAGCCGCCCGTCCAATCCATTATTTTTGCCTTTGCAATGGTTGCTCCCAAAGGTAGTCCAGAAGCCAGCGCTTTTGCACTGCAAAGTATGTCTGGTTCTATGTTCCAGTGTTCGATGGCAAACCACTTTCCTGTTCTGCCCATACCAGCTTGCACCTCATCGTCTATTAACAGAATACCGTATTTGTCGGCAAGTTTCTTCAAGAGCTTAAAGTATTCGGGGGGTGGAACGACGTATCCCCCTTCGCCTTGGATGGGTTCAAAAATTATTGCTGCAACATCCTCGGGAGGGGCATACTTCTGAAGCACAAACTCGTCTATGAAGTCGATACACCAGTAATGACAGCCGGGATAGGTTTGTTTGAAGGGACAACGGTAACAGTAGGGGTATGGAACATGAGTTACGCCTGGCATCAAAGGAAAGAAATATCGTCTTTGAGCCGGCTTGCTGGCTGTGAAGGACAAAGAGCCAATAGTGCGCCCGTGGAAAGCGTTTATAAAACTTATGAAAAGCTGTTTCCGCGTATGCCACTTCGCCAGCTTAATCGCCGCTTCAACAGCCTCTGTCCCACTGTTGCCAAAGAAAACTTTCTTCTCAAAACCACCAGGTGTAATTTCTGTAAGTTTTTCTGCTAGCGCAATAACTTCGTTATAGTAAAAATCTGTGTTAGAATAGTGGAGAAAGCGGTCACACTGCCGTTTTATGGCTTCAATGACTTTTGGATGGTTATGTCCAACATTGAGGCATGCCAACCCAGAGTTGAAGTCAATGTACTCGTTTCCATCAACATCCCTGATTATGCAGCCTTCACCAGACTCAACGACAAGGGGATAAAAACGCACATAGGACGGCGAAATAAGCCTTTCATCCTTTTTTACAAGTTCCCTAGCTTTTGGTCCAGGAGGAGTTACAACAATTTTTGGATATGCTGCCATACGCCTCACCATGGGACTTAACCATTTAGGAAAACTAGTTTTATATAGCTATCTGTTCAGCTATTGAAAAATGAAATTTAGAATCTGCAATAAGTTCGATGAAGACACGTCTTTAGTCAAAGGGGGTTTGGAGTTTTACTATTTTGCCACTGTTATCTCGATGGTTGAAACGTTGGTTTTCTGTCCCTCTCCACGTGTGACTTCTTCTGTGCCTATTGAAATGTCCTTGAGCTGTAGGTCTTTAACAAAAGCCCGTCTTAACAGTTCAACGGTGTCGACTGCTCTGCTGATTGCCCGCCCCCTAGCCTTTATAACAACTTTTTGCGCGCCAGAATTGAAGAATGTTAGGCAGGCAACCACATAGTTCATTATTGGTTTCTTGCCGATGAGCACTACGTTCTCATTTATCTGCGTTGGTTTTGCAGTTTTCTCTTCCTTTGCAAGTTTCTTCTGCTTTTCCTCTGACATATTCTACCTCCTTTAACGTTTTGACTGAATGGCGGTGTAACAGACTATACCATAATCTTTGGGATTCTTATATTTTTCCGTGTGATGCTGACTCAGACACACGCTTCGGAGGAGGCTAGTTTACGATAATACTCCCAGTCTTCGTCAACCCACATTTGAATCTTTTCAACGTCAGCCTCTGTAAGATGGCGGAACCTTTCCTGCATGGACAAATATTCCTTTACTGGTTTACGTTTTGCCTTATCCACCAGTCGGTCGCTTGGAAAGTTAAGTCTAAACTTGCCGTTTTCAATTTCATAAAGCGCCCATATCCCTGTTTGAACTGCGAGTCTTCCAATTTCCACGGTTTTGCTTGAGTCATAACGCCAACCGGTGGGACATGGCGCTAACACGTGGATGTATTTTGTGCCTTTAATCTCCTTTGCCTTTCTAAGTTTGCTGACAAAGTCCATGGGGTACGAGGGGCATGCTGTTGCAACATAGGGTATTCTATGAGCAGCCATGATGAAGGGCATATTTTTCTTTCGCTCTTTTTTACCAGTTGGTGTGGTGGTTGTCCACGCGCCATAAGGAGTGGCTCCGCTTCGCTGCAGTCCAGTATTGCCGTAAGCTTCGTTGTCATAGCATATGTAGATGAAATTGCTTTCCCGTTCGGCAGCTCCGGACAAGGCTTGAATGCCTATGTCTACTGTTCCGCCATCACCAGCCCATCCAACAACCGTTATGTCTTCTAAGCCTCGAATTTGAAGGGCAGCCGCAATGCCGGACGCCGTAGCACCCGTAGCCTCAAATAGCATGTTTTGAAGGGGAACAGCGAAAGACGTGTACGGATATGTCCCTTGAATAACGGTTGTGCAGCATGCAGGGACAACAAGGAAAACTTTGTTCCCTAAGGCTTTAAACAGTAAGCGAAGAGCGATAGATGAACCGCATCCTGCACATGCTGCATGTCCCTTAAGCAGATACTCTTCTTTTGGAAGTTCTTTTATGGACACCATCCTTGTTTCACTCCCTTAAATCAACCCATTCGGTTTCTTTCTCAACCCTTCCCCTTTCCAGCCACTTCAGCGATTTTTTGGCGATTCCCTCTATGGTTTTAAATGTCACATCTCTCCCTCCCAAACCGGCAATAAAACCAGCAACTAGGGGTTTGTCTTCCATGTGGTAAAGGGAAGCCTTAACTTCTGACGCTAGGAAGCCCTCCATTCCAAAAGAGATGTGGCGGTCTATTGTAGCGATAATGCGGGCTTGCTCCGCCATCTTCCTAATCTCTTCTACTGGGAAGGGACGGTAAACTCGTATTCTTGCGGCTCCAACTTTCAAGCCTTCTTTCCTAAGGTTGTCAACGGCGACTTTGGCTTCGCATCCCATAGTTCCCATGGTGCAGATGATTAAATCTGCATCTTCGCAGTGGTATTTGTCGACAAGCCCGCCGTATTGGAAGCCGAAACGTCTTCCATATTCCATATCAATTTCTGGGATAAGCCGTTTAGCGTTTTCCATAGCCTCCTGAATCATGTACCGAAACTCCATGTACCACTCTGGCGAAACCAAATTCGCATGAGTGACTGGATTATTTACATCTAAAGTCCATCCAGACTTGTATGGTGGCAGAAAATCGTCAATTTCATTTCGGTCGTGGATTTGCACGGGCATGTAAGTGTGGGAAAGGAGAAAGCCTTCAAGGCAAACCATTGCTGGGAGAAAAACCCGTTCATCCTCGCAAAGCCTATAAGCTTGTATAATGGTGTCGAAAACCTCTTGGTTGTCGGCACAGTAAAATTGAATCCAACCAGTGTCCCTCTGAGAAAGAGAGTCGCTGAAATCAGGCCATATGCTCCAAGGCGCCCCCATTGCACGGTTAACAACCGCCATAACTATGGGCAAACGAGCACCAGAAGCCCAGTGCAAAGCCTCATGCATCAAAGCCAAGCCATGTGCTGAAGTCGCAGTAAAAGTTCTGACACCAGCTGCTGCAGCACCTATACACGCTGCCATTGCGCTGTGTTCGGATTCCACACGGATGTATTCTGCTTCCATTTCACCCCTTTCGACAAACTCTGCAATTTTTTCCACTATGGTAGTCTGGGGGGTTATAGGGTATGCTGCCACCACCTTGGCTCTTGCGGCTTTTGCCGCGTAGCTTGCTATGTGATTCGCCGTGTCAATTACAATTTGCGCCATCATTCTTCCTCCCGCTCCATGGTTATGGCTTTAACTGGACATTCGTTGGCACATATCCCGCAGCCCTTACAATATTCATAGTCAATTTCTGGAGAGTCATCTTCTCGTCTTGTTATCGCCCCGTCTGGACAATAAATCCAGCAAAGCGTGCACTTTGTGCAAGTTGAATAATTAACCACTGGCTTAAAGGTTCTCCAAGAACCTGTTTTCCCCATGCTTCCAACTGTTGGCATGGATAAAGGCGTTAGAGGCATCTCTCTACGAGTTTTAGGAACCCTCATACTCTTCTACCATCCCCTTATCAAGCGTTCATAAGCAAGTTCTGCCGCATGAGCGTTTTTCTCTCCGGCACTTCCACGCCAGTTATCCCTTATAGCCTTTAGAACGCTTTCTAAACTAACCACGTTGGTTGCTCCAGCGAAGGCTCCTAAAATTGAAGTGTTAACGACAGGTTGCCCTGCAACGCGAAGGTTCAATTCCAGAGCAATTCCCGTGGCATCAACTGTAGCAACATGCCAACCAGCTAACCCAAGCTCGCTGGGTTTTTTTGTTGTGTTTAAAACTATTACACCGTCTTTTCTGAGACCTTCAGTCACGTCTATTATTTTGTAGAGTTGGGGGTCTAAAACCAACACGTAGTCTGGGCTGTAGACTTGGCTGTGAAGAAGTATCGGGCTATCACTTATTCTTGCAAAGGCCTTTACTGGAGCCCCGCGGCGTTCAGCTCCGAAAAATGGAAATGCTTGAACATGTTTGCCTTCCATGTGTGCGGCGTGAGCCAACAGTTGAGCAGCGGTGACTGCACCTTGCCCGCCCCTACCATGGATTCTAATTTCTTTAAGCAAGATTATAACCCTTCTCGGAATTTGAAAGATGAAACTACCAGCCTTATTAGTGTTAGCCTAAACCAAAAGCAAAACTAACATTAAAAGTAAAGAGGTAACGGCAAACAAGGGAACAACTATTCTTTTAGCCCTCTGAATCACTTTGTCTGGAAGCAAGCACAATTTTTCTAAAGATTTTTGTCCAATAACTCTAACTTTTGGAATGAGCACGTCTCGGCATCCAACCCTTGCCCATTCTAAGTTGGCAACTGCGGCATGCACTGCCTCCTTCACATAGGCAATAATTTTTTCATGGTCCATAACCTCACCTATAGGATGATAGCCCCTCTTATTCAATGTTAAGGCGTTCACAGAATGCGTATCTGTCGTGAAAACCTCACCGTTGCTAATGCCGATGGATTGTAATGCTGACAGAATTTTTTCCCGCAACCCAGAAACCATGTTGTTCCCATCAAACACCACATAGGCTGTTCTCTGCTTGCCAACTTGCGTCACCATCACAGTGATACCGCCGAACCCCATGCCGTCTGCTAGGCTAAACTCTTTGGGCTTTACAGTAGCGGCGCCTATCTTAAACGGCAACCTATCCATGGAGGAAGCGCTTTCCAGACAATCCATTGCAACAGCCTCCAGTGCGGCTAAAGCTTTTTTAGAGTCTACCGCGCCGTCTATGCTGTTGTGGGCGTTTACAACTACGCATGATTTAAGCCCAAGCCTTTCAGCTTCCCGTTGGACCACTGGGGCTAATTCTTGTGGAATATCCTCGGTCGTGTTGGGGGCTAAGGAAAACGCAATAAAAGCCGCCTCACCAAAGATTTGACAACAAGCAGTGGCCAACCCATTTCCAACCTTAATAAATGGGGTTGCTTTATCTTCGTCAACCTTAAAATCCGCTGAATAAACAACAGAATCAATTATCTTTTGATTCTGACTTTGAGAAGCCAAATCAAGCTCGTGTCCAAGCAGCCCCAGCGGCACACATGCAACACTATTAAACTTTTGTTCTAAGGCGGTTTTAAGCATGGACGGCAGAAGACTGCTTCCAATGTTTTTGAAGGGGCCGGGATGAACAGAAGGTACGGTTATGAAGGCCTTGCCATTCACGTTTTCAAATTGCAAGATGGAAACTTTGACGTCTTGCTCTTCGCTTAGGCTGTCGAGGAAAAATTCAAAAGGAGAGTTTAAATCTGCGATCCAGTTCAGCAGAAAAGCCTTAAAAATGGACATGGATGAAGCGCCTACAATTCGTTTGCCTACATTGTCCAAGAGAAGGATGAAGAAGAAACTTGAGGCAAGTGCAATGCCCAAAGCATAGGCTAAAAAGAGGAAAACCCGCAAAAGGTCAGCTAAATTTAACCCCAAAATCATAAACGGGACTAAGCATAGAAAAGGCGGAATAATAGAAGACGCCAGAAACCGTTTAAACCCAGAAGAAGCTGTCACATAAAGCACAATAAAACGTAGAATCAAAACAGCAGAAAAACCAAGAAGACAAAGCCTAACAGCCCACACAACACCAAAAAAGACAGCGGTAACGCATCCCATAAAAATGAAAACAAGCCATAAAATCCAGCAGTAAAGAGAAAGCGCCGCCGTCCGCCTTAAATCATAAACCGGGTCCTTTCTTAAAACATGGAAGGCTAGAAAGTGGTTCAAAAAAGTAGTTAGGAGAAGGAGAGCACCGCCGCAGAGAAGTCCATTAACCAGCCCTAGATAGGATGGAGAAAGAATTAGGGCGAAAGATAATCCAGCAACTAGGCAGACAGCAGATGTAAAAAGAACAATACTTCTATAGGATGGCAGCATAAAAAGGGCGGAATAATGCTTAACTACACTGTCCAAGTATTGATTAAACGACTCGTCAGCGACCAATATACACCCGCTCAAGCGGTTTTTCTATGAAAACACATCAAGCATATTAAAGTGTCGCAAAGTCCTAATATAAAAGTTTAAAAAAGAAAGGCAAAGAAAACGGCTTCCAGTTGCCTTTATGGTTGCCTCAAATGTTATCGGAAAGAGTAACTGTTTTATCCTTAAAGTGCTAATTTAAGACTTTGCTGGTCCCATGCCAGAACAAAACATACCACCAACAATATTTCACATGTTAGAGAAAAATCTAGGCAAAAACATTAGGGTTATCCTAGACCCCTCCTATGGTTTTGAGGGAACATTAGTAGCTGTAACCCGCGAACCAGCTGGGATATGGCTTTCAAATGCTGAGGCGATAGTTTTACGGGCAACCATCGCACAGCCAATTCCGCAGGTTGCAAGTAGGGAAGAGCGAAGTGAAATTTTCATTCACCTAAACTCTGTCCAGAGAATAGAAGTTTTACATCCAACTTCTCGCCGTTAAAAGCGAATCTCAGAAGAAAACATGCGCCAAAATACATAAAACTATTAACGCAATGGCAGCTACTATCAGCATTTCAGGTTTTACTTTAACACCTTCTGTCTCTTCTTCAAAAAATCTTAACAGTCCAGCACTTGCGGCTGGCATGGGTGCAGACTCGCTCTTTTTCTTCTTGCTCATAATGGCGCCTTCCTTTATGCTTTCGCGTTTAAAACATGCGGTTTTCTCCATTATATAGGTTGCGCTGGCTCAAAATAGTTTTATTTCAGAAAACGCGATAATGTGAACGAGGTGTTCATGTGCCAACTTCCCGTGAAGAATATGATTATGTGTTAGGCCTTATCCAAAAACATCATGAATGGTTTCGTGAGTGTATCCCCCTTATAGCAAGCGAGAACATTCCAAGCCCGGCAGTGCGCGAAGCATTAACAACAGATTTTGGAAACCGGTACGCTGAAGGCTGGCCTGGAGAGCGGGTTTACGCTGGCTGCCGCTTTATAGACCAGGTGGAGTTTAAGTGTATTGAACTCATGAAGAGGCTTTTTGGCGCGGAGTTTGTGGATGTTAGACCTATTTCCGGCGTTGCGGCAAACCTTGTTGTCTACACGGCTTTTACAGACCCCGGCGATATTATGATGGCTTTATCAATACCATGCGGCGGGCACATAACAATGGGGAAGAAAGAATTGGGAGGCACAGCGGGAGCAGTTCACGGCTTAATCGTTGAGTATTTGCCTCTAGACTATAAGGAGTTAAACATAGACGTGGACAAGGCGAAGCAACGGATAGAAAAGCTTGCAGCAGAGGGAAAGCCGCCTAAGCTTGTCATGTTTGGAGCCAGCGTCTTTCCATTCCCCCATCCAGTTAGGGAATTGGCAGACACTATTCGCTCGGTGGGCGGAACTGTGGGCTATGACGCAGCACATGTAGCTGGGCTTATAGCTGGAAAATGCTTCCAAGATCCACTGCGTGAAGGCGCTGATGTGGTAAGCCTCAGCACTCATAAAACCTTTTTTGGACCACAGCATGGCGGGGTTTTGTCATGGGAAAAATATGCCGAAAAAATAAAGCGCGCAACTTTTCCGGGAATGGTGAGCAACCACCATTTGCATGCAGTGGCAGGCGTAACAATTGCCGCTGCTGAAATGCTTGAATTTGGAAGAGAATATGCCCGACAAATAGTTAGAAACGCGAAGGCTCTAGCGCAGGCGCTTTATGAAAGGGGCTTTAACGTCTTAGCCGAGCACAAAGGGTTCACAGAATCCCACGTAATCCTAATAGACATAACAAAGCAAGGCGACGGCGGCACGATAGAAGAAACACTGGAAAAGGCTAACATAATAATAAATAGGAATTTGTTACCATGGGACATTAAAGAAGGAAGACACTTCCAACACCCAGGCGGCATAAGGCTCGGCGTTTCAGAGGTTACAAGGCTTGGAATGAAAGAGTCGGAAATGGTGGAAATAGCGGAATTCATAAAACGCGTAGTGCTGGACAAGGAACCGCCAGAAAAAGTGAAGGCTGATGTGGCTGAGTTCAGAAAACCATACCAGAAAGTGCACTATTGCTTTGAAAACGCAACAGAAGCCTACGAATATGTTAAAATTCGTTAGATGAAACGGATGAAAGCGCTAGGTATAGCGTTCAGTGCAAGAAAAAGGGGCAATTGCCTCAGCTGTATAGAGTATGTGCTTGGTCGGTTAAAAGAGAAGGGTTTAGAAACCAAGGTTATTAACGCCTACGACCATGAAATAAAACCGTGCAGTCATTGTAACTACGAATGTTTCGCCCACATTATAAGGGGAAAGGAAGAAGAATGCCCCATTCAAGACGATGTCCAAAAGATTTACAGAGAAATGAAGGGAGCAGATGTTGTCATACTTGCAATTCCAACATATGGTGGCAAACCTGCAGCACTTTATAGTGCCTTCACGGAGAGAGAGCAAGGCGTGTTTAAAGGCTATGAAGAATTTAAAAGCGCCATTTTAACCAAAATTATAGCCTTAATAGTTATCGGAAATGTTCCCGCAGGCGGCGATCTCGCATATCACAGTGTAATTCTCGATCATTATGACTGTAAAAACCCGCCTTCTTCAATCCTGCTTCAATCAGCTGAATATGGCAGAGGATCCCTTTATGGAGACCTTCTTGAAGATGAAAAAGTCAGAGACAGGCTGGACAATTTAGTGAAAATAATCTTTAAAGATTTGGAAAGCAAGCGGTGAAGTTGCAGACAACAATATGGACCATTGGACATAGTAATCGCTCCATGAACGTCTTCCTTGAACTTTTAAAGGAGCATGGAATCCAAGTTTTGGCAGATGTTCGAAGTTTTCCAACATCAAAAATTGAGCATTTCAAACGGAAAAACATGGAGAAGTGGCTTCAGGAACATGGAATAGCGTATGTTTGGCTTGGAAAAGAATTAGGCGGATATAGAAAAGGAGGGTATAAGAGGCATATGCGAACCAAAGTTTTCAAAGAAGGCGTAAAGAAACTGTTGGAAATAGCGTCTCAAAAGAGGACGTGCATAATGTGCCTTGAGCCAAACCCAAAATACTGTCACAGAAGGTTTATCGCCGCCCACTTGGAAAGAAAAGGAGTAAAAGTAATCCACATAATTGCTAGGGGGCAGAAAAGCCTTATCCAGTAGTTTAAAGTTTTAAGCAGTGAAACTCGAATACTGTTCAGAGGGGAAGCAGCATGCATATATGTGATTTTCAGGAGTTAATGCGGCGCCTCTATTTCCACAGAGATTCTCAAAGAGGCGTTGAAAAGACCTTTGAGTGGCTTGTTGAGGAGGTTGCCGAATTGGGCAAGGCATTAAAAATAGGTGACAGGGAGGCTTTGGAAGACGAGTTTGCAGATGTCATCGCATGGTTGGCTTCATTGGCAAACGTAGCAGGCGTAAATTTGGAGAAGGCGGCCCTAAACAAGTATGATAATAAATGTCCAAAATGTGGGCTTTCGCCTTGTCAATGCACCTTTTAACAGTCAACCTAAACGCTTTTGTCCAAGCCCGGTGAGCCCCCAGATAGAGGGACGTTTGCTTTTCCTCTGCACTATGCCCCTAGATTCTAGAAGTTTAAGGTGGTGTAAAACAACACTGTAGGGTAAACCCGTTTCATTTGAAATCACCTTTGTGTCTGCTGATGACCTCTCCAGAAAGTCCAGTATTATGGTTCTGGCTTTTAAGCCTAGTTTAACATTTCTAAAGTCGGTTAAATGCGCGTTTGGATGGTATCCCTCTTTAGGCATTTCCACCGAACATTTTTATATGGAAAAGGGTAGAAAAGGTTTCACTTTAGGCGAAGTCTGTAAGGCTTATTTGTTTCGGTTTTTTACCCTCAAATAGGGAGTTAATCTCCTCCCTCATCAGCACAACCCTTTGGGCATAATACTTTGGAAGCTTATACTTCTTAATCACATGCTCCGCTGCCTCTAAATACTTATCTATGCCGCCACGGTAAACTGTTAAGGTTAACTCTCCACCACATTGGGGACACTTACCACGCAATGGCAAACGGCGAAAACGTTTGTTACACGATTTGCATCTAAAGCCCTGTGTCGAAAAAGCTCTGAGGTTCCCAGCAATATCACGAATGAAATGTTTTGTTAAAACTTTTAAAGCAACTTTTCTGGCGTCCACAGCCTCAATTTTCTCGGCAAGGGCAAGTTGCCCGTTAAGCTTTTCCACCATCGCTTTAAACCGTTTATATGCACTCTCATCATTTCCCATATTAATGTTTGAAACTGGCACAGTGAAGCGGAATCCTTCAAACTGCGCCTCAGTTCCAAGCCTATACTCGATGAGGTCTATGAGGGGGCTTACATGTTTGGCTTCAACCCGTTCCCATGTTTTTTCATAAAACTCCAATGGATACGCGCCGGTAACATCAAAATCGTGGACTTGCCTTTGCACCTCACGGGGGTTAACAACAGAAATCAGCAACAGGGGTGCATCCATGATTCCACCGATCTGCGCTGGCAAATATGTTCTTGAAAAGTTGAGCAGCGTATCCAGTGCAAGCATCAAAGCGTCTTCGTCGCCATCACAGTCCCTTCGCTTTGCAGAATGCCAAACGGGATGCGCATAGCAAACATTTAAGCTTGTAAACCCTATGATGCGCCCTAAAATGCCGACAGAAGTGTGAGGGGCTAAGCCTACGACCAAGTGCCCTACAAGATCTTCAATGCGCTTAGCATTGTAGTAGGGAGGAAGTCCATAAACTTTCACGAGAAGTTCATCGACAAAGTTGGCAACACGGACAAAGTATTCTGCACATCTAACAGGGATAACCACGTCTTGTATCTTCAGTTCACATATTTGGTTCGAATTTGTTAAAGGATTTCCATAAGCATCGTAGGAATAACCAAGCTGCACAAGTCTTTCCACAGAAACCCCGATTTCAGCTGGCTTAAAATGCGTTAGGGGAGCGTTAGTCGCATCAAAGCGGATGGTGCCATCCTTATAAACTGACAAGTCATATTTTGCACGTAAAACACCTTTCTCAATAATTTCAGGCGTTTTAGTCTCGTTGGTCAAGCCTTTAACACCCTTCAGAATCTTTGGCATAGAAAGTCCAAGGCGGTTACAAGCGTCTTCAAGCATCTCCTTGAAGTTAACAGCTTGCTTCTCATATGAGACTGCAGGCACTTTACAGGCTGGACAATCACCACCATCATTAATGCCTCTACCGCATTTTGGGCAAACTTGTTCTAGAACCGTCTCGGAACCGCAGAAAGGGCATCTTATCTTAAAGGAATACGTCCTACACTGAGGGCATTTCCGCCTAACAATTTCCACGAAAACCTGCTTACGTTTTGCCGCTTCAACAATGTCCCTATGAGAACCCCCAGCCAAACCAACAGGGAAAAGCACGTGCACAAGAGGTTTCATCTCCCGTCTCTTAGCCTTTTCTGGGCGCCCCATCCTTGCCCCAACAAAAGTTGGAGCTTTATCTTTAACGGTAACGCCGCAAAGCCGCTTAAGAACGTCTAAAATAGCTTCATCCATGGAAAATTCAGCGTTGGAATTTTTGTGTCCAAGGCAAAAAGCGAAAAGGCACGCGTCATCCCCATCGATGACTATTTTGCCGTCTAAAACTTTATGGGGCAAGCATACTGTCTCAAGAGCCTTTTTTATGCCTTCATCCATTTCTCCAACAATTTGACGTGCGAAATCTCCATCATAACCCACATTGGATGCACATAGCCACATTCTTATGCGTTTAAGCTCTTCCACAGAGTTGAGGTTTGACCAGAAAAGCGTAAAGGCTGGATGAAGTGGAATCTTCAGCTTTGATGCCAAGGTTATGGCTTCTTTGCAATTGGGTTTGTTCAAAAATGGATCTATTAGAAAACTCTTAATCCTTTCCACCGTGGTGCCAGCTGTCGCTGCTGCTTTTTCAAAATCTCCGTTAAATTCTTCTATGATGACTTTTTGTAATTCCGCAGCCCACCATTCTTCAACATACCCAGCGGGAGCCAAACTCTTGCCTTGATAGAGAAAATCGCCAAAGCTGACAAGAATGTCGCCTAAAAACAAAATTTTCTCAATTTTATCCTTAACACTGTCAAAATTTTCCATGGAAACCCGCACGACAGAACCATCCCGCAGCCTAACTATTGGCGGCTCCAAAGTGTCAACAGGCACTGCTATGCCACCTTTTCCTGGAAGCTCCAAACGGAGCTGAGTGCCAGCCGCAATGAACCCTTGCAGAACAAGCATAGTTGCTGGATGGATACCGACCGCTGTCAAACCCGTGTTTCTCGCCCTTCCGTAGCGTAAACGGAACCCTCCACGCCTAGAGGGAAAAGAGAATATTGGACGCCCTGCCACAACATCGTCCATAAACCCTGCGGACTTTTTCTCTGACATTTTGCGGATTTCCTTAAGCCAATCCCAGCCTTGAATTCTAAGTTTTTCCACAATCACCCAAACCTTTGAAGCTCTCCCGACAACTCCATCGTTTACTACCCGAAGCGCGCCACCTCGCACTCTGTTGGTTTCAATGCGTGGGAGGTTGCGGTAAGAGGAAACCTCAACAGGATCTGACTCTGTTCCAGTAACTTCCACGGGCAGCCATTGAAGAGCCTTCCACAACTCTTCGTCGGAAACATGATATTGGAAGCGGCTTACAGACCGCTCATAAAGCCTAACCTCCTCAATAAAGCGGGCAATTTCCTCTTTAGTAGGCTTGTAACGGTCAAGCCCCAGAAGTTTGCGGATAAAATCGCCAATAACCAAAGTTAACGCTTGGTCGGTGCCGCCTGCAGATCGTATAGGACCAGCGAAATAAATAGCCGAATACTTTGTTCGGTCATGATTGGCTTTGATTTTGACTTGTGCCACCCCTTGCAAAGGCGCAGCCGTAAGCCCTTCAGTGAGAATCGCCAGAGCAGTGCGTACGGCTTGTTCAGCCGCTTGTTCAGGCTCCATATGCCCAAATTTTCCGTAAACGATTTCTTCGGCGATTTTGAAGGCTAACTCTTCTCTCGGAAGTTTCACGTTTAACTCTCTAATTCTATTTGCAACACCTTTTGGGCCGACAAGTCCTTCCACAAGATCCGCCATGCCCCTTGCAACTTCGCATTCAGGGTTAATGGAAGGGTCAAGCCCCTTTTCCCGGGCTTTTCTACATATGGCATATAACTGTTCGAGTTGTTGCTCCAAGGTTTCCACGTATTTCGCGTAGGCTCTGCTCATCTGGATGCCCAATTAACCCCCTCAGTACTTTCTGCAACTGTGATATATTTTGGTTTTCTAACATGGAAAAGCAAAAGTCGCCACTGTTGGAAAGCCCAAAATCATTAGAGTTTCTACAAAAATCTGCAACTTTTCAAAACTATGTTCTGTAGCGCCTTATGCCCTCAACAATCTCAGAAACGCGGTCCCTAACCTGCCCGTTCTCCACAATGTTGCCAGTAACAATGATGTCTGCCCCTGCCGAAGCTGCCGCCAGCGCTTGTCCTCTGGATCTTATTCCCCCGCCCACGATTAAAGTGGCATCTATGTGTTGCTTAACAGCGTGAATCATCTCTTGTGGTACTGGTTTTTTGGCTCCTGAGCCAGCTTCAAGGTATATGAAGCGCATGCCCAAATATTGCCCCGCTAAGGCATGTGCCACTGCCAATTCTGGCTTGTCGTAAGGGATTGGAACCGCCTTCCCAACAATGCTCGCGGTGCCGCCTTCTCCAACAATAATGTAGCCCAGCGGGATCGGTTCTAAACGGTATTTTTTAATTAAAGGAGCTCCCAAAACTTGAGCGCCAATTAGAAAGTATGGATCAACAGAGTTTAGAAGAGACATAAACCATATGGCGTCTGCGTAACGGCTTATGCTTGTTACATTGTTTGGAAACAGAATTATTGGAATTCCGGTCGCACGTTTAACAGTTCTTACAACGTCGTCGAGGTGTTTCGTTGAAACAAAGGTGGATCCGCCTATCATTATTGCAGAGGTTCCGCTTGCCTTTGCCTTTTTGGCAATGGCAGATGCTTGTGAAGGCGTAACTTTCTCGGGATCAATAAGGGTTATGTGAATTGCTCCTTCAGAGCTAATTTTATCGAGCAGATATCTTTCTACTGCGCCCACCATAATGCTTCCCTTTATTCTGAGGCCTTAACCTCCGAAGCAGATGGAGATCTAATTCCTCCGTAAATTTTGTCGGCGAACATGCAGTACACGTCGATTTCGCCCAATGCATGTTTAATTGGGAACTCTTCCCTTGCACCACAGTTGCCGCAGCTTGCAATTGCCTTCTCTTCATCACGGAACATTTCCACACGAACCGCTTCTTTACCGCAAACTGGGCAAGAGAAGAACTTTGGCAAACGCTTCTTTGGAATGCGAACCACTTTTCTCCTTCTTCGCCCCATACTCTAGTCCTTCACAACAGTGATTAGGCTAAGCTATTATTCATATCCATCTTCGTCCTTAAATATTTGCCTAATTCAATAAACAATGAGGATGAAACTTTGAAGCTAACACCATCGGTTTTAGATTTAAACTGGGAAGAGGTTAAAGTGAAAGTAACCCGTTTCATAAGAGACTACGTAGAAAAGTCGATGGCGAAAGGCATAGTTTTAGGATTATCAGGAGGAGTGGACAGCAGCACCGCCACAGCCCTCTCCGCCATAGCTATAGGAGGCACCAAAGTTTTAGGGCTACTACTTCCGGAAAAGGAAACATACAACCCAAAAGACATAGAGCATGCCAAACTTGTCGCGGAAAAATTCGGAATAAAAACAGAAACCATTGATATAACATCTGCTATTGAAGCCTTCCAGAAAACATTACCTCTTTTCGATCCAGAAGATAACCTTTGCAAGGGCAACTTGAAAGCGAGAACCCGCATGCTATGCCTATACTATTACGCCAACAAACTCAATTTTATTGTGTGTGGAAGCTCAGATAAATCCGAAACAATGATAGGCTACTTTACAAAATGGGGAGACGCCGCAGCAGATATAGCGCCACTCATGGACTTATACAAGACTCAAGTGCGAAAACTAGCAAGGCACATTGGCGTACCAGAAGAAATAGTGGATAAACCGCCATCACCCGCCCTTTGGCCTGGCCAAACGGCGGAGGAGGAAATAGGCATGAGATACGAAACCCTAGATTTAATCTTATACGGGCTTGAGCATTTCATGAAAACAGAGGAAATAGCAAAACAATTGGGCTTACAAAAGGGGTTAGTGGGAAAAGTGAAAAAAAGATGGCAAACCACAGAGCATAAAAGGAGAATGCCCTTAACAACAAAAATCCAATATAGGACTGTTGGGTTTGACTTCAGAATTCCATACATTCAACCATAAAGCGGCGAAAAGGCATGAAACAAAAATTTAAGGTTGCCCTCGCACAAGTAAGCTGCAAACGAGGAGATAAGAAAGCAAACATACAAAAAATTGAAGAATACACGGCAAAAGCAAAGCAGCAAGACGCCGAATTAGTGATTTTCCCAGAACTTTCGCTAACAGGTTACACATTAAGAGATGAACTCTACGAATTAGCAGAAAAAATTCCCGGTCCATCAACAACCGCCATAGAGAAAATTGCCCAAAAACACAAAGTTCACATAGTATTCGGTATGCCGGAGCTCAGCGAGAAAACGCAAGCAACTATATACAACACTGCAGTTCTCATAGGGCCAAAAGGCTTGATTGGGAAATATCGGAAAATATATCTGCCCACCCACAGCGTTTTCGAAGAGAAAAGATATTTTAGGCCAGGTTATCGTGTGGAAGCTTTTGAAACAGAGCTTGGCAAATTAGGATTAATCATATGTTACGACATATTCTTCCCTGAGGTAAGCCGATTGACCCGCCTTGAAGGAGCACAGTTAATTGTATGCCCTTCAGCTTCGCCTGCAGTTCGCCGAACCTTTTTTGAAACTCTAACGGTTGCGAGAGCCATAGAAAACACAGCTTTTCTAGCTTACGTTAACCTTGTTGGCGTAGAAGACGGCTTACAGTTTTGGGGAGGAAGCAGACTAACAGGACCAAACGGGAGAGTCATTGCACAAGCGAAATATGACGAAGAAGACCTAGTTTTAGGTGAAGTTAACTACGCAGACATTAGACACGTCGAACCATTTGTTCCAACATTAAAAGACTTGCGTCCGGAACTGTTCGACACTTTAAAGGAAAGAGCAGAGAACCTCTAAGACGTGCTTTTAAGTTTCTTAACTGCCTTTTCTATGCGGTTTAAAGCCTCTTCCAGCTGATCGTATGCTGCCGCATAGGAGATTCTTATGTATCCCTCACCGAATGAACCAAAGGCGGAACCTGGAACTGTTGCCACGTGTGCTTCCTTAAGGAGCGTTTGCGCGAACTCTTCTGAAGACATTTTAAAGCTTTTAATGTTTGGGAAAATATAGAAGGCTCCTTTCGGAAGAGCACAGCTAAATCCCTCAATTTCATTCAGCCTTCTGAAAACGAAACGCCTACGCCTATCAAACTCTTTAACCATATCCATAACAAAATCCTGTGGGCCCTTCAGTGTAGCTAAGGCTGCATACTGCGCGAAGGTATCCACACAAGTAACAAGATACTGGTGAACAAGCCATATAGAAGAGATCAACTCCTTTGGGCCATAAACATATCCGATTCTCAGCCCTGTCATGGCGTAGGTCTTAGAAAAAGAGTTAACCACTAAGGTACGCTCCCTCATTCCTGGAAACGTAGCCAAACAGTGGTGTTCAGCGTTATCGTAAACTATTTTTTCATAAACCTCGTCAGAAATCACAATCAAATCACGCTCAACAGCAATTTTCGCTAAGGCTGCAACCTCTTCGCGGGAAAGCACCGTGCCCGTGGGGTTGTTTGGGTAGTTTAGAATCATCACACGTGATTTATCTGTGACAAGAGACGTCACATCATCAATAGACGGTTTAAAACTGTTCCCCTCAAGAAGAGGAACCGAAACAGGAACTCCGCCAGCTAGCAAAACGCCAGGTTCATAGCAGACAAAACCGGGATTGGGCACTAACACTTCATCGCCGGGATTCACCAGTCCCAGCAAAGCAAGGAAAATCGCTTCTGTTCCACCAACTGTAACTAGCACCTCAGAGTCTGGATCATACCTAAGTCCATAATCGCGGTAAGCTTTCTGCACAAGAGCCTCTCTAAGTTCAGGGATACCGTTCGTTGGGGCATAATGCGTCCTCCCTCCTAAGACTGCTTGCCAACCGCTTTCCAAAACATGTTTAGGAGGGGTAAAATCCGGCTCTCCGACACTCAAATTAATAACATTTGGAATTTCGTTGGCTGCTGCAAAAAAGCGGCGGATTCCAGACCGCTTTAGGTTTTTTAAGCGTTCAGCTGCCTTAAAGTAAGACACCAAAGTCTTCCCTCACCATGTGCTACTCTGACCAGCATATAATAGTTATGTTTGGAAAAGAAGATTTAGGAACATAAGGTCCGATAGTTTTAAAATGTCGTATACAAAATTGTATCCATTAAAGAGAACGCGCTGCGTGAAAGAAATGAGGTTAAAAGATAATGTTCAAGCATGGTTAAAAAGGTCTTTAGAAGACCCCGTTGTTAAAATACTAGCTAAAAACAGTCATTTAACGAAAACGCAGCTTGAAACATTGCTAATTGACATTTTAGCAGAAAATATTTCAGGAAAACCGCTAAAATACGATGAAAAAGCCAAATTGAGGCTAACAAGGGCTAAAATAAGCCGCGGATCCTTCAACAGAACCTTAAAACAGGCGGAAGAAAACGTAATAAAATCCATTTATACGGTGCTACTATTAGGATACTTAGGAATTTTTGAAAGCACAACTTTAGACCCGTATATTGAAACCGCAAACAAACTGCAAGAATACATAGAAGCCCACAAAAGCATACCAGAAAAAAGTGAGCACATCGAAGAGCAAGTAAAATTGCTAAAAATGCTGAGAGAAGAGTTGGAAATGAGCTTGAAAAAGCTTTCAAATCCTTCTGAAAGGCTATCGTGACATCACAAATCACGTAAAAGGGATCAATATCCGTCGGAAACAGGAAACCTAAAAGGGACATTAAATGCGGTAAATGTCCAAAAAAGCTGCAAAACCCCTTTATTAAAAAGTTGAAGGACGGCGTGCTGGGCGTGTGTACTTGTGATGTGTGATGTCATCACCTTGTATGAAAGTAACCATAAGCCTTAAATGCTTTCACCATTAAAAACTGTGACATGCGATGTAACATGTTAAATCACAAGGCGCTACAGAGGCATCCCGGTGATTTCGCATGATTGACTTTGCGCTCATGCTTTCTTTTGTGTTATTCGCTGTTGCAGCTGGCTTTGCAATTCAGTATTACAAGTATCTTGTTAGAATCAAGAGGGAGTACGAAAAGGCTAGGGAAGCCTTCAACAACATCATTCTAAGTTTTAGCAGGGAGCTTAAGCGCACCTCGGATAATTTGGAGGGGGTTTCCTACAAGGTTGAGGCTGCCTCCGCAAGGAGCAGCGAAGCCATAAAGAAAGCGGAGGGAGTTGAAGGGAAGTTGAAAGCCTTAGAAGTAAAAACCAGCAGCGTGGCAGAGGTTAGTGATAAGCTGCAGGTGCGAATGGATGAGGTTGAAAAGCTAACACGTGATGTCACCTCATCACATGAGAAGCTAGCTTCTAGAATTTCTCTCTTGGAAGAAAAAGTTCAACAACTACCAGTCCTTCCAGAACCCAGAATTGAAGCAGTTATACCCATAAAGAGGGAAAAAGCCTTAGCCCATTTAACTGACACAGAATTAGCGGTATTGGAAATGCTTGCTACAGAAGGCCAAAAAACAGCCCCCGAAATAAAGGAGAAAATTAAGCTTAGCCGCGAACACACTGCCCGGCTGATGAAGAAACTTTATGAGGAAGGCTATTTAGAGAGGGATTCTAGTAAAATTCCCTTCAAGTATAATGTTAAAAAGGAAATGGAGAAAATTTTAAGGAAAACTGAGACAGAAGCCGCTTAAAAAATGGTTTGGCAAACATGTTAGGTTATCTGCTGTTTCATAGTCGCGTGTGGAAAACTTGGAGCTACCCTGTATTTTAGGCTGTTAGAAGCCCCGGTTTTAATGAGTATTCCTTTGTTCGTTAGTCTGGAAAGGTATGTGGCTACTGTGCTGAGGCTTATAGGCTCCTTAAATTCTTGCTCGTAGGCTGCTTGAATTTCCCTTGATGAAAACCAAGCTATTGGGAAATGCCTCTGTATTAACGCCAACACTTTATCATACTTTGACATTTCACCTATCGCAGTGCTTATTCCAGGGTTAGCTCCAGACACCCCACCCAATATCTCCACGAGATCTAGTAGACGGAGGGCTTTCTCCCGCGTAATTTGCCCTTCAAAGGCTATGCTGTACTTGTTGCCCTCGTTATCGGACAACTCGATACGTATTTTCCTTGCGGGCATCCGATCTAAAGCACCTTCAGCACTTCACAAATTTACACTTCACAAGTTATAGCTCTTACGGTGAAAAAAGAAAAAGAAAAAACTATTATTTGAGCTTAAAAATTATAAATACGGAAAATTTCCAAATATCCAACTTCACAAGCTTCACTGTTTTCCCCTAACCGCAAAAAGTAAAAGGGTTTAAAGGTTTTGTCTATCTCCAGTGGAAAAAAGAGGGTGACTTCTTCGCAGCAAAAAGGCAAGAAATGGTCAATAAAAATGGTTTTCTGACTAAAGAAAAGACATGGATAGATAAATTTCACATGATGTTTGCAAGACTGTGAAGTTGAGTGCGCTTAGGCACAATTTAAGCTATCATTGACTTTTTATTTATCCAGAATTATAGGTAATTATTTTTCCGAAGAGCTTAAAGGTAGAAACTTTGCAAAAGCACATTCTTTGTAAATAGGGGACGCCCCCACTTTTCCACTGGAAAACATTTTAAGGTTGAATGCATAATTTTTGTTACAACATTTTTTCAGTTTAATATAGAAACTTCTACAATAAACTTTTTACTTCTAACAATGTTCTTACCTATCAGAGTATATTTCTTTCACAAAGAAATCAGAACAAATTTACTTTGCAGAGTTTCCAGTTGAAATCGAGGGGTGTCTCTGTTTACTTTTCAGCAACTTTTTCTTCTTACATTTTTTAGGATTTTTCTGCTACTTATCCAGTTTTCTGTATAATACTGCTTATTTTGCCAGCCCTTAAAGTAGAGAGGCATTATACCAGAAAAAGGGCTTGAAGGAAAGGAGGGAGGCTGATGAAGGAGGCAAGCGTGTTAGATGAAGTGTTCAGTAGATTCTTCAATAGGCTAGGCGTCTTTAAGGACAGGGAGGTTCTTCGCCATGACTATTTACCTGAAAGACTGCCACACCGGGAAGATCAAATTAAATCTCTTGGAGAGGCTGTTGCACCTGTTTTAAAAGGAGCCAGATGCTCCAACATTTTCGTTTATGGGAAAACCGGAACAGGCAAGACAGCTGTGACAAAGTATGTGCTAACCCGTTTAGAGGCTAAGGCAAGGGAGTTCGGCGCCCCTGTCAGCTTTTGCTATGTAAATTGCCGTTTAGCTGGAACAGAGTACCGTGTATTGGCAAGTGTATGCAGCGGCATTCAGCTTTCCGTTCCTTTTACCGGCCTATCTGTTGGCGAGGTTTTTGAAAGATTCAAAACAAGTTTAAACGCAGCAAAAAAGATGATGATTATCGTGCTTGACGAAGTAGACGTCTTAGTTAAGTCACGGAGTGATACTCTCCTCTATGAACTTACAAGGATTAACGAGACGTTATCACAAAGCAAAGTATCTATTATCGGCATATCCAATGACCTGCGCCTAAAAGAGTTCCTTGACCCAAGGGTTTTAAGCTCCCTCAGCGAAGAGGAGATTGTTTTTAGGCCGTATGACGCGGAGGAGCTGAAAGACATATTGGCAGAGCGGGCACATATGGCGTTTCGTGATGGCACTTTAAGTGAGGGGGCTCTGAATCTTTGCGCTGCATTGGCTGCAGCTGAGCATGGAGATGCCCGCAGAGCCTTAGACCTTCTTCGGGTTGCTGGTGAAGTTGCAGAGCGAAAAGGCGCAGACATAGTTACTGAAGAGCATATTCGTGAGGCTGAAAAACTTATAGAGCATAACCGCGTGGTTGAAGCCTTAGCAAATCTCACATTGCACTCAAAACTTGTTATGCTAAGTGTCTTCCATCTGGTTAGGGCAAACGGCTATCGCGCTGTGACAGGCGAGATATATGAGGTATACAACGAACTTTGCGGAGAATTAGCTTTAACACCTTTAACTCAGCGCCGGGTCAGCACTTTGGTTAATGAACTGGATGCTTTAGGCTTGTTAAACGCGCAAGTCGTTAGTATGGGAAGATATGGACGGACAAAGAAAATTCAGTTAGAGGTGACGCGCACCCTTATTAGAGAAGCCTTCTCTAATGACAATAGGCTTGGGCGCCTGATTGATTATGAGCCGAAATGCCTTTCAAAGGATGCACATTGTGGGAATTGAAGATGGAAGTTTCAAAAAAGGCATAACCAAACACGCCCTTTTGGCTGCGGTTCTTTTAAAAAAGTTGGAGATAAAAGGAGTAAAATTTGCAAAGATAACCGTCGACGGCTTAGACGCAACAAATAAAGCTGTTAAAATTCTAAGTGAATGGAATTTTGATGCTGTTATGCTTGCGGGGGTTTCCTTTGCCGGTTTTAACGTCATAGACCCCACGGTTCTCCACGAAAGATTTCAAAAACCAGTTGTTGTTGTATCAAGGACGAAGCCTGACAACAAGGCAGTAAAACGCGCTCTTGTCCGACATTTTACAGACTGGAAAATCCGTTGGGGCGTTTTCGAAAAAATCGGGGCTATGCATAAAGTAACTGTAGCAGCAGGGGAGTCGCCGCTTTACGTGGAAACTGTGGGCGCGGATATTAAGTGGACCGCGCTTCTCATAAAGAGTTTAATGACTTGCAGTAGAGTGCCTGAGCCAATCCGCGTTGCAAGGCTTATTGCCCGAGGGCTGTCCTAAGTGAAGGAAATTATTCTTATGTCGAAAGTTTGTAAGTTTACTATTGGAACTAAGCCAGGCGTTGGGATGAACCCGAGTCTCCGCATATAATCCGTCTGTTCTTGCCAACATCCCGAATTTACAACCAGCACTCCCCGATAATTGGTATGCCCTAAAGTGTGAATGTGCCCAGCATGGAAAATGTCTGGAACCCTATCTATAACCAAATAATCCTTGTTTTCAGGCGAAACAGGAGTTTTTCCTCCATAAACTGGCGCCAGATGGCGCCCTTGCAAAAACAAAGTCATAGCTTTCTCGGGATGCGTGTACTCCATTCCCGGAACCGTGGAGACAACGTCATCGAGGCTGCGCCCGTGATACATGAGAACTCCAACACCGTGGAGGCTTATCATACTCGGATTTCCGATGGAATAGATTTTCCTAGACTTTTGCAGTAGTTCCAGAAAAGCGTCTGAAATTGGTGGTTGTGGCAAAGCCTTTCTTGGAGCGTCATGGTTTCCAGGTATAATGATCACTTCAATATAGTCGGGAATCTTGTCGATAAACTTTGCAGCCAGTCTATATTGTCCATAAACATCTTTTATTGCTAATTCCTTAACCTGGTTTGGGTAAACCCCTATCCCATCAACAATATCGCCGGCTATCAAAACATACTTCACGTGGCTGGCTATCTCCCGCATCTGCTCATTTCCATACTTGCCGCTGAGCCACAAAACGAATCTGTTAAAGACCTCTTCTTGGAACTTTACACTGCCCACATGCATGTCTGAAGTGAGGACAGCGTAAACCGGAACCGGCGCTTTGTTTTGAACTTTTGGGGCTATGTCAGGCAAGATAATGTCCTCTGCAATCAGCAAGTTCCCCCGCGTCTTTGTAACACTTACACAAATAACCTGATCCAGCAAGAGGGTTCTCGCCTTATTTAGAAGCTCTATAGGGGCGTTTTGCGGCACAAGCACTGTAGCGCTCGCGTAAAAGTCTTCAATTGTTAGGAAAATTTTCTGTTTTGCCTCTCTCTTTTCTGTAATCATGCCGATTACTTTAAGCTTGGTATTCGGCGGAGACTTTAATGCGTCGATGATTGAGGCGGCGCTTCTAGCATCTATCCTCTGCCTCAGCAGCTTTTCGATGCGCTTGAACCTATCTCGAAAATACTCCAAATAATCACTCATGGTTCCGCCTGAACTTAGCTTGCTACCGGGATCGTCAATTATATTGACACTGGCTTCGATTTCCTTTGCGTAGGGACGGAACGCTTTTTTTCCTTCCAGAATTTGCGTTTTTTGTTCAAGGGGCTGTATAGGCAGAGACGTAACCGTTTCTGTTTGTGGTTGAATAATTTTTTCCCCTATAGGCTCTGGCTTTTTTATGATTTCTTCGAGGAAGGTTTTCCCGATAAACAATGGTTTATCCTTCAGCGCCTCTATTTTTTCGAGAGCCTTGCTCATAACCTCCACGGGATCTTCAGTTGCAGCCACGTTGTTTAAGAAGTCGAAAGCTTCTTTGTTGAGTTGGTATCCCGCCGCAATTGTCAATTCGACAGCTTTTTGCAGCCTTTCATCAGAGGCGTTCATAGTTTTATCCCTCGCCAATCCCGCTTTTTCGGTACTATGACGTAGCCTTCTTCTTCATCGCCTAAAGCCTCAGTTAACCCTTGCGTGTGAAAATATCCCGTTAGGGCAGCGGTAACAGCGTCTAACTCGTGAGGTGTTAGCCTTCGCTTTTCCAAAGTTCCCCCTACTCCCATGCTTTTTAATATTGCTTGAATTGTTTCCCAGTTTTTTGTTGGCATGTTTAGAGCCTTTCTTGTTGATGTGGGATGTATTTCAATCGCTTTTAGTCCTTTTTCAGTTATTAACTTATTCAGCTTAACAGCCCGCAGTGTGAGGGTTTTTATGGCTGGTAAGCCCGGTGGAAAAACGCGGTAGCCTCTTTTGATAAGCATCTCGTCTGCTTTCCTTAGAATTCCCCTTTTTGGAAGTTTAAGGGGGGCGTCAATTGCCACGATTGTTGGCTTGGCGCACGATAATGCTTCAAGAATTTCATTGTCCGTGTAAACTAGGCAAGTCTCCACATGGGCATTTTCCCACGCAGCGAACCCCGTAGGGTTCGTTTCCTTACCCGCCAAATCTATACCAATTATAACTTTACCCTTCAATTTCAACACTTACACTTAAGTTTATATATCATTGTTTTGTTTTAGATTTGTTGATACTGCAAATTGAAGCCTGTTATTTGGTGATTGGATGGGCGCCATCCGTAAGATTCAACGCACCCCCAGCGGCACCTTTTTCGTTTGCCTACCGAAGGCTTGGGCTGAACACTATGGCTTGAAACGCGGCTCAGTAGTAGCCGTAAGCGAAACCGGCGATGGCAAACTTCTCATAGACCCCGAGTATAGCATTGCTCCTTCTCCCCGCACCATCATTTTGAAACCTGGACCCTATTTAAGCCGTGAAATTATTGGAAAGTATCTGCTAGGCTTCGACATTATCCGTGTGGAGGCAAAGGAAAATATTAGCTTTGAGATGCGGGAAACAGTAAAGAAAACTGTCAGCCGATTGGTGGGGCTTGAAATAGTTGAGGAAGACTACTCTAAAATTGTTCTACAATGTTTGCTTGAACCCTCCAGCTTCCCTCCTGACAAGATTCTTCGAAGAGAATATACGATAGCTGCTGGCATGCACAGGGATGTTGTAAACGTGCTGGTTAATGGAGACGTGCATATGGCGAAAAGTGTAATTGCAAGAGATGAAGAAGTTAATAGGCTGTATTTCTTACTCGTCCGAATACTGCGGACAATAATTCAGAACCCAAGCTTAAGCGAAAAACTCGGGGTTCAACCCATCGAATGCTTGGACTATCGTTTAGCTGCAAGCCTTGTTGAAACAATTGGGGATGAATGTGTGCGCACAGCCTTCAAGGTAGCAGAAATGAAAGGGGCTAAACTCACTGAAGACTTGAAAAGGCTAATAGTTGAATTTCACTCAATCTCCTTTGAAGCTCACGAAAACGCTTTAAAGGCTTTCTTCACTGGCGACATAGCCTTGGCAGAAGAAGTGCGCGGCATGCGAGAAAAAATCGAGAAGGCTGCAAGCGCTGTCGAAAAAAGTGTCAAAGGGCAAAGCCTTGATGTTATGTCGCACATTCTGCCTGCGGTTTCAACTTTACAACAAATATACGAGCACAGCGTGGACATTGCAGACTTGGTTATGCCAAAAACACACAGGTGAACCGAGTGCACCCCACAACAACTAGCGGGGAACAATACCACATCGCCTGCAGAGAAGGCGACCTAGCAGAGTATTTGCTTGTTCCAGGCGACCCGGACCGTGTTCCAAAAATAGCCAAATTCTGGGATTCTGCAAAAGAAATTTCATGTCACCGTGAGTTCCGAAGCGCCACGGGAAGATACAAAGGGGTTTCCATATCCGCCTTGTCAAGCGGAATTGGACCCGCTTGCATGGCAATAGTGGTTAATGAAGCGTCAGCCATAGGAGTTCACACTTTTATACGCGTGGGAAGTACAGGCGCAATACAGAGGAATATCAAGTGCGGCGATTTAGTTATTTCTTCGGCAGCTGTTCGCCTAGACGGAACAAGCAACTGTTACGTTATGCCAGAATATCCAGCGGCAGCCAACCATGAAGTCTTGTTAGCGTTGATTGAGGCAGCTGAAACCCTTGGCATAAGCAACTACCATGTTGGCGTAACCGCTACAACATCAGACTTTTACGCGGGACAAAACCGCCCAGTTAAAACCCAAACAAACAATGTCTTATCACCGTTGCAGAAGGCTGGAGTGCTTAGCTTTGAAATGGAGACCGCAACCCTTTACACGCTGGCAAGCCTTTACGGATTAAGGGCTGGGGCAATATGCGCCGTCTACGCCAACAGATGCACCAACGAGTTCCAACCCGGAGAAGGCGAAGAAAACGCTATAAAAATCGCCAACGAAACAGTAAAAATCCTACATGAATGGGACGAAAAGAAAAAAACCAAAAACAAGAAGTGGCTCTACCCATCACTAATAAACAAATAAAACCTTTTAGACACATACAACGCCTCTTTTAGAGCGCTAGAGAGCCGGGGTGGCGGAGTGGTTAACGCGCTGGCCTCGAGATCCAAAACTACACAACATGCAAGGGGCTAAAAAAGGGGACAAGCAAGCCAGTGGGCCTTCGGGCTCGCAGGGGTTCGAATCCCCTCCCCGGCGCCAATTTACCGGTATCGCCCTTGTTATAGAGAGGCTGTGTCTTTAGTTAGCATTGGAACTTTCTCCTTTTCTACTGGCAAGGTATCGAAGTTTTTCATCGCATTGCCAGTTAAATATAGCAGTATCTTTTCGTCTTGGTCGAAGAAGCGGTTGTTTTTGCTTTTGTTTAGGGCTGCGAGGGTTGCCGCTGCTTCTGGGCACGCGTATATGCCCTTTTTGAGCAGTTGCTTCATTGCCGATAGTATTTCTTGGTCGCTTACCGTTATGGCTGTCCCGTTTGTTTCCCTTAACGCTTTGAGCGTGAGGTAGCTTGCATATGGACTTGGCACTCTGAGGCCGGCTGCAATGGTTTGAGGGTTTTTCCAAGGTGTTTTCACCTCAGCCTCGTTATTGTTGAAAGCTTCAACTAGCGGGGCACATTCAGAAGACTGCACTATTACTAGCCGAGGCGCTTCGCTTATCCAGCCTAGCTCTATTGCTTCTTTGAAGCCTTTCCATAAGCCTATTACCCCTTCTCCTCCTCCCGTTGGAAAGATAATTACGTTTGGCACTTTCCAATTGAACTGTTCAGCTATTTCAAGAGCCATAGCCTTATAACCTTCAAACCTATACGGCTGCTTGTTTGTAGAAACGTCAAACCATCCGTATTTTTCCTTAAAGCGCTTTACGATTTCGGCTGCGTCGTTGATTAGGCCGTCGACAAGGTAGACTTTTGCCCCTAAGTGAAAGCATTCTTTAATGGTGGTTTTCGGGGCGTCTTTCGGCATAAACGCATACACTTCAATTCCAGCTTTTGCGCCGTAGGCTGCTAAGGCTGCGGCGGCATTTCCAGCGGAAGGTATCGCCAATCGTTTTACGCCAAGCTCCTTAAGTTTGGAGACTGCTACTACCATTCCTCTAGCCTTAAAGGTTCCAGTTGGAAGTCTACCGTCATCCTTTACATACACGTTTTTGAAGGGCATACCACGTTTTCGTGGAAGTTTTAGAACCGGCGTGTAAGGTTCTCCAAGGGTAATTATGCTTTTCTGCGATGAAACGGGAAGAAGCTCCTTGAATTTCCAGAAGGTGGCTTCTCTGCGTTTTAAAACTTTTTTAGAGATGCTTTCCGCAACTTTGGCTATGTCATACTGAAATAGGAGGGCTCCACCGCATTTTGTGCAAACCGTTAAAACTTCGTTTGGAGGGTACTTCTGTCCGCATCTACTGCATTCAACCGTTGTGGTGAACATTTTGGCTCCTTGCCTACTAAATTTGGGTTGTTAGCAGTTTTTTGATAAACGCTTTTACTGTTTTGATGTCTGCAAGGTGTACAAACTCGTTTTTGCCGTGGAAGTTTGTGTCTTCCCTTAGCGTGCCATATTGGATTACTGGCATTCTTTCAATGAGGTATCTGCCATCTGTTCCGCCGAGTTCGGCGCTTATTTTAAGCGTTTTCCCCGCAGCTTCTTCTGCAATCTTCTTGACTTTGTCTACTGTCTTCTGATTGGTTGTGTACCACCCGTTTGAAAACGATTTTACCTGTACTTCAATGGCTATGGATTTTTCTTTGGCGAAGTTTTCCAGCATACGCTTTGCTTCCTCCGCAACTTTTTCCGCTTTTTCCTCTGGGACGGTTCTTATGTCTATAGTTAGTGTGCACTCGCCTGGAATTATGTTGGCTGCTATCCCGCTGTTTATCATTGTGACGTTCATTCGCCTTGGAAGCCTTTCATAATGGGTTGGCGCTGGAAGCTTTGAGAGAACAGTCTTCTCAAACTCCTTTCCTTTTCGCTTTATGAACTCTATTATTTTCGCTGCTTCGTATATTGCGTTTATCCCTTTATATGGGTAGGCTGAATGTGCTTGTTTCCCTTTCACGGTAACTGTTAGGCGAGCTGAACCGGAGGCTCCAATAGAGATGGATTCGCAACCCACATCGAGAACTATGGCTAAGTCGCCTTTTATGGTCTTGAAGAACTCCTCTGATTCGCCTGTTTCCTCTCCGCCAGCCACAGCTAAAATTGGGTGGATTTTCAGTGGCAGCTTTTCTTTAACTGCCTCGCTGAAGGCGGCTATGGCTGCGGCGATGTTTGACTTGTTGTCAACGGCTCCTCTTCCATAAAGTTTGTCATCTTTCACAAAGGGCTTAAAAGGGTTGAAATCCCATCCTTCTCCGGCTGGAACAACATCGTAATGGGTTATGAAAACGACTTTCTTTGCCCTTTCCGGCGCATTTGGTATGGTTATCAAGATTTGCGGTATTCCTTTAGTGTCAACTATTTTTTCTGCTTTTAATCCTAAACTTTGGGCTTCTTTTACAAGCAAGTTTGCAATTTCCTCGTAGCCTCTTCTCTCTGTTGAAGTGGTGTTGATAGCTACGAGTTTTGAAAGTAAGTCTATTTCGCAGCTCATTAGGATACCACGCATCCTACACAAGGCGTTCCTCGGAAATAAACTCTGCTGACTGAATGAAAGAAAGAATACGTTTCTTGCTGTGGGCTACAGTAAATTTATAAGTATGGGGTCTTATTTCAGACGGTTTGTAAAGGGGAAGGTTTGAGGGTCAACTATGGAATGGTTCTATATTACGCCAATAGCGGGTTTAGCCGCTGTCGGTTTAGCCAGCTACCTATACAAATATGTTACTAGCCAAGAAAGTGGCACTGAAAAGATGAGGGAAATTGCCAGCGCCATAAAAGAAGGCGCGAAGGCTTATCTTAAAAGGCAGAACATGACATTGGCCATCTTCGTTTTGGTCATGACAGCGGTTCTTGGGGTGCTTTACACCGTTTACGCCTTCCAAGAAGGCGACCCCTTAGGCGTTTACCGTGGCATTAGCATGGCGGTAGCCTATGCTTTCGGTTCACTATGTGCAACGGTTGCTGCATATGTTGGGATGATGGCTGCTGTTGAAGCAAACGTTAGAACAGCCAACGCAGCGAAGCACGGATTAAAAAAGGCGTTTCCAGTGGCTTTTTACGGTGGAGCAGTCATGGGCTTGTTTATTGTGGGCTTAGCTCTTTTAGGTATAAGTTTGCTCTTCTATATTTTCAATATTGCCCTAGGGTGGGGAGAAGTTAAGGCTTCAAACATAGTTCTAGGTTTTAGCTTCGGAGCCAGCGCACTGGCACTTTTTGCCAAAGCTGGCGGAGGTATATACACCAAAACGGCTGATATCAGCGCAGATCTTGTTGGGAAGGTTGAGCTTGGGATTCCAGAGGATGATCCGCGTAATCCAGCTGTAATTGCAGACAACGTTGGCGATAATGTTGGTGATGTTGCTGGAATGGGAGCTGACCTAATAGACTCTTATATTGCCAGCATTGTGGCAGCTATGATTATTGGTGCAGAGATAGAAAAACCCCTCTTGACGGCTCTGCCTCTTATAATAGCCGCAGTGGGGCTTTTTGCCTCAATTATAGGCGCTTTGGTTGTCAAACAAAGTATAAAGGGCAATCCTGGTGCTGCCCTTAACAGAGGGTCGTTTTCTACATGGATAATTTTCGCTACGTTCCTCTCCGTTGTTACATATTTCTCGGGTTTAGAGGGTACGGAATGGCTTGGGGTTTTCTTGCCCACTGTGGCAGGGTTAATCGCAGGAGCGATTATTGGAATAACCTCTGACTACTTTACGTCCATAGATAGACTGCCAGCTCAAAAAGTGGCTCAAGCCTCAACAACAGGGGCGGCAATAAACATATTGACGGGCTTTTCCTATGGAATAGTCAGCATAGTCCCGCCTATAATTGGTATCTGCGTTGCCACTTTGGCTGCGTGGTACCTAGCCATAGCCTTCAACGTTAACCCCTTCTACGGCATTGCCATATCCGCTGTTGGGATGCTTGCAACTGTGGGAATGACCATATCTGCGGATGCTTATGGTCCGGTTTCTGACAATGCAAAGGGTATAGCTGAACAATCTGGTTTAGGTGAGGAGGTTATTGAGGTTGCAGATAGGCTTGATGCTGCAGGTAACACTGCAAAAGCCATCACAAAAGGCTTCGCCATTGGCGCTGCTGCACTAACGGTTCTGGCTCTTTTCGGAGCCTACGCCCACCTTGTGGACATTGAAATGTTAGACTTGATGAGACCTGAAGTCGTGGCAGGCGTATTCCTCGGTGGAATGATGCCTCCATTGCTTTCGGCTTTGCTTATTTTGGCGGTTGGAAGAAACGCTGAAAGAATGGTTGAAGAAGTTAGACGCCAGTTTAAAGAAATTCCAGGGTTGATGGAAGGGAAGGCGAAACCTGATTATGCAAAGTGTGTGGATATTGCGACAAAAGGCGCCATTAAAGAGCTTGTGCTACCATGCATTTTGGCAATATTAGTTCCGATTCTAACTATGATAATTTTGGGTAAAGAGGCGCTGGCGGGCTTCTTAGCTGGAAGCATTGTGACAGGTATAATCTTTGCCTTGTTTATGGCGAATTCTGGTGGGCTTTGGGATAATGCCAAAAAATACATAGAAGCTGGAGCCCATGGTGGAAAAGGCTCAGAAGCCCATAAAGCGGCTGTTACAGGCGACACTGTTGGAGACCCCTTCAAGGATACTGCCGGACCTTCGCTTAACACAATGATTACGGTGATGTCGCTGGTAGCCGAAGTCTTCGCTCCACTGATCCTTCTGTTATTGGCCTAATTTCCTCATTTCCTTCTTTTTACAAGTTTATCCTCGGAATGTTTGAACGAGAATTTTATAAACAAGTTGCTCTATGTCTCAATAAGTTGCAGCCTTGGATCTGCGAAGGCGCCTCATATGTCAAAGCCTTGGCACGCTTTGGAAATTCAAGAAGTTTTAGATGCTTTAGAAACCAGTCCGAAAGGGTTGACCAGCGCAGACGCTGCTAAGAGGCTGCAAAAGTTTGGTTACAACGAGCTTATTGAAAGAAAACGAGTAACTCCTTTTCAAATATTTCTAAATCAGTTTAAGGATATTTTTGTGATCATACTTTTAGTAGCCATAGTTTTGTCCATTGTTATAGGGTGGTATAAAGGCGGGGAACTTGAAGAATACTTTGACGCTATAACTATAGGTGCCATAGTGGCATTAAATGCGATTGTGGGCTTTGTTCAAGAATATCGCTCGGAAAAGGCAGTAGAGGCCATGAAAAGACTTGCTGCGCCTCGTGCTCGGATCCTCCGCGAAGGGAAAGAGACAATTATCCCTGCGCGAGAAGTTGTACCAGGCGACGTTATTCTTCTTGAGGCTGGAGACCGCATACCTGCGGACGCCCGCCTCTTCGAGGTTGTTGACCTAAAAACGGAGGAGGCTGCATTAACTGGAGAGTCCACGCCCATAGATAAAACTACAGAGGTTATTGATGAAAAAACACCGGTGTCTGATAGACGGAATATGGTTTTCATGGGGACTCATGTAACATATGGGAGAGGTAGGGCTGTCGTAGTTGCCACAGGTATGAATACTGAGTTCGGCAAAATAGCTGAAATGGTCCAAGCGGTTGAGGAGGAGGAGACTCCACTTAAACAGAAGTTGGAACGGTTTGCCAAAAAGCTTGCGATAATAATTGTAGTTGCGTGTGTTGTGATTTTTGTACTTGAGGCATTGAGGTATTTGGAGGTTATCCCACGGTTCGGTGGTGTGGCTTCTGCCGAATATAAAGACATTATAGACATGTTTATGACTGCTGTTGCATTGGCGATTTCCGCGGTTCCGGAAGGTTTGCCCGCTGTTGTGACTGTGTGCTTGGCGCTTGGTGCGAAAGAACTGGCTAAAAGAAACGCTATTCTTCGTAGGCTTTCCTCTGCTGAAACGCTAGGCGCAACCACGGTTATTTGTTCCGACAAAACTGGCACTTTGACGAAAGGAGAAATGACGGTACGTAAGATCTATGTGGGCAATAAAGTTATCGATGTGACGGGAGTTGGGTATGAGGCTAAAGGTGAATTTCTGCTAAATGAGGAGGCATTTGATCCTAAAAATGATGATGATTTACGTTTGCTTCTCGGAGCAGCTGCCCTCTGCACTAACGCGCAATATGAGGAGGGGAGCATTATTGGAGATACAACAGAGGGCGCCTTAATTATCGCGGCGGCTAAAGCTGGGATGCTAAAAAAAGATTTAGAAAAAGTGTATCCACGGGTTCATGAAGTTCCATTTACTTCTGAAAGAAAACGCATGACAACAGTTCACAAATCTTCCGATGGCAATCTTCTTGTTTACGTGAAGGGTGCTCCAGAAGTAGTTTTGGAACGTTGCACACACGTATTAATTGATGGAAAAATAGTAGTGCTAACTGATAAGAAGAGGCGGGGCATTCTCGAAATTAATGAGAAGATGGCTGGAGACGCGCTTCGCGTTTTGGGGGTAGCCTTCAAAGAACTTGGTAGCGTGAATACAGAAAAGTTTGATGCTGAGGAACTGGAAAGCGGCTTGGTTTTCGTTGGCTTGTTAGGTATGATTGACCCGCCCAGAGAAGAAGCCAAATTAGCCGTTAAAAAATGTCAGGAAGCTGGAATAAAAACTATAATGATAACTGGAGATCATAAGCTAACCGCTGTTGCTGTGGCGAAAGAATTGGGTATGCTTGAGAACATTGAAGGCGGCACCGGTGACATAGTGCTTACTGGCGCCGAACTTGACGCGTTAAGCGACGAAGAATTCGAGAAAAAAGTCGAAAAAGTCAAGGTTTACGCAAGGGGTTCTCCGGAACACAAGCTTAGAATTGTAAGAGCCTTGAAGAAAAAAGGCCACATAGTGGCGATGACCGGCGACGGCGTAAATGATGCTCCAGCACTTAAGCAAGCGGACATAGGAGTGGCTATGGGAATAACGGGCACCGATGTTACAAGAGAGGCAGCCGACATTGTTTTAGCCGACGACAATTTTGCCACAATTGTGAACGCTGTGGAAGGTGGAAGGGGAATCTATGACAACATACGAAAATTCTCTTTCTTCTTAATGAGATGCAACTTTGACGAACTAGCACTAATCGGAACATTCGCTCTTCTAGGCCTGGAACTGCCACTAACAGCCCCAATGATATTGTGGCTAAACCTAGTCACCGACGGAGGCCCTGCCCTGGCACTAACAATGGACCCCCCAGACAAGGATATTATGAAAAGGCCGCCGAGGAACCCAAAAGAGGGGATATTGCATGGAAGACTAGCTTCAATAATTGTAACGTTCATACTGCAATTTGCTTTAACCGGAGGACTTTTCTTCTGGCAATACTATGTTCTGCACGAAACTCTTGAACAAGCTCGAACCATGGCCTTTATTCGGGCAACGTTACAAGAGTTGTTTGTGGTTTGGAATTGTCGCTCGGATAGGCGCAGCGTCTGGAGGATGGGCAGAGAGGCCTTTAATAATAAATTCTTGGTCGTCGCTGTCGTAGTTTCAGCTGTTGCGACAATACTTGTGCCGTTCTTCGGTTTGATGGGAACTGTTTGGCTTGGCGACCCTATGGAATGGGCGATTGCAATAGCTGCTTCCTTATCCGGCTTATTCATCTTGCCAGAAGTTTTCTATGGCAGAAAAATTTGGAAGTGGACCTAAACCCAACTTGTTCCATTAAATTTATGGGTATATGCGTGTTATAGTCCTCGGGAAGGGTATTGTCTCTCGTATGTGCTTTAGCTTGCAGATCCACATGACTGTCCGCTCTATTCCCAACCCGAAGCCTGAATGTGGAACAGAACCATACCTCCGCAAGTCCAAGTACCACTCGTAGGCTTGTTTTGGCAAGCCGAACTCTTCTATGCGTTTCTCCAACAATTTAAGGTCGTGAATACGTTGGCTTCCACCTATTATTTCGCCGTAGCCCTCAGGCGCCATCAAATCAGCGCACAAAACAACTTCTGGGTTTTCTGGGTCTGGCTGCATGTAGAAGGCTTTAGCCTTGGCTGGATATCTGTGGACGAAGACTGGTTTTTCAAACTGTAGCGAAATAAACCTTTCGTGGGGGGCTCCAAGATCCTCTCCCCATTCTATTTGGAACCCAGCTTTCTGCAGCATCTCCACCGCCTCAGTATAGCTTATTCTCTCGAAGGGCGACTCAACTTTTTGTAGAGGCTTTACATCCCGCTTCAATGTTTCAAGTTCTCTTCGTCTTTTCTCCAAAACTGTCTTAACAATGTAGGTCACCATCTCTTCTTGCATTTTCAAGTTCTCCTCAAACCCGCAGAAAGCCATTTCAGGCTCAACCATCCAAAACTCCGTCAAGTGCCTCGGCGTTTTCGACTTTTCCGCCCTAAAGGTCGGTCCAAAACAATAGACCTTTCCGAAAGCCGCTATCGTGGCTTCCACGTAAAGTTGTCCACTTTGCGTTAAGTAAGCCTTGTCTCCAAAATATGGAACTTCAAAGAGGGTTGTTGTACCCTCGACGGCTGCTGGTGTGAAAATTGGGGTGTCTGTTAAAACGAAGCCTTGTCCGTCTAAGAAGTCTCTGCAAGCTTTTATGATTTCAGCGCGAATCTTGAGGATGGCGGTTTGCCTCGGGCTTCTAATCCACAGCTGCCTATAATTCATTAAGAAGTCTATACCATGCTCCTTTTTGGCTAAAGGATAGCCTTGCTCCGCTAAGTGCACAATTTTCAAACCATTTACTCTGATTTCGTAGCCGCCGGGCGCCCTTTTATCCTCTTTGACTTTTCCCTTAATTATAATGGAGGATTCCTGTGTTAGTTCGTCTGCGGCTTTAAAGACTTTCTCGCTAACTTCATCCTTGTGGATTGTGGCTTGGATAAAGCCGGTTCCATCTCTTATCATTAAGAACTGCACTCCGCCGCTTGAACGCTTCGTAACAAGCCAACCTTTTATTTCAACTTCCTTTTCGGTTAGTTTTCCATCTAAAATGTCGTTTACGCTCATTTGGTGACTCCTCCTTCAAAACTTCTGAGAGAAATAGACCTAAATTTTTGGGTGAAAGCTTCTGGTGGTTTAAACCGTGTTAAAGCGTTCACCTTGCACCTTTGATACCCACATAACATACGCTTTTCATATTTTAAATGTTTTGGCTTTTAACATTGTTTCATAACCCTTAAATCCCTAACCATTGGCAATCTACTTGAACATAATGAATATTGGCGAAAAAAGACTCAGAGCCTTAAAAATTTCAGCATGCGCTATTGCAAGCGTCGTTATTGTAGAAGTTGTTTTGGGTTTTGCTGCTGGCAGCCTAGCAATTCTAAGCGATGGAGCCCACGCTCTTCTCGACGCCATTTCCATGTTTATTCTCCTAATAGCGACTAAGGCTTCACTAAAACCGGCAGATGAAGAGCATATGTATGGGCATGAGAAAATTGAACCGCTAGGCGGATTAATAGGTGGCTTCATCCTCTTTGGCACAGCCATTTTCCTAGTCATAAGGGCTCTGCAAAAAATTCTGCAGGGGGAAATCGCAATCGTTCAAGAATGGGAATTGGCGGGGTTTGCCGCAATAGCCTACACCCTCTGCATCGACATCCTAAGAGTAGGAGTTTTGCATAAAACCCGATGGGAAAGTGTAACAGTAAAAGCTGGTTTTTACCATTCATTAGCCGATTTAGGCTCAACTCTTATAGCCCTTTTTGGGTTTGGAATGGCAGCGTTGGGGTTCCCAATTTTTGATGTTTTCGCCTCTCTTATTTTAAGCGCTGCAATAGGCTACCTCAGCGTTAAACTGGCTAGAGCAAGCGGAATGGAGCTAAGCGATGCAGTCTCAAAAGAGTTTGCAGAAAAAGTTAGGAAAGAAATTCTATCCACAGAGGGGGTTTCAAAAGTTGGAAACCTTAGGGTGAGAAGGGCAGGAGCGAAAACGTTCATCGAAGCCACCATACAAGTCCCCGAGTACATCAGCCTAGAAGAATCTCACATGGTTGCCTCACGGGTTGAGGAGAACCTAAAACGCTTCTTTGGGGACACTGAAGCTGTAATTCACGTTGAACCATTAGAGAAAGAGATGCTGACGGGAAAGCTTGTGGAGAAACTTGCAAGGCAAGTTGAAGGCGTAAAAGATGTTCACGAGGTTAGCACCGTTTACGCCCATGGCAAATTATATGCAACCTTACATGCTCATGTCGATCCGAAACTGTCAGTAGGTGAAGCCCACGAACTAGCAGAAAAAATTGAAGGCAAGCTTAACGAGAAAATAAAGAACATTGGAAACGTAACAGTCCACATCGAACCCTTCAATACAAAAATACGACGCGGTCCCAGGGTGGATGGGGAAAAAATTCGACAAGCCATCTACAAGGCGGCTGAAAGCTTTCAACAAGTAGTCACCGTCAAGAGAATAGTTACGTATGTTGTAGGCGAAAAGCGTTACATAAACATAGACTGCTGTTTCACTAGCCAGATTTCAATAGAGGAAGCCCACAGGGTCGCGTCAAAAATCGAAAATGGAGTAAAACGCAGATTCACAGAAACCATAGTCACCGTCCACATGGAGCCAAAAAAGGAAGGATAGGAGTTTAGGGGAAGACAATCTCCCCTTTTGGCGAAAGATCCTCTAGCCAGTTTATTTTTAGCTTCTTGTCAGACACCGTGTAAAGCATTCCTCAATATAATTAGTGCTCTTTTTATCTGGTAGACGTAATTCCATCCGCTGACACCATCTTCCATATGCGTGATATTCCCTTTTAGAGCAATAGTGGCTGTTCTTGACGTGGGCGTTCAGCTTAAGCTTCCTACCAGAAAGGCAATTAATCCTATAAGGAACCAAGCCAGAATCTGGTTTTTTATTTTCCTAGCATTTTCTCGTGAGTAATCTCTCAGAAGATTTATTGAGGATGCGACAAGCCCCACATCCGTTATAGCCACCAAAGGAATAAACCAAACTGAAACAAAGTTTAGTATCGGCGGTAACGGAGTAAACATAACCGCCAAAAGGTATAAGACTGATGCTGCAAGTGCCGCTGTGCGTTCTCCGTGGCGCACCGCCACTGTTTTCACGTTTCGCGCCTTATCCCCCTCCATGTCCACTATTCCTTTGGTTATTTCTCTGCCGGTGTTTGAGAGGAAAACCATGGAGACAAAAATCCAAATGTTCCCTTTAACCTCGTTGGCTACGGCTAGGCTTCCGTAAAAAAACGGAGCTGAAACGCACGCGCTAACCAGTAAGTTTCCCAAAAGTCCGGTTTGTTTCCCGACAGTAACATAACTTGCAGAAATAAGCCAAAAAATTAAGGCTGTTGCAAAACACGGAGCTACTGCGTTGGTGCTGGTTAAAAGCGATGCTGTTAAGCCTAACAAGGTAAGCAAAATGGCGAAGGTTAATGCTTCTTTAGGCTTTATCAAACCGCTGGGAATGGGGCGTGAAGGTTCGTTTATGGCGTCTATTTCCCTGTCATAATAGTCGTTTATAACCATAGACGCTGCGGTAAGTAGGAAACCCGTTAAAAACCCGTAAACCAAATTTGGCAAATAGCTTACAAAAGCGTTTGAATTTGCAAGGGTAGCGCCAACTATGACTGCAAACCCCATCATTAGACAGTTTATGGGCCGCATCAACCGCAAATAACCGGCAAGCTTTTTCATATCTTCAAGCCTTTTATAGATAAGCTTCTGTTTTGGTTATAAGAGTTGATGTTTCTCTAAAAGTTTAATACTGTTGATGTGAATAGAATCGAACAAAAGTTGGTGGTCTTTTGCGCCACAACTATGAACCCGAAAGACTGATGGTGGTAATTCCAGTTGGAGGTAAAGCTACAAGGCTTTTACCCTTAACCGCCGAAACAAGTAAAGCTTGTTTACGCTTGTTAAATAGGCCGATGATCGAATTTTCCTTATTGTCTCTTGCTCGTCAAGGCATAAGAAACTTTATTTTCGGAGTTAAGGGCTACACGAATTATCGGGACTTACACGATTATTTTGAATCCGGCTACGGCTTTTCGGCACGTTACGGCATAACCCCCCGTGTCCACGTAAAATACCAGCCAAACGTTGACGATTTAGGAAGCGCTGACTCTGCACGGATAAACATGGAATATTACAACGTGAGGGACCCGGTTTTTGCAGTGCAAGGAGACAACATTTTCGACGTGAATTTAAAAGAACTTATTGATTTTCACCGCGAAAAGGACGCTGTGATAACAATAGCCTTAAGGGAAGTTGAAGATGTTGAAGGCTATGGAATAGCCGACATAAGCAAAGACCATAGAATTCTTAAATTTGTTGAAAAACCAACTCCAAAAGAAGCCCCATCAAATCTTGCCAACACAGGCTTATACATGGTTTCGCCGGAGATAAGGAAAATCTTTAAAGAGAAAGGCGTTAAGAGGCTGATGAAGGAGCGGAAACGCTTAGACTTCGGCTACGACTTTATCCCCTACGTCATAGAAACCGGAAGACCCGTGTACGGGTATGTTTTGAAAGGCAGCTGGTACGATGTAGGCACACCAAAACGTTATCTAGAAGCCGTGAAAGACATGCTGGAAGGACGGTTTTCATCGCTGAAAGATTTTGGCGGAAGAATAGAAGGAGAAGCTAGAGTTTGGGTTCAGGGAGAAAGTTTTGAGTCCATGAAACGGAGAAAAGAAATCGTAAAGAAAATCCAGCAAGGGCAGATAGAGGTTGAGGGTTCTGTCTTGATTGGGAGACACTGCGAAATAGGTGATGGAGTGCGTATAGTAAACTCATGTATAGATAACTACACAAGGATAGACGACGGTGTTGTAATAGAGAACTCCGCCATAATGGACAGAGTAATAATAGAGGAGAAGGCGGAAATAAAAGACAGCATAATAGGGAGACACGTAACCGTATGCTCCAGTGCCAAAAAACCTACAAAAATCAGCGCTGTTTCAGTTATAGCCGACGACGTCACAATCGCAGAAGGATGCATCTTAACATCCACAAAAATTTATCCTCACCAATATGTTAAAGGAGAATTTATGAATCAGACGATAATGCCGGGCTGACAAATGAAAGTAAATCTGTCAGAGGTTAGACAAAGAACAGTGTCCGTGAACCAATACATAAGCAACATAAAGGAACCCTTCTGTGAGAAATTTTTAGAACGAAAGAAGACGTATAAGCTAAATGTTGATGTTTTAAGCAAACTGAAAGATTTTGCAAACGACTACATAATAATAGCATTTTCTGCAGAATGGTGCAAAGACTGTGCCGCAAACATTCCCATCCTAGCCCTAATATCCGAAGCAACAGGGTTAGAGGTTAGAGTTTTTGGAGGTTTGAAGAGAAACCCATTAAGCCAAGACAAGAAATGGAGTATTCCTCCCTCTCCCCCTGAAGTTGAGACATTTCGTGTAGATAAAATTCCCTACATTTTAGTCTTCAACAAGAAAGGCGAAAAAGTTGGCGAGATGGTTGAAAACCCGGGAAAAGGGTTAACTCTGGAGGAAGAAATTCTCAAAATAGTTTTTGGGAAATACGAAAGTAGTTAGGCTTTAAACCATTTGAAAATGAGATACCTTATTTTTTCTTTCCCCAAGTCTGGGACTGCGATTATGAACCTTTTCCGAACAGTTGTTGCTAACCGTCCAGCCTTTACGATTTCCGTTGCTGTTAATTCAGATGCAGCTTTTTTAACCGAAACCATGTAAGGCGCATGCTCCAATCCTGGTCCATGTTTATAAACGGCGAAGTCGCATCCAAACTTTATGCCGGGAGTTACAACCATGCCACTATCCCGTAGGTGACGGTAAACCGCATATTTCTCGTCAAACTCTTCATACAATGTTCTGGCCTTTTGGCGGAGTTTTTTTAGGCTTACTTTCTGTTTTTCTGGGCCTTCATATACTGTTATTATTCCTTTTTCGGCGAGGTATAGGCCTTCCATCAAGTCGAGAATCAATGGAACGTTGAATTCTGGGATTTTAGGTTTTGGGATTCCAAGCGGCTTGCCGTAAAACCCCATTTTGTAAAGTTCTGAACCGTCCGCCGGGTTCCACACAACAAGAAAGTTTTCAATAAACTCCACGTGTATTTTTCGAGGCATATGCTTCGCCTTTTACATTATGAAGGATAGGACTCTTGCAGCGTCTGCTGCGTCTTCAGCCTTGTCTGCAGAATCCTCGAGAAGTTGCAGTATGTCTCTTAAAAGTATAAGCGCTGGGATTTCCAGTTTGCTGTTTAAAAGTTTTATTTCTAATGTGCGGTAAAGTTCGTCAACGTTTCTCTCGGCTATTTCCACTTCGCTGGCTTTTTCCATGGCTTTCTCTGAACCATATGTCAAAACCATCATTGTTTCCCTGAGTTTAACAACAGTTTCCAGAGACGCTTCGGAAAGTTTCAAAAGGCTATTTTTTAAGTCGGTTGGCACGTTCCAGTTGTGCTCCATTATCTCAAGGAGGCGGAAAGCTATCCCCTCAGAAAAGTCGGCGATTTCGCTGGCGAGGTTTGTGAATCTGAGAAAATCTTCTCTACTTAAGAGTATAGCGCCTATTTCTGCAAGTTCCCGCGAAACAAGCCGTCTTGCGTTATCAACATCCTCTTCCCCCGCTCTAATCTCATTGTAAATCTGCTTTGCCTTTTCTTTGTCATTTTTTATAAAGCACTCAGTCATTTGGGGAACTTTTCTCGTTAATTCTAAGACTTTCCGTAGGTGTTCTTGACAGACACTTAATGCTCTGCGTTTTACACGTTCCTCTGTTTCTGCTGGGAGCACCAAACCACTTCCCGCCGCAAAATTTGGCAAGCCTTTTCTAGGCATAAATATGCAGAAGTATTAAAAAAGGTAACGAAACTAGGCTGTGACTGGTTCCCCTAAATCTTCAAATTCTATCTTATATCTGAAATATCTGTGTAAACGCTCCGGCAAATCTTCAATTTTGCATCTAACCTGCCTCCATGAGTCGCGGTCTCTAATTGTAACTGTGTTATCATCAAGGGTTTGATAATCAACCGTTATGCCTAATGGTATGCCTATCTCGTCTGCACGGGCGTAACGTCTACCAATAGAACCCGCCTCGTCATACTCCACCACCAAGCCTTCGTTAACCAAAAATTTATACAATTCCATGGCTTTTTCGGGCAATCCGTCTTTGCTTACGAGAGGATAAACTCCGACTTGGATGGGAGCAATGTTTCTTGGAAAACTCATCACAACCCTGCCGTCTTTAACTCGATAAGCATATTCAAAAGTTACGTATAAGAGGCGGTCGAAGCCAAATGTTGGCTCTATAACATGAGGTATAAAGCGTCTTCCACGTTCCATAATTTTTTCATGTTTAATTTCTAAATCCTCTGGCGAAATTTTGTATTTCCCAAGTGTGAAATATCCCTTTTCTTTAAGGGAAACCTCCACCTCTTTGGGGTCCGCCTTGGAAAGCATTTCAGCGATTTTTGCAGTTTCCTTTTTAAATTTTGGTCCTAATTTTTCCATCAAAGGTTTTATGATGATCCGTTCCTTTTCCAATGGTTCTTTATATTCTTTGAAGACGCACATGTCTTGTCCGCTGAATTCCGCATGTCTTTTCAAGTCATAGTCTGTTCTGTGGGCTGTTGCTGTTACTTCAATCCACCCCCATCTTTCAACAAGGACTTCTTGGTCGAAGGTTTGTGCTGAATAATGCGCCCTTTCCCATGGAAGTTTTTCAATAAAACGCTGTTTTTCTGCTGGTACACCCAAAGCCATTAAGAGCCTTTTTGAAATTGCCATAAAAACCGCTTGCCACTCGGCTTTGATATAGCCTTTCTCCAAAGCCTCTTTCACGGTGACTTCTATAAGTTTTTCTGAGCCTTTCAGCCTATCATCGGCTAAAACCAACTGTAAAGTGTCGTTTTCAAAGTCTTTAAGCAAGTAACAGTTTGGTTCTTCAGGATCGAAGAAAAATTCTAAGTCTCCAATGGTGAATTCCCTCAGTCTTACGAGGCCTTGCCTTGGAGAAATCTCATTCCTCAAGGCGTGCCCAATTTGGATTACGCCGAAGGGTAGTTTTTCCCTAGCCATCTCGTAAAGGCGTTTAAATTCGACAAATATGCCTTGAGCGGCTTCTGGTCTTGCGTAGCCAACAGCATCCGAGTAGGGTCCTATGGTTGTTTTAAACATTGTTAACAAATATTTTGGTTCGCTTAATGGACCGCCACATTCTGGGCACACAATTTTCTCATTTTCAATTATGTTTTTTAGCTCCTCAAGGCTTAATTTTTCAGCTTCTGTTTGCGTGATTTTTTCAGTTTCCGTGAGTAGGTGGTCTGCGCGGAATTTTCTCTTGCAATTTTGGCATTCAACCATTGGTTCTTTAAAATGCTCCACGTGTCCTGAAGCTTCGAAAACCTTTTCAGGTGCAATTATGGGCGCCTCAATTTCCATTATGCCAAGTTTGTAAACGTAGAATTCTCTTATTTTCCTTTCAATGTTCTGTTTAAGTCTTGCACCCAAAGGTCCATAGGTAATGAAACCGCTTACGCCTCCGTATATTTCGTAGGATGGCCAAAAGAAGCCCCTGCGGCGGGCTAACTCGTTGATCATTGTGAACTTGTCGGATGTTTGGCTGTTCAAATTCCTTAACCACCATTATGCTTGGATGGCTAAAGTCTTTAAGGCTTCCTCAATAATAAATCTTCAATGAGATGGTAAATTAAATGGAGGTTGAGATTTGAGAACATTGAGCCGTCAAGATTTAATTGATTTAGTAGATGGAGCTGCAATTTTTTCAGCTGGAGGAGGCGGAGACCCAGAAGCAGGGTATAAAATAGTGAGGGAGCTTTCTTTGCACAAGATCCCCGTTAAAATTGTAGACCCTTCCGAGGTGCCCCATGGTGCTAAGGTTGTGAATTTTGCATGTGTAGGTGCAACAACCGCCATAGATTATGATTCTGAAGCTGCAGTGAAAACTTTAAGGGTTTTGGAGGAATACGCCGGTTTTCAAGCTTTCGCTATTATCCCCGTGGAATTAGGCGGTTTTAACACATTGGCAGCAGTTGACGTCGCCGCAAGATGCGGTATCCCGGTTGTAGACGCAGATGGAGCTGGTAGATCTGTTCCCGAGGTTCATTTGAAGGTCTATACGATTGATGATATCCCGCTTACGCCCATGGCTGTGGCTGATATTCACGCAAAAAACATAGTAATAGTAAAAGAGACCCGTGATGCAAGGGCTGCTGAACGAATTGCGCGGGTATTAGCTGCTGAATGGGAACAATCTGCCTATACTGCAAGGAGAATCTTAAACGCCGAACAAGTTAGAACGTCACCTGTTCAGCGAAGCCTATCTAAAGCTATGAAGATTGGAAAAATATTAAGGACGACTAAAGACCCGGTGAAAAATGTGACGGAGGAAACCGGAGGATGCAAACTCTTCGAAGGCGCCGTGAATTTTGTCGAAAAGGAAACGAAGGAAGGCTTTACCTTCGTTACGGTTAGACTTGAAGGCGCTGGCGAGTTTGCAGGCGACACCTTTGAGTTTAAAGCCAAAAATGAGGTGCTTATCGCCTACAGAAATGGAAAGCTCGCCGCCATCGCCCCCGACATCGTAACGCCGGTCAACCCGAAAACTGGCCAGTGCATAACAGCTGAAAAAATTGTGAAAGACCGAAAACTTGCTGTTTTAGGCTTGCCGGCGCCAGAGAAATGGAGAACAAGTAAAGGCCTTGAGCTTTGGAGGGATGTCCTCCGAAGGTCTGGAATCTCAGAGGAGTATGTTCCAATTGAAAGGTTAACCCTTTAGCCCTTTCTCTTGCTTTCTAGTTTTAGATGCTTGGCGATGTCCACTTTTTGAATTTTACCCTCTTCGTTTATTTGGAATTCTAATAGCGCCCTATCCATCGCGTTCTTTTTAGTGTTAAATTCCTTTCCGCACTCTCCACATTCAATGTCTGACTCCATTTCCAAGACATACCATGATGCTTCAATGTAATGGCGCCCGCAGTTTGGGCAGCGTAAAACCGCGATATCCAACCATGCTTTCATTTCAATCACTTGGCATATTGCTTGCATAGAGCTTTATAAATCCGTGTGTAATATGATGAACAAAAACGGTGGCGTAGGCCTTGCCAAGCATAAAAGTGGCTATGGTTGGTGTTGGAAACTGTGCATCCGCCCTGGTTCAGGGGCTTCAATACTACAAGAACCTTGAAAACCCCAATGAATGTATAGGTTTGCGGAATCTTTTCCTCGGAGACTTTCACCCAAAGGACATTCAAATTGTGGCAGCTTTTGACATTGACAGCAGAAAGGTTGGAAAAGACTTGTCTGAAGCCATTTTTGCGCCTCCAAATAACGCTCCCAAAATGGTAAATGTGCCGTCTTCTGGCGTAATCGTTCATAAAGGGCCAGTCTTGGACGGCGTTGGCGAATACACAAAGCAAGTGGTCTCTGTGAGCGGTTCGCCGGAATCTGATGTTACAGAGGTTTTGAAGGAAAGTAGCGCTGAAATTGTGCTTAATCTGCTTCCAAGCGGGGCTGTAAAAGCTTCTGAGTGGTATGCCAATCAATCCTTGGAGGCTGGATGTGCCTTTGTGAATGCTACACCCGCTTTTATCGCGAGCAGTTCAGTTTGGGCAAGACGTTTTGAAGAGGCTGGGCTGCCCCTTGTCGGCGACGATTTAATCGACCAAGTGGGCGCCACAACGCTGCATAAAACTTTGCTTCAACTTCTCTCTAGGCATGGTGTCCGCATAACTGAAACCTATCAGCTCGATGTTGGTGGAGGCACCGAGTCCCTTGACACGCTGGAAAGAACCCGAGAATTAAAGCGAACTGTTAAAACAGAAACCGTTAAGGCGACATTGCCATATGAAGCTGAAGTGGTGGCGGGGTCAACAGACTACGTGGATTTCTTGCAGAATAGACGTGACAGCTTTTTCTGGATTAGAGGGCTATATTTCTGTGAGGCGCCAATGCAGATAGACATGCGTCTTTCAACGGTTGACGCGCCAAACGCGGGTTCTGTGCTGTTAGATGTGATAAGGGCTGTGAAAATAGCCTTAAACCGAAAATTGAAGGGTGCAATCCTTCCAATATGTGCTTATGCCTTCAAGCATCCCCCGCAGCTTCTATCATTGGAAATCGCCGAAAAAATGTTTGAAGAATTTATCACCCAAAGGCTTTAGAAAACACTTCACTTCGTTAGGCTTCGCAGTTCACGGATTATTCTACCTTTTATTCCACTATTTGCCATTCTCTCTTTTAGCAGAGAAATCGTCTCCACTGGTGTCGGGTCGATGTCCCGCAGCAAAGCAAGGTAAACGCTTGCGAAGTCTCCAATAAGCGTTGTAGACAACATTCGCGCCAGCTTTCCCTCTCCTCTGCTCCAAACCTCGTAGATTCCCGCCACTTTATTGTCCAAAAGCTCTTTCGTTGCCTCCACTCGGCACTTAATTTCTTCAGACTCGTTTTTATCCCGAATAATCACTACGGAGAAGTGCTTCGCCAGTTTTTCTGCCTTCTCCCAGCCAACAATCTCGTTGTGGTTTATTTCTGGAAACGCATCCCATTTTGATGGAATTTTACTGTTCTCGTTGAACTGCTGCTTAAAACGTTGAGCAACAGAGCGGTAAAACCCAAAGCCATAAACCACGGGAACTGTACCGTTGATTTTAAAGGCAAGGTCTTTAGCAAAGTTTTCTTTTAGAGGTTTTTCCGGCGCGTTTTCACTGCAAACCTGCTTTAATATTGTGATGGCTTCGGAAATTTCCGCTTTGACATTTGGAATTAAGCCAAATTTCTCTAGAAAAATCAACATAGGCGTGAAAAGATATGGAAGGGCTGCTCGTGGCGAAATCCCCGCTGGAATCTGTAAAGTTGGCATCTGCATTTTTCTGGCGAATTCCAAAAGTTTCCCTCCAGAGCTTATACAAGCAACCATGCACTTTCGTTTAACAGCATCGAGGAAAACGCTTAGAGTCTCTTCCGTTTTTCCTGAATAGCTTACAATGAATGTTAAAGTTTTCTTGTTGGCAAATGCTGGAAGGGTATATTCTCGACAGACTTCTAATGGTATTTGGATTGTGTCCCGCGTCCAGTCTTTTAGGAGTTCTCCACCTATGGCGGAGCCACCCATCCCAGCTACAATTACCGCTTGTGGTTTTGCATAATCAAACGTAACTCTTTCGGCTATTTGAGCCGCCTTTTTATAATGTTTCGCGGCATCGACGCAGAAAGAAAGCATACCCCCCTTATCTAACCTTACAATTTTATCTAAATCGTCTAAAACTGATAATTTTGGCAATTTTGAATCCCGTCTACAGTTAGAAGCGGTTAAGCTTTTAGCTTTTAAGCAAAGGCGCGCCTAATACAAGGTGTGCATTGGTGGAAAAATTGCATAGAAAGCAAATTTCAATAGCCATCCCCGCCTCGGTAGTCTCCGACACTCCCCATCTGCGAGAAAAAACCTCTAAAATAGGCTTAATAGGAAGAACTGCGGCAATCTTCGGCGTTGAAGAAATAATAATTTACCAAGACGAACCGGGAATAAATCGCAAAGCCGACATGGATTTAATAGCCACACTGCTTTCATATATGGAGACTCCTCAGTACCTGCGGAAAAGACTGTTTAAATTAAAGCCCGAACTGCGGTATGCCGGGATTTTGCCCCCTTTGAGAACACCCCATCATCCTCTTGACAAGAGGGTGACAGACTTAACACTGGGCGGATATCGGGAGGGCGTTACAACAGCAAAAACGAGGATGGGCACACTTGTGGATATTGGCGTTGAAAAACCCGCCTTAATCCAGCAAAAACAATTACGCTTAGGCGAAAGAGTAACTGTAAAAATCACAAGTGTTGGCGAGCGGGTTGTGGCGGAATTGGCAAATCGTCAAGAGATACCATGTTATTGGGGGTATAAAGTAACCGTTTTGAAAGACACTTTTGGGAGAATTGCAAAAAGCGGAAGGTTTGCCTTAAAAATTGCCACTTCAAAGTATGGTGCCGCCTTCAACGATGTTAAGGAAGAAATTGCAGAGCAATGGAAGAACAGCCAAACCGTGCTAATAGGTTTTGGCGCTCCAACACAAGGACTTTACGAAATAGCCAAAAAGGAAGGGCTCAACTTAGCCGACGTTATGGATTTTGTTGTTAACACAATTCCTGGTCAGTGCACAGAAACCGTTCGAACGGAAGAGGCGCTTATCGCAACCCTCGCCGTTTTCAACTGTGCCTTCGGCTTTAAGGTTTAAATGTTTGTTTCTATTATTATGGGTTTATGTATTTCGACATCGCCATGCCCCTAACACTTTTTGTTGTCACTGTGGCAGCCATGCTTCTCAACGAAAAGGTTGAGAGGAAGTTGAAGGCAACGTTTGAGGGGAGAGAATTTAGGATTAAAGATGCCTTCATGCTTGTAGCAGCGATAAGCGTGGCAGTGTCAATTATGGCGCTTGTGCCACGGATGGCTATTATGATAGTTTTTCTCTTCGCTTATTCAATGCTCCTCTTCATTTTTTCTTATATCTTCTCAGATTTCCCAAAAGATAAAGCCAAAATTTTCTGTATGGCTTTTTTTGCTTTCAGCTTTTTAGCGGCAACTGTCACTCTTCTTAACATAAACTCGTTAAGTGATTTAGCTGTTTATGGCGCGGCAGCCTTTTTCTGTCTGTGCGGTTTTTCCTTCATATCCCTACTTTATGAAGAAACCAGAACACGCGTGGATGAGAGGTGGTATTTGGCTGTCTTGCCACCAGCCTTGTTTTTAATTCTCTATGTTTTCTATAACCAAACTCCAATTTGGTTTCCATATCTGTTAAATGTGTACGGCGGGGTATTTGCAATTTTGATAATCCTCTACCTTGGAAGCCTTTTCACTTGGAGAACATCCCTTGCTTTTGTTGGGCTTTTAACAGCAGCCGACATAGTTCTCGTCCTAGTAACCAGAACAATGGTTTCGGCGGCAATCCATGTATCCGGGTTAAGGCTTCCAATACTAATAATTGTGCCAACGTTTCCCCAAATAATAACTGAAGGGAGAGGAGCCCTTTACATGTCCCTTGGCTTAGGCGACTTTTTCTTTGCAGGATTAATAGCCGTACAAACCTACAAAAAATTTGGCAAAAACCTTGCAGTTCTATCAGCCGCAACAATGGCAGTCTCTTTCTTCATCTTTGAAGCCTTAATACTAACCTTTGCGTTACAAGCTTTTCCTGGAACTCTCATGATTATTTGTGGCTGGCTTCCCATAGTGCTTTTCAAAGTTTTAACGGGTAACAAGTCAACAGCACCAGAAGCCGAAGTTCTATAAGTCTTCTTCAGTGATTACCTTAATTCCGTTCTTCTTCAACAAAACCGTTGTAACTCCGTCGCCTTTGACAGTTTTGCCTGAAAAAGTTCCGTTGTAGATTCGCCCGCAACCACATGAGGGGCTTCCTTGCTTTAAAATAGCCTCTTTAACGCCGAAGAGTTTTGCTAGCTTTAAGGCTTGCTGGGCTCCCTGCAAGAAGTTTTCTGTAACGTCTTTTCCAGACCTTGTTATAACTCTTTTTCCCCTTATCTCTGCTGGTTCTCTTGGTGTTGGTAAGCCTCCTAGCTGTTCGGGGCATATTGGAATTAAAACTTCAGTTTTTAATAAAGCAATAACTTTTCGGTTCAGTGCGCTTTTTCCGTTGTATCTGCATTTTACCCCCAATAGGCATGCACTGCAAAGTTTCATAAAAATTGATAGCCAATATTGTGTTTATATTTGTTGTTAGGCTTTTCTGCGAAACAGAAATTAGGTTTAAAAGAAGGCTATTCTTTTTAGCCGAAGAGTGCTCCAAGTCCTTCGAGGGCAGCTTCTTCTTTTGCCTTTTCTTCTTCTTCTTTCTTTTTCTTCTCTTCTTCCTTTGGTTTGGTTTCTGCTGTGGGTGTTGCCGCTGGTGCTGCTGGGGCAGCCATCATTGTTGGAGCTGACTTGAGGACTTCGTCTATGTTAACCTCTGCTAAGGAAGCCACTAGGGCTTTTACTCTTACAGCGTCAACGTTTATTCCTGCTGCTGTTAAAACTTGTGTTAGGTTTTCCTCGTTTATTTCCTTTCCAGCCTTGTGAAGGAGCATTGCAGCATATACGTATTCCATACTTCTTTCACCTCTACTCAGCTATTTTAACCTTTTCAGTCTTGTTTGGTTTCCCCTTCCAAATTGGGAATTCTCATACTTAAACTTAACATTTCAGCGTGTGCCTTTCTAATAAGGTCTTTTATGTTTTCTTTTGTTGGTATGGCTGCGCCTAATGAAAGGGCATACGCTTCTTGGTGGGCTATGTGTATTAGAGCTTGCATGTTTTCTTTTGTTGGATAAGCTACTCCTAATGAAAGTTTGAAAGCTTCTACATGGGCGTTTTCAACTTGTCTTCTCATTTCATCCAAGTCTATTTTGAGCTGTTCTCCCTCTATTATTAAGCCCTCGTCGTACACCGCCTTCATTATCAGCCCTGCTTCCACTGGTTTTATTCCAAGCTTTGAAAGTACGCTTGCAAGTCTTTCAGAGATAACGTCGCCCTTACGTGCCAACAACGTGTCTTTGGTTATCCAAACGCTTCCAGCCTCTATTCTTGTCGGTAAACCCACAGCGTTCAGCTGGCTGATTATTGGTCCTGGAGGCTGTCCAGTGTTTCCGGCTGGAACTATGACGTCGAAGGATGCTATGTCGCCGGCTTTTGCTGTCGTTCTAACTTTGCCCTTCTCGAGAAGCAGTGCCAGTTTAAAAGGGTTCAAGTTTGTGAAGAGGAAGACGTTTGGTCCTGTTAAATATTTCTCAAGTTTTTCCAGTTGGGGTTTTTCACTACAGTTTTCAATAGCTCTTTTCATTAGAGTATTTTTTATACCACGCATGTAGGCGTCTGCCGCCAATTTTCTCTTAAATTCTTGAAGCTGTGAAGCCCTGACTTTTTGGAGACTTGCTATGCCCACTACTTTATATTGCCTCAGAAGTTTCGTTATCTCTTCAACTTCGCTGATTTTTTCTTCTAAAACTTGTTGAGACGGCAGACGCACTCCCTCTTTTATGGTTTAATTTTTACCGGGGCACCCATGGTTGTTTTTATACAAACTAATTTAACGTTTTTTATTCCTCTTTTCATTTTTCCTTCAACAATTCTCAAAACAGCCTGTATGTTTTCTGCTATTTCCTCTTCCTTCATGTTTTCTGTTCCAACGCGACATTGGATTACTGGTTGGTTACGCATCCTAATCACAACTGTTCTGCGGTACTTGTTCAGCAAACTTTCTATATCTGCCGTTGGAGGAGTTGGTATGGGCATTTTCCCTCTTGGCCCAAGAACAGCGCCTAAAACTTTGCCAACAAGCGGCATGAGGGGGGCTTCAACTATGAAGAAATCATATTCGTTGGCTATTTTCCGCAGTTCCTTTTTCTTGCCTGCGAGTCCCTCAAGCTGAGCTCTGTCCATTACAAGATCTGCGTTAGCTCTTTTCGCTTTAAGCGCCAGTTCCCCGGTGGCGATAACGCATATCTTGTTTGTTTCTTCAGGCGGGGGATAGGGTAGTTCCACATTTTCTTGAAGCTTGCCTTCCGGCGATTTCATATCTATGTCCTGCAGTGTCAAGATAAGCTCCACTGACTGGGTGAAGTTTCTCTTTCCAGCTTTCTCTTTCGCCTCCTTAACAGCAGCTAATATTGTTTTCGACTCTATTGACATTTTTTGGGGCTCCGTACCATGGATGGGTTATTAAGCCATTATAAAAAGGTTCTCTTAGGCTTTGCTTTCGGCGAATATTTGGTCATATTTTCCTTCATCGATTTCCTTTATGACTTCTTTCGGATCTTTTCCTTCAACTGTAACTCCCATGCTCACGCATGTTCCGAGAATTTCCTTGGCTGCAGATTTCAACGTTTTTGACAACAACTCAGAGCGTTTGATCTTTGATATTCGTATAAGCTGCTCCATGGAGAGGTTTCCCACCTTCTGCGTCTTCGGGTTTCCTGAACCCTTCGCGATTTTCAGTTCGCTTACGATTAAGGCTGATGTTGTTGGGGTTCCAACGCTGACTTCGAACTGTTTAGTCTCGGGGTCAACGGCAACCTTCACTGGAACCTTCATTCCAGCATAATCCTTTGTAAGCTCGTTTATCTTATTCACAACTGCTAGAACGTTTATGCCCAAAGGACCTAAAGCTGGTCCCAATGGTGGGCCTGCCGTCGCTTGGCCTCCGCTTACAAGCAATTCCACAATTTTCTTTTCACTCATAATGTTTCACCTATCTAGGTTTTCGCTTTCTCCACAAGTTTAACATAATCCGAATGAACCGTTATTGGTAATGTGAATGTGGCTTCAAGAAGTTCCAGAGTGACTTCCTCCTTAGTCTTGTCAATGCGGGTTATTTTGGCTCGCATCCCCTTGAAGGGTCCGCCAGTCACCTCAACTATGTCGTTTTCGCTTAACTCTTCAATGATTGGTTTTCTAACAATGTATTTTTCTATTTCTGAGAAGTTGACGAAGTCTGGGACTCTAGACCTCACGTGTTTTATTCCGGCTATGGCTTGCTCCACAAAATGGGGGCCCTCCGCCTCCATAAATATGTATCCTCTAAGGGTGTCTGGAACAAGAATGGCTTTTACGGGTATCTTGTTCATCTCGATTCTTGCTGCCACAAGCTTAGCCACGTTTCTTTCCTGTCCTGTTGTGATTCTTACGGCGAAAATTTTCGTTGGGCGGTTTTCCATGGCTTTGTCCCCTCTGGTTTAGTATGGAATTGCGCTAGTTAGCAACTTTATCACGAAACCTATGAGTCCAACTACGCCTATGCCTAGAAAACATATTTTTATCGATAGCCACAGCTCGCTTTTTCCAGGTTTTACTGCCAGTTTTAATGTTCTGGCGCATTGGGATAGGAAAGACCTTAAACCCATCTTCATCTACCGCGATGTGTTTCAGTTAGATAACACGCGTTTCTATTAACTTTTCTATTTCTAGGGTAAATTTGCTAATAGCCTTATGTTAAACTTTTTGGGTTTCAATATCGATTTTTTCGAGCATTTTGATAAGTTTCGGTTTGTCTTCGCCCTTTATTCCCTTCCAGTCCAACACTGTCAGTTCAACCTTTTCAAGGGTTTTCTCGATACATTGCCTTAAAATTTCCTTGTTTACCTCGTGGATGGCGTATTTTGGAATTATGTGACCAAAGGCTATTTCTTTTTCTAAAGCCATTCTTGTAAACTTTTCGTTGTAATGTGGGCCGCCTATGCCAAGCACTGTCTTAGCATTTTCTTTCCCAAAATTTGAAACGGTTTCCATGGCAGCATGGGCAACTACTTCTGCAGCTTTCAAATCTGACCATTGTTTTGGCGAACTGCCCAACTCAACAAACATTGTAGGCTTATCCAGTGATGGACCATGATGGGTGCACTCGTAGGAAACCTTGTAAGCAAGATGCGCTTCATCTGCAAGTTTTGCCATGGTTTTTAGGGCTGTTCTCATAGCGTTTGCAGGGGAAATCGAGACTTTTCTGGGGACTCCCCCTAAGACTGCCTCTCCAAGGTTTCCCGGAGTGTGCACCGAAAGCGTCGGGGTTCCGCTTGCACTGCTATGCCTTGAAATGAAAATTATGAGTTCGAGGAAAGGATCGAAGTTAGCTACGTCTTGTTCGTAAACCAACTCCTTTTCAAGTATAGCCAGTCTAACTTCTCGTCTCGAAATTTCAGCGGTGTAAACTTGTGCTTCTTTAAATTTTTCCTTACAGAGTTTAAAGAAGTAATTTTTTAGAATTTGTTTTGTTATGTTCACACTTGCTGGGTCTTTTGTGGAAGCCGCTAGCAGAATCACTTTTCTTCCCAATTGTTTGATGCCCTCTGTTTAGAAAAAGATTTCCATAAAGTTTATAATGGCTGAAATCCGTTGAAGCTTTAGGCTTGCAATGGAGTTGGGAGAAAATGCATTTGATTAATTTTAAGGGGTTGTCTGGGCAGCAGCTTATGGAAATAGTTGATAAGGCTATTGAGGTTAAGCAGAACCCGAAAAAATATGGGAAAGCCCTTGACGGCAAATCGTTAGCTATGATTTTCCAGAAAACCTCAACAAGGACTAGGGTTTCCTTTGAGGTTGCCATGACCCAGCTTGGGGGCCACGCACTCTACATCGACTGGAGAACCACAAACTTTACAATAGCTGACATATACGACGAAACCCAGTATTTGTCGCGGAACGTTGACTGTATTATGGCGAGACTCTTGCGAAACGCCGATTTACAGGTTATGGCAAATGCTTCACAAGTTCCAGTGATAAACGGTTGTGATGAAAAGTATCACCCAAGCCAAGCACTAGCAGACCTTATGACCATGAAGGAGAAGAAAGGCAAACTAAAAGGTTTAAAACTGGTTTACATCGGCGTTCACAACAACGTTTGTAACTCACTTATCGAAGGATGCACAAAGACGGGAGTAAAAATAATCACAGTGACTCCAATATTTAATGAACCTTCAAGGGATAATGAGCTTTTAGAAGAAGCCAGAAAAACAGGACTTTACGAGACTACATTGGACGTTAAGGAAGCCGTAAAGGATGCGGACTTCGTTTACACCGACACGTGGGTTGACATGGAATTCTTCACAGACCCCAAATTTGCTACAGAGAAAGAGAAGCGTCTCAGGCTTATGATGCCCTATCAAATAAACAAAGAACTATTACATGGAAGCAGCGCTTTCATAATGCATGACATGCCAATCCACAGGGGCTACGAGATAAGCGCAGATGTCATAGAAAGCCCAAACTCAGTTATTTATGAGCAAAGCGAGAATCGCCTCTACTCGGCGAAGGCCATACTACTTAAACTGCTTGAAAAATTCTAAGTTAGGGCATCATGTTGCTGCAGATTTGAAAACAACTGATTGGAATTTTGTTGTACTTTGCGGTCTTTATTGTGGCGCGTGTACGGGCTTACTCAGTGGCGAATGTGGAGGCTGCAGAAGCGGTAAAGGATTAAGCCAAGAATATCAAAAATACTGTAAAATCTACAAATGCGTGGCTGGCCAAAAACCTTGAAATATGTTTAGACTGGGTCGCAAAAAGGGGAATTAAGTACTGTGATGAGTGCAAGCAGTGGCTGCGAGCTATTGAAAAGGATGGCTCTCAATAGATTTGCAAAAGTTTAAGAAGTTCATGTCCAAATTTGAGGAAAAAACATAATCTCATAGCAGAAGTCTATTTGCGCCTCTTTAATGTTGAGTTTTAGGCAGCAAAAAATTTATAAAAGGAAATTTTTTGGGAAAATTTTAGAGGATAGAAAACGTATGCATAGTCGGCCCAAAACAGGCTGTGGAACATACTTCCGAATTTCGACGATAATGTTGGGTGTTCGATATGGGCATCCACATTATCGCCGAATTTCGTGGTGTGAACCCCCGAAAGATTTCAAGAGTGGAAGATCTTCGGGTAGTTTTGGATAGGGTAGTCGCTAAATCCGGTTTGCATGTTATCTCTTCAAGTTTTCATCAGTTTGAGCCTCACGGGGTTTCTGCTATTTACCTCCTAAGCGAGTCGCACTTGAGTGTTCACACGTGGCCCGAATATGGTTACATGGCTTTGGACATTTTCACGTGTGGGGATGATTGTCCAGCTTTGAGGGCTTTCGAATTATTGCTAGAGGAGTTCCAGCCTAAAAGTGTTGAGAAGCGCCTTATTAGGAGGGTTTTTCTTGGAGAGGTTGGAAGCCAGAATACTGCGTGAACTTGCAGTTTCGAGGAGAACTTTCTGGGAGCTTCTTGAGAAGATTAACAGTCCCTTAAGGGACTTTGTAGCCGCGCTTAAAAGGCTAAATGAAGAGGGGCTTATAGCTGCTGAAGAAAATAGCTTCTATATGACCGAGAAGGGCAAAGCGAAAATCAACCCGAGAAGCCTAGACCTTGAAGGGAAAATTTGCCCCTTATGTCTTGGCAAACAGATAATTCCAGAAGCAAAGTTCAGAGAAGTTCTCGAAGAGTTCAAGAAAATTGTTGAAAAAAGACCAAGTCCGTCCCCAGATTTTTTCCAGGGTTACATGCTTGAGCAGGATGTGGTTGCGCGGGCAGCCCTAATGCATTATTATGGAGACTTGGATGGGAAAGAAATTGTTTTGATAGGTGATGACGACTTATTGAGCGTTGCCCTAGCCCTAACTGATTTGCCTTCCCGCATAACTGTTTTAGACGTTGACAGACGGCTGGGCGATTTCCTGCAAATCGTCAATAAGGATTATGGCTTTAATATAGAGTTTGTTGAATACAATGTGGCTGAACCGTTGCCGCAGAGGCTTCGAAGAGGGTTTGCTGTATTCTCCTCGGAGCCACTCGAAACGGTTTCTGGTTTAAAGGCTTTTATAATGAGGGGTGTAGCTTGCCTTAAGGAAAATGGTGTTGGTTATTTTGGCTTAACCCGTTACGAAGCTTCGCTGAAAAAGTGGCTGACTATCCAAAAGCTACTCGCCAAAATGAACTGTGTAATTACCGACATTATTCAAGGTTTTTCTATATACCCAATGGACTACGGCACTGCCGACTACGAAGAATTCGCCTACAATTTAGGTTTTAAAGTGGGCAAAAATCCTGGAATTAACTGGTATAAATCCGCATTGTTTAGGTTTGAAGTGTTTGGCGTAGCAAAACTACCAGCAGAGGCTGATCGAAAATTGAGGATTAAGTTTATCGACTTTGATGAGGATTTAACTCATCCGAAATTGTGCAAGCAAATTCTCAAGAAATTAAATGTTGTTGGCGAGACGTTGCAATAGCTCAATTTTGGAAGTGATTTTATGCCAAGCAAAGCAAAATCTTCAGACATTGCTCTTGTAAATGTGAAGATTCGACACGCCAATGAAGAGGATTTGCAGGAGATTGTTAGGCTCTCGAAGAAGCTTGGAAGAAGCGAGAGTGCCATGGATTCTATGATTTCACCTTTGCCATGTGAGTTTCAAAGTCCAAGCTGGATTCTCAAGAACATAAAGGGCGAGAACACAGTGGTTTTTGTGGCTGAAGTTGAAGGTAGAATTGTTGGATACTCGCTTGGTTGGGTTAGCCAGCCTTGGGCTTATAAGGGTAAGAGGGGCTACATATGCGACTGTTTTGTTGAAAAATCTTACAGAAGACGCGGCATCGGCAAGGCTCTTGTAAAGGCTATACTCGAATGGTTTATAGATAAGGGCGTGGAGTGTGTGGAAGCTGACGTCTACTCTAATAATGTTCCATCTCTAAAGCTGTTTAAGAAGTTGGGTTTTGAAGAAATCTTTAAGCGGCTACGTTTCACGGTGGATAAGCATAGGCAACAACAGTGACCCGCTTATTTAAGTATCATGTCCACAAATTTCTCCGGCTGAAACTCCTCCAAATCATCGTATTTTTGTCCTGTTCCAACGAATAGGATGGGTTTTTGTGTGACGTAGGTTACGCTTAGGGCTGAACCGCCTTTAATGTCTGCATCCACTTTTGTTAATATTGTGGCGTCTACGCCCACACTTTTATGGAACTCTTCAGCTTGCATGACTGCGTCGTTTCCCGTTAACGCGTCTACTGTTAAAATTGTTAAATCTGGGTTTACAACACGTTTAATCTTTGCAAGTTCGTTCATCAAATTTCTGTTTGTCTGCATTCGCCCGGCAGTGTCTATCAAAACCACATGTATTCCATGAGCTTTTGCATGGTTTATCGCGTCGTAAGCTACCGCCGCTGGGTCTGCGCCGTACTTGTGTCTTATCATTCTTACGCCTAAACGTTTAGCATGGGTTTCTAATTGTTCAATGGAGCCCGCGCGGTAAGTGTCGCTGCACGCCAACACAACTGTGTACCCCTTTTTGTTCAGCAGACGTGCGACTTTCGCTATGGTGGTTGTTTTTCCAGTGCCGTTTATTCCGACAAAAACTATGACAAAAGGTTCATTTTTCCGGCGTTTTTCCTCAATAGCCTTGAACAATTCTATTTTGTTGTTGGTTAGCATAACTTCCAGAAGCACTTCGCGAAGGTTTTTTTCAACAATTTTCCGTTTATCTTCAAGCCTTTTAACCTGGACTCCGTCTAGGCGTTTTTCCATTTGGCTGCATATATGTTCCGCCACTGGCACTGCTACATCATTTTCTATTAGGGTTAGCCTAAATTCGGAAAGTGTTGGACGGAGATTTTCAGCTTTAAGCTCTGTGGTTGTAATTTTATTAACTAAACTGTTTAATCCAGACTTAAGCTTCTCAAACATTCTTGGAGGGGTTCTCCTTCCTCAAATCAGCCGCTAACTCTTCAAAACGGGCTCTATCTTCATTGATTCTTTCAACAACTTGGGAGAATTGCTGCTGGAGAGAAGCTCTGCTCTTTTCCATGTCCTCAAGCCTTTTCTTAATTATGTCCTTTGCTTCCTGCAGAGTTTTCTCCACCGAAACACCTGCGCCTATTCCAACAGTAACTTTGTCTGGGTTTTCAAGCCTCGCTTTTATGTAGGAGTTTCCTCCAATGGGAATGAGGAGTTCTGCGTTCTCTTTCTGATTTTCTAACCCCTCCAACGTCATGTTAGCGTAAGTTAGGTCTGTTATGACAGCGTTTATCATATTCATTCTTGCCTGTAGGGTTTCCACTGTTTGCTCTAAAATGCGCATTTCAACACTAAGCCTTCTTAGCTCTTCTTCAACTTTGCTTGCCAATTTTCTCTTCTCCAACCATTATTTTTCTTATCAAAGGGTCTTCAATATCCTGCAGCGCAACCTCTTCAACCTTGCTTATTTTTATGTGGAACCGTTTAACGCGGTGTCTGCTGCCCAGCTCTGTGTAAACCTTCTCCACAGCGTGTTCGGGCTTTATGGCTAGCACTTCCTTTCTAAACGGCGTCTTCAAGTTCGGCTTCTGAATTTCTCCCATGACTCTGAAAACTTTCACTTCGCTCATCTTCCTTCACTACACCCAAAGCATGTCCAATTATAAACATTTCTGGACCAGTGGTCAAAGAACCAGCAACCGCCGCGTGACTGTTGCATATAAGCCCTGTTCCTACATAGGGTATGCCGCAGTTAATGGTGCCAACGTCCACGGGCACTTTAAGCATGTCTTCCAAAAGCTTGCGTTCAGAATCTTTCAACAGTGGATGCGCCAAAACTCCCTTGTTTGTTGCAACTGCCAAAGAGCCCACATAGGGCAGTTGTGCAATTTCTCCGGGAACAGTTTCTACGTCAAGGGTGTCGGAGATTTTCTTAATTTCAGAAGGCTTCAACCTTGGATCCACGATTGCTCCGTAATCGTTTGCCAAAACCATGTTTCCATAAGCTGTTTTCTTTGTTTCCATGACTGTTATGTTTCCATCAAATACAGCCTTTATTGCTTCGATCTCGTCGTCTCTTACAAAGTGGGGAAGCAGTATTCCATTTGAGTTGGCACACGCAAGGGCGCCAACTAATATTGAGCCGCCTATTGTTGTGTGGACAAGTTTGACTTTAAGCCAATCCGCTATCCGTTCAGCCTTTTTCGCGTGGACAAATTTTGGGATTATGAGCATTTTCTCAGTAGCTAATGAATAAACGCCTATACTTGCGCTTCCAAAAAGACTTGTTAGGTAAATCGCCAAGCTCAGTCTCCTTCAGCCAAATAAACTGTGACGTTGCCATCCTTGTCTTTTGCAGCCCTTATGCGGATTTTCCGCGGAGGCTTCTCTATGCCTCTGCTCCAAACCCTCTCATTTACCTCATTGCTTATTGTGAGCTTCTTAGGCTCGGCTTCCTCTTCTTCCTCGCCTTCTTTTCGTGCTTCCAACTTCATGTGCCTCTTAATAAAATCCCGTATTATCCTAATGGCTTTTGGCGCTCTCTTGTTCGGGGGCACAAGCCAAGCTTTGCCAAGCGGTATAGTGTAAAATCTTTCTTCAACAATTTCCTCTTCAATCTCCTCTTTTGGAGGCTTAACTTCTTCCTCTTTTAGCGGTTTTTCAGCTTCAGCCTCTTCCACTTCTTCCTCTAAAGATTCCTCCGTAACCTCTTCTCCTTTCGCCTCTTCGACTATTTCCTCTCCTTTCTGCTCAATTTTTTCTTCTTCAAGTTCTTCCTCAACTTCTTCACTTGTCTTTTCTTCAGCCTCTTCTGCTTTCACGTTGTTTCACCTTCTAAGCCTTTATTTTTCGGGTTCTCCATTGCCTCCTTTTAGGGTGCGTCCTAAATTTCCCAGCAGTTTTGGCAATAACCCATGTTGGAACAGCCTTTTTCTGTTTTCCAGCTTTTGCAAGTCTTCTCTTTTTGGCTGTAGGCTTGTTTCGAGCCATTTTAAAGCCTTCTTATTTTTATTTCACGTTTTTTGGTTTGAAGCTGAATTAGTATTTGTTTGAGCTGCTCATCTGTCAGTGGTATTGGCAGTTTTCCAAGCTGAGCTAATTGGATTAGCTGTAGCTCAAGCTGGGCTGTAAACTCAGGCTTGACAAGCTTCAAGTTCGCCAATCTTTGCCTAGCCTCTGGCGTCAAAATGCTTTTCAATATGGCTTGTTTCTGCATTTCAAGCTGTTGTTCCATCTGAGCCTTTTGTTGTTCTTCGGCGAGTTTCCGTTGCAGTGCCAAAAGCCTTTTTTGGCGAAGCTCTTCAAGCTCCTCATCTGACATTTCATTCACTCTTCTGGTATTTCTCCAGTTCTGGTATTTCCTTCAACAAGTCTTTCTTGACCTCTTCAGCTATTTCCTCCAGAAGCTTTTTCCCTTCCTTGGTCATTCTTCTTCCTTTATTTTGAAACTTTTCTATTAAACCTGCTGCTTCAAGCTGTTGCAAGGCCTTTCTTATTACTGCCCCGCCAGCCTTAACTACGTGTTCTGGTCTTACTCCAAAGTCTTTCCTGCCGCCATAGTCGGCGCGTAGTTTTTCGATGCCTATGGGTCCATAGATGTAGATTTTGCGTAGCAGCGAAGCACATCGGATATACCACCAGTCCGGATTCTCTGGAGGTCTCTGTACGTGAGCTCCTGTTTTGACTATGCTTGTCCACGGGGGCGGTGTTACCTCATCGATGTTTTCTTTTATGTAGTTGGCTAGTTTTTGGATAAATTCTGGCGCTGGGACGTCGTTTGGTGTTGGCAAATTCCACTTTCCCCGCTTTTCCTTCAGTAATTCACCAAGCCCGATATAAAAGTGTTGATGGTTTTGGTCTAAGGTTTTGTTGGGTTTTGGGTTAGGTGTGGAAGATGCTTATTTTGCTTTTAAACTTTAATGACGTTCCTTCTGGAACTTGCTTCTGGCCAATCAAACATCGAGTTTTTCTCCCTCACTCACCTACTCCAACTTCTGCCCTCTCTTTCCTCTTAAGCGGTATCCGCATATGCTTACCACAATTCAAACATGTAATAACCACGTGGGGCTCCCTTCGCTGCTTTACACGAACACGACAACTAACACCAGGCAAAATAAAGCTCTTGCAATGACGGCAAACCAAACGCTTATATTCTGTTGGCAAACGAATCTTTGCCGCCATAGCCACTCTGCGAGCTACATCAACATAACGCTGAGCCAAAAATGGATCCTCATGATAGATTTTTATGGCTAAACGAAAAAGTGTTTGAATACGTTGCTTGGCTATATGCTTAACAGCAGCATCCATACCCAAACCAACACTGAAGAGCAAATCCTGCAAATTAGTGCGGGGGGTGGGATTTGAACCCACGGAGGCCTACGCCAGAGGATCTTAAGTCCTCCCCCTTATCTTAGGCTGGTCTTCGCCCCAACCGCCTATTTAGACCTGGCTCGGGTACCCCCGCAGCGCTGTATTCTCAAATGGGTTTCCATAGTTTAAGCTTTCCGTGCTTCAAGGAACATTTAAGTTTTAATTGCTGTTTATTCCTTTTGGGCGGGTAGCCTAGCAAGGATAGGGCGCAAGCCTCCTAACAAGCGAAGAAAGCTTGTGGTCGTGGGTTCAAATCCCACCCCGCCCGTTTAGGTTGAAGTGTGCCTTTTTTGGAGAGGATTTTCTTTCAGAAACAGTTTTGTTTATCCTTAGCTTTTTTGTGAAGCCTTTAACCTTTCAAAACGCTCAGTTCCAGCAGTATAAGTATAAGGTTCATGATGACTGTGATGGCTGTGAGGTAAACTAGTGTTCTCTCCACTCTGTGGATCATGCTTAAGTCTTGAAGTCTGAGGGCTCCGTCTAAGGCGTTGTCGTAGGATGTTAAGAATTCAAGTTCTCTTGCTAAATTGTTGAAGGTGTCTTCTAGGCTTAAAACGGATTTTTCGCAGAGTTTAATGTTTGGGATTAGTCCATTCTTTAAGCCGGCTATCATCTGCTGTTCATCCCATAAAAGGCGATAAAATCTGGCTATCTGCTTTTTAAGGGCAAAAACTTCCTTCATTAATGTTTTTGAAGGTTTTGCCATGGCTTTCTCTTCTAACTCTTCTATGACGTCTCTTAACGTCATTACCACATCCAAGTTTTTGTTTGTATTTTCCCGCAGTATTTCGCAGAGGATGAAGGAGGGTTCCAAGCTGTCTTCGGGTAGAGAGTCTTTCATTGCTTGTATGGCGTGTTCAATGGGTGTGGATGATTCCTCAGTTCTTAAAGTGAGGAGGATCCCTTGACCAACAATGATGTATATTGGGTAGGTTTTCAACTCATTTTGAATTGTGACATATGAAATTGAAAGGAGCGAGTAACTGTTAAATTTTTTATAACGTGGGAAGATTTTTCCGCTTTTTATGGCTTCTAAAACTTTAGGTTCCATTTTTGTGAGTTGTGAGATTATATTAAATTCTTCTGGGCTTGTTTCTAAGCAGTCTATCCACATCCAGTCAAACTTTCCCTTAAGTTTTTCTAATTCTTCGAAAGAGTGGATGTCCCAAGCGTGTAATTTTTTTCCTTTTACGCCATAAACCCACATGATTTTTGCTCCTTTTCTTAGGTAGGCGTGCTTAAGCAGTTTAAAGGCTGAGGAGAGGGAAAAATCCTTTGGAAGTTGAAGTTTAAGCCATTAAAAATGATGGAATCTGCAATAACCATGCCTTCATCCTCTGCGGTTTTCTAGTTTAAAGGCGTGTTTTCTTTTTAATTTTTCTTGATAATAAATGTTGTTGAACGTGTTTTGCCAGAAACTCCTAACGTTTTATGGTTAGTGCTATTCAAAATTTGAAGGTTTTAGAAAAATTGGGGTTTAATATTCTTCGCTTTCTGTTTCGCTTGGAGCTTTTTCTTTTTCCTCTTTTGGTTTTGTTGCTGCTATGACGTCGTCTATGCGGAGTATCATTGAGGCTGATTCTGTGGCTGATTTTACTGCTTGTTCTTTTACGATGGCTGGTTCGACTACGCCGTCACTGTACATGTTTTCAATTTTTCCTGTGAAGACGTTTACGCCCATGGGGTGGCCGTCGGCTTTTTCGTGGGTTGTTCTAAGTTCGACTATTATGTCTATGGGTTCTAGTCCAGCGTTTTCGGCAAGGGTTCTTGGGACTATTTCTATGGAGTCTGCAAAGGCTTCGATGGCTAATTGTTCTCTTCCGCCGACTTTTGCGGCGTAGTTGCGAAGTTCTTTGGCTATTTCCATTTCTGTTGCGCCGCCGCCTGCCACGATTTTGTTGTGTTCTATGACGTCTGAAACCACTGATAGGGCGTCTGTCATGGCGCGTTCCGCTTCGTCCACCATTCTTTCGAGTCCAGCCCTTATGAGGACGGCTACTGAGCGGGGGTTTTTGCAGTTTTCAACAAATATCATTTTGTCTTCGCCTATTTTGCGTTCTTCCACTATGCCGGCTGCGCCCAAGTCTTGGGGGGTCAAGTCGTCTAGGTCTGTGACTATTCTGCCGCCTGTGGCTCTTGCAAGTTTTTCCATGTCTGACTGTTTCACTCTTCTGGCTGCGAGAATGCCTTCTTTCGCCAAGAAGTGTTGTGCCATGTCGTCTATGCCTTTCTGGCAGAAGACAACGTTGGCGCCTGCAGCCTTAATCTTTTCAACCATTTCTTTTAGCATTTGGGTTTCTTGGTCTAGGAAGGCTTTCATTTGAGTTGGGTCGCGGATTCTTATTTCTGCGCTAAACTCTGTTTTTTCGATTTCCAGTGGGCAGTCTAAGAGGGCGATTTTTGCGTTTTCGATTTTCTTGGGCATTCCTGGATGGACGACTTCTTTGTCGATTATTACGCCTTTCACGAGTTGGGATTCGAAGAGGCCTTTACCTGTTTTCTTTATGATTTGGATGTTGTCTATGTCTGCGACTCTTCTGTCGCCTCTTTGTTCCACGATTTGTTTTACTGCGTCTATGGCTATTTCCGCCAGGTGTTCTTTGGCTGGGCCTACAGCTTTGCTTGCCATTGATGTTAACGCCACTTTTTTTAGGGTTTCTCTGTCTTCGATGTCCACTGGTTTAGCTATGTTGTTTATTGCTTCTATGGCTTTTTGGGCTGCTTTTCGATAGCCGCTTACAATTATTGTTGGGTGGATGTTTTGGTCTAAAAGTTCTTCTGCTCTTTTTAGAAGTTCGCCTGCCAAAACGACGGCGGTCGTTGTTCCGTCTCCGACCATGTCGTCTTGGGTTTTGGCTACTTCCACCATCATTTTTGCTGCTGGGTGTTCTACTTCTATTTCGTCTAGGATGGCGGCGCCGTCGTTGGTTATGGTTATGTCGCCGAGGCTGTCGATGAGCATTTTATCCATTCCGCGGGGTCCAAGGGTTGTTTTTAGGACCTCGCCTATGATGCGGGCTGCCATTATATTGTTTCTTTGGGCTTCTCTTCCACGGCTTCTTGTTGTTCCTTCTTTTAGGATTAAGACGGGTTGTCCCGAAGCTGTTGTTGTTAAGTAAGCCATATCATTCCCTCCAATCAGTGTAAAATGTTTCCAGTCTGGATAAGCAAAATGCGGTAAGATATAAACTTTTACCTTTTAATGGCTTTAAACCAATGTCAAGTGTTCAATAAGGATTTTTGCTCCGATGGCTATTAGGATTATTCCGCCTAAAATTTCAATTTTGTCTGGTTTGAAGCGGCTGAGTTTGTCGCCGAGGATTGCGCCCGCAAATGATAGTGCGAAGGTGGCTGTTCCTATGATTATTATTGGGGTTATTATGGGGGCTTTTAGAAAGGCGAAGCTTAAACCCACGGCTAAGGCGTCTATGCTTGTGGCTATTGACAAGATAAGGAGTACACAAGTATTCAGCGGTTTTGTTTTTCTCTGGGCTTCTGGCTTTGTCGACTCGTAAATCATTTTGCATCCAATTAGAAGCAAGAGCGCAAAAGCCAGCCAATGGTCAAATCCAGCTATGAAATCCAACATTTTTACGCCTGCAAACCAGCCTAACACTGGCATGAAGGCTTGAAAGGCTCCGAAGGAAGAAGCCATTGTTAATGCGTTGTTTGTGTTTCTGAATTTTGCCTTGATTCCGTAGGCTATGGAGACGCTGAAGGCGTCCATGGCAAGGCCGGCAGCTATTGCCAATATGGTTAAGGCGTCCATTTGGTTGGCACTTTTGGGGTTGGCTGTTTTGCCTATGATAGTGAGCTGATGTATTGTAAAAGCTTTCTGTGGGATACTGTTTAAATTTTAGCTTATGCTTTTATCGCATTGGTGAAGTTGCCTTGAAGGTTTCGGTGCGCTTCTTTACTACGCTGCGGGAGATAACTGGAAAACGGGAGGAAACCTTGGATTTTCCAGACAGTGAACAGGTTACTGTGGCTGATGTGCTTGGGAAATTGGCTGAAAGCTATGGAAAAGGCTTTGTGGAATACGTTTATGACAGCAAGACTGGCGATGTTAAGGGTTTCCTCCAATTCCTAATTAATGGGAGAAGCGCCGCAACCCTCAAAGGGCTTGAAACTGAGCTCGCGGATGGCGATGTTTTGGCGATTATTCCACCCGTGGGCGGCGGCTGAAGGAAGAAGAGCTATTTCAGTCAATTTTACGTTTGGCAATTTGGCTAAATTGAGTAGCCCCTCTAGATTTTTCAAAGGCGTCAATTTTGTTAAGCTCTGGAGTCTGCAAAATTGGTACCCTCTCTCTAGTTTTTGGTTTGTGGAAAAGCCAATAGCCATCTAGCCTCTATAGATTTTTAGGCTTGTAGTTGCATTAGTCTTATTTGAGTCTGGTTATGGGAAAATGTCAAATCTGTGGTGGAAGTTCGCCTTTAGTATCCAGTAATTTGGGTGTTTGCCTAGATTGTATTAGGCGAAAGCCAGAGCAAGCCATTGAAATTGCAGAGGCAGTGCATGCGCGAAGCCGTACTGTTTATGGTTTGCCAGTTGAACCGCCTAAAGACGATGGCGGCTTGCCTTGCGGTGTTTGCGCTAACAACTGTGTTATTGGTGTTGGCAAAAGCGGTTTTTGCGGGCTTGTCTGGAATGTGGACGGGCGGCTTGTGCGTTTTGGCGGCACAGCCGAACAGGGCGTTTTAGAATGGTATTATGATGGTTTGCCCACTAACTGTGTTAGCTGGTGGTTTTGTCCTGGCTGCACTGGAAATGGCTATCCGAAATACGCCTATAAGCCTTCTGCGGAGTATGGTTATTATAATTTGGCGGTTTTTTACGGCGCTTGTAGCTATGACTGCCTCTTCTGTCAGAACTGGCATTACCGCAACCTTTCAGCCAAACACAAGCCTGTCATGGGTGCTGGAGCCTTAGCCCAAAAAGCCTTTGGCAAAAAGGTTTCGTGCATATGCTATTTTGGAGGAGACCCTTCGCCGCAGATGCCGCACTCGCTGGAAACCAGCCGCCTAGCCCTAGAAAGGGCTGAAATTGAAAAGCAGATATTGCGCGTGTGCTGGGAAACCAACGGCTACATGAACCCGCATCTGGCGGAAAAGGCGGCGGAATACGCCCTAAAAAGCGGAGGCAACATAAAATTCGATTTGAAGGTTTGGAGTGAAGAGTTGGCAATAGCCCTGTGCGGAGTATCCAACAAGCCAACCCTAGAAAACTTTCGCTTAATAGGAGAAAGATATTATGCGAAACGTCCAGAACTGCCAGTCTTAACAGCAAGCACACTGCTTGTGCCGGGATATGTTGACGCGGAAGAAGTGGAACAAATAGCCAAATTCATAAGTCAGATAAATCCAGAAATCCCGTACACGTTGTTGGCGTTTTATCCATGCTATGTCATGAATGATTTGCCAACCACAAGCCGAAAACAAGCGCTAGAATGCCAAAAAGCCGCACAAAAACACCTAAAAAACACCCGCATAGGAAACATCCACCTACTATCTTAAGGAGAATAGTTGGCGCGGTATATTTTGCCTTTTCCATTGTCGTAGATTTTGGCGAAATGGATTGGAAGCGGTTCCTCGTCAAATATCAGCCTTAACAGCGTCGTTTGTCTGCCAAGCATTGTAGGCTAATACTGGTTGTCAGCGTAAATTAAATAGTCTGAGGTGTTGTAGCCGGCGATGTGGGCTTTTGCAGTTGCTTTTGAATAGCCCTTGCTTTCCTATAGTTTAGGGCTGCAAACACAGTCAACACTGCTATTGCCACTGCTTCGGCTATAATGCCAACCGCCATGTAAGTTAACAATTTCTCCGTTGCAGCGGCGCTCTCTCTGTTATGAAGCCATTCGCTGGCGCTCCAACCACTAAGCTTCAAAGTTCCGTCACCATTTACCAGCCCCCAGCCGCCATCTCCATCATACATGGCAAAATAGGTTATTATATCGAAACGTCTGCTGGCAAAATCAAAATATTGTTTGACAAGCTGGGCTTTGGCGGCTTCATATGAAGCCATGCCGAAATCCCAGTGATGGGCGGGCTTCCACATTCTAAATCCATATTCGCCTATGAAGACCTTTTTCCCGCTTTTCTCAAAATACGCTGCGTAATCAAGTATATGTTGAGCGTCAATGTCATCTTTTATGGTGGAATAGGGGTGAATAAAGTAGGCATCAGCGTTTTCAATAAACCTAACTGGAAAGTCTCGCGGGATTCCTTCGCTTTCCACAGCACATTTTACGCCGAAGCTTTTGACAAAAGGCTACAATATTCTTGATGGCGTTGTTGAATTCCGTGCTGTTTATGCGCTGTAAACACTCCTCATAGGTTATGCCAGCAACCTCTGGAAACGGTATGGGATAAAAAACCGAAACATAAAGCACATGCGAATATTTCGAAGAAGCGTTGGTTATTACTCGAAGCTCAGCTTTATAGCTCTGCACAATGGTCTCGTTTGGAAAATCCCTAGTTGAAAACTTGTTATTCCAGTAAGTGGCATGTGTAGCCCAAATAACCTTCAAACCCAAACGCTGCGTATGCTCCAGCATAAGCTCAACCACATACTCGTAATGAATGCGGACGCCGTCAAAACCCATAAGCTTAATCAGTTCAAGGTCTCTAACAACATACGTCCAATTATTACCCCCTATAATACTGGAACCAGTAAGGCGAATACGCCAAAAACACAAGAACCTTAGGCTACGAACTAAAAGCGCAATAGCCACCAAAACCAAACTGAGAAACAACAAGCAAAACAGCCAAAATTAAACATGCAAAGTCCTTCTTTAAGCCCATAGCCCCTCGTTTTAAGGTTAACAGCAACGTTCAAACTTTTAATATTTACTCACAAAGCACGGATGCTTTTAAGCTGCCCAAAAAGGCACCCTCTTCCTCATCAGGCTCACATACTCGTTTAGGGCTTCCTGCTCATCCAGCGTTAGCTTGTCCATAAAGTTTTTCAACAAAATCTTAGCATGATGCTCTGGCACCTTAACATATAATACGTCTTTTTCAAAAATGTGTCTTCCAACCATCGGCTTGTCTAGGCTTATGGCTACCTGCATGCCCTTACTCGCTTCTGATAAGGCTTTGCCCTTCTCTTGGATTTGTTGTATTTCGCCCACGTCTTCGCCGTCTTCAGCCCTTACAAGGCTGGTTTTAGGCTTGATTTTTCCTGCTAACACTTCCACGCCCACAATGGCTGGCTTGGCTCTTCTAAAAACGTAGCCTTCCATTATCTGAATTTTGGCGGGTTTAACCATTTTTTCAAATTCAGCTGTAAATTTGGCTTCTTGTTGAGCCTTAAGCCAAGAAACATAGTTGTCTATCAAATGGTAAATTATTTTTTCCCTAAAAATTTGGACATTGCTGTTTTTTGCTTCTTCCTCGGCGTCAGGCAAGACTTTAACGTTAAAGGCTAAAACAGCACCGTATAGTGGCTCATGTTCCTTCACAACAGCTGCTTCTGTAACATCCCGTTTTGAAACATCTCCAACATCAGCCAAACGGATGGGCACACCATTGCGCTTCAAGTTTTCGGCAATAGCCTCCAAAGAGCCAAGCGTATCCGCCTTCAAAACAACACCATCAACATCAGTGACAATCCTAATCCTCTCAATCTCTTCAGAAACAAGCCTCACATACTTTTCGACATCTTCGCCTTCTGGAACAGCATACAAAGGCGCCCCAGCTAAGGCTCCCTCCAAATCCGGCGCAACTATTTTTACTCCAGCCGCTGCGGAAACCGCTTCCACAGTAGAGAATTTGTCCCGTGGATCCCTGATTTCATCTAAGGGTTTAGGAACCAAAATAGCCCTTATCCTTGTTACGATGGGCTTTTCCTTGCCGCCCACAACAATTAAGTCGTCTCTTCGCAAAGTTCCATCATAGACAATTGTGTTAAGGGTTAAACCCAAACCAGGCTCCTCTTTAACCTCCAAGACAGTGCCCTTAGCGGGACCAGCCGTGGTCTGCAACCGCTTCTTCAAATACTGCTGCGTTAAACCCACAAGAACCGCCAAAAGCTCCGTTATGCCTTCGCCTGTTTTGGCGCTGGTGGGCACAATGGCAATAGTCTTCGTAAAGTCTTTTATGCGGTCAAAGCGGTCAGCCCTAAACCCCAAACGGGAAAAAGTGCCAATAATCTCGTAAAGGCGGTTATCCAAATCTTCCCGAACATACTTATCCTGAAGCTGATAAGCCTTCAGAAAAGGCGTGTCAGGATAAGAATTCCATCCTGGAATGCGGTCTATCTTGTTGGCTGCCACTAGAAAAGGGGTTTTCCGCGCCTTCAAAATCTCAATACACTCATAGGTTTGAGCTTCAAAACCCCGAAGCACATCAATAACGAGAATAGCGATATCGGCGGCACTTCCGCCCCGCTTGCGCAAGTTTGTGAAAGCCTCATGCCCCGGAGTGTCAATAACAAGCAACCCTGGAATCTCAATTTCACCCTTAATAGTTGAAAGCAATGGACCAACCATCTGCCTCAAAGTGTCAACTGGGAAAAAGCTGGCGCCAATATGCTGCGTTATGCCCCCTGCCTCGCGGGCTTGGACACTGGTTTTGCGAATTTTATCCAAAAGCAAAGTCTTACCAGTATCCACATGACCGAGAACACAAACAATCGGCTGCCGAATAGACATGGCGCATCTTCTCTGTTCAAATGATTGGCAAACTGAACTTTTAAACTCTATAAATCTCTAACATTAATAAATGGTGTGTTGGCTTATTCCGCTTTGGCGATGATGAGGAAAAGTCCCAGCGCAAGTAACACGAAGCTCAGGAAGCCGAAAAAGCCAGTGTAGACGCCTAAAGCTTGGGTGCTTGTCAAGGTGAAATAGGTGGCTAACGCACCTACAATTATAAGGATTAACCCAAAGAATTTTTCTGCCGCTGTTATTCCGAATCCGCCTTCCTCGCTCATGAATTTTCGCCTCTGCACGCTTAATGGTGGGATGTTACATAGAATTATTAAGGAGCTATTTTAAATTTCCCATTATTTTGTTTCTTCAAGTTTTGCTGGCAAATACTCGTCTACAATGTAGGTTAAGCCATAGCGGCTGAAAGCCTCCTGCTCCGCTTTGCGCTTTATCTTCATGAAGGTTTTTATTTCCCTCTGCCATAGGGGGTCTTCCTTGTATCTTGGGTCTTTCTGCAGCTCGTAAAGCCTTTTCATGTCTATATCATCCAACGGGTCTGTGGGCAGCTTGTAATTCACTATGTCGGTTGCCCATACTCCGCTCCATTTCGCATCCGGCGTTGTTAAATCTCTCAAGTGGGCGGCGTTTGCAGAACCGGAAATTATGACCATGGCGATGTGCATTCCCCAAGGGTCGCCGTCGGTGAAGATGTAGACTGGAAGCTTCAACTCGCGGTTTAGTCGCCTAATAAAATGGCGTGTTGCTCGCGGTGCTTGCCCAGCCGTAAGCACAAGTATGGCGTTGAACTTTTCGTGCACGTTTTCCTCTATAAACCGCGTGAAGAGGCCGCCTTTCTCTATGGCTATGACTTTGTCTGCTGAGGTTTCCACGAAATCGGCGGATGTTAATGCTGGTCCAATCATGACACCGTCGGGGTGCGATGTCAAGTTTAATGTTTTTCCTTCGTAGCCCGGCACTGTGTAGCTTATTGTTAGGTCGCCGAAGACTGCTGAACGTTCTTCTGGGAATATGTTGAAGTCTTCGCGGGAAAATCCCAGCACTGTTTCCAAGTCGGTTATGATGTTGTTGGATTCTTGCTGGTCTTTGAAGGTCATTTCGTAGGCTTGGGCTGAATAGTAAACGTCTCTAAGGGTTGATGTTTTCCGTTGGGATGCAAGCTCATAGGAGAAAAGCGCTGTCCAAACAAGTTGGGCAAAAGGCTTTAAGTGGCGAATGTTGCGGGCGCTTCGCTTAACCCTTTTATCGCCTAAAATATACTGCCTAAATTTCGGGTCGTAGTAAATGTTTTCTGTGGAGCGGCTTGGCATCTCAATAGATGGGAAAAACCCCCTATCAATCTGTTCGTATATTTTTGCTCCAAGGTTTCCTAGGCTGGCTAAAACCTCTTTCCTTCTTTCCATTATGCTGCTTCTATATTCCCTCGGCTCCAAACCTTCTCACACTCCTCAAAAGCTTTTCAATATCCGGAGGCTTCTCTTTACCCGCAAGTTTCGCTGAAAACTGGGCTATTTTTGGCAAATATTTGCTGAAAACCCCCAGTCTTTTCCGTTCTCTGTCCACGTGTTCTCTCCGCGTTAAGAAGCGTTGAATTTGACGGGCTACTTCTCTTAATCCGTTGGCTATTTCTCGCCTCACTTCGGGTCTGTCGGCGATGAACTCTTTCCCAACAGTTTTATAGGGGACTTTTGTGCTGCAAATGTGCACAACTATAGCGATGGGCATGTCTGGCGAAACCTTGTAGCGTCGCCAGTTCATGGCGTTTATCACTTTTACAGAAACGTCGCTTGCCTCGTCATAGAGCAGTGGGATTCGGTTGGCGAAACGGTAAATTAGGAATCCGCCTCTTTGGGGGATTTCACCACCATAGGCTATTGCCACTTCAACAATAAACGGGTGCCCAGCATAAGTGGCTGGTTTCCGCTGGTGGACAGCCACAAACTCTGGTTTCAATTCCTTCAAAACACCAGTCTTCAACAATTCTTCACCTAACGGTGATAGGCAGCTGGCGTCTGGCGGCAGAAACTCCTTGAACTTTTTCAGCATGTGCATAAGCCTAACAATTTCTTCGTGGGAAAGCTTCTTCGGGTTTTTTAAGGGGCTTATACCGCTGAATTCTAGAAACTTCGTTGCAGTTATTTCGCCGACTCTGTGGAAATGATTTTTCAAGAATTCCAGCATGTTCTTGTAGGGGGTTATCTGTATGAGGCGTTGAAGAAGTTCCACGTCAACACCATATGGATGGGGCAAAGTTTCCTTTGGGGGGTCGGGCATAACCGTTGTTGCCCTAGTAAACTTGTAAAGTCTACCCTTCGGGTCTACGAAGGTTAAGTTAGCGTAAGGGTTCACCATTGCCGTCTGCTTAAAATACTCTAAGATTTTTGGCATAGCCCTCAAATAGTCGCCTTCAAGGCTGAATTCGACAATGGTACCCCGCCATCCTTCCTTGTTCAAAAACACCTTCCTATCGAGGATTATTGGACGGTTTCTCTGGATGTCAATCAGCAGCTTATACATGTAAATTTTCGACGTGCCAGTGCTTGAGATTATGGTGGCGGGTTGATGTGTAGTTATCTGTCCATATAAAATTGCCATTTTGCCACCTAAGCCGAAGGTGCCCCTCTGCTGTTTGAGTTTGTATTTTGAGCCGAAGAGCACTTGTCCGAAGGCTGATGGAATATGCCGCGGCGGCACTCCTATGCCGTTGTCTTCAACTCTCAGCTTGTAAATTTGGGTTTCTTTGCTTGCTTCGCCTTCGAAAGATAGTCTAACATAGATTTCGGGTGGTATTTTGAGGCTTTCTGCGGCGTCTAAAGAGTTTTCCACGAGTTCCCGTACTGCTGCGAAAATAGCCCTCGTTGGGTTTGTGAATCCGGCTATGTCTCGGTTCCTATAGAAAAAGTCTGAAGCGCTTATCTCTTCAAATGTTACTTGTGCCACCGAAGCCTCCACCACAACTCGTTGAGGAAATCACCTTTTACGTATGCGTGGCTGACACATTAATTTAACTATGCCTTTCGGCTGGTTTTGCTCATTTCCCAAAAGGTTCTGGTAGCATTTCCTTGAGCATCTTTACCTTAACCGTTTCAAAGAGAATTTTATCTCCGTCAGCTTTCGCTGTAACAATTTTAATTTCGGGAGTTTCTGCGAAATCGGCGATATATTGTAGGCATGCCCCGCAAGGCTTAATTTCGCTTTTATTTTTAACGTCTGCCACCACGGCTACTTCCCTAATTTTCTTGTTTCCATGCAAAACCGCATGATGTATGGCGCATCTTTCAGCGCATATGCCAAGCCCCGAAATCCAGCTTTCCACATTGCAACCACTGTAAACCTTTCCATCTTGTGCTAAAACCGAAGCGCCTACGCCAAAGCCCCACAGGACATAGGCATTGTTCAAAGCTTTTAGGGCTTCTTCTAAAAGTTTTTTCTCCTTTTTCCCAACCTCATCCAAACCTATTCCTTCCCAGCTAAGCTTGTTTGGCGCACGTAATAGTATTCGCCTATTTCCTTTTGAAACTTGTCAAGCTTTGAGCCTTCCTTGTTAACCCTCGGTCTCTTTGTAACGGGGTCTCTCCTAAAGGTAACCTTCATCTCTTTGAGGAAGGCGTTCATCCCATCCCTTAGACTTGTAGGCGGATTTGCCAAACCCTTTATTCCAGGCTCTCCAGTGAAAACCATTAAGCGGTCTGCGATGAAATCTTGGGCTACCACGTCGTGTTCAACAACAAAGGCGGTGGCATTGCGGGCTTCGATGGTTCTGCGGATGGTGCGAGCCATGTTAAGCCTTTCTTCAACATCCAAATATGCACTGGGCTCGTCTAGAAGGTAAAGCTCCGCCTTTTTTGATAAGCAAGCGGCTATGGCTGTTTTTTGCAGTTCACCGCCGCTGAGTTCGGCTATGTTTCTTTCTAAAAGCTTGTTCAAGCCGAGAGGTTGAAGGATTTCAGCCTTATACCATCCCGATGTGAATTCTTCTTTAGCTATGCTCATTAGAAGTTCTTGAACTGTTCCTTCATATTCAGCTGAAATATATTGGGGTTTGTAGCTTACCTCCAACTCTTTAAACTCCTTCCCGTTATCTGTTCTTTCTATTCCAGCCAAGATTTTCACGAAGGTTGTTTTGCCTATGCCGTTTGGTCCGAGGATTCCGATGGTTTCGCCTTTCTTAACTTCTCCTGGATGGGCGATAAGTTTGAAGTCTCCATAGGTCTTTTCGATAGTGTTCCATTTTAACAGTGTTTCGCCCACGCCGAGGCTTACGGTTGGAGGTTTTTCATGGAAGATTATGGCTTCTTTTCTGAAGCGAATGTTTTCGTCTGGAATATATCCTTGAAGGTAAATGTTTATGCCTGTTCTCACACCGTGGACGTGGGAAATAATGCCATAAACGCCTGTTTCGCCGTAGAAGATAGATATTTGGTCTGAAAGATAATCTATTATTGCGAGGTCATGTTCAGCAATTACAACAATTTTTTCTTCCCCTTTTAGGCTTCTTATAGCTCTGGCAACTTCAAGCCTCTGTTTGACGTCAAGATAGCTTGAGGGCTCGTCGAAAAGGTATACGTCGGCATCTCTGCATATGGCGGCTGCTACCGCTACCCTTTGCAGTTCGCCACCGCTTAGGGCTTCTAGCGGTCTGTCCCAAAGCTTTTTCAGTTCAAGCTTTTCCGCTATAAGGTCAAGGGGTGCCCCCCGCTCGTTCACTTTTTCGAGAAGTTCGCCAACCTTGCCCGATATAACCCTTGGGATTTTGTCAACGTATTGAGGTTTATGCACCACCTTAAGCTTGCCTTCGCTCATTTTCTGAAAATAATCTTGCAGCGTCGAGCCTCTGAAATACCTTATTATCTCATTCCATTCCGGCGGCTTTTCATAGTTTCCAAGATTAAGCCTAACCTCGCCTGAAAGTATTTTCAGCGTCGTCGTCTTTCCCATGCCGTTTTTTCCAAGCAATCCCAGAACGGTGCCCGGTGATGGCATGGGTAGCCTATAAAGCTTGAAGGTGTTTGGTCCAAAACGGTGGCTGCATTCTTTTTCTAACTCGTCTGGTAGGTTGACTATGGAGATGGCTTTGAAGGGGCATTTTTTAACGCATATTCCGCAGCCTGAACAAAGGGATTCAACTATGACTGGTTTGCCGTCTTCGAAGCGGATTGCCTCCACGCGGCTTCTAACCAGGGGGCAGAAGCGATGACACTGTCTACCGCAACGTTTCGGTTTGCATTTATCCGTGTCCAGCACCGCTATCCGAGTCATAGTTTATCAGCAACTATTAACCGAATTCATGTCATAAATATGAGCCTTAAAATCAGATTAGGAGAATGCTAAAAACTTTTCGGGTTAAAAGAAGTTAGGGAAAGCCTAAAAGCTTCAGGAATTTTTCACCATTCCTCTTCTTCCCACTCTTCTTCTTCCCAGTCTTCCTCTTCCCATTCCTCTTCTTCTTCCGGCATCTTTTCACCTCCTTGAAGGTTTTCTCGCATAGGGAGAGCCTCCTAAGAAATCTTTAAACATTTTTATTCGGCAATTGTCGAGATTGGATTCCAAGAAAAGTGCGTAGATTTTAAAGTTTACTTCAGAATTTTTGCCGTCATGGAAGCCATGGGTTCTTGCACTTCAGGCGTTATGTAAGCCCAGCAAAGATGTGCAGAGTTGTGCGCGGCTCCAATTTCGCCTCGCGGGTTTACTGCAATCAAACCCATTGAATTGTAGGTTCCGGCAGTCCTTTCATTGACAAGTTTTATGGCATCTTCAACGGCTTCTTGAGCTGATTTCCCATGCTCCATGTAGTTACACACAGTCTTCGCCAACACAAGTCTGATGGCAATTTCGCCTACACCCGTAGCGGAGCATGCCCCGCTTCGATTGTCTGCATATGTGCCGCATCCAATCAAGGGGGAGTCACCTATTCTTCCAGGCAGTTTTAATGGAAAACCTCCAGTGGAGGTTGCAGCGGCGACATTGCCGTCCTTGTCGAGGGCGACGGCGCCTACGGTTTCTAAATCAAAAAATTCTGGATGAGTTTTTATTAGGTTCGCAAGTTTTGGCAACCCAAATTTTCCCTCGAGAAGGGTCTGTTTCTGCTGTTCATAATATTTTAGGCGGAGTTCTGTTATGGGGTTTCTTCTTTCGAAATTGAACATTTTAGCGAGTTTCTCCGCCCCCTCGCCTGCAACAAAAACGTGGTCTGTTTCCTCCATGACTATTCTTGCCAGCTTAACCGGGTTTTTGATGTCTTTTAGAAGTCCAACCGCCCCAGCCTTCAAGGTTTTTCCATCCATGACCGAGGCTTCCATTTCTATGCCTTTTTCTATGGTTAGGCTTGAACCGTAACCAGCGTTAAAGGAACCGTCATCCTCCATGGAAGCCACCGCTTCCACAACAGCGTCAACGGCGCTTCCCCCATGCAACAAAATGTCAAAACCTAGTTTTGCAGCCTTCTTAACCCCTTCTAAACCCGGATTAACGCGTTCCGGATGCCAATTCCCAGCACCGCCGTGAACCACCATCACAGGCTTCAACGTTTTAGGCTTCCTCCCCTAGTTGGAATCAATAGAATTTCTGTCCATAGATTTAAACCTAATGTCTAGATGCATCAAAACGGATAAATTTCTGTGAGTGAATATGATATTTTGGGATGATGTGAGGCGACGGCTAGGAGCCTTAACGCTGTGAAAAGCCAACTAACCTGCACTGACCCTTTTAGCTTGCAAACGTTTAACGGAAAAGGTGTGGGTGATGCTTAGAGATTTTAACCTTTTGGCTACAACCTCGCGGGGCAATGAAGATGAAGCGTGCTCTGAACTTTGGTATCTTCTTGGCGAAATAGGCGATTCGGCGCCCTCTGTTGAAAGAACCGGAGTGGCTGGTTTAATCGCTGCAAAAACAGTTTTCAACCCCTTTGAGGTTATTGGAAAATTTAGGCAGATTCTCCATGAACGCCCCTACGAATTCCGCTACACATTGAGGGTCATCCCCATCGAAAAGGTAATCCGCACAGATTTGGGAGAAATTCAACGGGCAGCCACAGAATTAAGCGCTAAGATTAGAAGAAATGAAAGTTTTCGCGTTACAGTGGAAAAACGGTTCACGGAAACTTCCACAAGGGACATTATAGAGGCTGCCACTTCAAACATTGAAAGGAAAGTTGACTTAAATAAGCCTGACAAAATCCTATTAATCGAAGTTATCGGCGGACTGACGGGAATCTCTGTGATTAAGCCTGAAGACATTTTATCCATCATAAAAGAGAAAGTGTTATAACATCTAATGTTCAGTTGCCAACAGCACCATCCGTTCAATCACAAGGTCTGTTAAGGCTTTGTCCACAGCATCTCCTCTTGCCACGGCTTCAAGTTCCACATCTGAAATTTCGAAGGCATTTCGTATCTTCCCAATTTTCTCTCGTGAAAGCTCCAGAACTTCGTCGTCGCGTTTTCCATCCACATTTTTGGAAACCGCATGTAACGCTGAATCCACTTCGCCAACGTTTTCACCTATTATGAGCACAGCTATTTCTCTTGAGTTTTGCTTAACTCCCAAAAGCTCCATGGCTTTTCGAATTTGACGCTGGGCAGAAGCGTAAAGCAGTGTTTCAATGGCTAGGCTTTTCGAAATGTTCTCACGGTTTTTGAAAGCTTTCAAAGCGTTTAAAGCAGCGAAATATAAGTGCTGCCATGTTGCCACAAACCCAGCGTCAAAAAACTGCACTTCGATGTTTTCGCCTACACTTTTTTTGGCTTTCTCTATAAAAGCTTCAACATTCGCTATCTTAACATCTCTAAAACCTGCAATGGCAATGTGTTTTCCAAACCCTTCCAGATATTTTATCATTTCTCTTCCTCTAAAATTTCTTTCAAAAACTTTTCAACAAGGCTTTTAGAAACACCAGTTTTCAAGAGTTTTTCAATTTCCGGTTGAACTGGTTTGCCCTTCTCCCTGCATTTTTTGATAATCTTTTTAACGGTTTCTTTCACTTCCCATGGGAAAACTATCCAGCGACTCGTTTCCTTAGCATAATAGTCTGGTTTTATTATGCTCCATGGTTTTAGGTAGACTGTTGCTATTTTAACTTCGACGGCGCCTTCTGCTTTCAAATGTTCTTTTATGAGTTGGAGGCTTTTTCCAGTGTCTGCAACCTCGTCTACTACAAGGCATTTTTTACCCGCGACTTTCACAGAGACCGGTTGTGTTAGGGTGGGTTCCCCTTTTGTTTCAGCCACGCCAAGGTAAAATTCAACTTTGACGTTGGCAAGGTTCGGATTGTCCAAAAGGTCGGAAAGAACTCTCGCTGGGGGCCATCCGCCGCGGGAAACTCCCACTATTATATCTGGTTTAAAGGAGTCTTTTTTGATTTCCTCTGCTATGTAAAGCAGCATCTCATATATTTGGTTCCATGGGGGTGCTTCAAACTCTATTTCTCTGCTCACTTTCTTCCCATCTCTTTTGGAGGCGATTAACAGTTGGGTTTAAAGGCGATTTTAACTTTTCTTGGAAAAGGCTGATAAGTTTAATTAGGCGCCGAAATGTGATAAAAGGGGCGGTGGAAGGTTTGAAGGAGATTATTGAATGTGTGCCGAATTTTAGCACTTCAGACCCGAAAGTTGTCGAACAAATTCTTAACCAGCTTAAAACTGTTCAGAACGCTTTTCTGCTTGACTACACTTTTGACAGTTATTATAACCGCCTCGTAGTCACCTTCGTCGGCGATAAACAATCAGTTCTTAAAGCTATGTTGAAAATGGCTTCCAAAGCCCTAGAGCTTATTGATATGAGAAACCATAAGGGACAGCATCCCCGAATAGGCGCCGTAGACATAGTCCCCTTTATACCCATAAAAAACGCCACAATGGAAGACTGCATTCAAATTGCACGAAAATTCGGCGAAACAGTAGCCAACCAACACAATGTGCCAGTCTATCTTTATGCCGAAGCAGCCACAAAACCCGAAAGAAAGGATTTAGACTGGATTCGTAAAGGCGAATATGAAAGGCTGGCTGAAATGATTGTCAAACCAGAAAGAAAGCCGGATTTTGGGCCGGCTAAAATGCATCCAACTGCCGGAGCAGTGATAACTGGCGCTCGTAAAGTTATGGTTGGCTTCAACGTTAACCTTGGAACTGCGGATTTAAAGATTGCAAAGAAGATTGCCAAGGCTTTGCACTCGAAAAAGGGTGGGCTTTCAAATGTTAAGGCTATGGCAGCCTACATCCCTGAAAGGGATATTACGCAGATTGGGATGAGCATAACGGATTTTGAAGCCACGCCGCTTTACAGAGTTTTTGAACTGCTGAAGGTTGAGGCTTCCCGCTACAATGTGTCCATAATAGGCTCTGAATTCTGTGGAATGGCTCCTTTAAAGGCGATAATTGATGTGGCTGCCTACTACCTAAAAATTGACAATTTAACCTTCGAAAGAGTGTTAGAAATAGCGGTTCAAAATGCAATAGAGCAGAGGGAAAGCTTTGCGTAAAACTGCCAAAACAGCAGCTAAAGAAAAAGTCGACTTGCTTATCATAAACGCCAGTGAGCTCGTAACTTTGGCGGGTGAAAATCATAAACCTCGAACTGGCAAACAAATGCGGGAACTTGGCATAATTCGAAATGGCTGTTTAGCCGTAAAAGATGGCAAAATTTTGGCGGTGGGCAAAACATCTGAAGTAAGGAAAATGGTCAAGGCTGAAAACATAATCAATGCCAGCGGAAAAACCGTTATGCCCGGGTTTGTTGACCCCCATACACATTTTGTCTTTGCTGGTTCAAGGGAAGACGAGTTTCAAATGAGGATTGAAGGAGCCTCCTACATGGAAATCCTCAAAGCTGGCGGAGGTATTCTCAAAACTGTTAGGGAAACAAGAAAAGCCAGCATAGATGAGCTTTTGGGTTTCGGCTTAAGCACCTTGGATGTGATGCTGCAATATGGGACAACCACCGTTGAAGCCAAAAGCGGATACGGCTTAACAACGAAAGACGAGTTGAAAATTTTGGAAGTCATAAAACGTTTGAACCAACTGCACGCAGTTGACCTTGTTCCAACTTTTATGGGTGCTCACACAGTCCCAGCCGAATACAAGAACAACCCAGAAGAATACACTAATCTCGTAATTAACGAAATGATTCCATTGGTTGCTGAGAAGGGGCTTGCTGAATTCTGCGACGTCTTCTGTGAGAAAGGTGTCTTCACATTGGAACAGTCTAGGCGAATTCTCGCCGCCGCCAAAAATCATGGATTAAAACTTAAGGTTCATGCTGATGAGATGAGTCAGCTTGGCGGAGCTGAGCTTGCAGCTAACATGGACGCAATTTCAGCCGAGCACCTATTGTTTTCTTCAGACGTTGGCCTTAAAGCCATGGCTGAAAAAGGTGTAATTGCGGTTTTGCTTCCAGCTGCAGCCTTCAGCCTTATGGTTGGGCGTTATGCTGATGCGCGAAAAATGATTGACTTTGGTGTTCCAGTGGCTTTGGGAACGGATTTTAACCCAAGCTGTTGGATTGAAAATCAGCAATTGGTTATAGCTTTCGCATGCCACTTTATGAGGATGACGCCCGCCGAAGCCATAACCGCAGCGACAATTAATGCAGCGCATGCTATAGGAAGAGCGGATGAAGTTGGCAGTTTAGAGGTTGGTAAAAAGGCGGATATTATAGTTTTAAACGTGCCCAACCATGTTTTTCTAGGCTACCGCTTCGGCGTAAACCTCGTGGATAAAGTGATAAAAAATGGAAGGGTTGTTGTTGACGAGGAAACCAGCATAGCTGAAGCTGTTAAGTTTTTCAGCAAAGAATTAGAATAACCCTCCAACCATATTTACTTGTTAGGTGGAACTTGTTGTTGAAGCTGGAAAAACCCGTAAAATGTTTAACTGGTCCAGAATTGCACTGTAAAAACTGGCAGATTGAAGGAATCCTCAGAATGCTTTTTAATGTTGTTGACCCAGAGGTGGCCAAAGGCCCTGAAAGGCTTATTGTTTATGGGGGAACTGGAAAGGCGGCGCGGAACTGGGAATGTTTTGAGAAAATTGTTGAGACTCTAATGGAACTTGAACCAGACGAAACAATGCTCATTCAAAGCGGCAAACCAGTGGCAGTCTTCCAAACCCATGAGTGGGCGCCCAGAGCCCTAATCGTAAACGCCATGCTTGTGCCAAAATGGGCTACATGGGACTACTTCTATGAGCTGGAACAGAAAGGCCTCATCATGTTTGGACAGATGACTGCTGGTTCATGGGCATATATTGGCACCCAAGGCATTCTGCAAGGCACTTATGAGACTTTGGCAACAGCTGCCAAAGAACACTTTGGCGGCTCCCTACGTGGAAGACTTGTTTTAACAGCTGGTTTAGGCGAAATGGGCGGAGCCCAACCCTTAGCCGTCACAATGAATGATGGTGTTGCACTTGTTGTGGAAATTGATAAGCGGGCTATTGAAAGACGGATTAGGCATGGCTATCTGGAAACATGGACGGACGACTTGGATGAAGCGGTGAAAATGGCTTTGGCGGCTAAACGTGAAGGCATCCCAAAAAGCATAGGCTTGCTGGGCAACGCTGCCGAAGTCCATCCAGAACTCTTAAAAAGAGGCATAATTCCAGACGTTCTAACAGACCAGACCAGCGCCCACGACCCATTAAACGGCTATTACCCAGCTGGGCTTTCAAAAGAAGAAGCCGATTCGCTCCGAAAAAACAATCCAGAAGAATATTTGCAACGTGCCAGCGAAAGCATGCGCACCCAAGTTGAAGCCATGGTAAAAATGATGGAGAAAGGCGCTGTAACCTTCGAATACGGCAACAACCTCCGCCAACAAGCTTACAATGCTGGTTTTAAGGAAGCGTTTGCTTTCCCAGGCTTTGTTCAAAGGTATATCCGACCAATGTTCTGTGAAGGACGAGGACCCTTCCGCTGGACATCCCTTGTCGGCAACGCCGAAGACATCTACACGCTGGACAATGTTATTCTGAAAGAATTCTCCTATAATAGGGAGCTTTGCCGATGGATACGAAAGGCGAAGGAACAGGTTAAGTTTCAAGGTTTGCCAGCGCGGGTTTGTTGGCTAGGATTTGGTGAACGGGCGCATTTTGGAAAAATAATCAATGATATGGTGGCAAGCGGTAAGCTTTCCGGTCCAGTATGGATTGGAAGAGACCATTTAGACGGCGGAAGCGTAGCCTCGCCAAACCGTGAAACAGAAGGCATGATGGATGGAAGCGATGCGGTGGCAGACTGGCCAATACTAAATGCTTTGCTGAACGCTGTTGCCGGCGCTACCTGGGTTAGCGTCCACCACGGTGGAGGAGTAGGCATAGGCTACAGCATTCACGCTGGCATGTGCTTAGTGGCAGACGGCACAAAAAAAGCAGAAAAACGAGTGGTGGCGGTGCTAACAACAGACCCGGGCACAGCCATAGTTAGACATGCGGATGCTGGCTATGAAAAGGCAAAGAGAATAGCGAAAGAAAAGGGAATAAAAATGCCGATGTTGAAATAAAATGGGAGGGTTTACTCGAATTCCGGTGTTTCTTCTGGTTTCTTTTTCTCTTTTTCTTTCTCTTTTTCGATGCCTTTTGCTGCGATTAAGTCGTCGATTTTCAGAATCATGTTTGCTGCTTCTGTGGCTGATTTGATGACTTGAAGTTTAACCCTTAGCGGCTCCACTACATTCAGCTCTAGCATGTCCATGATTTTGCCACTGAATACGTCGACACCATAGGAGGGTGTTGAAGCGCTTTCGTGTTTTGCTCTTAAGGCGACCATGATGTCGACTGGGTCTAATCCAGCGTTTTCAGCCAGTGTCAGCGGTATGGATTCTACGGCGTCGGCGAAGGCTTCTATGGCTAGTTGTTCTCTTCCGCCAACTTTCACTGCGTAGTCCCTCAACCGTTTTGCCACTTCTGCTTCTGGTGCGCCGCCTCCGGGCACGATTCTTTCGTCTTCGATGGCGTTTCTGACGACGCATAAGGCGTCGTGTAAGGAGCGTTCCGCTTCGTCTACCACGTGTTCTGTTCCGCCTCTAATCACTATTGTGACGGCTTTGGGGTTTTTGCATTCTCGCACATAGACGAGTTTGTCTTCGCCAATTTTGACTTCTTCAACGATTTTTGCTTCGCCCAACACGTCTGATGTTAAGTCTTTTACACTGGCTACTATTTTGCCGCCAGTTGCCCTTGCCAGTTTCTCCATGTCGCTGCTGCTGACGTTTTTGACGGCTAAAATTCCCTTTTTCGCTAGGAAATGCAGTGCCACGTCGTCTATACCTTTTTCGCAGAACACAACATTGGCGCCGACCTCTGCAATTTTGTCCACCATTTCACGGAGCATGCGCTCCTCCTCGTCCAAGAAGAGCTTCATCTGTTCTGGGCTTTCGATGTTGATTTTTGCGTCAAACTCCGTCTTCTCAATCTCCAACTTGGCGTTCAAAAGTGCAATCTTAGCGTTGTTGACGAGTTTAGGCATCTGGGGATGAGCCACTTCTTTGTCGATGACCATGCCCTTAACAAGCTCTGTTTCCTCAAGGCTTTTTCCGTGCTTCTTTAAAACTTTAATCAGGTCAATGTCAGCTTTAATTTTTCCATCCTTTTCTTCAGCCACTTGTCTTACGGCTTCAACAGCCAGCTTTGCAAAGTGCTCTTTAGCGGCGGCTATGCCCTTGCTTCCCATGGAGGTTATGGCAACGTCCATTAGCTGCTTATCATCATTTATGCTCACTGGAATAGCCATGCCTTCAAGGGTTTCTCTTGCTTTCTCGCTGGCTTTTTTGAATCCCTCAATGATAATTGTTGGGTGAATGTTCTGGTCTAAAAGTTCTTCAGCTTTTGCGAGGAGTTCACCGGCTAGGACGGCGGCGGTTGTTGTTCCGTCACCCACTTCGTTGTCTTGGGCTTTTGCAACTTCAACAAGCATTTTTGCCGCTGGATGTTGAACATCAACTTCCTTCAATATTGTTGCGCCGTCATTGGTTATTGTCACATCTCCGAAGCTGCTGACAAGCATTTTGTCCATGCCCTTCGGTCCCAAAGTTGTCTTAACAAGCTCGGCTATGATTTTAGCAGCCATAATGTTGTTTCGCTGGGCTTCTCTTCCCGTTGTTCTTCCAGTCCCTTCTTTCAACACTAAAACTGGAACTGTTCCAGAGGGTACGGCAGCCATCTACCATCACCCCCTTCCTTCCATTTTAAGTGTTAACTGAAACAGCAAAATCAGACGAAAAATTACTTCTATATAAACTTTTCTAGTCTATGCCTTGACAATCTTATAGCCAGAAGCCTTCCTAAGCCTATTCATAACCGCCAACCCCAACCCATCGGTGGGCACCCCCTCAGCTATAATAACATCAACCCCTTCCAAGTCGAATTCCCTCAAAAGCCTAAACAAGTTTTTGGCAATGGCGTTTAGGCTGCTTCTGCTTCCAAGGGATTTCACGACATCAGCCCTGTATGAGGCGGCGGTCTCATCAGTGGCCAAAACGCCGACTTTCAGCTTTCTCCGCCTATAAAAATCCGTTAACTCTGCAACTTTTTTGGCAACCGCCGACAACTCACCTTCAACCACAACCACCTCCGCCTTTGGCGCATAATGCCTATGCTTCATTCCAGGAGAACGCGCCTTTTCAATGGCTAATTCTTTTTCAGCAACAGCCACTGGATGAAGTTCCACCTTTCCAAGAACATCTTTTAATGCTTCGAATGGTGTTCCTCCAGGGCGGAGGATTTGAGGCGGATCCACAGTCAAGTCCAATACTGTGGATTCTACGCCGATTTTTGTGGGACCAGCGTCTAGAACAGCGTCTATTCGTCCATTAAGGTCTTCTAGGACGTGTTCTGCTGTTGTTGGGCTGGGTTTTCCAGCGAGGTTTGCGCTTGGAGCAGCAAGGGGGCAGCCGCTTTCTTTTATTAACGCTAAAGCCACATTATGCCTCGGCATTCTAACAGCAATAGTGTCTAAACCAGCAACTGTCACGTCGGGCACAATTTTTGAACGCTTAAAAATGAGGGTTAAAGGACCCGGCCAGAAAACATCCATTAACCTTTCGGCTTTTTCTGGGACTTCTGTGGCAAGTCTGTAGACGTCTTGGAAGTCTCCCACATGCACGATGGGTGGATTGTCAAGCGGTCTCTTTTTGGCTGTGAAAAGTTTTCGGACAGCTTTTGGGTTAAGGGCGTCCGCCCCTAACCCATAAACAGTTTCTGTTGGAAAGGCTACTAAGCCGCCGTTTTTGATGAAATTGGCTGCAACACGGATGGTTTTGATTTCTGGAGTGTTAGGGTCAACCTTTAACACTAGAGTTTGTCTCATGTTTCAGCCTACGCCAAAGTTTGTAAAACTAGGTCGCGGCATTTAAAGATTCTAAGTAAAAGGTGAATTTTCACACTACATAGTATTCTATGACTTTTTTCATGCTTTTCGGCGTGGCTTGTCTCATGGCGAGTTGCCTAAGAATTCTTATCATTTGGGGTTGGAAGCGGGCTATGTCTGTTAGGCTTACCAATCCTACGAGGCGTTTCTCATCAACAACTGGCAGTTTTTTAATTTTCATTTGAAACATTAGTTTTACAGCTTCTTCCAAGTCCATTTGTGGCTCTACCACCACGAGTGGGCTTGACATTACATCCTTAACCCTTGTTTTGTTCACGTCTTTTGCTTCGACTACCACCCTTTTCAGCAAGTCTCTTTCCGTTATTATTCCAACAGCTTTCCCTTTTCTAACGGCAATTAAACATCCAATTTCAAACTTGTTCATGACGTCGGCTGCCTCTTTTACTGTTGAGTTTTCATCTATGGTTATCACTTCCCTCACCATGACGTCCTCAATCTTCAAGGATAGCTTGCTTTCCTCCTCTTTTTTCTCAGCGGACAAGTCAGCCACCGAACTCTTCTATTTGAAGACTCGTGCATATATAATTTGATGTGTGAATGTTAGGCACTACAAACCGTGCAGTTTCCGCGTTAACTCTTCAACACGTTTGCTTGCCGGAATCCTCGCCTTTTCAAACTTTTCTTTAGGCTTTGATAAGGGTCTTGTAGCATCTATCCCCAATTTACTTGTTAACCCAGTTTCTTGATTTGCAGAGGAATCCAACGTTGAGCCCCGCACGTTTTCTATCACCAGCAAATCTTCGCCTGCTTGAAATCTTGTTGCAATAGCCCACTCAACATCTGAAAGATTGAAAACGTCGATGTCAGAGTCTACAACAACAGCATGTTTCAAGCTTGGGTGGGCTGCGAAAGCGGCTAACAAAGCGTTTTTTCCATCCCCGTCCAACTGTTTTTCAATGGAGATTATAGCGTGGAGCCATCCACTTCCGCCAACTGAAAGGTTTACAGCGCAAACTTTTGGCACAACCTTCGAAACGGTCTCATAAATAGCCGCCTCAAAAGGCATCCCCATCAAAAGCTTGTGCTCAGTGCCTGACGGAAGAAGCGCTTGGTAAACATAGTCTCTGCGGTGCATGACATTCACGACTTCCACAACTGGCTGTTTTCTCTCAATGTCATAGGTCCCTGTTATGTCTACGAAAGGTCCTTCAGCAACTTCTTTAGTTGCCGATATTCTTCCTTCTAAAACGAGTTCTGCGTCCGCCACTGCACAAGCGTCTACATATTTGCACTTGATAAGGCGTAGGTTGTCATTAAGCAGCGTGTTTGCGACATCGAATTCGCATACTCCGAATGGAAGGGGCGATGAGGCTGCAAGCATAACCGCTGGATGAACCCCTATAGATATGGCTATATCCAAATCCACTTCAGCTTCCTTCGCCATCTGCCAAAGCTTATACAAATGTCGTGGAACCAAACGGATCGCCAAATGTCTTTCATCTAAAACCTGCAATCTGTGGATGGAGACGTTTTCAATTGTTCCGTCTAGGCTTTTGGCATGGACAACAGCTGAGGTTATGTATGGTCCAGCATCCCCTTCGAAATGCGTTAAAACTGGAATCCTAAGCAAATCCGGTTCTTCAACAACTTCCTTAACAGCGCCATCATCAACGATTCTAGGCTTTTTGGGAGAACGCCAAGCGTCCAGCAATTTCTGGTAAAGTTGATGTTGCTCAACGCCTAGTGCTTCGCAGAGGCGTTTTCTGGTTCCACAAACATTAGCCGCAATCTTGGTTTTTGTATCTTCCACTTTTTCAAACAGTAAGATTGGACCGTTGTCGTCGAAGCTTTTCATAATATATGGGATTTCAAAATTTGTGGAAACCTCATCCTCTATATGCAGCACTTCTTTCCCGTCTTCCATCTGTTCCAGAAAGCTTTTGAGGCTCATGTAATGCTTTCCCCCTTTCCCGCTTCTGCTGGGACTACTCTTTCCAAAAGCTTCTTAAAAATTGATTGAGCTTGCATTTCGTTAATTGTTTCTAGATATATGGAGACTAGGGTTATCTTCCTTTTTCTGGAAGCCAGATACTCAGCGAACATGCGCGCTGAAATCACGTTTCTATCCCCCAAAAGAACAGTTGAGGATGGCAGTCCCGGCGAATCGGCGGGTTTCGGAATAGCCACAGCTAAAGTTCCAAGTCTATCCTCATTTTCGCTTAAAAGCACTAGGCAAGAATTTTTTGTTTCAAGGTAAACCGCCAAGAAATGAACGTTCAGCTCAACTATTTCGTCTTTAACAACCTTGGCTCGCTCCATAACAGACTCTCCGTTTTTTATTTATAGCTTTACACATTCACTATTTATTACTTTCAAAAGGCGACCGCCAAATGGCTGGAGAAAAAGCCGAAAAAATTCTGGAAACCCTCAGAAAAAGCTTCACGTTGCCAAAGTGGATATCCTCAAGACACGACCCCTTCGAAACCTTGATTATAACGATAATTTCCCAAAACACTTCTGACAGAAACACCACAAAAGCCTTCGAAAACCTCTCGAAAAAGTTTCCCATAACCCCCAAAACACTGGCAAACGCTGAAACCACAGAAATCGAAGAATGTTTAAGGGTTGCCGGATTATATAGAAACAAAGCCCATGTAATAAAGGAAATATCAAAAATAGTTCTCGAAAAATTCGGCGGCAGCCTAATTTCTATATTGGCGATGCCCTTTGAAAATGCAAGGAAAACCCTCGTGCAACTTCCGGGCGTTGGACCTAAAACCGCCGATGTGCTTTTGCTTTTTTCCGCAAATCAGCCAACGATTCCCGTTGACACCCATGTTAAGCGTGTGTCCAAGAGGCTTGGGCTTGCACCTATAAACGGCGATTATGAAGCTGTTCGAAACTCCCTTCAATTACTGTATAAGCCTGAGGACTACTTAGAAGTTCATATGCTCCTAATTTTACTGGGCAGAAAATACTGTAAGGCTAGAAATCCCATCTGTAAGCCGTGCCCAGTAAACCCCCTTTGCCCTTCAAGAAGCAGCTGAGCTGTCTGATGAAAGTTTTCCACTTTCTTCGGGAGTTATGGTTATTTCCTTCAAATTCTTGTCCAACCTAACTTTTCCAATGGCGACTGCTGATATGCTGCTTGAAACAGGCGTGTAAATCTTCATCACTTTTCTTCCATAATCTACTTCGCGTAAAACCCCTATTCCGAGAAACTTTCTTTCATCATTGCATAGAGCTGTCAGCAAGCCTTCCTCGTCTCCCTTCCATGCAACCACCACCTTTTTGCCAAGGATCTCCTCAGTTTTGCTAATTCTTTCCGGGTCTATCCAGCGGCCTTTACCAATAACTACATAGATTTTTTCCTTCAACTCTGCAATGTGCAGTGGTTTCATTCCAAGGAGTTCGCAGATTTCCCTATCTCTTTTCATCATTCCAAAACTTTTGTTTAAGCCGAGGAGTTCGTCGCTTTCGATTTTTAGCCAGCTTACGGGTATGGACTGTACTTTTGCGTTTTTCAAGTACTTTATATAGCCAAGTTCTCTTAGGTTTCTGCGTTTCTCTCTGCTTCTTTGCTTTATGGTTTGGGGGGAATCAATTTTTAGAGTTTTGAAGTTTTTAAGCATAGATAAAAGGGGCGTTAGCTTCCCGTCTTGTTGTATATAGAAGATTATGTCTGGGTTAATTTTTTCAATAAGCTGAACCTTGTAGTTTACGGCGTCTTCTCCCTCAACCCATCCATCAGTGTTCACCACTATGTAGTCTGGGTTACACCTCAAAACCTCTTCTTTTAGCAAAGCTAAACCACTAATAACTTTTTCAGTGGCTTTGCTTGGGGAGGTAACTCCTACAAAAAAGGCGTTTTCCGCCTCTAGGTTAAACAAGTCTGTGACTGGTTTAGACACAATGGCGTAGGCAACAGTGCCTGGAGGGCCTATATCTGACTGTCCCAAGTCTCCGTCTAGAATGGCGATTTTACGTTTTTCATTTAGCAACTTGTTTATGAGGTATGTGCAGAAACTTGTTTTCCCAGAGTCCACGGTTCCCAAAACCATTGCCATAACTGGTTTTGTTTGTAGGGCTTCCAACTCTTTGTAGGCTTCAGCCCATGATAGTGGGATGGTGTTTCCTTCAATTTCCTCCATGTTTGCGTTTTCCCCAAGTGAAACTTCGAAGGTTGCGTCTTCTTCAACTGCGAAGGGCATGCGCTTCCCGTCTCTTATAACAACTTTCCCCATATGCTTCAAATCATAGCCGAAAACCTCAGCCTTGCCCGAAACAAGCGTGACGGAGGCTGGGCCGTCGACTAGAAGGGTTTTTCCCGCTTCAACAGTTATTTTCATCTGTTTCTCTCCTAGCGAATTTATGACCGTTTCTTCTCGCAATATTTATGGCTGAAACGATATCTCTTAACCCCCTCCTATGTTTTGCCTCGCTTATGTGACGGTCTGTTCCAGCTTCACTTACGCTTTCCAGCATCACGTTTGAAGGCAACAGCCTATCTAAAGCCTTTAAAAGTTTTTCTTTATACTCTGGGATGCCGTCTCCAACTTTAACTGCAATCATTGATGTTTTAACATCTTTTAGGTTTTTTATTACGCTGTCTATTTCGTTGATAGTCTCTTTTATGCTAAAACAGTTTCCAGTTTTAATAACTTTTCCGTCTGCCAGAACCGCCAGCCCAAAAACTTCGCCCGGGTCTATGCCTATCACAACTTTTTCGTATGAGTTCTTTCCCTCTACGTGTTGCAGTGCTTGATTTATCAATGCTTGAGGGTCTGCCCCCTCCTTTAATGTTAAAACGTTTTCATGGCTTATTAGGGGGCGCTCCTCTTCTGTGGTGATTACAACCCTTATTTCCATGGGAACCGGTTCATAAGGTGTTAAGCTTATGAAGGGCACATTTCTTCTTTTCAATTCATTAACTATTAGGTAGTAGGCTTTTCCTGAAACCGTTGCAACAGCTATTTTAGCCTTCATACAGTTTCCTATCGCTGTTAAGCCTTTCAGCAAACCAAATATTATTTTCGACGTTTATATCTATTGATGTGCATGGCGTTGCTACAGAAGATTCCAACTGGCTGTAAGGTGCTTGACGAAACATTAAAAGGAGGGTTGTCCCTCGGCAACGTGAGCCTAGTCTATGGCGAAGCAGAAACGGCAAAAACAACCCTAGCCATGCAATGCGCCGTAAACTGTGCAAGGCAAGGATACAAGACGTTGTTTGTGGACTGTGACGGCACATTCTCAGCTAAAAGGCTATCCCAAATCTCCTCGGGGGACTTTGAAAAAATCGCTGAACTCATAATCCTCGCTAGACCCAAGGATTTTAAAGAACAAGCCTCTGCCATAGACCAGCTGACCAATTATGTAGCAAGGGGCTTCGGCTTAGTTGTCATCGACACTATTACATACTTATACCGCTTAGAAATTGCGGAGAATCCGAGAAAAAAATTTGAGCTGAACCGTGAATTGAATAGGCAGATGGCGTGGCTGGCGCAAGTTGCGAAAATGCAGAAAATAGCCGTTCTTGTTGTAAGCCAAGTGAGAAGCGTGTTTGAAGATGCTTACGTGGATGTTGAACCAGTGGCCACAAGAGTGCTAAAGTTTTGGGCAGGCGTAACAATAGCGATGAAACCCTCTGAAAATCCAAAGGTTGTAAAGGTCACAGTGGAGGAAAAATCAGAGACTACCCAACCCTTTTCTTGTTATTTGAAAATATGTGAAACCGGATTAAGCGAGTATTTTAACTCCTCAGTTTGATGGTGGAGAAATGAACACTTTAATTGGGCTGGTTTTAGAAGCGTTAAAATTTATACTTCCAGCCTACTGTGCAAACGCCGTGCCAGTGTTGGTGGGAGGAGGTTTACCTTTAGATTTTGGAAAAAACTTCTACGATGGAAAACCAATTTTTGGGAAAAACAAGACCTTTAGAGGCTTCTTTTTCGGGTTGGTCGTAGGAACGCTGGTCGGTGTTATAGAGGCTTTTTCTTTTGCTGAATATCCGATTTCCTTTGGTTTTCTTCTTTCCTTGGGGGCTTTGCTTGGAGACCTGGCAGGCGCCTTTTTGAAAAGGCGGATAGGTTTGGCTCCTGGAGAACTTTTGCCCGTTGTTGACCAAATTGATTTTATAATTGGCGCTTTAGCGTTTTCCCTTCCATTTAACGTTTTATCCCTAGAACTTGCCTTAACAGTGCTGCTTATAACGCCTCCACTACACATAATTACCAATTTTACGGCTTACAAAATAGGTTTGAAAAGTAACCCTTGGTGAAGAGGTTATACGCCTTTCCAGTAATGTATCACGGCTTCTATTGATACATATGCAATTATAAGGAGAGCGGCGCCCACCATGAACATGAGATATGCTTGTCTCGGATTGTAGGCGTATTTTGTGCTTTGGTACATGAAAATTGAACCCATTATGCCTAAGGAGAAGAGAATCATTGCTATAAGGCTGTCTGCAACCCACTGTTCAGATAACTGTGGGTAAACAAAGAGGAAACGCCCACCATAATACACCGCCGGATAAGGCTTTACGATAATGAGGTGCAGTCCGCCTCCGAACAGAAAAATGGCAATCGCCATGGTTATTGCAGCAAGAACAATGCTTGATGGTTTGATTGTTGATATTTTCCTATAGATTTTCTGAAATGAATATGGCATTGATGAGATTGTTCTTTTGGCTTTACGAGCCACTTTCTTCCTCTCCACCTTTAAGTAAGTGTTCCGCCACTTCCTTAGCCCATTCGCCTGTAAGGGGATTCTTTGCAATCTCGCTTAAATACTCTTTCCAAGAAATTTCCAAAGCCCTTTTCCAAATTTCATACTTTTTCATAACGCTTTGATAAGCTCTGCCGTGGAGCTCGCAGTAGCCGTTTTCAACAGCTTCTCTACTGCACACTTTGCATTTCATTTCTTCTCCCCTCCTCTTTCAGTGGACATTCCGGATTAAAACATAAGTTCCAAGGGCGTCTCCCCTTGATTCTAACTTGAACGGTGGGCCAGCCGCATCCGCGGCAATTTCTCCCAAGAGGTCTTACTGTTCCTCTTTGGGGAAGCGGGAAGGCTGCGTTGCACAGTTTTTTGAAGTAGTTTGTGCATCCGATAAAGCGTTTTCCAGTTTTTCTTGAATAAAGTATCATAAGGGTGCCTGTTCCGCATATTGGGCATTGTCCCACAATTCTTTCTTCAAGCCTTGCCTTTTTTATTGCGTTGCTTAACTTTTCGCCTATGGGCTTTTCTTTGTCTTTTAGTTCTTCCACTACTGGTTTTAGGATTTCAATGGCATCTAATAGGACGTTTTCCCTTTTCTCCATGTTTGTTTGAATTTTGTCCATTCGTTCTTCAAGTTTTTTCGTGAGTTCTATGGACACGATGGTGGGGCAGTGGTTTTTTAAGACTTCGAGGACTTCAAACCCTAAGTCTGTTACAACTATCCTTTCGTCTCTGACATATTTCCTATCATATAACGTTTGTATAATGTCGGCTCTGGTTGCCTTTGTTCCAATTCCCACCTCTTCCATTTTTTTGAGGAGGCTGCCTGGATTATACCTTGGCGGCGGCTTAGTGAATTTATCTTCAAGAATAACCCGTTTAACCTTTAGTTTCTGTTCCTTCTCTATTTGGGGTAGAAGAACCTCTTCAGCCCTCACGTAGGGTCCGTAAAAGCGAAGCCACCCCTCTTTAAGCGTCTGCCTGCCCCTCGAAAAGAACTTTTGCCCATTCACGTTAATGCAGACTTTTACGCTTTGCCTTATTGCTGGCTCGCCGAAAACAGCCATAAACCTTCTCACAACAAGGTCCCATATTCGCCTTTCCGGCTCTTCTAAAACTCTTTCTGGCAAGTTTCCAGTGGGGTAAATTGCTGGATGCGCTGGGTCCTCTTTTTTGCCCTCGTTTGGTTTCAGTTCCTTTTTAGCTAGGAGTTCTGCAGTCAACTTCTTGTATTCAGAAACTCTGCTTAGATTTTTCAGTATCTCCTCATAGTTTATTGCCGGTGGGAGTTTTTGGCTGCTGGTTCTTGGATACGAGATTAACGCTTCTAGGTATAAGCGTTGGGCAATGTCAAGGGTTCGCCTAGGCGTGTATCCAAAGAGGCTGTAGGCTTCGCTTTGTAATGCGCCAATGTCGAAGGGTGTCGGCGGCATCTGCTGGAACTGTTTGAAGTCTATGCTTTCAACGATTCCATCCTTGCCTTTACACGCATCTATAATGGCTTCAGCCTCTTTCTTGGTTTCAATCACGTCCTTTTCATATTTAGCCTCGAAAACTTTCCCTTCAATCTCAATTTCGGCTTTAATTTCCCAGTAAGGCGTCGGCACAAAACTTCTTATCGATTTTTCTCTTGCAACAAGAAATCTCAATGTTGGACCTTGAACTCTTCCCGTGCTCAGTGTCGCGTATTTTCCACTCCAGTCTTTTGCGGCTATTGTTAAGGCTCTGGAGAGGTTAACTCCATAAAGCCAGTCAACTTCATGTCTCGTTCTTCCAGCCTCTATAAGGGCAAAGTCAAGTTTTGGCAGCAGTTCCGCATAGGCTTTCTCCAGTTCTCCCTTAGTTAAGGTGGAATACTTCATTCTTTTTGCTATGTCGTCTTTGTCACCGCATGCGTATTTTAGTATGCAGTATCCGATTATGCTTCCTTCGATGTCGTAGTCGCATGCATCAATGTAGGTGTCAGCGTTTTCCGCCAACTTTGAAATGGTTTCAAGCCAAACTCGAATTTGTTTCGCGCCTCTCTCCGCCATGTAACGTGGAACCCATTTGAAACTGAAAACTGGATAATAGTTTCTCCCGCTTCTTTCCTCGGCTACGGTGTACAAGTGCCCTATAGCTGGAACAACAATTATGGGCTTATCCCTTTCAGCCACGTAATAGGGCACTCCGTTGTCTTCCATTTTCTTTGCTTTACCTTTCAAGTCGAGGGCTGAAGCTATTCTTTGGGCAGCGTCTGGTTTTTCTGTGATAATGAGAGTGTATTTCTTCATATGTGCACAAACCCATTTACCAATTAAAGGTGAAACTCTCCAAAATAAGCCTTATAGTTGAAATTAAAAGTTTCTGTGCAGCCGCGTTTCAGATTAGCAACCAATAAATATGTGTGGGCGTATTCCCTTTACTATCGAGGGTTGTGACATGCCTCAGCGTGTTGTTTGCCATCAATGTGGCTATGTTTTATATGAGGGGGATGAACTTAAACCCCCAGACGAGATTCTCCACAAATACAACGGTAAATGTCCAAAATGTGGCAGAAAACTCGCGTTTATACCATTAAACGTTGAAGTTAAACCCATAAAATAGCAAAACACGCCTTAAAACGGTGGCTGCGATGAGAAGAATCCAGCTTTTCGAAATCCACAGCAAAACTGCGAAAATGACGACTTTTGCAGGGTTTGAAATGCCCTTATGGTATAAGGGAATAGTGCCCGAACATTTAGCGGTGCGAAACAACGTCGGCATTTTCGATGTTTCCCACATGGGAAGGGTAATCATAACTGGAAAGGATGCTGAAAACTTCCTAAACCATGTAATAACAAACGACGTGTCAACTTTAACGCCTAACAGCGCCCTCTACTCTGTAATGTGCAACGAAAAAGGCGGCATAATAGACGACTTCGTTGTAAGCTGTCTCGAAGAGGAAAAGTTTCTGTTGGTTCCCAACGCCACCAACAGAGAGAAAGACTACAACTGGTTAGTTAAAAACGCCAAAGGCTTTGACGTTAAAGTAGAGGATATCTCAGATAAAGCTGCAATGTTCGCTGTTCAAGGTCCAAAAGCCGAAAAAACCCTGCAAAGCATCTGCACAACAGACCTAAGCAAAATCGAGCGTTTCAAATGCGCTTCAACTAAACTTGCGAACATAGACGTTTTCCTATCAAGGACTGGCTATACTGGCGAAGATGGCTTCGAAATCTACGTTTGGAACGCACCACTGGAAAAGCCAACCAACGCGGTAAAAGTGTGGAACAGCATTCTTGAGGCAGGCAAGGCTTTTGGAATAGAGCCTTGCGGTTTAGGCGCAAGGGACACGCTGAGACTTGAAGCTGGACTATGCCTATACGGAAACGACATAGACGAGGACACAACACCATTGGAGGCAAGGTTAAGCTTTGTAGTGAAATTTCAAAAACCCGACTTTGTAGGAAAAAACGCGCTGCTGAAACAAAAGGACGAAGGGGTTAAACGCAGACGGGTCGGACTGCAAATGATTGAGCATGGAATACCTAGACCAAGCTTCAAAATTTACGACGGGGGAGGCGAAAATATAGGGTGGGTGACGAGCGGAACATTTTCGCCGCTGCTAAAATGTGGAATCGCCATGGCTTATGTTCAAATGCAACAAGCCACGGAAGGAAACATTGTAAATGTGGAAATCCGCGGAAAAATGGTTAAAGCAAAAATTGTGCCTTTCCCATTCTACGACGCCGAAAAGTACGGGTATAAAAGAAAAACACCTATATAGCTTCGGAATAAACCGTAAGGGAAATAAAACACCCCTCATAATCTATTCAAAAGAGCTGAAACCCAAATGAAAATCAAAAAAGCCTTCACAAAGGAAAACATTCTCAACGCCATTAAGAATCTTGGAAAACTCCGCCCAAAAATGAACCACACCTCAATAATAACCCTTTCAGCATTAACCCTTATCCTCTTCATAGCCTTTGCCATAAGGCTTTTTCCGATGCGTTGGGAAATAGACCCCAAAACCGGAAAATCCAATCTCCTATTGTCGGAGTTCGACCCATACTTTCAATATAGATTTGCAAAATACAGCGTGGATAATGGCTTCCTCGCTTGGTTATGGTGGAATGACACCCAACGTTGGTATCCACAAGGATTCGAAGTGGCGAAAAAAGCTTATCCAGGATTGCCCCTCACAGCCGCCTTCCTTTACAGCATAATTTCGATGTTAGGCACGGGCATAGACCTTATGAGTTTTTGCTCGCTCTTTCCAGCCATAATGGGGATGCTGACGTGTCTCGTTATGTACTTTTTGGGGGAGGATATAGGCGGCAGACCCGTGGGTTTGTTGGCTGCGCTTTTATTGGCTTTACATCCGTCCCATATTCAGCGCACTTCTGTAGGTTTCTTCGACGACGAAACCGTGGGGATTTTCTCCCTCATACTTTTTGCTTTCCTGTTTTTAAGAGCCATTGAGGAGAATAGGCAAATAGGTTCAACAGTTAAGTATGCCCTTGCTTCTGGAGCTGTTTTGGGATACTTTTGCATTAGTTGGGGTGCAGCCTATTATCCGATAGGCCTCACAGCGCTTTTTGTTTTCGTTTTGTTAATAACGAAGAGGTATACTCGTCGGCTGTTTTTGACTTACAGCCTAACCTTTGGACTGGGGCTGTTTATTGCCATAAATATTCCATATCTTTCGCCAAACTACCTCTTAACAAGCGCCATAGTTGCAGTGGCAGGTGTTTTCGGTTTGCTGTGCCTCGCCGAGGTTCTCAACGCAATGGCAACACAAAAATGGAAAGCCATAGCGGTAATTGTTTTTCTGGCATTGATAATTGGCGGTTTCGCTGTTCTTTGGCAGTTGGGTTACGTGCAAGGCATAACCGGCAAGTTTCTTTCCGTTATAAACCCCTTTACCCGCGCAGAGTCTCCGCTTTATGAGTCTGTGGCTGAGCATAGAATATCTGCGTGGGGTTCCATATACTACGACCTTGGCATAGGAATAATCTTCTTCACTATCGGGTTTTTCTTCATTTTTGGAAACTTGAATAATAAAAACTTGTTCCTCCTCGTTTTCGGTTTAACCTCCCTTTACTTTGCATGTTCAATGGTGCGGTTGCTGGTATTGATGGCTCCGGCTTTCAGTCTTCTAACTGCGGTTGGCACCATAGGCCTTTTGAAGCCTTTCATTGCTTTGTTGAAGGAGCCGCCTAAAATAAGCGTAAAGAAAAAGTATGGATTAGAACATGTTGGAAAAGAGTTCAGTGGAGCCGCAGTTTTCTTAATTTTCCTTATTTTGATGACAACTGTGGCTTTTCCAATGCCAAAGGTTTACAGACAAGCTTATGCGCCGACAACCATATCGTCTGGAAGCCTTTCCCTCATACCCAGCGAACCAGTGCAGGAATGGATAAACATGCTTTATTGGACGAGGACAAGGCTGAGCGGGTCGACTGTTGTTTGCAGCTGGTGGGATTATGGATACTGGTTGACGGTTTTGGGAAATGTTACAACACTCGCGGATAACGCAACAGTAAACGGCACCCAGATACAAAATATTGGCTTCATATTTATGTCTAATGAGACGCAAGCAATAGAAATGCTGAAACGTTATAACGCTGAATACATACTCGTGTATGCAACAATCAATTATGACCGTCAAACTGGCAGCGTGAGTTTCGCTAACGCTGGCGGCGACGAGGGAAAATGGGTTTGGATGGCAAGCATATCTGGAAAAGCCCGTGAACGCTTCATAAGTGAAGGCTTGATTTCAGATGCCGAGATGTGGACAAGCGATTTGGATGAGGTGAGGCAAATGTTTGGAAACTACACGTTGGGAATGCATTGGCACGACTTTAACAATGATGGAAGTGCAACTAGCGGTGAACTTATTGCTGTGAGTAAAGGGCAAAACTCAACCATATACAAGCTAATGAATTACGCCGTGGAGCGTTGGAGGCAAGTGCAGAAAGGCGGCGCAGCACCTTCAATCCAACTCCTATACTTTAGCGAGGCGTACATCGCTGGATTAGAAAATGATGGAACTAAATACGGCGGCGTTGTTCCCCTTGTTTGCCTCTACAAAATTAACTACCCAGAAGAGTGAAGGCGAGAAATAATTGTTTCCAAAAGTTCCAGATTATCATAAGCCGAATAAACCGCTTATTCCAACGGGTTTCGGCGTGTTTTATGTTTTGGCAAGTACGTTGTATCTGTTTTTGCTGCATTTTTTCATTGAAAGCGACGCGCCCGGTAATGTTAACAGAGCTTTAACCTTGGCGGTTTGTATTCTATTTGGGGGTTTCATGGGCGTGCTTGACGACTGGATGGACTTGCGGTGGCGTTATAAGGCTTTTTTCCCTTTGGTTGCGGCTATACCTCTCATTGCATTGGCTTATAGGCTGCCTCATGTGCGGACAGCCATAACCCTTCCAATTTTGGGAACTATAAATTTCGGCGTATACTACTATTTCCTTTTAATACCATTAATTGTGACTGTAACCACGAACACTGTCAACCAGTTGGGCGGGTTAAACGGTTTGGAAACCGTATGCCCAGCCATAGTGTTGATAGGGCTTATGATTGCCTCGGAACAGAACGCTCTTCTCCTAACAATCCCATTGGCTGTTTGGCTTACCCTTGCCTTCTTCAACTTTCAAGGAAAAGTTTTCGTTGGCAATGCTGGCTCCTTCGCCATTGGCATGACGTTGGCCGCCTTTGCAATAATCTCTGATTTAAAATGGTGCTTGCTGATTTCGATACTGCCCTACATCCTTAATTCATTTATGATTTTGCTGAACTATTTCTTTTTCCGAACCAAGGCGAATGTTTCTTTTGATGGGAAAAGGCTGTTTGCAGACCATCGAAGGAGTTTAATCACGCTTATCACTTATAAACGTCCCATGACTGAGCGGCAAGTGGTCGCCATAATATCTTTTTTGGTGGCTGTTTCAACCTTTGCCGCTGTTGTTGTTCAGTTGTTCTTGTTTTAGGGCTGTGTGTAATAAAGCACTACACACAAAAGGCAAAAATTTGTCAGAGGCGAGGCTTAATCACGGAGGTTATTAGAGCCCTGTATATTGCATAACTTAACGTGAGGAATTAACTATTTGCCAACTTTAAATGTTCCAAACGTTTCGGTTAAAGTGGACACCACGAGTATAGTAGGAGTTAAGCTGGACGTTAAAGGCGGAGCTGGAGCCGTAAACTTCGATGTTAAGGCGAAGCTTGAAGAGAAAGAGCGGAGAAGCCAAATGGTTGTAGTGGGCTTTCACCTTCAGTTAACAACAAAACCAAGCATTGTCAAATTCGAAATTGAGGGAACCGCAACCCTCACGGGAAAGGATACTGAAATAAACAAAATGCTGGAAATAGACCCTGAAACAAAAGTGCCATACGTTTTTCAGAAGGTTTACCAAAACACTTTCACAGCCATGTACCTGCTCTCAACAATTTTAAATGTTCCTCCACCACCCGTCGACCTGCTGCTCTTCCGAAGAGAAGGAGGAGCATTAGCGGAAAACGTGACGCTGGAACCAGAAACAGCTGAAACTGTTGAGGCTGCTGCTGAAGAAAAACTGGCTGATGAATCTGAAACTGGTACATAGCCTCTGTTGTTAAAAGTTTAGAAGAATATTTATTAACTTCTTTTTGTGATGGGTTTTCTGTTGGCGGGTGAGTGGGACCTCCCACCCGTTCCGCCATAAAAACCCCGGGAGTAGGGAGGTGAAAAAACGAAATTTGACAGCAAAGACTTGGCTTTAACAGCAGTTTTTGCAGCACTTTACGCTGCGGGAGTAATTTTTCTGGCGCCTATAAGCTTTGGTATTTATCAAGTGAGGGTGGCTGATGCTTTGTTGCCGTTGTCAATGATATTCGGTATGCCTGTTGCCATAGGGTCTAGTCTTGGTTGTTTGATTGCTAATTTTTATGGTAGTTTAGGTATCGTCGACATTATTGGCGGAGCAACTGCAAACTTTGTGGCGTGCACTCTGGCTTGGCATGTTGGCAGAGGCGGCTTTACCCGTAGACTTTTAGGATGTTTTGTTGAAACAGCAGTTATAACAATAATTGTTGGAGGCTACTTGGCGTTCATATTTGATGTTCCAGTGGAGCTTGGGTTGTTTGGCGTTTTTGTCGGTTCCATTGTGGCAATAAACATCTTAGGCTTTGCGCTTTTAGAAGGGTTGCATCGAAGCGGCATTGAAAAACGCTATAGCAAAAGGGATTCGAGGGCTACATGAAGCGTTCCAGTTTCGTCAAGCCTATTATTTCATCGAAATCTAAGCCTAAAGCGTCTAAAACTTGGTCAAATGTAGAATGCAGATAGGCTATGTATTTATCGACATCTATCTCGTTTTTTGATGCTAACTCAACTGGTTTGACATGGGGCTCGTTTACGACTTTTACAAAACTTATCAAGTCGCCTGCCTTCAGTTCGATTCCTCCTTCTTTTAGGATTCTTGCAGCTTTAACATGCTGTGGCGTAGTCTTCGTGTAGCGTTCTGGTTCCTCTCCTAAAACCACGTTGAAGGCAAGCTCGCTTAAGCTTTCCCATTCTCGCCTTTTGAGGCGCATGTAGCAGTCGCGGATGTTTTGGATAATGTCCTTTTTCGCTTTTTCGAAGTCTGCTGGGGTTTTCACCATGGCTAGGCTTTCTTTCATTTTGTCAAAAGCCTTTTTAATGAATATGGGAATATGACGCTTTTTGCCAGTCAACCCTTTCACGTCAACGCTTCCATCTTCTAAGACGCCTAGGTAATTCTTTTTGCGGGAGCTGAAGACTGCGTAACGGTAAACCTTATCCACATCCAAGCCCATTTTAAGCGTTTTCTCGGTCCACTCTTCCAATCCGCGTATCTGTTCTTTTGAAGGATTTTTTAGGAAAACGCTGTCTGTGTCGCCGTAAAGCACTTGGATGCCAAGTTCCTCAGCTTTTTTGATTATCTGAGTTATGGCATGTCTCCCTATGGCTGCTGTTGCTTCAGCCACTAGCGGACAGTATAAATCAAAGGTTTCAGCTCCGAAAACACCGTAACTGGCGTTCAAAATTACTTTTAAGGCGCCTTGAATAACGTTGTACCAGCTTCTAAGCTCTGCTGGTAAAGCCTTGTCTTTGGATTTCGGCTTATACCATTGAACTCGCAAGTCCCTAAGTGAACCTATTAGAAGGCTTTCTAAAGCGCGTTTTTTCCGGCAAACCCAGTGGGGCGTGTCTGGTATGAGGTTTGTTCGGCATTCTGGATGATTGCATAAAATGGATTGGTAGCCCAAATTCCAAACTTTTATTATTGATGGGTATAGGCTTGGAAAATCCATTACGGCTACGTTGAAGTGGACGCCTTGCACTGGTTCGACGACTATGGCGCCTTTGTACTTTTTCCCTTTTATTATGGCTTTTGTGGCTGTTTTCCCTTTTAAGGCTAGGATGTCTTCTGCGTTGGGAATTAACAGTTTTTTTCTGCGGTGTTCGCGGTGCATGAAATTCCTTATCCAGCGGGAAACTCCTTGGCGGCTGACGTCTTCCATAGGCATGCTGCTTATCCTAGCCAAAACAAGAATGAGCTTTAGGACTAGCTCGTCTTCGAAGCTTGTGAGTTTGTAGGTGATTTCAGCGTCTCTGAAACAGTATTTGGCAAGTTCCGTATAGGTTAAGTCGCCTATGCCCTTTTCCAACGGTATCTTATCCAATCCAACTAAGGCTTTTCCAACATCGCTTAAGGTCACGTCGCGGTAGCGGTTGTTAAAGGCGTAGATTTGAATGGAGCGGTTGAAGAAGAACTTGTAAAGGTCTATGTGAACGCCATATTTTAACAAGCAGACGCGTTTGCCAATCTCTATTGGAATTTCGTCTCTTCTGAAGCCAAATTTTTCCGCTCTATGTGCCAAATACCGCAAATCAAAATCGTCGCCGTTGAAGGTTACAACGAAGGGATAAACCCACAAAACTTCGAAAACAGCCCTTATCAACTTTTCCTCAGAATCAAAATACTCAATCTTCACATCTGCGGGCAAGTGCTCCGTTCCTTCACGGACTCCCTCTCGCTTTAAAAGTAGAACACGCTTCTGGTTGTCTGAGCTGTAAAGGGAGACGCAGACAATGGGGTAATCCGCCGCGCGGGGGTCAGGCATTCTCGTTGGAATTGGCGAATAGACTTCGATGTCTATGGCAATGTAGCGGAATTTTGGGGCTGGATACTCCAGAAGCCTTGCCCACTGCTCAATATGCTCAAGTTCTTCAGCATCAGCGTCTTTAAAAATCCCCACAATTTGCTGAACCATTCGCTCTGCTTCTTCTAACGGTTTTGGAAAGAGACTGCCGTTTTTAACCTCGTAGAGCATGCCGGGTAAAAGTTCGCGGTCATAAATGTAAGACTGGTAATATTTTATTTTAGATTCCCAAACCTTAACAGCCTCAGCAGCTATGGATGCCTCTGAAATTCTTGGAAAATCTTCTGGTATAATGTCTCTGATGCAGCCTTTTGGGCGTCCTCCAATAGCTAAAGGGTCTTCAGCCACAATTTTTGTAACACTAACAGTCTTATCTTGAAGCGGGTCGATTTTTTCCTCAATTTCAAAATGGTCAAAACCAGGATGGTTCATTAAACGGTCGATTTTCTCAAGTTCTAGTGGCGATAGGTTTGTATAGCAATATGGCTTATGCCCAGTGTTGTCATACCAGAAGTATATTCGACATGAAACTGGCTCGTAAAGTTTGATTAACGCTTTTCCAGTTTTTCCGTCGTAGGTGGCCGAAACAAAATAGGATGGTGGAAGATTATCTGGGGCTAAGGGTGGAAAACCCTGCTGCTGCTTCTCCTTTTCTAGCGCTGTGGTGAAAGGCAAGGCTTCCGCTTCAGCTTTTTGAGGTTCAGCTTTCAGCGCTGAGAATTCATCCAGCCTTTTCTGCGCCATACTTGCTCTTAACCTAACCTAATATTGGTGGGACAGACTAAAAACCTTACTAGGCATGATTTCTAAGTGTGAGGTTAAACTCTAAAATATGCCTTTTAAGAATTTTAATTAGACAGCTCATGGTTAAAACTTTCATGATGAAGCTTGACAAGATACAGCCAACCCAGCTCTTCATCAGTTCGGAGAAGCTATCCGAAGTAATGAAAACCGTTGATTCCAAAAATCCCAAATCGATAGAACCCATGCCAGTAAAGAAACTGGGTAATGAAATAATCTTTGTAGATGGACATACGAGGGCTTTTGCCGCCTTCTTGTTAGGCTTTACTAAAGTTCCAGTCTATTGGGAAAACGAAGAGCTTGATTGGGGCGCCTACCAAATCTGTGTTAAATGGTGCAAGAAGGCGAAAATTCGCACAATAGCCGACCTCAAAAATAGGGTTATCCCCCAAAAAGATTACGAGGTACTGTGGTATAGACGCTGTGAGGAAATGCAACTCAAACTACAAAGGAAAAGAGAACAAAAACTCTTTAAAGCTAAAGATTAAGAATCGCATGTTCATGTCATGGAAACTTTTAATCTCTCCATTTACTTATCTGTTCACTCTATGTAGTTTAGTAAGTGAAAGGCATGCTTAAAGAGGCTTGGAGTTTAGCCATTGAAGCCCTAAGCTGGATGGAGAAGGAGAAAATCAGCGAGCGCTTGGCCTTGGCTCGAACAGCCAAACAGCTGGATGTCAGCGACGTTAACACTTTGCGTTTTGCCTATGGGCTTTTGTGCGAGACTGTTAGGCGCCTCAACTTCATAGACCGTTTCATCAACGAGGTTTTGAAGCCAAAAGCCATGAGCGACTTCACGCTGGGTGTTCAATCCTTCTTGAGGCTTTACGTTTGCCAAATGCGAATTGCCAAAAACTGGTCGAAAATCAATGTTGAAGAGGCAAAAAACGTTGTAAGGCTGGCGCGTTCAATTTTGGGGTGGAAAAACCTTCAAAAGGTTGAGCCCTTTCTTGGTTTACTTTTAACAGAAAACCCGAAAATCATCCTTAAAGGCGTGGGGGATGAGGAATGCATTGGGCTTTTAACTTTTCATCCCACATGGTTTGTGCGATATTGCTTCAAGCTTTTCGGAAGAAAAGAAGCCCTAGCCATGCTGGAAGCCAATCTGGAAAATCCTCCAACCTACATAAGGCTGAACACTCTTAAAGGAAGCGAAGACGAGATTCTGAAAAGGCTTGAAGAAGAGAAGGTTAAAGTGGAAAAGATTGAGGGGTTGCGCTATGCCTACAAGATTTTAGGCACAAAACAGCCCCTAACCAGAACCAAAAGTTTCCAAGAAGGCTTATTTTACATCCAAGACAAAGCCAGCTGTTTCGCCGCAGAAGCCGCAAACCCCAAGCCTGGCATAGTGCTTTTGGATGTTTGTGCAGCGCCCGGAGCAAAAACCACCTATTTGGTGCAGCTTATGCAAAACCATGGCACAATTTATTCCGTCGACTATTCAAGGCGAAGAATGGGTGTGTGGAAAAATGAAGTTGCAAGAATGGGTGTCAAAATAGCTGAACCAATAATTGCGGATGCATGCAACCCGCTGCCTTTCGTCGTAGAAGCTGACATGGTGATTTTAGATCCGCCTTGCACAAGCACAGGAACCTTTGCAAAGCTTCCCTCAGCCAAGTGGAGGCTCACACCGCGCTCCATCGAGAAGATGGCTGAAATCCAGTGGCAAATGCTGGAAAACAGCGCTGAAAAAGTCAAGCCCGGTGGTGCACTGGTCTATTCTACATGTAGCATAACAGTTGAAGAAAACGAAATGCTTATTGAACGATTTTTGAAATGGCATCCGGAATTTTCACTAACCGAAATAGAGCCAAAAATTGGTTTGCCAGGCTTAAGGGGGATGGAAAAATGCCAGAGGCTTTATCCTCACATACACAAGTGTAACGGTTTTTTTATAGCAAAATTGTTAAAGGAATAAGCCTAAACAAGACCTTGAGAGGTGCTGTTTTGAAAGGATGCAAATTGGTTGGAAGAATTGTAAAGGTTGAAGGCGAATGCTCAGCGGGACACCATATTGGAGAGGAGTTCGACTTAACGCTTTACTCCGAGAGGCGAGGAAAAGCCTTAGAGCACCGAACGTTTGCGGTTTCTTTTATAACTTCATTTTTCCATACTTGGTGACTTTGCAGTTTGGTGGAGCCTTTCCATGGGAAGAAGACAAAGACAAGTTTACTTCAGGTTGCCCAGACCGAAACAAGGTTGTAATTGAAATTTAAAGAGTTAGAAAGTGAAAAGCGAAAATGGGGGTTTTAGTTTCTCCGCGATTTTTCTATGCTACATAATGCCTCAAAAACCACCTTTGCAGCTTGTATGGCTGATACTCCTTGGTCATAGTTTGGCGCAACCTCTACTACGTCAAAACCTACAACACGTTCATCAAGCAAACCGCATAAAATATCCAGTAAAGCGGGAGTCTCAAGGCCGTCGGGTTCGGGGTTTTGTACTGCTGGAGCATAGGCGGGGTCGAGAACATCCATATCTACAGACACGTAAAAACTTTTCACGTCCGACAGTTTTTGTTTTAAAACGTTCAGCGTATGCTTCACTCCCTCTTTCCTAATTTGTTGTGCGGTTACGAACTCTATTCCAGATTTGCTTGCATAGCCAAGTTCCTCTTTACAAACTGCTCTAGTGCCAACTTCGATAATTTTAGCTGGCTTTAACTGCTCATTTATTCTCCGCATAAAAGTTGTGTGGGAAAGCTTCAACTCCATAAACTCGTCGCGCAAATCAAGATGTGCGTCAAAACTCACAACAGCAGTCTTTGAGGCTTTGTCGCCTAAACCTTTTAACGCGCCTAAAGTTATGGTGTGTTCTCCGCCCATGATGACTGGGGTTTTTCCAGCCTCTAAAATTTCTCCGGCGACTTTTTCCAGCCTCTCCAGAGTTTCCTCCACGTCTGCTGACACGTGCAAATCGCCAATATCATGCAGCCGCAAATCCTCGACGTCGACGTTGCTGCGGAAACTGTAGGTTTCAATGTTTATGGATGCTGCCCTTATGGCGTTTGGTCCAAACCTCGCTCCAGTCCTATAAGTGCTCGTGACATCGAAGGGAACCCCTAAAATCACGTAGTCTGCTTCCTCGAAGCTTTTTTGGAAACCGCTGAAAACGTTTGCTTGAGAAGCGAAAAGTTCACGGTAACCCATCCATAATCCTTCCACAAACGCTTAACAGTTTTCACTGGGGAAGTTCTAAACTTTTTCGCTTTATAGGTTATTTTTGTGCGGTGTTCACTGTCTTTTCTAATGCTTTTGCAATTTGCCCTAAACCCTTCAGTTCTCGTCCAATATAAACCAGAGTTGGCGTTAAGTTTTGGCGCGCATAAGTCTTAAGATGTAAACGAAAACCCTAAGAGAAAGGATAGGCTGCAGAATCCATAAACAACACTATAGCTGCCCCAAAAATCCAGCATGTTAACAAATGGGTTTCCTTGTAAGGGATAGAAGGGCATCATTTCTCCGTAAAGAAAAGAATCTAGAAAAACGTGGAAATAGACCCCTATAAAAGATGTGGATAAGAGCTTCTTGAAAGAAGATTTCTGCTGCGGTATTTAGAAAGCCTCCATGATGTGTTTTAGCGTGCCTCTAAACGGATAAACAATAAGCGCTGTCAGAAAAGCCAAAAAAGATGCGCCTAAATATGAATGGAAAAAACCGTGAAGCGAATACCCATAAACGCGAAAATAAATAACGCAAAAAGGCTCAATGTCTGAAATCACGCTTGCTACCAAAATGTTGGTAAGTCAAAAATGGAGAGCAAAGCTAAACCAAAAAATAAGGCTGGTCCTAGATGGAATGGGGTGAACGGCAAACAGTCTCCCTTCGCGTATTCACTTATTACAGACTTGAAACAGCTAAATAAGTGGCACTGCCAGCAACACGTTTCCTTTTTCTCAAGTAGTAGGCTGTGGAAGCTAAAATTACAAAAATGGCTATTACCGCCAGTAAAAGCCAGTACAACGGAAAACCTGGAAAGCCTTCGCCTATGGCAGATTTGACGATGTAGTGGTTTTCAAGGCTTTCTGCAACGTTTCCCGCGTTGTCGCTGCTTTCTACATAAAAGGTTATTATGGTGTTTTCTTCATGTCCTGGGATTATGCCAGTCCAGTTGCCGTTTTCCAAGGTCATAGGTAGGCTTTGCCATTCTTCGCCTAAGCGTCTAAACCATAGGGTGGCGGTTTTTATTCCGCTTCCGTTATCAGTTGTTTGAACAGAAACCTTGACAGTTTCGTTTGTTTTCGGCTCTTTTGGGGTCCATGAAACTCCGCCTATCATAGGGGCTGTGTTATCCACAGTTGCTGTTATCCTCTTTTCAGCTTTGTTTCCGGCTTTGTCAAACGCTGTTAAGGTAATGTCGTAGGCGCCGTCGCTGTAATTGGTGGTGTTCCAAGTATAGGTTTGGTCTTTTATCTCCCAAACGTAGACGTATCCATCTATTTTTAGTTCCATTCTCTCAAAGTTTGCGTCTTCAGCGTGAAGTTTGACAAGCGTGATGTCTCTGGCGAGGCTTCCGTTTTTAGGCCATAGAATTTCGGCTTCGGGTGCTGTGTTGTCTACTGTTATTTTGATTGTTTGTTTTGCCATGTTTCCAGCCTTGTCTAACGCTTCCAATGACAATTCGTGGAGGCTGTCGCTGAGCATCGCGGTGTCTAATATGTATGTGTGGAATCCCGTGGTGTTCCATGCTGCCAGAAAAGCGTCGTCAAGCGTCAGCTTAGCCTCGTATAAGTTATCGTCTTGAACATAAAACGTGACGTTTACACTTTTTGAAAGGAAGCATCCATTTTTTGGAGCAGTAATTGTGGCAACTGGCAAATAACGGTCATCCACTTCGTAGGAGTAAACGTCTAATTCTGCAGTGTTTCCAGCCTTGTCAACTGCGCATATTTTGTAGTGGACGGTTGTTCCATAAGGAAACCTTGGTATTGTCGCATTATACAACGTGCCATTAAACTCCATTTTAACGCTTGTCCAAACCGTGTCGTTGCTATAGGATAAAACGAGTTCTTTTACGCCGCTGGCAAGCCGGGGTTCAGTTGCATTGGCAACAACTACAATAGTGTCATTGTAATTTGGTTGGGCTGGAACCCGCTCAATAAAAGTAATGATTGGAGGGTGAAAATCGCCTACTGCATAGGCGTATTGTTGGGAGCACGCCTTATTCCCAGCCTTGTCATAGGCGTAAATCACATATGTAACTGTTGAATTGTAAGGTTGAGGCGGGATTTCAATGAAATATAAATCACGAGTCCTGTTCATAGCCACTTGGATGCTTTCCCCTCCGTTGACTGTGTAACATAAATTTGCATTGGCAACTCCGCTTTTTGAATCTGTTATGTAAGCCAGAACCAGCACGCTGTCTTCGTATTCAGGTATTGTTGGATGTTGCCATACTTGGTGAATTGTTGGAGGTTTCGAATCTCGGCGGCATCCGCCAACAGAAAAAGTCTGTGCACTGATGACAGTCAACATTAGCAGAGTAATGAATAGATATAAGGCTCCAGACTTTCTCATGCTCCTTTCTCCAGGAGAGGCAGTGGCAGTTACCCTATAAAAGGGGTGTTTCAAAATAGAAATATCCTATAAGGCGTAAAGGAAACCATTTTTGTGCCATCCCAACCGTTAAGAGGCATATAATTTATTAATCATAATGTTTCATTTATTGCATTAATTTGGAAGGCTGACAAAATGGGTTTGAAAGTGAAGTTAAAGTTTGAAGATGGCGGAATGCTTGCAGCTTCGGTTTTTTACGCTGTTCTCGGCGTCATATGCCTCGTGGTTTTAGCCATCACAGACTTTAGATTAATACATATAGGCTTGTTGGGTGTGATTAGTTTGGCAACAGCCTATGGCTTATTCAGACGGAGGAGCTGGGCTCTCTGGAGTGTTTTCGCCGTCGTCATTATGGTTACGGTTTTCGCTGTTTCCATGCTTTACTCCACCATGGAAAGCGATGTTCTCGTCGACACGGCTATGGTTGCCTATCTAATTTTCTCATGGGTTTTCACGGTTTACGTGGCTGCTAGAAGAAAGAAACTTGAATTTTAAAGCTTACTCTTCTAGGGTTTTAAAAAGGTGCACGATGACTTCCTCGTTTACATCAACAAACTGCTGGTTTTCCGGAATTTCAACAAAACCGTCAGCCTTCAAAAGTGTTGTTATTGCCCCAGAAAGTCCAACTGGAACAGGCTCAGCCAAAAGCCCTTTTGCTTTGTTCTTTTTTAATTTCACCATGGTGAATGTGCGTCTCCCCCTTGCTGGAAACATTCTTGTGGAGACTAAAGCCTTCACCGTAGCTGGTTTCGTTGGTTTCCTTCCAGCCATACGTTTAATAATTGGATGCACAAGCAAGTGAAAAATTAGCAGAGCAGAGGTTGGGTGTCCCGGGAGGGAGAAAATAAGCTTTCCATCCACCACAGCCACTGTTGTGGGCTTTCCAGGTTTTGTGGCTATTCCGCATATAATAACGCCTGGCTTTCCAAGACAGCCCAACGTTTTTGGAACAACATCTTTAGGACCGACTGAAACTCCGCCTGAAGTTATGACCATGTCTGCGGAGACCAACGCCTTTTTTAACGTTTTTTCAAGGGTTGCTGCATCATCTGGGAAAACTCCAAGATAAACTGGTTTTCCTCCGCTTTCGAGGATTGCTGCGCTTAGGCTGTAAGCGTTTATGTCATAGATTTTTCCTGGAGTGAGGGGCTTGCCTGGTTCGGTTATTTCGGCGCCAGTAGATAGAACTGCCACTTGGGGAACTTTGTGGACTTTGACTTTTGCTTTTCCTAGGGCTGCTATGGCGCCTATTTCTCGCGCTCCCAGCCGCTGCCCTTTCTTAACTACTGTTTCGCCTTTCTTTATGTCTGCTCCAGCCTTCATTACATTTTCATCTTTTGCCACGGCAGTGTAAACATAGATTTCGCTGTTTTTTCGCTCTGTGTGTTCAGCCATGACAACGGCGTCTGCGCCTTCTGGCATTGGCGCTCCAGTCATTATTTCGGCTGCTTTTCCACTTGTCACGGTGATTTTTGGTTTTTCTCCAACATTTACTGTTCCGCAAATTTTCAGTTTCACTGGCTTGTTTTCATATGCTCCGAAGGTGTCTTCGGCTTTTACTGCGTAGCCGTCGACGGTTGAACGGTTAAAAGGCGGGATGTCAAAAGAGGCTGTTATATCTTCGGCTAAAACGCGGTTGTGGGCTTCTAGAAGCGGAACCTCTTCCACGCCTAAGGGTTTAGCCTCGAAATGTTTTTGGATGGTTTGCTTTGCCTCTTCAAAGGTGAGAAGCCTTCTAAACACCTTTGTCAGCCTCCTCTAATGTGTCGAAAAGGTGGACTTGAACGGTTTCGCCTTCTTCTAAGCCTTCACGGTTTTCTGGAACAACAACATAGCCATTCGCCCTAGTCATGGTTGAGATTATGCCTGAACCCCTAGCGCTCACGGGCTCCGCGTAAAATTCGCCGCCACTTTGGAATACGCGAACCCGCACGAAGGTTCTTCTTCCAAGAGCCGTTGCTGTTCTACGCGTCAACCTTGCATTAACAACTGGTCTTCTTTCGCATTTGACGCCCAACATTTTAAGGATTAAAGATCTGGCGAAAACTTCGAAGCCGAACATGGCGGCTACTGGGTTGCCTGAAAGAATTATTATGGGCTTATTGCCTATTATGGCAAGGGCTGTAGGCATAGCTGGGCGCATTGCCACACCGTGAACTATTACGCCTGGCTTGCCTATGCTGTTTATGGCTGTGGGAACAAGGTCTGAGGCGCCAACACTTGTGCCGCCAGTAGTTAACACCATATCTGCCTTTTCCAGCCCTAGCCTAATTTTCTCCGAAATTTCCGCCACATCGTCTTTTGCTATTCCCAAATCCAGCGGCTCAGCGCCAAGTTCAAGGCATAAAGCCTTAATAACCAGCCTGTTAGCCTCAAAAACCTGGTCTTCTCGGGGTTTTTGTCCAACTTCTACAAGCTCGTTTCCAGTGGCTAAAACTGCCACTTTTGGTTTTCCAAAAACGTTGATTTCCGCCACGCCTAAAGAGGCTATTAACCCCAAATGGTGAGGCTTTAGGCGAGTTCCAGCTTTTACTGCAATTTCGCCCTTTACAACGTCTTCGCCTTTTCTGGAAACGTTTTCGCCGGGTGTAACAGCAGTCCAAACTTCTATTTCATTGTCAGAGCGTTTGACGTTTTCCAACATTAAAACCGCGTCTGCGCCTTCTGGAAGCAGGTTCCCAGTCCAAACTTGTTTTGCTTCTCCCTTTTTCACTTTGTTTCCATCTGTGAGTTTAAGGATTTTCGGCTTAAACTGAGAAACGCCAAAAGTGTCTTCGGCTCTTACCGCGTAACCGTCCACTGCTGACCTATCAAATCTTGGCAAGTCTTCCTCTGCAATTATATCTTCGGCAAGAACACGGTTAAGGGCATCATAAATAGGAACCATAACAGTTTTTCTCTTAATTTTTAAACCATCCAATAGCCGCTGTCTTGCCTCTTCAACAGACACAAGTTTTTGAAATCCCCTCAGCCTAACCAAGACGGGACACCCATAAACAGCACACAAACAGCATAGAAAAACATATCGCATTAAGCAATTTTTAAATGCGTTTCCATTTCCTTTTGAAGTATGTCTCGCATTTTTATTGCGTCAACATCCAATACTGGGCTTTCGCTTATTATAACTGGGTTTAGCTTAAACTCTGCTATGACCTTCGCAAGCATGGTAAAGTCTGGTCCATATTCCACTTCGTCCATTGTGTGGTGGCATTTCTCTCCCTTATCCGTGAACTCCACTTTGGTGAAATGACAATGCATGTTTCTAACCGCCTCGGTTCCCAAACGCCTCTCAATAGTTTCTACAACTTTGCGGAAGTCGTCAACCGTTTTGAAGCGTCCACGCTCTCTTACATGTAAGTGCGCCCAGTCTACGACTGGTTGAGTCTGTTCAACATTTTCACACAAAGCCAAAACTTCTTCTAGGCTGCCGAACTGGGAAGGTTTTCCCATGGTTTCCGGACCCAGTTTAACATCCCTTATTCCCAGCGTCCTTAACCTTTCAACAACCTCTTTTAGGGCTTTTAAACACCCTTCGAAAACTTCCTTCGGCGTTTTTTTGCCATAAAATCCGGGGTGGAAAACCACTATTTTGGAGCCCATCCATTGGGAGGCTGTGGCGCAAGCAATGAGGCGGTTTTTGCTGGCTTCAATGGTTTCTTTTCCGCTGCAGAGGTTTATGAAATAAGAACCATGTAAACTAAGCAAAACATCGTTTTCCCTAGCCTTCAAACCCAGTTTTCCAGCTTCTTCCCTTTTAATTTGGGGTTTTTCACCCCAGCGAACCGCCTGATACTCAAATGCATCTAACCCCTCTTCCCGCAAAAGTCTTGGAACATCAGCTAAGGCTGCTTTCATCGCTTTAAAAGCTGGAGGAACCCCTGCTGGACCAAACCTTGGACGGTCAGCCATCCATGAAGCCTCTAGCTTCTCTTTGGCTTTCTATAGCGATAACCTTTTCGCATATAGGCTCCGTAAAAAAGAACTGTTAAAGCGGAAATCCAAGCTGCAAGATTTTGAAAAGCCAAATACTTGCCAGCTGGTGGCAAATCAGCCAAAGGCTTTGTTACGCTTCCAAGGGTTAAAACGAAGTCTCTAAAGCCTGGAGCAGCTGATATTAAGGCGTTGTTTATAGCAGAGCATATCCATCCAATCGGCGCTACGGCTTCTGCAAAACCTCTCAAGGCGTTGTTTGTTGATTTAACAAACTCGAGCAGTGAAGGATTGCCTTGGTAAAGATTTGAAAAAGTTTGATGGATTAGATGTGGATAAGCCAAGACGGATGCTAAAAGAATTAAGGTTGAAAAAACAAGCAGCAGTACTATGGCACTTTTTATCGTCACCCGCGCGGCGCTCACTTTATTCCAGATGTAAGCTATTCCCTTAACCTTAAGCATTCTAGACTTTATTTTGCCAAAAAAGTTTCTTACAGTGTTCCCCATTTTCGTCGTGAATTTTTCTCCTTTCCTTTTCTGGGAGAGTTTGGGCTTTTCTCTAGAGACTTTTGGGGTTTTCACCGCCATATACCTTGTTAGGCAAATCCAACTGAAGACAAGCGCCACCATAGTTGACAGGGGAACCAGATGAAACAACGGGCTCACACTGATAGTCGCTGTCCAGTCTGTGCCTGGAAATTGGGTTTCCCATCGTAGGGGGTTCTCCTCTCTGACCCCGAGCGCGACAGCATAGACAACTATTACATATTCAATTAAAGCGGCTGCTATGAGGAATAGGATTAAGGCTGTTATCCCCTTAAGGGTAGTCCACCGAAATGTCAAACGTTTAGGAGGCGTTTTAGTTGACAAGCCATCACCGTTACGCTAGTGCCCTGAAATTTGCTTCATGAATATGAGAATTCAAGTTAAAAAACATGACTGTCATGCCTTAAGCTGCCTTAAACTGTTACGAGTTACTGTAATGGGAACTCATGCCCACATTTTGGACATTTGGCATATCCACACTGAACTGTTGATGGGCACCCTGAACAAGCGAAAGCCCTGCCATAGGATATGTCAAACGCGAAACCGCATTTTGGACAACGCACCAGCCTCTTTGCTTTTGAACTCATTTGAGACATCGCCCCTTTTGGAGAACAGAAACATTGCAAGGCTTTAAAACTTTTCTAGGAATCCGCTTTTTATGGAAAGTTTTAACAATAAAAAACTCTTATTAATAAGTTTGAAACTTTAGAGAGGTTTGCTCAGCGGTAGCTGGTATGGGGATTTAATGCCAAAGTCGGGAAAATCTGAAAGGCTGGAGCTGTATAAGGAGCGGGACGTACAAATTTTTCTAGGTAAATTCTTAAGCAATGAAATAAATGAGCTTAAACCCGCTTTTGACCCCAAGGTCGGCTACAGATACTTAGAAGTTGAAAAAATTTTAGGAGACGCTTCAAACGTTGAAGAGTTTTTAAACAGGCTTTATGATGCTGGAATCCTTGAAAGAAGGCTCTACGACAAAATACTATATTGCCCAAACTGTGGTTCGCAAAGTGTTTCCACCCATTATTGCTGCCCCTACTGCAAGTCCTTCAACATCCAAAAAGGCTCCCTTATAGAACATGTTAAATGCGGTTACATGGATGTGGAGGAAAACTTTCGAAAGGGAGACAAACTTGTCTGTCCCAAATGCCATGAAGAACTGAAAAAATTAGACGTGGATTACAGAAAGGCTGGGATATGGTGCACATGCCAAGACTGCGGAAAAAGCTTTGATATTCCCGTCCCGAAGCATTTCTGCAGAGACTGCCAAGCCGAATTCACATTTGAGGAGGTGGAAATAAAGGATGTTTACTTCTACACGCTTAACGAGGAAATTAAGGGCGAAATAACTGCCGGATGGATTTTCGTCGCTCCGATAAAGGAGTTTCTTGTTGAAAGCGGGTTTGAGGTTGAGGCTCCAGCCTTCCTTAAAGGGGAGTCTGGCGCAAACCACATGTTTGACATAGCCGCCTACAAAGGAAACTTGACGAAAAAAGTAACGGTTATGGACGTGGCAATCGCAACGGAAGACATAGTTTCAGAACAACCTGTAATCGCCCTTTTCGCAAAAATATACGACGTTTCACCGGAAAACGCCTACTTAATAGCAATTCCAAAACTAAGCGAAAACGCCAAAAAGATGGCAGAACTTTACAACATTAAAGTGATAGAAGCCAGAGACGCAAAAGAAGTCATGAAAGCGCTCAAGGAAAAAATGGCTAAGAAATAATGACGTTACCAAGGGTTAACCACTTATAAATAGGGCTGTACGCCCTCTTTCGGTTACAATTTTTACGGTAAAGTTTCCAGAAGGCAGTGTTATATCTTCCCTGACGTGTGTTATGGTTTCCCCAGGGTTTATGAACAAGTTTTCATCATAACGCCTATGATGTGTTGCATTGATAACCCATATTGAAACTATATGAATGGTTGAGGCACCGCAGTTTCTGACAGTTAAGATTGCTCCTTTCAGTAGTATTCTAACTCCGAAGAAGTCTACATCAACTGTTGTCTGGTAGGCATCCTCGTTTGCGTTGCAGAACTCCAGCCTTAATGTGCCGTTGTTGTTCACGTAGCTTTGCCAAGAATCTTGCAGAAAAACCGTGTGATCTTTGAAATATGTTGCCGCTGAAAATTGCCCCACTTCGTATTGTCCGCTTGTCCAATTATATGCCCTCAAAAGCCAATCATTGAGGGTGTCGCTTGCCCTGAAGCGAATTTGAATTTCAACGGAATCTACTTGCGTAGGACTGTAAAGGTTTGTGTCTAAGACGAAATCTCCGATAAGGCTAAGGCTGTAAGCGGTGCCGTAATTGCAGAAATCTAAATCAAAACATTCATAAACGTATCCTACAGCATTGGTGGTTATGGCGTAATCCATAACATTGAGGGTTACACCGTCCCACTTTAGAGCCCCAATGTTGTTGTAGGAACTTATAAAAGCGCCGAGTAATCTCACGTCGCCTTCAATGTTTCTCGGGTTTGTTTTCAATTGAATCCATGGGTGAGTGCCTACGGACGCCAATCTTCTATTCGTCCAATCTGACCCCCACCCTAATGAAATGGAGTAAGTGTTATAGTTTATGTAGCCGGCTGTGGTTCCCCAAACAATCAGTCCCTTATTGCCAGTTGGTTCCCATGCGAAGTCTACGCATCTCTGCGAGTAGGTGTCTACTCCGTCATCAACCTCGTTTATTACATGATACCCCCATGGGTTTTCTTCAGCCATGTTCCATGCCCAAGCGTTTAAGTCGTTTAAGCTGTTTACTCCAGTGAGCATGATATAATCGTGTGTTACGTTGGCCGCTGGGTCTGGTTTCAAAGTGATAAAGCAAACATGGTTGCCTGCGTCTGGGTCTGGGTCGAAGGGGGCTCCTGTTCTCCAGTCGGTTTCATCTTGCACATACCATTTCCACACTATGCTATCCGTCCCATTTCCGCTAACGGCTAAAATCTTCTTGTAGTATGTTGAGTAGGCTATGCCTATGGATTCCCGCGTGTTTGAAGTTGCCCCAGTGGTTGTTGTCAGCGTCGTCATTAACGTCCACGCTGACCCATTCCATATGGCTGCAAAGGAGTCTTGGTTTGTCTGGTCTAGGAAAACCATTGCGATTTGGCTTGAATTAGGGTCTGGGTTTCTTGCCAATTTCACAAAAGATATTGTCGGGTTTGTTGAGGCTACACCGGGAAAATTGATGTAGTATTCGCTGCTCCATCCCACATTTGGGGTCCAAATTCTGTAGCCTAAATCTTTTGTTGCGTCTGCAACGGCAACATCGTAAACTAGTAATGCTCTTCCGCTTGCGGTTTCATAGGCAACGTCATAAGGTCTCTGAGCGGCGGAGGGTGCAGTGGTCCAAACTCGGGCAACATCGTTTTCAATAATCCATGAGGTGCCATTCCAAACATAGGCGTCTAATAATCCATCATCCGACAATGTTACGGCTATTGTTTCGGTGCTTCTCTGTTCTAATGGCGAGTAGGCAACTCTGACGAAGCGAACTGGACTGCCAGCGTTGGGCATTTCAATTTGCATGCTCCAGCTTGCTGCTTCTCCGTTCCATGTCCTTGCTTTAGGAATGTTAAGTGTGTAATCTCTGTAAGCGATGAAAGCGTTGGTTTTCGAGGTTGAAGATAGCGTAATTTCTTCTCTGAAGGTTTCATATGCATCGTCAACAGCCCACGTGTCCACATATGTTCCGTCGATGAGTCTGCCGCTTTTAATCAGATACTCATGGGTGTTTGTGAAAAATTGGGATATTCGTCCAGCATTGGTTACTTCGAATTTTTCCTGTGCTTTTTCTAGGTCTAGCTGGTTCATTTGGTAGCTCCAGAGCACTACGTTCGCTGCTATGACCACAACTAGGATTAGGCTTAGCATTACGACTAGCACGTTGCTTATGCCGTGTTTGGCGTTTTTGAAGCGTCTAAGGTGCCTTATAATAGCCTCCAACATGGTTCCCCCTTGATGTTACAATGTCTACGTGGTATAGGCTGTTGGCTGTCCAATGGTAAGTGATGTTAAGCCATCCATGCTCCTCCAGCCCTAAACTAAGCTTTAGTGAAGACTGACGGGTGTGGTTTATGTAGACTGTTGAGATGGTTAAGGGAACTTTGCCGATGTTGCGTACGTAAACGCTTACGCGGTTAACGCCAGTCGCGTTGTTGAACCAAACGTCTTCTATTATCAGGCGTTCGCCCATGGTTTCCCTAAGGTTTGTTGTTATGACGTAGGTGGCTGTGGCTGCTATGGACATGGCGGCTACTGCCACAATCATGAGCAGAAGGTTGCTTAACACTGGGGTTATAGCCCGTTTATCCGCAAAAAGCCTCAAAATCCCTTGCATTGCATCAGCCTCCTATAGGAAGAGTTTTAGGGCTATGTAGCCGCAGACCATTAGCACTAGGCTGTGCTTCAATCCAGCGTTTATGGTTCCTTCACCCATTTTTCCAGCCACCAAACCGCCAAAAAAGGCTTGGATGGCTGTCATGTGGAAGAATATGCGCTTAACCTCTTCAGGCGCCATTACCGCTGCGCCGAGGAGCGGCAAGCCTTGTATGTCCACGAAGAAGGATTTGAATAGCAGTATTATGGTGAATATGAAGACGAAGAATGCCACGTAAATTATTGCGATGTAGGGGCGGGTTTGGTTTCTCCGCTCTTTATGAAGCAACAGGGTTGACTGGACAAACTTGCCCATGGGATCGAAAACCTTCTCCACATGTCCTCCAGAACGGTTAGCCTCAATTATCAAGGGAACGGTTCTCTGCACCAAAACAGTGTTAACGCATTTTCCAAAAGCCACTAACGCCTCTTCAAGGGTCATGCCCCAGGAAATTTGAGCGTTCATTTTTCGCAACTCAGCTGTTAAAGGTCCATAATCTCTTTTAGCGGCTTCTTCTAGGGCACGGGGCAATGTCATTCCAGTTTCTTGAGCTTGAACTACGCTTCTGAAAAGATCTGGTAAATGCTCGTCTACAGCTCTTTTCCACCTATAATCAATGTAATTTAGAACTGTTGGAGGGGTAAAGGCGGCTATAACGGCGAAGAAAACGAACTCATCGAAGGTTGCGGTTCCCCAAGCTGCAAAAAAGCCGAAGACTGTTATGGCTAGGGCTAACGTAGCCGACGCAACCCATGTGACTTGCTTAACAGTTTTTTCTATTTTTGGCATTGCCACCTACCATTTTGGCGAAACAGCGTCTAAGATTATGAGGAACATTATGGAACCTACGGGGATGCCAATATAGGTGATTATGTTGAGCAATAGGTCTGGGCTTAAAAGTCCTAAATTGCCGCCGCCCATCATAGCCATAACAGCAAGCATTATGATGAGAAGCAGTGGTCCAGTCACCAGCAGTGCCACGTAAAACTCTGAAAGAATGGACAAGGTGTCTGAGAACTTGCGGAGGCTTATCCTTTTCAGTTTCATATGCTGCCTAGACCTTTCCCTTAGATAGGCGGCTAGGCTGCTTCCAGAATGTATGGTTGATATGAAGCCTTCGAACATTTCACGGAACATTTCTGAAGGTGTACGCTTCGAGTTGCGCTCCAAGGCGGAAATTATGTCTAAACCGAAAAGGTTCACATCTCTAATGATGTTTTTGGCTTCAGCGGAAATGGCTAACGGTATAGGAATATTTGACAATGAATGGAAAATTTTCTCCGGCGAAACTCCAGCGCTTGCCAGAATCGCCATATAACCAGTTGTAAAAGCCAATTCATCTTCCAAATCCCGTTTAAGCTTGTCGGCGCGGTAAACTGGGTAAATGTAAAATCCGAGAACTGAAAAGGCTACTGTGAAGAGGCTTCCGCCAAAGCCGAATAAGACAGCGGAGAAAACAGGTATATTGAAGGCAAAAACCAGCAAACACGGTATAGAAACAAGCGTTACAAACGCTATTAAAATAGTTAGGAAAACTGTTAGGCTAATGTAGACTCTAAAGTTTGTTTTAAGTCCAGCCCTCTGCAGATGCAAGTCCAAATCTTGGAAAAGAGGCAAAACGCGGTTGATTTTTCCGCCTAAAAGCCTATAAGCAAGAGAATGAGGGCTGCCGACTCTAAACTTTGAACTGCCACTGTCCCCGCCTTTACTGGATGCTTTTTCTGGACGAACTTTTGAACGAAAGCGGCTTAATCGCAAAAGTAAGCCTTTATAGATTCTCTTGAAGGTTTCGAAAAGTTCTTCCCTTTTCATTTTAATTCTATCCTTGCCCTTTGGAAAACCCGTGCTGGGTTAGCGTAATATTCGCGGATTACATTTGCCACCTCTGTATATCGGCGAATGCCCTTTCGAACCATCCATTCCAGAACCGTCTTTCTACGCTGAAGCTCGCGTTTAACATCGCTCTCGCTTATATCCAGTTTTTTCATATGCTCTTCTAAGAGGCTGCTGTGGTTTAGAAAGTCGAATTTGTCGCTTTTGGGTTTCCAGCGGAAAACCTCTTCCGTCATGAGTTTTCTTGTTTTTGTGTCGAGTCCCACAACCTCTGTTGCTGTTAGAGTTCTTCTGGCTGGTTTTTCCTCGATTTCCGTTCTCGCCATCACCATTATTAGGTCAATCATGGCTATGAGGGGTTTTGGAATATTCATTGGTTCAGATTCTAGGCGGTTCATCACGGCTTCAACGGATTCTGCGTGGATGGTGCACATTCCCAAATGCCCCGTTGCCATGGCTTGGAAAAGCGTGTAGGCTTCTTCTCCACGGATTTCCCCAACAATAATGTAGTCTGGTCTTTGCCTCACAGCCGCCTTTAAGAGGTCGAAGAGGGTTATGGCGCTTCTCTTGTCTTCGTGTCCAAAGCCTAACCTAACAACTGATGGAATCCAGTTTTCATGGGGAAGGTTAAGCTCCTGCGTGTCTTCAACGCTTACTATTTTCATTTCAGGCTTTATGAACATGGATAGGCAGTTCAGCATGGTGGTTTTTCCAGCGGCTATGCCGCCAGCCACAAGCACTGATGCACGGTTTTCTATGATGTACCAGAGGTATGCCGCCATTTCCGATGAAAGCGTGTTAAACGCTATAAGGTCTGAAATTGTTAAGGGGTCAACTCTGAAACGGCGGATGGTGAATGTTGAGCCTCTTCTGGTTACTTCGTTTCCATAGGTGAGTTGTATGCGGCTTCCATCTGGAAGCGAAGCGTCCAAAATCGGAGAAGCGATTGAAATGTTTTTGCCCGCCAAGTATGCTAAGCGGACTATGAAGGAGTTTAATTCCGCCTCATCTTTGAAGATTATGTTTGTTGGAAGAGATTCATAAGATCTATGCCAAACGTATATGGGTATGTTTACACCGTCAGCTGAAACATCCTCAATAAGATGGTCTTTCATTAGCGGGTCTATTTTCCCATAACCCACGAAATCCCTTACGATGTAGTATAGAAGCTTGTCAATGGATTCTGGCGGGATTTTTATATGATATTTTTTGATTATCTGCGTTGCCTTTTCTTTGAGGTACTGTTCAGCTTTTTCCTTGGTTTCTATGTCTTTTAGGTTTATGTCGATTTCTTCCATCAACAAGCTTTTAATCTCTTTGAGGCGTTCCTCTTCCTCTTTTTGCAGTGTTGGCTCTATAACTTCGTAGCGGGTTTTCTGGGTTTCCGGGTCTTTTACTATTGCTGCGTAAACGTAGGGCTCCTGTATTGGGTAAACTTCTCTGAAGACAGCTGTTTTTCTTCCTTTTTCTTCGATTATTACTCCGAATTCTGTTTTTTCTGCTGTTTTTGGCATTTTTTTCCCTTTTGTGTTTGGAGTCTGGGCTAGCGTTCTGAATAATTATACTATCGTAAGTCTTAATAAGCTATATGCACGTTTAATCTTTAACACGCTTAAAAACACAGCATCAACATGCCAAACGCGCCGAATTCTGCTAAAGCGCTAAAAGTGCAAAGAAGGCGCAATGCAAATTAATGGCTACTTATATCTTGCCCTTCTTTTCTGCCTCTTCTTTTTCTGCCTTCGCATTCTTTTCTTTTTCCACTTCGCCCGGATTTTCTCCACGCTCCGGAAATTTGCCTACTCTATTGTTGCGTGTCTGCGCCTTAAGTCTTCTTCTGTTGTGCCCATCCTATGCATTAGTTCCACTATTAAACCATCTAGGAAGACCATGCAGTTGTTTTCGAATATGCTTCCCAAGGGGGTTAAAGGCTCCTTTTCACCCATAAGCTGCCTAGCCAAATAGTCTTCCTCTCTGGGCCATCCAGCCTTTGTTCTTCCCTTAATTGTGACGATTAAGTCGGCTATCTGTCCAAGCGGGGACTCTGGGAAGGAGGTTATTGCGACAACTGTGGCGCCTATATCCTTCGCTGCTGCACTTGCTGTTAAAACCATTTTTGTTGCTCCGGTTCCAGAAATGGCGATTAAAAGGTCTCCTTTTTCTGCTGCTGGTGTTATTGTTTCGCCTAGAAAGTAGACGTTGAAACCCAAATTCATTAAACGTAAGGCGAAAGCTCTGCCTACGAACCCGCTTCTTCCCATGCCTACTACAAAGATTTTCTTATTTTTCGCTCCCAAAAGCAGCTGGATTAAGCGTTCCACCTCGTTTGGATTAAGCTCTTCGAGGGAGCTCTTGATTCCTGAAATGATTTCCTCCGCCGCAGCCTTCAACCATTCCAAGTTTTTCAAGCTCCGAGAAACCCTTTACACAAAGGTCTATGTTAAAAGTCTTGCGGTTATGCAAACCCAGCCAAGATCTCCTCTAGGCTTGGAATCCTAAAGTATAAGCGGATGAAGATGGCAGCGGCTAAGATGCCAATTGTTATGAGTGCGAAAAGGAAGTCTTCTCTGCGAAGTTTCAAAACGTATAGGTTTGTGCGTTTTTTGGCTGCTCCCCAAGCGCGGGATTCCATGGCTTCCGCTAGTTCTAGGCTTCTGCGGATGGCGCTTACGATAAGCGGTATGAGGATTGGGATGTAGTTTCTAATCCTTTTTAGAAAGTTTCCTTTTTCAAGTTCTAAGCCTCTCGCCTTTTGGGCGTCCATGATTGTTTGGGCTTCTTCGGCTAGCACTGGAACAAAGCGCACCGCTGTTGTGAAGGCGAAGCAGAACTCGTAGGGCACATGGGTCTGTTCTAGGGCTAGACCCAGATGGTCTGGCGAAGTTGTCAAGAAGAATATGGAGAAGGATTCCACCAGCACCAGAAACCTCAAGGTCATGGCAAAGGCATATTCCAAAGATGGAAGCGTAACCTTATAACCAGCGTTTATGAAGGAGAAAATGAAGTTTGTGAGAAAAATTATTGAAGCTAGAAAAACCGCGCCCCTCATGGAGCGTGCCCATTCTCGCTTAACTCCAGCAACAACCACAAAGGGGATTTGGATTATGAAAAGCACTATAAGAGGCAGCAATTCCCAGAAAAGTATCGCAACCACGAAAATTATACACGCGTAGACAAACTTTATTCTGGGGTCAAGATTGTGAATGGGAGAGGTAACCCTTCTAAACCTTAACCCCTCGAAAAAACTCATTCTTTACGCCTCCCCAAAGCCTTTAGGAGAATTTCTCTTGCCTCGTAGACATCGATAACCTCTTTTGGAAACCCTAAGTCTGAAAGTTGTATGAAAATTTGAGCTATTTGCGGCGGAACTATGGATGCTTGCTCCAGTGTTGCGGGGCTTGTAAGCACTTTTCTTGCTTCGCCGTCTGCAACTATTTTTCCACCGCGCATCAGCAGAACCCGAGGGTTGCATTCAGCCACAAACTCCACATCATGCGTAACTATGATCACGGTTTTCTCTTGAGTTTTCATTTGCAAAATGAACTGGCGGAGCTTCTCCTTTTGCTGATAATCCTGCCCTATTGTCGGTTCGTCTAAAATTAGTATTTTCGGGTCCCATGCAAGTACTGAAGCCAAAGCGACGCGTTTTCTTTCGCCGCCGCTGAGCATGAAGGGAGAGGTCTTCCTATACTGTGCCAAGCCCAGTAGGTTAAGCGCCCATGTAACCCGTTTCTCTGTTACGTCTTCACTGAAGCCGAAGTTTTTGAGGGCAAAGGATATTTCCTCCTCGACGGTTTCGCTGAAGAGTTGGTGGTCTGGGTTTTGGAAGACGAAGCCCACTTTCCGCGCTAGGGTTGCCACACTAACTTTTGTGGTTTCAATGCCGTCTACGAGTACTTTCCCCCTTGTGGGCTTCAGTAATCCGTTAAAGTGTTTTACAAGAGTTGTTTTTCCAGCGCCGTTTTCTCCCATTATGGCTACAAATTCTCCATCTTTGATTGTTAGGGAAACGCCCTTCAGTGCTTCTACACCGCTTGGATATGTGAAATAAACATCTTGAACTTCAATCATACGCGCTTAAGCGCCTCCCTTATCTTTTCAGCCATTTCCTCTGATGACAATGGCACTTTTCCGCCTAGCTTCACTCCATCAGTCTTCAATATTTGGTAAAGGCGGGTTGCCTTTGGAATTCCAACTCCTATTAGGCGGGCTTGGTCTGAGTTTAAAATTTCATGGGGCTCCCCGTCCAGCACTACTTTTCCATCGTCCATTATTATGATGTGGTCTGCGTATTTTGCTGTCAAATCAAACCTATGCTCAACAAGCACTACGGTTATCCCGAGTTTTCGGTTCAGTTCATAAATCACTTCAAATATTTTTTTGGCTCCAAGAGGGTCTAGGAAGGATGTGGGCTCATCTAAGACTATGACTTCTGGCTGCATTGCCAAAACAGATGCTATGGCTACCCGCTGCTGCTGCCCGCCGGAAAGCTCTGTGGGGGTTCTTTCTCGCAGTTCATATATGCCAGTCAACTTCAGCGCCCAGTCAACCCTTTTACGGATCTCCTCCCTTGGAATTCCAAGGTTTTCAAGTCCAAAAGCCACATCCTTCTCCACTGAAAGGGCGAAAAGCTGGTTTTCCGGATTTTGAAAAACCAAACCCACATGAGTTGCCATCTCATAAATTGGATGTTCTTGAACCCTTAACCCAGCAACCATTATTTCGCCTTTTAACTCTCCTTGATAAAAATGGGGAACCAACCCATTAAGACATCTGCAAAGGGTTGTTTTTCCACATCCACTGGGACCAGTGATTAACGCGAATTCCCCCTTCTCAATTTTTATAGAGACATCTTTAATTGTGGGCCATGCAGCGCCCGGGTAAGTGTATGTGAGGTTTCTTGTTTCAATTATTGCCATGTGATTTTCCACAGCACCTAAAACAGAACTTTCCATTTAAGAGTAGCTACTTAAGTTTGAGTCAGCTTCTCCCTTAAAAACCTCAAACATCGCTTAAGCCCAGCTTCAATATCTCCAAAACCGTTAACACCAGCAGCCGTGGCGTGCCCACCTCCCATTCCCTTAAGGTATTCGCCCAACGGTTTGGCTATGTCCTTGCCTAGGTGAATTCCGGTTTTTTCATGAAATTCTTTTGTGCAGCGGAGGCTTATTTCGAGGCTTTCGTTTTTCTGTCCAGCCACTACAGCCACGTGGGCGCCAAGGTCTATTATGGCGCGGGCGGCTGAGGCTTGGTAGGCGCTTACGTGGGACAGGGCGATCATCCATTCGCCTATTTTGAAGAGTTTGGCTCTTCTGCAAGCCTTTAACCTTGCCACTCTTTCGGAGAAATCCATGGGAAGCGAAAGCATGGCTAAAACTTCTTGGGCGTTTAACCCAGTTTCTATCAGCTCAGCTATGGTTTTCAATGTTGAAGAATTTGCCAGAACAAAGTGGCGGGTGTCGAAGGCTATTCCTAGAAAAAGCGCCTTAGCCTCATTCCCGTCGATTTTCATGTTTGCCTGTTTATAAAAGTTGTAGATTATCTCACATGTTGAGGAGGCGTTTTCATCAGTTATGCAGAGTTTGGCTATTTTCTCTGTTTCTGGATGTGCCGCGTGATGGTCAACCACTATGATAGGCGCTTTTGCAGTTTTCACCTTCTCGGCAAGATTGTTGAGTTGTTGTATCGTGTTTGTGTCTAGAAAGATTATCAAGTTCGCGTTTTCTATGTGCGGCTGGGCTTCCAAGGTTATGGGCAAATATTTTAGGATATGTTTTGACAGACGGCTTATTCCTTGGGCAGCTCCAATCTCTACTATGGCTTGGGGCTTGTATTTCTTAATTAGGCTTGAAAGGGCGTAGGCTGAGCATATGGCGTCTGGGTCTGCGTTGTGGTGGCATAACAAAACGATAAGTTTAGCGCCTAATTCATCTATAATCTTTGTTATTTCTGCAAATGACACTTCAGCTCCCTCAAATATTTCTCGGCTGATGCGAAGGCTTCTTTAACAGCTTCATCTGCCAGTTCTTGAACGTTGTAGTCTCGCATAAGAGGTGAAAGGATTAACTCCACATCTACCGTTAATGTTAACTGTTTTTCGCCTTCCATTTCAACGCTTATGTTTAATGTTTCCACCCTTTTAGGCGGAACCTTCGATAGGATGTATTCCCTCGCAGCTTTTTCAGCTATTGAGCAGAGTTCTTCCATCTGTTCTGGAGTTAGCTTTGGCAAGCCGATTTCTTCCAAGCTTCCACCCTAAACTCAGCTTATGGCTGGGTTCCCGAAACAGGAGCTAAATCCTGCTGAAGTTTTGTCTGAAGCTCTTTCATTTGGCTGCGGAGGCGTTCTTCTTGCTTGCCCAAAACAGTGGCTCGCATGTTGAGAAGTTCTTTCCTCTCGTTTAGGTCTGCCGCCACCTTCGCTTTGTCACTCTTAACCAACAGCGAGCCTATCGCCTTATAAATAACAGCGTCATCCGCCACCTTCTGCAGTTCACCCAAAGCTTGCTCAATCTCCGTCAGTTCCAACTCCACCTGCTGCTTCTGCGCCAAAACAGACTGGAGTGTCTGCTGTATTTGCTGGAGCCTTAAGAGGCGCTCCTGAACTTGTGGGGGAAGTTTAGCAAATTCTTCACTCAATTATTATCCTTCCATCTGCACAGCTTTACGCTAAACCAATTAATTAAACATTTTCTAAGGCAAGAGCGTGGTGGGATGACACAATAACTCCTCAAGATGGAAATCTAGAGAGGACATCCAATTTAGCAACCCTTTCAGCTTTTAAAATTGACTTTTGTCGTCTCATTTTCTGCAAGAAAATCTATAGAGGGCTAGTCGCTATTGGCTTTTCCCACAACCAAAAAATGTTGGAAAATCTAGAGAGGCTATCAATTTTGCAGCAGCAGCCAGCTTATCACAAAATTGACATAAAACGGATTGTTAACAGTTAATTTTAAAGGCTTAAAAATAGAAGATTATCAACTACATGCGAGGTGGAATATCGTGGTTAAAGTTGACGGATACGAAGTTCCAGAAGGCCTATACTATTCAAAGGATTTTGAATGGCTAAAAATTGAGGGAGACAAAGTGCGCGTCGGCATAACAGACTACGCCCAAAAACAACTCCGCGAAATCGTTTACGCGGAACTGCCAAGCCCCGGAACCACCACAAAACAGAACGAGCCTTACGGCACCGTGGAATCTGTAAAAGCCGTCTCAGACCTAGTGGCACCAGTAAGCGGAACCATAGAAGAGGTAAACGCCGAAGTCCAGTTAAAACCAGAACTCCTAAACGAAGACCCCTATGGAAAAGGCTGGCTGCTGATAATAAAACCTTCAAACCTTCAAGCAGAGCTTGCAAACCTAATGGATTTCAACAAGGCTGTTGAATGGCATAAAAGCCTAATACAAGAAGGGAAATAGCCCTTGCCCAAACGCATAGTAATAATTGGGGCACACGCAGCAGGTGTAGACGCTGCTTCAGCCGCTAGAAAAACAGACCGCACAGCAAAAATCACCCTAATAACCGAAGAGAAACACGCTGGATACTCGCGTTGCGGCTTACCCTTTGTTATAGGCGGGCATATACCAAGCTTCAGCGACCTAATAGTTTTCCCGCCGAGCTACTTCCAAATGATGAAACTCAACCTAAAAACAGAAACAAAAGTTACGAAAATCGACACGGGCAAAAAAGCCGTTTTAACCGTTAACAAGGCTGGAAACACAGAGGAAATTCCCTACGACAGCCTAATCATAGCCGCAGGCGCCAGCGCTTTCACCCCACCAATAAAAGGAAGAGAAAAACAAGGCATAATACCATTAAGAACAATAGAAGACGGACAAAAAATAGACCAAGCAGTCCGAGAGGGCGCTAAAACAGCCGTAGTCATGGGCGCTGGACTTATAGGATTAGAAACAGCCGTAGCCCTCCAAGAAAGAGGCTTAGACGTAATAGTTGTAGAAATGCTGCCCCAAATACTGCCAGCCATGCTTGACGCAGACATGGCGAAAATAGTTCAGGAAATGCTGGAGCAAAAGGGAATAAGAATTCTGACAAACAAGCCTGTCGAAGAGTTCCTTGGCACGGAAAAGGTTGCTGGCATAATGGCTGGGGGAGAACAAATAAATGCAGACCTTTTCGTCAGCGCCTTTGGTGTTAAGGCAAACACGCAGCTTGCTGTAGATGCTGGAATAACTATGGGCGAAACACGGGCTATTAAAACAAACGCTCGAATGGAGACAAACATAAAAGACGTTTACGCCGTGGGGGACTGTGCAGAATCCACCCACATAGTTACCCAAAAACCAGCACTGCAACAACTTGGCACAGTAGCCGTTAGACAGGGAAAAGTGGCTGGAATAAACGCTGCGGGAGGCTACGCCCTCTTCACAGGCGTTTTAGGCTCAGCGGTAACACAGCTATACGAAACACAGGCAGGTGTAACAGGCTTAACGGAAACCGCAGCCAAAAGAACTGGAATCGAAACTGTTACGGGAACGATTTCCTCCAAGACAAAAGCAGACTATTATCCTGGCGCTTTGCCCATAAAAGTCAAGCTTGTGGTTGAAAAGGAGTCTCAACGCATTATAGGCGCCCAAATCATAGGCGGGGAAGAAGTAACTCAACGCATAAACGCCGTTTCCTTCGCCATACAAAAACAGATGACCGTGCGGGAACTAGCCAAAGCAGACACAGCTTATGCGCCGCCCCTCTGTGAAACATGGGAGCCACTAGTTTTAGCCGCTGAAATGGTGCTCATGAAACTTCGCTGAAACCATCCCTTTTCTTTTATTTTTCGTCGGAAAATTAATTAAGAGAACATGCTCCAATAATATCCGAAATTTAAATGCAATGGTGATTTGAATGGCAATAAGAGTAGCCATAAACGGTTTTGGAAGAATTGGAAGGCTTCTATACAGAGCAGCCATAGAAAGAAAAGCAAACATAGACTTTGTAGCCATAAATGACGTAGCAGACGCCAAAACCCTAGCCCACCTACTAAAATACGACTCGGTCCACGGACCATTCCTCGGCGAAGTTCAAGTCAAAGAAAACAGCATAATAGTGAATGGCAAAGAATTGAAGGTGTTTTCACAGAAGGATCCGGCTTTACTTCCATGGAAAGACCTAGACGTTTACTTGGCTGTTGAGTCTACGGGATTGTTCACGAAAAGGGAGGATGCTGCAAAACACCTTCAAGCAGGAGCCAAGAAAGTTTTGATCTCCGCCCCAGCGGAAAACCCAGACATAACCATAGTGCTGGGCGTAAACCATGATAAATACGACCACGACAACCATAACATACTTTCAAACGCTTCATGCACAACAAACTGTGTAGTGCCCTGCGTAAAAGTGTTGCACGAAAACTTCGGAGTTAAAGCTGGACTCATGACGACAGCCCACGCCTACACCAACGACCAACGCATAATGGATCTGGTGCACAGAGACCTCCGCAGGGCAAGGGCTGGTGCAGTAAACATAATACCCACAACAACAGGCGCCGCCAGAGCTTCAGCCCTAGTCTTCCCAGAGTTGAAGGGAAAAATTGACGGAATAGCCCTCCGCGTGCCCGTTCCAAACGTCTCAATAGTTGACCTAACAGCGGTTCTAGATAAAGATGTAACAAGAGAGGAGGTCAACGCCGCTTTCAAGAAGGCTTCTGAAGGCCCATTGAAGGGTATAATGGCTTACACTGAAGAGCCCATAGTTTCAAGCGACGTAAACCACACTTCGTATTCCGCCGTAGTTGACGGCTTGTCCACAATGGTTGTGGCTGGAAACCTCGTCAAAGTGCTGGCTTGGTATGACAACGAATGGGGCTTCTCCTGCAGAATGGTTGAGCTTATAGAGCTCATAGGAAAGAAGGTTGGTTTCTAGCCGAGCCAAATACAAAACTTAAAAACACACAACCTCTCTATTTTTCTGTTCTAAAGCTGAAGAGGGACAAATATGGCGAAATACCTAACCCTAGACGACGTTGAAGTAAAAAACAAAGTTGTTCTGGTAAGGGTTGATTTCAACTCCCCAGTTGACCCAGACACAAAAAAGGTTTTAGACGACACGAGAATAAAGGCGCACGGTGAAACCACAATAAAGGAGTTAGCCCAAAAAGGCGCAAAAGTCGTCATACTAGCACATCAAGGGCGAAAAGGCGACCCAGACTTTATACCACTAAAACAGCATGCGGAAATCCTCGGCAAAGTCCTAGGCAAACCAGTCAAGTTTGTGGACGACGTTTTTGGAGAAAAAGCTCAGAAGGCAATTAAAGAGCTGAAAAACGGCGAAATCCTAGTCCTAGACAATGTGCGAAACTTTGCAGGAGAAACAAAGGAGGGAACACCAGAAGAACATGCAAAAACAGACCTTGTAAAAGCGCTGGCTCCATTAGCAAACATTTTCGTCAACGACGCCTTCGCAGCAGCCCACAGAGCCCACGTTTCCATGGTCGGCTTCACAGCTGTACTGCCAAGCGTAGCTGGACGCATAATGGAGCGGGAACTAAAATCCCTAAGCCGAGTGCTGGAAAACCCGGAAAAACCATGCGTTTACGTGCTTGGCGGAGCCAAAGCCGACGACTCCCTTGAAATTTCCAAATATGTTTTAGACAACAAAATAGCGGATTACGTGCTTACCGGCGGCGTTGTAGGCCACGTCTTCCTTGCAGCCAAAGGAGTAGACCTAGGCAAACCAAACATGAAGTTCCTGGAAGAGAAAAAACTGTTAGGCTTGGTTCCAGGCATAAAAGAGCTGATGCGAAAGTATCCGGACAAAATAAAGGTTCCCTTAGACGTGGCTGTGGAAGTGGAAAAGAAACGAAAAGAAATTCCAGTTGAAAAGCTTCCATCAGATTACCCCATATTTGACATTGGAGCAAAAACCGTTGAAAACTACGCGAAAATAATACGAAATGCTAAATCCATCGTGGTAAGCGGACCCATGGGAGTCTTCGAAAACAAAGAATTCGTCTACGGAACAAAGAAAACATTCGAGGAAATTGCGAATTCAAAGGCATTTTCCCTCGCTGGAGGCGGCCACACAATAGCAGCCCTACAAGAGCTCGGCTTATCCAACAAAATTTCCTACGTGAGCACGGCTGGCGGAGCCCTAATAGAGTTCCTAATGGGGAAGAAGCTTCCGGGGGTTGTGGCTTTAGAAAAGGCGGCAACGCGTAAGCCTTAGCTTCTACCATCCCATTTTTATTTATGTGTTATTTTCTCCAGCAGGTCGACGACTCTGGCTTCTTCTTGCCCAGTTTTGTGTTGGAGCACTTCGTAAATCTGCAAAGTTTGCTCTGCAGCTTTTCTCCATGTGAAATACTGCAATACTCTTTTTCTGCCGTTTTCTCCCCATCTTTTAGCCCTATCTGGGTCACATAAAACCTCTTTTATTCCCCATGCAATGTCAGCTGGATTCCCGCCATTAACGTGGACGCCGTTTTGGTCTGGTCCGAAGGGTGCAACTTGTTCTCTGAAGCCTACAACTCCTTGGGCACCCACAACTAACGGCTTTCCCATGGCCATTGCTTCTAGGCTAACAATGCCGAAAGGCTCATAGGTGGATGGGAAGACGCAGACATCTGCTGCTGCATAATGCAAAATACGCTCTTTTTCTGGCACAAAGTCAAATCTGCAAGCTATATGATTGCCTATTCCAAGCCTTGCTGCAGCTTCAATTATGTCGTTTTGCTGCTCTCCTTTGCCTAAAATAACTAGTTTAGCTTTTGGATGCTCCTCCAAAACCATGGGCATCGCTTGAACTAGATTTATTATCCCCTTCACCCATGTCAATCTTCCAAGAAACAAAATCATTTTCATTTTCTCTTCTGGTTTTATGCCATAACGGTTGCGGATAGCTTCAACTTCTTCTGGCTTACATTTCTTAGGATTATACCGTTCAGGGTCTACGCCGTTCCATACAACGCTTATTTTTGTTTTTGACCACCCATGCCTTACAAGATCTTCTTGCATAGCGTGGCTTACCGTTATTATTCTGTCCGCCTTCTGCGCCATAGCTGATTCAAGGTATGAAACAACCTCTGAACCTTGTCCTCCGCTTCTTCCCCATTCAGTGCTGTGGACATGGAAAACAACAGGAGCTGTTGTCTCGTTTTTTATTATTATTCCAGCGATGCTGCTCAGCCAATCGTGGACGCAGACAACATCGTAAACGCAGCCTTCTTTTTTCAGCATGCTGTTGATGAATTTTGTTGCACTCAATACATTATAGATAAAAATGTCATTAAATAGTCGAATGTTTGCGCCCCATTTTTTCAAGTCGTCTATTACAAACATGGGAAAAACATTGCTGGCGTCTGCAATTAAAGGTCTATGAACTTCTACGCCCTTAATAATTTCCCTAGTCTTTAAGTTTCCCGGGTTGAGGGTAAAAACTGTTACGTCGTTACCCAAAGCTACAAATTCACGGGTAATATATTCAGCGTAGGTGCCTAAACCGCCTACAAGCGCCTGTGGATACTCCCAGACAAAAAATCCTATGCGCAACTAAACGCCGCCCAAACACACCCTAGCCTGCACCGCTAACCTAAAAAAGCCTCAGTTTTCTTTTTGACTCTTCCTTTCCCTTTGGTTTTTCAGCCACTGGTTTTGGAAAAGCTGGTGCTGGAGGCTCTTCTTTAGGGGGCTCAGCTTTTGGCGGTTCTGGTTTTGGTTCGGGCTTTGGAGCTTCTTCTTTGGGTGCTGGTGCTGGTGGAGGTGGCGGTGGTGCATGTTCTTTTTTCTTTGGTGGTTTCGGTTCATGTTTTTTCTCTGGAGGTTTCTCCTCTTTCTCTTTCGGTTTTTCAGGTTGTTTCCATGTAAAAATGGGTTGGAGGCGGAGACCCTTATGGTCTCCAAGCTTTAGGTATTCCCACTCGTATAGGTCTATGCGTATTCCCTTCATGCTCTCGACAGCACGTTTAACAGCATCCGAAAAACTTGGCGCAATCAGCACTAGTCTCGGCTTTTCTCTATCGTCGATTTTGTGCTTGTTGTAAGTAGCCTTCAAGAAGGACTTAAACTTGTCAACATAATCGAGGCTTTGCAATCCTTGAAGAAGCATGGCGTCGTCTTCTTGAACAGTTAACTGTAGAATGACAAGTTGTCCGTTGTTGTCGTGGCATAAAACATCTAAATTGGTTTTATCGTTAACCGGCACATTGCTGCAAATCACCGTTAAACCCTTCTCAACCAAGTTTATCTCGTTGACTATCATCTGCTCCAACTCGTGGCGACTTTCAATACTAAGTTTTTCAATCGACACACTCTTCACCTTTGTTTTAAAGAATGAAACGTCCATAAGAAATAAATAAATTATGAATTCAAAATCCGAATCAAATCTAAATTTTAGCAAACCACAAATAAAACATCAAGCTAACTAATGTTAACAATAAACAGAGGGCTAAAACTTTGACAGACATTGTTTTTATATTCGAGGTACACCAACCCCATCGCCTCAGAAAAGACTTTTTTTGGGGAAATAGGCTCTTTAAACGCCTAAAAAAGGAGGAGTTTTTCAACTACTATTTCAACCACGAGCTTGACAGGGAAATCTTCGAAAGGGCGTGCAAGAAATGCTATTTTCCCTCAAACCAAATACTTTTAGACCTAATTGACAAGCACAAGCGAGACAAAAAACAAGTCAAATTTTCCTTTAGCATTTCAGGCGTTTTCTTAGAACAATGTGAAATGTTTAACAAAGACCTTTTAGAATCCTTCAAACAGCTTGCAGAAACTGGATGCGTAGAATTTCTAAACCAGACATATTATCACTCTTTGGCAAGCATCTACCCAGAAAAAAGCGAATTCATTGAACAAGTAAAAATGCACCAACAAACGGTAAAAGACCTTTTGGGCTACACGCCACAAGTTTTCGAGAACACCGAACTAATCTACAACAACATCATAGCCAAAACAATAGAGGAACTAGGCTTCACTGGAATATTCACCGAAGGCACAGAAAGAATACTCCACGGAAAATCCCCCAACCACCTATACAAACCGAAAGACTGCAAAAAACTCAAAGTACTCCTCAGAAACTACAAGCTAACCGACGACATTGGCTTTAGATTTTCAGCCAGATGGTGGAGCGAATGGCCCCTAACAGCAGACAAATACGCAAGCTGGCTGGCGGCAACCCCGGGACAATGCATAAACATTTTTCCAGACTATGAAACCTTCGGCGAGCATCACTGGCCAGAAACAGGCATACACGATTTTCTCAGGCACTTGCCCAGAGAAATCTTGAAATGGTGGCATCTCCGCATGTCTATGCCTTCGGAAGTTATCGAAAAATATGAACCCACTGGTGAAATTGACGTTCCAGAGCTTGGAGGAACAGTTTCATGGGCAGACTTGGAAAGGGACACAAGTTGCTGGCTTGGAAACACAATGCAGTGGGCCTACTTCACTTCTGTGAAAAGACTTGAACCCCTCGTCAAAGAAGCGGACGACAAAGATTTTTTGCAAATATGGCGATATTTCCAAACAAGCGACCACCTATACTACATGTTTACCGCCGGCGGTGCGCCTGGCGAAGTTCACTCCTACTTCAGCCTCTTCAACAATCCAGTAGACGCTTATGTGACAGCTCAAGCAGCCATATTGGATTTCGAAAACCGCATCCGCCTCGCCACAATAACAGCTAGTGAACCCTTCCTTTTCTATAAGGGTGTTGGAGAGGAAAAATACACTGGGGTTATGGCTTGGAGCCTTAAGGGCTTTCTAAAAGCCTTAAAGAAGGTTGAAGTTGAATCATTGGTTTTCCACAACAGCCGTGGAGACTTCGAAAATTGGGCGGAGAAATCCCTTCACGATAAGGTTTTAGCTGAAAAACTAAAAAGGATTAGGCTTTCAAAGCTGAAGGATTCGGCGTTAAGAAGAGCTTTAACTAAAGCTGTTCAAGAAAGGTTTAACGAACTGCTTCAGCATGCAAAAGCGGCTACAGAATACTTTTAAACATACGCTCACCTTTAATAGGAAACGCATTGGCACGGTTTAAGGCTTGAAGGGTGAAGAATTTGAGGGAAGAACTTCCAATTTCAGAAAAAATTTTGCAAATGCTCCATAATCTCTGCGCGACAGCCCCTGACTTGGCGAGGAAAAGTGAGGAACTCGCCCAGGTTTTTCAGTTAGATGTGGCTGAAGTTGAAAGAATTTTAGACGGATATGGCTGTGAGGGTTATGTGGAAAGCTTTGCGGACAATCAAGGGAAAAAATGGTATTACCTCACTGGGAGGGGCATAATCAAAGTTTGTGCACTTTTCACCTAACTGGCGGTAGCAAATGCAAGTGATAATTTTTTCATGGGAGTTTCCTCCAAGAATTGTTGGGAAACTTGCCGATTACGTGAAGAAACTGGCACTGCAGCTTGCAAAAAACAAAGTGGAAACATACGTGGTTACCTACCATGATTATTTGACTGGTGAGTTTGAAGAAGAAGGAAGCGTAAAAACATACAGGGTGACAAATCCGGTTAAAACACATATCAGTGTCCTCACATGGGTTCTCACCTTAAATCAGGAAGTGGAGAGGGCGGCTGCCAACATATACTACAAAACTGGCAAACAGATAAACCTCATAGACGTGCATGACTGGCATTTCATCCCAGCAGCAGTTACATTGAAAAAGGCGCTGGGCATACCCTTTATCTATTCTATTGAAAGTTTAGAAGATCATCGCTCTCATGGGGCAAACTCTCCTTTTAACATGGCTATAAAAAGCATTGAATGGCTCGGCATGTACGAGGCGGTTAAGGTGGTTGTGAAGTCTGAATGGATGGCAAACGAGGCGATGAGGATATACAAGGTTCCAGAAGTCAAAATAAGAGTTGTTAAACCAGAATCCGAACTTTGGGTTAAAAAAATCTTTGGAATTTATGGAAGTGTCGGTGGTGCCTAACAAGTTGAAGGTTATGATGCTCACTTGGGAGTTTCCTCCCAGAATTATAGGGGGAATTTCGCCTCATGTTTATCATTTATCTAAAAGCCTTGCAGAAAAAGGCGTAAAGGTTTACATCGTTACATGCGATTTTCCAGGGGCTTCCCCTCACGAAACGCTGGACAGCGGCGTTGAAGTTTTCCGAGTAGACTCCTACAAGAATCCTTCACCAGACTTTGCAAGTTGGGTTTATTTAATGAATATGAATATGCAGAAGGAGGCAGCCGCCATCGTTAAAAGTCTAGGCGGCGTAGACATTTTCCATGCACATGACTGGCTGGTGGCAAACGCCAGTATAGGCTTAAAGCATGTTTTTAGGAAACCTCTTTTGGCGACAATCCACTCTACAGAGGTTGGACGGCGGAACGGCATCCACACTGATTATGAGAGGATGATTCATGAGACAGAGGCTTGGCTCACATACGAGGCTTGGAGGGTCATATGCTGCAGTAACTATATGGTTTCCCATGTTAGATGGGCTTTTGGGCTTCCAGAAGACAAACTTGTTATGATTCCAAACGGTGTGGAAGCCAAAGAATACGAGAGAAGCAACATAGACTTACGCCGGTTTAGGCAACGTTTCGCTTTGCCAGAAGAGAAAATTGTCTTGTTCGTTGGAAGACTCGTCTACGAGAAAGGTATTCACGTTTTAATAGGCGCTGTGCCGAAAATTTTGGAAAAAGTTAACGCGAAGTTTATTGTGGTTGGAAACGGCTATATGAAAGAAACCCTTTCAGAGAATGTTAAACGCATAGGTTTAGCACATAAAGTCTTGTTCACCGGGTTTGTGGACGATGAAACACTAAGGAATTTGCAGAAATGCGCCGATGTTTCCGTCGTGCCCTCGCTTTTCGAGCCTTTTGGAATTGTTGCGCTTGAAGCTATGGCTGCCAAAAGCCCGGTTGTGGTTTCAGATACAGGCGGTTTGTCTGAAATAGTCGAGCACGACATGACAGGCGTTAAAGTCTACCCAAATAATCCTGACTCCCTAGCGTGGGGAGTTACAAGGGTTTTGCTTGACGAAGATTATGCTGAGAGTCTTCGGGAAAACGCTTACCGCATGGTTCTGGAAAAGTTTAACTGGGAGAAAATAAGCCAACAGACAAAAAATGTTTACGAGAAGGTTTTAGGCGAGTATTCGAAGACTTTTTGGGCTTAACGGGTTTATGGATACTTAATCCTAATCGCCTTATTCGGGCAAGCGTCAACACATTTTAGGCAGTAGATGCATTCCGGGTCGCTGAACTTCTCCCATGGAAGTTCCAAAATGCGCACTCTCATAGGGCAAGTCTTCACACATTCTCGGCATTCACCCTTAACACATTTCACTGGGTCTCTCCTTAAACCTATAAAGCTAAACCTGTTCAAAACAGCCATTATCGCTCCGTGGGGACAGAAATACTTGCACCATCCCCGCGGGACATATGCGGCGAAAATCAAAACCCCTACTAGGATGAAGAATTGGACCCAAAAAAGAGGAGGCAAATCTAAAACTCCCGCTAAAGCTTCCAAAACAGGCTTTTCCACTATTGTATTCGAAAAACCTTGAACCATTTTTGGCAACGTTGCAAATAGTGTTTCAGAAGGACTTACAGCGGTGAATGGGGCATAGGCAAATATTCCCATAGCATTTTCATAGCTTCTATGAGCTCCCAAAAGTTTAGCGGCGGAAAAAGTCACGCTAATGAACAGCGCGATGCCTAGAACAAGGTATTTCATAAGCGTCATGTCCTCATGGGTCTTAGGCGACACTTCCATCTTCTTCACTTTAACGAAGTCTATTAGGTCTTGGATAAAGCCGAATGGGCAGACCCATCCGCAAAGTGATTTGCCAAGCAACACGCCAACCACTAGAAAAGAGGCTACTGCAAGCCACGGAAAGACTGGGGCGGTCTGTTGCCAACCGCTTAGCATAAGCTGCAAAGCAGTAAAAGCATCGCCTACAGTGTTCTGTTGAAGACCCCAAGTCCAAAGAACTGGAAGCAGTACGGGCAAAGAACCTAGATTGAAGATTATTGCGCTAAAAAATAGGAAGGATAGAAACTGCACTATTATGCGAAGCGTGTTAATTTTTAACAAACGCTTTTTGATGTCGACTTTTGCCATTGCTGCCACTTCCCTGTTTTAGCTGGAAAGTCTAGTTATTTATCTTCCGATAACTTTAACGTTTTCCACAAGAACCCACGGAGCAACAAGCTGCCCAATCTTCCGTTCGTTATTAGCTAACGCCGAAATTTTCTTTATAACATCGAACACATTGCCAGCCAACATAGCCCCTTTCACTGCATGGGCAATCTTTCCATTTTCTATTTTCCATGAGGGAGTTGCTACAACAGAGAATTCTCCGCTTGCCGGGTTGCTACTGTGGGCGCCTTGCACTGAGTAAACCAAAATTCCTTCGTCAATTTCGCTTATGAGCTCTTCTGGCGATTTTTTGCCAGGAGCAAGGTGGAAGTTTGTTGCTTCAACGTTGGGCGTTGACAAATAGCCTCCTCTAAAAGCGTTTCCAGTGCTTTCTTTTCCCTCCTTCTTTGCAGCATAGTTGTCATAGATGAAGTTGCGCAACACCCCTTTCTCTATTATAAGGGTTTTCTGCTGTGGGACTCCTTCTCCGTCAAATTTCCATGTGCGAAGTCCGCCTTCCAGTAATCCATTGTCATAGACTGTTACAATTTCAGAGGCAACCTCCTCGCCTATCTTGCCTTGAAGCGCTGACTGATTCCGCTGCACGCAATCAGCTTTCACAGCATCCATTAACGTATAATAAAGGAGCTGTTGCAAGGCAAAATGGGCAAATATCACCTTCATGCTTTTTGTTTCCACCTTTTTCGCCTTCAAAGCTGAAACAGCTTGGCGGGCAGCTTCAGCACCCACCCATTCTGGGTCTATTTTGTAAAGCCTTTCAACGTTAAATTCAAAGCATACAGGTGTTACCTCGCCGCTTTCTTGGGCTACTGTTGCAAGGCTGCACTCCACAATTGTCCCATAATCAAAACCTGCAACACCGTTGGAGTTTACAATAGCCCTCGACAGGTAAGAAGCTCCAATGCCGCCTTCTACTGGAAAGACACGTTTGTCCGTCTTTTCCGCCGCTTCCAGCATGAGAGAAGCGTTTTTCACCAATTCTTCTGGTGATAACTCGCATATGGTGCTGTCAAACGTATCCTTAACATGGGCGAAGGGCTTTTTGGACGGAAAACCTTGCCATTCCTTGTCAGGCTTGCTTGCCTTTGCAGATTTTAGCGACTTTAAAACTGTTTTCTCAATTGCCTCTTTGTTTTCGAGGATGTTTGTGTAGGAAAAGCCCACAGCCTTGTTAACCACAGTTCTAACGCCTAATCCACGGTCAATAATTCGGGAGCTTTTGGCAATTTGCCCTCTTTCAATAGCGACGGTTGTTGTGAGACCCTCGTAAACGAAGGCTTCAGCTTCAGATGCGCCTTTCTTCAGTGCAAAGTTAACGGCAGAATCGGCTAAGCTTAGGATTTTTTCCTCTTTAAGCGCTGCCACCAACAAGCACCTCTCTCACTCTTATATGCGGTCCACCGTCACAGACAAAGGCTGTTTGCCCTTTGCCGCATCTTCCCGGCCAGAGTTCAAAATCTTTCCCGACAGCATCTACCTTGCGTAGTGTTTCAAGGGTGTTTCCACTTATTGAAGCGTTACGCACCGGCTCACCTACTTCGCCTTTGACTATTTCGTAGCCTTCTTGTATGCCAACTTGAAATGTTCCATCTAAGTTTGCTTGTCCTCCTCTAAAGCTTTTAAAGTAGTATCCAAACTTTATGTCTTCAATAAGCTCTTCAAACGAGTTATCTTTTGGCGCCATGAAGGTGTTGCGCATCCGTATTATGGGTTCAACACGGAAATCTTCCGCTCTCGCATTGCCTGTTGGCTCTGCGGTAAAATTTTGTGCGGTTTCGCGGTTGTGCATCAACCCGACCACAACACCATTTTTCACCAGAAGCGTTTTTCGTGCTGGAATGCCTTCATCATCATACTTGAAGGAGCCGAAAGCTCCCTCGACAGTTCCATCATCATAAATGGTGACAACGTCTGAAGCAACCTTTTTGCCAAGCTTATCCATAAGAACAGAACCAGACAATGTCAAATCAGCCTCGGCTAAATGTCCAAAGGCTTCGTGTACAAAGACGCCGACAACGTTTGGCCCCAAAACCGCGGGAAAGGTTCCGCCCTTTGGGATTTTAGCCTTCAATTGGTCTACAGCCCTTTTTGCAACTCTTTCGCCTACAACTTCGGGTGTTTCAACATCGAAAACCTCATAGCCCGCTGTTGAGCCCACCTCTTCTCGGCTACATGTAAAAACATTTTTTTCTTTAGCTGTAGCCAATATTCTTGACCAAACGTAAAGCTTGTCTTGTTCAATGTACGTGCCCTCGCTGTTTATGTAGTAGTTGGTTCCAACGAGGTCTAAATAGTCTATTGTGCAGCTTCTAATGCGGCTGTCATACCGTAAAACTGTTTTAGCAAGGGCTAAAGTTGTTCCTATTTTATCTTCGATTGAGATTTTCGAAGGGTTCTTTTTGGGTTTAGCCAGCACATGATCTTCAAAACATTTGCTTTCAACGAGTTTTATAGGATTTTTAAGCTTTAAACTAGCGGCTTTTGCCATTTTGCAAGCGTCGGAAACAGCTTTTTCCAAAATTTCAGCGTCGAATGAGCCTACGGAAGCGAAGCCCCATGCTCCGTTGACGAGAACCCTTAAGGCTGCGCCGTTTTCTATACCTTCTTTTGCCGCTTCGATTCTTTCCTCTTTAAGGGTAAGCATAGTTTTGAAAAGCTTCTGTGCACGCACCTCCACATATTCAACGCCAAACTTCTGAACAGCTGCATTAACGATTTTAGTTAGAGTATCCTTCAACTTTCCCCTTCCCAAAGCATTAAGCTTTGAAGGGAATAATTCACAAGGGAAGCTAATAAGAATTATTATTTATGCAAACGGACGGAGCCAAGCTTATCTAATAAGAGCTTAAGCCTTTCGCATAAGCAGTTTCACTTGACTTGCAAAATCACTGTCCCTAATTCTCTCCAACTCCAGTCTACGAAGCAGCCCATAACTTGAGTAGATGTCCTCCAAAATCTTCCGCTCAACAACATAAGCCCCCGTCCTCAAAAACTCCTCAAGGCCCCTTGCAAACAAGTCAATCTTATCCGCTATTTCATTCCGCTTAACAGCATAACGATTCTCCAAATAACGATAAATCAAGCGTGTTGCTTCCTCTCCGAAAACCTGCCTCAACACACGATCAATAATCCTTGAAATCTTTTCATTTTCTTTGCTTATTTGTTGGCTTACAGTAGTGGATACCATTTGCGATCACCAATATCGTGCATATTACGAATTAATAAACTTTGTCGTGTACTTGTCTAACACATATACATATAAAGAATGTAAAGTCTGCGTTTCAAATGAAGTCTGTAAGGTTTAGTTGTTGAACTTTTTCTGAGGGAGTTTTCGCAGTTGAGGCTTCATCTTCAAAAATTATGGGGCGTCCGTACACGCCGTCGTATCCGGGTATAACCTTTATCTTGTCTTCCCTAACTTTTATTATTGCTTCGGCAATTCTTTCGTTGACTATTTCTGTTAAAGCCTCTTTTGGCGTATCAACCAACACCGTGTATTCGTCTCCAAACTTCTCGACAAGTTTGTTGTAGATGTTCCAAACCTGCTGTGTTGAGGGGGAGTCAACTCGCAGCGTTGTGGCAATAATCTCTGAAAGAGGAAGCAAATGCACATAGCCTATAGCGTTTTCTGGTGTAAAGCCTGCTGGGCGGTCTGCAAGCTCTTCGACTCTCTGTTCAACGCCTTTCGTTAGTTTTCTGCGGCAGACTGGGCATATGTTTCCAAGTTTTAGGGCTTCTCTTGGAGAGAGCGAAACGTTGCAGTTTCTGTGTCCAGTCCAATGGTATTTTCCGTAGGCTGGATCCGTTTCAATGGTAAATTTGAACCGTTCTTTATCCTTGTTTCGAATAGCGTTTACAACTTCCCAATAACTTAGTCTTTTTAATTCGAAAACGTTGGCTTCCCGTCCCATTCTCCACGGCCAAAAGCTGTGGCTGTCGCTGTTTGAAACCAGTGTGAACTTGTCCAGTTTGCTTAGCCGCCAGTTCATAGGCGGATCTGACGAAAGTCCAGTTTCAAGCGCTTGAATATGCTTTGTCATGTCTTGATAGCAGTCTTCTACGCTGTCAAAGCCGCTGAAGGCTCCGAAAATGCTGAACCAAGGAGTCCACGCATGGGCTGGAAAAACCATGTTTTCGCAGGATACTTCCATAACTTCTTCAACCAGCTGGGGGGCACTCATATTTAATGTTGGTCTGCCATCCGCCGTCAGATCGCCGTATTTGGCTAATCTTTCGTTAATTTGGACGGCTGTTTCTATATTTGGTGTTAATATGACGTGGTGAATTTTCTTTATTTTGCTTTCAAACGTGAATATTGTGCTAACCTCGGTTGTTATCATAAAATGTACTGGTGAATCTGCATCTTTAGCAACTTTATATAATCCAGTATCCGCGTCTTGAACCAGCGTTTCCTTAAACTCTTCTAGCCATTTTGGGTGTGTGAAATCTCCGGTTCCGACAAGGTTTAAGCCCTTAATCTTTGCAAAACGGGCAATTTCCTCGATGCGCATGTTTTGGCTTGTAGCTCGGCTATAGCGCCCGTGAATGTGCAAGTCAGCTATAACCCTCATTGTTTTTCGCCACTGCTTTCTTTTTTGGCTGCGTATTTTTCAAAGATTTTCTCCCAGTCTATTTTGAACATGATAATGAAGATTATTATGAGTAGGATTAATGCGATGACTGTGCCGATCACTGCGGAAATCCAGTTGCTTTCCACTCCTAAAATTTCGTGTAAAACGTCTCTGATGAAACCTGCGCTGTAAACTATGATTAGGCTCATGCAGAGTTTGCCAATGAAGGCGGGTATAAACGCTTTTAGGAAGCTGTAGCGCATCACGCCGAGGGGGATAAACAATAAATCATCTGGGAGGGGTGTTAAAGCGAAAACGAATATGGCTAAAGGTCCGAACTTTCCAAAAACTTTTAGGAGAAACTCCATTTTGCGTTTTCGTGTGTCACTTATGATTTTTCTTCCTCCCAAACCTAACAAGTATCCTGAAAATTCTCCAACAGCTGAACCTAAGCTGGAGGCCAGAGCGAGTAAAATCGGGTTAAAAATTTCAACAGAACCTAAGGTGAATAGCACTACAGTGTAAGGAATTGGAAAGAAAATGGATGTAGACCCTAATAGGCTTATGAGGAAAATGCCAAAATATCCATATTGCACTGAAAAATTTTGCATCCACTCAGCGAACTGTTGAAGCAAGTCTTCAGTTGCCAAACTGTAGCCTCTCTTTTTCTTAAGTGCTTCAATCTTAAAGAGCTTGCCATAAATCAGAGGGAGGCAATAGCCAAATTTTAAATCGAAGTTCGTTTATCACAAAATTCTAAAGCCTTGTTAGAGGTTTCGGGTTTGACCGAAAAGCATGAGCCAATATGGATTGCCAGAGACCTTTCAAAGTGCAGCGGTTGCAGAAAATGTGAAATAGCATGCTCGCTTTTCCATGAAAACCGAATATGGCCGGAAGCCTCTCGAATTAGGGTTTTTATGCTTGCCCCCGGCGTTGAGTTTCCTCATTTCTGCGCTCAATGCGAAGACTACCCATGTGTAGACGTTTGTCCAACCAACGCCTTGTCTGTGAGCAAAGAAACTGGCGCAGTGCTTGTGGACGCAAACACTTGCATTGGATGTGGAAAATGTATTGAAGCTTGCCCGGGAAAGATTCCCCACATGCACCCAAAAGAAAACCGAATTTTAATCTGTGACCTATGCGGAGGCGACCCGCAATGTGTCAAAGTTTGTCAAGAGGGACTGTGGAACGTTCTCAGAATAGTGCCTAGGGAAGACTATGCTTACAAGCTTTACGCCCGCACTCCAGAAGAGATTGCGCGAAATCTGGTGGTTAAAATTTATGGAGAGGAGGGAAAGCGGTTATTATGATTCTGGGGTATGCTGGAAAATTCCTTGAGGTTGACCTTTCAACGAAAAAATTCAGAGAGGTGAAGTTTGAGGATGAAGTTTTAATGGATTACATTGGCGGGAGGGGGCTTGCTGCAAAAATTCTGTGGGATAGGCTGGGCATGAAATGGGAAACAGTAAACCCTTTTGGGCCAGAAAACTTGCTTCTGCTTTTAACCGGACCGCTTACAGGGTTTTTCCCTGGTGGGAGGATTTGTGTTTCTGGGAAGTCTCCGCAAAGCAATGGTGTTGTTGGCTCTACGGTTGCTGGCGAGTTTGGCGTTGAATTGAAATGTGCCGGTTATGATGGTATTATTGTCACTGGCGAGGCTGAAAAACCCGTATACGTATTCATTAAAGATTCAGATTTTGAAATTAGGGACGCGGCTCACATCTGGGGCTTGGATGCCAAACAAACCGTTGCCGTCCTCACCAGAGAATGCAGAGAACTCTTGAAAACGCGTTATCCGCAAAAGGGTGAATGGAAAGAGCCTTCAATTCTCTATATTGGTCCAGCTGGAGAGAACAAAGTGCGAACAGCTGTGGTTGCAGCTAAATGGGCGCACGCTGCTGGTTATGGGGGCTATGGCGCTGTTATGGGCGCGAAAAAGCTTAAGGCAATAGCTGTAAAGGGCACCGGCCCGCTGCCGGAGGTCGCTGATTTGGAGAAAGTTAAAGTGTTAATGCAGAAAGTGTGCGACAACGCCTATGGAAGTGAGCTTTGGAGGCGTTGGGGAACGGGCTCGGCTGGTTATTTTGTAGGTGCCAAAACAAGTTCTGAACCAGTGCGGAACTGGCAGGAGGAGTGGCATGATGAGAAAAGCTTCGGCGTCGACCAGTTTGAAAACAGAGTTTGGATAAAACAGTATTGGGGGGATTTTGGCTGTCCAACTACATGCTTAAAAGTTGCTGTTGTGAAGTCTGGAAAGTTTAAGGGCGCCATAACCGACAATCCGGACTATGAATTGCAAGCTTATGTGGGCACAAACCTTGGTTTATTTACTCCAGAAGAAAATGTTTACTTGGCTTCTCTTGTTGATGATTTGGGGCTTTGCGGCATACAAACTGGCAATGTTTTGGGTTTTGCCGCTGAGCTTTTCCAGAGGGGAATACTGACAAAAGAAGACTTGGATGGCATCGAACTTAAATGGGGAAACGCTGAAGCCTTTGCTGCATTAGCGAGGAAAATCGCATATAGAGAGGGTGTAGGCGACATTTTAGCCGAGGGAACCTATCGAGCGGCTGTGACAATCGGAGAAATGAAGGGCGTGGATGTTATGCCCTATGCTGTTCAAGTGAAGGGCATTGGGGTTGGAGCCCACGGCATTCGAAGCGAGAAGGACTATCCGGAAATATACTCCTACGCTTGTTCCGTTCAAGGTGGAGACCACACTTCCATTGCAAGCATGCCGCTGGACGATTCTAGAAGCGAACACATTAGGATTTTCGACGATTCTGGTGTAATCTGCTTCTTCAACGTTTTCGGTTTACCCCGCAGCCTAGTCTTCGACTTTTACAGAGCTGTGACTGGCATAGAATTAACTAAAGACGAGTGGGTTAACACGAAGGCTATGAAAACAATACAACTGCAGAGGACGATGCTGCTTTTGGGCGGACCGGACTTTAAATGGAACCCTGAAATCCACGATGATAATCCGCCACGATTCTATGAGCCCCTACCATCTGGTCCATATAAAGGCAAGACTGTTGAAAAATCTCGTGTTGAAGAGGAAAAGCGCAAATACTACAAGCTTGTGGGTTGGGACGAGAGGGGAATACCAAAATCCGAAATCCTCGAAAAACTTGGATTGGAGGATGTTGACAAAGCCCTAGAGAAGCTTCGTTAAACCAACATATTTTGGCGCTTCGGCAACGCAAAAACACTAGTCCCTCTCTAGTTTTCTGAAGTTGCGCTGTTAGCCACTTATGCGAATACATCTTGTGGGCGTCACTATTATTGAGACTTTTTCATCTTTTGCTTCAAAAGGAACGTTTTCCACCACTTGCAAGTCGTGGACTGTTGTGGCTGCTGGGATTTCGCCAAACCTTTTTCTTAGAATTTCTATTTCCACGTCGCCGTAACCGTGTCCTTTTCCAAGCCTATGCCCCTGCATGTCAACGGCTACTGAGCCTTCAACGATTAAGTCTGGTTTTGGAAAGTTTTGCACTTCTAATCCAAACTTAAAAGCGCCTTTAATGGTTGAGGCATAGCGTTCCTTTCCATGCGTTCTCGCGGGTTCTATTAGAAGGAAGCCTCTTTGGAGCCTTGGAGAGGCCATTATGAGGATTTTTCCATCTTTTAAGGCGTTTTCTCTGACTTTCCGCTGTGGAGAGTCTGGATTAACGAAAACCACTTTTGCCTCTTTCCATTCTTCAAGCTGGCGCAGTTTTTCAGCTGCAGCTTCTGCTCCCAAAAAGTTTGGAATTCTGCCCCTGCATGGTAATGGGAAAGTTGCCACTCCAGACTTTTCCATTTCCCGCCAGATTTTCTCTCTCAGCCGCTGTTTTTCCTTTGCCACACTGTCAGACATTTAAATGAAAATGGGAAATGTGAGGCTTTAACTTTTTAAATTATTCCGAGGTTTTTGCCGCCTTCTTTGAAGGCTTCAGCCGCCCTATCCAACTGTTCTGTTGTATGTTTTGTGCATACTTGGACGCGGATTCGCGCTTTGTCTCTCGCTACCATTGGATAGAATATTGGCAAGACGAATATGCCCTTCGTCCAGAGATAGTCTGCTAAGTCTCTGGCGGCTTTGCTTTTTCCGCACATGACTGGAATTATCGGCGTTTCAGTGTTGCCCGTATCAAAACCAGCGTCTTGCAAAGCTTCAAGCAAGTGGTTGCGGTTCTCCCAAACACGCCTCACATGTTGGGGTTCGGTTTCAAGCACATCTATTGCCGCTATGCATGCGGCTGCCACTCCAGGCGGAACTGCACCGCTTAGCAGCCAACTTCTAGTCTTGTTGTAGGCGAAGTTGCGAAGTTCCTCGCTTCCTGTTATGTGTCCGCCTATGACTCCGAAAGCCTTTGAAAAAGTTCCCATCTCCACATGCACCTCATCCCGTCTAAGCCCGTAGTGGCTTACAATTCCTCGTCCACCTTCACCTAGCACACCTTCGCCGTGGGCGTCATCCACGTAGACTCCGGCGCCGTGTTCCTTTGCGATTTTGGCTATTTCTCGGAGCGGCGCCGTGTCACCGTCCATGCTGAAAACTCCGTCTGTTATTATCCATATGTGGTTGTAGGGCGGGTCGTGTTTTTCTGCTTCTTCCATAACCCGCGCTAAATCCTCCACATCCTTATGTTTGTATATGGCTCTGTCAGCTCTGCTCAGCCTACAGCCATCAATTATTGAACCATGATTCAGCTCATCTGAAACGATGAGGTCTCCCTTGTCCACAAGTTGCGGTATAAGCCCCTCATTAACCATAAAACCCGTTTGAAAAGTCAGCGAAGCCGGAGCCCTCTTAAACCTTGCAAGGCGTCGGTCCAATTCTTCATGTAGTATCATGTTGCCGGAAATTGACCTGTCGCTTCCTGCTCCAGCACCGTATTTTCGCGTGGCTTCTATCATGGCGTTAACAACTTTTGGGTGCGTTGCAAGGTTTAGATAGTTGTTGGCGCAAAGCATCAAAACCTCCTTGCCATCGACAACGCATATGGGTTCGCTTGCAGACTCTAAAACTTTAAGCTCCCAGTTGAGGTTTTCCCGGACCAAACGCTCAAATTCTTCGGCTAAATAACGTGTAGGATGCCTCTCAACCATTTCCTCCACTCCCAATAAAGTCTAACTTCATAACTCTTTTAACGTTTCCTATAGAAATACAGAAAAGAAACCTTAAAAACCGCCTTCAGCAAACCTTCTCGTAAGCTTCTCAATCATGTCTCTGGTCATGGAAGCCAAATCGTATTTCGGGTTCCAACCCCAATCCTCACGGGCTGCACTGTCATCTATTGACATGGGCCAAGAATCCGCAATCTTCTGTCTAAAATCCGGCTTGTATTCGCAAATAAAATCTGGAATATACTTTTTGATTTCCGCCACCAATTCGGCTGGTGAAAAGCTTATTGCTGCCACGTTATAGCTTGTGCGGTATCGGATTCTAGCACTGTCTGCCTCCATCAGGGTTAGCGCCGCATTTACGCAGTCCGGCATGTACATCATCGGCAAAACCGTGTCAGCCCTCAGAAAACAGGTATACCTTTTACGCTTTATAGCCTCATAAAAAATTTCCACAGCATAGTCTGTTGTGCCACCGCCTGGTAGCGTTTCACTGCTTATTATTCCCGGATAACGGACACTCCGCACATCAACGCCGTAACGGAGAAAATAGTAGTTGCAGAGAAGCTCACCCGCAACCTTAGTCACGCCGTAAATAGTCCTCGGTATCAGAACAGTGTTTTGCGGTGTCTTAACGCGAGGGGCTTCTGGACCGAAAACCGCTATGGAGCTCGGCCAAAAAACCCTTGTTAGGCTTTTTTCTCTTGCAACTTCCAGGATGTTGTAGAGGGTTTCCATGTTGATTTTCCATGCATACTGCGGATTTTCTTCTCCGGCAACGGACAACACTGCAGCCAAATGGTAAATGGTGTCAACGTCGTATTCCTCTACAACTTTTTCAAGCTCCTCCTTTTTTGTGGCATCCAAATATATGAAGGGACCGGAGCTGAGAAGCTTTTCATCTGGTTTTCTTTTATGTCCAGCTGCCACCACGTTTTCCCTGCCATACTTGTTTCGCAACTCTAATGTTAATTCAGAGCCGATTTGGCCAGTGGCGCCTGTAACGAGAATTTTCTTCATATCTTTTCTGTACATGAAGTCAGCCTCATCTTGCAGAGTTCGTTTCAAATTTTGTGGTATATAAGTGCTTTTAAACGAAAAACTTGGCTTTATTGTTGTTTTAACGCTTTTTCAAGCAGTTTTGAAAGTTTATGAATCGGATTTTTGTGTTCGTCAACCCTTAAATTCAGTTTCACTTTGGCGGTGTCCACCGCGATTAGGGCTGCCGATTTTTCGCCTCGTTTGTCGCCGCCGCTTTCGCTTCCCTCCTTCAAAGCCTCTAAAAGCCTTGACGCTAAGTCTCCACGTGAACTCTCGAAACCATCAGCCATGCTTTCAAGAACTTTTCCACTTCTTAGAAGATTGCCAACAACAACATAGTCTTCGCCTACAATTTCTCCACGCCACTTCGGAGCTTCTGCTCCTGTGAAAACCGCTTTTCTTCCAGCAAAATCCATGATTGCCACTTGCCTCATCTCTCTTTGAGGGTCTTCTGCTAGAAGTTTTTCAAGGGCTTCTTCTGGTGAAAGACCCTTTGCTAACAGTGTTAAACCATCAATTCCATAAGCCACGTTAGTATAGGCTTGGGTTGCAATCACACCGATGCCTGGCATTGCATGGGGCACTCTGGAGCCTACAGCTGTTGAACCCGAAGCAACAGCAACTCCCATAAACTTACAGTCTTTCGAAATGGCTAAAATCGAGAAAGTCCCGTTTTTCCTCATTCCGAATTTTATTTTGCACTTGATGGTTTATAGCTTGTGTAACATAGTATCTTAGAGGATGAACATGCGGATGGGCTTTGTCGTTAATCCGATTGCTGGTATGGGTGGGAGAGTTGGGCTTAAAGGGACAGATGGCGTTCTAAGCGAAGCCATTGCAAGGGGCGCTACGCCAGTATCTCCGCAAAGAGCCGCTGACTTTCTTAAAGAGCTAAAAGGCGCCATGAAAGGAAATCCCATCGAAATTTTGTCTTGTCCGGGGGTTATGGGAGAAGAAGAAGCCAAAAGCGCAAGCGTGTCAGTTCAAGTTTTACCTATGAAAATCGGAAGCGAAACCACAGCGGAAGACACGAAGAGAGCTGTTAAGCTTTTGGCTGAGGCAAAAGTGGACTTAATAGTTTTCGTTGGAGGAGACGGCACAGCCAAAGACATTTTGGACGCTTTGAAGGAGAGGGGTGTTGAACTGCCAGTTTTGGGAATACCTTCCGGCGTGAAAATGTACAGCGGGGTTTTCGCCGTTAACCCTTCAGACGCCGTTGAAGTGGTTTTGGCTTTTGCCAGAAAAGAGGCTGAAATAAGGGAATGTGAAGTTATAGATGCTGACGAAGCTGCAATTAGAAGCGACACTTTCGCTGTGAAACTTTATGGTCTTATGAAGTGTCCCTTTCTCCAAATGCGGATTCAAGGCAGTAAACAAGTAAGCCCCGAAACGGTAGATGAGAAAGAGAATCAAATAGCCATAGCTAAATCCATAATTGAGGAAATGCAGCCTAACGCCACCTACATATTTGGACCCGGAACAACTGTGAAATGCATAGCAGAACTGCTCGGCGTTCCCAAAACAGTGCTAGGCGTAGACATCTACAAAAACGGCAAAATAATCCTCGATGTTAACGAGAAGAAAATTTTAGGAAACGTGAAAGACTGGCAGAACACTTGGATAATCTTGTCGCCTATAGGGCGTCAAGGAATACTTCTCGGCAGAGGAAACCAGCAGATAAGCCCGCAAATCATAAAACGTGTTGGAAAACAGCGATTTATTGTTGCGGCTACAAAAAGTAAGCTCCGCGACATTGAAGGCGGAGTTTTAAGGGTTGACACTGGAGACGCAGAGACGGATAACATGCTTAAAGGTTACGTTAAAGTGGTTACCGACTATAGGGAATGGCGTCTCATACCAGTTCAGTAGAGGCGTTAAGCCCCAAACTTCTTAACTTTTCCAAGAAAATTCATCAGAATAGGCATCAAATCTTTCCCTTTCAACCTTCCCAAACCACCTTTAGCGCATGTTCTCTCACCGAATTCTTCCACGTCGTCGCCGCGGACATAAGGTCCCATTATGGCTAACGGCACAGGGTCACCCTCATGATTTCCCGTCACACACGAAGTCGTGTGGTCAGCGGTTAAAGCCACATAGGTTTCGCTTAAATCCACCTTGTTAAGTATGTAGGCGAGCATTCGGTCAATTTTCTCTATAACCTCAACCTTTTGTTTGGCGTTTCCGTCGTGGCTGGCGACATCTGGAGCCTTTATATGCAAAAGAACAAAATCGCTGTTTTCTAATGCTTTTACAGCAGCCTTCGCCTTAGCCATATAATCCGTCTTCACAGTTCCAGTGGCGCCTTCAACATTCAACAAATGCATACCAGCCGCCTTGCACACTCCACGAATGAGCGAAGTGGCAGCCACGCACACAGCATCAACGCCATAAATTTCTCCAATAGGCTTAACCTTCGGAAGGGTGCCAGCCCCCCTCAACAGAATGATGTTCGCTGGAGGCTGCCCCCGTGCATCTCTCTCCTTGTTAACCGGATGCGTTTTCAAAATTTCATGAAATTTTTGCATGAGCTCGTTGAGGATTTCAGCCGTAAACTTGGCTTCAAGGCTTTCATCTAATGGTTTAATTTCGGAGACTTTTTCTCCCACAGTTCCGGGGTCTGAATCGCTTATCGCTGATGAAAGTTTTGAACCACGTAAAACAAGGACGGCGCGATGCTGAACAGTGTTTGTGAATAGGAATTTGACCGATGGGTCTGAAAGCTTAACGGCTTTTAGGCTTTCAGTAAGTTTAGCTGCGTCAGCGTCGGCTATTCTGCCTGCCCTTCTATCTAAAACCGTAAAGTTTTCGTCAACTGTTGCGAAATTGCACCTAAAACAGATGTCGCCTTCCAAAACCTTTATTCCCCATCCCAAGGCTTCAAAGGCACCTCTCCCAGAATAAACCTTGAAGGCATCATAGCCCAAAAGAGCAAGCGTAGCCGTATCACTGCCCGGGGGAACCCCAGGTGCAATAACATCCAATACCCCGCAGACGCCGACGCTTGCTAAGTGATTCATTGACGGTTTGCGGGCAACTTCCAAGGGGGTTTTCCAGCCCAGCTCCTTTAACGGTCTGTCAGCCATTCCGTCTCCAATTATGAGAAGGGCTTTCAAGTTGGGTCACATCTTCAATCATATTCTTAATCGCCTTATATGGTTAAAACGCTTGCCATTGTTTTCCAGCTGACGGAAGAAACTTTAAATAATATAGTTGCATTTTTAATTGCGAGTGGTTGAAAATGGGCGATTCAGTTCCACCTTGCTGAACTTTTCCAAAAAATGCCCACCTCTGAGACTAACTCTGCACTAAAATTATATTCCGCCAACAGCCAAAACAGGGAGTGGAAGTAAATGTCAGACTTGGGAATCACTGTTAAAAAATCTGAAGACTTTTCAGAATGGTACACGCAAGTAATTCTAAAGTCTGGAATAGCTGACTACGCTCCAATAAAAGGATGCATGATTTTCAGAGAACTCTCATACGCAGTATGGGAGAAAATCCAAGAAATCTTCAACGAAAAAATAAAGAAGACTGGACATAAAAACGTGTACTTCCCCCTCTTCATACCTGAAAGCTTCCTCAAAAAAGAGGCAGAACACTTTGCTGGCTTTGTCCCTGAAGTCGCATGGGTCACCATGGGCGGAGACACACTGTTGGAGGAAAAGCTTGCCATAAGACCAACTTCTGAAACAATAATTTATGCAACATACGCCAAGTGGATTAGAAGCTGGAGAGACCTCCCAATAAAACTGAACCAGTGGTGCAGCGTCGTAAGATGGGACACGAAGGGAACAAAACTTTTCCTTCGAACAAGGGAATTCCTATGGCAAGAGGGCCACACAGCCCACGCAACAAAAGAGGAAGCTGAAAAAGAAGTCATGGAAATTCTAAACGAATACCGCGATTTAATGGAGAACTATTTGGCTATCCCAGTGCTTGTTGGAAGAAAGTCGGAAAGCGAAAAATTTCCAGGGGCGCTTTACACCACAACACTGGAAGCAGTGATGCCAGACGGGAAAGCCCTCCAAATGGGGACTTCACATAATCTTGGACAAAACTTCTCCAAAGTTTTCGACATCAAATTCATAGGCGAAGACGAAAAGGAACACTATGTTTGGCAAACATCATGGGGTTTCTCCACCCGCATCATAGGCGCCTTAGTCATGGTGCACGGCGACGATAAGGGTCTTGTTCTGCCGCCGAAAATAGCTCCAATACAAACGGTTATAATTCCCATACCCTACAAAAACGCAGATACAAGCACAATACTTGCAAAAGCAAGGGAAATCCACGAAAAACTTCAGAAGGCTGGAATTCTAACAATTCTCGACGATAGGAAAGAGTACACGCCGGGATGGAAGTTCAACGACTGGGAGCTTAAAGGTGTGCCCATCAGAATTGAAATCGGTCCGAAGGACGTGAAACATGGACAAATAACCCTTGCAAGAAGGGACACTTATGAAAAAATCACTGTTAAGGAAGAGGAAGCAGTAGATGCCATTATGAGACTTCTAGATGATATACAGCGCAACCTATTCAGCAAAGCCAAAAAATTCCTAGAGGAGAAAATCACGGCGGTAAGGAGTTATGATGAATTTAAAGAAGTGTTGAAAACGAAAGGGGGCTTCATAAAGGCTTCATGGTGTGGTAGCGGAAAGTGCGAGGAGAAAATAAAGGAGGAGACTGGCGCAACGATTAGGCTGATTCCCTTTGAAAAAGAGGAAGTTTTCTCTAAATGTATTTACTGCGGCGGCGAAGCGAAGGAAGTGGCTTATTTCGCCAAATCCTACTAACGCAACATTCTACTCCCAAAGTTTAACATGTTTTTTAAGTTGATTAGCAACGTCCTTTAAACCCAGTTTTTCAAGCGTAGTCTTCGTTGGTATTCCCCTTTCATCCCACCCTCTTTTCTTATAATACATGTTCAGCATAACCTCATACTTTGCTTTGTCAAGCTTTGCGCCCTTTAACGCTCCTTTCGCCAGCGGTTGTTCAAACCACCTTGCTGGCGGATAATCCATTTCTTTGCTCCAGTTTTTGCCGTATTCTCGAACCCAAAAGGCGCGAATTAACGTGTACACCCTGTCGGCAATGCGGTTTAACTCGTCCCAACTTATTTCCAAACCCGTTGCGGCATGCAGAAACTTTGGATACCATTCCAGCTCGAAGCCAAGCTCAATCCATGGAAGCCTGCAAACGGTTGCACATTCGAAAAAGCCTCCGCGGATGCGTTGAAACTCGATGATTTTGTCAACCTTCTCCTCGCTGTACCGTTCTCTTCCAGTTTTAACTTCCCAAGATATCACCCAAGCGTCTTTGTGGTGGGCTCCTATTGGGCTTGTAGCATAAGCGAGAGCCATTGCCGGTGCGGCGTGGCAATCGTAAGCTGAAATCTCCAACCCTTTCACGTGCATAGCCCAACTGTTTGAGCCACTTCCAAACTTTTCCGCTGCAAAGCGAGTGCCTTCTGCAAGGATTTCGCCTAATCCTTTCCTATAGGCGATGTCTTTGATTAGGGCTTTTGCCGCCTTATAGCTTCCCCATGGAATTTTTTCGTTTATAAGCTTCTTTTCAGAGGCTTCCATTGCAAAGCCTATCACATTGCCCAGTGAAATAGTGTCTAAACCAAATTCGTCGGCAACTCTGTTAAGGGCTGCCACCTTTTTCAAGTCGCCGACTCCGATGTTTGAGCCTAACATGGCAACGTTTTCATAGTCAAGCTCAGACTCTTTTCTGTCAGCGTCCTTAACCACGTTTCCGCAAGTCATGTTGCAGTTGGGGCATCCTCTCTGTGAAGACTTTATTTTCTCCATAGAAAATCCACCTATAGCATCCGCGTCTTCGAAAACTCCCTCGCTAAAATTGTGCGTGGGTAAAACGCTGTTTTCTTGGCTCCATTCAATGGTCATCATTGTGCCTTGGCGCTTCCAGAAAGGGTAATTTGGCTTTGTCAGAATCTCCCTGTAGGCTTCAGCGCCCAACTCCTTCAAATCCTTCGGGTAAGCTGCGGGCAAATCGCCAGAGCCGATAATTGCCAATGCTTTCAAGTTTTTGGAGCCCATAACGGCTCCCATTCCAGGTCTTCCACCGCCTCTCCCCTTCTGGCAAACAATGTTTGCAAACTTCACAAGGTTTTCTCCGGCGGGTCCAATTTCCAGGATTCCAGCGGTGGGGCCGTAAATGCTTCTCAAGTTGTCTTCAGTTTCAAAAGTGTTTAAACCCCACAGTTCCTTAGCGTCAAGAAACTCTGTTATGCCGTCTTGAATAAGGAGAACAGTGGGAGCTTCAGCTTTCCCTTCAATGATTATTGCGTCATAACCAGCTTTACGCATTTGAACAGCGGCATGAGCTCCAATGTTGCCGTCGCCATAACCGCCAGTTAACGGACTTTTGGCTGCAACAACAAGTTTTCCACTGCTTGGCAAGGCAAATCCCGTTAAAGGACCAGCAGCAAACACAAGCCTATTTTCTGGAGACAAGGGGTCGACGCCAGGTTTAAGCTCATCCCATAAGATTTTAACTGCAAATCCTCTGCCACCGAGAAAACTCTTAGCCATTTCAGCATCATACTCTTTAACAGCGGCCTTCTGCTTGGTGAGGTTCACTCTCAAGAACTTGCCATTCCAACCATACATAACACATCATCTTTAACGACAAACTGCATATCATACTTTATGGCTAATAAAATTCACTGTTAAACAAATGTTAAATCTGAAGTTTCTCGGGTTCCACATGTCTCCCTTTTATGCTTAAGTCGCTGACTTTGAATTTTCTATCGCCATAAAGAAAAGCATAATCCTCACCGTTGTATAGCGCTGCGGCTATCCTCCCTATGGCGTCTGCCTTCATAATCCCGCTTCCACTAGCGCCGCCTACAACAATCAAGTCCTTCTCCTCAAAAACCACGGGATGACCGTCCATAGTGTTAATCTCATATAACCCTGCAAAAGAAGAATATGGGCGGCAGTCTTTAAACTGGGGAAAATACTTCACAAGAACCTGATATATTCCATACTGATAGAAGTTTTTCTCAGGCTGCGGGTCTTCCTCAAGTTTGAAGGCTCTTGGAAAATCGTCAGCGTAGCTAAGCCAGAAAACCTCCTCAGTGAGGAAAGGTCTCACTAAAACCCTTGGTTTCGGCAAAATCGTGAAGGGCATACACCCCACAGAATTGAAACCCTCAGTGAACAGCAACCGCCTAAGAAGGGGCTTTTTAGCTTCTAAGGCGAAAACCTGCCTTTTCTTAGGTTTTATGAAACATTCAACTCCCACGGTGTCCAAAAGCTGTGGAATCCAAGCTCCAGCCGCCAGAATAGTCTTTTTCGCCTTAATTATCCCGCAGTCAGTTTTTACGCCAGAAACCCTTGACTCTTGCCAAAAGAAGGGCTCTCCCATTATTCCAAGGGGCTTACAAGGCTCAACAATAAGGTCTTCAACCTTAACGCCGTAGCGGATTTCCCCGCCGAGTTTTAAGAATTCCCCTTCATAAAACTTGACGATGCAGTCGGCGTCTACAATTCCAGCCTTTGGGATAAAAATCCCCTTATAAATATCCTTTAAATTCATAAGCTCTGCCTCCTCGTCGCTGGCTAAATGCACAATCACACCTAACCGGCTGGCAAGTTCCTCAGCCTCATATTCCGTGTATTTAAGGCTGTTAGCTGCTAGATTCCTTAAAATTGGAGTCATCTCCTCATAATCGTCTATGCTTAGAAGCCAGAGATAACCCGCCATCAGCAACTTCAAATCTACTCCTAATTCCTTCTGCACATAACTGTAGAAATCAACAGAGGAGTCGGAAAGCAGATAGTTCACGCGGGAAGAGAATAAACAGCGAAAGGCGGACATGCTTTTTGCAGTGCTTCCCTGCCCAGCAGCATTAAACTTGTCCACAACCAAAACCCGCAAGGATGGATGTTTCTGCTTAATGTGATAAGCCGTTGACAAACCAATAACGCCAGCCCCAACTATAACAACGTCGTATTCGCTCACAATTTTCCCCTCAGTTTACAGAGTTTTAAAAGCACAGCCACCATTGTAATAAATTTTATCCCTTTAAAGGCGTCTTTTAAAGAGAATATTTATCTATTCCAAAGAACTTATGAAAATAAACCGCTCTAAGCATTCAGAGGGATATTATGCGCATTAATGCAAATATCAAAGGCCTTTCAACTTTAGCCGTTATATTAATTGTGATAATATCTGCGATAATAGGTGGAATAATCTCTTACGCCTTCACAATAGCCTGCTACACAAAAATCCCCGAAGAAACAACCATTGCGATAACAGGCGTTTATTTGGACAAAGAGAATGTGCGGTCATTTTATGTTAGCGTTTTAAACCCATCATATTCCCCTACAAGCGCAACAGTCTCCAGAATTGCAGTAAGCTTGAAAGGAGAGGCGCAGCTCTACGATGTTGTAGAAACAAAACCATCTATTGGAAACGGGTTGGCTATTCCAAGCGGTACATCTTTAAACATAACATGCTTGAAAATTAGAAAAGATAACACCAACATAACTTTTGGAGAGTTTGTCAGCACCTTCGCTGGTAAAACTATTATAGTGCACGTGTTTTCTCCGGATTCCTCAGCCGCAAACATGGAGGCAACTCTCCCATTCGTCAAACTTGATATAAACACAGATTTCAACTCGAAAATTTCTTTTAAGAAATTTAACATAACGCTGACCAACGATCCCGATTCCGAGGTTAACCTAACGATCACCAATATTTTGGTTCCAGGCGTAGAAATCGATGAAATGGATCCAGATATAAGAACACAACCCATGGTAATTCCACGGAGTGAGTCTGTTTGTTTTAGGTTTAATGGAAGTTGGCATGGGGTTTTGGGATTCACGCTTTCCATCTCAACGGAGCAAGGGTATGTCTTCCGTAAAGAGGTTGAAACGAAAACTGTCCATGCAACAATTCAAAATGTGGTCTTCAATGAAGAACGCACCGACCACTTTAATGTAACAATTTTCAACTTTGCGGAATCTTCAAATTACATAAACGTTACGAGGATCGAGTGCACGTTGGAAAATGGAACAACGCTTACCCCGCTTGACTGTGGATCAGTTGGGGTGATGCCAAACTCGTCTAGAACTTTCAAGTTTAACTGGAACTGGCGAACATACAGAGGTCAAAACATAACTGTTGTAGCTTATTTCTTGCAAGATTTCCAAACAGACCCCTTTAAGACTAAGACTCCATCACCAATTATAGTTAAGGTTTTGAATGAGACAGAAACTTTTGACTTAAAGGACAAAGGACATTTCAACATTACCATATTAAACCATAAGTCTTCACTTGAAGCAGTTAACATAACAAAAATTATGGTGAAAAGAACGGGAGAGGTATTGCCAATTGCCAATGGAGTAATCGGCCACGGCGATAATAAGACGTTCACATGCGCCTATAATTGGGCTGATTTTCTGAATAGTTATGGCAGAAATTTGACGATGACAATCTACGCCGTCACTCAAACTTTGGGAGAGTATACTTTTGACTTTTCCTTTACCCTCCCAGTGGCGGAGCTAAACATAACGGCCATAAACTGCACTACAATGGGTGAAACTGAATACCTGAATTTAACCGTTAAGAACTTGGAGTATTCTCTATGGAATCTTACATTGACGAAGATTGTTATAACAATCCAAGATTCAGCAGAGCCGGTGGAGTATGTTCTTCCCAAAACCCATGTGACAGTGAGTGTTGGCAGCGAAACTTTTTTGCTTTGCCCATTTGATTGGCAAAGATATTTCGGCAAGAGCATATTTGTGACTGTGGTTACCGAGGAGCTTGTGGAGGCTTCAACCGCCTATACAATACCCGAAACTTCTCCATAAGCCTTTTATCCTTTTAGCAAAAGCCTTGTCTTGAAAGAGTGTGTGTTAGGTTTGGCTAATGTAAAGGTTACTGAAAGAGTTCGCACCATCGAATACGCCATCCGCGACGTCATTGTTTACACAAGGGCACTGGCGAAAACTGGCAGAAAAATATATTATCTGAACATTGGTGACCCGGTGGCTTTTGATTTTGACACGCCGGAGCACATCAAACAAGCTTTGTTTGAAGCAGTTAAAAGTGGAGCCAACGCTTATTCAGCTTCTGAAGGTTTGCTTGAGCTTAGACAAGCCATATGCGAAAAGGAAAAACGCTTAAACAATGTTGATATTTCCGCTGAAGATGTTATTGTTACTTCTGGAATTTCTGAGGGCATCCAGATGGTTATGGCAGCCCTTGTTGAAGCTGGTGGTGAAGTTCTTCTTCCAGGTCCAACTTATCCGCCTTACATTTCTTATACAAGGTTTTTCGGCGGAAAACCAGTTCCTTATAGAACTGTTGAGGAGGATGGTTGGCATCCAGACCTTGATGATTTGAGAAGTAAAATTTCGAAGGAGACCCGTGCAATTGTTGTTATCAACCCCAACAATCCATGCGGCGCCCTTTATGAAGAGGAAATATTAAGGCAGATTTTGGATATAGCAGCGGAATATGATGTTCCAGTTGTGTCAGACGAGATTTATGACCAGCTTGTTTTTGAGAAAAAATTTGTTAGCATGGCGAGCCTTGCAAAAGATGTTCCCGTGATAGGGTTAAACGGTTTCTCTAAAGCCTACTTAATGACCGGCTGGAGGCTTGGCTACATATACTTCCACAGTCCAAAGGGCGAGCTTAAGGAGTTAAAGGAATGCGTTGAGAAAGAGGCGAGAATAAGGCTTTGTGCAAACACGCCTGTTCAAAAGGCTGGTGTAGCTGCCTTAAAAGGACCGCAAGATCACATTCGCGAGATGATTTCAAAGCTTAGGGTTAGAAGGGACTACGCTTGGAAGAGGCTTAACGAGATTAAGGGAATAAGCTGCACAAAACCTGAAGCGGCATTCTATGTTTTCCCAAAGATTCATGGAGTTGGCTCAAAATGGAAAACAGACTTTGAATTTGTGTTGGATCTTTTAAAGGAGACTGGTGTGCTTTTTGTGCACGGCTCTGGCTTCTGTCCAGTTTACGGTGTCGGCCATGTCAGAGGGGTTTTTCTTCCGCCTGTTGAAGTTCTTGAGGAGGCGTTCAATCTGGTTGAAGGGTTTATGGAAAAGAAAGCGAGGTTTTAAAGTTAGCCTTTAAAGTTGTTGGGCGCGGTTATTGGTAAATTGGCATTCCATGTTTGGGGTCTTGAACAAGCTTTGAAAATTCTTCCATAAGCCTCCGTGTAATTGGGCCGGGTTTTCCACTGCCTATTTGCCTTTTATTTATTTCTCTAACTGGCACTATTTCCGCTGCTGTTCCTGTGAAGAATACCTCGTCTGCTGTGAAAAGCTCGTAGGGTGTTAGATTCTTCTCTATAACCTCGTATCCAAGCTGTTTTGCAAGTTCCGTTACCGCCGCAGCTGTTATCCCTGGCAGTGCTCCTGTATAGCTTGGCGGTGTGTATATCCGTCCATTTTTAACTATGAATACGTTTTCTGCTACGCCTTCGCATATGTAGCCGTTTTTGTCTAGGCATATGGCTTCGTCGACGCCGTTTATGTTTGCCTCTATTTTGGCTAATATGCTGTTTAAGTAGTTCAGCGATTTTATTTCATGGGTTGTTGCGTCCACCGGGTCTCTCTTAACCCAAGAAAGCATGGCTGTCACGCCTTTTTCCTTTGCCTCGCCCTTGTGAAGCGCTATTGTGTCTGTTATTACAATAATTGTTGGTTTTTGGCATTTTCTCGGGTCTAAACCAAGGTCTCCAACCCCTCTCGTCACTACCAAGCGTATGTAGGCGTCTTTCAACTGGTTTTTGCGAAGCGTTTCTAGGACGATTTTTATCATCTCCTCTTTTGTCACTGGGATTTGCAGCATTATGGCGTGGGCTGAACGGTAAAGCCTATCAATATGCTCTTTTAGTTTGAATACGACACCGTTGTAAGCGCGGATTCCTTCGAAAACCCCGTCGCCGTATAAAAGTCCATGGTCGTAGACAGATATTTTCGCCTGTGATTTTGGGTAGTATTCGCCGTCTATATAAACAAGTAACTCTTTATTCAAGACGGGTTCCCCTTTCCGGAGAACAGAATTTTGCCCCTTAAGGTTGATATGTGTTTTGGCAGTCTCCGTTAATTCTGCCCATTCCTAACCATAAAATTGAGGTCTTTTTGAAACATGCCGCGGCAAGGGAAGAGGCTTAAAGGGTTTGTCTTGCACTTGTTTCTTAACTTCGCTTATTAGTTCTTCAAGTTTCATTTTGCGTATTTTTTTAGCGTTTCTATCTCTGACTGGAATCACATCCGACTCTATTTCTTTTTGTCCGGCAACAATAATGTAGGGAATCCACTCCATCTCTGCTTCTCTAACACGTTTCTGCAGTGTTAACGGTCTGTCATCTATGTCTACACGTATTTGCTGCCTTTCCAGCGTGTCTGCCATTTTTTCGCAATGTTCTAAATATTTGTCTGACATGGGGATTATCCGCACCTCTGTTGGTGAAAGCCATACCGGAAGCGTAGGTGGTTCGCCCTCTTGTTGTTGTCTATAGGCTTTCTCTAAAAGTGCATAGATGCATCTTTCCACCGCGCCGCTTGGGGAACAGTGCAAAATAAGCGGATAGTGTCTTTCACCTTTCTCGTCAATATAGGTTATGCCGTATCTTTTAGCGTTTTCTACGTCTATTTGGTCTGTTGAAAGGGCAGCAGCCTTGTCTTGATTGTCTACGAAGTTGAAGTCCCATTTAAGCCTAAAATAGAAGAAGGGTTCCTTCCACATTTCAACCAATACTGGTTTTCCGAAGATTTTTGCTAGGCTGACGATAAAATCCTTGTTTTCTTCATAGAAGTCTTTTGTGAAGCGGATAGCCGTCTCATAATCCTCTTTCGATAATCCTATCCCTTCCAATACTTGAATGCACAGCTTAAACCTTATTACAAACTCTTTTTTGGCTTGTTCAAGGTCTGTGCAGAAGGCATGGCAGTCTGGCATCGTAAACGCTCGGAGGCGCCTTAAGCCTACAACTTCGCCGCTTTTTTCCCGTCTAAAACTGTAGCGGGTTAATTCGTAAACTTTTAGAGGCATATGTCTATACGAAAACTGCGTGTCGTGCACCATCAAAAACTGCCCGAAACACGCTGCAAATCGTAGGAAAAGCTCTTTATCCTCAGATTTTAGAAGGTACTGTCTAGCTGGGAAACGGTTTAAATAATCCGCCAAGCTTGGGTGGCTAAAATCGTACATGACTGGAGTTTCAACTTCCATGGCGCCATACTCTACAACTTTGGCGGTTACATACTGCTCAATGAGGGATTTTATGAACCTGCCTTTCGGATACCAGCGGATGTTTCCAGGGTCGCTTCCAGCCTCATAATCAGCTATTTCAAGCCTTTTCATCAAAGGCACGTGGGGCGGCATCTGCTGGCTTGCCCTAACCTTAGAAATCTCGTATTTCGCAAACTTCTCAAGGTTTTTATGTCCGCGAAAGTCAAACTCTTCTACTGGAACCATTTTTCCGTCCGGCTGGAGAATATACCAAAAAGACTCCAATTTTTCCTCGGCTTTCACGGCTTCTGAAACTTTTTCAACTTTCTCTTCTTCCGCCTTTGCTGGCAGTATGACACGGGATTGCTCCGCCAGCGGATGACCTTTTATCGATATTGTGAACTGCTTGTTCCAACCAAATGGCGCACGATACGCCTCAATACCTTTTTCCTTGGCGTATGCCTCCATAGCTTTAACAACTTTCAACGCCTCAGAAGGTTTTGCAAGGTTGCTGCTAAGATGCGCATATGGATATATTAGAACACGGTTAACCTTCAACTTTTCAAGGAAAAGCTTAACCTCTTCTATGGCTTTTTGAGCTGTTGTTTCGTTGTCGCCTTCTTCTACCGCTGTGAACAAAACAACAATTTCTTCTAGACGTTTCGCCTCTTTCGCTGCTTCTTCAGCCATGGCAATTTCCTTTTGAATAGGCTTATACTCAATGTAATTGGAATGTAACTGCAATATCCGCATATTCTTTCGCCTCCTTTAGCCTTTAGACGCTTTTATATCGCCACTGCTCAATTTTCCTCTCCTTTTTAGTCTTTTTCTTATACTCTTTGTAGTGGTTTTCGCATAGATAAGCGCGTCTTTCAATGCTGCCTACGCTTAAACCCGCCATTCTAACTTTTTCCGCTGAAAGAGAACGCTTAGCCTCTTTACCGCATCCAGTAACGCTGCATTCCACGCCCTTTGCAACGCGCCCCAAACATTAACCCTCTTATGTCCAAAGACTTTAACTAAAATACAATGCATTCACTGCTTAATTTCTTTTCCATAAAGTGCATTTGCCCTTCTATAAATCTCAACCTTGTCGCCGTAAGACGTTGGCCCCACGCCTTCAACAACCGTTGACGCGGCAGCGGAGCCCACACACGCACACCATAAGGAATCTTCGCCGCGAATATATTCGGCTAGAAAACCTCCAATGAAAGCGTCACCAGCGCCTGTTGGGTCTATAATCTTGTCGGATTTATATGCTGGAACGTTGTAGATGGCTCCGTCGACGGAAAGCACTGCGCCCTTCATTCCCAAAGTCACTATGACAGTTTCAACACCAAAATCGTGAACAGCCTTTATTGCTGATTTTAAATCTGCCTCGCCAGTAACCGCTTCAATTTCATCCTGCGAAGACTTGTAAATGTTTACCATCTCTAGTATGCGTTTGTCTGCCAGTGCCTTGCTGGTTACTTGTCCGTTTTCGTCGAAGACTCTGATAAGCCCTTGGGGGTCAAGGGATAATACCTCAGCCATTTTTCTCAATTTTTCAGCAACTTCGTATTGAATTTCGTTTGCTATAGGAGCCAAGTGAACAACTTTAGCTTCCAAAGAGTTTAGCAAGTCTTCTACCGTGATTGGGACGGCTTTACTTATCAACCTTAAACTGCGATTAAACAAACCTTCATCATACTTCAGTTCAAATCTCGTTGTTTTCTTATCTTTAATTTTAGCAACCCTAGAAAAGTCTATGCCCTCTTGGCTTAGCCACCACAGATAGGCTTCGGGAAAGTCTCCGCCAACCTTCGAAATGATTGAAACACTTGCGCCTAAACGTTTGGCGGAAAAAGAAACATAAGTTACAGAACCCCCTAAAATAACGTAGGGCTTAAGCCTATTCGGCAAAATTATTGAGTCTATGCACAAATGGCCCACTGAAACAATATCAAACAATTGAGCTCCATTCGCCTCCAATATAGTTCATCATTTAACGCCACCAATTATTTTCGCTGCCTTCGTAAAGCTTTTATGGGCGCAGACAGAACACTCTTCTGCCCCATTTGGGGGCGGTTAAAGTGAAATTGGAGATTTTCATGTAAAGAAATTCAGCAAAACAGAGAAGCTTTAGCCCTGTTGAAAGCAAAGCTTATGGCATACTTAGAAAATGTTAAGACAGAGGTTTTATGCTGTCCCTACGCGCTTAAAAGGTTCATGACAGTGCCTTAAAACTTTGACTGGAGCAGAAGAATAGCCTTCGCCAAGTCTCCCTCGCATTCTTCTAATGCCTTTCTAGCTTCTTCAAGGCTTTTGCCGGTCTGGTCAGCCACAAGCCTAACATCCTCTTCTGGTATTGTTAACTTGCGCTCAACAGCTTTTTCCGTCATTTTCCCGCCAGTTACCTGAAACATTTTTTGTCCTTGAACGTCGATTACAGCGACTTCTGGCTCCTCTATAATTATTTCTTTGCTGCTGGTTTTTATAACCACATGCTCAACGTCTGGAACAGCGTTCATGCTTAAGCCCATGCGCTGCATCATTCTTTTGGCTTCACGGGGGCTTATTCGCCTACGCATAAATATCTTCCCCTCATTAATTGTTTTAGAGCTTAGCTTCTTATACTTAACTTTCCTCCAAACAACCGCGTCTAACCTTAACTGCAACGCCGCATTTAAAAGCCGTCATTTCACTGCCAGATAAAATAGCCCGCCCAACAGCCAAAACTTCGCCTCTTTCATTGACAACTATAACTTCGTCTTTTGGGCGGATTTCGCTGTCCGCCTTCACTATGTGTGCGGCGAAAACTTCGCCGCCTTCTGCAACAAATTTTGAAACATCGTCTTTAACGGTAACGAAGCATTTTGCAGGAGCAGCTTCCTCAATAATTCTTTTTGCTCCTTGGATGCTTAATGAGAAAAACCCGTCTGTTGGACGAAGGGTGGCAAGTCTTTTTCCATTCAAGTACACGTATCGGATTCTGCCAGTTCGCTTAGAATAAGCTATTTCCACGTTTTCTGGAAAAAGCCTTTCACCGACGCCTTTTCCGAACTGATAGTCTGCCACGCTTCTAATCCTTCTAAGAGCGTTCTCCAAACCTGCAAACCCTCTTCTGTTAACCCAGACGGTTTCGACAACTATAAACATAACCATGACCAAGTATTAAAAGAGTTTAAAGGAGCGCTTGCATATTGCGTTGCGAGGTCTGTGGAAGAAAAATCCACGGTAAACCAGTTAGAGCCATGATAGAAGGAGCAAAATTGACAGTGTGCAGCGGATGCTCAAAACATGGAACAATAATTTGGGAAGAACCAAAACCAGCCCCAGTGCAGAGACCCAAAACCGCAATAACTGTGAAAGCCACACCATCAAAAGGTCAAATGGGGAAACAGCAAAAAACCGCGGAAACCCCGCTGGAACTTGTGGAAGATTTTGACGCAAGAATAAGACGGGCAAGGGAAAAATTAGGCTTAACCCACGAAGACCTCGGCAGAAAAATAAACGAAAAAGTCTCTATTCTCAAGAAAATCGAAACAGGGAAAATCAAGCCAGACGATAGGCTTGCAGCCAAACTAGAACATGCGCTTAAAATTAAGCTCCTTATGCCAGCCTTAGAGGAAAAAACTTCAAGTGCAACCATTCCTGAACCGTCAAGACGTGAACTAACCCTAGGAGACCTTATCCGCCTAAACAAGGGTAAAACGGAGGAAAAGGCTTAACGAAAGCCATTATAGTACAGCGTCGAAAACCATTTGAATCGTCAACTATTGACGAACTTAAAAGCTTAGCTGAGTCAGCGGGCTATACTGTTGTTGGAAGAATAGAGCAGGTGAGGGCGCCGGACTCCCGCTACCAAATAGGTTACGGAAAGGTTAAGGAACTCGCTGAACTTGTAAAAGAAACAGGTGCACAGAAAATAATTTTTGATAACCCGTTAAAGCCAGTTCAAGCCTACAACATAGCAAAGATGACGGGCATAGAAGCAATAGACCGTTTCCAGCTAATCCTCGAAATCTTCGCTAGAAGAGCTACAACAACGGAGGCTAAACTGCAAATTCAGCTTGCTAGGCTAAGGTATGAGTTGGCACGCGCCAAGGAGAAAGTTAGACTAGCAAAAGTGGGGGAGCAGCCTGGTTTCATGGGGCTTGGAGCCTATGAGGTTGACGTTTACTATGAAACTGTTAAGAGGCAGATACAAACAATAAACGAGAAGCTTAGGAAAATTCGGAGAAAACGGGTTTTGCATCGCGAAAGGAGAATGGAGCTTGGTTTTCCAACAATATCCTTGGCTGGATATACAAACGCGGGAAAAAGTTCACTTTTTAATGCGCTCACGGAAGAAGAGGTTCCTGTGGATGATGCCCTTTTCACTACGTTGTCGACAACAACTAGGCTTGTGAAGTTTTCGAGGAAAAGGTTTCTTTTAACAGACACTGTTGGCTTTATAGACCGTCTGCCACTAACATTAATAGAAGCTTTTCATTCGACACTGGAAGAAACCATATACTCGGACTTAATACTGCTTGTTGTTGACGTGAGCGAACCGCTAGCCATCGTCGAGAAGAAGCTTTCAGTCTGCCTAGAAACAATAGAACGCATAGAAGCCTCCAGCATCCCCATAATAACAGCTCTAAACAAAATTGACTTGTTGTCTGAAATTGAGATTCAGCAAAAAATGGAAAAACTAGAAGGGAAAGCGCCAAACCCAGTGCCAATATCAGCACTTTACAAGTTTAATGTCGACCAACTAAAGGAGGAAATAGCCAAAAAATTGCGAAATTACGTTCAAACCTCCTTTTCCATTCCGTTAATAGATGAATCCATGCCCTTCCTTTCATGGCTTTTCAACCGTGCAGACGTGCAAGAAATAAAATATGCGGATAACGTTGCGCATGTGGTTTTTGAAGCGGTACCATGGTTCGCTGAAAAAGTGAAAAGCCATGTTGAAGCCCTTGGTGGAAAAATTGAAAGCTTCAAACATTAAAGAGTCACCAAAAATTTTTGTTTTAAGATGGGGACACCGTCCCCAAAGAGACTTACGCCTCACAACCCATGTTGCGTTAACAGCTAGAGCTTTAGGGGCTTCAGGCTTTATTCTTTCCGACATAGAAGACGCAAAAATTAAGGCAACCATGGAAAGAGTTGAAAAAAACTGGGGTGGACAGTTCTATTTCGAAATGGGAACCCCATGGAAGAAGGCGGTTAATGAATGGAAAGCCAGAGGCGGAATAGTTGTCCACTTAACAGCCTATGGAGAAAACATCGAAGCCAGCGACGTGTTGCAAAGAATTAAAGCCTTAGGCAAAGATGTTCTAATTATCGTTGGAAGCCAAAAAGTTCCAAAAGAATTCTTTTCAGAGGCAATATCAGACTTTAATGTGGCAATTGGAAATCAGCCCCATTCTGAATGTGCAAGTCTAGCAGTTTTCTTAGACAGATTTTTCGAGGGAAAAGAACTCACCAAGACTTTCGAAAACGCTAGGCTTGTTATTGTTCCTCAGAAAAGAGGTAAAAAAGTGATTAGGAAGATTAATTCTGAGTCTGAAGGCAGAAAAGAGATTTAAATTAAAATTTGTAATAATATACCAGAGAGAAGCGTTTCAACGTTTGAACAGAAAAGGATCGCTATGTTGTCAACAATTGATGACGCCACGTTGATGAGGGTTGCTGAAGCCTTAGGCGAAGAAGAAGCCGTAAAACTAATTGAAATATTAAAAAATTCAGATGAAATTACAGACGACGAAATAGCAAATAAGACGGGTATTAGGCTTAACAACGTGCGCAAAATCCTCTACAAGCTTTATGACCATTCCCTCGTAAGCTTGAGGCGAACCAGAGACCCTAAAACCGGTTGGTTTATATTCCACTGGAAACTGCAACCAGACCAGCTTGAAGGTTTCATATTAAGCCAAAAACGAAGGGTTTTCGAAAAATTAAACATTCGACTTGAATACGAGAAAAACCATGATTTCTACTATTGTTACACGCCTGGATGCCGACGAATCCCTTTCGAAGAAGCTGTTGAACTGGTCTTTAAATGTCCAACGTGCGGCAAACCCCTAATGCATTATAACAACGAGAAAATAGTTCAAATCTTAACGCGGAAGGTTGAACAGTTAAGGAAGGAGCTTGGTGAGTGAACGGCTTCCAACACGAGAGCAAGCCCTACAATTTTTGCGGGAAAGCGGCTGCTCAAAAAACGTGATAAGACATTGTGAAGCTGTAACAGAGCTTGCAGTGGAAATTGTAAAGGCATGCGTTGAAAAAGGATTAAAAGTTAACCTAGAACTCGTGAAAATAGGGGCTCTCTTACACGACATTGGACGTGCAAAAACCCACACCGTCCACCACGCTGTCGTCGGAGCACAAATCGCCAAGACACTAAACTTGCCGAAATCCATAATTGCAATAATAAAAAGGCATGTAGGCGGCGGAATAACAGCAAATGAAGCCAAAAAACTTGGATGGCCGAAGGACGTTTACGTTCCGCAAGCGCTTGAGGAGAAAATTGTCGCCTACGCAGACAAGCTTATAGAAGGCTCCAAAAGAGTACCCATAGAAAAAACAATAGAGAAGCTTTCAAAGGAACTGCCGCCGTCCGCAATTGCCAGAGTACAAAGACTTCACGAAGAAATGTTAGCCTTAATCGGAGACTGCCAATGCCTACCGTAACGTTGCTTTCAAAAATTTACAATAACCATCAACTAAAACTTGTTGAGGATTACGCTAAATCTTTATTTAAAGGCTTAAAAGTTCGTATGGAAAGCGTTGAGGCAGCGATAAACAATTGGGCTCAAATAACTTTTTCAGGCGAAGATGAAAAGGCAGCCTTAAGCTATCTTGAAAACGAGATAGGCTTATGCCCAGTCCACATGGAAAACTTGAAAAAGTTTTCAGCAATGAAGGGATACTTAACCAGTTTAGGCAAAAATAAAGATGAAATCCACGTGGATATTGGAATAATATCGCCTAAAACAGTATATGCAACAATTCCACTGCAACACTTGCAAGCTCAACTTGCAGATGGAAGAAAAATCGCCCTCAAAAAACTAGCTGAGCTTTACGGCTTTTGCGAAATCCTACCACTAACAGTAAAAGTGATAGAGCCAAAGGAGAATCACATAGATGCTACAATAGCGGAAACTCAGCTAAGACTTTATAGGAAATGGGTGAAATCCATACTTGACAGACTAATAATATTAGGCGCATCTCGTTATGAAATAAAAAAAGCTCTAAAAAGCTCCAAATGCCAAAACGACATTGTAGAAATAGAATCCTTAGGACTTTTTGAGTATGCGGTCGCATGCAAGCTTGGAACAGACGCTGTGGGGCTAATCCCAAAAATTGGTAAACATTTGCCAAACGCGACCCTAAGAACTTTCAGTCCAAAAACCCTGTTAGAATTCTTCAAAGGTCTCTTCATCAACCTTTAAGTCTACAACTAGAAGAAGAATGGGCCGGGCCGGATTTGAACCGGCGACCTTCGCCGCGTGAGGGCGACGTCCTAACCAGCTAGACTACCGGCCCATTGGCATTTACTTATCCAGAATTATTATTTCTTTTTCATAAAACCTTTTTTGAAAACTGTAGGAAAGGGCATCGGTGAATGTTTGTGAAGGATTTAGGTGAAGATGAGTGTTTTAAACCATGGAGCAAGACGGATGCTTTTATGCTGTTTTTGTGTTTTTTAGCCTTTGCTGTTTTGGGATATTTTCTTGCAAACAATATACTTTCTTGAAGAGTTTCGGTTTATTCCTCTTTTTTGACTGTTACGCTTTTAACCCGTTTAACCCAAGGCATGAAAAAGCAGTCTTGTTCGAACCACTCCACGAGCTCTCGCTTAATTGCTTCGGCTTTTTCTCCAATGCTTTCGTCAACCAATTCGACAGTTATTATCGCTAACATACGCTTCATGTTTAAACACCTCTTTTCATAAACTTAAACTCCTAGTTTTTAAGGGATGCTCCACTCTTCGATTTATAATAAAAACAGATTCGGAACAAAACACAGCATAAGAAACACAAATAAGCACCTACAAAGTTTAATAAAATCCGAAAATATCCCAAATTTAGCCGAGGTAGCTCAGCCTGGGAGAGCGCCCGGCTGAAGACCGGGTTGTCGCCGGTTCAAACCCGGCCCTCGGCACTAGAATGTTGATTTTTACCTGACCCGCGACAGCTGTGTTGTTTGTGTTAGCTTGAAGGTAGCATGTTATTTTTTGTCGGTTGGCGGGTAAGGATAAAGTTAAGTTGAAAATGGTGTTGCTGTCGATTTTATTTTCTCTATCTCCTTCTCTTCTAGTTTTCCGCGGAAAGGTCAATTTTGTTGAAGTTTTCAGTCTGCTAAATTGGATACCCTCCTCTAGTTTTTGGTTGGAAAATCAACCAATACGGGATAGGCTCCTCTAGTTTTTGACATGAATGTCAATGGTGGTGCATGCATTTTATGGTTTCTCCGATGCAGCAGTTTTTCGTTCTGTTCTTAGAATTACTACATGCTACGACTCTTCAGATGCGCATTTTTAGGCTTCTGAAATAACCATGCTAATGAGCGTCGAGGATGAGGTATACTGATGTTCAAGACGCTGACAGTGTCCAACTCTATGTAGGCTGGTGGTTAAACATCTATGTAATAGACTTGGAAGACAACGAATACTCTGATAGTCAATCGGTAACGATGGATGGAAAACAAGAAATCGCGATACGGTTATCTTTTATAATTCCAGAGCTTCCGTTCACTGTGCTTTTGCTGGCAATGCTAACTTTAGCGCTGCAGCCTTATACCTAACAAGAGACAAAATTCAAAATAATCCCTCCCTTTTTCCGCTATCCACGATTTTAGCAATTTTACGAGTTCACTGGGGTGCAACTTTTCTGGTGGAATGGATATGAGTCGTTGTTAAACCCAAAATGGTTTTATAGCGTTAAAACATTATTAGAAAACCTTAAGTCTAAACGGAAGTTCAGTGTTATGTCCTCAAACAATTTGTTAAGCTCTCAAAGGGATAAGACGCGAGTGATTATAATGGGTGCTGCTGGTAGGGATTTCCACAACTTCAATGTTTATTTTCGGGATAATGCCGCCTACCAAGTTGTGGCTTTCACCGCCACACAGATTCCCGGCATTGAAGGAAGAATTTATCCGCCGGAGCTTGCAGGCAAAAACTATCCGAAAGGCATCCCCATCTATCCGGAAGAGGAGTTGGCGAGGCTGATAAGGGAAAATGACGTGGACCAAGTGGTTTTCGCCTACAGTGATGTTTCCCATGAATACGTCATGCACAAAGCTTCAATAGCATTGGCAAACGGCGCTGACTTTAGGCTTATGGGACCAAAGACAACAATGCTTAAAGCTAGGGTTCCAGTGGTTTCGGTAGGCGCCGTTAGGACAGGCTCTGGGAAAAGCCAAACCTCAAGGCAAGTTGCAAAAATCTTGAAGAGTAAAGGCTTAAATGTTGTGGTGGTTAGGCATCCGATGCCCTACGGCGACTTGCGAAGACAAATTTGCCAACGTTTCGCCACCTATGAAGACCTAGACAGATATGAATGTACAATTGAGGAACGAGAAGAATATGAGCCCCACATAGACAACGGAGTAGTCGTCTACGCTGGAGTGGACTATGAGAAAATTTTGAGGGAAGCAGAAAAAGAGGCTGACGTAATCGTTTGGGACGGCGGAAACAACGATGTACCCTTCTACAAACCAGACTTACACATCGTAGTGGCTGATCCCCACAGAGCTGGACACGAAGTTAGGTATCATCCAGGAGAGGCTAACCTGCGGATGGCAAAAGTTGTAATAATAAATAAGGTGGACACCGCAACCTTGGAAAACGTTAACCTTGTTAAAGAAAACATTAGAGCTGTGAACCCGAACGCTATAATTCTTGAAGCTGCATCGCCGATAACCGCTGACAAGCCGGAGCTTATCAAGGGAAAACGCGTGCTTGTAATCGAGGACGGACCAACCTTAACCCATGGCAAAATGCCCTATGGAGCTGCAACAATAATGGCTGAACAGTTCGGCGCAAATGAATTAGCAGATCCAAGACCCTATGCCGTTGGCTCCATAAAGGAAGCCTACGAAAATTATCCCCATTTGGGGGCTGTGCTTCCAGCCTTAGGCTATGGTGAAAGGCAAATAGCAGAGCTGAAGGAAACCATCGCCCGCACGCCATGCGACGTTGTTGTAATCGGAACTCCCGTAGACCTAAGAAGAGTTATAACTATAAGCAAGCCTACTGTAAGGGTGAAGTATGAGCTTAAAGTGTTAGGACCTATGTCTCTTGAGCAAGTTTTAGAAAATTTCCTCGGAAAGGTGTGGAAACATGGAAGATGAGGAAGCAGGAATATCAAGGGTAAAGATAAAATTCACAGTGGAGGGTTTAGGCGAAGCTGAAGGTGAGCTTATCCGCCACCTAGCTCCAAGAACAGTGGACATGGTTGTACGGAAACTTCCCTTCGAAGGGAGGGCAGCCCTCTGGAAGGAAGAAGTCTACTTTGAAATACCCGTCAAAATGGGCGAGGAAAAGGCAAAAAGCACCGTTGAAAAGGGCACAATAGCCTTCTGGCCCATGGGAAGCGCCCTCTGCATATTTTATGGTGAATCCCAACCCTACAGTCCAGTGAACGTTTTGGGTAAAATAACCAAGGATCTTGAGCTTTTCAGCAAAGTGAAAAGTGGAACAATAATTAGGGTTGAGAGGCTATAAGAAAACGCTTTCACTCCAGCTTTTCAAAAGTCTCTCGCATTCTTCCTTAACTTCTCTTTTTCGGCTTTTCTTCTTTAAGGCTTTGAGAAATTCTATGCGTTTCTCCACAGACCGCCTTTCAGCTTCCCCACCATAATAGAGTTTGCCCTCCAAATATTCCTTCATATGATTTGCCTTTTGAATGAAAAGGCTTGCCGCGTCCACAGGATTTGTCACCGCGTATTTGTTCGCCCATATGGAGGCTTCAGCTTCACGGAGTTGTGTAAAGCCGTCTATCTCCACCACGCCTTTTATATATGTCCTAAGAAAATCGTAGTAACCAGCTGTTTTGGCAAGTTTTAGGGCGGCTTTCACCTTCTGCTTAAAATCTGGGCTTCCCTTAACCCTTAAGCGATGCTTATAACCCTTTTTAACAAGCTCCTTTGCTTCTTTAACTTCCCCTTTTGTGTATACTCTTTTCGGATATGACAATAGAGTTTCAGCCTCAAACGTGAAGGAAATTTCACGCGAAAACTAAGTTTAGCCTACAGCCTTGTAAATTTTGATGTCGTGGTTTCCAGAAACCAGCTGAACAAGCCCATCATCTTCAAGTTGTTCCAGCAAATCCTTGGCTGTACTTATCCTTATGTTGAAACGGGACGCCACAGCATATGGTGTTAAAACGCGCATTTTCTTCAGTTCATCCAACATTTTCCCGCTTTTAATGTCGGGAATTAGGATTCCCGCTAGCTTTTTCTCCTTAACTGACGCTTTCTCCTTTTCCTTCTTTTTTCTCTCTTCTTCATCTTTCCGCATCTGCATACGTTCCATTTGTTTTAGGCTTAGTTTCTTTTTCCCACCCATAGATGTCCCCTTTAAGAGGTTTATTGCGGGGTATTCTTTCGCTTCGCACTTTATATGCATTGCGAGTCCTAAAATGAGCGAAAGAGAAAGAAGAGGGATATGGGAGCTGTTACCTACCCATAACTTTTCTTGCGGCAATCTCGATGTCTTCAGCTTTTATTGTCTTCCTTCCAGTGTGCATCGCAAAGTCTAGGGCTTCCTTCGCTATTTTTATCCCGATTTCCTCTAGGGCTTTTGCTAACTCCTTAGCAGCTGCCTCGCTTACTCTGTCAGCTCCAGCCTTTTTGCAAAGCCTGTGCATGGGAGCAATTGCTAACTCTAAATCTGCCATAAAGACTCCTCCGTAGCTTCTTTTTGTATTTGAAGCAATATTTAACGTTTATTGCATTTTATCTTCCAAAATTCGACACCTAAACAAGTGTTTAGTTGATATAGGAAATTATAAAAGCTTCTAGGTTTTAGTTTTATGTTCAAAGTGACAGCCAATGAAGCCTTTGAAGTACGTTAACGCCCACATACACCTTTCCGACGAGGAATATTCTGGAAAAGTGGATGAAATTGTTTCTGAAGCAAAAAACTCCGATGTTGTAGCGCTTGTCTCCAACTCCATGGACCTTAAGACGAGCATGAAGAGTTTAGAACTGGCGGAAAACTACGCTGGAATAGTCTATGCTGCGTTGGGGATCCACCCGTGGAATGTTAACAATTTAACAGAGGATGAACTGCAGCAGACTTCCGAGTTTATTTTTAAACAGCGAGGAAACAAAGCTGTGGTAGCCATTGGAGAGGTTGGCTTAGACTACAAGTATGAAAAAGTATGGGATAAACAGCTAAAAGTTTTTGATGAAATGCTACATTTGGCAGAAAAGTTGGATTTGCCAGTCATAGTTCATTCTCGCGGAACCACTGCCCAAATTGTGGAAATGCTGCCTTCTTATAGCTTGAAAAGGGTTCTTCTCCACTGGTTTAGCAACCCAATAAGCTCGTTAGCCAAGGCTGTTGAAAAGGGATATCACATTAGCGAGGGACCACCAACCGTCTATTCCAATGGCATACGTGAGATTGTTAGGCGAGTGCCAATAACAAACCTTTTGACAGAAACTGATGGACCAGTGCGCTACTTTAAAAGCCCTTTTCATGGCAAAATGACGACCCCCGCTTTCATTCCAATGGTTGTTAAGGCTATAGCTGAAGTTAAGCGAATAGACATAGCGGAGGCGTCAGAGCAAATAATGAAAAATTTTGAGGAGTTTTTCAGAAAACAATTTCTTAAATAGTATTGCGCTTTGTTAACTGCAGATATCATAAAACGCTGGTTACCATTAGTTGTGGCTTGCACTTCTATCCGTTTTTAAGGTTAAAATGGAAGTTGACATTATGCTTTAACGTTTGCTGCAACTTGCTGGAGCGAAAGTCTGAAAAGCACAGCCTATGCAATATATATGTTTGAGGATGTTAGGAGTGAGTTTGTCGCCTGTAAAAAAGCTTGTTCTTGAAACCATCTGGATGCTTGGCAAGCCTGCAAAACCAGTGGAAGTGGCTGCTGAGGTTAGGCTTAGCTTTCCAACTGTTATGATGCATGTTGTGGGTCTTGCTAAAATGGGTTATGTTAGGGCTGTTGAAAAAGGATACTACGTCGTAACCGAGAAGGGAAGAGAAGCGCTAGGTTTACCCAAAATCGACAGCGACAAGGCTAAACAGATTTTGGCTTACGTGCCCGCGGAAAAATCCTTCCACTTCTACGTAGACATCGGGAAACCTTTGAATGTTTATGCTGTAAGTTTGGGGGACTTCTGTGACAAAATTCAGAAAATCGAAATTGCCTCTATAGAGTTCCATTTGTACAGGGGAGATTTTGAGGCATGGTTCACTGGACTTGGCGATGTCGAGTTAGCAAGAAAAACTGCATTAATTAAAGAGCGAAAAATGGTTGGAGAGGAACTTCGGAAAAAACTCTATGAAACCGTTAAAAGCCGCTGCGAAGAGTTAGCGAAGATAAAACAGTTGCCGTCGCTTAAATAGGCTTAAACCTTTCCTTAAGCTTCTCAATGACTTGCGGCAACGTCGTGTATTCCATGGACTCAACACTTAAGCGGGCGGGTTCAAACTCGCCCATACGCCTAAGCATAGCAGCATATTTCAAGGCTTCCTTTCTCGCCAGTTCGAAAGCAGGATCCGCAAATAAGTCTGCTATCATTGGTTTCCCATTATCGTCGCTTGCTATTGCTCCGTTAGAGACTTGAAACCCCAACGCAACAATTCTAGGAGGCCCATCGAAAAGCGTGCACCTTGCATCTTTTAACCCGACAGGCATTAGTGGACCCCAATGGCTTCCCCGCATCCACCCAGCCACAAGATAACTGTGCATGAAGGGTGTGAGAATTTCTCCAACAGCTGGCAAACCGTGCTGTGCCCGCACAATCATGACGGGGTCGTCTTTTCCAACGTATTTCCCAGCAATTAAAGACAGCCGGGTTACGCTGCCAGAAACACATATTAGGTCATCCCGAGCGCGCCAAACCCTTGAGATTACGTATCGTTCAACAGTGCCTATTAAAGCGATAAGCTCGTACATTTCCTCTGGGCATTTAACAACAACTTTCTTGCCTTCTTTTGCGTCTATAACCTCAAACTTGAAGCCTCCAGCCATGTTGGGGTCGATTACGAGCCCAGCAGTGTTCATTGGGTCTGCGAATATGCGGAAAAGGGGCAGGTTAAAGCTTCCAGCTGAAGTTTTATCAGCAGCAAAAACGATTATGGGGTCTGATTTCCGTTCTTCAATTTCCATTTCAGCCACTCCAGGTCCAAGTCCGCGGACTGTTCCGCTGAAGGCGTTTTTCAGCAAGTCTTGTCCAGCCCCGTAAAGCTTAAGCTGTAAGGCTTTGTTGGCGGCTTCTTGGAAAGCGTCCCATGCCAGCTGGTGGATTTCAGGGTTAGATTCACCTTTTTCATGAACCATGAGAAGCTGCAAGTCGTCGCCCACGTTAAAGACATAATAGCTGTTTATCAAACCGTTTTCCTTAGCCCTTTTCAGGTTTTTCTCCCCTATGCTGAGCAATGGTTCAGGAACCACGTGGTGCCCCGCCAAGGAACCCACATCACATTTTATGAGGGAGATTGTAGTTTTTTTAGGCATAACATACCACTTTTAATCCGACTTGGTCTAAAGGTTAGACCTTAGCTTTTAAAAGATTTCCGAAAGAAATAGGAAACAGTAAACATGAGAATATGCGCGTGGTGCCAATGAGCGAGTTAAGAGTAATCTCAGTAAAAATTCCAGAAGAGGTCTACAAAGAAATGGTTCTGCGGGTTCCGGAAGGCGAAAGAAGCAACTTCATAAGAGACGCCATAATAGAAAAACTCCAAAAAACACCCAAGCCGGATAAAATTCTTGAACTGGAGCGCAGACTTGGAAAACTTGAAGCAGAATTCTCCCAAATAAGGAAATACCTTGCAGACTTGGAGCTCCTCACATACGAAAGGGGACAAACAAACCCTCACATTTTCTGTCTAGATGAGCTAGACCACAAAATAATGGACTACCTAATGCACTACAAGGGCGCAACAACCCCAGAACTAGCCGAATACCTAAAAACCAACAGATGGCTGATACTAAATAGGCTAAGAAGAATAGAAAAGGCTTCCAAAAAACAGCTTGGAAAACCAATAATAGAATATTACGCGGGTGAAAGAACCGGCAAGAAAAAAGCCTGGTGGATAAACGAAGAACTCATAGAAATTTAGGTAAAGGCAAAATAATAGCAACAATGATTAATTCTGTTAAGGCTTAACTTATTATGGGCCCGTAGCCCAGCACGGATCAAGGCGCCGAACATGCATCTCGGAAAGGCCCAGCATGTGCGTAAGCCTCCGGAGCCGGAGAACCTGGGTTCAAATCCCAGCGGGCCCGCCAAAAGTAAAGTAGACTTTAAAATTCAAGTTATTTGGTTTATCAAGATGTCCTAAAAGTTATACATTCGTTAGTTTATATTTCTAACAGGGTGGGATACACGGTAGCAGTTTCTCGACGTCTGAAAAGACTCATGATGTATGTTTGTGGAGACAGCGGACCATTCGATGAATTCAATCCCTTTTTTGTTGCAAGACAGAAGTTGGGGCTTGAATTGTTATACGCGCTTAACAAACGCCCAATGAACATGAATAAAATATGTTCTATATTGAAGATCAGTCGAAAACAGGCTATGAAGCTTTTGAATAGTTGGACTGGAATAAATGCCATTAGAGAAGAATCTGGGGTCTATCATGTAAATTTCGCTATTTTCACAAAAGAAGACTTGATGATTTTAGCTCAAACGAGTGAACCGATAGCAAGCGAGTTAGTTGAACGTATCGGTAATCATGCCGAGAGAATTATTTCTTTGGCAAAGGATTTCTCCGCTGCTAAACAAGTGCAGACAGAGAAACTACTTTTTGCTGCCTTGGGGTGTTTTATATTAGATTGGTCAGGCTTGAAAACTCTTGAAGAAGAGAAGTTACTCGTAAAAAATAAACCTCAACCAGGCAACAGAAATTATCTGCTCTTTGCACGTGAAGAAGTGGACCAAAAAACAGCCTTACGACTCTATGACAAAATGTATTGGGGCAGTCACAGCGATACATCAGATGCGTATACTTTTACTAGTTTTGGCGACCATCAGGGTATACGATACGCATTTCCAGATGTCCTATGGACCCTTCAAGCTTCCCATAAAGCAGCTCAGTCGTTTTTCAAGTCACCATCATGGATGATCGAAAAAATATCTACCATTACCCAGTTATGTTCAAAAAAGATGTTGCGAGATACCGCTTTTTTGCTTTTCCGACTTAATGCTGAAGAGACAATTTCGATTAAGGAACTTACCGAAAATAGTGTTGAGATATGGATGCGAAATCTGGTTCGCTTACTTGAAGATATGAATTATATTGTCTGTGAAAAAGGTCAACTTAAGCTTAATTACCCAATTTTTGCTGATGATGACAAGAAAATTGTTGAACAAATAGCTGACATTATACTTCCTTTAGTTACGCAGACAATGCGTCAAAATTATTCGACCCTTGAGAGAGCTCTTAGTAACACAACTCCTGTGAGAAACAAGATTGCATTTAACGAAGTTCTAAATGAAGCATGGCACTGGATATTCGCTCAAACTAACAAAATTCTTGCAGAAAAAGGATTTTTATACACCCCACCCAAGAAAAGAGCAGAAGAAGCCCGATACATAGCGTGGGTAGCTAAATTTAGTTTTCCTTAATTAGGCATTAGAACTCATCGTTCCTAACAAAAGCGGCCTTTGAAGTGGTAGCCCGGGATAGGTTCAAATATCGGTTTAAAATATCGGGGTTAGGACATGATCCTCAATTCTTTCTGGAAAAAATCCTCAAAACGTGCTTAAAAGAAGATTTCAACGCGCCAGAAGGAGTTAAAACGTTAGGTCTTATCTATCTGAAATAAAATCTAGGAGTGAAAGAAAGAGTCTGTCTGTGGCAAAGCTTATTAATTGAGTGTAAAAAATACATTCGATTGAAAAATGTTACACTTATCAACGAAGAAAGTATCCTTTGTCGGAGTTTTTGCAGCATTACATGTAATTTTATATTTTATGTCATTTGGCTTATGGCGCAACTGGGCCATATACTTAGAGCCCATAGAGGGAATTGTTTTAGGTCCTTGGGCTGGTTTTTCGGCTGCTCTCATAGGAAGCATCGTGGCCAGAGCTATTAAACCCATCGATGTTTGGATGTTCGGAATAATCGCGGAGCCTATAGGAGTTTTGGCTGCTGGCTTTCTGGCTAAAGGGAAATGGAAGCCAGTTATGGCCATTTACGCCATCATGCTCATAGCTTACTTTGTTCATCCGTTTGGGACTTGGCTTCCATTCTGGACAATTCTTGACATTCTGCTTGCCCTGGCTCTTATATATCCCGCTGCAAAGCTAAGCAAATCTCTCTTTAAGGAAAATGTTAAATCTTTTCCCATATCCCTAATCCTCGTATCCTTCGTAGCCACAGTGACGGATGCTTTAACACGAGTGTTTCTATTGATTCCCGCCGGATTATACAACTTTTTTGGCTGGCCCCCCGATGCTGTATATTATATTTTCATAACTGGAGCTATTGACTCCTATATAGAAGATGCACTGGTAGTCGTAGTATCTTTCTTAGTTGGCGTTCCATTGCTTATTGCTTTGCGAAGGATTCTGAACCTCAAACAACCGCTGAGTTAGGCTTCTCAAAAAACTGAAAAGCGAATGCTGATGATGTCAAACTTTGCATTTTTCAGATATTTGTTCCAGATAATGGAGGTAAAGTAACCGGCTACAGCGCCGCTGAGGGTTCCAATAGCCAATATGCTAACTTCAAGAACAAGGTTTCTTTGAAGCAAGCCTAACATAAAAACCGTAACATAGTAGCTAAAAAAACCAACTAGCGCCGTACTCAAAGTCATCGAAGCCACCAACCTAACTGTTTTTACATCACCCTCATTAGGGTTGATCTTGAAAAGGAGAGAGAAACCGTCAACAAATAAACCGTACAAAAGAGCAAATAAAAAGCTGAAAGGGGCAAGAGCTACTCGCCATAAGGCCGTTAAAACACCTCCAATCACTGCAACATATGTAGCGCCCATTCTTCTTAAGAGCAACGCTCCTAATCCAAGTAGTAGAGCATGGACAACAATAAACATTTTATCTATAGGAGAAGGCACAACAATCTTAGTTATGGAAATAACAGCTCCGAAAAGAGTGGCGATGGCTACCTTTTTAGCCGACTGTTCCAAGCATTCACCTAACTTACAATAATCTGGGTCTCGTTTAAAACTAGCGCTAGATACTTGAAATAACAAACAAGTACAAGTGTTGGTTGGAGAACTAAAACAAGATCCCTTCTCAGTACACCGAAATATGATTTCCAGCTTCATGCTAAAAGTAAACGTTAAGAAACCGACAATTTGAACCTCGACCAAGCCACCGTTTAATGGTAGCCCGGGGGAGATTCGAACTCCCGTCGGCGGGTCCAAAGCCCGCTATGCTTGTCCGCTACACCACCGGGCTTCTGTGAAGGTTTATGCGTTAACTTTTAGATGTGGGTTTTGATTAAACGTTTCCTTTCCCTACGTAGCTTGAGTATGTTCCTCTTAGCCTTTTCAATAGTTTCAGCTGCTTTATCCTTTTCTGAACTTTGCAATTCAAGAAATTTCACTATGTTTTTGTAGTTTTTAGGGTTTGCCTTCTCAAGGTTTTCTGTGGAACGTATTAGGCTTGTAGGGTCTATTCTCTGTTTTTCAGTGGCAGCTTTCAGCCAAACATAGCTTTCGAGCATGTTGATGAATATGCTGTTAAGGTAATGCGTTGCTTCTGCAAACTTTTTAGCCTCTATAATCGAGGAGTTTCTAAGGATGACCCCTTGCAGAAAGGCTGGGTTGAAATAGTATTTTAGGCTTGTTTTAACTTTGAAGTGCATTTTCTCAAGGGTTTGCGTTTTCTGCTTAACTGTGAAGTTCATTTCATCCCAAAGCTTTTTGAAAAGCTTCATCTTCTCTTCAGTTGAGGCTTTGTCTGCCTTGTTTAACTTAGCCATTTCTAGATAATCGTTAAAAGATTCAGTTATGCTGAGTTTTTCTGTTGCATTTTCAACCTTTTCAATGAAATGGCTGTTGGAGAAGGGTTCATGGGCTATTTCTAGGGGTATTCTTAAAATGTTTTCAGCGGCGACTGTTGCGAAGAGCTGCGCACTCATGTAATCTTCTTTAGAGAAGGCTGAGGTTGCTCGGCTTAGGTATATGTCCGCCTCTATTATGTGAACTTTCGTTCTCATCTCGACTCTTTCAGGAGAGCTGTAGGATTTAGCCATCAGAAGTTTTGTGTTTGTCAGCGTCCAGTCCCTGTCGTAAAAGATTTGAGCTTCGTAAAGTTTTTGGTCAAGTTCTGGGGGGATAGGCCCTTGAATCCATTTTTTGGGGATAAACTCGAAATCCATCATTAAGCTGTTGGCTGTGGTTCTCTCCACATATTCGTGGGGAAAGTTGCCTTTGGCGATAACCAGTAGGTCAATATCGCTTGTTGGTGTTGCATCTCCACGGCTCCAGCTTCCGAATAAGCCTAAGCCGTAAACATCCTCTCTGATCATCATCTCCTTAACTGTTTTCTCTAATACTCTTCTGATTTTTTCTGGAAGGCGCATCATTTTTACACGACGTTTTCTATAAATCAATAGTTGGCATTAGTATTCAAAATTTGTGAATGGGATATTCCAGTTTAAACCGTAAAATTTATATATTAAAACATTTCATCTGGTTAAGCACGCGGGCCGGACGGCTGTCTTCTATTCCGATTTGATGAGGAAAATGAAAAGTGGCGACAGTTCTGCCGCATCGAAGCGTGAGAAAATGAGTGGGAAAGAAACCAGAACCCGTCAACGCCTAGTTGACAAGTGTCCAGAATGCGGTAGTGTAAACCTTATTCACGACTATGACACTGGAGAAACTGTTTGTGGGGAATGCGGCCTTGTCCTCCACGAACAGATGATGGACAAGGGACCAGAATGGCGCGCCTTTACACAGGAAGAAAAAGCCTCCCGAAGCCGCGTCGGCGTACCCACATCTTATTCCGTTCATGATAAGGGCTTGTCAACAGCCATAAGCCAAGTGGATCGCGACGCTTTCGGAAGAAAACTTCCACTTTCAACACGTTTGCAAATGTGGCGCTTGAGGAAATGGCAGATACGCTCAAGGGTGCACTCTTCAATAGACCGCAACCTGGCACAAGCAATGGCTGAACTTGACCGCCTCTCAGACAAAGTTTACATTCCACCGCCAATAAAGGAAAAAGCTGCGGTCATATACCGTAAAGCCTTAGACAAAGGCCTAGTCAGAGGCAGGTCAATCGCAGCCATAGCTGCAGCTGCCCTTTATGCAGCATGCCGTGGAAGCGGAACACCTAGGACTTTGCGGGAAATAGCAGAAGCAAGCCTCGTTGACAAAAAGGATGTTGCCCGTTGCTATAGGCTTTTGCTCCGCGAGTTAGATGTGCAGATGCCCATAGCAGACCCCCTAACATACATATCAAAAATCGCTGAAAGAACCGGAATTTCAGGCAAAACCCAAGGATTTGCCATCCAAATCCTGCGGGAGGCTAAAAGGAAAAGGGCTGCAGCGGGCAAAGACCCCATGGGTTTGGCAGCCGCGGCACTCTACATCGCATGTTTGCAGAACGACGAAAAGAAAACGCAAAAAGACATAGCAGAAGCCGCCGGAGTTACAGAAGTCACCGTTAGGAACCGTTACAAAACTTTAAAGAGGCAGCTTAACCTAGAGTTGCCGGACTAAACAATGGCGGCGCTTAACCTTCTTTTTCGCTTTTCTCCAGTTCCATAACTATTGGACCTGTATAACCGCAGTTTTCGCAGATATACTTTTTAGGCGTAAGCCAATAGTCAAGGTTGCTGGATAAACGGATTTTCGGACTTCCACATTTTGGACAGTAGATTTTTGTTGGTCCCCGGTGTTTCAGAGTCTTAAGTACTTCGCGCATGTTTTGTAGGATTTTCATTTGGCTTACACCTTTTAGAGAACGTCTATTGGGTTTCTATGTTTTCTTCTGGATATCCAAGTTTTATTAGGTATTGGCGGGCTTTTTCGCGGTGGTCTCCTTGGAGGATTATTTGCCCGTTTTTGGCGGTTCCTCCACAAGCGCAGAAGCTTTTGAGTTTCTGGGCGAGGCTTCCAAGGTCCGTGTCTTTGTCGTTTATACCCTCCACTATTGTTGTTGGTCTGCCGAACTTTCTTGTTTCAAACCTTATTCGAATCCTTTGCTGTTCCTTGCTTATCTCGCCGCAGACACACAAGTCTTTGGGAAGCCCACATATCGGACAGATATCAGCCATGACGCTCAACACTACAATGCCAAAGGCTGTATATAAAATTTTCAAATCTCAAGTCCATAAATGTGGGTGAAAAGCTTTAATGATTTTGAACTATTCTTTAGACTTATGCATGTGCTTATTATTGGCTGCGGGAGAATGGGTTCCACTGCCGCGGAAGACCTTTCACTGAGAATGGATGCGGCTGACATTGTTGTTGCCGACAAAAACCCTGAAGTGGCGAAGGAAACCGTGAGAAAAATTGGGAGAAGCAATGTTTTATGGCTTCAGCTTGACGCGGCAAACCAAAAAAAACTTGTGGGTGCACTGAAAGATTTTGATTTGATTTTGGGTTTTCTCCCGCCAAAATTCGGTTTCCGCCTAGTTGAAGCCTGTATCCAAGCCGGAAAAAGCCTCGTAGATGTTTCTTACATGCCTGAAAACCCGTTGGTTTTGCATGAAAAGGCTGTAGATGCCAACGTGACGGTTGTTCCAAACTGCGGATTGGCGCCAGGCATAAGCAACATCCTTGTTGGACACGCGGTTGCTGAACTGGACAAAGTTGAAAAGGTTCACATATCGGTTGGGGGGCTTCCAGAAAAACCAGTGCCGCCCTTAGGCTATACCATAACATGGTCTTCTGAAAGCCTCATAGACGAATACACTTCTAAAGCCAGAATAATCAAAGGCGGCCAAGTTGTTGAGGTTGAAGCCTTAAGCGGGCTGGAAGAGGTGGATTTTCCCGAAATCGGGCGTCTTGAGGCTTTCTATACGGATGGTCTTCGAACTTTGCTTTACACTATGCAGGGTGTTGAGGAAATGTGGGAAAAAACGCTGCGCTATCCAGGACACGCAGAAAAAATAAGATTGTTAAGGGACTTAGGCTTTTTCAACGATGAAAAAATTGCTGTTGATGGGGTTGATTTGCAGCCTAGAAGGTTCACTGCCAAGCTTTTTGAGAAAAAACTCCATAAGCCAGACGTTAAAGATGTTGTTGCCTTGAAGGTTGAGGTTTACGGTTTGAAAAACGGAGTGAAAACAAGGCACACCTACACTTTAATCGACTATTACGATGAAAAAAGCGGAGTGACAGCCATGGCTAGGACAACCGCCTATACCGCATCAATTGTTGCACAGCTAATCCTCAAAGGAAGCATACACCTTAAAGGAGTTGTGCCTCCTGAAAGGCTTGGCATGAATAGGGGAATTTATCAACAGATTATGGCGAAACTAGAGGATAGAGGAATCAAAGTTGCAGCGGAAACTTGCGTAGAATAAGCTTCTCTTTATGAAACTATGCCCATCCTGTGGAGTTCCTCGCGAAGGCTTTCCCTCACTTGTTTTAGGCTCTGTCTTTTTGCTACATATTCGTCTCCGCCTATTTTGCCAGCCTTAAAATCCTCGTCTAGTTGAGTTAGTTGGCGGTCTATTTCCGCTATGCGGGCTCTTATTTGGTCTATGTAGGAAACCGCCCTTTCTTCCGCTATGACTTCTGAAGGTGTCAACGCCATCTTTATCACGCCATCTTCGATTCGCAGTATTCTGTCGGCTGCCCTTGCAACACTTGGGTCATGGGTAACCATAATTATCGTTTTGCCCAACTCTTTGTTGACTTTTGCTAGGTAGTTGACGACGATTTTTGCGTTTGCAGTGTCCAACTCGCCTGTAGGCTCATCAGCCAACAGCAAAGGCGGGTCGTTCGCCATGGCTGCTGCTATGGCTACGCGTTGTTGTTCGCCGCCGCTTAGTTCGTCTGGTTTGTGGTGGGCTCTGTCTGTTAACCCGACGATTTCAAGCAGTTCTTTAACGCGCTGATTTCTCTTTTCTCTTGGAATGCCTAAGGCTATCATGGGAAGCTCAACGTTTTCCGCCGCTGTCAAAGTTGGTATCAAGTTTAGTGTTTGGAATATGTGGCCTACTGTTTTCCGCCTATACTCAACTAGCTGCGAAGGGTGCAACGTGGTAACAATGGTGTCGCCCACTTGAACATAGCCTCCAGTGGCTTGGTCTAAACCGCCAATAATGTTTAACAGTGTTGTTTTTCCGCTTCCGCTGGGACCTATAATGGAAACCATTTCGCCCTCGTTCACTTCCATGCTTAATCCTCTGAGGGCTTGAACCTCCACGTTTCCCAGCTTGTAGATTTTGATTAGGTCTTTGGCTATTACCTTCATTCCTTTCAAAGTCTCACAATCCTCTCCATTTTCGAAATATACCTTTTTGTGAGTATGAGGGTGGGAATTATTGTTGAGGCAAATATTAGGATTAGACATGAGGCTAGGAGCATTATGGCTTCTGGCGGGAAAACCATTCTGTATGTTACAAGAGAATAAGCATAACCAGTGAGCGCGGCGTTAGAAGCTGCAACATTGCCATGCACCACAATCAATCCCACCACAACGCCTAAAATTACCGAAAATGTGACTATAGCCATGTTCTCTGTCAAAAGCATGGCTGCTAACTGCCTAAAGGACAAGCCGCGGGCGCTCATTATGGAGGCTTCCCGTTTCCTTTCTTGGAGGCTTACCAACGTTGCCAAGCCAACCGCCACAGAAGCAGCTAATATGGAGAAGACAACACCTAAACGTTGAATGTTTAAGGGTCCAACGCGCAGAAGGTTACTTTCAAGTGTTTCCAATTCTTCAGCTACAGAACGCACATAATTAACGCCTTCAAATTCCCGAAGCTCAGAGGCAACAGCCTTCCCGTCGGCGTTAGGCTTCAACTTCACCAGAATTGTGGCGGAGGGCTGCCAGCCTAAACTTAACGATTCATAAAGCTCCATGGGTATGTAGGACCAGAAACTCCTACCATATTCTTGTGTAATTTTTGGTCCAAAAAATCCAACAATCTCTAATCCCAGCGTTGAAGAACCAATCGTAATTGTTATATTGTCCCCAATTTTTCTGTTAAAGCGTGAGGCTACGCTTCTTTCCAAAATAATCGTTTGGTTTTTCGTTTTCATCAGTTGAAAAGCAGTTGCTACATTGTTGCCGCTGAACCATTCCTCTTCATAATAGGCTGTTGTAAGCCAAGTGTCAGGGTCCACAGCGATAATCTGCCTTGAGTAGAGGTCTCCTGGCACCGACCCGCTGAGGGAATATTGAAAAGTTATGGAGGCTACTTCTGTTAATTCTTCTATGTTCTTTATCATTTGGGTTATGTTGACTGTTGAACTTGGTGAGATGCTTATGTCGGCGCCGATTTCCGCCTTTATCTGGCGGATTGTGTAGTCTTGTTGTCGTGCAACATCTCCTATTGTCTGGAAACTGTAGCCAACGATTAAGGCTACTAGAAAGGCTATCGAAGCGGCTCTTGCTGGATTTCTCTGAACACTTTTTGTGGCTATAGTTCCCAAATCGCCTAAAAACTTCGCCGCGCGGGCGACAAGTTCTTGAAACTTCAGAGAACCGCGGATAAAGATTTTTGTGAATCCCCAGAAAAAGAGCAGCGGTCCAATGTAGATTAGAATAGTGTCGATAATAATCCAAATGCCCAGAAGAATTATGAGAAATATGTTTGTGAAGGGAACAGGTCTTCCAGCAAACACTTGAGCCACGTTTATTCCGAAAAGAAACATGGCAATCTTGTAAAGTCCCAGTGCGAAGGCTATCCATGGTCCACGTTGCTTGTAGGGCTTAACCTCTTCTATGTAAGTGTATTCCCTCAAGGCTTCGACTGGTGGCAGTTTTGCAGCTCTTCTAGAAGGGCGGAAGGTGGAGAGAAGCGTTATGGCTAAACTGAAAATTATGGTTATGATTATAACTTCTGTGCTTAAAACTGGTGAAACTTCAGACAAGCTTGCAGTTGTGAAAACGGGTCCGAGTATAAAGCCAAGTCCCACTCCGGCAAGTCCACCCAATATGCCGATTAAAATGGATTCCGTTAGGAAAAGCCTAAACAGTTGCGAGTTTGAAAAACCTTTTGTTAGGAGTAAGCCTATTTCGCGTCTCCGAAGGTTATAGGATACGTCTGAAACAGTTGTTCCCACATACCAAGCCACGAAAAATACTGGAAGCGCCACGACAATAAACGAGAAACGCATTATCATGCTAGTTGCATAATATGCAATAAGGGTCATTCTTATGTTATTGCTGACATACGTGTCTTTTCCATATACAACCACCATGTTTTCTATTTGAGACGTAATTCCCTCAACCGCTTCCATTGAGCTTGGAATATCCCACGGGTTGATAAGCGAACCTCTATCTATGTAGACCAAAACTTGCGTTGAAAAAGGAAGGCTGTAAGGCGGCAAATCTTGAGGAACACCGTCTAAAACCTTTGCGAAGGTTTTCTCCCAATCCACAACAAGCAGCAAGTCTCCATAAAAGACGCTGGGCGCTTGTGCATACTGCAATATTATTACTGTTTCCCACTCTCCAGTGGCAATAGAATACGCCTTATCATCAAGCTCCACAAAACCCACAACTTTAAGCGGCAAAACATAAAACGTCTTAACTTCTATCCCTCGCCCAGAATAGGAGTAGTATGTGAAGTTCAAAATGACTGTGTCGTTTAATGCTATTTTGTTAGCCGCTTTAGAGCCGACCCAAACATAAGTTTCATTCGCACCAAGCACTGTAGTGCCTTGTGTTACGCTAAGTCCGTCGTAGACTTTTGAAGTATTAGATATGGCTGTAACCATGATGGACGTGTAATTCTTGTTGGTTTCATCCCTTAACATGGTTCTTGAAATAACCTCTACTTCATCTATTCCGTTAATCTGCTGGATATCCGCAGCGGCTTTTCTCCATTCGCTCGAACTTAGGATTGAGCTGCTGCTTACACTAATGTCAACAGGGATTTGGTTTAGCTGCTGCAATAAAGCGGCTTTTGCTGTGGTGTCTGCACCTATGTTTATGCCGGCGAAAAAGGAGGAGGCAAGCACAACCCCTAACAGCAGTGCGGCGAAAAGCCCGAAAGAACGTAAAACCCTTTTTACCGCATAGGAAAGCATCGGCAAGCCTCGTTGTTGCAATCTAAAACTATCAAGGCTAAAGTTATTTAAAACTATACATTAGAACAACTTTTAAAGCGCCTAGATTTTCAAACTTTATATCGATATTTGCTCTAATTCTAATTTGATAGTCATGTCCATAACAAAAATCAGGAAAAGAGACGGCAGAATAGTTGATTTTGATTCTGAAAGGATTAAAAATGCCATTCACAAGGCTTTTGTTGCTGTCAAACTGGAAGACGGTGAGAAAGCCGAAAAGCTAACGCGAGAGGTTGTAAGCCTTCTAGAGAAGCGGTTCATAGAGAAAATTCCATCCGTTGAAGATGCACAAGACGCTGTTATAGAGGTTTTAAGGAAAAACGGCTTCGAAGAAGTTGCCTTAGAATACCAAGCCTATAGAAAGAAAAAGGCTGAGATAAGGCAGTTAAGGGAAAAGCTTGGGATAGAAGAGCCGAAATTGACGGTTAACGCCCTCGAAGTTTTGAAGAAGCGTTACCTACTGAAGGATGAGACGGGACGCATAATCGAAACTCCAGCAAAAATGTTTAAAAGAGTTGCCAGAGCCATAGCGAGGGTCGACAGAAAATACGGCGAAAACCCCAAGGAAAGCGAAGAAACCTTCTACAAAATGATGGCTAGACTAGAGTTTCTCCCAAACTCGCCGACGTTTTTCAATGCCGGAACAAGGCTTGGACAACTTTCCGCATGTTTCGTATTGCCCGTTGAAGACTCCTTAGACAGCATTTTCACAGCCGTAAAAAATATGGCCTTAATTGAAAAAAGCGGCGGCGGAGTGGGCTTCGACTTTTCTAGGCTTAGACCGAAAGGCGACATAGTCATGTCCACGAAAGGTGTGGCCTCCGGACCAGTAAGCTTCATGCGGGTTTTTGATGCTGCCACTGAGGTTATAAAGGCTGGCGGCAAAAGGCGAGGAGCCATGATGGGAATCCTACGCGTCGACCACCCAGACATCATCGAATTCATAACAGCAAAACAGAAGCCCGGTTTCCTCTCAAACTTTAATGTATCTGTGGCTGTAACCGACGATTTTATGAAGACTGTTGAGGATGATGGTGAATGCTGGCTGATTAACCCGCGAAATAAAGAAAAAACTGGAAAACTTAAGGCTAGGGAAATCTGGGATTTAATAGCGAGGTCTGCTTGGGCAAGCGGAGACCCCGGCGTTGTCTTCATAGACGAAGTTAATAGGCACAATCCCATACCAGAAGTTGGCGTAATAGAGGCAACAAACCCGTGTGTTCCATCTTACACGTGGGTTATGACTTCTGAAGGCCCAAGACAAGTTGCGGACTTGGTGCACAAGAAGTTTAAGGCCATTGTTAATGGAGAAGAATGGGGGGCTTCAGCTGAAGGATTCTTCCCTACAGGTGTCAAGCCAGTCTACAAATTGATAACTAAAGAAGGTTTCGAAATAATACTAACTATTGATCACATGGTTATGAAAGTTAAGAAGGCTACAAGGTACAAAGTCGAAGCTGAATGGGTAAAGGTTGGAGATTTAAGAAAAGGCGATAAAATCCTATTAAACAACCATAATGGGCGAGTAAATTGTTGGAATGGCAAATTTACCTTTGAAGAAGGGTATTTAATTGGCTTACTTTTAGGGGATGGAACAATTAAGAAAGATAAAGCCGTTCTGTCATCATGGGGAGAGGGTGAAGGCGCCAAAGCTGTCAGAGAACTCGCTTATACATATGCCAAAAATTTGCCACATAGATCTGATTTTAGAGGCTGGATTCGCATAAAGGAGCGCTCTGAATATCGCATGGCGCTTAGTTATCTGATGAAGTTAGTCAGAGAACTGAAATTAAACTCGGGTGAGAAAAAGATCACCCGCTCACTTGAGGGAGGGACCTCATCAGATTTTTACAAGGGATTTTTAAGGGGGTTGTTTGACTGCGACGGTTCTGTTCAAGGCAACTTGAAAAAAGGTGTTAGTATACGGCTTTCCCAACGCAATTTAGATTTTCTTAAAGCTGTCCAGCGCATGCTTCTTCGACTCGGGATATATTCAAAAATATATCATAACAGAAGGTCTTATGGTTTTTCAAAGTTGCCTAACGGCAAGGGCGGAACGAAAAATTACCATCATGAGCCACAACATGAACTTGTTATTTCAAAAGAAAATATTTCACGTTTTAAACAAGAAATTGGATTTGAAGACGCTGACAAGGCTAAACGATTGGAGAATCTGCTTAAAAGCTATAAGAGAAGACTAAACAAGGAGCACTTCATAGCCACCGTGGAGGACATAATTTATCATGGTGTAGAACAAGTTTTCGACGTAAAAATTCCCGGAAAAAACTGTTTTGACGCAAATGGTTTTTGTGTACACAATTGCGGTGAGCAACCATTGCTGCCTTATGAGTCATGTAATCTTGGCTCAATTAACCTTTCCCGCATGGTTGAGGATGGAAAAATTAACTGGGAGAAGCTCAAGGAAACGGTGCGGAATGCTGTTCATTTTCTGGATAATGTGATAGATGCCAATAAGTATCCTTTGAAGGAGATTGAGAAGATTACAAAGGCGAATAGGAAGATAGGTTTAGGCGTTATGGGTTTCGCCGACCTGCTCATAAAACTGGGCATTCCTTACAATTCTGAACAAGCCTTGGAGCTAGCTGAAAAACTGATGAGGTTTATTGATGAGGAAGCCCATCGGAAATCTGAGGAAATAGCTGAAAAACGCGGCTCATTTCCAAACTTTGAAAAAAGCATATGGAAGGACAAGTATAGGGCTATGAGAAACGCCACCGTCACCACTATAGCCCCAACCGGCAGCATAAGCATAATTGCCGGCTGTTCCTCTGGAATTGAGCCAGTTTTCGCCATATCCTTCATAAGAAACGTTCTAGACGGAACAAGACTTTTTGAGACGAACCCGCTTTTCGAGATTACAGCTAAGGAAAGAGGCTTTTATGATGCGCAGCTCCTTGAGGAAATAGCCAAAACAGGGTCTGTTCAGAAAATTGGCAAAGTTCCAGAAGACGTTAAAAAGGTTTTTGTGACAGCCTTAGACATTGCGCCTGAATGGCATGTGCGGATGCAGGCGGCTTTCCAGAAATACACTGATAATGCGGTTTCGAAAACTGTCAACATGCCTAATGAAGCAACTGTTGAAGACGTTAGAAAAGTGTTTGAGTTGGCTTGGCAGCTGAAATGCAAGGGCATAACAATCTTCAGATATGGCAGTAAGCCAGAGCAAGTGCTTTATATTGGCGAAGTGAAAACAGCGGAGAAAACCTTTGTGGCGGCGGAATCGGAATACGCTGGCGGCTGCCCCACCAAGACTTGCCCGTTCCCCGGGTGAGAAAGAGATATAATTTCCTTGCCGTTAAGGTAACGCCTATGAAAAGCACGTTTGGCTTCGTCAACGAAGAGAACATGAGCATGCTCACAGACTTATATGAGCTTACCATGTGCGCCAGCTACTTCGACCACAAAAAATTTGAACCAGCAACCTTTGACCTTTTCATTAGGCGACTGCCTCCGGCTCGTTCATACTTTCTCTTTGCTGGTCTGGAGCAAGTTTTGCTTTTCCTTGAAAGAATGAAGTTCACTGAAGAGCACATAAAATTCTTGAAAGCTCAAGGGTTTAAGGATGATTTTCTTGATTATTTGAGGAATTTCCGTTTCAGCGGGGACGTTTGGGCTATTCCAGAAGGCACCGTGGTTTTCCCCAATGAACCTTTAATTAGGGTTACGGCGCCAATAATAGAAGCCCAACTAATAGAAACCTTCGCCTTAAACACCATCAATCTTCAAACGACTATAGCCACAAAAGCGTCAAGGGTTGTTTATGCGGCAAGGGGCAGATCGGTAATAGAGTTTGGTTTGAGGAGGGAGCATGGGACAGACGCTGGAATGAAGGTTGCTAGAGCAAGTTACATAGCGGGATGCAATGGCACTTCTAATGTTCTCGCCGGAATGGTGTATGGCATACCAGTTTTTGGAACTATGGCGCATTCCTTCGTTATGTTTTTCAGCAATGAATTAGAATCTTTTCGCGCTTTTGCCAGAACCTTTCCGGATAGGTCAACTTTGCTCATAGACACTTTTGACAACATTAAGGGCGCTGAAAACGCTATAGCAGTGGCTAAAGAGCTTGAAAAGAAAGGGTTTAAGCTGCGTGGCGTACGGATCGACAGCGGAGATCTGGTGAATATAAGCCAAACGGTTAGGAAAATGCTAGACGAGAATGGTTTTGGTTATGTGCAGATTTTTGCAAGCGGAGACCTCGACGAATACCACATAGAAGAGCTTTTAAGCGGAGGAGCGAAAATCGACGCGTTCGGCGTTGGAACCCGGCTGGGGACATCTGCAGACAGACCTTATGTGGACATAATCTACAAGCTGTGTGAGAAGGCGGATGAAAAGGGCGAGTTTCAGCCAATAATGAAGCTTAGCGAAAAGAAAGCTACCCTTCCAGGAAGGAAGCAGGTTTTTAGGTTTAAGAATGAGAAAGGAAATTTTGTTAAGGATGTTATTGCTTTAGAAGGGGAGGAGGTTGGCGGGGAGCCTCTGCTCGTTAAGGTTATGGAAAACGGCAAAATCGTATATGATTTACCTTCATTGGATGAGATAAGAAGGAAAGCTTTAGAAAATCTTGCAGGGCTTCCGGAAAAATATAAAAGGCTTCGAGGCGCCGCCAAATATCCTGTGGAGTTGAGTCCCGAACTTAGGAAGTTGGTAAGGAAGTTGAGAGAAAGGTTGAGGAAGATTGAAGGTGCTTTTTCTGGTTAGGCGGTGAGGTTTAAGACTGCTATTAAAGTGTTTATGAAGGCAACTTCCATTATGGCTGCAACAAAGAAAACGCCGTAGATGAAGACTAAATCCCTTGTCTGTAGCGTTCTGCTCAATGTCTTTTTTATTGTGAGGTATATGCCGTATCCTTCAACTATGCCGACTGGTGTGCTTATAAGCAGTATTGTTGGCAGTGCTTCGAGACTGATTTTGCCGTAAATAAGGGTTCCCCCTCTTAATATGCTTAGGAAGACTATGACGACGGTGAAGATTATGGCGAATGTTCGGGGGTGTTCCAGCACTATGTGCGAATATTTTTCTCTTCTGAAAAAACCGGAAGTTACAAGGCTAACGTAAAAGGTCATGCCGAGGAGGATAAGCGAAATCACAAACACGTTGTGCAAGAAAAGCATTCCAACAGCTAAAAGCCAGTTTTGGAGAATATTCCCTAAAAGGATGTTGAAAAAGACGGTGTTTTCAAAGGACGAGAGAAATAAAAACGTGAGGAAGGCTAAGCCTAGCAGTATAGTTCGTTTTTTGTTGTCCTACAATTGTGGAAGCCTCGCTTGTTAAAGTGTTGTGAAGAGCCATTTGATTATTATTCCCAATATGCCGAAGGCTAAGGCTAGGAGTACTAGAATTGCCACGAAGATTATTATTGCTAATATGCCGACTGCAATGGCGCCGAGCCATCCAGTTTCAAAAAGGCGTTTGATGAGGAGAAGCCAGACCAAGACGCCGAGGAACAGAGCAATTAAGCCGTAGGGTATGAATATGGCGAACAGTGTGGATAAGACGGTTCCGAGAAGCGATATCATGAAGGCGTCTGAGAGGAGCGCACGCTTTTTGCCTACAACGATCAATCCTGCCAGATAGAGGACAACAGCCAATATGAAGAGTTCGACAAAGAACCAAACCAAAGCGAAGATTAGGGTTAAGCCTTCCGGCAGCCCCCATCTGCCGTTTTTAAGCAAAAAGAGATGTAGGATGTTTTGGATTAGTTGGTTCTGCATCATTTGAATCACTCAGGCGTTAGCAAGGTTGCATGTGGAAAATAAAAATTTACCCCCAAACATGCCTTTATTTTGTCAATTCTTCAACTTCCTTTCCGCCCTTCTCCATTTCTTCAACTTGTTCCTTGTCTTCCTTTAAAAGCAGTGCTTGAAACTCGCCGACGTGGGTCTTTTCCTCTCTAGCCACTTCTAAAAGCACTTTTCTGATGTTTTTATTGTTTGCCGTTGCTGCCAGTTGTTCATAAAGGTTTACGGCGTCCAACTCGGCGATTATGGCTGCTCTTAATATTTCGCAGTCTAAGAGCTTCTTTTCAACCTTCTCAACTTTAACTGGAATCTGAGACAGCATATTCGCCATTCACCTCCTTAATCACGGTTTTGTATTGCTTTGCAATACGCCCAAACACACATTAAACTTTCGCGCACAAACAAGAAAATGGCGGATTTCCACAATCCATTTTCCCCTCCCCATCCTCTACACGTTTCTGAGAATTCTATCTCGTCAAAATGCTTGGAAAATTTAGCAGAGGATTCAAAAAGAAGATAGATAGAGCTGTGGGAGAATAAAAATTTGTTTGGAGTTAGGCGGTGCTTGAGTCTTTTTCTATATTTCTTCCATTAGTGTTGTGAATAGGTCGTGGTGTTCCTCCTCATCCTTTAGGATTCCTTTAAATAGGAAAGCTGTTGTTTCATCATTTTCTTTTCGGGCTTGGGCGATTATCTCCTTGTATAGGGTTATGGCGTTTTCCTCATCCTTTATGTCGCGTTGTATCATTTCCTTCAGCGTTTTTCCAACAAAAATTTCCGTTGGCTTTGTTGTTGGTGTTCCGCCAAGATAGAACAGTCTTTCAGCAATGGCTTCAGCATGCTTCATCTCTGTAATAGCCACTTTTTTAAGCTCTTCTTGAACCGCGAAGCCTTTCACCCCGCTCCATTGAACGTGCTGCCACATGTATTGGATGGAGACTTGCAGCTCTCTTGCAATAGCATCATTCAGCATTTCCAACAACTTTTTAGAAACCATACATTTCACCTCCCTTCAATTCTGTTTCAATATGCTTAAAAGTTTTGCCGCATTACACGAAAATCAAAGAAACAAGGAATTTTGGCGACTATCCGCCTGGTGCTCCATGGAAGGGAACATTTTTCCATAGAATGTCCCACCAGTCTGCTTCCGTTATTGTTTCGCCTCCGACAATTATTTCTAAGACTTCCTTTAACAGTTCGTGGTGTCTCTTCTCGTCAGCTAATATTGCGGTCAAAAGAAGTTTCACTTTTTTGTTTTCAACTGTTGGAAGTATGTCGCTTATTTTTTTGATTAATTCGGCTTCTATGCGTATGTGTTTTTCAACAAGGCTTTTCTGTTTGTCAAGGTGTTCCTGTGAAAGCGCCTGCTGGGTGGTGGTTAAAAGCCTTAAAGCAGCATCATACATTTCAGCATGTTTCAAAGAATCCAGCGAAATCCCCTTTAAAACTCCCCTAACCGAAGGGTTTCCAATGTTTTTCAAGGCTTCGTTAAGGGAATCCACAATCTCATTTTCCACTTTAATCTGTCTTTTAATAAAGCCTAAAAGCTCATTTTTCGACGACATAACACCATTCTCCTATTAATATTTGGTAGATGAAATATTTAACAAGTTTTCAGCTATCCTTCGCCCAAGTTCTCTGCACTTTTCCAGTGCCGCTTGGTCAGGCGTATACTTCGCTAAAAGAGGCGGCGCCTCAACCTTCATCTCAAACTTGTTCTTCATTATTTCAAGAACTAACCTCGGCGCTTCACCGCTCCAACCATAAGACCCGAAGGCGGCGCCAATTTTCCCTTTTAATTCAATGTTTTTGATCGCGGCTTCTTCAAAGAGTGTTTTGATGCCAATGGGCATATCGTGATGGTAGGTTGGCACGCCAATGATTATGGCGTCGTAAGCTTTCAGCATTTCTGGCGTTGCATTATAGGTTAGTTCCACTTCTACGCCTTGAACTGTTTTTGCGCCTTCAGCCACTGCCTGTGCCATTTTTTCAGTATTTCCAGTTCTGCTGTAATAGATTATGAGGATTTTCGGCATTTGATTCACCGCTTAAGAAGCGCTTATTTTAGAGCCTCTTCTAGTCGCTTTTCAACTTCGTTCCAGTTGACGATTTTCCAGAAAGCCTCAATGAATTTACCTCTGTCGTTTTTGTAGTCTATGTAGTAGGCGTGTTCGAAAACGTCCAACACCATTAGGATTCGGAACATTGGATATACATTCGTGTTATGCTTTTCAATTTGCATTATCATTGGGCGGCCCGTCTGTCTACAAAGCGTCAGCGCTGCCCAACCAGAACCTTCAACGGTTGAAGCCGCCTGCGAAAACTCTTTCTGGAAACGTTCAAAGCTTCCAAACTCCTTCACAATTGTGTCGGCTAGCACTCCACTGGGTTTTCCACCGCCTCTGCTTGGCGGTGCCAAATTACCCCAAAACAGTGAGTGAAGCAGATGTCCGCCTACATTCCATGAAAGCTCTTTCAAAGTGGATTTAATGTCTATTTCCGCGTTTTCTTTACGCGCTTTGTCCAGCCTCTCTAATATAGCGTTTGCACCGTTCACATATGCTTGATGATGCTTACTATGATGAATCCTCAACTGTTCTTCAGACATGTAAGGTTCCAAATCCTTATAGCCATAAGACAGTTGAGGCAAAGCATAAAACTTGGCTTTCTCCATAACATGCACCTCCCTCTTTATTTCTCATCAACTCTTTTTTACAAACTGGTCTTTCGAGGCTCCGCAAACTGGGCAGACCCAGTTTTCGGGCAGAGCCTCAAAAGGTGTTCCGGGCTCTACGCCGTGTTCTGGGTCTCCAACTTCCGGGTCGTAGATGTAACCGCAAACTAAGCATTCCCACTTTTCCAAGGCGTTAATCCTCCTACCTTTCTGTTTTCATGTTATAACTTACTTTGACTCCAGCTTTTTCGAACAGCTTTCCCACAGGACAGTTTTCCACTGTCAACTTGAAAATTCTCTGAACAGTGTCTTCCGAAGCATCTGTTTTAACGGTGATGTTGAAGGCTGCTTCGGTTACGGTTCCCGCTTCATCAGATTTTAAGGCTTCAAGCTTAACCTCCAAGTCCTTAAGCGGAACCCGCATTTTCTTAGCCATTAAAGCGAAAATTGTGGCGAAGCATCCGGCATAGCTCATAACGCCAAGCTCAAGGGCTGTTGGTCCCATGTCTGTTCCTAGCTCTGGTGGAAGGTCTAGGCATACGCTGTGGGCTCTTCCATCGTCAACGGCTATTCGCAAATCCTTAACAAGCTTGGCTGTAGCGCGAAGTTTCTGTGCCAAAATTTCACCTCCAAACAAAAAGGGGTTTATGACAGTTTCTTCTTGCAAAGGAACCAGTCAACGCATTCATAGCCTTCTTGCAAGCGTTTTTCAGCTTCCTCTTGTGTTGTAGGTGCTGGCACTATGACTGGGTCGCCGGGTCTCCAGTTGGCTGGTAAGGCTACCTTGTATTTGTCGGCTGTTTGTAAAGCGTCAATAAGCCTTAAAACTTCATCCATGTTTCTTCCAACGTTAAGCGGGTAATATATCATTGCTCTAAGCTTCATTTCAGGGTCTATTACGAAGACGCATCTTACGGCTGCAGTAGTGCTTTGTTTCGGGTGTATCATGCCGAACAAGTTTGCTACTTTCATGTCTAGGTCTGCTATAACTGGAAAGGGTATTGTTACGCCGAACTTTTCCTTGATGGTTCTAACCCATGCAATATGCGAATAAACGCTGTCGATGCTTAGTCCTATAAGCTGAACATTTCGCTTCACCAGTTCTGGATTTACTTGGGCAAAAGCGACAAACTCAGTGGTGCAAACAGGCGTGAAATCCGCTGGATGGGAAAACAAGACAACCCATTTTCCCTTGAAGTCTGAAAGCCTAATCTTGCCATGAGTGGTGACCGCTTCAAAATCTGGGACAACTTCACCGATTCTTATTAACGGTTTTTCTTCAACTTTCTCCTCCATCTTTCTATTCCTCCTTAAAATTTTAACCGTAACCCTTTTATTCACCGATGCTTATATGCTTTTCGTACAAAATTCGGCTAAAACCGCACAAAAAGGTGCGAAAATGGGAAAAAAAATTGCGGAAACAGACGAACTCGACCATAAAATCCTAAAGTTTCTACAAGAAGACGGAAGGCTAACGTTTACAGAAATAGCCCAAAAACTGCGACTAAGCGAGTCAACAATACGAAAACGAGTCCAAAGCCTACAAGAAAGAGGCGTAATAAAAAAGTTCACAGTTGAAGTTGACCCAGCGAAGATTGGCTTAAACACTGTTGCAATAGTAGGCATAGACGTAGACCCACCAAAACTTTTAGAGGTATCCCAAAAACTCTGCGAATTCAAGGAAATCCGCTCAGTGGCAACATCAACAGGCGACCATATGATAATGACTGAAATATGGACTAAAGATGGCAAAGAACTGACAAAACTGATATCTGAAAAAATAGGGCCTATTGAAGGTGTAAAGAAGATTTGCCCAGCCATAATTTTGGAAAAGCTGAAAGGCTAAATCTTGGAGGGGAAATGTTTGGTTGCACACAGCCACCATCATCACGCCCACCATGTAGAAGAGTTTAAGCGAAAGTTCTTGATTTCGCTCATGCTTACAGTTCCAATTTTGTTTCTTTCAGAAATTATTCAGATGTGGCTTGGCTTAGAATGGCTGAAAATCCCCTACCAAAAAGAAATTTTATCCCTGCTATCCATGGTTGTCTACTTTTACGGCGGATGGCCTTTCTTGAAAGGCTTATACCTGGAGTTGAAAGCAAAACAGCCCGGAATGATGACGCTTATTGGTATGGCTATATCTGTGGCTTTTTTCTACTCCATTGGAACAGTCTTCATAATAAGCGGGAAAGACTTTTTCTGGGAACTTGCAACCCTAATTGATGTTATGCTTTTGGGACATTGGATAGAAGCAAAAAGCGTTCTCGGAGCGTCTATGGCTTTGGAAGAACTTGTTCGAATAATGCCAACCACCGCCCATCTCGTCAAAAACGGTGAAATCATTGACATTCAAGCCTCGCAATTACATAAAGGCGATATTGTTCTAGTGCGTCCAGGCGAGAAAATTCCCTCCGACGGCGTAGTAATTGAGGGCAAATCCTTTGTTAATGAAGCTCTGCTGACAGGTGAGTCAAAACCGATAAACAAAAGAATTGATGATAAGGTGGTGGGCGGCGCCATAAACGGCGAGGGCGTCCTAAAAGTGCGGATAGAAAGAACAGGCGAAGAAACCTATTTGGCGCAAGTTATAAAGCTTGTTAGACAAGCTCAGGAAAGCCGTTCGCGGACGCAAGATTTAGCGAACAAGGCTGCAGCCCTACTGTTTTATGTTGCGCTCACTGTTGGAATATTAGCTTTTACGGC
>CAZCSF010000001.1:0-75212 GCA_964501295.1 uncultured Candidatus Bathyarchaeia archaeon | reverse complement strand
CTGCAGCCCTACTGTTTTATGTTGCGCTCACTGTTGGAATATTAGCTTTTACGGCATGGTTTTTTATCGCTGGCTCAGATGTTGCCCTTGAAAGGTCTGTGACCGTTCTAGTTATTGCTTGTCCCCACGCCCTTGGTTTGGCAATTCCCCTTGTAGTGGCACTTTCAACATCTATAACTGCAAAAAGCGGCATCCTCATAAGAGACAGACGAGCCTTTGAAATGGTTAAAGATGTGGACGCCGTCGTTTTCGACAAAACCGGAACGCTGACGGTTGGCAAATTCGGTGTAAGCGACAATGTCGCCTTCATCCCAGAAAACCAGCTTTTACAATTAACGGCAGCCGTTGAACTTAATTCAGAACATGTCATAGCCAAAGCCATAGTGGAACACGCGAAAAACAAGGGGTTAAAGATTCCTCCCGCCGAAGAGTTCAAAGCCTTACCGGGCAGAGGCGCCTACGGAAAAGTTGGGGGGAAAGAAGTTTACGTCGGAAGCATAAGCCTTCTAGAAGAACTGAAAATCGATATGGATAACCCGAAAATAATGCGTCTTCAAGAGCAAGGCAAAACCGTTGTCTTCACAGTTGTAGATGGAAAACTTGCCGGCGCCTTCGCCTTAGCTGATGTGATAAGGGAGGAGTCCTACGAAGCTGTTAAAAAACTGAAAGAAAGAGGATTGAAAGTTTACATGCTTACTGGGGACTCTGAAGAGGTTGCCCGCTGGGTTGCAAAAGAACTCGGCATAGACGACTATTTTGCACGGGTTTTGCCAGACAAAAAGGCGGAAAAAATAAGGGTTCTAAAAGAAGGCGGCTATAGGGTTGCCATGGTTGGAGATGGTGTAAACGATGCGCCGGCGCTGGTCACAGCAGATGTGGGCATAGCCATAGGCACTGGAACAGACGTAGCCGTAGAAAGCGCCGACATAATCCTAGTTAAAAACGATCCAAGAGATGTGGTGAAAGTTTTAGATATTTCCAGCAAAACCTACACGAAAATGGCGCAAAACTTGTGGTGGGCAGCCGGCTACAACATAATAACAATACCATTAGCAGCGGGCATTCTATCCGGATTCGGCATAAACTTGCCACCAGCCATAGGCGCAATAATAATGTCGCTAAGCACCGTCATAGTCGCCCTTAACAGTCAAACCTTAAGGAAATATGAACCTGAGGGGGTGAAAATTGTGGAGAAAAAAGCTCTTGTTACGGATCCTGTTTGCGGAATGAAAATAGATCCAGACGCGGCTTACAGCAAAATTGAGCATGAAGGCCGCGTTATTTATTTCTGTTCTAGAATGTGCGAGGAAGAGTTTAAGAAGAATCCAAAGAAATATGTGAGATAGCCTTAAGGAGAAAACCTTAACTTAAAATGTTTACTGCAACATATTATGCGCTGCTGGTGGACAGTTGGGTAGGCTAGCTGAGCTGAAGCTTGCAATGGGCACATCCATATTCTTAATTGCCTTCATATTTGCTCTTTTCCTAACAGCCATCATGTTTATTGTGCGACTCAGTTTCCTTTACGCCTTAATAGGTACAGTGCTGTTCATATTTCTTGAATATCTTATTGGACCAGCCATTGTTAAAAGCTCAACGCGGCTACGTTATATTGAAAAGGGAGAAAATCCTTGGCTTGAAGAAACTGTGAAAGAACTGGCGGATAAAACTGGCATACCCATGCCAAAATTGGCTATAGTGCCGGACAAAACGCCTAACGCCTTTGTTTTTGGCAGAACAGCAAACGATGCCACATTGGCAGTTCATGAAGGGCTATTGGCAAACTTGAACAAGGATGAGATTAAAGGCGTTATAGGCCACGAACTAGGCCACATAAAGCATAAAGACTACATTGTCATGACAGTGCTTTCCGCCTTGCCGCTTCTCGCCTATTTGATTGCACGGGGCACGTGGGAAGCTGGAAGGTGGGCTCCAACTTCTAAGAAAAAAGAGGAAAGCAGCATAAAGGCAGCTTTCTTTGCCATAGCAATAATCTCCTACGTGGTCTACATTGTTTCCCTTTTATGCGTCATGGGACTCAGCAGACTGCGGGAGCACTACGCGGATGCTTATTCAGCCTACGTGACAGGTTCGCCTAGAAGTTTGCAAAGCGCATTGGCAAAAATCACTTATGGTTTGTCGCTTTCGCCAAAACCGCCATCCGGCGTCAGGGCTTTCTATATAGGTGACCCAGCCATGGCTAAAGAGGAAATATCCTCTATTATGGCTAAAAAGGCAGAATATGACTTGGACAAGGACGGCGTTTTAGACGAGAGGGAACTTGAACTTGCCATGGAGAAGGAGGCGAAATCCACGTGGGCGAAAATCAACAGATGGTTTTCGACACACCCGCCAACATTTAAGCGGATACTATTATTACGCGAAATGGAGATGGAGATGGAAACTGGAAGGTTCACCAGCGACCGCATATACGCAAAAATCTAGCCTTTTTCAGAGACATCTGGCAACGTAATCAGTAAAGGCTTTGGCTTGGTTGTTATAGCTGAACTGGAAAATTCCGTCAGCCCAATTCATGGCTAGTTCTAAAAGGCTATCATCCAGCTCTCTTTTAACATAAGCAATTAGACATTTCACATTTGGTTTCCACCTTTTCAGCATGGCAAAAGAACCTAAAGCGGTTTTAAGCCTCGAGGAATCCAGCTCTATCTTCGTATCAAAAACAACTGCAGGATCGACGAAACCGTCTTTCTCCACCCCTATTGCAACGTCAAATTCCATGGCATAGCTTCTGCCATCGTTTTGCCAAATAAGACATTTTCCACTCCAAAACAGTTCCAAAGGCTTTTTTAGGTATAATTTTTCTTTTAGAAGGCGGTAAACATACTCTTCGAAAGAGTAGGCGCGGAATTTTCCGAAAAACTGCGCAGTGCCAATTTCATTTTTGTTTGCCATTATGGTTTCGTTAAACTCTAGGAAATCTTCCACGGCAAGTGTCCTAACCCACTTGTTGTATTTAACGTGTAAGATTTCTCCCAGTCTTTGTTTGGATGTTTTCTGGCTTGTATACAGTTCGTTTATGTAATCTATAGGTTTCTTTCTTCTAGCCAATGGAGGTCTCCAAAAGCGTTTTATTGCAATCAAGTTTATTACTTTCATGCTCTTAGTGAGAAAGGGTGCGGTTTAGAATTGAAGGTTAAGCTTCTCCGTTACACGGCTGACCCGGAGCTTCTATGCGGAGCTGCCGCCCTTACATCGTCAAGAAGCGGAAGACCATCTGAACTTTTTGAGGGCATAGACTTGGAGAGGGCTAGGCAGACGGTTAAGCGGGTTACGGGTTATGGGCACATGACAGTTATTGAGCATGCATCCTTCACTTTCAGCATCGAAGAGGTTTCAAGGGCTATGACCCACCAGCTTGTCCGACATCGCATAGCTTCTTACACGCAGCAAAGCCAACGCTACGTCAAATATGACACGATGAAAAGCTACGTGACCCCGCCAACGATAAACGCTAATCCAGAAGCCAAAAAAGTATTCAGCGAAACATTGGAGCGTATATCAGAAGCCTACAACAAGCTTTTGGAAGCAGGAATTCCAAAAGAAGATGCACGGTATATTCTTCCAAACGCGGCGAAAACCAACATAGTTGTAACCATGAACGCCCGCGAACTCCGCCACTTCTTCAACCTGCGGTGTTGTGCACGTGCCCAATGGGAGATAAGAGAAGTTGCCATGGAAATGCTTAAACAAGTGAAGAATGTTGCGCCTTCGCTTTTTGAAAACGCTGGACCCACATGCGTTGAACTTGGCTACTGTCCAGAAGGAAAAATGAAGCCGCCGGAATGCAATATTGAAGAAATAAAGAAGCAATTCAAAAGTCTATAAGAGTTGAAAGCTTGGAAACTTTTAAAGCGGTTTAGATGTCTAGGTTTAAGGCATATGCCGTTACAACAAAGTACTGGCGCCCCGGAGAACACTACCTAAAGGAAATAATCAAAGGCGTTAAAGGTAAAATTTCAGACGGAGACTTTGTGGTTATATCTGAAAAGGCTATTGCAACGGCTCTTGGCAATATCATTGACGAAGGCAAAGTTCAACCCAGCCTAAACGCAAAAATCATCGCCAAACTATGGATGCCAATAGTTTGGGGCTACGTTCTAGGACCTGTCTGTCATCTGCGACAAAAGCTTTTACGGCAACTTCGCAATTATCCGTTGGAAATGGGAAGCCGCCACAAACAAGTCGCCCTTCAATATGCTGGTTTGTTGCAAGCTCTAATGTTCGGCTCTGAAGGAGGAATTGACGGAACAAACCTTCCATACACATATGTTTGCCTACCACTAAAAAACGCCCAAGCCACGGCTGAAGAAATACGCAGAAAAATCCTTGAAACGTTTGGGAAAAAAATCTGCGTCATGATTGCCGACACAGACAAAACATACTCCTTTAGTAACTTCCACTTTACGCCCCGACCAAAACCAATCAAGGGTATCCACAGCCTCGGCGGCTTCATCGCCTACGTTATTGGGCGAATGCTAAAACTGAAAAGAAGAGCAACACCGTTGGCAGTGGCTGGCCGCACCCTTCCAGCCGAGGAAGCATTAACAATCGCAGAGCTTGCAAACCGCGCCAGAGGCTTCGGCGCTGGCAGAACCGTCTGGGAAATGGCTGAAAAATTTAAGGTTGGCTTGGCTGAAGTTAGCTGGAAAATGCTGGAAACAATAAAACACAAACCAATAGTAATAGTACACGCGGCTTCTTCCACAAACCATAAACTACAAGAGCGTTAACAAACAAAATAATCATGTTTTCTCTTAATCATTGCTAACAGAAAAAGCGTTTTTTATTTTGGAGACTTATAGACTTATACGCATTATATTTTGAACACGAGCAGGGTTTTCCAGGATTACAACAATTCCTTCTATAAGCCTATAAGTCTCCCAAAAATAGTTGTTGACTTTTACCTATATCCAAACTTCGCTGGACCCGTGGAGATTAATGGTTCCTGGCAAGTTTTTATTTGGGCTAACTCTTCAGCCTACAAACCAGCAACATTTTCGCTTCAATTTAAGGAGATAACCGTCGGCGGCGGCGTCCTATGGAGTTCGGGACTACTAAATCCAACCGTGACAAGCACCATAGGAAGCTACTTGGATGTTCCTGTATACTGCTATAATCTTACAGTTTCGCTTGCACACGCATTTAGCGCGGGTTCAACATTGCTTGTAGAAGTTGAGGTTAATGCCGGCGCCTCAGCTGACACAAGGATATGGTTTGACTCGCCACAGTTTCCAAGCAAAGCGATACTGCCCGCCAAAGACTATGCAAGACCAGCGTGGATTAAAACCTATCACGTGGACGGCTCTGAAACAAACATGTTCTACTACAATGTCAGCGAAAGCGAACGTAAAGTAATTGTCCGCGCAAACGTCACCAATCCCTTCGGAGGATACGACACATACAAGGTGAACATAACCATCATCGACCCTGAAGGCAACCGAGTCATAGATAACATTGGCATGTTTAGGGTTTCCAACGGCTTGTGGATTATAAAATACTCCAACATTTTCGAATTGAACTGGACTTATCCTTCGACTGTTCCATTGGGCAGCTACACAGTTATTGTCACGGTCATCGACAACAACGGATATTATCAATACGCTGAAAAGGGAACATACTATCCCTTCATTGAAGGGGAAAACCACACCTTCACCATGGGCATAATAGTCTATTACAATCCATCATTCCTAATAACCGACGACGTTGGCGACCCATTACCAGAAGCACAAGTTTACGTTACATGGCGAAACGGCACAACGGACAAGCTTCCACGCTACACATCAGCTGGAGGCTACATAAACCTAACAGACATCCAGCCTGGAAATTATGGGTTCACAATCTTCTGGAAAGACGCCATCGTAAGCCAAACTACAGTATACATTGACTCTAATGGACTATACACTATAAGGACGCAAGTCTACCAGTTAACAATAAACCTCTACGGAAACGATGGAAGACCAATCCACGGAGCCTACATAATCGTCTACACCATGTCAGGCGTAGGATACGGCCTTGACATAACAGACTCAGCGGGCAAAGCTACCTTTAAGCTGCCATCTGGAACATACAGAATAGATGCCTACTACGTGGCTGACTACTGGCTAACAACAGTTAAATCCACAGCCACTGAACAAGCCACCGTAACATCATCAACAACAAAAAACATAGTATTAACAAACTTCCCGCCAGCAATATGGGCAACAACAGGATTCTTACTACTAATGGCAATAATCATAGCTGCCATAATGGCTGTAGCTTACGCCATAATCACCATCCACAGAAAAACCCGCCGATAAAATAAAAATAATCGGCAAATGCCACTAAACTAGCCGCAACCCAAGGTTTCCCCATTTTCCATGTTATTGGCTGAGTAGCACACACAACGAGACAACTTACTGTTAGTCGCTGTTATGAGAAGCAAATAGACTTGGATTCACGAAATTCTATAGGAGGCATTCATTTTAGCGTTTTAGGTTTCCTAATTGACTTTTGTTGGCGTGAAATCTATAGAGAGGGAGGGTGTTATTGGCTTTTTCACAACCAAAAACTATGGATAAGGACGATGTTCTGTGATTGTTTGCCAAGCATACCATGGTGGGGAAAAGGAAATAAAGAGCAAATGATAAAACCAGCAAAGAACAACCTGCTAATCATCGCCCGGAAAGGTGAATGGTGTTGGAAGCTTCTATAAGGCAGCTTGACGCTTTTTTCAATCCAAAATCTGTAGCGGTTGTAGGCGCCACTAAAAAGATAAACAAGGCTGGGCATGTCATCTTCAAAAATTTTGTTGAAAACAAAAGAAGAAGGGTTTTTAAGGGCGAAATTTACCCCGTAAACCCTCATGAAGACTACATTTTAGGTTTTACATGTTATCCAAAATTGACGAAGATTCCGGGAGAACTTGAACTTGTGGTTATTGTTGTTCCAGCGAAGACTGTTCCAGAAATAATGAAAGATGCAGCAACCAAAAAAGCCAAAGCCGTTGTCATAATAAGTTCTGGCTTCGGCGAGATTGGAAATTATGAGCTGGAAAGAGAAGTCGTGGAAATTGCTAAAAAAGCTGGAATAAGAGTTCTTGGACCCAACTGCCTCGGAGTCTACGACTCAAGAACGGGCGTGGACATGCTGTTCCTACCTGAAACAAAAATTCTCACTACGGGTGAAGAAGTTGTGGCTACGCCTAGACCAATGATGGGAAACATGGCTATAGTGACTCAAAGCGGAGCCTTCGGCGCGGCAGCCCTCGACTATTTGGCTGGCAGACAAATAGGCGTCAGCAAGTTTGTAAGTTTCGGAAACAAAAGCGACGTGGATGAGGCTGAAATGCTTCATTACCTGCTCTACGACAAAGAAACCAAAGTCATACTTTTATATGTTGAAGACGTGAAAAACGGAAGAACCTTCATTGAAGCAGCTTCAAAAGTTACGAGAAAAAAACCAGTCATAGCCATTAAAGCCGGCAAAACAGAAGCAGGAGCAAGAGCCGCAGCATCCCACACTGGAGCCATAGCTGGAGCCGACCAAATATATGCAGCCGCCTTTACACAAACTGGAATCCTAAGAGTAAGGGACATGGAAGAGTTTTTCGACGCTGCAAAAGCCTTGGTGATGCAGCCCCCTGCCGCTGGGAAAAATGTGGCGATAATCACCGATGCTGGTGGTCCAGGAATAATGGCTGCAGACGAATGCGAACTACAGGGAATAGTTGTTAAACGATTTTCTGAAAAAACCCTTGAAAAGTTTGATAAACTAAAAGAGGAGGGGAAGCTTCCAAAGTTTGCAACAAATCTTAACCCAGTGGACGTTACGGGCTCCGCCACTTCCGAAATGTTCGAATACGCAGCTGAACTTGTCTTCCAAGACCCCGAGATTCACGGCGTAATCCTCCTTGGACTGCACCACACGCCAGCACTGCAAGAAGACTACATCGATAGAGTGGCACGAGTTGCCAACAAATACAACAAGCCCATTGTGGCATGCGACATCGGAGAAACTGAAATGGCACTTCATATACGCTCCCGCTTTGACAAGCTGGGAATACCCGCCTATCCATCTCCAGAAGACGCCGCTAGAGCTATGGGCGCCCTTGTAAAGTATGGGGTATACCTAAAAAAGAAGGGTTTCTTCGAGGACTATGTGCGAAATTTCCTTAAAGAAAAGCAGAAGCAGCCTATTCAAGCACTATTGTAATTTCCACTTTGTCTCCGTCTTTGAGCCTGAACTTCTCCCTCAGATTTATGGGTGCGATAATCTCCAAAACGTTTATGGGATAACCTTCAACCTCTGGGATTACAATGGCTCCTTCCAAACAGTCCATAATATAGGCTTTAAAACATTTCCCACGACAGTATCCGGATTCTGGCAGAATTTCAATAGACTTTCCTTCTTCCAACAGTTTTCTAAATCTCACGCATTTTTCGGTTAGCCTTATGTTTAAGGTTCCGGGGTGAGGGGTAAATCCAAGTTTATCTTTTACTTGGTTTTTTACCCATGGAAGCCCAGCGAATTTTGCGCCTTCCCCAGTTCCTGAAAAAACTTCTCCTTCTAAATGGATTAGTTTGGTTTTTTTCTCCATTTTGGAATTAACCACGTTATAGAACAGAGTCTTTTAGGTTTGTTTTTGTTCTTTCAGCCAGTTTGCAACTTTTCTGAACATGGGGTTTGAAGACATGTCAATAACTGGCACTATTATTTTCTCTCTTGTTTCGATTAGCGGCTGATATTTTGGCATAAGCGAGTATCCAGCAAAGGTCCAGTAAACCCGTTTGTTTTCAACAAGCGCCTTAGCCGCAGTTTCAGTTGATGCTGGAAGCGGAAAGTAAAGGAAGACAACTCCTTCAGCCCAATATAAGCCTGCAGTTTTTCCGCCGGCAATAATTGATGCGAACCTTGCAATATCCTCTGGAGTTGCAAAAAAGTTGCGTTCCATGATGACTATTTCCCTAAAAGGTTCAAATTTAACATCCACCGCACCTTCATCCATAATTCTTCACCTTCTAATAGTTTGTCAATGTTCCCTTTTAACCTTGCCGCAAACCAGAAAAGGTTATAGAGCACCAGTCATAAACCCTTTCACCAACCGACGAAAAGAGGGAACAATCCATTGGCTGAAATCCGTGTGGCAATAGTTGGTGTAGGCAACTCAGCCTGCGCCCTAATCCAAGGAGTAGAATACTACAAAAACGCAAAAGAAAACGAAACCGTTCCGGGGCTTATGCACGTGAATTTCGGCGGATACCACGTAAAAGACATAAGGTTTGTGGCTGCTTTTGACGTTGACCAAAACAAAATTGGAAAAGACTTAGCTGAAGCCATATTCACGAAGCCAAACTGCTGCGCCAAATTCGCTGAAGTGCCAAAAAAGGGCGTAAAAGTTTTGCCCGGACCAGTTCTCGACGGAGTGGCAAAACATATGAGGGAACCCTTCAACGTTTACGACGAAAGCAAAATTAAACCCGCAGACGTTGCAAACATTTTAAAGGATGCTGAAGCAGAAATCCTCGTGAATTATCTACCCGTTGGAAGCCATAATGCTACACGCTTTTATGCTCAAGCGGCTTTGGATGCTGGATGCGCCTTCATAAATTGCATCCCAGAATTTATCGCTTCAGATCCAGCATGGAGCTGCAAATTTGAGGAGAAAGGGCTTCCAGTTGCTGGAGACGACGTTAAAAGCCAGCTTGGAGCCACCATACTGCACAGAAACCTTGTAAGGCTTTGTGTTGACAGAGGGGTAATCGTCGACGAAACCTACCAGCTGAACCTCGGCGGAGACACCGACTTCCTAAACATGACTGTTGAAGAACGGCTAAAAACAAAGCGTATAAGCAAAACAGAAGCCGTTAAAAGCCTTGTGCCCTACGACTTGCCCACACGGATAGGTCCTTCAGACTATGTGCCCTTCCTTGAAAACAAGAAAATATGTTACATTTGGCTTAAAGGCAGAAAATTCGGCGACAGACCATTAACAATAACCGTTAAACTTGAAGTTGAGGATTCCCCCAACAGTGCCGGAGTGGTAATCGACGTCATAAGAGCCGTAAAACTAGCCCTAAACCGCAAAATAGCCGGACCCCTAATAAGCATATCATCCTATGCCTTTAAACACCCGCCAATACAAGTTCCAGATCCAGTGGCAAAAGAATGGGTTGAAGACTACATAAAAGGCAAAAGAGAACGCTAACCTTCTAACCCTCCTAACGAAGCATGTCCAAAACAGAAAGAACATTACAAACAGCGGATATCCATCTTAAATAGGCGTTTAGGGCAGCCCGCAAAGCCACGGTGTCTTTGGCTTCAACGGTCAAAATCAGAAACAAACCTTCAGTCTTCAAGTGTGCTTTGGAACGGGTTGTGGCTGGTTTTGCTGTTTCCGGCATCAAGGCTCTATACACTATTTCTAAGTTCTTTTTTGATGGCAGTTTCAAACGCAAAACTGCATTAGCCTTCATGGGTTAAATCCCAAATCAAATGCGAAACACTCATTCTCGGACCTATTTCCGCTATTTCAGGGAATATTTTAAAAGTGATGGTTAAACCTTCTGATGGTTCAGCTTTAATCTGCATTAAAGCATCATACTTCCATCGCGCTTCTTCAAAAGAAACAAGTGGAATGTTAAAAAATTTTGAAAGCGCTTCTTCCAGTTTCTCGACTTCCGCGGAAGGATTTTGTGAAGCCTCTATTGCTACAGATTTTATCCTTCTTCCCTTCTTCATAATCTGAGGAAATTCTCTTCGAGGCTTCACATTCCTCAAATATATTAATGGCGGAATAGGCTTTAAACCTTCAGCGCTTAACTCGTACATTTCTATTTTTCCAGGTCCGCCTTTCCATCGGTTGATAATCATTACTTTTTCAGCGTTTAGTTTTACGGCTTTTTCCGTTACGCCTTTTAGGCTTAGTTTTCCACGGTTTATCCTCAAAATGTTTGGGATTGTATGGGAGAGGTCTCTGCAGAATGTTCTAATGCCTTTGGTAGGTCTTCGTGAAGTGGTTAAAAGTATCAATTTTTCAGCCTATTCTTCTTCCGCTGGAGTTGCTGAGGCTTCAACCTCTTCTATCGGCGCGCCTTTGGCTACTCGTTTAGCCACAATTCCAAGTTTTGTTGCTGGGGTGTAGGCTCCGCCTGTGAATGTGAAGCCGCATTTACTGCATTTCCAGACGCCGACGCTTACCCTTTTAACTCTCAAGAGACCGCATTGGGGGCATTTATGCTTCCTTTTCATTTCAGTCACTATCTTCACATAACGTTTTCTAACAGTTGACCCGTAGCGGGGTCCAAATCCTCTTGTTGGACCAACTTTTTTAGTTCTTTTCCCCATTCTTTCCCCATCCTAACTTTTTCCTCAGTTCTTCAGCTTTTTCCTTGGCGATTTGAGCTGCCTCAAAAACTTGTTTTGGCGTGAAATATCCGCTTCCACCCTTTTGAATTGCACATATGTTTCCGTCATCATCCGTTGTTATTGTGAGCCGTGCATCCATTATTTGTTCTTCTTCAAGCCATGGGTCTACCACAAGCTTGTCATTTATCTTTGCAAAAGTAACCGCTATGGGATGTTTTCGCACTGGAAGCGCCGAGTAGCCGGGTTTAATTTTGATTTCGCCTTCTTCAATTTCATAGTTGGGCATTTTTGTGTTGAGCAATGCAGCCAGAGCAGCCAAAGCTGAAGCGTCTATTAGGTTTCCATCATGATTAAGCACATAGATATCCACAAAAATCACAAAAACCTTTTTGCCCTGGGTTATGCAAAGTTTTTCCGTGTTTATAGCTTTTGACTCCCTTATCCCTCTGTCAACCACCCTTGCCAATTCTATTGAGTTTTCATCTGGCGGTCCGGGCTCAAAGGTTGGTGATGCCAGAGGAACAAGTTCAGCGTTGACTGTCAAGACTCCTTCGTTGGGCGTGTCGGGGAAAGGTTCTCCAGTTTCGATTTTCACTCCAACCATGACCTCTGTTTTTCCAAGCAGAACCCTTGCGGAACCTTCTGCCCTTTCAATAATTCCCTGTTCAACCTTTATTTCGCGGTAGTCATGTAAGCCTCTACCACCCAGTCTTTTTCCCTTGGCGATTAACTGTGCTATCTGTTTCTGTTTTACGCGAACAATTATTGTTGACATTACTCTTCAACCTCCTTAACGCTGACATATTTTGCTCTTAAAGCTTCCTTTTGAAGTGTGTAGATTTTCTTGCATCCCTCAAGGGCGAGGTTCACGGCCTTCTCAAACTCTTCATGGGTTAGGATTCCATCCATCTGTAGCAGTGTTATAACGCCAAGATTTGGCATAAAGGCTACTGGAACGTCGGCGGAGCCAATCTTATCCTCCGTGTCCATCAAATCCAGAACTATCATGTCTTCAACTTTTCCAGCTGAACATGCCACCACTAAATCTCGCATTGGTATGCCGGCGTCAGCCAAAGCCAGCGAAGCAGCTGTTATGCTTGTGCACCTTGTGCTTCCATCAGCTTGCAAAACTTCGACGAAGACGTCTACAGCCGTGCGTGGGTAATACTCCACGAAGATGGCTGGTTCAACGGCTTCTCTAATAACCTTTGAAAGCTCTATCTCCCTTCTCGAAGGAGCTGGAGATTTCCGCTCTTGAACAGAAAACGGTGCCATATGATAGCGGCACCTTAAAACCATTCGGTCTGGAAGAGCCATATGTTTAGGATGCAATTCTCTAGGGCCGTAAACAGCCGCTAAAATTTTGTTCTTCCCCTGTTCAATGTAGGCTGAGCCATCAGCGTTGGAAAGCGCGCCTACCTCAATTTTTATTGGTCTAAGCTCGTCTGGTTTTCTTCCATCAAGCCTTAAACCTTTTTTATCAATTAATTTTTCAGTTTTTTGACTCATTCTTAACTACCTCCCTTTTTTCCTTCTCCTCTTTAATCAGCTGTGATATGCGGTCTGTTAACCCTGTTGTGTGGGATTCCTCCTCAATCTTGTGGATTGCCATCATAGCTAGTTCTTCGTCCTCTATGGTTTTGCCCGTGATTAGTATGACTCCGTTGTGTCCGAGGATTATGTGGCATCCAGTTTCTTGTTTTATCATGGATATCATTGAGCCTTTTTTCCCTATTATTCTGGGAATTTTCGTTGGAGTCACTCTCACTATTTGTCCGCGGGTTATTTTTCCCAGTCCGGGTTCGTTTACGCTTAATTGAGGGTTGTGGGTTCTGTCGTAGGAAACTATTTTTGCCACCACTAAGTCTCCGACGTCAAGAACTTCTGTTAAATCGTTTTTCTGCGGTTTAAACGGTCTGCTGAGCACGTCTGATGCTTTTAAAAGCGCTAAGTATGGCGAGTTTATGTCAACGGTCCATCCGCTGAATCCAACTTCCACTACGGTTCCTATGACTGTGTCTCCTACTCTTGGTATGTAGAAGGCTCTTAAGGCAACAACATTAATTTTCTTGTCCTCGTAATCCACAAGCCCTATTCGCGTAGCATAAACCTTGCTATCTTCTCTGTAAGTGTTTTCTCCAGCCACATAATCGCCTTCAGCCAGCAAATCTCCGGGAGTTACAAGCTGTCTTCTTTCAAAAAATGTCGGCATAAATTCACATCCAAGCCATAAATCTCCATATCACGATATTATTTTTGCTTCTGCGTTTCCCTTTGTCACTTCTCCAATTTTTTCAAGGAAAGGTCCATAAAGACCAGCGGGCATTTCTAAAATTCCATGCCATGAGCCGTCTGCCCGCCATTCTTCGCGTTTTATGGTTCCCATGGCTTTAATTGTTCCGTAGGCTCTGGCTGCGTATTCTGCTGGTATGTGGACGCTGACCGCCACTTGTTCCATTTTTAAGGGAAGAATCTGCCGCAGAAGCTTAATTATTTCTCTCGCTTGTTCTTCGGTTGCTTTAAACGGGTCTATTGAGTAGTGGATTTGTTCCATGGCTTGTTCGATGCGCAGTGGCGGGTGGGGAAGGTTTGTTCTCGGGTCTACACACTGTTTGGATATGAAGGCTATTATTTGTCTTCGCTTATCTTCAATCATTTTTCTACGCTGCTCCGTCGTCAACTGCAAAGTTCCCTTTTTCAGTATCGTGTCTGCAACTTTAAGAGGGTCTGTGGTTCCGAAGGCTTTGCGAATGGCTTCCTCGGAGACTCTGGTTCCTTTGCTTGCGTCTGAAAATATCGTTTCAGCCACCAAAACTTCTGTTATGGAGGATATTTTTCCCATGCGATAGTCTAGCGCCTTTTCAGGTTTTACAAGAACTTCGAAATGCTCATTACCTTTTGTAATGCGGGCAACGGTATACTTATCGCTCATCCCGGTTTCACTTGCCTGCTCCCAACTTCTTTACATATCCCTCGATTTTCTCGTCGCTGAGCATCTCCATTTTCTTTGTTTCAATTGGAATGACCGCTACCTTTATCCTTGGCGGAAGCTGTCTAGCTTCAAGAGCTTTCACTAGACATTTTACTGCAAGCTTTATCGTGTCTTCGATGTTCATGTCCTCACGGTATTCTTCCTTCAAAATATTCATCACTGTTTCCTTTCCAGCGCCCACGGCTATAGCTTTATGTCCCCTATAGGTTCCGCTGGGATGGGTGGCGAAGAGACGGCATCCAGTTTTGTCCACTCCCCCAAATATTAGTGAAACTCCGAAGGGTCTGACGCCCGCATGTTGCGTGTAAAGCTGTTGTATATCGCATATCCGTTTGGTTACAACTTCAACGTCTATGGGTTCGTCATAAGTCAATCTATTACTCTGCGCGTAAATCCGAGCTTGGTCTATCAAAACCCTTGCGTCGGAGCTTAAACCCACTATGGCTGCGCCTATGTGATCGTCAATTCTGAAAATCTTCCAAGATGATTCAGACTCTTCTAGGGGCTCAACTGTTTCTTCAGCGCCTAAAACAACTCCTTCTGGACATTTTATTCCCAAAATTGTTGCTCCCCTATTAACTAGCTCCATGGCGTATTCAACTTGAAACAGCCTTCCATCCGGTGAGAAAACGGTTATGGCACGGTCATATGCTCCTGGAGCTGCAAACACAGACATCACATCAACCTCGCATTAACTAAATACTTGCTGAACACACATATACCAACTTAACTAAAAACCTTTTCCCACAAAATGTATGTTCAGAGAGAATCAGCTAAACTGGTATAGGCTTTTTTGTGCAAGTTCTGTAGGCGAACACTGCCAAAGCTAGGATTATTGTCCATATGGTTACAACGGCTGTTGCTGTAGCATTTACATTAGAAGTTTTAGCCCTTACCGGGTCAAATGTTAGGAAGGTTGCACAAAAGAGGAATACTCCAACGGTTAAAGCTGCGGAAAAGTCCATGAAGCGAGAACGTTGAAAGGCTGGAGAGCTGTTAGGAATGCTTTTTGGTAATGCAGCCTTGAAGAGGGCTGCAGCTAAAACCATTATTGAGAGCATTATTGCTAGCTGTGGGATGGTGGGTTTGGGAATTTTACCGCTAAGCTGGAAAAGCAGAACCATTAAGCAGTTGACAGTTAAGGCTGCCACCCACCCTTTCCTAGACAGTCGATGGTTCCAATCTCTTGGCGCGATTCTGTTGGCAAAATAGAAGGTAACTATTGACTGCAAGTTTCCCCACCACACAACAACCACGAAAAGCAGATTTGCCCAGTTAACACCTAAAAACGATGGCTGTAACAGTGCGCTTCCAGAAACGAGAAACTGGTATGCTGTGCCGAAAAAGAAGGCTGCCATCAATAAATGGTAGTCTTTAAGCCTATACTTGGCTATTAGGTCTTCCAGCATCGCATAGAGCGAAAAGTAAACAGCGAAAAGCACGAAGGGTAATACTGGCTGAACGGCTAGATTGTTAACACCCCTCATCGAATATTCAAAGAACATGTTAAACGCCGTCGCCACCAAAACAGTTTTCCACGAACGGTTCATGAGGGCTCCGCCGCCTTTTAAAATGGTCTACTGGCATGGTGATAACCCTTTATAGTGCCATTTGCCAATTAAAGTTTGGTGATGAGCATTGGGTTATTTAGCTGTCTGGAAGATTCTCGAGGAAATGATTACCGATTTCCGTAAAAGAGGCGTAGCTATTCCAGCTAACATTGTTAGCGATTTAAAAAGTGCTAAAACCCTAATTAATGTTTTACGGGCTGACCCTTCCCGTCTTGAAACAACCCAAAAAATTGAGGAATATCTTAACAATGTGGAGTCTTATCTGATTTCTGAGGGACAGAGATTTGGAGAAAAATACGTTGAAGAGTGGCTTAAAAGACTTGATGATGCGAGTAGAAGGGTTTTTGAAGAGGAAGAGGGTGAGTCTAGGTTTGTTCCCGGGCTTCCGAGGGAGCAGCGTTGGGTTCGTGTTAAGCCTTCCGGAGAAATGCCTATTGAGGCGTTAAAAGCTTTAGCCAACGAATTGAATCTGTCATTTAACGTGCAAAAAGATGGGTGTTTGCTTGTTTACGGTGAAGATGAGCGTGTTAAGGATTTTGTCAAGAAAATGGCTACAAAATATGGGTTGAAGGCTGGGAAATAGCGTTTTAAAGTGCATAATGGTTAAAACTTGCTAATGTAACACTTTTATAGAGAAATCGTACAGAATTGAGTTTCAAAGAATGCTGACGGTTTCATGTGGGGTGAGGGCGCGGTTTAATGCCCTATATCAAAAAAATAGAGCTTAAAGGTTTCAAATCCTTCGGACCGCAAACAGTTAAAGTTCTTCTTGACAAGGGTTTCACAGCTATAACAGGTCCAAATGGAAGTGGGAAAACAAACATTGTTGATGCAGTTTTATTCGCCCTAGGCGAATTAAGCGTCAAGAGACTTCGAGCCGAAAACGCTGCTAAACTCATTTTCCACGGCTCTGAGAAGGCTGGACTGGAAAAGTCGAAAATGGCTAAGGTTATTATACAACTCGACAACTCTGATGGACGCATACCCGTGGACACGGCAACCGTTACGATTTCCCGTGAGGTTTACAGAAACGGTCAAAGCGTGTATAGGCTTAATGGAAGAAGAATCTCAAGAGCCCACATAATGGAAATCCTTTCTATGGCAGGCATAAGCTCAACAAGCCAAAACATAATTTTACAAGGCACTATAACCCGCCTGGCAGACATCTCCTCGATGGAAAGGAGAAAAATAATTGAGGATTTGGTTGGAATAGCCCAATATGACGCTGAAAAAGCAGAAGCTGAAGAAAAGCTTCGAGCTGCAGACATCTCGATACGCACCGCCACTGGCAGAATAGACGAAGTCCAAAGGCGAGTTGAAGACCTAGAAAAAGAGCGCAACGAACTCTTGCGATATAACTTCCTACGAAATGAGATAAAAAAGTTTGAAGCCATCAAACTTTCCCATGACATTGCAAAAATACAGGAGAAAATTCAGCGGGATTCCGCTCAAGCTGAGAAAATTAAAAGCAGCCTTGAAAAGATAAGAGCTCTCCGTGAGCATCATAGACTGAAGCGTAGGGAAATAGAAGGCGAATGGCGAAAACTAAGCTCAGAAATAGTTGAAGAGGGCGGCTCGCAGGTTTTAAGGGTTCAAATGAAAATAGGCGAGCTTAAATCAAAGCTTACCGAGTTGACAACAAAAATAAGCTCTGGAAAAACAAGCCTTGAAGGGCTTAGGAAAATTAGAGAGAACAACCTTCAACAATACCAGTCCATCCGAAATGAAATCCACGAGAACTGCCTGAAAATCAGACGCTTAAGAAGGGAATACGAACGCATTATGAGCGAGATTAACAATAAACAAGCGGAACATGACACGCTTGCGCAAGAAGCCGCGCAGCTGTGGGAGAACTTAGGTGAAAATAGTAAAAAAATAAGGGAGTTAGAATTGCAACTTGACAAAGACTACAAAAGGCTCGCATTTTTAAGGTCTGAACAAGCAAAAAGCCAAACAGCCATCAAAATCCGTGAAAGAAGACTTAGAGACTTAAGCGAGCGCAAAGAAAGGTTCGCGGCAAACCTCGGCGAACTTGGAAAATCCTTAGCAGAGCTTGAAAAAGTTCAGAAGGAGCAGAGAACTCAACTTAAAAATTTGGAGCGCATGCTTGAAAGGAGAATAGCTCAAAAAGAAGCCATAGAAAGGGAAATAGCTGAAGCTGGAAAAATAGCAGATTCAGCTCGAGAGGCAGTTGTGGAGTTTGTCACGCAAAGGGAGCTTGCAGAAACAGTTGCCGCTGAAGAAAAAGCCTTGAGAAGCATAGAAGAGCTCGGCGATTTAGGAGTAATTCCAGGCGTATATGGAAGATTGCGCAACCTAATAAAAATCGATAAGGCTTACCAGCAAGCCATCGAGGTTGCTGCTGGCGGATGGTTAGACGCCTTAGTCGTGAAGGATTTTGATGCTGCCTTTGCTTGCACTGAAACATTGCGGAGAATGAAGCTTGGAAGGATAAAGATAATACCCCTCGAGGGAGTTTTAAACGCGAAACCCATTAGGATTCCAGATGGTAGAGGAATCAGTGGAGCTGCCTTTTCCTTTATAAAATATGCGAAACAGTATGAACCTGCAGTTTACTTTGTTTTCGGCGACACGTTGGTGGTTCAAGAAGATAAGACAGCTTTCGCTTTATCCAGCGAAGGCTACCGTGCAGTCACGGTCACCGGCGACCTCTACGAACCTGGAGGCGCATTAGAAAGTGGCTATTATCGTGCTCCCATAGATTTTTCCGCCATAATCCCTAGCGAGGCAGCCATAAAAAGCCTAGATGAAGCAGTCACAGCCTTACAGCAGCACCTTTCGAGAAGGGAAAGCGACATAGCCTCCATTGAAGAGGAGATAGACAAAACCCGTGTTGAGGTTGCACGTTTATCAGAAGCCATAGCAATGCTTGACAGGGAAATTACCAGAGTCAGAAGAAGCATAAAAAGAACAAAATCGAACGTTAGAAGAATAGATGCCAACATCAAACGAATTGAAAACGAAATTGAGGCTGAAAAAGCGAAAATTTGGACTTTCAAGGCTGAAAAGAGCACTATTCAGAAGGAGATACGCAAGCTTCAAAGCGATTTGGCTGCTCTAAGGCGAAAGGTGGACCCAGCTAACATCCAAGAGATGGAGACTAGAAGGGAAAAAATATCTGAAGAGATAAACACTTTGAGGCAGAAGCTTGGCACTGTTCAAACTGAAATTTCCACGCTTCAGTCGCAGTTTGACAATGTTTTGATAACGGGTTATAAGAACGCCAAAATCCAACTGTCAACGGTGGAACAGCAGCTTAGAAAAGTTGAAAGTGAGGTGGAAGTCGCACTGGAGGAGAGAGAAAAGCTAAAGCAAGAACTAGCGGAGCTGGAAAAAAGCCGTGTCGAACTTTCGAAAACGGTTTTGTCCGCCAAAGAGGAAGCGCAGAAGTTTACCACACAGATAGACGAAATAGACAAGGTGCTCCGCAAACTTGACGCTGAGTACGAGGAAACCGACCGCTTATTAAATCAACAGCAACTGAACATTCAAACTTCTCTAATTCAGCTTGAACAGTGGCAAAACCAGCTGAAACAGTTTGGCTATGAAAAACCGCTAGAGGTCACCGCTAAAGAGGTTGAAGAAGCCGAGGCGTCTTTAAGGATGCTTAGGTTTGAGTTTGAAAGGATAGAAGCCGTAAACCAGCTTGCACTATCCCATTATGCTGAACAAATCTCCCGTTACAAAGAGCTTTCCCTCCGAATGAACGAGCTTGAAAGGGAAAAACAAGCAATTCTGAGGTTTATGGAAGAAATTGAGGGTAAAAAACGCAAAGTCTTCATGGAAGCCTTCGAAAAAATTAACCAAAACTTAAAAAATTACTTTGCCAAACTCACGGGAGGCGGAATAGCCACTTTAGTTTTGGAGAATTCAGAGGATCCCTTCTCTGGAGGCATAGACATGCTTGTCCAGTTTCCCCACAAACCTTCAATAGTTGTAAGCGGAGCCAGCGGTGGAGAGCGCTCTGTAGCTGCTGTCGCCTTTTTATTCGCCATAAAAGAGTTCACGCCTGCCGCCTTCTACATCATGGACGAAGTGGACGCACATTTGGATGCCTTCCACGTTTCGAAACTCGCTGACCTTCTCTTAGAAGAATCAGAAAAAGCCCAATTCATTGTTATTACGCTGAAGCCTGAAATGGTTAACAAAGCTCAAAAGGTGTATGGAGTTTACGAACGCAACGGAGTTTCCAATGTTATTTCAGCCAAGTTCTTAGAGGTGCCAAGCTAGATGGCTGCAACAGCCAAAAAACCCTTTTACCTTCGCCCACCTTGGAACATTCTCTTTGAGTTCCACAAGCTGGAAAAACTCACTCCTTGGAACATTAACATTGCTTATCTGCTTACAACCTTTCTGGAGGAGATGGAGAAGACTGGGCAGATAGATTTTAGGGCTTCAGGCGTAGCCTTAGACTCCTCAGCTCTCATATACTTGATGAAGTCTAAGTTGTTGTTGAAACTCGAGGAGCCGCCACCACCACCTAAACCTCTACAAGATTTTCTGCCGCCTCCGCTTTTTCTTCCTTTAAGGCATGAGTTAACATCAACCACCATACGCCATTTACTTGAGGTTTTAGATGATGTTCTGAAAGGGGAAGCGCTTTACCGAACAGAAAAGGTTCCAGCGGAACCTATTCTCCCAACGCCTTCGGAGATTCTACCGCAGATTGATTACTACTTGATGGAAATTGAACTTCAGATGGATAGGCTTTACAAGTCTCTAGCTGAAATGGTGAAAGGCGTTGGAATAATCCAGTTTTCAACCCTAATTAGGGGAATGGCTCGGCTGGAAGCCATCCGCACCTTTATTCTACTGCTTTTTCTGGCTCAAGAAGAGAGGGTAAGTTTGTGGCAGGATGAAGAGACAGAGGAAATCTACATAACAGTTGGAGGATTTGACGCTGCAAGAAATGGAAAACTCGCCACATGATTCTAGTGGGTCTTCACAAAGTAGGCAAGAGAAAACCATAAACGGGCTTGCCTTAGTTGAGGCTGCATTATATGTTGCTGGTCGCCCCTTAACCCTTTCAGAAATATGCTCGGTTTTGAAAACTCGGTCTAAAAATAAGGCAAAGAGGCTTGTGAAGATGCTTACGCAAGAATATGCCAGCAGAAACACAGCCCTCGAAATTCTAGAGTTAAAGGATGAAAGATACGTTCTTCAATTGAAAGCCGATTTCACGCCTCATGTCAGAAAGCTTGTTAAAAGACCCCTTCTCTCTGTTGGTCCACTGAAAACCTTGTCTTACATCGCCCTTAGACAACCAGTCTCCCAGAAGCGGGTTGTTGAAGTTCGGGGGCGCCATGCTTATGGGCATATTAAACTGCTCAAGGAAATGGGGCTTATTGCTTTAGATAGAAAGGGGCGTTCGGCGATTTTGAGGACCACTGATTACTTTGCGGATTATTTCGGCTTGAGCCACGACATTTCAATCATGAAGAAAGAGTTGAAGAAAATTCTGGAGAAGGATAAAGCGCTAAAAGAAACTGAAGAAGGGCTAGATTATAGCCTTGTGTAGCAACGGATAGGTTTATATGCCAAACTAAGGTGATAGTGAACAAGCCTAACACGCAACCGAAAGAGGAATTAAAATGTCTGTTTGGCACGGCGACCTACATAAAAGAAAACCTTCAGGAGGCAAAAAACGATTATACCGAGGAAAGCGAAAGTTCGAACAAGGCTCATTCCCAGTTGAAACCGTCCTCGGCGAGCCCAAAAGAAAAATTGAGCATGGGAGAGGCGGCAACATCAAGGTTAAAGTTTTAAGCGAAAAATATGCTTGCGTAACAGATTTGAAAACAGGGAAAACAGGGAAAGCCGAAATCCTCCGAGTTGTCAAAAACCCAGCAAACGTTGACTACAACAGAAGAGGCGTGATAACAAAAGGAGCAATCATAGAAACTTCCCTAGGCTTGGCGCGTGTAACGTCTCGCCCGGGTCAAAACGGAGTAATAAACGCCGTTTTAATAAGGGAAGAAGAGGCAAGCTAAGATTTACTCGTAGCGGTGCTACGGATTTTCTGAAGTTGTTTGGCAATTTTTTTGAGAATTTGGTTTTTCGTTTCCTTTTTGGCTACTAGAAGCATGCCAGTTTTCAGCCAAGGCGTTTTTGGATAGCTGGCTTCTGGAACCAACTCATGTTCCAAACCGAGTTTTTCCAAGGCTTCCTTTAACTCCGAAATTTTCGGCAACGGTACAGCCAAACTTTTCGATATTTTTCTCCCTTCCCCTCTAGTTTTCGTCGAGTCAAAGTATGTGGGCCACAAAATTACTTTGTCTTGTTTGCGCATTTTCCATGACCTCTCCTATCTATTTGTGGGCGTAGTAGGCTACAAGTTTTCCGTTAATGCCATCTATTCTCACGAAGCCAAACCTCTCAAACTGCACTATGTCGTCGGGTTTTAAATCTTTACAAGCCTTTTCGGCTATACCCTCGGCTGTGATGGCGTTTGGCATTATGACTTGACATGGCATGTCCGCTCCAATTGGCACCCAGTGAATCAATGGAGCCTCAGCTTTTCTAGCATCTTCATAGGGCTCGCTTAGAAAGGAAGCTTCAACAGAATATGCCTCAACCTTTTCAACTCTAATGTTAAATAGCTCCATTAATCGGACAATTTTCCCCGTCGCTAAAGCCTTTAAATCCATTTTTGAAACCCATAAAAGGGCTGTGCCATCTTTTTCTGTGGGCGTTATAACGTATTCTCTGAAACCTCTTTCAGGGTATTCTGGATGCAGTCGAAGCCTCGCCGTAAAGGCTTTCGGTACTCCTTGCACTGAGAGTTGGATGGGGTTTTGCACGAAGAAGTATCGGTTTACTTTGGGGTCTAGGATTTTGCGGTTGTATGCGTAGAGATTTTCCCAACTTAAAACCACATCTGAAGTTTTTGGACCCACATCAACTATCAGCTTTTTAATGGCTGCTGGAGTTATCCCACGTTTTCTTAAAGCTGCAAAAGTCGCCAGTCTTGGGTCATCCCAACCCTTGTAAACGCCTTCCCTAACTCCTTGAACAATTTTAGACTTGCTCAAGTATGCTCCTTTAATTTTGAGTCTGCCATAATGTATGGCTTCGGGATACTGCCACCCCAAATGCTGGTACATGTATTCTTGGCGAACCATGTTTGTTAAATGCTCTTTTCCACGAATTATGTGGGTTATCCCCATCAAATGGTCGTCAAGTCCACATGCGAAATTATACAGCGGCCAAACATGGTATTTGCTTCCAACGCGTGGGTGGGGGAATTTTTCAGCGTCTATGACGCGGAGGGCTGGCCAGTCCCTTACCGCTGGGTTTGGATGTGTTAAATCTGTTTTTATGCGTACTACGGCTTCGCCTTCTTTGTATTCGCCTATAATCATGCGGTGCCATCTTTCAAGATGTTCTTCTGGCTGTAAGTTGCGGCACTGGCATGGCTTTTGCGCTAGTATTTTTTCTCTAAAGTTTTCGGGTCTACATGTGCAGACATAAGCATTGCCATTCTTAAGCAGTTTTTCTGCGTATTCGTAGTATATGGGGATTCTATCGCTTTGAATGTGCTCCTCGTCGGGTTTACACTCAAGCCATGCCAAGTCCTCCCTTATGCGGTCGTAAAACTCCAAAACAGGCCTTTTCAGTTTTGGGTCTGTGTCCTCAAAACGTAGAATGAACTTTCCATTATAAATGCGGGCGTATTCGTGGCAAAGCACTATGGCTCTTGCTGAGCCCAAATGTAAAACGCAGTCTGGGTTAGGCGAAAATCGGGTGACAACTTGCCTATACTTGTCAGCGTTGGGCAACGGCGGAAGCCTCTTCTCCATTTCAACTTTCTCCCTTGCAAGGGCTTCCGGCCAATTTTCCTCCACAATACGTTTTTGCTCACTTACGGAAAGAGTGTTAACTTCCTCGACCACCTTGTTTACAAGGTCTGTTATTTCCTTCACTTTCGTTCGCAGTTCTGGTTTTTCAGCTAAAATCTTCCCAACAACGGGTCCAGTCTGGGCTTTTCCCTCATGCCTAATGGCGTTTAACAATGCGAATTTTCGAATTAACTCTTTTATTATGGTATTTTCCAGTTCCGTCAATGCTCGGGCACTCGCTTAGATTTTTCTTTCAATAAGAAATCGGGCGAAGGCGTTTAACTTTTCCTTTGCCTCCGATTCTGGAAGAAGCCCTTCAACATTTTTCCAGCTTTCCTCCAAGATTTTTCTTGCAAAGTTTTTAGCGTAGTCAATTGAGCCATATTTTTGCATTATTGCTATGGCTTCATTTCTAAGCTTCTGGTTGGAAGTGTGCATTCTAAGAATTTCAATAAGCCTTCTCCTATCTTCAGTGTCTGAAACTTTTAAAGTGTGAATCACCATTAATGTACGTTTTCCCTCTGTTATGTCTTGTCCCCTTCCGCCTTTTTTCTCTGCAAACTCTTCGCCTGTCAAATCTAGGATGTCGTCTTGGATTTGGAAAGCTACTCCTATGCTTTCCGCAAAGTGTCCAAGCTTTTCAGTAAGCTCGTCATTTGCATCTGCCAGCACAGCAGCTATTTTTGCAGCCATCCTTGCCAAGGTTCCGGTTTTGTAGGCACACATCTGCAAATATTCCTTTTCACCTATTTGGTCGGCGTTCGCTAAACCTCTGTGCCATGCTATGTCCATGGCTTGTCCTAGGCTTAGGCTTATCATCTCTTGCACGTAGATTTCGTATACTTTCGCAAGTTTTTCAGCGCCTATTTTTTCGCGGTTTTCCATCAATGGTAAGAGAGGCAAGTAATACATGGTGTTTCCGGCGTTCACTGCCACATCTAAACCGTAGATTTTGTAGGTGCAAGGTTTTCCTCTTCTGAGTTCCGAGGCGTCTTCTATGTCGTCTATCATTAAAGTTCCGTTGTGAACCACCTCTGGGATTATGGCATAGTCCACATATTCTTCTGGGTTTTTCCCTAAGGCTTCGCATATCAGCAGAAAGAGGGTTGGACGCCAACGTTTTCCCCCTCTGTTTAAGAACTCCCATACTGGTTCAGCCACAGCCTTATTTATGGCTTCAATGTTGTAAGCATATCTTGGCGGGTTAACTTTGAAAATGATGGCTTTTTTGGAGAAAATTCTCGGGATGTATTTCTCAATGGCTTTGTCTATGAGGGGTGCTTTTTCCTCCAGCAGCTTTTCGATGTCCAAGTTTAAGTTCCGCTCCTTCTCGCGTAGACTTCTATGTCGAAACCTCTTAACCTAAGCCACTCAGCAGTTTTTCCAGTTATCACCAGAGGCGCTTTCTGCAATTGTTGTGGGTTTTCTGCTCCAACCAAAAACATAGTGTTTCTCAGCTCTTCAATTAATAACCGCAACATTTTTCTTGTTTTTTTAACGCCTTCAATTGCCGCTTGCAAAGCAGGCTGTGCTAGGCTTGCAAGACTTGCCCCCAAAGCCAAAGCTTTAGCTGCATCTAATCCACTGCGCACTCCGCCTGAAGCTATAACTGGAATTTTTACAGTTTGCGTAACTTCAACTATGCTTATTGCTGTTGGTATTCCCCAATCCCAGAAAACGTCGCCTAATCTACGATGATAAACGTTTTTTCCGCCTTTTGCACGGAAGTACTCCACTGCAGCGAAGCTTGTTCCGCCAGCACCACTTACGTCTATGCCCTTTACGCCTACAGCCTCAAGTTTTCTAGCTTCTTCAGCAGCTATCCCCGCTCCAGTTTCCTTTACAATAATTGGCTTGCCAAGTTCTTTGGCAACTTCACCTATTTTTTCAAGAACTCCTTTGAAGCTGGTTTCGCCTTCTGGCTGGACAGCCTCTTGAAGCGGGTTTAGGTGTATTGCAAGGGCGTCTGCGTCAATCATTTCCACAGCCTTCTTTGCCTCTTTTATATGGTAGCCGCGAGCAAGTTGAACTCCGCCAATATTCGCCACTAAAAAGGCTGTAGGAGCTTTTTTTCTAACTATTGCGAAGGTTTTTTCAAGTCTTTTATCCTCCAAGGCGGCTCTCTGGCTTCCAACACCCATTCCAAGTCCAAATTCTTCAACCACTGTGGCTATTGTCGCGTTGATTTTTCTTGCTTCGCTGGTTCCTCCAGTTATGGCGCTTACCATTATTGGCGCAGCAAACCTATGATTAAAAACGGTTATAGATAAGTCTATTTTCTCTCTGTCCACTTCTGGCAATGCTCTGTGAATAAGGTGAATGTCTTCAAGTCCCGTTGTGTTTTTTCTTGCTTGAACATTGTAAGATGTAGCTATGCGGATGTGGTCTGCTTTCCGTTTTCTTGTTTTTTCAGCCAATTTTACTATTCCTTCTCTATTAATGTGCCCTTCACTTTTTCACCTTTAAGGGCTTTGTAAATATATTTTGGCTTTGTAGCATTAACAATTAAAACAGGAATTCCATGCTCCACGGCGGGTATAAGCTCAGCTATCTTGTTGAACATGCCGCCAGTCACGTCACACACGTTTGACCCGCCCAAGCGTCCATGAACTTTTTTAAGCTCATTCAAAGTTAAATGTTCAAACATCTTCGCTTTCGCCTCTGTCTTTGGGTCTGTGTCGTAAAGTCCGTCCACATCTACACCTATCAAAATTTTTTCCATGTTGAACCGCACTGCAAGAAACGAGACAAGCTGGTCTCCAGACAAGATTGTAAAGCCTAGTTCTGTGTCGAAGACAGCGTCCCCGTAGAGAACCGGGATGAACCCCATTTTCATAAGCTGTTTTAGAGGGGTGTCTTCGAAACATGCTATTCTTCCATTCCGAGTCATTGTGCATGATGAAGGCGTGATGCTTACAGCTGGAATTCCCCGCCATATCAAAGCGTCCATAAAAAGCCCGTTCAACACCGTCATAACATGGTGGGTTTCTGCAAAACCTATTATTTGATTCTCCTCCTTGAACCCTTCTTTTATGGCGTGTTTTTGGGCTATGGGGTGTCCGAAGCTTCCTCCACCGTGTACTATTATTAGGTTTCGCGGGTTTGCGTCGCGGATTTCGTCGGCTAGGCGGCTTATGGCATCCATGCGAACTCCGAGTTCTTGGCTTTTGTCCGTTATAACTGAGCCGCCTATTTTCAATATAGTTGGTCTAGATTGGCTCAATTCTAACCCCCTCATCAGTTTTTCGAGCTATGAAAGCGTTTCCTCCAGCCCTTTGAACAGCTTCCAAAACCTTTTCAAGCCTATCCGTTTTTGCAAGGGCTATCATGCACCCGCCTCCACCCGCTCCAGTTAACTTTGCACCTAATGCTCCAGCCTTGCGGGCGGCGTTTATAAGCCACTCCAATGATTCATCTGAAACCCCCAAACCATAAAGAAGTGCATGGTTTACGTTCATTAATTCTCCGAGGGTTTCTAAGTCGCCTCCCTTTAGGGCTTCTATGGCTCTTAGAACAATTTCGCGAGCCGTATGCATCATGGGCTCAACAATTTGCGGGTATTTATCCCTTAAACTGTGCACTTTTGCAACTTGAACTCGTGTTGACCTTTCAACACCCGTGTTGCCAATGACGAGTGGAATATCGGCTTTAACGTCTATGGGCTTAAATCCTGTGTCCATTTGAAACAGCAATGTTCCTCCAAAAGTTGATATGGCTGGATCAACCCCTGACGGTGTGCCATGCGTAATTTTTTCAGCCTCAAAGGCTATGCGAAAAACATTTTCCCTAGACATTTTAACGTTCAGGAGGGCGCCGACGGCTGCTGCCACCGCCGAGGCTACGGCTGCCGAAGAACCAAGTCCAGCGGCAACAGGCACTGTTGAGTTAACTTCAATGTTTAAGCCAACTTTTTCTTCAGCCATTTCTAAGACTTTTTCCGCTGCGCACTTTAAGGGTTCAAGCTTTATTCTTGCCTCTTTCGGGTTTCCCTCTTCAACCTTGAAGTTGCCGTTATCGAAAAAGCCTGCAAGGTTAAGGTTTTGTGAACGGAGGAATAGCTTCTTGTCTTCGCGGATTTCTGCTTTTGCATAGGCTCTTTTGTCTATGGCTAGGACGATTGCGGGTTCGCCGTAAACGACGAAGTGTTCTCCGAAAAGTATCACTTTTGCGGGAGCTGAGGCAACTACCCCCATTCTAAACCACTATTTTGTGAATTGCACGGCGGCATACCCAACCACGGCTGAGTAGTCGCCACTAACATCTCCACTCGTCTTGTAACATAATAATTTTGCCTCTTTCGCCCCCAGCGCTTTTGCAGCTGTAATGAGGGCGACTATCGGACCGTAACCGCAAACGGTAATTCGATGCTCTTCGATAATCGAATAAAATTTCGCTTCATCCATCGCTTCGACAGCTTGAAGCGCCAACCTATCCTTTTTCTCCGCGCTTTTCTGGGGCTCATAATGAGTCATGTCCGAAGAGGCTATTATCACGGCGTTTCTCTCAGCCAAAGCCTTAGCTACAGCCCGTCCAACTTCCATTGCAGAATGCAAATCCTGCATCAAGAAGCATATTGGCACAATCTTAAACTTGGAGCCGAAAAGATACTGCAGAAAAGGAAGCTGAACCTCAATCGAATGCTCATGTCGATGAGCTGAGTCGTCAACGTCAACAATCCGCGACTCTTTAACAATTCTGTTGGCTGTTTCACCATCAACCTCAACATCGCCCAATGGTGTACGCCAAAAACCATCATTCATAACAGCTAAAGCACTGCCATAACCCGTGTGGTTCGGTCCAAAAAGAATTACAACATCAGACTTCCCGTCCAAAGCCAAACTGTAATAGGCATGAGCCGCCACAGGGCCAGAATACATGTAGCCAGCGTGGGGACAAACCAATCCCACTATGCGCCTAGCTCCAGCCTCGGCAACTTTCGGGATTTTTCCCGGTCCAAGGCTGTGAAGGAAGCACTCTTCAATTTGCCTCTTTAAGGATTCGGCTGTTCTAGCGTAGAAGGCTCCGGCTTGGCTTGGATGCCGAATCTTCGCCATCTACGCTAGCCTTCCTCCTCTTCCTTGGAAATTTTAGCCTCAAAATCCTCGATTGTTAGCGGTAAATCCTTTTCTGGCGGCAGTTCACCTCTTTCCCTAAGCACTTGCCTTGCCAGAAGCCAGTAAATGACGGCTAGGGCTCTTCTCCCTTTGTTGTTGGTTGGGATTACTAGGTCAACTCCGGAAAAGTCGTTGTCTGTGCTGCATAGGGCTATTACTGGAACTCCTACGGAGGCAGCTTCTCTAACGGCTTGGGAATCTGCCCTCGGGTCGGAAACTATTAAAACGTTTGGTTCAATGCGGTTTGGGTAAAGGGGATTTGACAATAGTCCTGGAATGAAACGTCCCACTATCGGGGTTGCACCCGTCGCTTCGCAGAATTTTCTAACCGGCTCATGGGCGTAGAGCCTTGCTGCAGCAGCGGCTATCCGTGAAGGCTCAAACCTTGCTAGGAATTTGGCTGCTACCCGTATGCGTTCATCTGTCTTTTTAACGTCCAAGACGAAAAGTCCGTCTGGTCTAACGCGGTATATGAACTGTTCCATATCCTTCGTCTTTATTCTTGTTCCAATGTGTATTCCAGCAGATAGCATCGTGTCCCGTGGAAGCAAAAGCTCTTCTTCAACGCTTACACTTGTTTCTTCGTCGAACTTCTCTTTTTTAGCTTCTTCCTCATCCGACAAACTTTCCTCTCCCCTTTAAAGAATTTGAAGTTCAGCCATTTTAGCTCTATCCCCTAGGAACTCTTCCACCCTTATCAACTCATTTATTTTGGCTATTCTTGCCCCTTCCACTATGCCTGTCTTTATAATTGGGCATTTGAAGGCAACAGCCAAATGGACTATGTGCCAATCGCAAGTGTCTCCTGAACGGTGGGAAATTACTGGAACGTATCCAGCCTTTTTTGCTGCTTCAATTGTTTCTAAAGCGTCGGTTAATGTGCCCACTTGATTCACCTTTATTATGATGGCGTTTGCTGCGTGTATTTTCATTCCATGAGCTAGTCTTTCATGGTTTGTGGCGAAGAGGTCGTCTCCGCAGATGAGGCAATTTTTCGCTTTTTTGGTTAGTTCTGCAAAGCTTTCGTAGTCTTCCTCATGGAACGGATCTTCCACGTAAGCCAGATGATATTTTTCAACAAGTTGCAGAATAAACTCTAATTGTTCTCCAGAATCTCGCTCTTTCCCATCCCTCTGGTACACGTATCTTTTACTTTTGTTGTTCCAGAGGGTGGATGCTGCAACATCGACGCCTGGACTGCAGTTAAAGTTGACCTCATTACTCACGTTTTCACATACATCAATCAAAATTTCTAAAGCCTCAAGGTTTGTGATGTTCGCAGTCCATGCGCCTTCATCGCTTCTTCCATTATTGAACAACTTATCCTTTTTCTTTAAAATTTCCCCAACCTTTTTATGGATTTTAACGTTTGCCGCTGCAGCCTCAAAAAAAGACTCCGCCCCATATGGTAGAACAAGAAACTCTTGGATGTCCGGAGACCTGCCGCTTGTATGTCTTCCACCGCTAATGACGTTTCCCAACGGATATGGAAGTTCGTGGGCTGCATACCCACCCAAATACTGGAATAGAGGTAAGCCATAAGAGTTTGCTGCTGCCTCAGCGTTTGCCAAGGAAATAGCGAAGGCAGCGTTTCCCCCTATTATCCTAAAGTCTTTCGTATTGTCTATTTCATGAAGTGTTTTGTCTATTTCTTCTTGGAAGTCGGCGTTCAATCCCACAAGCTCCGGGGCTATAAGCTCTTCAACCTTCTTTACTGCTTCGTCCACTCCGCCCTTCGGATAATAAACCACTTCGGCTTTTCCACGGCTTTTTCCAGCCGGAGCAGAGGCTCTTCCAAAACCAGAAGCTGTAATAACATCAACTTCTATTGTTTCTTCCCCGCGACTGTTGAAAACTTTCCTTGCGATTATATCTTCAATAACAGTGGACATTTTGCTTTCTCCATATCTTATTGCTGGTAATAGTAGCTTCTAGCCTCTCTTCTTTTTTCTGCTTCCTCATAAAAGCGTAAAACTTCATCGATAATCTCAACATGCGAAAGGAGCATACGCCTGCAACAGTACCTCTTTATCCCTAAACTGTCCAATACATCGCCGGGATCTTCTCCAGTTTTCACTCTTCTTGCAAACTCCTCCCACTTATCGCCAATCAATTTGCCGCACGTAAAACATCTTACAGGTATAATCATACCTTTAATTCTCCTTATCTGTAGCTTTTCTGGTCTCGCGCCCTTGCACCTGGGCCTCCAAACTTTTTGGGTTCTTTCCTCCGCGGGTCTCCAACAATCATGGTTCTGTCGTATTCGGTGAAAGCTGTGCGCAGCTGAGTGCTCTTCGTCCACTTAAGTAAGGCGTTTGCAATTGCCATCCTCGCTGCTTCCGCCTGTCCCATGTAGCCTCCTCCCCAAACTTTGATATCTATGTCTAATTGTTTCCAAACATCGTCTCCAGCCTGTATGAGAGGCTCCATTATCTTTTGGCGGGCAACTTCTGGTTGATAAATTTCTAATGGCGTCATGTTAATTCTTATTCTGCCCATTCCAGGTTTGACCACAGCCTTTGCCAAAGCCGTTTTCCTTTTTCCACTTACAACTAAAACCTTTTTGGCAGGCATAATCACTCACCGCTCCAGCCTATTTCTTTTGCAAACTCGCCAAGCGTGAAGTAGGGACATGTTAGCCTTTTAGCTTGCGCCTCTTCTATGGTTTCCATCTCCACGTTTTTAAGCTCCTCCGGTAAGCCAATAAAAACCTTAAGCCTTTTATAGGCTTGTTTACCCTTCGGCTGCTTATAAGGAAGCATGCCTCTAACAGTTCTCCTCAATATTCTGTCGGGTTTTCTATAGTGAAAGGGACCTTTTCCAGGATGCCCAACCTCCAAGAACTCTTTTGCTTCGGACACTTTGCTTTTTCTTTTGCCTGAAATCACGGCTTTTTCAGCGTTTACAACCACTATTTTTTCGCCTTTTAACAAGCGTTTGGCGATTATGCTTGACATTCTCCCAAGGATGAGGTTTTCTGCGTTTATGACAGTAAATCCTTCCTTTTCCATGTGTTTTTCACCCTATGATTTTGATGTTTGAGCCTTTCGGCTTTTTCTTAGCAAGCTCGAATAGGGATAGGCATTTCCCCTTCGCCTTCCTTATTTTTTCTTTGGCTGTTTCTGAAAAGGCGAAGGCTGCAACTGTTATTGGATGGTCTAATTCGCCAGCGCCTAAAACTTTCCCTGGAACAGTCACGATTTCGTTTTTCTTTGTGTTTCTGTTGAGGCGGCTTATGTTTACGGCTATACGCTTTCTTTTAGAACGTGCTAGGCGCTCGGCTACGGCTCTCCATATTTCCGCTTCGTGTTCCCGGCTTTGCTTTTTTAAGAAGCGAATAAGCTCTATTAGTTCCGGGTTTGTTATTCTAGCTTTTTTCATGTTTTTCGCACCTTGATTTGCGATGCAAGTTCTTTAAGTTGTTTTTCTAAAATTTTTACGGCTTCTTCCATAATTCTTTCTGGGGGGAGCACTCCAGTGGATTCCAAGCTGAATATGAAGGCATTTTCCTCCCATCTAACTTCTATGACTGGGGGTTCTTTTGGGCAAGCATCCATGCAGTCTTGGCATAAAGTGCATGCCAGCAAATCGCGAATTTCTATTTTGCCTTCGGATTTTTCCAAAACTTTTCTGGGGCAGATTTCCACGCATTTTCCGCAAGCGTCGCAGTTTTTGCTGTCTATTTTTATCTGTGGCATATACTTGTATGTGCATGTTGAGACTGGCTGCCACTTGGCGTGGTTTTTGCCTTTTCCAAGCCTTGCGTAGGCTTCAAGTCTCAACTTTTGTCCTTTCACAAGTTTAGTTATGGGGATTTTGTCGCTGACGGGAACTATGTTTGGGTTTTCTGAAATGAGATCGCCAGAATAGACTGTTACTGTTCCCTCTTTTGCCTCTCGGTCTAATGTAAGCGTAACCCTGCAGAGGTTGCATCCAAACTCGCTTTTACATGAGCATTCTTCTGGAAGATTATAACCGTCAAGGTCTGTTTTTAAGGGTATGAGCCCAAGCCTATGGGCTACAATTTCGTCTTGAAGCACGGAAGAATTCTCAATAATTACAACGTCGTCTATCGCCATGCATGGAACTTCTGCCAAGGCATTTCGTCTTAAAGCGTTCACAAATGGAGTGTCAACTCCCTTAATGAGTAAACGCATGTTTTTATCATCTTTTTCCAACACTTTAATTTCCACTTGTTGACTCTCCATAACGGTGCAATTGTCCGTAGTGCCGTTGAATAGAATATTGGTGGTTTATATAAATTTGGCGTTTTCAGAGCCTAAAACTCGTTTGCCACGTTTGTAAATTGTTAGCCATCTAAATCTTAAATGAATTTAGACTCTTCTTCCCCTTCTGCCGCCCGGTCTTCGTGTGCCGTCGTGGGGAATGGGCGTAACCTCTTCTATTCGGCCTATGCGGAAACCAGCCCTTGCAAGGGCTCTTATGGCTGCTTGGGCGCCGGGACCCGGCGTTCTAGGTCCAGAGCCTCCTGGGGCTCTTACTTTTATGTGTATGGCTGTTATTCCTTTGTCTTTGGCTATTTCGGCTGCTGCTGAGGCTACGCGCATGGCTGCATATGGTGATGATTCCATTCTGTCGGCTTTTACAAACATTCCTCCTGATGTTCTTGCTATGGTTTCGGCGCCTGAAAGGTCTGTTATGTGGACTATGGTGTTGTTGTAAGAGCTATAAATGTGGACTACTCCCCACTTTTCAGGTTTTTTGGCTGTAGCTGTGCCTCCGCTGCTGCTCATTTTCACTCTTCACCTCTAGCCCTTTCTTCTGTTTTCCCAGTTGTTGCGGTGGCTGCGACTGCTATTGTTTGGCGTATTGGGTGGCTTGGGTTTGCAAGGGGGCTGTCTGGAGTGTAAGCTATTTGCTCTTCTTCTTCTCTTGTAACTAGATAGCTTGGCACTGTTACGCGTTGTTTTCCTATGGCGATGTGACCATGGGTTATGAGCTGTCTTGCTTGGTGGACTGATTTGGCTAGTCCTTTTCTGAAGACGATTGTTTGGAGTCTTCTTTCGAGAATATCCTCAATTGTTAAGTCTAGAACGTCGTCTAAAACTGCTGTTTCATGGATTATGCCTAACTTCTTTAAGCGGGATAGGAGTTCTTCCTCCATTTTTCTCCTTTCTTCGGGCGGTTTGCCTATTAGGGAACGGGCTGTTCCTCTAAACTTTGAAAGCATGGTTTTATGGCGCCACAATTCACGTTTGTTTCTTAACCCATACTGACCTAAAAGTTTGAGTTCTTCTTGCAGTATGCCTGTTCGCCATGGAAACCGTGGTGTTTCATACTTCTTTTTCTGTTTTTTAGGGTCGCCCATTGCTATCCACCGCCGCCTCCAGGCTTTGCAATCGCCTTCTTCTTGACTCCGAGGGCTTTGCCTTTCCTCCCAGTTGTTCTTGTCCTTTGTCCCCTAACCTTTAATCCATAAGCGTGTCTGTATCCCCGCCAAGATTTCAGCTCCTTCATCTTTTCAATGTCCATTTTTGTTCTAAGAATAAGGTCTGCGCTTATCAAGTGCATGTCCTTTCCTGTTTCTAAATCCTTTCGCCTGTTCAGAAGCCACGGTGGCAAACCATATTTCGTGGGCTCTTTTATTATTTCTTCTATCTTTTCAACTTCTGCTTCTGTTAGGAATCCCGCTCTTATGTTTGGGTCTACTCCTGCCTTTTTTAGTATGGCGTTGGCTAGGGTTAGGCTTATGCCCTTAATCTTTCTGAGGGCGTAGGGGGCCTTTAGAGTGCCGTCTACGTCTGTGTCTGTTATTCTTAGTATGTGGCGGAATTCCCTTGACATTTAAAGTCATCCATGCCTTTTAGCAAACTAGAAGTAAGCCACTTTTTATTTAAACTTTCCTAGAGGGTGAAACCGAAAAACACTTAACAAGCGTTTAAGGAGCATTTTAAACTGGGCTTGAAATGAGCGGCACGGTGCTTGAGGACACGGTTTCAGAAGCCTTTCGAAAGAAAGGGTTTATTGTTTTCACGAGGCAAAACCACTGTGATGTGTTGGCGGTTAAACCCGACATGACTCTGGCTTATTTGGTTGAGTGTAAGGATTATGCCCTCTCTCGCAAGCAACAAGCCTTAGCAGTCAGAGAGCTTAATCGCAACTACACCCACGCATTGGAACTCTTGATAAAGCAGCGGCTATGTCCGCAGAAGATTTTGAAGGTGCTTGTCGCCAAGGGGTTTACTTACCAAGCAAAGGGAATATTGCAGTACACGCCAGAAACCTTCATTCAGCATATCTCCTCGTAAAATAACTAAAGAGAAAGAAGGCGCAGAATTTATTTCAGATTCTTTATTTTTTCAACATTTTGGTTTACCTTGTTTTCTCTGTCAATGATTAATGCCTTAAAACCAGCTTTTTTGGCCCCTTTGTAATCTATCTTCCAATCATCGCCTACAAACAGTATTTCTTGTGGTTTGAACCCAGCCTTTTTGCAGCGTATATGAATATTTCTTTTGATGGTTTCGCTTTGCCAGCCATGTCTACGCTGACTATTAAATCAAAGAAGGTTGACAATTCAAGTTTTGAAAGAACCTTTTCAGCATCCGCTTGCAGTGTGTTTGTTATTATGCCTATTTTCAAGCATTTTTCCTTCAGTTTATGGAGAACTTTTAAAACTTCTGGATAAAGCGATATGTTTGCGTGTTCCCACCATTGCCTATCTATAGCCTCGGCGAGAGGCAAAGGGTTTTCTTTAATCTCTAGACCCTTTAAAACATGAAGGTTGAATTTAACCCAAAAACGGTTTCCAAGCTCAGCCATTTTATTCATGTTTAACTTTTCCCTTGCCTTTTCGAGGGATGCTTCAATTTTTTCTTTTGGCAGCTCCACTCCATGCAACTTGAGGATTTTGTGGAAGGTTTCCGAAACAGGTTCGGCGCCGACCAGAGTTTCACCCATGTCAAAAAGAACAGCCTTAACCGTTCTCAAACCAGCACCGTTGTTGAAAGCGCACAGTGGGCTTTATAAAATTTTGCTGGACATGACCTTTCGAATGGTGGAATAATACTTTTTAATTATGTCGTGGTTTCAAGTAATAAGTCATAATTCGTAATATAGGTTAAATCTTTTAAGCAGCATACGCATATAACAGAAAAGCAGTGGAAGGTTGGTTTGGATGGTTAGGAGTGGGGAAGAGGAGAAGATTCGGCGTATATTGACGGATTCTAGGCTTTCGGCGATTAAGGCTATGCTGGAGAAGGATCATGCCATAGACTGCATTTTCCTTTTGTATATGGGGCGCGGCAAGTGGAAGGAGGCTAAGGAGTTTATGCGGGAGAACGGTTTGACTTTAAGTGATGGCACTTTTAGGGCGAGGATGATTGAGATTGAGGAGTTGGGTCTGGCGAAGGGCGAGCGCTTGGATCCATTAAAGAAGAAGTATGTGAAGACGGAGCTGGGCGAGAAAATAGCGAAGCTTCTGTTGGAGTTCTTTGACAAGCTGGAGAAGTGAACGCTTCTCCTCTTTATTGTTTAATCTAGTAGGTTTCGATTTGAAGGTTTTGTATTCTGGAAAAGTTTTCAGTGTCCCGTGTTACTAATGTTAGTTTGTAATGGATTGCTGTGGCTGCTAGAATGGTGTCTGAGAAGCTTATGGTTTGTCCGTTTTTGGCGAGTTGGGCGTCGATTTCTGCTGCTGTTTTTGCTATTTCATATGTGTAGGGTAGAATTTCAAATCTGGCGAGTTCTGCTTCGGATTTTTCAAGTTTGGTTTTTAAGAGTTTTTTGTCGTGGCTGAAAAGGTAGTATATTCCTCGTAGGTATTCGTGGACTGTTACTACTGATATGGCTTTGAAGGTTCCTTGTTCGTCTATTTCTTTGGCTTTTTGTTTGGCGCCTTTGTCGCCTTTTACAAGGTCCATTAGGAATGTTGTGTCAAAAATTTTCAATGGATGCACCGCGTTATTCTAGTAGTTTTCTTCTTTTTCCTTCGTCGGCTTTTCTTTGGGGTTCGAAGGCTTTTAGGACTTTTTCCCAGTCTTCCTTGCTAATGGTTTTTGAGCCTGCTATGTCGGTGAGTTTCATTCCCTTTTTTATTGATCTGCGGATGACGTCGCTGAAGCTTTCGTTTGGGAGTTTCGCCTTTAAGAGCAGTTCGTACACGTCGTCTGATACTGCTATTGTTTTTGCCATTCTGCTTCCCTCTGCACATATTTATATGCATATAAATAATTAGGATTTTGTCACGTTTGTGCGGTTAAATGTCAATTTTGTTAGAGGTGGCAAACTGCAAAATTGAATACCCTCTCTAGAATTTCTGTTGGGAGCAGGTTAATTTTATGGGCTGACGGTGGCTAAATTGGATGGTCTTTCTAAGTTTTTATGTTGTTTTAGTTGTGCGGCAAGCCAATAGTGGTCTAGCCTCTCTATATTTTTGTGGTGTGGTGGTGTTGTTTTGTTTTACAAATGGTTAATATGGTGTACTAAGTCGTAAGATTTAAATTCTAAGCCTCCCCTTACATACACGATAACCCCAAAAGGAGGGATTTGAAGGAAAATGAAAATATTGAAGAGTAGGAAAGCCTTAAGCCCCGTAGTCGCAACCATCATCCTCATCGCCGTAACAGTCGCCGTCAGCATCGCAGTAGCCGCATGGATGGGAGCCCTAACCTTCACCTTCACAGCAATAGAAGAACTACAAATGCCAACAAGTTCAGAAGTTACATTTGGGGCAAATGCATCGCGTAAATACGTTCAATTGACAGTTAGAAACACAGGAACTTCTAAGGTTTCAATAGTGGACGTCAGAATCAACCAGCAATCTTATAAGTTGGCTGTTGTGACTCCCAATAATTTCGCAACCAGTGGTGTAAGCATAGATCCAGCCAATTCGCAGCTATTTAAGATTGAACTTAACTGGACCGCTGGGTACAAGTATAGAATCGAGTTCGTGACATCGAGTAACAAGATATTCTACCAAGACTACACAGCACCTTCTTAGCTTTCTTTGCTTGTCCACGTTTGGGATTGGGGGTAGGGTTAGTTTCCGTCCAATTTCCTTCTATTGTTTCGTGATGTTGGAGGTGTAAAAGCGTATGGTGGTGGAAATAAAGGAGTATGCTTCGGCTGAAGACATAGCCGAAACCCTGGAGAAAGAGATTGCCGAAACAAAAAGCACTCTTGGCGAGTATCTGCGTCGCCTAGACGAGATTAGGGCTTTAGCTGAAAAATCCAAGAAAATCCGAGAAGTAGTCATGAAACTGGCTGGGAAAAAGGCGGCTGCCGAAAGCCTAGGAGAAATCACAGTGGGCTCTTTAAGCATAGTCTTAGACGCAAACCCGTTCCATGAGCTAACAGCCATAGAACAGGTGGTGCGCAGCTATCAAGAGAGGCTTTTGGTGTTGCAAAAAGCCCGTGAAGCCCTAAAATGGCTTGACCAGCTAGGCGACACTGAAGGCTTAAAATACATTGTTGTTGAAAACGATGGGGTGCCGGAGCGCATACTCTTCAAAATATCCTAGCCTATTCCAGCCTTAAAGGTGGAATCATCATGGTTGATAGCGAAATTTATGCAACTGCTTTAAAAAATGCCCTAGAAGAGATGCAGAACGTTTGCCCAGACATCCAGCATGCCTTCATTTTTCACGAAAACGGCGAAATAATTGTCGGAGACGCGGATATCCCTCAAAAGGTTATGATTCGCGTTATAGAGGCTTTCGATGACATTTTTGAAATGGCTGAAGCCATCGGCGGAGTTGAAGCCGTAACCCTAAACTGCAGCAAAGGCAGTGTCAAGCTTTACCATTTCAACGAGCACTACTTCGTTATGGTTGTCTCCGCGAAAGCGGATGCAAACTATGTGGACACCGTTACCCGCGTCCTAATCCCAACGGTTCTTAGGTTGCTGGAGAAAATCAGCCCTACCCTCCTCAAAAACGTGGTTCCTCCACCAACAATTGAACCCGAACCCGAAACCCTAGAAACTGAACAGCCACAGGAAGAGCTTGCTGAAGAAGAACCTGCAACAGAGATTAAAGAAGAATTTAAGCCTGAAACACCCTTTGAGCTTCCCTCAATCCAGCTTATAGTGGAAAACATCGGCGGCTTGCTTGTGCCTTCCGACACAGTGCGCATTGGCAATGAAACCCTCTCCCAATGGGAAAACACGTTTGAAGGCAAGAAAATCGAATACGTTGAAATCGAAACCTTCAATGGAAAAACAGAACGGTACAAAGTGAAACCCATAAAGGACTCAAAATATTACGGAAAAGGCGTTGTCCAAATGCCTGAAAAAGCCCAAATCACCCTAGAGATTAAGAAGGGGGAGCTTGTCAAAGTTAAACCTGTAATCGAGTAATGGAGGCGTCCTAAATGACCAAAAAGAAAAAAGCTGTTGAAAATGTTGCGGTCGCGGAACCCTTAGCTGTCGAGGAAGCTTCTTCAGCAGACGATTTGAGGGCAAGCCTCGAAGAGATTAAAGGATACGAAGGCGTCATCGGATACATCCTCAGAAACTCCACCTCCGCAGCCATAGACCTCAAAGACCCATCAAAACTCATCGAATACGCCATTCTCTCATCTTCAGCCATCGACGCAGGCGAGGAACTCTCAAAACTTTTCAACCTCGGCGATGTCAAAGAAATTCTTGTCGACGGAAAAAATGTTAAGGCGATTTCCTTCACTGTTAACGATAACAAAATAAGTGTTTTCATGGAGAAAAACGCCAACCTCGAAAAGATTTTGAAAAGGCTTCACCGTTATTAAGGGGCTAAAAAGGCTTTTCCTTATTTTCATTTTATTCAGAAAGTTTAAATCCATGTTTTCCCCTTTTCTTTTAGGAGAAGGGAAGACTCCTTCACAGCTTAAACTGGAGCTGTTAATTGTTTGACGGTGGCAACTGAAAAGAAGCGCAGCAATAGTCATCGGGGACGCTTAGACATCATTGCAGACATCTTAGAAGCTTCCCACAGAAAGGTTAGAAAAACCCATTTAATGTACCATTGCAATTTAAGCTTCAAACGACTAGAACATTACTTGAACTTTCTCGTTGAAAGAAAACTTTTATACGCCATTAATGATAGCAAATCCGACCTGTTTAAAATCACAGAAAAGGGCGAACGCTTTTTAGATGCTTACAAAGGCTTATTGGGGCTTATGGGCTAATCCTTTGAATTAAGAGTTTCCTAAACTCCTCGTCAATTTTTATCCTATCACCTTTTTCATTCAATGTTATGAGTTTGTAATCCTTCAAGAATTTTATGACTTTTTCAATGGCATCACTTTCGAATTTAGTTTTTTCCTTCACCTCTTCTTTTGTATGCCATTTCCCATCGGCTAGTGCTTCTAAGATTTCTGAAATTTTGCTATCCGTGATGCGTCCTCCAAAGGATGTGTCTATTTTCGGATTCTTTGTTTAAATGCTTTCTGAAGTTATCTTTTAGAAATTTCTTCCATAAACCTGTAAAGAATGGTTTCGCTGACATTTCCTCAGCAAAGGCTTTATCAAACAACACCATAATGAAAACAGATAAGCTTATGGAAAAACAAATCGACTGGCTTCCCATACTATCTCAATGCAAGGAAAACATAAAAAAAGAAATAGCGCCCCTGCTAAAAACCCTAAACCAACCACAGCCAAGCCTAGGAATAGGCGCCGGCGGAGACCCAATAAAACAAATAGACCTCGCAGCCGAAGACGCCATAATAAAAACGCTGAAAGAATACGGCTTATCCTTCACCCTCATAAGCGAAGAATCAGGAATAAAAAATTACGGTCCAAATCCAGAAGAAAATTATGTAACAGCAGACCCCATAGATGGAACAACAAACCTAATGAGGGGCATACCCTTCTACGCAACATCCATAGCCGTGTCCACAAAACCAGAACTGCGCGCCGTCCACACAGCTCTAGTGGCAGACCTTTTCCACAATGTAACCTACACAGCTGAAAAAGGTGAAGGCACCCAACGCAACGGACAAAAAGTAACGCCGTCAAAACAAGCATCGTTGGAGGAAGCTGTTGTAGGCGTGAATTTAAACACCTACAAAATCCGCAAAGTAGCTCCGCAGTTAACCCGCTTAATTGAAAAGACAAAGCATATACGCCATTTAGGGGCAAACGCTCTAGAACTGTGCTATGTAGCCGATGGAACAACCGACGCGTTCATAGACATAAGGGGAAAACTCCGCACTACAGATACTGCCGCAGCATGGCTAATAATAAAAGAGGCTGGAGCCAACATAACAACTCCTGATGGAAAGCCATTAAACGCCAAACTAGACCCTAAAGAAAAACTAAAGTTCATAGCCGCCGCCAACCAGAAAATCCATAACACAATATTAAACCTCATAAAAGCTTGAAAGGAAGCAAAATGATAATCCCTTTAACGCCGCATCCAGCCGCCCTTATAAAAACAGAGAAAACCAGAACATTGGTTGTGGTGGACCTTCACATTGGATGGGAAATAGCCCTATCAGAAAGAGGCATCCATGTTCCAACACAAACCCCGAAGCTTATGCAAAAGCTAAAAACCCTCATAAAAAATTACAAGCCGGAAAGGCTCTTAATTCTTGGCGATGTGAAACACACGGTGGCGAAAGCCGAAATAAGCGAGTGGCATGACATCCCCGACTTCTTCAACAACCTAAAAACCCAAGTAGAAGAAATCCAAATCCTCCGCGGAAACCACGATGGAAACCTTGAACCCCTCCTTCCAGAAGGCATAAAAATTCTACCATCATCGGGCATCATAATAGGCGATGTAGGCTTATTTCACGGACACCGTTGGCCATCACCAACCCTTCTCAAATGTAAAACCCTTCTGATGGGACATATCCACCCAGTCATAGCCTTCCGCGACCCCACCGGCTTCAGAATAACCCGCCAAGTCTGGGTAAAAACAAAATGCGACAAAAACCAGCTGGCAGAAATTCTATTGCAAAAACATAAAATAAAAATTGAAAAGAGCCCGCAGAAAACACTGCTTAGACGCTACAAAATTAATCCGAAAACCTCTCAGCTTTTCATAATGCCATCTTTCAACGAGTTCTTGGGAGGAAAGCCCTTAAACGAGAAGAGCGATAGAAAGGCAGCGAAAACCGAGAAGGTTGTTGGACCAATTCTACGCACAGAAGCCGTTGACATGAAAAACGCGGAAGTCTACCTTTTAGACGGGACCTTCCTCGGATCCCTAACCCAGCTGGAAATTTTGGCTGAGCATAAAACTTAATAGAAAAGGCTTTCTTCAACTAAAAGAGGTGAAAAATATGTCTAGCGAAGATGATTTTCCAGAATGGTTTAGAAGGAGGCGCTTCCCCTTTTTCGGAGGCTGGTTCTTCGAAGACATTGACAGAATGTTCCGTGAAATGGAAAAAATGATGGAGGAAGAATTCAAAACCTTCACGTCGCGGGTTCCAAGAGACTATGTTAGGGAACGCAAACTCCCAAACGGCTCAACAGTAAAAGAGTGGGGACCCTTCGTTTACGGCTACAGCATCAAAATAGGACCAGACGGGAAACCTGAAATCCACGAGTTTGGAAACGTTAAACCCAGCCGTTTCGGTCCAAAAGTTAAGGAAGAACGCGAACCCCTCGTGGACATTGTTGAAACCGACGGCGAAATCCACGTGGTGGCTGAACTGCCAGGCGTGGAAAAAGAGGATATAAAACTGCATGGAACAGAAGACACTTTAACAATTTCAGTGGACACTCCGCAGCGAAAATACCATAAGGAAATAACACTTCCAGCAAAGGTGAACGTGAAAGAAGCCAAAACCCAATATAAAAACGGTGTTTTAGAGGTTAAGCTGCCGAAAACAAAGGAAGAGGGAAAACCCAAAGGCGAACCCATCAAAATAGAATAGATACGCCTTACCCTTTTGCTAGCCAACGCCGTAAAGCCTGTGCCTTCATGGGTGAAGAATCGGAAAGCGAAGTGTTAAACACAATATGTAAAGAAGCAAAAGTAGACGGTAAACTGACGGGAAAAAGCCTTACAAGGCTTTATGAGGCTTTTGGACAGCGTTTTGTGAAGGCTTTTGAAGCCCTCAAAGAGAACCGCGTTAAAAAATACACTTTCAAGCCCAGCGGAAGAGTTGTCTGGGTTGTTGTTGGCAAAGAACGCGACTACCTCATAATGCCAGACGCCGAATTCTGCACATGCGACGACTTCTATTTCCGAGTCTTAGACAGGAAAGTACACTTGTGCTATCATCTTATTGCACAGAAAATAGCCAAAATTTTAGGATGGTATGAACCCATGGAGGAACATGACGAACTGTATGAATCGTTAATGGAGGAGTGGAAAAAACTAACCCCTTAAATACTTAAATGTTAAAATTAGATGGGTGAAAACGAGGGGAACCTTGCCTATGGAAATAGGAGCATACTTTGAAACCCTTAAATACATACTGATGACGGCGACCTTTGTCGCTTTGGTGCTAATATTCCTATACATAGTTTACGGTAGAGAGGAAAAATAAAGCTGGCTTAAACACTTTTTTAGCCTCTTTTCCGCAGAATGAAAAACATTATGATGCTTAAAACTCCGAGAATAATCGCAAACAAAATAAGCCATTGGGCTTCTGGACCAGCACCGAAAACTATTGGGAAAAACCATATGAATATGACGCCTCCAAAGCTTGTGTTTTCGCCTCCATACAGCAGCGCGGAAGCCACCAAAAATATGGCGCCCAATAGTATTATGAAGAAGCCTACAAAGAACAATGTGAGAAATCTTTTAAACCATCGTGATTCTGTTTGTTCTCCGTTTTTTCCAATCATTGCAGATTCACCCATATAGCAGGTGTAATGTTATGAACAGTGCGAAAAGGATTATGGTTAGGGCTATCGAGAGCCACAGTACAGCCTTAACAGAATCTTTGTCGGTGCCGAAAACTATTGGGAAAGGCCCAATTATTAATGCTCCGCCGCCTCTGACTTTTCCGCTTTTCATGCTTGAAAGGAAGAGGAGTGCAAACGCGACGGCGACGATTATTATGCCCACTAAAATCATTGTTATGCCAAGACTGTAAAGGATGCTGGTGTTCAGTACTGAATCTGCCAAAGCCATCTTACGCTCAATTTACGTCTGAGCAACTGCGGGTTTTTAAGCGTTTTTAGATGGAGAAAGACGTGAAATAGACAATGAGGGCTGTTGCAAAAGTTGCCATGAAGGAAGGAATCACATACTTGTAGACTTTGCCTAGGGGGCTTTTGAAGTAGTCGGCTGTAAACGTGAAGCATAGGTGGGTTGGTGCGATAACGTATCCGAGATAAGCACTAATGTATAGCAGCGCCGCGGTTTTCGGTGAAAACGACGTTATAATGCCAGTTAAAATTGAGGCGCCTATGGCTATTGCTCCCGATGGAGAACCTGTTAGAAAGCCTAAAACCGCTGGGATAACTGTTAAAAGTATTATAATGTCCATGCTTCCATTTGCAACTAACGGTTTGAAAATTTCCGATATTCCTGCTGCTTTCATCACATTTCGAAGTAGAAAAGCGCCATAAACGGCAAGGGTTACTCCGTAAATTCCAAAACCCTTCAAGGGTGCTGCTAGCATTTTAAGGTTTAAACGTGAAATCACGATTAAAACCGCTAAGCCTACAAAGGTTGCTATTAACACATCGAAACCTTGCTGGGAAAACCCATAACCTAAAAGGTTCATGGAGATGGCTACAATTATTGTTGTTACGATGGGAGAGAACGCCAAGAGGAAATTCTTAAGCTCCGATGATGCTTCGTTTATTGTTTCGGATTTTTCCTCGTTTTTGGATGTTGAAACTTTCCAGAAGCCTATTAAATAGCCAGCAATCACCATAACTATGACTGTTGGAATTTGGAGCAGAATTATAGCGAAAAGCGTTGTTCCAGTTAGGGCTGCAGTTATTATGAGCACTTGGCTTAGAGGGTAAACTGGAAATATTGTGTGCCTAAACCAAAGGTTAACATAAGCCTTCTTTTCGGGCTTCAACTTTAGTTTTTCGGCTTCAGAATCCACTATGGGCGCTGACATGAGGGCGCCGCCAGCCACCGGCAAGAACCCCATTATAGCTGGAAGCACGCTTAAAACGATTTTTGGGTTTTTAACAAGTCTGCTTAGGCTTTCGCTTAGCTTAGTGATTTCTCCAGTTTCCTTGTAGAGTTGGCTGAGCCACATTATTCCAAAGGTTGCTAGGATAACCGAAATTGCAAGCAGTCCATCCGACTGTGAAGGGTCAACTGTTGTGTAAGCTATGCTTGGAATGCTCCGCCAGTCAAGCGCCAACAAAGCCAAAAGTAGGGCTGTTGCGTTTAATGTTATCCCTAAATTCACCCGTTTATAAAGCATTAAACCAAGAAAACAGAAAGAAACCACCACTGCAGTTAATGGGTCCAACAGCCCCAAGTTTTAGGCATCCTTCTGCATGTCAATTGGAAAACCAAAATATACAGTCTCGCTCTTAATTCTTTCCATTCCAAAACGGCAATATGGTGCAATCCCATGAAAGGAAAAGTTTTCATTTCGGGCCCCATTCAAGGCATGGAAACAAAACAATCCTACCGAGAAACCATAAAGCGCATCTGCATCCGTTGCGGCTACGAGCCCGTGGACCCATGGCAACGTGAAAAAATATTGTATAGGGGAACAGAGCCGGGTTGGTGGATGAAGGTTCCAGCGGCCGAGTTCATAAGGCGGGATTTAGAAGACATAGAGAAATGTGATGTTCTCGTTGCTTATTTGCCGCGGCTTTCAGCGGGAACATGCATGGAGCTTTTTTACGCTAAAATGAAAGGCAAAAAGACCATAAGCATATGCCAACTCAAAAGCCCAAGTCCATGGATAGTGACGCATTCAGATATAATCATAAAAGGGATTAAGGAACTTGAGGAGGCGCTTAAAAAGCAAAGTGAGAAAAAGATGGTTATTGGCGTTTGAACTGCTTTTTAATGAACACTGTAATTGTTGTAGCAATTGCCAAAACCACCATAAGGGTTGACGCTGCAAATTCCGGAATTACCACACCGCTAAAAGTCAGGGACAATTCAGTGACAGGTGTGCGGTCTCCTCCAAAAAAGAAAATTCCTTGTAGCTGTGTAGACGGTATTTGTAACTCAATGTACCAGCCCCTAAGTGGCGGTGTCGCTTGGTCCGGTCTGCAGGAAACAAATGTAACAGTTGTGTCTGAGGTTATGTCTAGCATCACAATTGACATGTATATCGGATAGATATATCCAGGCATTGATGTAAGCGAATAATTTGACGGTGCAAGCGATTCCACATTAAGCAAGTCTAAAATGTCTATTGTGTGTTCACCCGTGCCTTCCGTAATGCTGGTATAGTACATCACTCCCACGGCGTAGGTCCAATTGAAGCCTCACTTTCTTTTTGAGCCATTATGCCAGTGTAAGCGTCTGTCTCATTTGTCATTGGAATAAATGTTAGGGAAAAACCACCTAAATCTGAAGCTAGGCAATCTTGCATTAGCCATTTCGTATACTGCGTTAGGTTTGCCACACCAACTCCGGCGTAGGTTACGTTTACATAGCCGTTGCTCGTGTATGTGGAGTTATGACCAAAATTGGTGCCAAAAACTGTGTTAAGCTGATTCGTTAAGGTGTTGGCGATGCTCTCTGCGTTGTTCTCGCTTGTATCGTTGAAGATGTAAAACAAAAATGAATCAGCCGTTGAAAAACAACCATAATTTTGGTCATATTTTCCCACTCAGTAGCGTTCATGTTTATTTCGGCTGGAAAATGCACAAGCTCAGTGTTGTTGGACACCACCACACTAGCGACTGACACGCTGGCTGTTGTGCAATTGACATTAACCATGACCATTTCCACAAACTCGGATTCCTCTGGAAGAGGTTGAGCTAAACCAACCTTGACACCGGCCATAGTTGCAGCTGTCACTAACAAAGCTGCCACAAAAACAGTTATATGTAGCCTCATTTTCCACCCTAGAAATATATGATGCGAAAGTTTCTAGTATAAATGACTTACGTTTGCTTGAAGCCGTTTACTAAACTTTTACGGCAACCCTAAGCCTTGCTGACCTAGCTCTTGGGTTTTTTGCATTTTCCTCTCTTGAAGGTCTAACTGGCTTTTTTGTCAAAATTTCCAAGGCACCTTCTTTTGCTTTTGCCTTTAGAAAGTTTTTGACGATTCTGTCTTCCAGCGAGTGGAAGGCTATTACTGCCATTTTTCCTCCGCTGCAGAGTATGTCAAGAGCTTGGGGCAAAGCCCTCTCCAAGTTTTCCAATTCATTGTTAACGGCTATTCTCAAGGCTTGAAAGGTTTTTGTGGCAAAATGAATTCTTCTACGATGATACCATGGGGGTGTAGCTCTCTCAACAGCCACCACCAAATCCACAGTGGTCTTTAACGGTCTGGATTTCACAATTTCTATGGCTATCCGCCTTGCAAAACGCTCCTCGCCATAAACCCTCAAAACACGCTCAATATCCTTTACGCTCCAAGTGTTAACTATGGCTTCAGCTGTTAAAGCGTTTGTCTGCGGATTATACCTCATGTCAAGAGGCTCATTTCTCCAGAAAGAAAAACCCCGACCGCTTGCCTCCAAATGCCAGCTTGACAATCCCAAGTCGAACAGTACGCCGGAAACTCCATCAAAACCGTGTTTCTTAGCAATTGCCTCCAAATTGGCGAAACTATCACAAGCAAGGACTAGGCGTTTATCGAAATCTGTTCCTTGCACATCGCGCTTAAGGCTTTCTATGATTTCCCAATCACAGTCAATGCCTAAAACCCTCCCTTTTGGCTTGTTCAACTCTAAAATCGCTAAGGTATGGCCGCCAAAACCGACGGTGCAGTCGACAAAATCTTCGTCGGGTTTGGGGTTGAGGAAACGGATAACTTCCCTTTTCATGACAGGCAAATGCAATACTGGGCGCTCCTAGTATGCTTTATAACCAATCAAGGGATATTTGAATCATTAAACTTTGCTCAATCTGTTTCGAATTTTAGGCAAGACATATGAAAGCGTAAAACCGACGAAAATCAAAACAGTGATGAACGCTGTTAACGCCGCTAACAATAGGCTGCCCGTTGAAAAGTATCCGTAGACTATTGTTCCAATTGCTCCGAGCAGCAAAATCGCTTCTTTGGCTTTTTTCAGTTGGTGGTCGGTTCTAACACACCATGTTAGTGCCCCGGAGATGCTTGCAAGAGTTAAGGCTATGCCTAAAAATCCAATGCCAAAATTGCCTAAAACAAACCCCACTGTAGATAATATGAGCCCCGTAATTGCTAGGGCAGCCCATGCTGGCAAATTCACCGACGGCAACTCAGATCACACAATAGAATTATTTCCTTGAGACGGTAAAAGTTTTCGTTTGTTCTGGGAGACGAAGCGTGTTTCCTTTGCTTGTTGAGGAAAGGTTATTTATTGCTTTTTAAGTTTAGACTGACAAGTCGTGATAGCCTTGCGAAGGGTTTGGCGTTTCACCTACATTTTTCTAATCGTTTTGGCAGTTGCCATACTTTGGACCTTAACTATTCGGGGTTTTCTGCCCGAAGAGCTTCGCCAAGCCTATTTGGTTTATTTTAACATTGTTCGAGCGATAACCGCCATAATGCTTGGTGTTCTCATCATCGAGTTGGTAGCCTCGCTTGTTACTGTGAGGCTTAAACATTTGGGCAGAGGCGTCTATCTTGTGCGAAACGTTGTGGTTGTGATGGGCTACATGATGGTAGGCTTGATAGTGCTAGCCCTTTTTGAGGTTACAGGCGTAAGCGCTGTTGCCGGCGCCACGTTTTCCGGCCTCCTGATCGGTTTAGGTTTACAGCCCGTTTTAGCTAACCTTTTCGCCGGCTTAATCATTCTTGGAACAGGCTTCCTCAAGCCAGGAGCCAACGTTAAAATTTCTGGCGATTTGCCCCTTTCGCCTTTAGCTTTTCCAGCCTACAAAATGTTCAGCCGCGACGAGTTTATGCCAACCCTAAGGGGCATCGTGGTCGAAGTGGGATTAATGCACACAAAGATTTTGTCAGACAGCGGTGAACTCGTGAAAATTCCCAACAATATCGCTTTTTCCAACAGCGTTGTTATGGAGGAGAAGGAAGAACCAAAAACAGTGCGAGTCCGATACGAGTTTCCCGTCCAACTCGACCCAGACACAGTGCTTGAAAGGATTCGAGAAGAGCTGGATAAAAACAACATCAGCGACTACAAAGTTTACCTCGAAGAACAAAGCGACAAAAACTATTACATAGTGCTTTTGGTGGCAACTTCGCCGCCCAACACAAAAGTCAGAGAATTCCGGTCAGAACTACTGAAACACATAATCAAAGTTCACAGAATGCTTATTCAACAGCCACAATCCGCCTAGAAAGCTTGAACGAAATTGAACAATGTTTGATGGTGCGGCCGCCGGGATTCGAACCCGGGATCGCAGGCTTGGAAGGCTTCCACCGCTGTTATGGCGGCTGTGTCCTAACCAGACTAGACGACGGCCGCGTTTTAGCCTATAATCTATTGATGGGGTAAAATAAATTTCTTTATTCCCTTTGCGGTTTGAACACTCTCTTTTCATGGGCTGATTTTGGTTTGAAGCTTCCGCGAAGCTTTGGCTGCGCGGTTCGCATCCTCTCTATGTTCTTTAATCTAGCGGAAAGCTTCGCCATTTTCGTTTTTGAAGGTTTCCGTCTTCTCATAATCCTTGACGGAGGCGGCGTGAAAGGCTTTTGTGGTGGCAAGCTTTCCCTTTTCTTTTTGAGGCTTGGTTTTTGTAAGCTTTTCATTTTCTGGAAAACCACATAACCCTCTTTTAGGTTTACTTCGCTGGTTTCCCATCCTGCATCAAGCCAAGCCTTTGCATGCGCGTTTTCGGGCGAGTTTTCCCACCATTTTTCTGAACGGTAAGCGTTTATGGGCAGATTGTCTCCTATTATGCCGTCTATTTGGGCGAGAGAAAGTCTAACAGAGTTTGTGAAGGCGGCTCTAAACCGTAAATAACTTGTAAACGCTTCATATTTTCCTTTACGCGTTGGAGAAACCGTTTTTCTCGCGCAGTTTAGGCATAGCAGCCGTCTAGTGTCGCCTGTGGCAACGTCTGGAACCATGCAGTCGACGCAGAACAGTTTGCCGCATCTGAAGCATCGCCTAAGATAACTGTAGGGGAAAACTCTTCCGCAAAGATTGCATTCATCTTTGAAGGGCATAAAACCCCTTCTAGGCTTAGAGCCAAATAAACTTCGATTGGCAGCCTATTTAGCCTAACGGTGTTCGGAATCTGCAATAACTTTTATAGCTGGCTGTTGCCTGCGTCAAATCGTGGGTTTGATGCTTTTCAGCGAATACCTCCATGAAAAGGCTGAGGAGTCAAGGCACAACGAGACAATAGGCTACCTAATAACCATAATAGGCTCAGTGTTTTTCGTCGGCGGGCTCCTTGAAACCGTTATAATGGTTGAAAACCCCGAATGGTTTCTAATAATTCCTTACCATTTAACGCCCCATCCCTACAGCCTTTTAGGCTTATCCCTAACAGTGGTCGGCATAGTCCTCCTAATTTTAGGCATAATCCTAAGCTTTCACTACGCAAGAGAAAGGTCATGGTACATGAAACAACTTCAGAAGGCACACACAGTCGAAGAATTGAAACTTAAAAAAGGCGTGGGGGAAAGCGAAGGCTAACCTTTGACAACGGCCAATGGCACAAGCCTAGCGACCTTTGTGGCTATTCCAACCTTATGGCTGACATCCGCCACCATATCCACGTTTTTATATGCAGGGTCTGCCTCCTCCGCCAACACAACAGCACTTGCAGCCCTAACGGCTATTCCCCGCTGCTCCAAGCTTCGTCTTACGTCTCCTCCTAAAAACCTTCGCTTTGCAGCCGCTCTACTCAGCATTCTACCTGCCCCATGGGCTGTTGAGCCGAAGCTTAACTCCATGGCTTTCTCTGTGCCCACCAAAACCCATGAGCTTGTTCCCATGCTTCCGGGAGTTATTACAGGCTGTCCCGTGCTTCTGTAGTCTGCTGGAATTTCTGGGTGCTCCGGAGGAAAAGCCCTTGTGGCGCCTTTTCTGTGAACCCAAACCTTTCTTTTTTCGCCGTTAACCTTATGCAGCTCTATTTTTGCAATGTTGTGAGCTACATCATAAACAAGGTTTAACCCAAACTTTTCTGGGTCTTGTTTGAAGACTTGCTGGAAGCTTTGCCTAACCCAGTGCATTATGGTTTGGCGGTTGGCGAAGGCATAGTTAACAGCGCAAGCCATAGCCTCATAATAATCGTGAGCCTCGTTACTGTTTCCAGGCGCACATGCAAGTTCTCTGTCTGGCAAGGCGATTTTGTATTTGTGGACAGCCCTTTCCATAACCCGCAAATAGTCTGAACAGATTTGATGACCGAAACCTCTGGAGCCGCAGTGAATCATAACTGTTACTTGTCCCTCATGTTCTATTCCAAAGGCTTTCGCTGTTTTCTCATCGTAGATTTTGTCAACTTTCTGGATTTCCAAAAAGTGGTTTCCAGAGCCCAAAGTGCCTATTTGGGTTAATCCGCGGTTTTTGGCGGTTGTTGAAACTTTGTCTGGGTTAGCGTTTTTCATACATCCACGTTCTTCACAGTGTTCAGCGTCTTCGTCCCATCCTAAACCTTGGTCAATAACCCATTGGACGCCTTCCATGGCAAGCCTATCCAAATCGTGAACTGTCACTTTGAAGTCTTTTCGGCGGCTTCCCAAACCGCATGGAACATTCTCAAATATCGCGTTTGTCAACTGGACAAGTTTTGGCTTAATATCTTGCTCTGAAAGGTTTGTGGTTAATAGGCGAACACCACAGTTTATGTCATAACCCACTCCACCAGGGCTTATTACGCCTTCGTCGTAGTCTGTTGCCGCAACTCCGCCTATTGGAAAACCGTAACCTTCATGGCCGTCTGGCAACGTTATGGCATATTTGTATATGCCTTGTAAGTGGGCAACGTTGGCGCATTGTTCAAGGGTTCTATCTATCTGCATTTTCTCCAATAATTCCTTGTTGGCAAAAATAATTCCTGGAACCCGCATGCCAGGCTTATACCTTGGAATACGCCAAGTATAATCATCCACCCTTTCCAGAGGGACTTTCTCTGATGGGGGACGCCCTTCTCCTTCTTCGCCCATAGTTTTCACCTAAACCCACTAGAGCACGCGCCTTAATATAAAGAATTTTGGCGTATACACCAATAAATATGGTTTATCCGAAATTTTTCACGTAATCAAAAACGCCTCGCACACTTTCTCCAAGCACTGTTTCCCCTAGAACCTTATGTTCCTTAATGTATTCTCTAGCCTTTTTAATAGCCTCATCGATTTCAGTGATTTTTCGGCTTGTCCACTCCAAGCCTTCCCCCATTTTTAATGCTTGTTTTGCAATGTTAGCCCAAAGGTTAAGCTGCCTAGCGTATGCTTGCAGTTTTTCCACAGCATTATTTGCTTTGCCAAAATGCGTGTAATATAAGACTGAGGGCTTCAGTCTTGCCAACTTTTCTAAAGATTCCAATGCAATGTCTAGGCGGAAGGGTGAAGGTGTCGTAGGAACAATAACATCCATTTCGTTTAAGTAAATTCCAGCCGCATCGCCCGTGAAAATGCCGTTGCTTGACGATTCATAATAGCTTAAATGGTGAGAAGCGTGTCCAAGCGTTTCCACAACCCTAAGCGCAACGCCGTCTCCAACATCAAACACCATGCCATCCGAAGCAGCTATAATCCTCTCCGTAGGAACTGGTTCAGGCTCACCATAAATTTCAGCTATTCTGCCGAGAACCATCCTTGATTGTTGCCAAAGCTTTTCAGGATTTGCGAGGTAAGGCGCGCCTCTCTGATGGACTATGACCTTAGCTTTTGGAAGAAACTTTACCAGTTTTCCAGCGCCGCCGCCATGGTCCAAGTGAACATGGGAAATGGCTATATACGAGACATCTTCAGGTTTCACGTCTAACTCTTTTAAACCGCGGATAAGGTTCTCAACCGATGATGCCGGACCAGTCTCAACTATGGCTACGCTTTCTCCCTTCAAAACATAGGCTGCGACAAAATTCCTTAAACCAGCCACTTCAACGTCAATCATGTAAATTTGCTTTCCAACCTCTGTTATGCTCACGTTTTTCATCAGTCTTTTCCAGCCAGTTTTGTTAGGTTGCTGTTAAACGCTTTAAACATTGTGCGCTAAAACTTTAAAACTGGTTGGGCTTCCCTATTCTTGTGGCTTGTATGCTTCTCAGAATTGTTAGAAACTTAACTCCTGAAGAGGTGGAGGAGAAAATTAAAAGCTTTGAAAAGGCGTTTGGGATGAGCTTTGATAAGTTTGAGAGGCTTTTCCTTAAAAAGAGGCTTAACGCAAAATCCAGCAAAGCCTTTTTCGAGTGGGCTGAACTCATAGACAGTTATAAAGGTTATCTTGAAGAAGGCACATTAGACTACACTGTTGAGGAGATAAAGGACCTTAAATCAGAACATGTAGCCATGCTTACGCCGAAAAGAATTGAACTTTTATATCAACTGGCAGCTTCAAGAGTGGAATCGATAAATGATTTATCTAAAAAATTGAGACGAAACGTGAAGAACATTTACCAAGATTTACAGGTACTGAGAAAAATAGGCTTTGTTAAATTGAATAAACGGAAGGGGAAAGCCATAGTTCCAGAAACGCTTGTCAAAGAAATATCTTTCATCATTCGCTAATACGAGAATACTGCAGAGCAAATACTTAATTACTAATGCACTACATCAAAATCTCTCACAAACACTCTGACAAAGGTAGTGGGACATGGTTAACCTAATAATCTTCGGCGCACCCGGGTCTGGAAAGGGAACATACGCTTCTAGATTAAAGGAAAAGCTTAACGTGGAAGTTATTGCAACTGGAGACATTTTCAGGGAGATGATGAAGGCTGATATTCCGCTGGGGAGAAAAGTGAAGGATTATGTGGAGAAAGGACTTCTCGTTCCAGACGCTATTACTTTGGAGGTTCTGAAGCAAAGTTTGGCTAAAATCCCTAAAGAAAAAGGTTTCATTCTTGACGGTTATCCAAGGACAATAGAGCAGGCTAAAGCCCTAGATGGAATAGCGAAAATAGACGCCATAATCCACTTAACAGTGCCCGACTGGATAATTATTGAGCGCTTATCCTCGCGGCGGATATGCAAAAACTGCGGCGCCATCTACAACTTGCTCTATTTGAAACCCAAAAACGACATGATATGCGACAAATGCGGCGGACAACTATACCAACGCTCAGATGACACACCAGAGGTTATCAAAAAACGCATAGAGGTTTACGAGAAACAGACGCAACCCCTTTTGCAGTATTATATGGCAAGGGGTGTTCCTTTTGTGGAGGCTAAATGTGAAAAACTTGAGACGCCGCCGGAGGCTATTGTTGAAGAGATACTGAAGGGCTTGAAAAGGCTGAATCTCGCTTAAATGTCAAGAATGAATTTCACAGTGGTTTTGGTTGGTTCTTTAATTATTTCCATTTGGTGATATGTAACGGCTTTAACACCGACCTTTTGAACATGTTTTTCCGGGTTGAACTTTTCACCCCATATTCTTGCTTTCAATTTGAATTCGTTAGCGGTTTTGGTTAGCTCAAAGATTTCAAATTTTGAATAGAGCATTTCATTTATCTCTGATTTGACGAGAAGCGCTTCAAGCCAACTGTAAAGCAAGGCTTGCTCGTCTTCGGCTGCAACCTCAACGTGGTCTTCAAATTCTGGAGCGACTTTTCCTATATCTGTCATAACCTCAAACATTGCGGCTGCAGCGTTTTCAAAGGCTTCAGCTAAATTTTTTCCATAGGCAGCTATATACGCGTCTGCTGTGTGCTCTAGAAAACGGTAGCCCTTTTCGCCAGTCATAATTTCGTCTTTTAAATCATAAAACAAACTTATTTTAAACCGTTTTGCCGCTCTTTCCATAAATGTTAAAGGGTTGATTCAAAGACTATGCATAAGCTGCTTACAGTGGGGTTAAAGGGATGATAAACAAGGCGGTTGCTTTTACTCTTTTAGTGTATTTTGCTGTTGCTTTGGTAATACTGTTAAGCGGATGGTCTCCTCTTGGAGGAAGCGATATTCCAATATTTCTTTCAATCTTATCATTGGTTCCTCTCTACTTGTGGCAGAGAAGCCACCAGAAGAAGACGGAGCTTTCAAAGGAAATCAACGGAAGACCTAAGGGCTTGGTTATTTTCTGGGTTTTTTCGCTTTTCTCTTTAGCCTTGTCAGTGCGCATTCCCTCTGTTTTGTTGTTTAATATGCCATATGAGAAGGCTCCATTAATCTACCTTTTAATATTAACCATAATCCTTGCTGAAAGAACAGATGTTTCAGCTTTCGGCTTTAAAACACAAAAAACAGTAAAAGCGCTTCTTTATGGAATAGCCTTCTACACGATTCTCGGCGGAACAGCCATATTCCTCTTTTATCTCTTAATTCACGTCTTCACTAATCTAACGCCAATATTATCCTTTGACATTCCATCCTTTCTCCTATCCATGCCTTTTCAAACTTTGCTCGTAGGCATAAGCGAAGAAGGACTTTTTAGAGGATATATTCAAACACACCTCCAAAAATTCTACACTTACAAGGCTGTTTTTATTCAAGCCATTTTGTTTGGATTTTGGCACTTTGTTTGGATCATTTCGCCATTTGACCCGTCTGCCATGGCTCAGTATATGGCAACCACTTTTTTCATAGGCTTGTTGTTTGGCTATTTTTACAGTAAAGCCAAAAACCTGGTTCCATTAATTTTGGCTCATGGGCTTTGGAATAGTGTTTCAATGGGAATAATAGAAAATACTGCAGCAGTGGATTTGCTTAAGCAAACACCGCTTTTAAATCAAATTTTGGTATGGTTTTTGCCGTATGCCATAGCGATTATGGTGGCTTTTCTATTCATAAAATGTTTAGTTAGGGAAATTTAATGCTCACTAAGCGCCAATAAAGTTTCAACAGCCCACCTCACGAATTTGGTGCATTTTTCTTCAAACACATTCGCTTTGCGGGCTTCCTCCAACTCTTTAGGGTCGGAGAGGTCGTATCCAATCAGTTCTCGACATAAGACGCTTCCATTCTGCTTTTCGAACCATCTGTAAAATTTTTGGGCAATTTCGTAGGCTTTTAATCGCTTCTCCAATGATGGTTCATTGGTTCCATACCTAATTCCTAAAGCCATAACGCCACCAGTTAGGGCTCCACAAACAGAGCCACATCTTCCTATTCCTCCACCAAAAGCTGTAGCAATTTTTGGGATAAGCTCGTTTTCGCCGTTCCAATATTCAAAAATAGTCAATAAGACACTTTGGGCACAGTTATAGCCTTCGATGAAACGTTTTGCTGCCATTTCACAAAGCAAACTTTTCTCGTGCATAATATCCCATGCATGCTTGACTTAGTTTAAGGGGAAACTTGAGAAGGTGTTAGAAGTGTTTTGGAATTTTTTGAAGACTTGCAACTGTTAGTTTTACGGCGTATTCTGCATCTTTCAAGCTGAGTAGGGATGCGGGACTGTGGATGTAACGGGTGGGCACTGATATAACACCGCTTGGAACCCCCTCTCTTGTTAAGGATATGCGGGCAGCGTCTGTTGAGCCCGGCAACCCCGCCTCAAGCTGGTAGGGGATTTTGTTTTCTTCAGCCGCCTCCACCAATAGCCGTAAAACTTTTGGATGTGTAATCAAACCCATGTCAGCAACTTCTATTGATGGACCTTTCTTAAGCTTTATCGGTGCTTCAACTTCCTTTACTCCAGGCACGTCGCCTGCAACTGTTACGTCTAAGGCTATGCCCACGTCTGGGTATATGCCGAAGGCTGCGGTGGTTGCCCCTCTTAACCCCACTTCTTCCTGCACTGTTCCAACGGCGTAAACTGTGCATTCTGTTTTCTTCAATTGCTTTATTGCCTCAATCATGACGGCGCAGCCCACACGGTCGTCGAAGGCTTTTCCAATGACTATGTCGTTTCCTATTCTGGCGAATTTTATGTCGAAGCTTGCTGGGTCTCCGATTTTTACGCCCATCTTTTTGGCTTCTTCTTGGCTTTCTGCGCCGATGTCTATGAAAAGTTCGTCGTAGGTCATGACTTTTTTGCGTTCCTCCTCCTTTTGTATGTGGGGCGGTTTAGAACCGATTATCCCGTGTAAGGGACCTTTTTCCGTGTGCACTATAACCTTTTGCGCCAACAGTATGCGGTCGTCTATTCCGCCAATTTTTGTGAATTGGAGGAAGCCTTCCTTAGAGATTGTTTTCACGAAAAGCCCTATCTCGTCCATATGGGCTGCCAGCATAACTTTCGGCGCGTTTTTCTCACCCTTTTTAATGCCTATAACGTTTCCAAGCTTGTCTTCTTTAACTTCGTCCACGTACGGTTTCAACATATCCTTCATAAGTGTTCTAACTTCTTCCTCCCTTCCAGCCACTCCACAAGCATTTGAAAGTTTTTCCAAAGTCTCTGCAAGTGTCACATTTTTCCTCCTTTAAGAGTGAGTTGGAATTCTAAAACTTTATATTAAACAGTTGTGGTTTGATAGGTGAATTTATCTCCGCATAACTAAGGCTAGTGGCATAGCCAGAAGATACTTTGTAATGAACGGTTTTGACGGCGCCATGACCATTTTCGGCATAGTTTTAGGATCGTGGATAGCGGGCGTTTCAAAACCAGAAGTTATTCTGCTAGCCGGCATGGGCGCTTGTCTAGCCATGGGGGTTTCAGGCTTTTTCGGCGCCCTTATGGCTGAAAGAGCTGAAAGAGAACGCCATTTAAAAGACATGGAAAAGTCGACCAACAACCGCGTAGATCCAATACAGTATGAGGCAGCACGCTTCGTCACCTTCTATGTAGCCCTAATAGATGGGTTGTCTCCAGCTTTAACCGCGGTTATTTCCCTAACCCCATTCATCCTAACATCATTAAAGCTGATTTCTATGGTAACCGCCTATATATTCTCGCTGGCTCTTTGCCTAAGCACCCTCTTCCTGCTTGGCATATACCTAGGCAAAGTTGCAAAAGAAAACGGTTGGCTTTACGGCATAGCGATGATCGCCGTCGGCGCATTAACAGCAATAATAATACTCCTAATCCAACTGTTTTTAGGAGCATAAACGTCAAGAAACCCACACGCAAAATTTATTTGCAGTTGAAGGCTACCTTTCAAGGCTTTAAACGAGGCTGAAAGTTTGCGGAAAACACAGAAAGTTGCCTTAACCGCAGTGTTCGCGGCGCTACATGCTGTGCTTTATTTTATCTCGTTTGGTTTATGGCGGAATTGGGGAATATACTTAGAATCCATTGAGGGGGCAATTCTTGGTCCAAAAATTGGATTTACAGCGGCATTAATTGGCTCTTTAGTTGCGCGGATGATTAAGCCAGATGCTTTTTGGATGTTCGGCATAATCGCAGAACCCATAAGCGTCTTAGCCGCTGGCTTGTTGGCTCAAGCAAAATGGAAGCCGGTGTTGGGACTATATGCCATAACTTTGCTGGCTTATTTCCTACATCCTTACGGGCAAAGCCTTCCATTATGGACGATCATCGACGTGTTAGTAGCTGTAATCCTTATCTATCCAGCGGCAAAAATTGGCGGAACACTGTACGCCGTAGACTTTAAACGTTTACCCATCAAGCTGACGTTAATCTCCTTTGTCTGCATCGCCACAGACTCGCTTATGAGAATATTTTTGCTTATCCCATGTGGACTACATGCCTTATTTTTCGAAACTTTTGACCAACTATGTGCTGTTTTTGTCGGAGCCGCTGTTTACTCATATATCGAAGACTTAATCGTTGTGATTGTTTCGCTCTTCGCTGGAGTGCCCTTGCTTTTATCATTATTTAAGTTCGGGGTTTTGAAAAGAGAAAAAAGTGTTGAAAGCTAAACATACTATTGCTGGGTTGACTGTTGTTGTGGCGTGGGTTGCTGTCTCTTAAGTTCTAAATATTCCGTCAGCAGTAAAACGCCCTCGATTATGAGGAATATGCCCAATATGATTCCGACAAGGTATGGTATAGCTATTACAAGGATGCCGAAGACAATGCATAAAATAGCTAGCACTGGTTTTGATACTGTTACACCGATTTTCTTTAAACCTTTCTCAACAACCTCTGTCAAACCTACCTCACTCTCCAACTTGTAATTCATTGATAGATCATTCATTATTTCGATATATAAGCTGTTCTAGCAGCATTATCTATATGATCTATAAAAATATATATTTGTGTTTTCTCGTTAATGTTTTAATGGTGTAGCAATTATGGAACAGCGTAAAATAATGTCTCTTGGTCGTTCTTCGCTGGTTATTTCTCTTCCAAAATATTGGACAGAGCTGAATGAGCTTAAACAGGGGGATGTTGTCTCTATAGCCATTAACCGAGATCGTTCTCTTGTAGTTTTTCCAGGTGCTAGAAAGGAACGAGAACCAGCTAAGATAACTCTTCACGTTGAATCGGAAAAAGATATCGCCTTTATCATTCGCAGCATAATTGCGTGCTACTTGAACGGTTACTCCCACATTAGATTGGTTTCAGATAAATTTTTTACCGTGCCACAACAGAAGGCCATCCGCCGCATAGTGCAGATGCTTTACATGCGAATAATGGATGCAGACACCAAAGAAATGCATATCGCAACCCTCATAGATGAGTCCAAAGCCTCAATTGAAACTGGAATCAACAGAATGTATAAGATATCAAGCTCCATGTGTCGAGACGCCTTTACGGCTTTAAAAAGTCTAGACGCCGCCCTTGCAAAATCCGTTTACATGATTGACGATGAAGTAGACCATTTCTCTTTCTTTCTGCTGAGGCTTGTGCGAAGGGCATTTGTTGACCCATCATTAGCTAATCAGCTTGCCGTGGAACCCGTCGACTGTCTAGATTATCAAACCCTTATTCACCGTATAGAACAAGTTTCCGATCAAGCTGCGAATGTGGCTAAACACATAATTATGATGGAAGGAGGAAAAAAGAAAGTTTCAAAGCCTCTATTAGAGAAAATGTATTATGCCGGATGCGATGCTTTAGCTCTCTACGACAACGCAGTAAACGCCCTATTCGCAAAAGACGTGAAAAGCTCAAACGAAGTTATTGAAAATCAGGCTAAAATAGAGAAATTAGACCGGGAGATAGCGTCCCTAGCCTTTTTGAGGGAGAAAGACACTGAAGTTATTTGTGCTTGTTGCTCCATAAGGGACAGCATTCAACGTATAGCAGAGTATGCCACGGACATCGCAGAGATCACTATTAACCAATCTTTTAAGTCCTCTTCCTAGCTTGTTAAGGGTTTTTCCGTTCCTTTGGAGGATAGCCTACGGTTACAGAGAGTTTAGCAGCTGATATTTCGCCCTTAAGTATTTTCCTTGCCAACTCCATTGCATGGTTGTAATTGTAAACTGTGCCTTTGCCGTTTCTTCTTGCTTCCCTTAGGATTTCCCGTTCAAGTTTATACTTGAGTCTGCCGATAGTCAACGGACCTATGCCGAAAATTCCTGGAAGGAATTCCTTCATGTCGTCGTCAAGTTTCATTCCCTCCACTCCAAGGGGTGGAACAGCATTGACGTCGGCTATAACCTTGACAAGTTTAACCTCGCTTAACATGTCCTTAGTAATTAACCGCACACCAGCAACGGACGCGCAGAGAATAACATCCGCATTGTTTATGACTTCCATCTTCTTCTCTGGAGTGGGAGCAAAAACGCCTTCAACGTCCACTCCATAATTCTCGCGAAGCAGCGCGGACAACTTCGAAACATATTCATCTCCATCCTTCCTGTCAGGATTTGGACTCACAATCGCAACGCTGCATCCAAGTTTGGCTAAAAGGATTGCAGCAACCCTGCCAACAGCGCCTGTGCCGAAAACCGCCACTCGTTTATCCTTCAGATTTCCAAGTTTAGACTTGGCTAAAGCATCCTCAACTTTTGCCACCATGGCAGTAGCCGTTGTGTAAGCACCAGCCGGATCAATTATGGTGTTAGCTTGGAATGGTGGAAACATGGTTTCCCTTACAACCTTTAGGACTTCTTCAGCTTTCTCCATGTCTTTTCCGCCGATGAAGAAGCATGTGCGTTTAATTCCCTTCGGGTCTCTGGAGAAAATGGCGTCTTGCACTATTTTTTTGGCTTCCTCTGGGGTAACATTCTCGTAGGGCACCACCACGCTGAATCCGGCGTCGTAGGCCATGCAGATGTCGAAGGGGCTGGCTCTTTTCTCTGTGTCTAGGAAGAAGAGAATGTAAGGAGCTTCTTCAGAGGATGTTCTGACAACTGGTTTAACTTGAATTTGCATAGAGTTAAGCAAGTCCTCAAGCTCTGCCATAGGAGCCTTTTCCTTTGTGAACACCAACTTTTTTGTAGGATGAACTGTTTCCACGTCAACATCCACGGATTCTAGAAGCTTTTTAACTCCGCTAACATGCTCTGGACTGGAAATGTGTAGGCATGTCACTTCAGCCTTTTCCAGTTTTCTAGCGTTTTCAAGAATGCTCATGGCAATCCAGCTTTCCCTAACTGAAAACTTGGCTTCGCGTTCTATCTCTTCGATTTCCTGCTGCAAACATTGACCATAAGCTATCAAGTACTCTTTCTCTGGACTGTCGTCGGGCATTTCCTCTAAGGCTTTCACTATGCGGTCTCTTAGCTGTTTTTTCTCTTCAAGCAACGATGCCACATAACCCTTTGCATTTTCATCGATGTCTGCGGCGGAAAATGGAATCTTCCTTTTGCTGCTTATTTGGGCGAGAACATTTTCTTCGTTGAACTCTTTTGCTGAACGATTTCCCAATTCCTCTGTGATAAAGTCAGGCTTAACTTCGTCGACTAGTTTTTCAAAGAAGTTGCAGAAAGCGATTGACGGCTTAAACCTCGATGATAAAATGTTTTTAGGTGTATGATTGTTTGTGGGCTCCACTATCCAAAAAGGTTCACTGTACTCTTTCTCAACCATTATGACCTTTAATGTTTTTCCTTCCAATGGTGTTATTTCAAGCGCTTTCATTTTTGTTTCACCTGATAGCGAATAAGGAGGCGGAAAATATATACTTATTCGAAATACCATATATATGTATTAATAACGTATATACAAAAGCTGCTTTTAAAACTCGCTAAAATCCGAGGATTTTAGCCATTCTTGTAATTTTCCTCATCAAAAGTGGGAGGCAACATCAGCTTCTCCTTAAATTTCAATTTTCCCTCTTTAGAGTGGGGTCTCCTAACAAGAGTGTCTGCATACTTTTCGATTTCCCTCGCTTCTTCGGCAAGGTTGGCTGCAACCTGTGCAATTTCATGTGCACACGCCACTAGCGGAATATACTTCTCTTTATCCTTTTCCATGAAACAAGCCCGCGTGTTTATTTCAGCAATCTTTTTTGTTAATTCGTAGGCTGCCATAGCCTTCGCCAAAGCGTAAGGATTCCTAAAATCAGAACCATCCCTAATGCTGTCGGTGTCTATGATTAGCCTAGGCAACTCAAAGGTTAAATTTTCCTTAAAACAGTGGATAATCTTGTCAATTTCTTGGTAAATCATTCTGTAAACGCCTGTAATTGCCAGCACCTTTATTATATTCGAGTTAAAAACTGCCATTTCTGTGGGGTCTAAAAACTCCTTTCTTGCTCCTATGAGAGGGTCTCCCATAACAATAATGTAGCCAAAGCCTTGCGTTTCAAACTCCTCTTTAAGGCGCTTACCTGGAGCATCAGAAATAAACATGCTTGGAATTTTCTTTTCCAAAAGTATTTCCCTAGCCCTTTTCGGTCCCTGAACCGCTGGATTTGGCGAAATAAATATTATGAAGTCTGGGTTGAAATCGAAAATTTTCGGTAGAGCTTCTTCCACTTCTTCAGCAAGCATTTTCGCCCCAGTTGTTACAGTTCTGACGCTTATGTCTTCCCTGTCAGCCAACTCGTCGAAAAGCAGTTCAAGCAGAGGGGCGGTTCCAATATTGCCGCACTTAAAGATGCCAATCTTAGCCTTTTTCAAGGAACGCACCTTAACGTTAGGCTAAAAGCCATATTTAGAAAACATTGTTTATAAGTATTTCAGAGCAAAAACCAACATTTTAATAAGAGCCTCACTCATCCTCTATTTTGCCTATGCTTTTCCATCAGAGGCTTTAACGATGCTGTTAGGACGAAAATTATTTGCATTAATTGTATTGAAAGTTTGCGAAAATGTCATAAATTTAATACTTTATATAACAATACTATTTTATAGAGTGGAAATGTCCGCGCAAGATGAAGTAAGTAGAATTGCATTCGTGTTTGAGGCTATTGGCAATCCAGTGCGTTTCAGAATTTTAACTTTAGTTAGTGAAACTGAAAGGCCTCTTCACATAAAGGCTGTGGCTAAAATCTTAAAAATGGACTATGGGACAGTTTACCGCCACGTAAAAATCCTCAAAAAGAGCGGTCTTCTGGAAATATATGAGGTGGGACGATCAAGGGTGCTTCGTTCTAAAAATGCTGAAGTTATAAGACAAATGGTTGAATTAGCAAAAACAATATAACAAAAATATAAATTAATTTGCAATTTATAAAAATTATATTTAAGAAAAACTTAAATTATCTTCCGTAACGAAATATACTATATGCTTCAGAAACTTCGTCCTAAAAAAATGGGAACACGTGAAATTGCAGTCTCCAGTTTATTGGGCGGTATTTCTGCCTTATGGGAAATTATTCCGGGGCCGCCTTTTGATATTGCATTTCCGCTTTATCCCAAGATTTCATGGGATATCACTGGAATACCAATGGTTATTGCGCTGCTTCTTTATGGGCCTTTATGCGCTGTCTACACGTGTTTTGTTGGCACTTCGATAATTTTCTTTAGAGGCAACATTTCGGGTGGAACGTTTAAATTGCTCGCTGAACTTGCGACTATAATCGGCTACGCCATATTTAGAAGGAATTTCATTGTAGATACCGTTAAGGCAACTGCGTCAAGAGTTGTTGTGATGACGATTGCGAATTATTATCTGCTGCAATTTTTTTATAGCATGTCTTCCCAAGTTGCAGCCGGGCTTTTGTTGCCTATAGCCATCTTTAATGTTTCGCAAGCATTGATCAACATAATACCCGCATATGCTTTGTATACCAGGGTGACTCGGCAAAAGATAAAATAACAACGTTCTAACAATTCCATTTTAGGTTGTCACGAATTTAGACTTGTCGTTTCTTTATTGAAAGTTTTTTCAGCAAATTTGAGGCGTTTGGCTCTTCGTTTGCATCTCTAACCGTAATGGCTCCAGTCTTTTCTGCCACTGAAAAAAGTTCCTCACCCTTCTCTGTCCGTAGGATTGCAAGCGTCCAACCTTCCAGTCCCAGTCCACCTACAGAGATGTCTGCCAACTCTGAACTGAAGTCATCGCAGAAGTGGCAACTCTTTCTAGCGTACTGTTTTGCTTCTGCAAGAGGTATGGCTACGGTTTCGGAATCCAGTGTAACCAGCATCTTACCTTTAATGTTAATTTTTTTAACGCGGTTAAGGTCTATGCCCATTTTTCCGTGAATGTGGTTTTCCATAAGCCCCTCGTAAACGAAGCATTCTGAGCATGCAAGCCCAATCAGAACCTTTAACGGAGCAACGTATTTTTTAAGTCCTGCCAACTGCATTTTTCGAATTGCACGAATCTGACATGGCGTTCCAACAAACGCAACATTGCTTTTTTTTTGTTTGATAGCCTCTGCTATGGCGAGGATGTTAGGCGAGTAAAAGTATTTTGTTCCAGCCGACTGTAAGATTTCATCAACTGTCGTGGCAAGTGTGGAATGCGGATAAAAGGGTTTTTCCTGTTCGCTCTTTGTAACTATTGCGCCGTCGATGAAGCCGTTTTTTAAGGCAGACAACAGCAGAGCCGTCACTGCTCCTCCGTCTTGACAAACTTTAAGGATTTGGCTATCCGTCGCCCGTGCCAATGCGAGTCTTCGGTAAACTCCAAAGGCTTCCTCAGTTTTCCGCTCTCTGCCAAAAACAAAGTTCTCAATTTCGGGCAACGGAAACTCGTATTGTGGACATGCTTGGGCGCATATACCGCAAACTTTGCACTCCTTTACCAAACTAGGTTTCTCGTTAATGTATTCAAGGCAGCCGAAGGGACAGACGAGAACGCATGTGCCGCAGCCAACACATTTCCCAGCTACGACAACCTCCTTTGCTATAGAATCTTCAAAGCTGACCTTAACAGTTTTCATTATGGGCACCTTATGAACTCAAAGAATAGACGGTTTAGGATTTAGGCTTTGCGTGATGTGTACGCGGGCGTCCCTTGGTAACATTACATTTCAAGAATTTTCAGCGAAAATCTTAAAGGAGAATGCGCCATTATCAACGGCTAGGTTTGAATGTGCTGCAGAGTGAAACCAAACCCGAAGTAATCGGCTATGATGAAAAAGACAAGTTTGGACCCTGCTTCATAGTGAAATCTCCCATGGGGCATACTGTAAAGGTTTCAGACACCTTCGCTGAAATGTTCCCCTTATGGGCTGGAAGAGTACTCATAACGGCTGACAGCGAAAAATGGGCTTTGACAGCTGCAGAAGTGGCAACCGGCTTCGCCACAAGCGTTATTATGGCGCCTGCAGAAGCCGGCATAGAAGGTGTTGTTCCGAAAGAGAAAACTCCAGATGGGCGGGTGGGCGCTTTAATCCAAATTTATAACCGCAGCCGATTCGACTTAAAAACGCAGATGATGCTTCGCATAGGTCAATGCATAATGACTTGTCCCACAACAGCGGCTTTTGACGCTTTTCCAAACGCGAAAAGAAGGCTTAAGATAGGAAGAAGCTTACGCTATTTCGGCGACGGCTTCCAAAAGAAAGGCTTAGTCGGCGACAGAAAAGTTTGGCGAATACCAGTAATGGAAGGCGAATTCATAGTTGAAGACTCTTTTGGAGTAGCTGAAGCTGTTGCTGGAGGGAACTTCCTCATACTGGCAAAAGACAAAACCTCTGGACTGCGAGCAGCAGAAGAAGCCATAAAAGCAATAAAAAACAGAGCAAGCGAAGTAATAATGCCCTTTCCAGGCGGAGTCTGCCGTTCAGGCTCTAAGGCAGGCTCCTTAAAATATAAGCTTAAAGCTTCAACCAACCACCCGTTCTGTCCAACATTAAAGAAGATTATAACAGATTCTCAACTTCCAGAAGACGTCAACTCCGTCTACGAAATAGTCGTTAATGGCTTAACGGTTGAAGCAGTCAAAAAAGCCATGGGTGAAGGCGTAAAAGCAGCTATAAACGTTCCAGGGGTTTTAAGGGTTTCCGCTGGCAATTATGGCGGAAAACTCGGCCCTTACAAGGCGTTTCTGAAAGAGGTTTTGGGAATATCCTAAACCCTTATTAATCTAAATTCTTATTTGGCTCTCCGCCATGTAGCTTTATAGCCAACAAACTCCAAGTGAAAAGCTTTGAGTGTTCCTAAAAAAAGAACGTCCCTTGAGCTTTTCAGGCTTAAAAAGATACTGAATGCGCTAGCTAGCAAAGAGGGGCGGGGAACAGAGCTTATTTCGCTTTATGTTCCGCCTGGAAAGCAGATAAGCGAAGTTATGAATATGCTTAGAGAAGAATACGGCACCGCTTCGAACATAAAATCCACGACAACCCGTAAAAACGTCCAAGACGCCATAGTTAAAGTTCAACAACGCCTAAAACTGTTTAAGGAAACCCCTGAAAACGGACTTGTAATCTTCTGTGGAGCGGTTCCACAAAACGGTGCTGGAAGCGAAAAAATAGAAACCTACGTTATAGTGCCGCCAGAGCCTATACACATATACCTTTACCGTTGCGACTCCCGCTTTCACACGGAACACTTGCAAGAACTACTGCGCGAGAAAGAGGCATACGGCATACTTCTCATAGACGCCACAGCTGCAACCCTTGCAACCCTCCAAGGCAGAAGACTTGAAATAATCAGAGAGGTAACATCCGGCGTTCCAGGAAAAACCAGAGCTGGCGGACAATCAGCCAGAAGATTTGAAAGGCTGAGGGAGATGCGCCTCCAAGAATATTTTAGGCGTGTAGGCGAACACGCCAATGAAATTTTCTTGCCCATAGAAAACTTGAAAGGCTTAATAATCGGCGGGCCGGGTCCAACAAAATACGACTTTGAAAAAGGCGATTATCTCAACTATCAGTTGAAAGAGAAAATCATAGACACTGTTGACACGGCTTATGTAGACGAGCAGGGCGTGAAGGAAATTGTTGACAAGGCTCCTGAAATAATGAGGAAAATCCGCTACGTAGAAGAACGCCAAATAATGCAACAGTTCCTATACGAAATAGGCCACGATACGGGCTTAGCCACTTATGGTGAAGAAGCTGTAAGAAAAGCCTTAGAGGCAGGCGCCGTCAAAACCTTGCTCCTGTCAGAAGGCATCGACATCGTGCGGGTAAAAGTCAAATGCAGCGCCTGCGGCTATGAAGAGCAACAGACCATTAAAGGGCCTATGCTGACAAGTTTTGAACAAAGTCTTGTTGGAAAGCCATGCCCAAAATGTAAGGCTCCATCATTAGGCATAATTGAGAAACAGGAGCTTATAGAAAACTTTGCTCAGCTTGCAGAATACACAAACACGGAAGTCGAAATAATCTCCGACAGTACTGAAGAAGGGCAGATGCTTAAAAACTCCTTCGGAGGAATAGCCGCAATTCTACGCTTCAAACTGCAAGAATAAGCATGCTCTGCCATTATGGATTATAGTTTGGCTTTTCATAGCGCCACATTTTAATCTCGTTAGGTAACAGAATGTTCTTGTCTGCGCCAATGGAGCCGTATTCCCACTTGTCGCCGGTCCAACGGAGCCACATCCAATAATATGGATAGCTGTTCCAAACTCCGTCTATGGCGCCCACAAAGGCTGAACCGTCATACCATGTGACGTTTAAGGATGTAGCGACTGACTGCGTCGCGTTATAAACAGCGTCGTTGTCGGATTGCAGTATACATGAAGTCCACTTACGTGTTCCATTTCCATAATCCAGCTGCACATCTACCAGTTTAAAATCGGAGCCTTGTGCAGTACAAGTTCTGACTTGCGGCTGAAGCAATGCCGCACAAAGACAAGCAGTCGCAAACAACATTACAATTATTTTTCTCCTCACACGACAAAATATTCAAAAGAGTTGTGGTGGACCGGGCGGGATTTGAACCCGCGACCTCAGCGATGCCAACGCTGCGATCATACCAGACTGATCTACCGGCCCAAATGTAAACGTTGCAGGTCTTCTATTAAGGGTTTTGCTGGAAGGTTTTAATAGGTTTGGCGTCTTCTTAGTTTTGTTGGAGGTTGTTAAATGGCTGGGATAGTTCTTGTTAGGGATGTTATGACAAAAAACGTTAGGGTTGTGAGACCCGACTCAAGCGTTAAGGAGGTTGTTGCAACCATGAACAAGTTTGACATAGGCTCTATCATCGTTGTTCAAGGCGATAGACCCGTGGGAATAATCACTGAAAGGGACATTTTAAAAAGGGTTGTTGAGCCATGTTTAGCTCCTGAAACCTTGACGGCTAGGCATGTTATGACAAGCCCCGTTTTGACAATTGATGAAAATGCAAGTGTGAATGAAGCGGCTAAGCTTATGGCTAAAAAGGGCGTCAAAAAGCTTCTTGTCACAAGAAACAATGAAGAGCTTGTTGGCATCATCACATTTACCGACATTGTGGCAAAGGTTCCGGAAATGCTAAGCCTATTGGAGGAACTGGTGCGTCCCCACCACCGTACATATTAAGCTAAACTTCAAATCCGCTTAATTTTAAAATGGTGCACGTCAGCTTAAAACGTTGAAAGAGGCAAAGGTCTTGAAGATTTTAGAGATGAACTTAAAGAAGGGTTTTGTCAAAGTAGTTCCAGAAACATTTGATGATTTGTGGCATCTCTGCAACATTATCTATAAAGGTGATGAAGTTTACGCTTACACGTCACGGGAGATAAAGCAAGACGAGAAATATGCTAGGGCTAAACGTGGAGAACGCGTTTCAGTTTTTATGGGCGTTAAAGTTGAAAAAGTTTCTTGGGACAAACTTCTTGGAAGGCTTAGGGTTCATGGGATAATATGTCACGCGCCAGAAATTATTCCAGCAGGCGCGCATCACACGCTGAACATAGCGTTAAACTCGCCTCTGACAATAGTGAAAGAGGAATGGGCATGTCATCACCTTGAAAGGTTGGAAACAGCGAAAAAAGCCTCTGAAAAACCAATAATAATAGTTGCAGTGGACGATGAAGGCTACGCCATAGCAACAACAACCCAATATGGCATTGAACTGAAAGTTGAAGAGAAAACAACGCTTCCGGGAAAACTTGAAGCGGAAAAACGAAGCACAGCCGTTAAAGAGTTTTTTCAAAAAGTTCTAAACAGTTTACGCCAAATATTGAGCGAAACCCGTAGTCCAATAGCGGTTATCGGTGTGGGTTTTATTAAAAACGACTTTGCAAAGTTTTTGGAAAAAGAGGCGTCGGAAATAGTCAAATCGGTTGTAGATGTTAAAAGCGTAAACAACAGCGGTGTTGCCGGAATCTACGAAGCCATACGTTCCGGCGTTCTCACAAAAACCATGAAACATTTACGAGTTATGGAAGAAACCGAGGTTGTTGAAGAAGTTCTCAAAAGGCTTGGCAAAGGCGAACGAAACGTCACCTACGGAATGGAAGAAGTGCGCAGAGCCGCCGATTTTGGGGCTGTTGAAACGCTTATTCTAGCTGATATAATACTACGTGAAGCCAAAGATGAAGAACGTTTGTCGTTGGAGCAGTTGATGAAAGATGTGGAGCAAAAAGGTGGAAAAATCATGGTTGTAAGCACAGAACATGAGGCGGGAGCAAAACTTACTGCATTAAGCGGAATAGCTGCCCTTCTAAGGTTTGCCCTTCCTACCAGCCATTAAACCATTTTCAATCTTCTACGAACAGCTGGATTCTCATCTGCAAGCCTTTTCAAAGCCAATTCAAAAGTTTCGCCTTCCTCCAACTCCTTTTCAATGAAAACTCCTGTTCTGCCAACCTCGTCTCTTCTCAAAAGGGCGTGAACCCTATCCAAAACGGTTTCCACAGATATTTTAAGCATTTTAGCCACTTGATCCTCGCATCCGACAATAGTGCTTTCTTTATGTCCTTTCTCGGTTGGTTCGATGAGCATTAGGCGCTTGTCTACGCCTGTAACTCGCAAGTCAGCTTTTAAATCTTTGAGGGTTACTTCTCCGCCGAACTTGTAGAATTCCCTTTCTGCTCTACGCATTTTCATTAATGGAAATGAAACGCTGGTTTTTTCATCAATTTCTATGTAGGCTTTCATGGCGTATGCAGGTGTGGCTTGCACAATCAACCGCCTATTTATTGGTATGCTTGCCCTTTCAAGAGCTGTTTCAATAAGGAATGATGATGGTTGATGAGGTATGAAGACGTCGACGTCGCTTTTTTCAGTCACATCTCCTCTTGCAATGCTTCCATGAGTGATGGCATGTATGTTAAAACTTTCCAACGCTTCCATTAGCTCTATTGCCTTAACCCTTAACTTCTTAAGCAGCATCCAACGTTCCTCGTTGTAAACGATTTCCTTAAACTCTAGATGCCTTAACGGTTTCTTAGCCATTGCATTCCACTTTTAACAAGCTGTTCAGCATTGAAAACTCCTTGCATGTTTAAAAATCTTAAGAAGCATTAAATTCCACAGTGAAACTATTTCTTTAGGGCTAAATAGTAATCTCGGAAGACTGGTTAAAGTGGAAACTTTAAAGAACAATGTTGTTTGTACTCTTTGCCAGCGCAGAGAAGCCTTCTTTTTTAGACCTTATTCTGGCGAAAAATTATGTAAGAGATGCTTTGTGGAATCCGTTGAAAACAAGGTTAGAGCCACCATAGCCAAATACAAAATGCTTGATTTTGACGACCGAATAGCCGTTGCCGTTTCGGGTGGAAAAGACAGCGTTAGCCTACTCCACATTTTAGCTAAAATAGAACGGGATTATCCGAAAGCCTCGCTTGTGGCTGTTTCTGTTGACGAGGGAATCGCTGGATATAGAGACGAAGCCCTAAAAATTGCTGGAGAAAACTGTAAAAAGCTGGGAGTGGAGCATCATGTAATATCCTTCAAAGAGCTTTACGGCTTCACCCTTGACGAGATTGTTTATAAGCTTAGAAGAAGCGGAGAAAGCGAACTGACACCATGCGCTTACTGTGGCGTATTAAGGAGAAAGGCATTAAACATTATTGCACGGAAAGTTGCAGCGGATAAACTTGCAACCGCCCATACATTAGACGACGAAGCCCAGACCGTTCTCCTCAACATGCTCCATGGTGATGTTCTACGGATAACAAGGGAAAAACCAGTTACCGATGAAACCCATCCAAAGCTCATAAGACGGGTGAAACCCTTCTGCGAAATCCCTGAAAAGGAAACAGCCCTATTCGCGTATATTAGAAAAATAAAGTTTCAAGGCATTCCATGTCCATACGCCCCAGAAGCCCTAAGAAACGATGTGCGGCTCTTCCTCAACAGAATGGAAGAAAAACACGCTGGAATAAAATACACAGTGTTTAAGGCAGCGGAGAAAATTAGGTTAACCGTAGAAAAAACGGTGGGCGGCGAAATTCTAAAGGAATGTAGCCAATGCGGAGAACCCACAGCGCAAAGCATATGCAAGGCTTGCGAAATGCTTCAGAAGGTAAAAGCTTAACCACCGATATCCTAATAAGCATAAGCCCTTTAACCATTGAAGATTGATGAACGATTTAATTGCAATTTTAGCCTCTGTAACAGTTGTAAGTCTCATAGCCTTCGTTGGAATAATCTTCACAGGGCTGCGTGAGTCACTTCTAAACCGCGTCACTATGGTTCTGGTGGGTTTCGCTTCTGGCACCCTTCTTGGCGGTGCATTTCTCCATCTACTGCCGGAAGTTTTAACTCCGGAAAACGATTCCACAACAGTTTTCTTATACGTGATTGTCGGCATAGTCTCCTTCTTTGCTTTGGAAAAGTTTCTGTATTGGCGCCACTGTCACGAAAGGGGATGCCCAACCCACATGTTTGTATACCTAAACCTTATAGGAGATGGAATCCACAACTTTATCGACGGAATGGTTATAGCTGCAACCTTCATGTTTTCCTTCGAACTGGGCTTTGCCACAACATTGGCAGTTATCTTCCACGAAGTTCCACAAGAGTTAGGCGATTTCGGAGTGCTGGTTTACGGGGGAATAAGTAGGAAAAAAGCATTAGCCTTCAACTTTATATCCGCTGTAACAGCCATTTTAGGCGCTTTAACAACATATTTTTTGGCTTACTTGCGAAGCATAGAGGTGCTTCTGGTTCCGTTTGCTGCTGGCGGTTTCATCTATATAGCGGCTACAGACCTTATGCCCGAACTTCATAAAAAGGCGCATGCCAGGGAGTCGCTTGTCCAACTTTTTGTTATTTTACTTGGAATAGGGCTAATGGCTTTTCTTAAAATTGCCCTTGAAGCCTAATTTCCCCTTTTTCACAGCATTTTCCTCTTTTAACCTTCTCAACAAAATTGACGCCTCTTCAGCGTTTCCAGCTGAGGCAACTTTCAAAGCATTTTCCAACGATATCCTTAACCCGCAATATGGGCATGTTCTCGTTTTCTGCCCGTTTTTAGCCAACAAATAGCCTCCGCACTTGCTGCAGACAACAATTATGTAGTTTTGCAATCGTTTCCACTCCGAAAACCTTTTCACCACACAACTAGATAACGCTTAATGCAAGAGGATGCCAATGAACACTGAAGAAGCAAACTCGAAACATTCCAGCCTAAAAGAGTCGGTGATACAATACTTTAGAAAAAAGGGTTATAAAGTAGAGGAGAACGTCAGCCTTGAGGGCTACAGGGGAATTCCAAGAAACTTCGACCTAATAATCCAAAAAGGACGCCTAACCCAAGGCGTTTGGATAAAGGACTGGAAAAGAACGATAGGCATAAACGTCATAATAAATCTTGACAAAGCCTCTGAAGAGGTTGAACTGCCCAACCCAATAATAGTAGGCGAAAAATTCAGCGACCATGCAAAATCCTACGCCAACAGAAGAAAAATAATGCTAATAACTAAGAGGCAGATTCTGCAAAGCTTAAAAGCGTAAGCAAAAATCTATAAACTTTAAATTCTTAAAAACTCCTCCAGAAGCCCCTCACTTTCCAATTTACCCAACCAGTCAACCACGCCTACACCGCACTTCCTAGAACCATTTAAAACCTCCAAAATTTCCTCCACAACCTCTTCAATACTTCTGCCAGAGACATCAATTTCGCAGACTCTACTTTTTCCATAAGTGTTTAACGCGTCAACCAAGCAAACATCCAAGATTTCAGAAGCTAAATTCTCCCACAATTTATTCCCTGAAAAACCTGCCTTTTCCATAAAACCACGCAATTCAACAGGGTTGCGCCTCAGAACGAAAACATGGGTTACAAACTGTTTTGGAACAACGTTTGCTGCATAATGTCCATCTACAACAACGCTTTGTTTACTGCTTTCTATAAGCTTGCTAATTGCGCGTTTCATCTGCTCTTTATCAACAATCAATGAGCCTCTTTCCTCGTCCTTCCCAAAAACAAGATTCTCCTTAATGGCTAAGTCTGTCAAATTCACATAAACAGCATTAAGCCTCAAAGTAAGCAACCGCGCCACAGAGGTCTTCCCCACACAAGGCGTACCAGTAACCAAAACTACACGCTTAGCCATAACTTCAACCAACCCTATAACCCATAAACCCTTGCATCAAAATAAATCTTCCAAAACTTTTATTGCACACTTTTCGCTCATGTCATATCTTGGGTTGGCGAGTTGGCGTGTGGCCTTCGGGCTGACTTGTGAAGCCTGAGGAAACTCCGCCCACATGTAGAAGTGCAACGCCCGCAAGGGCGTAAGGCGAGAGCCTTGGCAACGGAGCAGAAACGAAACGTCCACCCGGGCAAGATGCCTATGAAACATGCTAAGTTGTTGAGAATGCTGGGTGGAAACGGTGAAACGGCCGTCCTGCACGTGGAAAGGGCAAACAAGCGCTGATGAAGAGTCTACCTAAAGCGCGGGTAGCCCGATTAGCCGGATGCCACATAAAACAGAAGGCGGGTTACAGCCAACACGCCAGCCCTATAAATAACACACCAGCCCCCTACTTGCGTTTTCTGAAGATTTTAACGCCTTCCATGTCGGTTACGTATTCAAAGCCGGCCTCCAGTAGGGCGCATGCCTCTTTTATGTTATGAGCGACTTTGACATGATATTCGTCGTTTGTGACTTGGAATATTGCTTGCTCAATGTTTATGTAAACCTCTGTGCTTTGAAGTGATTTGTGTCCCAACACTTTTTTGACGTGCCATGGGTCTTTCGTTTTGTGATATTCCATTGTTCCCTTCCAGTGACGGAGTGTGTGAAATGTGATTTTTAGCAGCCTTGGGTTGTTGAGTTTTACGGCCGCTTTTCTCCTCTGTTTGCTGAAGGCTGTTCTTAATGCCTTAGTGTGTGGATTGAAAATGTATTCGCTGTTTTTTGGCAAGTTGTTTAGCATTCCCGTTAGTTTCTCTGAAATAGGAAGTATGCGTGGATTGCTGCCCTTCTCCGGTTGTATCCTCAATGTTCTCCTTTCAGCGTCGAAGTCTATCCATTTTAGTTTTGCAACTTCGCCTATTCTGGCTCCTGTTTCTTTTAACACTTGCAAAAGCGTTGCAGTTCGCTTGTTACAGCTAGCTATTAATTCATCTATTTCTCGTTCTAACGGAATAAATGGTATGCTTTCCTCCATTTTATACTCTGGAGGCTCCCAGGAGAGGCCAAAGCATTTAAGAAAATCCGTGTAAACTGACACTGTGATAGCCTTTGTGCTATTTTTCTGAGGGAGTTTTGCAAGAGCCTCCTTAACATCTTCAGGATCCATCAAATTGCAGTGTTTTGCAAGGCCCTTTAACCTACGGACCCTTGACCTGATGGTTTCCTCACTTCTTCCTTTCTTTTTCAGCCACCAAGCGTATTCCAAGATTTTGCTTACGTTCGCTGCCTGCTCTGTCGCTGTCCCCTCCCGCGTGGGGTTTTCCTTCTGTAGGGTTTCTACTTCGGCCAATGTTTGCACCAGCTTTGGCTTGCTGGTGGGCACTCTGCCTAAGGCTTCATAGTTCCATTGGCGGTTAGTAGGTAATGCTTCAAATGAATATAAAACCTGCCTTTGAACTTTCTGAAGGTGTTGTGATGTTTTTGAATTGTTGCATCGTTGCCGAGTAAAACGATATCTGCATTCTCTACAGAGCCAACGTTGGACGCTTGTTCCGTCAGCTAGATAGCGTAGTCCATCTCTGTAAAGGAGCGTTGAGCCGCATTGGGGGCAACAAAGCATTAGCCTTTATGCCTCTCTCGTTTA